>NZ_CADIKK010000008.1 GCF_902859915.1 Paraburkholderia ultramafica
CCTGGGTCGACGATGCGCGCAGGCAGTTCAAGGTGCAGATCGCCGAGGCGCATGTCACCGCGCTCAAGGACGACGGCCAGGTGGATCTGACGGCGTCGCTGCAGCCGGCGACCGCGAAATGAGCGCGTCGTCACGGGGTTTCGCATGAGTTACTGGATGCGGCGCCTGCGCGCCGCGCTGCCCTGGCTGGTGGTCGCGGCGTTGTCCGCCGCGGTTGTGATGCTCGCGTTGTTGCCGGCCGCGTGGATCACACCGCAGTTCGCGCGGCAAACGCATGGCCACGTCAATCTGGTTGACCCGGCCGGCTCGCTCTGGCACGGCTCGGCCACGCTGATGCTGGCCGCCGGCTCCGATATGAGCGCGGCGACGCTGCTGCCTGGACGGATCGAATGGCGCACGGCGTTCTGGCCGCTGTTCACCGGCCGTGTGCGCATGATCATGCGGCACAGCGAGGCGATGCCCGACCCGATCACGGTCGATGCCACGCCGCGCAGCGCGACTGTCACGCCCGGCACGATCGCCGTGCCGGCTTCGCTGCTAAGCGGGCTGGGCGCGCCCTTCAATACGCTCGATCTGCAGGGCAATGTGCAGCTCTCGTGGTCCGACTGGCGCAGCTTCAACCGGGAAGCGTTCGGACAACTGACCGTGACCCTGAACGACGTCAGTTCGCGGATTTCGCTGGTCAAGCCGCTCGGCTCGTACCGGGTGACGTTTCAGGCGCAGGGCGCGTCGTCCACGCTCGATCTGACGACCCTCAAGGGCCCGCTGATGCTGACCGGCAACGGCACGGTATCGGCCGCGTCGACGTCGTTTCAGGGCACGGCCAGCGCCGCGCCCGAGGCGCGCGACAATCTCGCGGGCTTGCTGAATCTGCTGGGCCGGCCAAGCGGACCGGATACGGTGACGTTGACGTTCGCGCACTAACGACGCGAAGGGCCGACGCGGTGGCGTAGGTCGGTATGCGTTGGTGCGATAAAGAAGAGGCATGGCCGCATTTCGCGGCCATGCCTCTTTAGCTTTGCGTCGACGAGTCGCGCGGCGCTTATTTGCTCTGAGTCTGCTGCGGGGCGCCGCCACCTTGCGCGACCGGCACCGCCGACGCTGCCGGCAGCGGCGCCGGCGCAGCCACGTCGCCCGTTTCGCGATTCATCTGCGACACGTCCCAGCCGCCGCCCAGCGCCTTCACGAGACCCACCGACGACACCATCCGTTGCCCCGCAATGCTCTCGAGCTTCTGCTCCGCGATGAACGCCGTGGTCTGCGCGGTCAGCACGTTGACGAAGCCGACCGTGCCCGCCTTGTATTCGTTCGTGACGATGGCGAGCGCCTGACGAGCCGATTCGACCGCTTGCCGTTGCACGACGATCTCCTGTTCGAGAATACGCTGCGACGCGAGGTTGTCCTCGACGTCCTGGAACGCGGTCAGCACCGTTTGGCGGTAAGCCGCGACGTCCGCGTCGTACGTGGCGCGGGCGGCTTCGGTCTGAGCTTTGCGCAGACCGGCGTCGAACAGCGTGCCCGCGAGTTGCGGGCCGAGTGTCCAGAAGCGCGACGGCAAGGTCAGCAATTGTGAGAACACCGAATTTTCGAAGCCACCGGTGGCCGACAGCGTCAGCGACGGGAAGAACGCGGCGATCGCCACGCCGATCTGCTCGTTCGCCGCCGCGGCCTTGCGTTCCGCCGACGCGATGTCCGGACGCCGTTCGAGCAGCGCGGACGGCATTTGCGCGGGCACGGCGGGCGGCGTGGCGGTGAGCGGCATCGGCGGCAGCGAGAAGACCGAGGCCGGCACGCCGATCAGCACGGCGATCGCGTGTTCGTCCTGGGCGCGCTGGATGCCGTTGTCGATCGCGGCCGCCTGCGCCGATTGCAACTGCGTTTGCGCCTGGATCACGTCCGAGCGCGCGGCGACACCCGCTGCGTACTGGTTTTGCGTGAGTTGCAGCGAACGTTGATAAGCCGCGACCGTGTCGTCGAGCAGTCTCTGGGTGGAGTCGAGTGCGCGCAGCAAGAAGTAGGTCTGCGCGAGCGTGGCCTGGGCGGAGAGCCGCGCGTTGGCCAGATCGGCAGCCGCGCCCTGCTGGCCGGCTTTCTGCGCGTTGACCGAGCGGGTGACCGAACCCCACAGATCCGGCTCCCAGCTTGCGTTGAGTTGCACGTTGAAACTGTTGCTGATGCCGGCACGGCTCGTCGCGGTGGTCGCGTTGCCGCCGGTCTGGCTGCCATTGCCGGAGCGCGTCGCGCCCGCCGAGGCGTCGATGGTCGGGAAATACGCGGCCCGCGCCTCGCCGACCAGCGCGCGCGCCTGCCGGTAGTTGGCGGCGAATTGGGCGATGGTCTGGTTCGCGGCGTTCAGCTTGTCTTCGAGCGCGTTGAGTTGCGGGTCTTCGTAAATGGTCCACCAGGCGCCGCGATCTTGCTGATCGGCCGGTTCGGCGACTTTCCAGCCAGGGGCGGCTTCCTTGAACGAGGCGGGGATCTCGGTGGCTGGCCGCTTGTAGTCGGGGCCGACGACGCAAGCGGCCAGCAGCGTGGCGAGAGCCGCTGTTACCGCGATGGTCAGGACGCGAGGCATCAGCGGCCGCGCGCGCGAGATTCGATCGGACTGCATGCAGTGAATTCCTTCTGGACGCCGCGATGCGGCCGATGCCGGACCCGTCGGCCGGGCGAGATCTTGGTCTGCCGGAATGTTAGCGTATGAGCCCGCTTGAGCGCGGGAAACTGAAAGGGTAATGCGAGGATGCGCGCAGGTGTGTTACTGAGGGTGTCGCGAAGGTTACGTGCTGTTACCGGGCGGGGTCGACGTCACACCGCGAGGCCGTTAAACGCGCGATTCCGTCGATGTAGTTTGCCGGGCCAGTTTGCCAGCCGCCGCCCGGCACGGTGCATCGCCGCGCGCCTGGCACGCGTCAGTTGAACTCGCTGCACTGGCCGCCGTCGCCGTGACGCTTTCTGTCTGGACCGGCGCAGCGGGCAGTTCCACGCCTGCCGCCTTGCCGCTCTTGCTGCCCTTGCCTCCCCGCCGATGCTCGACCCACGCCAATAGCGCAACGCCCACCGATCCGCCGGGCAGCACGAACAGCCCGGCGAACAACGCCAGTTTCCACCAGCGATGCGGCCCTTGGAAGCTATTCAACGCGGAATCGGTCAGGGAGCGGCTCAGGCCGCCAAGCGTGTTTTTGAGGTACAGCATGGGGGGAATCCTTTTCGCACATCGCTCGTGGCGTGCGGACAATCGGTCAGAACATGGTCTCGGGTGGCGCGGGTCGCGCGTAACTCGTTGCCTGAAATAATATTGACCATGCAATGAAATTTCAAGATACTTTGCCCCGCGGACAACGTCCGTGTTGTTTTTCTGCTTGCTCGCGGACGCGCAATGCGATTTGACTTCCCTGCTTAGGCAGCTAAACTCCGTTCTGCTTGTCGATGTCCCGGAAACACAATGACTGATGGCCCCTACAAAGCAGACGAGATTCAACTCACATCGAGTCTCGGCTACTACCTGACGAAAGCGCGGAATGTGCTGGTCGAGCGGACAGACCGCGCGGTCAAGCCGCTGGGGCTGACCGCGCAGCAGATCGGCGTAATCCTGATGTTGTCGTCGCGGCGCGCGAGCACGCCGTTCGAACTGTCGCGCGCGATGTCCTACGACAGCGGATCGATGACGCGCCTGCTCGATCGCCTTGAAAAGAAAGGCTTTGTGGTGCGCACGCGCAGTGACGCCGACCGCCGGATGGTGAAGCTGGAGTTGACGTCGCAAGGCCATCAAGCTGCGCGGCAATTGCCCAGTCTGGGCGCGGCAGTGCTGAACGAGCAATTGCGCGGCTTTTCCGCCGACGAGCATGCGACGCTGATTGACCTGCTCGGCCGCTTCATTGCGAACGGTCTGGACGGTGGAACCAGCGTGGGTTGCGGGTTGGGGCCGCAAGCGGGATCGCAGGGAGAATCACCCGAAGAGTCGCCACCGGAACACGGCGGCCAGTAACCAGGAGGCGCTTTCGAAAGCGCCATTGCTTTCAGATATCTGTCGGGGCAGAGGATGATCCGGCATGTAAGCACGCCGTTTGCTGGGCGTGATAAAGCTGCCGTGACAAGCTTTCCCGGCTGAGGAGAAGAACATATGGACGCCACGGCTCCTGCCGCTGCCTTGCCCGCCGCCGAACCCGCGCCGCTCAAAGGCGGTGCGCTGGCCCTGCTTACCGTCGGTCTCG
Organism: Paraburkholderia ultramafica; assembly: GCF_902859915.1. Lineage (GTDB taxonomy): Bacteria > Pseudomonadota > Gammaproteobacteria > Burkholderiales > Burkholderiaceae > Paraburkholderia > Paraburkholderia ultramafica. Next base: position 4,212 of record NZ_CADIKK010000008.1, read on the forward strand.
CGCTCGGCACTTTCATGGAAGTGCTCGACACCTCGATTGCGAACGTCGCGGTGCCGACCATTTCCGGCAGTCTCGGCGTGGCGACCAGCCAGGGTACCTGGGTCATCTCGTCGTATTCGGTTGCTTCGGCGATCGCCGTGCCGCTGACAGGCTGGCTCGCGCGGCGCGTCGGCGAAGTGCGCCTGTTCACGCTGTCCGTGCTGCTCTTCACGCTAGCGTCGGCGCTGTGCGGCTTCGCGCACAACTTCGAATCGCTGATCGCATTCCGGCTCGTGCAAGGGCTGGTCTCCGGGCCGATGGTCCCGCTCTCGCAGACCATCCTGATGCGCTCCTATCCGACGGAGAAGCGCGGGCTCGCGCTGGGCCTCTGGGCGATGACCGTGATTTGCGCGCCGATCTTCGGACCCGTGATGGGCGGCTACATCACCGACAACTTCACGTGGCCGTGGATCTTCTATATCAACGTGCCGATCGGGCTGTTCTCGGCGGTGTGCGCGTACCTGCTGCTGCGTGGCCGTGAGACGAAGACCACCCGGCAACGCATCGATGCCGTCGGCCTCGCGCTGCTCGTGATCGGCGTGTCGTGTCTGCAGATGATGCTCGACCTCGGCAAGGACCGCGACTGGTTCAACTCGACGTTCATCGTGTCGCTGGCGGTGATCGCGGTGGTGTCGATCGCCTTCCTGCTGGTGTGGGAGATGACGGAGAAAGAGCCCGTCGTCGATCTCTCGCTGTTCAAGGACCGCAACTTCGCGCTCGGCGTGCTGATCATTTCGTTCGGGTTCATGGCCTTCTTCGGGTCGGTGGTGATCTTCCCGCTGTGGCTGCAAACCGTGATGGGCTACACCGCCGGGCTAGCCGGTCTGGCGACCGCGCCGGTCGGCCTGCTCGCGCTGTTCCTGTCGCCGCTGATCGGCAAGAACATGCACCGGCTGAACCTGCGCATGGTGGCGAGCTTTGCGTTCATCGTGTTCGCGTTCGTGTCGTTCTGGAACTCGACGTTTACGCTCGACGTGCCGTTCAACCACGTGATCTGGCCGCGCCTCGTGCAAGGTATCGGCGTGGCCTGTTTCTTCGTGCCGATGACCACCATCACGCTGTCGAGCGTGCCGGACGATCGGCTCGCCAGTGCATCCGGTTTGTCCAACTTCTTCCGCACGTTATCAGGGGCGATCGGCACGGCGATCAGCACGACGTTCTGGGAGAACGACACGATCTACCATCACGCGATGCTGACCGATTCGGTGAACGTGTATTCGTCGAACACCAATGCCTATACCAACGCGCTGGCGGGGATCGGCCTGTCCGGCGATGGCGTGACCGCACAGTTGAATCAGGTGGTCACCTCTCAAGCCTATATGATGGCTACCAACGATTTCTTCCGCATTTCTTGCGCAGCGTTTCTGGTCCTTGCGGTATTGGTCTGGATTACCAAGCCGCGCAAAGGTGCTGGGCCTTCGTTAGGGCATTGAGGTTGATCTCTGAGATCGATCGTTAGGCTGCGAGCGGAGACGCGTCGATGCAATCGCTTTGCATCTCCACGCGCGTCTCCGTCTGCTACTGCGTCATTGCTTCGCCGTTCGTTGCCGGGATCGATTGTCCCTGCGCAGCATCAGGATGCGTTGCCGTGGGCGCGGATTGCGATGGTTTCACGCCACTTTGCGGAGCGTTGGTTGGATTGCCTCGCACGTATTGCTTGAAGTCGGCGCCCGCCTGCCAAGGGTTCGGCTTGCAGCCCAGCGCGTCGTCGCAATGCGCGGCAAAGCCAATGGTCGCTGTGCCGTCGGGGTTCGCGGTGCGCGTGATCTGAAACGCCAGCGCGCGCTTGCCGCCATCCGGGCCGGCGGTCTGGATCAGCGTGTCGGTCGCGGCTTCAATCTTGTATGTCGAATGGCTCGACACCCATGTTTGCGCTCGTTGCCACCACACGTCGCATTCGGGCTTGTTCGAGCACGTCAACGGCGTTGTCGCGATCTGCATGACGTCCGGATCGACCTGCCCTTGCGTCGAACACCCCGTCGCGGCTAAACCTAAACACAGCGCCGCCAACAGACCTTTGTTCATCACGTTGATACCTCCTGTTCTGGAGCGTGTCATGTCAGTTTGGACCGCGGCGTCGGTGCGGTGTTTCATCTGGATCAGAGAATCGTCAGAACGCGCGGAGAATTTGCCGATCGTGTTCGCGGTTCAGCAACGCGCTACGTCGACGTTACCTGCGCATAAGAAAAAAGCGGCCACGCGGGCCGCTTTCTTCGTCACATCACTGTGCGCGCTGTTCAGACGCTAAAGCGATTCAACGTGTATGCGCGATAAGCCGCGACGAATGCGTCGAACGAGCCGACTTCTTCGCGTTCGAGTTTCGCCTGCTCAGCCAGCGACTGCGTGGCGAGTTCGGCGAACGCCTGAATCTGCGCGGCATCCAGCGGACGCGAACGGAAATACGCGGCGTGCGCGTCGCTTTGCTCGAGGCCGAACGCAAGGAAGCTCTGCTGCTTGTCGCGCATCGTTTGCAGCACGCGCGCCGACGGCGTCAGCGATACATCCGCGAGCTTCGCGCGTTGAACCGCCACCGCGCGCGCATGCTCATCGCTGCCCCGCAACGCGTCGAGTGCCGCTGCTGTCGCGTCGATCTTGCTCATCAGTTCATTGGCCCAGTCCAGCATCGCGACCGGCTGCCCGTCGCGCGTCAGTTCGAGGCTGGGCTTGCGGCCTTCCATCGTCACGCGACCAAAATTCTGATTCGCTTCGGCGCAGGCGTCCGGCGGCAGCAGCGCGCTGTCGTCGAGCGCGCAGACCAGCAGGTAGGCGTCGAGAAAGCGCGACGTCTCCAGCGAGATCCCGCTCGGCTCGAACGGATCGATATCCATGCAGCGCACTTCGACGTATTGCACGCCACGTGCGGCCAGCGCATGCAGCGGACGCTCGCCCGGATATGTGACGCGCTTTGGACGAATTGTCGAGTAGAACTCGTTTTCGATCTGCAGCACGTTGGTGTTGATCTGCACCCACTCGCCGTCGCGTTGCGTGCCGATCTGCTCATAGGCCGGATACGGTTGGCTCACGGCCTTCGCGAGCGCGTCGAGATAGCCCGGCAGCGTGTCGTAGTCGGCATGCAGCGCGGCTTGCGCCGTGGTGTTCGAATAGCCGAGGTCGCTCATGCGCAGGCTGGTCGCGTACGGACGGTACAGCGTGTCGGCGTCGAAGGTTTCCAGCGTGTGTTTGCGATCGCGGAGAAAACGGCGATCCAGCGCCGGCGACGCGCCGAACAGATACATCAGCAGCCAGTTCGTACGACGGAAATTTCGGATTAGTGCGAGGTAACGTTCCGACTGGAAATCGACGGCGTTCGCGGTGGATTGCTGGTCGGCATGCAGCCGCCGCCACACTTCTTCGTTCAGCGAATAGTTGTAGTGGATGCCTGCGATGCACTGCATCGTGCGGCCGTAGCGCAGCGCGAGCCCAATGCGGTACACGTACTTCAGTTTGCCGATGTTCGAGGTGCCGTAATGCGCGATCGGAATGCCGTCGTCGGTGTCGGGCAGCAGGCCGGGCATCGAGTTGTTCCACAGGATCTCGTCGCCGAGTTCCGCGTAGACAAAGCGATGCAGCGTGTCGAGCTTCTCGAGCGTGACCGCGACGTCGTGCTCAGCTGGCGTGATCAGTTCCAGCAGCGCTTCGGAATAGTCGGTGGTCAGCGACGGATGCGTGAGCGCCGAACCGAGCGCGCGCGGATGCGGGGTCAACGCGAGCTGGCCGTCGTGCGTGACGCGCAGGCTTTCCCTTTCGATGCCGCGCAGGCCGCGCGTCAGCGCGTCGCGCTGCGGCCCTGAAGTCAGCACGGACAGGCGGTGCAGGAACGCGTCGGTCGTGCGGGGAGGTGTCGTGTTTGGCATTGATGCGAGTCGGGCGTTGTCGGCCGCCATGTGCCGCCTCGCTGCTCGCGAGCAGCACTGCGCGGTTGACAACGTTCGGCGGGATTTTCAGTAGCGGGCACTTTAACATCTCGCCACGGCGGCTGCTTGAGGCCGCTTCGGCGGGCTATCCGAGCCGCCGATCCCGCCTGTTTTCAGGACGAATCCGTCTGCCATGCGGTGCGTCGCTCCGCCCCTCTACCCTCTACCCGTTACGCGGCTGGTACCCGATCCGCGTCTTCCCGACCCACGCGCGACCTCAGCCGCCGCGCGCGGCGCCAGCGCGGTCCGCCACCTCGTTCCACAGATGCATGGCCGCATACGCGCGCCAAGGCCGCCACGCGTCGGTGCGCGTGCGTTGCTGGGTGGGCCGCACGAGCGAGGGATCGCGCGCGCAGATCGACTGCATCAGCACGAGGTCCCATGCGGGCCACGCGTCGGCGTCGCGCCATGCACGCATCGCGACATACTCGACGGTCCAGGGGCCGATGCCGGGCAGCGCAAGCAACGCCGCGCGCAGGCTGGTTGCGTCGACGACGCTGCTGTCGAGCGGCACGTCGCCGGTCGCGACCGCATGCGCGAAGCCCTGCAACGCCGCTACGCGTTTGCCCGGCATGCCGATCTGCGCGAGGTCGACCGCGGCCAGCGCGGCGGGTGTCGGAAAGCGCCATGCGGTGTTCTCATGCGGATGCCCGTCGATGCGTTCGCCGGCGCGCTGCACCACCCGTCCGATGATGGTGGTCGCCGCCTTCACGCTGACCTGCTGGCCGACGATCGCGCGCACCACCAGCTCGAAGCCCGACCATGCACCCGGCACGCGCAGGCCGGGTGCGGCTTCGACGAGCGGTGCAAGCCACGGGTCCGCGGCGAGTTCGGCGCCGATCTTTTTCGGATCGGCGTGCACGTCGAACATCTTCGCAATCGGCACGGCGAGCGCGTCCGCGTGCCGGCTTACCGGTCCTTCGATACTCGCGACAATGCAGCGTTTGCGCGGGTGCGGGCGCACGCTTAGCGTGCCACTGGCGCCGGCCCAATCGATCGCGCGGCGGTACGCGCCGTCTTCCACCGCTTCGACGCCGGGCGTCGCGCGTCCGCCGAAAAAGCGCAGCAGGCGCGGCCAGTCGAAGGGTGGTTTGAACGGCAATTCGAGGGTTGCGACATCGTCAAGCGTGCTCACGCGGCATGGTCCAGTTTGGCAGCGGTTGCTGAGTTTGAGTCGGTGCCGGCAAAGGCCATTTTTTTGCGGGCGGGTTGGTCGAGCGAAGCATGGCCGGCATGCTGCGCCTCGTTATCGAGCAGTGCGGCCTTGCGCGGCAGCCCCCAGCGATATCCGGCCAATGCCCCGCCCTTTTGTACGACCCGATGGCAAGGAATCGCCAGCGCCACCGGATTCGTCGCGCAGGCGGTCGCCACCGCGCGCACCGCGCGCGGCGAGCCGACGGCTTCGGCGATCTGCGAATAGCTGCGCGTCTCGCCGTAGGGAATGCGCCGCAGCGCGTCCCACACGCGCTGCCGGAACGCGGTCGCGGCGATGTCCAGGGGCAGGTCGAAGTCCTGACGGGTGCCGCGCAGATAGGCGTCGATCTGTGCGATGAACGGGGCGAGTTGTTGGGAATCTTCCAACAGCTCCGCATTGGCAAACTCGCCGCGCAATTCGTCGATCAGCAAGGCGTCGTCGTCGCCGAAACCGATCTTGCAGATGCCTTTGTCCGTGGCCGCGACCAGCACGAAGCCAAGCGAGGTCGGCGCGCTGGCATAGCGCACGACCAGCCCCGCGCCCTTGCGGCGGTACGCGGACGGCGCCATGCCCAGTTCGGCCGGCGCACTGTCGTACATCCGCGAGGGCGAGCCGAAGCCGGCATCGAGCGTGGCGCGCGTGACGTCCGCCCCGCTCTGCAGCGCATCGCGCAATGCGGCACCCCGCTGCGCGGCCTGATATTGCCGCGGCGACACGCCGACGACGCGCTTGAACAGACGCTGAAGGTGAAACGGGCTCACGTGCACCGCGTCGCTCAATTGCGCGAGCGTGAGGCGCTGTTGCGGGTCGGCGTCCAGCGCGGCGCATGCACGGTTCACGATCTCCAGCTCGCGCGGCAGGCCGCCGGGCTGGCATCGCTTGCAATCGCGAAAGCCCGCGGCGCGCGCGGCGGCGGCGTCGGTGAAGAATGCGACGTTCTCGCGACGCGGCTGGCGCGATGCGCACGACGGGCGGCAGAACACGCCGGTCGTTTTGACCGCGTAGAAGAATGCGCCGTCGGCCCGCGGCTCGCGGCGCGTGACGGCGGCCCAGCGTTCGTCGTCGGAAGTCCAGTTGACGGTCTCTGGGGCGGTGCTGATGTCGTCAGGATCGGTATTGCGGTTCATGATGGGTCCCGATAGGCGGGCGATGTCGATGTTCACCAATTTAGGCCGTATGCCCACACCCTACGCCCCGGTTCTTGCTCTGTCATTGCGCTTGTTCGTAGGGGTGGAAACCGCCGCCAGGCAGTCGTTTTGCCACAAACTGCGACAATTTGGCCTGATATCGGGTTTTCCCTTAAAAAGTTATTGCGTCGCATCAACCCGATGTGTATATTAGTACCTGTCTCCTCCATGTCTCCTCCTGATATGGATTCAGCCCGCTCCACATAGAGCGGGCTTTTTTTCGCCTATCTATTCCTGATCCAGCCCTTTCTGGTGGTTTCACGGCCCGCACTCGCAGCGCCGCCTTTTCTCCTACACTGGCTAATCATCCGTTCTGCGAACCAGCCAAGGGGCGTTCGACATGAAAATCCACATTCGCGAAATTGATCACGTCGTCATCCGGGCGACAAACGTCGAGGCCATGGCGCGCTTTTATTGCGACGTGCTCGGGTGCAGCGTCGAAAAGGAGCAGCGCGATCTGGGCCTGACGCAATTGCGCGCGGGGCGCTCGCTGATCGACCTGTTGCAGGTCGGCGCGAAGCTCGACCATGCCGAAAACGGCGTGCCGGGCACGGGGCGGAACATGGATCACCTGTGTTTGCGCGTCGAATCGTTCGACGCCGACGCGCTCAAGACGCATCTGGCCGGGCACGGCGCGCGGCTGGGCGAACAGGCGTTGCGCTACGGCGCGGACGGTTTTGGGCAGTCGCTGTATCTGTTCGATCCGGAGGGCAATATGGTCGAGCTCAAGGGGCCGCCGGAAGCGGCGCGAGTCACTTCGCTTTAGACGCCAAGCGTTAGCGTCGAGCTAATCGCGAACTCTGCGTCAAGTAAGCGTCAAAAAAGCGTCAGGCGTTGGCGGGCGCTTTCAGCACCGTCCACTCGATTTTCACCGCATCGGCTTCGGCGCTGCCGAGCCAGGCTTCGCCGTCCTGCACCGTGCATTGCAGGCGCATCGTGCGTTCGGCGAGCGAGCCGAGCGCCGCCGCGACGTCTTCGCCGAGCGTCCACACCGTCACGTTGCGCATGCGTTCCACCTTGTTGCGCACGCCTTGCCACCAGATGTCCGACGTGCGGCCGCCGTAGGCGATCACGATCACTTCGTTCGAGCGGCCGCTCGCCTTGGCGATGCGCCGTTCGTCCGGCTGGCCGACCTCGATCCAGGTTTCGACCGCGCCGGTGAGATCCTTCTGCCACAGATCCGGTTCGTCCACATCCGACAAACCTTTGCAGAATTCGAGGCGTTCCTGCGCGAACAGCGCGAACGCCGCGACGCGGACCATCATCCGTTCGTCGGTTTCCGAGGGATGGCGGGCGATCGTCAGCGAATGGTCGGCGTAGTAGTGCCGGTCCATGTTGGCGATCTGCAGTTCCGCCTTGTAAATCGTCGATTTGAGAGCCATGCCGTTGCTAAACCAGGCGCTCGCTCCAGCGGAGCGAACAGAAAAAGAATCGTCGACGGCGCGTTGCCGTTTTCCGTGCTTGTTGTACATCGCATTTCTCCCGCGCCGTCAGCCGGCGGCTATGCCAACGGGAGACGCATTTATCGCGCCACTGCCGGCTCGAAAGCCGCGCCGTAGACCTCGCCGGCAGCTTCCCGCAAGGCGTCGAGCACCACGACGGCCGCCGGTGAAAGCAGATGCGACTGGCGCGTGATGATACCGAATGTATCCATCCGGCACGGCAAATCGATCGGGACGCGCTTCAGAACGCCGTACTGTTGGTATTGACGCGCCACATCGTCGGGTAAAACCGCCAACATGTCGCTTTGGAGCAGCAAGCTCGAAATCGCCAGAAAATTGTTGGTATTGACCACGTTTTGCGGTGGATTCAGCCCGATTTGCGAAAACATCAGATCGAAGCGATGGCGCAGCACGCTGCCCGGCGGATGCAAAACCCAGCTCGCATTGACGATCCCGCGCAGCGTCAAACCGGTTTCATTTTCGAGAGGATGGCCGGGCCGCGCGACCACGCAGAGCGGTTCGTCGGCGAGCGGCTCGTAGCGGACTTCGGCTTTGAGCTGGTTCTGCCGCTCCAGCACCCGGCCGATCATGATGTCGAGTTCGCCTTCGGCGAGCCGCGGCAGCATCACGTCGGAGGTTTCCACCTCTGCCCAGATCTGCAACTGTGGATAACGTTCCTTCACGCTGGCAATCGCACGCGGCACCATCGTCGCGGCGGCTGCGGCGATCACGCCGATGCGCACCTGGCCCGCGAGGCCCGAGCGCAACGCCGAGATTTCGTCGTGCGCGTGGCTCAGATTCGACAGCACCATGCGCGCATGCCGGATCATCACCTCCCCGTACAGCGTGGCGTGCATGCCGTGCGGCGTCCGGTCGAACAAGCTGACCTCCAGCATGTCCTCCAACTCTTTCAGCAGACGCGACGCGGCGGGCTGCGTCATGCCGAGCACGTCGGCGGCCCGCCGGACGTTGCCCTCCTCCTCCATCGCCGCGAGCAGCAGTAACTGGCGCGTCTTGAGCCGCGCACGGACGAACCAGTTCGAGTAGCTACGCGTCATCGCTTGTCTCCCAACCTTGTTTTTCGGTGAGCGGCCTGAAGCCGCGTTGCCGTGCGGTTTGGCCACTCAGGGCTCCATCATGCCATACCGAAACTGATATCGGGATGGCTTAAAAAGGGATTGGAAAGTTATTGGGGTGCCTCATACCATTCGTGGACTTTCCACGCTTCCCTTTGTGGCGCCCTTCCGTCGATGAACCGCGATCCGCTCGTCCCGCTCGTTGCCAGCCCGTTTCGCCATTACATCAATGGCGTCCGGCGGCGGCCGCAAGGCGTCCGCCTACGGCACGACCGACGCAGCCTTCTGGACGGCCGTGAAAACGGCCTACGTGGCGGGTTGATCGCGATGCGTGTCACGTGTTTCGCCGCGCACCGTGCCGCTCATCGCGCAGCAGCGCGATGCGCCGCGCCGCCCAACCTTCATTCGCGCCCCGGCTGACGCAGCCGCGCGTTGCCCCGCTGCAAACCAACGACATCAATGCAGCTTTTCAACCTCAGGAGACAGGCATGACCAGCAAGCTTCGCCGTTTGACCCTCACCGCGATGGCCGCCGCCGCCCTCGCCGCGCCGTTTGCCGCGCAACTGTCCGCGCATGCGGACCAGCCGCTCAAAGTCGGCTTCCTCGTGAAGATGCCGGAGCAGGCGTGGTTCATCAACGAACAGAAAGCCGCGACCGCACTCGGTCAGAAGGACGGCTTCTCGGTCGTCAACATCGGCACGCCGGACGGCGAAAAAGTGTTGGCCGCGATCGACAACCTCGGCGCACAAGGCGCCAAGGGCTTCGTGATCTGCGCACCCGACGTGCGGCTCGGACCGGCGATTCAGGCGCGTGCGAAGCGCTACAACATGAAGTTCGTCACCGTCGACGATCAACTGGTCGACTCCACCGGCAAGCCGCTGGCGAACGTGCCGCATCTGGGCATGTCGGCGTTCAAGATCGGCAATCAGGTCGGCCAGGCGATCACCGATGAAATGAAGCGCCGCGGCTGGAAGCCCGAAGAAGTCGGCGCGCTGCGCATCACGAACTACGAACTGCCGACCGCGAAACTGCGCACCGACGGCGCGACGCAATCGCTGTTGGCCGGCGGCTTCAAGAAGGAAAACATCTACGACGCGCCGCAAAAGACGACCGATGACGAAGGCGGTTTCAACGCGTCGTCGCCGGTGCTTGCGCAGCATCCGAACATCAAGAAGTGGGTGATCTTCGCGCTCAACGAGGAAAGCGTGCTGGGCGGCGTACGCGCGACCGAGCAGCTGCATATTCCGGCGGTGGATGTGATCGGCGTCGGCATCAACGGCGCGGGCGAAGCCTTTGCCGAATTCCAGAAGAAGGAACCGACCGGCTTCTACGGCACGATCGCCGTGAGCTCGACCAACCACGGCAAGGAGAGCACGGAGAACCTCATCGAGTGGATCAAGGACGGCAAGCAGCCACCGGCCGACACGCAAACCACCGGCAAGCTGATGGTGCGCAGCAACTGGCAGGACGTGCGTAAAGAACTCGGCATTTAAGCGCGATTCGAGTCCGCATGTTTTTGCGGGCCGCATCTCGCTCACGCGAGATCGGCCCGCGCAGTTGTCCACCCGTTTGAGGTTTTTCGATGACGTCCTTACCCACCGAGTCCCACAGCGACGCAGCGGCGCTGTCGGCGCAAGCGCCCTCGCCTGCATCCGCCGCCGCCGAGCCGTATCTGCAACTCGACGGCATCACCGTGCGCTTTCCCGGCGTGCTCGCGCTCGACCAGGTGTCGCTCAAAGTGTGGCGCGGCGAAGTGCATGGCTTGATGGGCGAAAACGGCGCCGGCAAATCGACGCTGCTGAAGGTGCTGTCCGGCGTGAACCAGCCCGCAGCGGGCACCCTGTCGCTTGGCGGCGTCGTCCAGCAGTTCACCACGACGAAGGCGGCCATCGCGGCGGGTGTCGCGATCATCTATCAGGAGCTGCATCTGGTGCCGGAGCTGACCGTGGCGGAAAACCTGATGCTCGGCGCCTTGCCCAATCGATTCGGTGTACTGGACGAAAAGTCACTGGTCGCGCGTGCCGTGCGTGAGCTGGAACGGCTCGGCGAGAAGATCGATCCGTCGCAGCAGGTGAAGAATCTGTCGATCGGCCAGCGGCAGATGATCGAGATCGGCAAGGCGCTGATGCGCGACGCGCGTGTGATTGCCTTTGACGAACCGACCAGTTCGCTGTCGTCGCGCGAGACCACGCAACTGTTCCGGATCATCCGCGCGTTGAAGGCTGAAGGCCGCGCGATCATCTACGTCACGCACCGGATGGACGAAGTGTACGAGCTGTGCGACCGCGTAACGGTGTTTCGCGACGGCCGCCGCATCGACACGTTCGAAGCCGGCGAAGGACTCGATCGCGATCGGCTGATCAGCTGCATGGTGGGCCGCTCGATCGCCGACGTGTACGGCTATCGTTCGCGCGAACTCGGCGATGTGCAGCTCGACGTCAAAGGCCTGATGGGATCCGGCTTGCGCGAACCGGCTTCGTTCGTGGCGCGCAAGGGCGAGATTGTCGGCTTCTTCGGGCTCGTCGGCGCAGGCCGTTCCGAGTTGATGAAGCTGATCTACGGCGCGGTCAAACCGGCCGCCGGCGAGATCACGCTAAAAGGCGAGCGCGTGCGCTTCGCGTCGCCGCGCGACGCCGTGCGCGCAGGCGTCGCGCTGTGTCCGGAAGATCGCAAGCAGGAAGGCATCGTCTCGATCGCGTCGGTATCGGACAACCTGAACATCAGTTGCCGCCGCCATTTCAGCCGCTTCCACGTGCTCAACGGCCGCAAGGAAGCGCAGACCGCCAAGGAGTTCATCGGCAAGCTCGCGATCAAGACGCGCAACGGCGAGACGCCGATCGGCACACTGTCCGGCGGCAATCAGCAGAAGGTGATTCTGTCGCGCTGGCTCGCCGAAGACATCGATGTGTTTCTGATGGATGAACCCACGCGCGGTATCGACGTCGGCGCGCGCAGCGAGATTTACGGACTGTTGTATGGGCTCGCCGAAGCGGGCCGCACGGTCATCGTCGTGTCGAGCGACCTGGCCGAAGTGATCGGCGTCGCGGATCGCGTGATCGTGATGAAGGAAGGCCGCATCGTCGGCGATCTGCCGAAGGCGCAGGCCACGCCCGATGCGCTGATCAAGCTCGCGCTGCCGCGCTGACGGCGCCCCACTCACTCGACTCGACCCAGGCAAGCCACTGAATCGCGCCATTGAAACGGAACAGACATGATGAACACACCTTCAACCGACTCCTCGACCCCAGCCGTCGCCTCCGCGGGCTTGAGCGCGCGCGCCGCGCGCAGCTGGGACCTGATCAACAAGTCCGGCATCGTGATGGTGTTCATCATTCTGTTCGCGGCCTTGTCGTTCACCGTTCCCGACTTTCTCAGCTCGCGCAATATCCAGGGCTTGCTGCTCTCCGTCACGCTGATCGGTTCGATCTCCGTGACGATGATGTTCGTTCTCGCGCTCGGTGAAGTGGATCTGTCGGTGGCATCGATCGTCGCGTTTGCCGGCGTGGTGGCGTCCACGCTGATCACCGCGACGCATAGCGTGCTGCTCGGCGTCGCGGCCGGCGTGCTCGCGGGTGGCGCGGTCGGCCTCTTCAACGGCGTGCTGGTGGCGCGCTACAAGATCAACTCGCTGATCGTCACGCTCGCGATGATGGAAGTCGTGCGCGGCCTCGCGTTCATCACGTCGAACGGCGACGCCGTGATGATCTCCGAAGAGCGTTTCTTCGACCTCGGCGGCGGCTCGTTCCTCGGCATTTCGTATCCGATCTGGAGCAACATCGTCGGCTTCGTGCTGTTCGGCTTCCTGCTGAAGAAAACCGTGTTCGGCAAGAACGTGCTGGCCGTCGGCGGCAACAGCGAGGCGGCCGTGCTGGCGGGCTTGCCGGTAACGCGGATCAAGATCACAGTGTTCGTATTGCAAGGACTCGTGACCGGCTTCGCGGGCGTGATGCTGGCGTCGCGCATGAGTCTCGGCGACCCGAAAACGTCGGTCGGGCTCGAACTCGGCGTGATTTCGGCGTGCGTGCTCGGCGGCGTCTCGCTGACGGGCGGAGTCGCGACGATTTCCGGCGTGCTGGTCGGCGTGCTGATCATGGGCTCGGTGCAGGACGCAATGAGCCTGATGAACGTGCCGACCTTCTACCAGTACCTGATTCGCGGCGGGATTCTGCTGCTGGCGGTGCTGTTCGATCAGTTCCGCCGCAGCAAGCGCGTGCACTGACGCAAGTCCTGCTTGATGGGTGTGCCCACAGGGAGATTTCATGGCCGATTCGAACCAGACCAAAAAGCCGCTGCGCAGTCAGGCGTGGTTCGGCCTCAAGGACCGCGACGGTTTTATCCATCGGTCGTGGATGAAAAACCAGGGCATTCCGCACGACGAATTCGACGGCCGGCCGGTGATCGGAATCTGCAATACGTGGTCCGAACTGACGCCGTGCAACGCGCACTTCCGCGAGCTGGCGGAGTACGTGAAAAAGGGCGTGCATGAAGCGGGCGGCTTGCCGCTCGAGTTTCCGGTGATGTCGCTCGGCGAGACCAATTTGCGGCCTACCGCGATGATGTTTCGCAACCTCGCGTCGATGGACGTCGAGGAATCGATTCGCGGCAATCCGATGGACGGCGTGATCCTGCTGGTCGGCTGCGACAAGACCACGCCCGCGCTGCTGATGGGCGCGGCCTCGTGCAATCTGCCGTCGCTCGCGGTGTCGGGCGGCCCGATGCTCAACGGCCGGTTTCGCGGCAAGCAGATCGGCTCGGGCACGGGAGTCTGGCAGATGTCGGAGGAGGTGCGCGCCGGTGCGATGACGCAGGAGGAATTCACCGAAGCCGAATCGTGCATGAACCGCTCGCGCGGTCACTGCATGACGATGGGCACGGCGTCGACGATGGCCTCGATGGTCGAATCGCTCGGCATGGGCCTGCCGCACAACGCGGCGATTCCCGCCGTCGATGCCCGCCGCCAGGTGCTCGCGCATCTCGCGGGCCGGCGCATCGTCGACATGGTCCGCGAGGATCTGACGATGGACAAAATCCTCACACGCCACGCGTTTGAAAACGCGATTCGCACGAATGCGGCGATCGGCGGTTCGACCAATGCGGTGGTGCATCTGATCGCGCTGGCCAAACGCATCGGCGTGGAATTGTCGCTGGAGGATTGGGAGCTCGGGTCGAACGTGCCGTGTCTCGTGAATCTGCAACCGTCAGGTGAATATCTGATGGAAGACTTTTATTACGCGGGCGGTTTGCCGGCGGTGTTGAAGCAGCTCGGCGAGCAGGGCCTGCTGCATCGCGATGCGCTGACCGTGAACGGCAAGACGATCTGGGACAACGTGCGCAACGCGCCGAATCACGACGAGAAGGTCATCACGACGTTCGCCGAACCGTTCAAGCCGAAGGCGGGCATTGCGGTTCTCAAGGGCAACCTCGCGCCGAATGGCGCGGTGATCAAGCCTTCCGCGGCCACGGAGGCCTTGCTCAAGCATCGCGGCCGCGCGGTCGTGTTCGAGAACATCGAGGAACTGCACGCGAAGATCGACGACGAGTCGCTCGACATCGACGAGCACTGCATCATGGTGCTCAAGGGCGCGGGGCCGAAGGGCTATCCGGGCTTTGCGGAAGTCGGCAACATGCCGCTGCCGAAAAAGGTGCTGCAAAAGGGCATCACGGACATGGTGCGGATTTCCGACGGCCGCATGAGCGGTACGGCCTATGGCGCGGTGGTGCTGCACGTGTCGCCCGAAGCGGCCGCGGGCGGCCCGCTCGCGTTCGTGCAAACCGGTGACGTGATCGAGCTGGACGTCGCGGCGCGCCGCCTGCATCTGGACGTGAGCGACGCCGAGCTCGCGCGCCGGCGCGCCGCGTGGCAGGCGCCGGAGCCGCCCAAACGCGGTTACTACAAGCTGTACGTCGAACACGTGCTGCAAGCGGATCAGGGCGCGGATCTCGACTTCCTGGTCGGATCGAGCGGCGCGCTGGTGCCGCGCGATTCGCATTGATCGACGTGTGACGGGGTAACGATTGTTCCTGCGCTTTGCGAGAAGGCGTACTGCCGATGCGGTTCGATAATCCGCATCGGCTTTTTTCTACCTGCTTCAAATTCAAAGTGCCGCGAGCGCGCGTGGATAATAAAAAACGGCTGGGCATTGCATGCCCAGCCGTTTTTTTAACTCACAGGTTCGCAGCCTCCGGCTTTTAATTTCCGGACGCTTTGCACGTGCAAAATCGCAATCCGGCGTGTCGCCGGATTGTCAGCGTTCAGCTTATTGCTTGATAAACCGGTCGTTCGCCCAAAGGCCTTGCGTATCGCTATTGCCGGAATTCACGAATTCGACATCGTGTCCGACCACGCGCACGACCCGGAAATTCGAGTTCTGCGGCGTCGACACGCATTGATATCCGGAGAAGAATTCCTGCATCTTTTGCTGCTCACCGGCTTGCGCGTGCTGGTCGGCGGCGTCGAGTTTATCCTTCGACAGGCAGCCGTACGCATTGGCCTTGAACTGGATGGTTTGCTGCGGCTTGATCACGACGTCTTGCGCCTGAACAGTCGCGGCAGCCAAACCCGCAATGGCGAAAACAAGGGCGATTCGCGATTTCATATTTTCCTCCGGTGCGGGTTAATACTCAGGTTAGCTATGTATTTAACTTTAACGTCGAACCCGCAACTCGCACTTTAGAAGAACGCAAGAGAACGACAAGCACATCTTGTGTGCGGTCGCAACAGCGGCGAATTGTCGCACCGGTCGTCGCAGTTGCTTAAACCTTGAACAGCGGCTTAAACAGGTGACGTTGAAACGGATAACTAAAAGACAAGCAGAGCACGCCGCTTTCACCAGTAAAGCCTTCCGGCACGTATTGGCGTAAACGCGCAGTGCCAATTAAGCATACTAATAAAAATGAACGCGCATTTTGTGCATTGCACACAAAGTCATTCGGCCGACTCAATCAGAAATACGAAATAACGGTGTACGTGCAGAAGATTAACAATGCCAGGCAAGCTGCCGACCCGCCCAGGCGAAGCCGCGCAGCCTCCCGACGCGGATTGCGCGCTCACTCGGCGCGCTCGCCGGCGTTGAAGAACTCCGACTGGAACATGCGCATGCGCAACGCATTGTGATACCGGCCGTTGCCGAAAAATTCCTCGATCAGCTCGGCTTCATGCCTGAAGCCGCATTTCTCATAGATGTGAATCGCAGCGGTATTCGACTTGTCGACGATCAGATAAATCTTGCGCAGGTTCAGTACCGAAAACGCATACTCGATCGCGAGTTGTGTCGCGACGGTTGCGATGCGCGCCTCCCGTCGGCGCGCATGCGTGTTCCGGTTAGTCAGGACGCCGTGAATGGAGTTCTTGCAACGTTTCGCTCCAATGTAGCGCGCGACTGCAAAAAGCGTGCAAAACACCTGCGGAAAGCGGCGGCGGCATGCGGGCCGGCGCGGGCAGAGGCATCGCATTGTCGAAGGTGGGCTGCCGCGCGTTTATGAGCGGCGCGGCACCTTATGGGCACGTGCGGTGCTCTACAATGAATTCATGCTCCTGCGATCGGAGGCCACCGTGATCGAGCATTTGATATTGGGCGCTTTTCTGGTCATTCCGCTGCTCATCGTCGCGTTTCTTTTCTCGGACGAATTGTGGCAGGAACATCGCCAACTGCACGACATGCGGCCCGTGCATCTGAGACATCGGCGGATCGACTGGCGGCATCCGCTGCGCCGTTCTCGGCACCATCTCTGAAACGCCGCGTCTGCTTGCCGCCGCTGCTCCTGTGTGCTGCGCTGTGCGAAACGGCTTGCCATCTTGAAGTGGCACGCCGCCGGACAGGCGATTTAGCGCGCAAACTGGTGTCGTCGATGCTAGTGGCGGCGAACGAGCCCGCGTGCCTGCAGCCGTCGAAGCGCATTTGCGTGTCTGTCGGATGCAGGCGTGTGTGAGTGCATGGCCGTCTGGTGCAGCGTGGCCGCCGTGTGCCGCCGCCTCATCACGGGTCCGGCGCCGCACCAGCGCTAGCTAGCGAATCGACAACCCGCCACGCGCGGGTTTTTTTTTACGTCCGCCAGGCGCTGTGGCAAGCTGCGGGGCCGGACCGCCAAGAAAAAAGCCTGCCGTTTCGGGCAGGCTAAAAAGAGATCCACACTCAATGCCTTGAGGCTACAAGGCAAATCACAGTCTAGTCGCGTCGCGCTCGTCGCTGGTTTCAACGGCTTTTACAGATGTTACGGCGCGTAACCACGCCCGGCGTTCGGCGGCGTTCAGCGTCAGTCGGCGCGCCAGTGCGAGCGGATACGCTTGGCGAGTGCTTCGAGCGTGTCCATATCGGCAACTTCGCGTGCGTGCATCTTCAGCGGATGGCCTTCCCAACGCGGGATCACGTGAAAATGCACATGCCGCACGGTCTGTCCCGCGGCGGCGCCGTTGAACTGTCCGATGAACACGCCGTCAGGGCGCAAGGCTGCGCGAACGGCGATCGCGAGCTTCTGCGTCATGCGCATGCTCGCCACCAGCGACGCGTCCGACAACTCGAAAATCTCCGCCACCGCCTCTTTCGGCACAACCAGCAGATGACCGTCGGCTTGCGGCATCAGGTCCATGAAGGCCAGCGCAGCGTCGCTTTCGGCCACTTTGATGCAGGGTAGTTCGCCACGCAGAATCCTTGCGAAGGGATTGCCGTCGTCATAGTTCATCGCGCTTCCTTTCCTGGTTGCAAGTTCATATCGGGGTGAGGCACTGTCGTCGACATTGTCCACCACATCTGTTACAGCGCACGCGCCGCGCGCTTGATCGCTTGCGGCGGCTGGCCGTACGCGCGCAGAAATGCGCGCCGCATCCGCTCGGTGTCGATGAAGCCGGTGTCGGCCGCGACCGCTTCCATCGAATGACGGCCAGCTTCCAGCATGGCGCGCGCGGCCTCGACGCGCAACGCCTCGATCGCCTTGGCCGGCGACTGCCGGGTCTCGTCGCGAAACGCACGGCTGAACTGGCGCGGACTCAGATGCGCGACGTCGGCCAGTTGTTCGACCGTCAACGGCTCGCGCAGATGGCCTTTCGCGTACGAGAGCGCGTTCTGGATGCGGTCGGATTTCGGCTCGAGATCCAGCATCGCCGAGAATTGCGATTGCCCGCCGGTGCGCCGGTGATACACCACGAGTTTCTTCGCGATCGCGCGCGACACGTCCACGCCGAGATCGTTTTCGACCAGCGCCAGACATAGATCGATGCACGCGGTCATGCCGGCCGAGGTCCACACCGAACCGTCGACGATGAAGATGCGGTCGTCGTCGACCCGAGTGTCGGGAAAGCGCTGCTGCAGATTGCGCGCGTGAGCCCAGTGGGTCGTCGCGTGGCGGCCGTCGAGAATGCCGGCCTCGGCCAGCACGAAGGCGCCGGTGCAGATGCTGGCGGTGCGGCGCGACGCGGCGAGCGCGTCGTTCAAAAACACCAGCATGCCGGGCGATGACGGCGTGATCTCCATCGCGCCGGTGACGACCACCGTGTCATACGCCGGATCGCCGAACGGCCGCGTGGCGATCTCGACGCCCGACGAACTGCGCACCATCCCACCGCGTTCGGAGATGACTTCCACGTCGTATTCGGGCTGGCCCGCCTCCAGATTCGCCAGTTCGAACACCGAGACCGCGACCATATCGAGGATCTGGAAGCCGGGAAAAACCACTATGCCGACGTGCTTCATCGCGATGTCCTAAAACGAGGTAAATACGACATTTGAGACGGCAGACTACGCGCCTAGACTTGCCTCGTCAACCCCGCCATGCCGCGTTAAAACGGTGCGGCGGCGAAGGTTCACGGGTTATCCCATTCATCGGACAGGGCAGCGGCGCGATTCGCCAGGCCCGCAAGGAGAGTTTCAAATGGCAACGCAAGCAAGCGAAGGGAACCAAGGGATTAAAGGGACGGCATTGGTGACGGGCGCGTCGTCGGGCATCGGCGCGGTGTATGCAGACCGCCTCGCGCGGCGCGGTTACGACCTGATTCTGGTCGCACGGGACGGGCAGCGGCTGAACGGCCTCGCCGAGCGTCTGACGAAGGAAACCGGACGGCAGGTGGACACCGTCAGCGCCGACCTGACCGTCAAGGCCGACGTGCGCCGCATCGAAGAACGGCTGCGCACGGATCACGCCATCACGATGCTGGTCAACAACGCGGGCGTCGGCGCGACGGCCCCGCTGATCGACTCCGATGTCGATGCGCTGGAGAAGATGATCGATCTGAACGTGACCGCGCTCACGCGCCTGACAGCGGCGGCCGTGCCAGGCTTTGTCGAGCGCGGCAAGGGCATCGTGATCAACATTTCGTCGATCGTGGCGCTGTCGCCGGAGTTGCTGAACGGCACCTACAGCGGCACCAAGGCGTATGTGCTGAACCTGACGCAGTCGCTGCATCACGAGGTGGGCGGCAAAGGCGTGCAGTTGCAGGCCGTGTTGCCGGGCGCCACCAGCACTGCATTCTGGGACCGCGCGGGGCTGGCCGTCGAACATTTGCCCACGCAGATCGTGATGAGCGCCGAGGACATGGTGGACGCCGCGCTCGCCGGTCTCGACCAGGGCGAACTGGTGACGATTCCGTCCTTGCCGGACGCGGCGGATTGGGAGCGCCTGAATAGCGCTCGCCAGCAATTGCAGCCGAATCTGTCGCACAAGCTGCCCGCTGCGCGTTACACGCGTGCCAAGGCCGCTTGACGACGGCGGTTGGCCAGCAAGGCGCGGTCAGCTAGTGCGTGGTCCGCTAGCGGATTGACTGGCGGTCGGCGCAGCTCACCGCCAATCTGTCGCAACGTCGTCGGGATCGGCCAGCGTCAATTCCGACGACGGCAGCGGCAGCGCCGTCTTATAACGCACTTGCTTGAGCGCAAAGCTCGAGCGGATATTGGAGATGCCCGGAATCTTCGTCAGATGATCGACGATGAAGCGTTCGAGCGCCTGCATATCCGGCATGACCACGCGCAGCAGATAGTCGGCGTCGCCGGTCATCAGGTAGCACTCCATCACCTCGGGGCGCTCCGAAATCGCCTGCTCGAAACGTTGCAGCGCGTCTTCCATCTGCTTTTCCAGGCTCACCTGAATGAACACGTTGATGCGCAGTCCGAGCGGTTCCGGATTCAGCAGCGTGACCTGTTGCTTGAACAGGCATTTTTCGAAGTGGATCGCAAGGCTATCGTGTTGGCCGCGCTGAAGGCGCTCGCGGACGACGGCGTGATCGAGGCGAGCGTGCTCGCCGATGCGCGCAGCAAATATCGAGGCGATGCGCCGGCCGGCGCGGCAGCGTGGCAATGCTGAGAAGCGGGCAGGGCGGAACACGGCATCACTTCTCCACCGCTGCCCGCAGCAATCAATCGCTCACCGCCACCTGATTCTTCCCATCCCGCTTCGCCCGATACAGGCCGACGTCGGCGGCTTCGATCAACGTCGTCACCGGCTCGCTGGCCGACGGCACGAGCGTCGCCGCGCCAATGCTGATCGTCACGACGCCCGTCGCCGAACCCGAATGCGCAATCGCCAGATTCTCGATTGCGATGCGGATTTTTTCCGCGAGCAGGCGCAAGCCGCCTGACGACGTCCCGGGTACCACCACCGCGAATTCTTCGCCACCGAAGCGCGCCGCAAGATCCGGCGAGCGTCCGAGGCACGATTCGACCGTTTGTGCGACCCGCTTGAGCACTTCGTCGCCGGCCACGTGTCCGTAGGTGTCGTTGTAGGCCTTGAAGTTATCCACATCGATCATCAGGAAGCCGACGCCGGTCTTGTCGCGCATGCCGCGACGCCATTCGGCGGCCAGATACTGATCGAGGTAACGCCGGTTCGACAAACCCGTCAGCCCG
This sequence comes from Paraburkholderia ultramafica, assembly GCF_902859915.1. GTDB lineage: Bacteria > Pseudomonadota > Gammaproteobacteria > Burkholderiales > Burkholderiaceae > Paraburkholderia > Paraburkholderia ultramafica. The sequence goes on from NZ_CADIKK010000008.1 coordinate 24,896, forward strand.
TCCGAATGCGTGAGCCGCTGCAATTCGAGGTTGGTCGCGAGTAACTGCTGTTGCGATTGACGCAGCGCCTGGTAGGCCTCGTCGCGTTGCAGCAGGTTCAGATACGAGCGTGAGTGATAGCGGATCCGCGCGATCAGCTCGATGCGGTCCGGCAGCTTCACCAGATAGTCGTTCGCGCCGGCGGCGAAGGCCGCGCTTTTCACGAGCGGCTCTTCCTTGGTCGACAGCACGATGATCGGAATATCGCGCGTCGCCGGATTCTGCCGGTATTGCCGCACCAGCGTGAGGCCATCCGTGCCGGGCATCACGAGGTCCTGGAGGATCACGGTCGCGCGCGTTTCCGCGGCGACATGCACCGCTTCTTCGGGCGACGCGCAGTAGTGGAAGTCGACGCTCGCTTCGTCGGCCAACGCCTGGCGGATCGCCTCGGCGATGATCGCCTGATCGTCGACCAGCAACACCATGATCGGGCACTCGGCTGCGGGCGGATTGCCGAGGATGCGCGCCAACGCGTCGTCGATGGCGAGGTTGGGCGCGTCCTCCGCGTCCACCGCGAGCGCCTGCGCATTCGCGTCGTGTTCTGCGAGCCCCCGCGCGGTGGTGTTCTGATGCGGTTTTGGAGTGTCCATGATGTCAGCCAGAATGAATGTCAGTGAATCGAAGCGGGCTCATAGGTGGCCAGGGTCCGTTCTATCGTGCGCTTGCCGCGGCGGCGAGCGCGGCGGCAATGCGTGGCAATGGCAGGATCGCGGCGGCGGCGTCGAGTGCGGCGGCCGCCTTCGGCATGCCGTACACCGCGCTGGTCGCCTCGTCCTGTGCGATCGTGTGGTAACCCTTGGTGCGCATCGCCTTGAGTCCGATCGCGCCGTCGCGGCCCATGCCGGTCAGCAGCACGCCGATCGCGTGCGCCGGCCAGCGTGCCACCACGCTGTGAAAAAACACGTCGACGGAAGGGCGGTACGGCGTCTCTTCCGGCACGCGCGTGTAGCCGAGCACGTCGGGCAGCTTGAGATGCAGATGATCGTCGCTGGCGGCGAGCAGCACGACGCCCGCTTGCGGCCGGTCGCCTTCGCGGGCGATGCGCACCGGCAGCGCCGATTGCTGGTTCAGCCAGTCCGCCATGCCGGCGGCGAACGCCGCGTCGACGTGCTGCACGATCACGGTCGCCGCGTTGAAATCCTTCGGTAGCCCGGCGAGCAGCGTGGCGAGCGCGGCCGGTCCGCCCGCCGACGCGCCGATCGCCACCAGCGGCGTATGGCGATTCGTCACGTGCGCAATCCCCGCCGACGCAGCCGCGCCGGGCGCATGGCGCTCCTTGACGAGCGCGCCGATGCGGTCGATCTTCGCGATCAGCGTGGCGATGCTCTTGTGCGCGTCGGGGCCGTTCAGCGACGGCGTATCGACGGCGTCGAGCGCGCCCGCGCCCATCGCTTCGTAGACGCGCCACGCGTTCGCGGCCACGTCGATGGTGACGATCAGGATCGCGCACGGCGCGCGCGCCATGATGCGGCGCGTGGCCTCGATCCCGTCGACGTTCGGCATCACCAGATCCATCAGCACGATGTCGGGCCGTTGGGCGGCGCAGAAATCGACCGCCTGCTGGCCGTCCTGCGCGACCCACAGCACCTCGTAATCGGGGCGCGCCGCGAGCGCGCGCCGCAGTGCCTCGACGGCGAGCGGCATGTCGTTGACGATTCCGATCTTCATCCGTTTTACCCGTAGGCCTCGCCGATCAAATCACGCACGGCATCGAGCAGTGCTTCGTCATGGAAACTGCCTTTCGCCAGATAATAATCCGCGCCCGCGTCGAGACCGGCGCGGCGATCCTCTTCACGATCCTTGTATGAGACGATCATCACCGGCAGCGCGTGCAGTTGCGGATCGCGCTTGATGAGCGTGACGAGTTCGATGCCGTCCATGCGCGGCATGTCGATGTCGGTGATGACGAGATCGAAGCGCTCGCCGCGCACCGCATTCCAGCCGTCCATGCCGTCGACGGCGATCGTCACGTCGTAACCGCGCGTGGCCAGCAGCTTGCGTTCGAGCTCGCGCACGGTGAGCGAATCGTCGACCACCAGCACGCGCCGGGTGGCGCGCTGCGCCGCTCGAGCACCGCCGTGCTGCGCGTGCTTCAGATCGCCGCCCGCCACCAGCCGTTCGACCGAACGCAGCCAGTCGTCGACGTCGGCGATCAGCACCGGATCGCCGTTCTCCATCAACGCGCCGGCCGTGATGTTGCGGATCTTGCCCAGGCGCGGGTCGAGCGGCTGCACGACCAGCATCCGCTCGCCAAGAAAGCGGTCGACCACTACACCGTAGGTTTGCGGGCCGTCGCCAATCACGATCATGCAGACGGTGCCGCCTTGATCGGCGGGCGGCGCGGTGTCGAGGATCTGATGCGCGGTGACGACGCCGATGCGCCGGCCGGAGAACGCGATGTGCTGATGGCCTTCGAGCAATTCGATGTCCGCGCGGCTCACATGCAGCGTGCGGTTCACGTGCGCGAGCGGGACCGCGTAGGGCTCGCCCGCGACTTCGATCAGCAGGCTGCGGATCACCGACAGCGTGAGCGGCAATTGCAGCTGCACGCGCGTGCCGAGACCTGGCTCCTGCGTGATCCGCACCGTGCCGCGCACCCGTTTGACCACGTCATGCACCGCGTCGAGTCCGACACCGCGGCCCGATACCTCGGTCACCTGATCGCGCAGCGAGAAGCCCGGCAGGAACAGGAATTCGAGCAGCTCGGCTTCCGAGAGACGCGCGGCCGTTTCGCCGCTCGCCAGTTTCTTGCGCACGATCGACGCACGCAGCGCTTCGAGATCGATACCCGCGCCGTCGTCGGAGACGGTGATCAGCAACGCGCCGGCCGTGTGACGCGCGTCGAGCGTGAGCGTGCCTTCTTCCGGTTTGCCGCGCGCGAGCCGCACGGCGGGCGCTTCGATGCCGTGGTCGAGCGCATTGCGCAGCATGTGGCCGAGCGGCGCTTCGAGGAGATCGAGAATGTCACGGTCCACCTGAGTCGATTCGCCGACCAGTTGCCAGCGGACCTTCTTGCCGAGCGAACGCGCGACGTCGCGCACCATGCGCGCGAGTCCGCCGGTGCCATCGCCGAACGGACGCATCCGGCATTGCAGCGCGGCGTCGTAAAGCTGTTGCGACAGATGCGTCGAGCGGCGATCGAAGCTCTCCAGATCGGCGAGACGATCGGCGAGCAGATGCTGCGATTCGGCGGTCAGGCGCCGGAGTTCTTCGAGCGCGGCGTGCGCGCGCGGGTCGAGCTTCAGGTCGGCGAGCGTTTCGTGCAACCGATCGAGCGCGCGGGTGCTGTCGCGCTGGACGCGTTTGACGCGCAGCATCGATTGCGCGAAGGGTTTCAGCCAGCGCGATTCGACCAGCGATTCACCGGACAGCGACAGCAGACGGTCGAGGTTGTCGGCGCGGACGCGCAGCATGCGGCCGGGTTCGTTGGCGCTGCTGTTTGCGTTCGCTGATGCAGGTGCGTTGGCGGGCGTACCGGGCGGTACGCTGGCGGGGGCAACGGCGGGTGTCATCGCTTCGGCAGCTTCGGCGCGCAGCGCGTCGGCTAGCAGGTTGAAGGCGGCATCCGCATCGTTGGAGGCATCGGCTGTTGCAGCAGGCGGCTGAGTGACCACAACGGGTGCGGCCGCTGAAACAGCAGCGACCGGCGGCACCACCTCACGCCGCACGGCCGCCCCATGCGGCACCACACCGGCCATCCGCGCCTGCAACGCGGCTACGCACGCGCCGACCGCGTCGCGCGCCGACTCGTCTTCATCGTTGCCGATGCGCGCGACGATATCGACGCCACGCAGCAACTCGTCGATCCACTCGGCGTCGAGCAACGCGCGCCCTTCCTGCGCGGCGACAAAGCAGTCTTCCATCGCATGCGCGAGTTCGACGCCGACCTGCACGCCGACAATGCGCGCCGCGCCCTTCAACGAATGCGCGGCCCGCATGCAGGCTTCGAGCGCGGCGGGGTCGCCGGGCGCGCGGTCGATCACGAGCAGGCCGTCGTTGAGCACGCGAGCCTGGGTCCGCGCTTCTTCGCGGAAGAGATCGATCAGCGACGGGCGGCGCGGGTCGTCCGTCATCCGAGACTCCGGTTCAGCGTGTCGAGCAGCGCGTCGGCGTCGAGCAGGCCGACGCTCATGCCGCGCCACGGCGCGACCGCGCGCGTATGCGCGGCGGCCGCTTGCGAGAGCGTCGCGGGCGGCGAACGGAAGGTGGCCGACGCGAGCCGATGCACCCCGTCGACCTGATCGACGGGGAACACCGCGTGCTCCTCGGCGCGCGCGACCACCAGCAAGCGCGGCAGATCGTGACGCGAGCGATCGTCATGCGCGGCGGTGTCGGGTTCGAAGCCGAGCAGATGCGCGAGCGACAGGCACACCAGCAATTCGCCCTGCACATTGACGACGCCCAGCACCGCGCGATGCTGCCGATGGGGCAACGTATGAATGGGCCGCGTCTGCACGATGCGTTTGAAGATCGGCGTAGGCAGCGCGAGCCATTCGGCGCCGATCCGGAACACGAGGAACGATTCGCTCGCACCTTGCGCGTCGTGCTGCTGTTGCGCCGGCGCGCGAATGTCGTGCCGCGACAGATCCACCAGCGGGATCGGCTGGTCGAGCAGTTTGGCCGCGGCCGTTTCGAACACCGAGCAATTCAGGCATCGCACGTATTCGACGAGCCGCTCGCACGACGAATCGCCACGCACGCCGATGCGGTTCCAGCAATCGTCGACGGCCACCCTGCGATCGTCAACCACGTGGCGCTCCCTGCGCGCGCGACGCGCGCTGCATCAACAGGCGCGCGCCGTCGCGATCGCCTTCGAGTTCGAGCAGCGTCGCCAGATGCGCGAGCGCTTCAGCGTGCTGAGGATCGAGATAGAGCGCCTTGCGATATTGGCCGCGGGCGAGGTTCGTGTCGCCGCTGGCATCGGCCAGCACGCCGAGCAGGTAGAACGCGTCGGCGTGCGGCGCGTGTTGTTCCAGGTAAGCGTTGATCGCGGTGGCGGCTGCCGTGAGGCGGCCGGCGTCGGCCAGTGCGTGCGCGGCTTGCAGCGTGTCACGGGCGGCGGTGGTCGGCGCGGCGGTCTGCGGCGGTTGCGGGGCGTGCGCGTTCGCGTGCGATGCGGGCGTCGACGGTTTGCCCAGATGAGGCGCGAGTCCGTTGAACAAGGTGGACTGCGCGATACCGTTGAGCGGCGTTGAACGCGTCACTCCGTCGAGCGGTGCGCGGGCAACCGGATCGGGCCACGCGAAAGGCTCGGCGGAGAACACCTGTGCGGGCGCGAGCGCGGGCACCGGCGAATGCGTCATCGCAAGCGCGGCGGCCGTGGCGAGCGGCGCGGTGTGCCAGTTGTCTGGCTGCACGTCGGCGGGCGCGCCGCGATGAAACGCGAACGCCAGCGGAATCTTCGCCGACTGCATGCCGTAGCGCATCAGCAGTCCGGTTTCCGCCGGACCGACGAACAGCGTGCCGTTTTCGGCGAGCACGCTATTGAGCGCCTGCAACGCGGTTTGCCGCGTTTCGCGGTCGAAGTAAATCAGCACGTTGCGGCAGAACACGAAGTCGTAGACGCCGAGCGTCGACGCGTCGAGCTGCATCAGATTGGCGTGCGAGAAGCGCACCGTGTCGACGATGCGCGGCGCGAGACGCCAGCCGTCTTCAGCGCGTGTGAAGTGCGCGTCGCGAAACGCCAACACATTGCCCCGAAACGAGTTGCGTCCGTAGATTGCGCGCTGCGCGAGCGCGAGCGAGCGTTCGCTGATATCCATCGCGTCGATGCGCAGCCGCGCGGCGTCGATGCCCGCGTCGAGCAAGGTCATCGCGATCGTGTACGGCTCTTCGCCGGTCGAGCAGGGCAGGCTCAGGATGCGCAGGGGCAGTCCCGCACCGCGCTCGTCGAGGCGCTCATGCGCGAGCCGCGCGAGCGCCTTGAAGGCGTCGGCGTCGCGGTAGAACCAGGTCTCCGGCACCACCACGGTTTCGATCAGCGTCTGCACCAGCGCTGGCGATGTCTGCGTCGCGTCCCAGTAGTCGGCGAGCGTGGCGCCGGCGTGACCGTCCGCGCACCACACGGCGGCGCGCTGGTCGACCGCGCGTTCGATCGCGTGATGACCGAGCGACGCGGCGTCGAGCCCCATGGTCCGATGCAGCAGCTCGGCGAAGCGTCGATACAGCAGTGCGTTGTCGTGATGCGCGTTCATGTGTGCGCCTCGGGAAACAGCAGCGCCTTCACGTCGTCGGGCAGCAGATGCTCGACGCGGACCCACTGCACGAGGCCGCCCGCTTCACTGGCGACCGGGCCGAGATAGCGCGCGTGCGGCAGGTCGATGCCGGTCTCGTGAAACGCTTCGGCATCCAGACGAATCGTGCGGGTCGCGCCTTCGAGCAGCACCGCGAGCAGGCGCACGCTGCCCGCGTGCGGATAGCGCACCAGCACGACACGCGTCGACATCAGTTGCGCGGCGGGGCGGCCGAGCGCCAGCGCCAGCAGATCGATCACCGGCAGCGGCGCGCCTTCGTGATCGAGCACGCCGGCCACCCACGACGGCGCGCCGGGGATCGTCTTCGGCGGCGACTGCGGCGTGAGCGGCATCAGACGCTCCACTTGCGTCGCATCGATTACGTAGCGTTCGCTATCGAGCGTGAAGAGGATGAAGAGCATCGACGTATGGGCGGGCGTGAAGGAGGCGGGTTTTGCCGGTTCGCCGTGGCGCGTCAGGCCAACACCTTGAAGCGCGATACGCCGGTGCGCAGACTGTTGGCGACGTGCGTCAGATCGTCGATCGCCTGAGTCGACTGGCGCAGTGATTCCGCCGTCTGCTGCGCGGCCTCCGACAGTTGCGTCAGCGCCTGGGTGATCTGCTCGGCGCCGGTCGCCTGGGTCTGCATGCCCTCGTTGACCAACGAGAAACGCGGCGCGAGTTGCTGCACCTGCTGGATGATCTGCGTGAGATGACCGCCCACGTTTTGCACGTCGAGCATGCCGCGCCGCACTTCCTCGGAGAACTTGTCCATCCCCATCACGCCCGCAGCCACCGCTGACTGGATCTCCTTGACCATCTGTTCGATGTCGTAAGTCGCGACGGCGGTCTGATCGGCGAGCCGGCGGATCTCCGTCGCCACGACCGCGAAGCCGCGGCCGTATTCGCCGGCTTTTTCCGCTTCGATCGCCGCGTTCAGCGAGAGCAGGTTGGTCTGATCCGCAACCTTCGTGATGGTGGCGACGACCTGATTGATGTTGCTGGCCTTCTCGTTGAGGATCGCGAGCTTCGCGTTGACCGAGCCGGCCGCTTCCATCACGAGGCGCATGGTTTCTTCCATGCGCGTGAGACCGGCGTGGCCGGTGCCGGCGAGCGCCGCCGACTGGCTTGCCACTTCCGACACTTCGTTCATGGTGCGCAGCAGATCGCGCGAGGTCGCGAAGATTTCGCGCGACGTCGCGCCGATCTCGGTGGTGTTGGCGGCGGTTTCGTTCGCGGTGGCTTGCTGTTCGCGCGAGGTCGCGGCGATTTCCGTCACCGACGTGGTGACCTGCACCGCCGACTTCTGCGCCTGGCCGACCAGCGCGGTGAGTTCGTCGGTCATCCGGTTGAAGCCGGCTTCGAGCGCGCCGATTTCATCCGCGCGATTCAGTTGCAGGCGTTGTGTCAGGTCGCCGGTGCGCATCACGTCGACCACTTGCAGCACCTTGGCCATCGGCGTGGTGACGGCGCGCAGCAGCCAGTAACCGGCCAGAACGGCGACAGCCGCGGCGAGCAGCAGCATCACGAGCAGCACGATGCGGGTCGTCTCGACCGAGTTGCGGATGCTGTCGGCGGACTGGTCCGCATAGCTCTTGTTGTTTTCGACCAGCTTGCGCACTGAGAGCCGGCCGGTTTCCCAGATCGGCGTGAGCTGCGTGCTGAAGATGCGCGCGGCGTTGTCCTTCGAGGCCGGCAAGGCGTTCAGCAGCGTCATCTGGATCGGCAGGTACTGCGCGTGCTGTTGGCGGAAATCGTTGAACAGTTCGCGGTCGACTTCGCGGAAGATAGTCGCGCTGTAGTCGTTGAGGAGCTTCTGGAGCGCCTGCTGGGTTTCCTGCAAACGCGTGGTGTCGCGCTTCACGGTGTCGGGGTCCGCGTCGATGTAGATCAGACGCTGCGTCACGGAGTAGTTCTCGAACCACGCCGCCCGCATCGCCGTCGCGTAGTAGAGGCCGGGCATCGAGTCCTGCTGTTGACTCTTCGCATCGCGGTCGATACCGCCAAGTTGCTCGAAAGTGACGATTGCCATTGCCAGCATCACGATCAGCACGATCCCGAAGCTGCACAGAATCCGTTGCCGGATGGTCCATTGTTTCACGCGCACGCCCCTTACGTATTGGCTTTGTCTCGCCCCCGGCTGCTTGACGCCGGTCTGACTCGGAATCGAAGGTCGGAAAGCCTTGCGAGTCGTCGGATTTGTCCGACGGGTTATGCGGCGGATTTTACATTGATCGGGGGATTGTTTTGCGTTTGACAAATGGGCACGCGCGGGCGGCAGGCCCGGTTGCCAGGGCGCGCTTATATCGTAATGTTCCGTTACCACTTGCAGCATCTATTTCTGCGCGCGCCATCCACAATCTGTCCCATGCCGGAACGGCGGGAGCTAAACATGAAAAAGATCGCAGTGGCGTTGTTGATGGTTGGGAGTCTGAGCGCAGCGGGGCAAGCGTCGGCTCACGGGAATGGCGGCGACGTGGTCGGCGCGCTGATCGGTGGCGCCGTGCTGGGCGCGGTGGTCAGCTCCGCGTTGAATCCGGCGCCGGTGGTGGCTTACCAGCAGCCAGTCTATGCACAGCCGGCGTATCAGCCCGCGCCGGTCTATGCGGGGCCGCCGCCCGGATATTGCTATGACCAGTACCAGCGCGCCTATGTCGCATGCGCTGCGCCGCCGCCCGGACAGTACGGGTACGGGGAGCCTCAGCCTCAACCGGGTTGGTAGTCGCCCCAGATGCGCGCAGTCGATGCGCGCGCCTCAAAGAAGAAGGCCGTCGCTCGATACGACGGCCTTTTCATTTGCTTGATACGCCACTCAGTGTTTGTGATGCAGCCACTCCGCATAGTGCGTATCGAGCCAGCGCTCGAACTTTGGCGGCTTCGTGTCGCGGTGATAGCGGGACGCCGCCCAGATGGCAAGGCCGACCAACACCATCACGGCAGGCCCCATCAAATAAGCGATCAACGATTCAGACATCGGAACCTCCGTATCGGAGTGCATCGTTGCTTCAGTTTAGGCGATGGAATGGGGGAAAGAAGGACAGTGTGAAGCGAGCGCGAGAAGTGTTTTTCTACGGCGCAAAGCCTCACCTTTGAAACCTCGCGGGGAATCTGATTTCCTTTTGACTGCGGCGGCTTGCGTCCAGTCCATCTTGACGTGTGTACCATCAAATGAGCGTTGCAAAGGGGACCGCGAGGCCACGCCGAAACCCGCGGCAACGCCCGTCAGACCGTGCTGCTCACCGCTTGCCGCCCGGCTTCAATCTGTTTATCGACAAAGTCCGCCCAACGCAGAAGGTTTCGACGCTGCTCCGCCGCTTCGTCCTCTTGCCGGAGACTTTCCGACGCGAGCGCCGATGCGTCGGCCTGCGCATCCTCTCGCTGCGCGATCTCGCGCAAGTGCGTCGCCGCCGTGCGCCGGAAGTCGTGCAGCACGAAATGCTCGACCTCGAGCCCGAGTGCCTTGACGGCCTGGTTCAGCGTGCTCCTCGCGATGGGCCGGTCGTCGCCCCTGACGCTCGGGAATACGAAGTTTCGGCTCGCCTTGGCGCGATGAAGCTCGCGCAGCATCGAGACCGCCTGATGCGGCAGATAGACGAGGCGGTCCCGCTCGGAGTTCAGGCGCGCGGCGGGGATCGTCCACACCGCGTTGTCCAGATCGAATTCGGCCCATGTCGACTCCACCAGGTCCGATTTGCGCACCATCGTCAGCACCAGCAGATGCAGCGCCAGCTTCAGGGGCCGGCGAATGCTCGATGCGTCGATTGCACGCAGCATGGTGCCGATCTCGTCGCCGGAGAGCACGCGGGTGCGGCTGTCGAAGCTGGCGATGGAGCGCGCCGGCACGACCTCGGCCGGATTGCAGGTCGCGAGTTGCCGGGCCATCAGATACGCGTACAGGCGTTTGACCACGTTGCGCGTGTGCAGCGCCATTTTCGGCGAACCCCGGCTTTTGATCCGCTCGCAGATCGCGACGATGTCGTCGGCGGTGACCGCGCTGATCGGCTTGCCGCCGATCGCGGGCAATACGTCCTTGTCGAGCGCGCGGCGGGTGGTGCGACGATATTCGTCCGACTTGTCCGCCATGGCCGTGGCCAGATACAGATCGGCCGCTTCGCTCAGAACGTCCGCCTTGCTTTCGGCGCCACGATCGCGCCGCGCGGTGGCGACCGGCGAGATGCCCTGCGCGACCATCTCCGCGTACTTCTGGGCCTTGGCCCGCGCGACGCGCAGCGAGATCATCCGGTAGTCGCCGATTGTCGCGAGCGGCTGGCGTTTGCCGTGCAACGAATAGCGGAAGCGCCAGACCTTGGTGCCGGTCGTCATGACTTCGATCACGAGGCCATTGCCGTCGGCGACGCAATAGCGGGTCGCGCGCGGTTCGAGCGCGCGGATCCGGGATTCGGTGAGAGGGACGGCTAAGCGGGGCATGCTCGAATCGTTGATACGCAGACAGCCGCGATTTTAAGCTTTATCGCGGTTGTGTACCAAAGATATGTGGATTTTTGTGTCAACAGAGGTAGTGAAAGGGCCGCTCAACGGCAGGCCGGAGTGGCCTCATGAGCCTTATATGTCGTGTGTGCCCGGGAATTCCAGCTTCTTCTCTACTTGCCAATACAGAATCTGCTGAAAATCACTCCGAGCAGATCGTCCGAGCTGAATTCGCCGGTAATCGAGTTCAACTGATCCTGCGCGAGCCGCAGTTCCTCGGCGAACAGATCCAGTGCCTGCGAGTTCTGATCGGCGTGCGCGGCCGCCGTCGCCAGATGCTCCTGGGCGGCGCGCAATGCAATCAGATGCCGCTCGCGCGCCAGGTAGACGCTTTCCGCGCCCGCCTGCCAACCGGCGATCCGCAGCAACTCGTCGCGCAGCAGCGCCACGCCGTCGCCCTGTTTCGCCGACAACCGCACTTCACTGAGATCGAGATCCGCGTCGAGCGCTTGCGTCGCCGGCGCGAGGCCCGTCAGGTCGGTCTTGTTCAGCACGCGCACCACCGGCACACCGCCCGGAAAGCGCCCGGCGATCGACTCGTCTTCGGCGGTCATGCCGGCGCGCGCATCGAGCAGATGCAGCACTACGTCCGCGCGCTCGATCTCGCTCCACGTGCGCGCAATGCCGATCTTCTCCACTTCGTCCTCGGTGTCGCGCAGGCCGGCGGTGTCGATCACGTGCAGCGGAATGCCTTCGATCTGAATGGTCTGCGCGACTTTGTCGCGTGTCGTGCCCGCGATCGGGGTGACGATGGCCAGTTCCGCGCCGGCCAGCGCGTTCAGCAGCGACGATTTGCCGACGTTCGGCTGCCCCGCGAGCACCACCGACAAGCCTTCGCGCAGCAACGCCCCCTGCCGCGCTTCGCTCAGCACCTGCGCGAGGCGCTCGCGAATGCGCGCGAGCTTGCCGCGAGCATCGGCGGCTTCGAGGAAGTCGATTTCCTCCTCCGGGAAGTCGAGCGTCGCTTCGACCAGCATGCGCAGCGTGATCACTTCTTCGACCAGCGCGTGGATGTCGCGCGAAAACGCGCCGTCGAGCGAGCGGCCCGCCGAACGCGCGGCGGCCTCGGTGCTGGCCTCGATCAGATCGGCGACGGCTTCCGCTTGCGCCAGATCCAGCTTGTCGTTCAGGAATGCGCGGCGGGTGAATTCGCCCGGCTCGGCCAGCCGCAGGCCGAACGCGCGGCCAGCATCGGTGCAGCGTTGCAGCACGAGTTGCAGCACGACCGGACCGCCGTGGCCTTGCAGTTCGAGCACGTGTTCGCCGGTGTACGAGTGCGGCGCCGGAAAGTACAGCGCGATGCCGCGGTCGAGCGCGTTGCCGCTGGCGTCGAGGAACGGGACGTAGCTGGCGTGGCGCGGTGCGAGCGCCTGGCCGGTGAGCGTTTGCATCAGCGGCAGGGCCGCCGCCTCTCCCGCGCGGCCGAACGAAATCCGCACGACACCGATACCTCCCCGGCCTGGCGCGGTAGCAATGGCGACGATGGGATCGGAATCGGTGGTCAGCATGAGAGCGTGGCAAGAAGCGGAGAGAAGGGCGGGGCAGCGCCGGTCGATACGGCGCGAGGCATTGTAACGCGGGCGCGCATGACGGCCGCGTCGCGACGCGCGACGACCCGATCGGTCGCTGCTTTATCCGGACAATTCAGATTTATCTCAAATAAGCTAGGATTACTACTACGCTATCTGAGAATAATTAGGACGAAACAAGACAAGCCGAACACGAAGAACCCGGCCAGACAATGAAAAGTTGGCAAAAATCAAATTCCTCGAAACGCCTTGCGCCACGCGTATCGCAAGCTAAAACTATCTCAAATACGCTAAACCAAAACTTGCCTGGTTGTCAACTGGTTGGACGCTGAATTGCACAATCTGGCCCATGCCAACCGACAAAGAAAAAGCCGCCTTCGCCAAGAGGTTGAAGGATCTGCTGGAGCCGCTCAAGATTCGCGGCGGGACCAAGCTCGCCGAGCAATTCAATCTTCGCTATCACGGTGAGCGTCCCGTGACGCCGCAAACCGCGCACAAATGGCTCACGGGTACGACGATCCCGAAGCCGGACAAGTTGCGCACGTTAGCCGAATGGTTGAACGTCAAGGAGCATTGGCTTCACTACGGACCGCCACCAGGCTCAAGCACCAGACCGCTGGCGCGCGGCGAGAAATATCCGCCCACGCCGGAAACGATCGAACTTGCTTCGAAGATCGCGTCGCTGATGCCGAAAGACCGCAACCTGGTCGAGGAGATGATCGAGCGTTTTTACGGTGAAGACGCTGAAGAGTAGTTGATGCGCCGTCTTATATTTGAGCGCTCATGAAAAAAGCCGCCCGGTTTGCACCGGGCGGCTTCTTTTTTGCCGCTGCTCTTGCTCTGTCAGCCAGCGTGTCGGCTTGCGTCAGTCAGTCCGACGCGGGCGTTGCCGCGCGCCCCGGACCGGACCTCAGGCCGGCTTCACCTTCGTCTTGCCCATCATGCGCGTGATGTAGTACTGCTGCGCGATCGACAGCACGTTGTTCACGACGTAGTACAGCACCAGGCCGGCCGGGAAGAAGAAGAACATGACCGAGAACGCGATCGGCATGAACATCATCATCTTGGCTTGAACCGGGTCCGGCGGCGTCGGGTTCAGCTTGGTCTGCAGGAACATCGAGACGGCCATCAGGACCGGCAGGATGAAGTACGGATCCTGCTGCGAAAGATCCTGAATCCACAGAATCCACGGCGCACCGCGCATTTCGACCGACGACAGCAGTACCCAATACAGCGAGATGAACACCGGAATCTGAATCACAACCGGCAGACAGCCGCCGAACGGATTGACCTTCTCGGTCTTGTACAACTCCATCAGAGCCGCGTTCATCTTCTGCGGATCGCCCTTGAAGCGTTCGCGCAGCGCCTGCATGCGCGGCGTGATCGCCTTCATGCGCGCCATCGACTTGTAGCTCGCGGCCGACAGCGGGAAGAACACCGCCTTGATCAGCACCGTGAGCAGCACGATCGACCAGCCCCAGTTGCCGACATAGCTATGAATCTTCGAGAGCAGCCAGAACAGCGGCTTCGCGATGATCGTCACCCAGCCGTAGTCCTTCACCAGTTCCAGACCCGGCGCGATGCCTTCGAGCATGCGCTCTTCTTCCGGACCGGCGAACAGGCGCGCCGACACGCTAACCGTCTGGCCCGGCGCGATGGTCGGCAACGGCTGCTTCACGCCGACGCGATACAGCGACGGATCGATCTTCTCGACGTAGATGTCGCGCTTCGCACCCTGCTGCGGAATCCAGGCCGACGCGAAGTAATGCTGGACCATCGCGATCCAGCCGTTGTCGGCCTGCGTCGCGTAATCCTGCTTGTTCTTGTCGATGTCGCCGAACGTCATCTTCTGGAAGTGATGCTGGTCGGTGTAGACAGCCGGTCCGATGAACGTGTGCGAGAAGCGCGGCGTTTCCACCGGCTGGTCGTCACGCACCAGTTCCATATAGACCGACGGCGTCACCGGCGCGGTGCCGACGTTCTGAATCTTCGTGTCGACGCCGATCACGTAGCTGCCGCGCGTGAACGTGTAGGTCTTGATGACCTTCACGCCACCCTTTTCCGCCGACTCGAAGCTGAGCTGGAACGATTTTTCGTCGCCCGTCAGTTGAGTCTGCTGATTCGGCATCAGCGTGAAGATGTCGTTGTGGTTCGGGAAATCGCCGCCGAGCAGACCCGTGCGGGCCAGATACGTGTGGTTGTCGGTGCGGTCGAACAGCGTGATCACCAGTTCCTGCTTGCCGTCTTCGCCTTGCTTGACGAGCGACAGCCGCGACAACGTGCCGCCGCGCGTATCGATTTCGCCGCTATAGACGTCGGTCGCGAACTTCACGAGTTGCGATTGCGTCGCCGCCGGCGCGTTGCCGGGCGCGGCTGCGCTGGTGGCCGGCAGTTCGGCCGGCTGGGTTCCCGGCGTCGTGGTTCCCGGTGCGGCGCTACCGACGGTCTTGGTCGGCGTGGCGCTCGGGAAGAACATCGACGGGCGTCCGTGGTCGCGTTGCCAGTTGTCGAACAGCATGACCGCTGACATGAAAAAGATGACCCATAGGACGGTGCGTTTGATATCCATGCGTTGTCTCAGTGTCGATGGAACGGCGCGTCAGCGCTTTTCAGAAGTGGGAGGCGGGACGAGATCGATGCCGCCCGCGGAAAACGGGTGGCAGCGGCAAATACGCCTGGCGGCGAGATAAGTCCCGCGCGCGGCGCCATGAT
Organism: Paraburkholderia ultramafica; assembly: GCF_902859915.1. GTDB lineage: Bacteria > Pseudomonadota > Gammaproteobacteria > Burkholderiales > Burkholderiaceae > Paraburkholderia > Paraburkholderia ultramafica. The sequence goes on from NZ_CADIKK010000008.1 coordinate 39,897, forward strand.
ACTGGATTGCTTCGCGCGCGTAATCAGAGCAGGAAGGGTAAAAGCGGCACCGGTTGCCGAGCATCGGGCTCACGGCAACCTTGTAAAAACGCAATAAAGCGATGAGTACCGTTTGCATGGCTGGTGCGGCCCGACGGCGCCGCGCAACGTGGAGTACCGGGTGACGCCCGTGCAGCAGGGCGGCCAAAACTGCCAGAACTGCCGAAACTTCAATACGGGCTGTCACGTGAGCGTCATTCCGTCTTGGGCGCTTCCGCGGGCGGCGCCTCGCGACGGACAATTTCTCGCGCTGCCTTGTCGAGCAGCGTCTCGATTTCACTGCGGCACAGCGCCTTCAACGGCGGCGACGAGGCGCTCGGCAAAGCCTTCTTGTCGAAGCGCGTGTGCAAACGCAGCAGCACATCCCAACCGCCGAATTCCGCGCGACGCAGCCGGAAGGCCTCACGCGCGATTCGACGTACCAGATTACGCGTGGCCGCGCGCGGCGCATACTTCTTGCCGATCACGAGGCCTAAGCGAGCGTCGTTGCCGGTGGGCCGGCCATACACCACGAAGTGCGCGGTGCGGCGCCACGGGCGCAAACGAAAAACGGATGAAAATTCATCCGTTTTCAGCAGCCTTGCGGCTTTGGGGAAGGCGGCTTGCGCTCGCAACGGAACCGAGCCCAGTTGCTGCGCCCCTGCCGCTCCCGCTTCACCGCGGGCTTCGGTCACAGCGCGCAATCCGCTCGCCTTAGATGGCGAGACGCTTGCGGCCCTTCGCGCGACGTGCGTTGATGACCTTGCGGCCACCTGCGGTCTTCATGCGAACGCGGAAGCCGTGGGTACGCTTGCGACGGGTGACGGAAGGTTGGTAAGTACGTTTCATGTTGCTCTCACTTGATCGAAAAAAAAACCGCGCGATCATCGCTGAAAGCGCAATGGCCGGAGGTTTACCGAAATTGGTTTTCGCGGAACCCGCTATTTAAACCGCTTTTCCGTTGGCCGTCAATAGTTTAGCCTGGTTCGGCCGCAGGGCCGGCCTGCTTCGCCAGATGATCCGTCCCTGTGGATAACTCCCTTGCGGGTCCGTTTTGGCGTTAGAATCTCGCCTTACTTCCCAAAAATCCTGCACGCCGCTCCGGCTCGCTTGCTCCGCAAACCCTTGTGGCACAAGCGCCTGGAGCCGTTACGCCTGGCTGCTCAGGGCCTTGTTGCGCGCGCGACAAGGGCAGCGGCGACCGCCGTGCATACATAACGACAGCAACTCGATGAACGATTTCTGGCAACACTGTTCCGCATTGCTGGAGCGTGAGCTTACGCCCCAGCAGTATGTGACGTGGATCAAACCGTTGGCCCCGGTCGCCTTCGACGCCGCTGCGAACACACTGAGCATCGCCGCGCCGAACCGCTTCAAGCTCGACTGGGTCAAGAGCCAGTTCTCCGGCCGCATCGCGGATATGGCCCGCGATTTCTGGCACGCCCCGGTCGACGTGCAATTCGTACTGGACCCGAAAGCCAGCATGCGCGCCCCCCCGGCAGCGGCACCGGCACGTCCGGCTTCTTCCGCGCCGATGGGTGGTCACCCCGGCGGTCATTCCGCCGGCGGCGCCGTGGTGGAAGCGGCTGTCGGCGCCGTGCAAGCCGCGCAAATGGCGCGCGCCAACCAGGCGATGGCGACGCAACACGCGAACGCCCGCGCGGCGGCTGAAGACGCTGCCGACCTCGATCTGCCGAGCCTCGACGCGAACGAAGCTGCGGCCGCACGCCGCACCTGGCGTCCGGGCCAAAGCGCCGGCTCGAACAGCAGCGGCGAAAGCGACTCGATGTACGAGCGCTCGAAGCTGAACCCGGTTCTGACGTTCGACAACTTCGTGACCGGTAAGGCCAACCAGCTGGCCCGCGCCGCGGCGATTCAGGTCGCGGACAACCCGGGCATCTCGTACAACCCGCTATTCCTGTATGGCGGCGTGGGCCTGGGCAAGACCCACCTGATTCACGCGATCGGCAATCAGCTTCTGATGGACAAGGCCGGCGCGCGGATTCGCTACATCCACGCGGAACAGTACGTGTCCGACGTGGTGAAGGCGTATCAGCGCAAGGCGTTCGACGACTTCAAGCGCTATTACCACTCGCTCGACCTGCTGCTGATCGACGATATTCAGTTCTTCTCCGGCAAGTCGCGTACGCAAGAGGAATTCTTCTACGCGTTCGAGGCACTGGTCGCGAACAAGGCGCAAGTGATCATCACCAGCGACACGTACCCGAAGGAAATTTCAGGCATCGACGACCGCCTGATCTCGCGCTTCGACTCCGGCCTGACGGTCGCGATCGAGCCGCCCGAGCTGGAAATGCGCGTCGCGATTCTGATGCGCAAGGCGCAATCGGAATTCGTGAGCCTGAACGAGGACGTCGCGTTCTTCGTCGCCAAGCACTTGCGCTCGAACGTCCGTGAGCTCGAAGGCGCGTTGCGCAAGATCCTCGCGTACTCGAAGTTCCACGGTCGCGAAATCACGATCGAACTGACGAAAGAAGCGCTGAAAGACCTGCTGACGGTGCAGAACCGGCAGATTTCGGTGGAAAACATCCAGAAGACCGTGGCTGACTTCTACAGCATCAAGGTCGCCGACATGTATTCGAAGAAGCGTCCGGCGAACATCGCGCGGCCGCGGCAGATCGCGATGTATCTGGCGAAGGAGCTGACGCAGAAGAGCCTGCCGGAAATCGGCGAGCTGTTCGGCGGGCGCGACCACACCACCGTGCTGCACGCGGTGCGCAAGATTGCCGACGAGCGCAGCAAGGACGCGCAACTGAACCACGAATTGCACGTGCTGGAGCAGACCCTGAAGGGCTAAGCGACCCGGACGGAGAAATCGACCTGTTTATTTCCAAACTCGCCCCCAATTTAGTGAGGCGGTTCCGTTTTCAGGCACAATACAGGTTTAACCGCCCGGCGGCCGCGGGCGGATTTCACGCCGCGACAGGCGCTGCATGGTGCCGGCGGGGAGCCACGGCTGCATGCTGCGAAGCTTGCCTGGCAAGGCGCGCAGGCCGTTATATCAACGAAGGAACCCTATGCAACTGGTCAAGACCGAACGCGATAACCTCCTCAGGCCGCTGCAAACTGTGAGCGGCATCGTCGAACGCCGCCATACGCTGCCGATCCTCGCCAATTTGCTGATTACCAAGAACGGCCCGGACGTGTCGTTCCTGTCGACCGACCTCGAGTTGCAGATCACCACGCGTGCCGATTTCGGCGTGGGCGGCGATTCGGTTGCGACCACGGTGGCGGCACGAAAGCTCCTCGACATTCTGCGCGCGATGCCCGACGGGCAGGTCACGCTCACGCTGAACGACAAGCGCCTGACCGTGCAATCCGGCAAGAGCCGCTTTGCGCTGCAAACCCTGGCCGCGGACGAATTCCCGACGGTCGCGCAAGCTAGGGACTACGGCGCGAACCTCGTGGTTCCCCAGAAGACGTTTCGCCAGTTGCTCGGCATGGTCCATTTTTCGATGGCCCAGCAGGACATTCGCTACTACCTGAACGGCATGCTGCTGGTGGTGGACGGCGACCAGCTGATGGCGGTCGCAACCGACGGCCACCGTCTGGCGTTTTCGTCGATGAAGATTGAAGGCTCGTTCTCGCGTCAGGAAGTGATCATTCCGCGCAAGACGATTCTGGAATTGCAGCGCCTGCTGGAAGACATCGACGACACGCTGAAGATCGACATCGCGCAAACGCAGGTGAAGTTCACGTTCGGCCAGGTCGAACTGGTGTCGAAGCTGGTGGAAGGCAAATTCCCCGACTTCCAGCGTGTGATTCCGAAGTCGCACAAGAACCAATTCCTGATTGGCCGCGAAGAACTGCAGCGTTCGCTGCAACGCGCGGCGATTTTGACGTCGGACAAGTTCAAGGGCGTGCGCTGCATCATCGAGCCGGGCCAGTTGAAGATCATGTCCACCAACGCCGATCAGGAAGAGGCGCAGGAAGAACTGGAAATCGCGTACAGCGGCGACAGCGTCGATATCGGGTTCAACGTCACGTATCTGCTCGACGTGCTCGCGAACCTGAAGGTCGACATGTTGCAAGTGAGCCTTGGCGACGCCAGCTCCAGCGCGTTGATCACGATTCCCGAGAACGACGAATTCAAATACGTGGTGATGCCGATGCGCATCTGACGCGTCCAATACCAAGAACACACCAAGGGGCGCAGCGCCCCTTTGGCGTTTTTATGGCGTTTTGAAAAGTCCAGAGCAGCAACCTTGCAGTAACGCAGAACCGGAAAAAATCCATGACTGAAACGAACAATACGCAACCCGACAACAGCTACGGCGCCTCGTCCATTCAGATCCTCGAAGGTCTGGAGGCTGTGCGCAAGCGGCCGGGGATGTACATCGGGGATACATCGGATGGCACCGGTTTGCACCACCTCGTGTTCGAGGTGCTCGACAACTCGATCGACGAGGCACTGGCCGGGCACTGCAACGACATCCAGGTGATCATTCACGCGGACAACTCCATTTCGATCACCGACAACGGCCGCGGCGTGCCGACCGGCCTGAAGATGGACGACAAGCACGATCCGAAGCGCAGCGCCGCTGAAATCGTGATGACCGAACTGCATGCCGGCGGCAAGTTCGACCAGAACAGCTATAAGGTTTCTGGCGGTTTGCATGGTGTGGGCGTGTCGTGCGTGAACGCGCTGTCGGCGTGGCTGCGCCTCGTGGTGCGGCGCGACGGTAAGAAGCACTTCATGGAATTCCACCGTGGCGTGCCGCAGAACCGTGTGATCGAAGAGGTCGACGGTGTGGCCGTGTCGCCGATTCCGGTGGTGGGTGACACCGAGAACCGCGGCACCGAAGTGCACTTCATGGCTGATGAGACGATCTTCGGCAATGTCGAATATCACTACGACATTCTGGCCAAGCGGATTCGCGAACTGTCGTTCCTGAATAACGGCGTGCGGATTCGTTTGCTGGATCAGCGCTCGGGCAAGGAAGAGGATTTCGCGTTCGTCGGCGGCGTGAAGGGTTTTGTCGAGTACATCAACAAGAACAAGGCCGTGCTGCATCCGAACATATTCCACATCAGCGGCGAGAAGGACGGCGTGGGCGTGGAAGTGGCGATGCAGTGGAACGACAGCTACAACGAAAACGTGCTGTGCTTCACGAACAACATTCCGCAGCGCGACGGCGGCACGCACCTGACCGGGTTGCGGGCGGCGATGACGCGCGTGTTGAACAAGTACATCAACGATCACGAAGTCGCGAAGAAAGCGAAGGTCGAGACGTCCGGCGATGACATGCGTGAAGGGCTTTCGTGCGTACTGTCGGTGAAGGTGCCGGAGCCGAAGTTCAGCGCGCAGACCAAGGACAAGCTGGTGTCGTCGGAAGTGCGCGCGCCGGTGGAGGATGTGGTCGCGAAGGCGCTCGAGGAATTCCTGCTGGAAACGCCGAACGACGCGAAGATTATTTGCGGCAAGATTGTCGATGCGGCGCGGGCACGCGATGCGGCTCGGAAGGCGCGGGAGATGACGCGGCGTAAAGGCGTTCTCGACGGCGTTGGGTTGCCTGGGAAGCTCGCGGATTGCCAGGAGAAGGATCCGGCGAAGTCGGAGATTTATATCGTCGAGGGTGACTCGGCAGGTGGGTCGGCGAAGCAGGGGCGTGATCGGAAGTTTCAGGCGATCTTGCCGCTGCGCGGCAAGGTGCTCAACGTCGAGAAGGCGCGCTATGACAAGCTGCTTTCTTCGGAGCAGATCGTTACGTTGATTACCGCGTTGGGTTGTGGGATCGGCAAGGAAGACTACAACCTCGAGAAGCTGCGTTATCACCGGATCATCATCATGACCGATGCTGACGTCGACGGTGCACACATTCGGACGCTGTTGTTGACGTTCTTCTATCGGCAAATGCCGGACATGATCGAGCGCGGGTATATCTATATCGCGCAGCCGCCGCTGTACAAGATCAAGGCGGGTAAGGATGAGCGGTATTTGAAGGATGAGGCTGAGGTTAATGCTCACATCCTCAAGCTGGCGCTGCAAGGGTCGGAGCTTCTGGCTTCGGAAAGCGCTACGCCGATTACAGGCGATGCGTTGGGTGAGTTGGCTCGGGCTTATTTGCTGGCTCAGGCTGTGGTTAATCGCTTGAGCCGGTTGTATGACGCTGGGGCGCTTGAGGCTGTGATGGATGGGGTTGTTATTGACCTCTCCAGTGAAGCGGCGGCTGAGGCTTCGGCCAAGGCTCTTGAGGCGAAGCTGCGTGATGATGCGTTGAAGCCTGAAGTCACGGTTACGACGATGTATGACCCCGTGCGTGAACTGCGCTCGCTGCGCGTCGCTCGGACCCATCACGGGAATCAGAAGATCTCTGTGCTCGATGAAGAGTTTCAGTTGACCGCCGATTTCCAACAGCTGATCAATACCGCTAATACGTTTAAGGGGTTGATCGGGACTGGTGCTGTCATCAAACGCGGCGAGCGGAGCATGGCGGTTACCGACTTCAAGAGCGCGATGAAGTGGTTGCTGGCGGATGCTGAACGCAATATTTCCAAGCAACGCTATAAAGGTCTCGGCGAGATGAATCCTGAGCAGCTTTGGGAGACGACGATGGATCCGACGGTGCGTCGTTTGCTCCGTGTGCAGATCGAGGATGCTATTGCGGCTGATGGGATCTTCACCACGCTCATGGGGGATGATGTGGAGCCGCGGCGGGCTTTCATTGAGTCGAATGCGCTTAGGGCGGGGAATATTGACGTTTGACTGCGATCCTATTGCAGGCGAACTTTTAAGTAACTTACGCCCAATCAAGAAACTCAAAGGGTTACAAGCGATTTGCTTGTAACCCTTTATGCCTTACGGACTAGCAAACTCAGCGGGCAAATCCCCGCCTGGTAAGGAGCCGTCCCATCACCCGCCGAAGTTTGCCCCCAAAGTGCCCCCGAATGGCCACCCTACCTCGGCTGCGCGGAAGACCCTTTCAGGAACTGTGTAAACTGCAGCACTGACTAGAAAAGCGGCTTCTACATCACTTTCGAAAACTATGGCAATCAAGAAGTCAGACCTCTATTCCTCCCTCTGGGCCTCTTGCGATGAACTGCGCGGCGGAATGGATGCCAGCCAGTACAAGGACTATGTCCTGTTCATGCTGTTCATCAAGTACATCAGCGACAAGTACGCCGATAGTGACGACTTCGCGCCGCCGGTTGTCATCCGCAAGGGCGCCAGTTTCAAGGACATGATCGCGCTCAAGGGCAAGAGCGACATCGGCGACAAGATCAACACCCAGATCATCCAGCCGCTGATCGATGCCAACAGCCGCCTGGCGCGCAGCGACTTTCCCAATTTCAACGATCCCGAGAAGCTAGGCACCGGCGCCGAGATGGTCGAGCGCCTCACCAATCTGATCAGCATCTTTCAGAAGCCCGAGCTGGACTTCTCGCAGAACCGCGCCGAGCACGACGACATCCTGGGCGATGCGTACGAGTATCTGATGCGCCACTTCGCCACCGAGAGTGGCAAAAGCAAGGGCCAGTTCTACACGCCGTCCGAAGTGAGCCGCGTCATCGCCAAGGTCATCGGCATCTCGCCCGCCAACACCAAGGCACGCACCACCGCCTACGACCCCACCTGTGGTTCGGGCTCGCTGTTGCTGAAGGTGGCCGCCGAGGCCGGCAAGCACATCACGTTGGAAGGCCAGGAGAAAGACGTGACCACCGCCGGCTTGGCGCGGATGAACATGATCCTGCACGACTTCCCCACGGCCAACATTCTCAGCGGCAACACACTGGCCAACCCCAAGTTCAAGGATGGCGAGCAACTGCGCACCTATGACTATGTGGTGGCCAACCCGCCATTTTCCGATAAGGCCTGGAGCACGGGCCTCACCCCCACTGACGACCCGTACAAGCGTTTCACGTGGGGTGCGCCGCCCACCAAACAGGGCGACTACGCCTATCTGCTGCACATCATCCGCAGTATGAAGGCCAGCGGGAAGGCGGCCTGCATCCTGCCGCACGGCGTGCTATTTCGCGGTAATGCGGAAGCCGTCATCCGCAAGCAACTGGTAAGCAGCGGCATCCTCAAGGGCATCATCGGCCTACCGGCCAACCTGTTCTACGGCACCGGCATCCCTGCCTGCATCCTGGTGCTGGACAAAGAGAACGCCGCCGCCCGCAAGGGCGTGATGATGATCGACGCCAGCAGGGGTTTCATCAAGGACGGCAACAAGAACCGCCTGCGCGAGCAAGACCTGCACCGCATCGTCGACAGCTTTCACAAGCTGGACGACGTGCCCGGCTACGCCCGCATGGTGCCGCTCAGCGAGATAGCAAGTGAGAAGAACGACTACAACCTCAACCTGCCGCGCTACATCGACAGCACGGAAGCCGAAGACATCCAGGACCTCAGCGCCCACCTGAACGGCGGCATTCCGGACCGCGACCTCTTCGGGGCTATGAGTGCGCGCCTATGCGGACTTGGCACAGAACCTGGATGAGGCCGGTTACAGCGCAAAGCAGATTGAGACCTTCGAGAAGGAAACGGCCTTCTACAGCGAGGTGCGCGCTGCAATCAAGAACAACTCGGGCGAAGAACTGGACACAAAGCCCTTCGAAGCCGACATGCGTCACCTCATCAACACCTACATCCAGGCCGACCCGGCGGACCTGCTAGGCGACTTGAGTTCGCTATCATTGACCGAGCTGATCATCGAGACGGGCATCCACGATGCGATTGCCAGGAAACTCAATGAGAAGGGCAAGCTGTCGCGCAACGCGATTGCGGAAGGCATCATCAACAATGTCCGCAAGACCATCATCCGGGATCAATTGACCGACCCCAAGTTCTATGAGCAGATGTCCAAGCTGCTGGAGGACCTGATTCAGCAGAAGCGTGACGACACCGAGAGCTACGAGCAGTTTTTGAAGAATGCCGAGGCCCTAGCCAAAAAGTTGGGCAATCAAGGGCAAGATAGCAGCAAGCTGCCGACCGCCCTGCAGGGCAACAAGGAGGCCGCCGTCCTTTACAACAACTTGCCCAGCGTGCTGGCCGCTGCTGTGCCGGAAAACACCGTGGAGGAACCTACTCCGCCCTATGGCGACGAGTACCTGACCTTGGCATTGATGTTGGACAAGGCTATTCGTGAAAAGGCGCCGTCGGGCTGGAAGGGCGACTCCGCGCGGGAGGCCCAGGTGCTGAATGCTATCTACCCGATCATGAAGAGGAACAAGGCCGCCACCATGGCCATCTTCGACATCATCAAAAATCAGCCAGGGTACTGATGAGCGAAGAGATTACCTTGGGTCCGCTACGGATCAATCTGATCCGCAAAGGGGTAAAGAACGTGCACCTCACCGTGCACCCGCCAGACGGGCGCGTGACCCTGGTGGCGCCGCAGAGTACCCGTACGGAGGTGGCGCGAGCCTATGCCATCTCCAAGCTCGCGTGGATTCGCCAGCAGCAAGAAACGCTGAAAGCCCAGGCTCGCGAGACACCCCGCCAGTTCCTCGAGCGTGAGAGTCATGAGCTATGGGGCCGCCGGCATCTGATGATCGTGGTGGAAGCGGACGTGAAGCCCTTCGTCAAGCTGAACCACAAGCGCATCACGCTCTCGGTGCGGCCGGGCCACGATATGGCCAAACGAGCCGAGGTGATGCACGCCTGGCATATGTCTTTGCTCCATGCCCTGGTGCAGGAGTTGATCGCCAAATGGGAGCCCAAGCTGGGTGTGCACGTCTCGGGCTACTTCCTGCAGCGCATGAAGACCAAGTGGGGTAGCTGCAATCACCGTGCGGGTAACATTCGTCTCAACACTGAATTGGTGAAGAAGCCAAAGGATCTTGTTGAATATGTCGTGTTGCACGAGATGCTGCACCTGCTAGAGCCGAAACACAGCGATCGCTTCGTCGCACTGATCGACCAGTACTGGCCTCAATGGCGCGAGTCACGTGCTGAGTTGAACGCTTTGCCGTTGGGACATCAGAGCTGGAGCGAGTGACATCGGCTGCGGGGCACTAACGTGACGCGCCTCCGCTGGGAGGGACGTTCGAGGCGAGGACAAGCGCAGATTCGCCTTGGCCAGCCGCTCGACCTGGGTGTAGAAATCGAAGCGTTCGAAGATATCGCGCGCGGCCGGCAAGAACGCCTGAACGTAGGTGTACAGGTTCGCATGCTATGAGAAACATACAAGAGCACCCCGAGTACCAGGCTCAACTCACTTCGCCACTTACAACAGGCTTTTCTCCCGTCGCCAAACTTCACCACGCCACCCGGCACGCCCAAAAACTTATCCACAGCCCCCTCTGGACAACTTTTGTACAAGCCACCTGACACGTTGTGGGCGAAATCTTGATAAAACCGCCGGTTAACCAGGCCGCACAAAAGTTTTCCCAGGCTCCGTCTTCCTGTCCGTGTTTACTACGCAGACTTATGGTTTACGCAGTCCCTTGATCCGTAAACGAACTTCCAGGTTATCCACAGCCGGATGCGATGCTTGTTAACTATTACTACGTATACATATACAAAGACTATAAAAACCAGAGAGGCAACCGGGAAGCACGCTGCACAAGCGGGCACAGAGCGGGCAACGTAAACGAAGAAGACAAAAGCCGCCATCAAGCCAACGGTAAACAGATCTCCGTAACCAGATCCGCAGGCGCAGTGTCCTTCGGGCTATTCAGATACTCCTCGAACACCGGCGCATCGGCTGCTTCACGGCCAGACTGCACGAGCCACGTCCCATACAGCCATTCATACGCCGCACGCATATCGCTGTACGGACCTTTGTGCCGCAACACCGCGTATTCACCGCCTTTCAGATGCGCGACCGAAACCGGCGGACTCACCGTCACGGCCACTTGCAGCGGATGAGGCAACAACACACCAGCCTTCGAGCGCAACGCCTCTTCTTCCACCACGCCAGGATCGTCGTAGTAAATCCCGATCATGCGCAATTCCGCCGCCAGCAAATTATGTTTGGCGAGCCAACCGAACAAACCATCAAACGCCTTCCCGATTTGCATATACGGCCCAACATGATCGATCGACAAAACCTCGACCGGCTCCACATAACGGATCACCACTTCACGCATCGTCATTTGATCGTCTCCTGAGAGTGCCGGCCGAAACCGGCTATGCGTACCTCGCTTGCGATACTGCGCCGGCGGCACACCAAACACCGCACGAAAAGTACGAGAAAAAGACTGCAAACTGCTGTAACCCGAACGCTCGGCAATCTCCGCGATCGACATCGAACCATTCGCCAGATACCCCGCCGCGCGATGCAGCCGCAAGCGTCGCACCGTTGTCGCGACCGTCTCGCCATACATCGCCTGATAAATCCGATGCCAGTGATACGGCGACAGATACGCAATTTCCGCGAGACGCTCAATGTCGAGCGGTTCATCGAGGTGATCGTAAATATGGTCGAGCACGCGTGCGAGCCGCGTTTCGTACCGAGCCCGATTGCCTGATTCGTTCATGATTGATTGAGTCGATAAAACACGGCGCGAATGGATACGAACAAAAACAAAACTACCACGTCCCCGTTTACCAAATCTTGCGAACTTCACCGTGGCACGTAAGCACAGTTAAGCGCCCGCTAACACAGCATCCTCGACAAACCCCTCCGCCCCGAACTTTGCCGAATTTCGATAACACCACCGAATAATGGCTCCCTACCATCGGCTGAAGCCTGTCGGCCCACGCGCCGCAAAGCCTTGCGGCGTCGAGCAAACCGCACAAACGCCAACCTCAGGAGCGCCCGGTGAAATCAGAATCCAACAGTCAGCACATCGGTAAAGCCATGCAGCACGAGCTGAAGCAGACGCTTGGCACATGGCAGCTATGGGGCATCGCCGTCGGCCTCGTCATTTCCGGCGAATATTTCGGCTGGAGCTACGGCTGGGCGACCGCCGGCACACTCGGCTTCGTCATCACGGCGATTTTCATCGCTGCGATGTATACGACCTTCATCTTCAGTTTCACCGAACTCACCACATCGACTCCACACGCGGGCGGCCCATTCGCGTACGCGCGCCAGGCGTTCGGTCCGACCGGTGGCTATCTCGCAGGTGCTGCAACGTTAGTCGAATTCGTATTCGCGCCACCGGCCATCGCGCTCGCAATCGGCGCCTATCTGCACGTGCAATTCCCGGGCCTCGAACCAAAGCACGCAGCAATGGGCGCCTATCTCGTCTTCATGGCGTTGAATATCGTCGGCGTGCAAATCGCCGCGGCATTCGAACTGTGCGTGACACTGCTCGCGATCTTCGAGCTGCTCGTCTTCATGGGCGTCGTGTCGCCCGGTTTCCGCTGGTCGAACTTCACAACCGGCGGCTGGTCCGGCGCGAACACCTTCACCATGGGCTCATTCCACGGGATGTTCGCGGCGATTCCATTCGCGATCTGGTTTTTCCTCGCGATCGAAGGCGTCGCGATGGCCGCCGAAGAAGCCAAAAACCCGAAACGTTCGATTCCAATCGCCTACGTCACCGGCATTCTGACGCTGGTCGTGCTCGCGATCGGCGTCATGGTGTTTGCCGGCGCGGCCGGCGACTGGACCAAGCTCGCGAACATCAATGATCCGCTGCCGCAAGCGATGAAATTCATCGTCGGCGAACACAGTGGCTGGATGCACATGCTGGTGTGGCTGGGCCTGTTCGGACTCGTCGCGTCGTTTCACGGGATCATCCTCGGCTATTCGCGGCAGATCTTCGCGCTGGCTCGCGCGGGCTATCTGCCGGAGTGGCTCTCCAAGGTGCATCCGCGCTTCAAGACGCCGCATCGCGCGGTCCTGGCGGGCGGCGCGGTCGGCATCGCAGCGATCTATAGTGACGAGCTGATCCAGTTCGGCGGGCAGACGCTGACGGCAAACATCGTGACGATGTCGGTATTTGGCGCTATCGTGATGTATATCATCAGCATGCTGTCGCTGTTCAAGCTGCGCCGCACGGCGCCGAACATGGAGCGCCCGTTCCGCGCGCCGCTGTTTCCGTTCTTCCCGGCGTTCGCGCTGGTGGCCGCGGTGATCTGTCTGGCGACGATGGTCTACTTCAATTTTCTGGTGGCGATCGTGTTCGCAATCTTTCTCGCGCTGGGCTACGTCTACTTCCTGTTGACGCGCAATCAACGCGACGCGGCGCCGTCGGACGTTTTGCTAGAAGAATGACATGACGGATCAAGCCGCTGCGCAAGCAGCGGCGATGGAGTGGTAAACATGAGCTACACCGAATCGATCGGCAGCCGCACGTATCGCTTCGCCGATCTGAAAACGCTGATGGCGAAGGCCAGTCCGCAACGTTCGGGCGACCAGCTTGCGGGCGTCGCGGCGGCAAGCGAAGAAGAACGCGTCGCGGCCAAGATGGCGCTCGCGCAGCTGCCGTTGCGCACCTTCCTCAACGAAGCGCTGATCCCCTACGAGAGCGACGAGGTCACGCGTCTCGTGATCGACGATCATTCGCCGCAGGCGTTCGCCGAGATCGCGCATCTGACGGTCGGCGATTTCCGCAACTGGCTGCTGAGCAACACGACCGATGCCGACGCGCTCACGCGCATCACCGCCGGCCTCACGCCGGAGATGGTCGCGGCGGTGTCCAAGCTGATGCGCAACCAGGATCTGATCGCAGCGGCGCGTAAACGTCCGGTGATTACGCGCTTTCGCAATACGGTCGGTTTACCGGGCCACATGTCGGTACGTCTGCAACCTAATCATCCGACCGACGACGTCAAAGGCATCGCCGCATCGATGCTCGACGGCCTGATGTACGGCTGCGGCGACGCGATGATCGGCATCAACCCGGCCAGCGATAATCTCGCCGCGATCACGAAGCTCTTGCTGATGATCGACGAGTTCCGCCAGCGCTATCAGGTGCCGACGCAATCGTGCGTGCTGACCCACGTCACCAGCACGATCGCCGCAATCGAAAAAGGTGCGCCGGTCGACTTGGTGTTTCAATCGATCGCGGGCACGGAGAAAGCGAACGCGGGCTTCGGCATTTCGCTCGCGCTGCTGCAGGAAGCGTATGAAGCGGGACTGTCGCTGCAACGCGGCACGGTCGGCAATAATCTGATGTACTTCGAAACCGGCCAGGGCAGCGCGTTATCGGCTGACGCGCATTTCGGCGTCGATCAACAGACGTGCGAAGTGCGTGCCTATGCGGTGGCGCGCAAGTTCAATCCGTTTCTGGTGAACACCGTGGTGGGCTTCATCGGCCCGGAGTATCTGTACGACGGCAAGCAGATCACGCGCGCCGGTCTCGAAGATCATTTCTGCGGCAAGCTGCTCGGTGTGCCGATGGGTTGCGACATCTGCTATACGAACCATGCCGAAGCCGATCAGGACGACATGGACAACCTGCTGACGTTGCTCGGCGTAGCGGGCATCAATTTCATCATGGGCATTCCGGGCGCGGATGACGTGATGCTCAACTATCAAAGCACGTCGTTCCACGACGCGCTTTATGTGCGCGACGTGCTCGGTTTACGGCGAGCGCCGGAATTCGAAGAGTGGCTGGAGTCGATGCAGATCACCGACGCGCGCGGTGCGTTGCTGAGCGCATCGGCACAGCAACCGTTGCTGGAAGGCGCGCGCGACTGGATGGGCATCGCATGAGTGACTTCCTCGAAAAGAATCCGTGGAACGCGCTGCGCCAGTTTACCAATGCGCGCATTGCGTTGGGCCGCGCGGGCAGCAGCTTGCCGACCGCGCCGTTGCTCGCGTTCAACCTGTCGCATGCGCAGGCGCGCGACGCGGTGCATCATCCGCTCGATACCGATGTATTGCATGAGCAGTTGCACGCGCAAGGCTTCGAGTCACTGGATGTGCATAGCGCCGCGCCCGATCGCGAGCATTACTTGCGGCGTCCCGATCTTGGCAGGCGCTTATCGGAGGAGAGTCGCGCGGCGCTCGCGCAGATTTCGGCCGAGCCGAGCGATGTCGTGTTCGTGATCGGCGATGGTCTTTCCGCGTTCGCCGCATCGAAGCAATCGATTTCGCTGCTGCAAGCTGTCCGCCCCAAAATAGCGGACTGGAAAATTGGTCCTGTGGTAGTCGCGCGTCAGGCACGGGTCGCGCTCGGCGATGAGATCGGCGAGTTGCTCAACGCGAAGATCGTCGTGATGTTGATCGGCGAGCGGCCAGGTTTGAGCTCGCCTGATAGCCTCGGCATCTACCTGACATACGCGCCAAAAGTGGGTTGCAGCGACGCGCAGCGCAACTGCATTTCGAACGTGCGTCCTGAAGGACTCGACTATCCGTTGGCCGCGCACAAGTTGCACTACCTGCTGACGCATGCGCGGCGCCTGGGTCTCACCGGCGTCGGCCTGAAAGACGATAGCGACGCGCTGCTGGCAAGCGCGCCAGCAACACCCGCCATCAGCGACGATTCAAATACAGCCGCAACGTAGTCGATCAAACATGAACGATCACGCGTCGCCCCGTTCCACCGGATGCGTTTCCAGCCACGCATTCTCGTCGTCTTCGAAAAGCCGGGAACGCGTCAAAAACCGCAAGCCGCTAGGACGCTCCAAAGAAAACATCCCGCCATTTCCCGGCACCAGGTCGATGATCAACTGCGTGTGCTGCCAGTATTCGAATTGCGATTCGCTCATGTAGAACGGCACGCCGGCGATCGTCCCGAGTTTCACATCGGACGAGCCGACCATGAACTCGTTCCGGGGAAACATCATCGGCGCGCTGCCGTCGCAGCATCCGCCGGATTGATGGAACAGCACGCCCCCGTGTTCGGCGCGCAACTTGTCGATCAACTCGACTGCGGCAGGCGTCGCGATCACGCGGGCGACTTTCTTTTCATCGGCCATCACATGTCCTCGCTGAAAAAGAGCGAGCCGCGCAATGCGGCCCGCTTGAACAGGATCGTGAGCGCTAGCAGGAGGCTTAGAAGAAACCGAGCGGCTTCTCGCTATAGCTGACGAGCAGGTTCTTGGTCTGCTGATAGTGATCGAGCATCATCTTGTGATTCTCACGGCCGATGCCCGATTGCTTGTAGCCGCCGAACGCAGCATGCGCCGGATATGCGTGATAGCAGTTGGTCCACACACGTCCCGCCTGGATTTGCCGGCCGAAGCGATACGCGCGGGTGCCGTCGCGTGTCCATACGCCGGCGCCCAAGCCGTAGAGCGTATCGTTGGCGATTTCGAGCGCTTCCTCTTCGGTTTTGAACGTCGTGACCGATACCACCGGCCCGAAAATTTCTTCCTGAAAGATGCGCATCTTGTTGTGGCCACGGAACACGGTCGGCTTCACGTAATAGCCCTTGCTCAGCTCACCGCCAAGCAGGTTGCGTTCCCCGCCGATCAGACATTCGGCGCCTTCCTGTTTGCCGAGATTGACATACGAGAGGATTTTTTCGAGCTGTTCCTGCGAGGCCTGCGCGCCGATCATCGTCTTGCTGTCCAGCGGATGCCCTTGCGCAATCGCGGCGACGCGCTTCAACGCACGTTCCATGAAGCGGTCGTAAATCTTCTCGTCGATCAGCACGCGCGACGGACACGTGCACACTTCGCCCTGATTCAGCGCGAACATCGTGAAGCCTTCGAGCGCCTTGTCGAAGTAACTGTCGTCCGCATTCATCACGTCGGCGAAGAAGATGTTCGGGCTCTTGCCGCCGAGTTCGAGCGTCACCGGAATGATGTTCTGGCTCGCGTACTGCATGATCAGACGGCCGGTCGTGGTCTCGCCGGTAAACGCGATCTTGGCGATGCGCTTGTTCGACGCGAGCGGCTTGCCGGCTTCCAGGCCGAAACCGTTCACCACGTTCAGCACGCCCGCGGGCAGCAGGTCTTGAATCAGTTCGACCAGCACGAGGATCGAAGCGGGTGTTTGCTCAGCCGGCTTCAGCACGACGCAGTTGCCGGCGGCGAGCGCGGGTGCGAGCTTCCACACCGCCATCAGGATCGGGAAATTCCACGGGATGATCTGGCCGACCACGCCGAGCGGTTCATGAAAGTGATAAGCGACGGTATCGTCGTCGATCTCGGAGATCGAGCCTTCCTGCGCGCGCACGGCGCCGGCGAAATAACGAAAGTGATCGATCGCGAGCGGAATGTCGGCGGCCATGGTTTCGCGCAACGGCTTGCCGTTGTCGATCGTCTCGGCGACCGCGAGGCGTTGCAGGTTCGCTTCCATCCGGTCGGCGATACGGTTCAGGATGTTCGCGCGATCGGTGGTCGAGGTTTTGCCCCATGCCACTTTCGCGCGATGCGCGGCGTCGAGCGCGAGTTCGATATCGGCTTCGCGCGAGCGCGGGATCGACGTGAAGGGCTCGCCGGTAATCGGCGACACGTTGTCGAAGTACTCTCCGCCCACGGGCTTCACCCATTCCCCGCCGATAAAATTCGCATACTGCTTCTTGTACGGGAATTCGGTGGTCAGAAACTGCATCTCTGCGTGATTCATCTGTGTGCTCCTCACATGTTTGAATGGGCTATATCAGGCGCGATATTTCGCTCGGCCGTGACAGCCTGGAGCCAGAAGTGTGCCAATGCACCGCGCAGGGGATCCGTGCACGCACAGCAAGCACCGGCGCGTGGCATCATGCGTCACGCTGCTTTAGCCGCGGCGCTGGAGCGTTTCGTTTCTGATCAATGTGTGCAGCACTGTTCATGAATTGAACAGGGGCTTTGCGCATGCCGATGCCATGCGGGTGAGAAAGGCGGCGAATGCGTTCGGCATGGGAATTGCCTTGCTATTCTCCTCAATCTTCCGTTTGCGCAGATCCGGTATGACGATCGATACCCGAGACGACAGCCTGACCAGTCCGACGCTCACGCCGCAGCCGAACTTCTGCGTGCAGACCCACGTCGCTCATGACGCCGACGAACAGGCGCGCAATCTCCATGGCTGGAACCAGACCTACGACCAGTTGACCGCCGGCTGCTTTGTCGGCGGACTGACGGAGTTGTGCGTCGATCATATGCAGGTGTTTGTCGAGACGACCAGCCACACGCTGCGGCAAACCTGCGAAGTGCGAGAGGACGCGTACTGGTTCGGCATTCCGACTTGCCCCGCCGGCTCGGGACGCATCGACACGCAGGTGATTGCGGGCGATGCGCTTGCGTTCCGTCCGGGCGGCGTCGAATTCGAATTGCTGACCTCGGCGGGTTATGAGATTTTCGGCGTGGTGGTGAAGGGCGACGTGCTGCGCCGGTACGCAGCGGAAGTGGAGCGCATCGATCTGGCCGATCATGTGCCGAACACGGAGGTCGTGCCGGTCGGCATGGCGCGCAAGGAGCGCCTGTGCGCGTCGCTGCGTCAGTTGCTCGACGACGGTGCGGCAAGCGGCGCGCCGTTGTCTTCGTTCGCGCGCAGCAATCTGCAGGCGTCGGTGCTGGCGTCGCTGTTCGACGTCGGCGCGTTGCCAGCTTCGGAGCCGGTTGCGATGCCGGCGCGGCCGCGTCGTCAGTCGATCGTGGCGGAAGCGCGCGAGTACGTGCTGGCCAACCGTGAGCGCGCGGTGAGCGTGCCGGAGTTGTGCGAGCGCCTCCATGTGAGCCGGCGCACGCTGCAATACTGCTTTCAGGATGTGCTCGGCATGGCGCCCGCTATGTATCTGCGCGCGATTCGCCTGAATGGCGCACGGCGCGATCTTTCGAATGCGTCGCGCGAATCACGCTCGGTGCAGGATGTCGCGGCGGCGTGGGGCTTCTGGCATTTGAGCCAGTTCGCGACCGATTACCGGAAGCTGTTCGGCATGCGGCCTTCGGAGACGTTGAAGGCGGCGGTGGGTGGGGGTGTGCGCTCGCTTTCACACTAGGCAGGCAAGCGGCATGCGAGCAGCAACCCGGTAGCCATCCCGCTGCACGCAGTTGCTACGCTCCGTCCGCGCGGAAAACGCACACCGACCATCCGCGCCGACTCACTTGCGCAACAGGCGCAAGCCATTGCCCACCACCAGCAGGCTCGCACCGACATCGGCGAATACCGCCATCCACATTGTGCCGAGGCTCATCAAGGTCAGCACGAGAAACACGCTCTTGATGCCAAGCGCCAACGCGATGTTCTGCACCAGCACCGCATGCGTCGCCTTCGACAAGCGGATAAACAACGGGATCTTGCGCAGGTCATCGTCCATCAGCGCGACGTCGGCGGTTTCGATTGCGGTGTCGGTGCCCATCGCACCCATCGCGAAGCCGATGTCGGCGCGCGCCAACGCGGGCGCGTCGTTGATGCCGTCGCCGACCATGCCGACGGTCGCGCCGTCCGTCGACCATTGCGCGACCGCGCTCAGCTTGTCTTCCGGCAGCAGGTCGCCGCGCGCTTCGTCGATACCGACCTGCTGCGCGATCGCCGACGCGGTGTGCCGGTTGTCGCCAGTGAGCATCGCAGTGGCGACGCCGAGGTGGCGCAGTTCGGCGATGGCGGCGCGGCTCGTTTCCTTCACCGTATCGGCGATGGCGAATAGCGCCAGCACGCGTTCGGCGTCCAGTAGCATCACGACGGTTTTGCCTTGCCCTTCGAGCGTGTCGAGGCGCGCTTCGAGCGACGCCGAACAGCGGCCAAGCTCTTCGACCAGCCGATGATTGCCGAGCCAAAACGGCCAGCCGTCGATATCGCCACGTACGCCGCGTCCGCCGAGCGCCTCGAACGCATCGACCGTGACGTGCGCGATGCCGTCGTTTTTCGCCGCCGCCGCAATGGCCATCGACACCGGATGATCGGAGCGTCCCGCGAGACTCGCCGCGAGTATCCGGCAACGGATGGCATCGGCGTGAGCGTCGGCGTCAGCGGAGGAGGTCAGCATCTCGAACTCTGTCTGCACCGGTTTGCCGTGAGTGATCGTGCCGGTCTTGTCGAGCGCGAGCCGGCGCAGCTTGCGGCCCTGCTCGAGGTAGGTGCCGCCTTTGATCAGAATGCCCTTGCGCGCAGCGGCCGCGAGCCCACTGACGATCGTCACCGGCGTCGAGATCACGAGCGCGCAGGGACACGCGATCACCAGCATCACCAGCGCCTTGTAGACCCACTCGTGCCACGGCCCGCCGAACAGCAACGGCGGCACGACCGCGACGGCGAGCGCTATCGCGAACACGATCGGCGTGTACACCCGCGCGAACTGGTCGACGAAGCGTTGCGTCGGCGCCTTGGTGCCTTGCGCTTCTTCGACAGCGTGGATGATCCGCGCGAGTGTCGTGTTGCTGGCCGCGGCCGTGACGCGATAGTCGAACGAGCCCGCCTGGTTGATCGTGCCGGCGAATACGGCGTCACCCATGGCCTTGTCGGTTGGCAGGCTCTCGCCGGTGATCGGCGCCTGATCCACGCTCGAGCGACCGGCGACGATCACGCCGTCGAGCGCGATCCGTTCGCCCGGCTTCACGCGCACCACCGCGCCGAGCGGGATCGCTTTGAGGTCGGTCAGGCGCCAGCCGCCGTCGGGCTGCTGCACGCTCGCCTGTTCCGGCGTGAGCTGCATCAAGCCCTGAATCGCATTGCGGGCACGGTCGAGCGACTTCGCTTCGATCAATTCGGCGATCGTGAAGAGCACCATCACCATCGCGGCTTCCGGCCACTGGCGCAGGATCAGCGCGCCAGTCACGGCAATGCTCATCAGTGCGTTGATGTTCAGATTGCCGTTGCGGATCGCGAGCCAGCCCTTCCTGTACGTTGTGAGGCCGCAGGAGGCGATCGCGAGGATCGCCAGACCTGCAGCCAGCCAGAACGGTGCGCCGAACCAGCCAGCGGCCTCTGAGCCCGCCGCGGCGACGCCGGCGAGCGCGAGCGGCCACCACGGCTTGGGCGGCGCGTGAGGGATGGCCGTGGGCGCGGCGTCCGAGCCGGCGTTGGCGTCCGCCAGTTCGGGCGTGAAGTCGAGCGAACGGAGCGCGGCGAGGATCGAGTCGAGGGCGTCCGGCGCGTGTACGACGGTCAGCACGCGCTGCATCAGGTTGAAGTCCATGCTGCGCACGTCCGGCATGCGGCTGAGTTTCTTGCGGATCAGCGCTTCTTCGGTCGGGCAGTCCATCTGCATGATGCGGATGACGGTGCGCATGCCGTTGCCGATGGCTTCGGATGGCGGCAGGGGGATCGGCACGGAGAGGGTGGCCGTGGCTGCGCAACAGCTCGCGGTTGTGTGGCTATGCGCGCACTCATGCCCCTGAGCATGCCCCTCATGCCCATGCACACAGGCTTCGCCCGGTCCGTGGCGGTCTGCTTCGAGTTCGCTGGCGTGACGCATTGGTGGCTTCCTGGTTCGATTTGTGGTCTAGTAAACACCTTGAAGCGACTACAAGGTCAAGACCGCTATCCGGAGGGTCCATGAAAATCGGCGAATTGGCGAAAATCGCCCATTGCACGACCGAAACCATCCGTTTCTACGAAAAAGAGGGCCTGTTGCCCGAAGCGGAGCGCACCGAGGCCAATTACCGCAGTTACACGGCGAAGCATGTTGAACGTCTGCGCTTCATCCGTAATTGCCGCGCGCTCGACATGACCCACGACGAAATCCGCGCATTGCTGCGTCTGACGGACGCGCCGGCGAACGACTGCGGCGGTATCAATACGCTGATCGACGAGCACATCGCGCACGTCGACACGCGCATCGACGAACTGAAGCAACTGAAAGTGCAATTGACCACGTTGCGCGAGCAATGCCACGGCGACCATGTCGTCGAAGACTGCGGCATCGTGCACGGTCTGACCGAAATGGATGTGAGCGCGCCGCGTGCGCGGCATACGCATCTGGGTTGACGCGCGCCGTCCGTAGAACGGCAGCAGTGACCCATTCATGGCCGGGGCATTCGTACAGCCCGGCCAATAAACCATCGAATCCAGTTGGAGAATCAACGTGTTTACCTGTAGAAATCAGTCCTGCGAAGCGCAGTGGGAGCAATCGGACGTCGTCATCAAGAACGAAGGACAGGGACTCCTGTTCCGTTGCCCGATGTGCGGCGCGCGCAATTACGTCGAGCGTTTCGACGCGGACGATGGCTCGGTGCTCTACGAGCAGATCGAAGGCCGCCCCGCCCCTGGCCCCATGGCCGATTAGTCCCCAGCCTTCAGCCTGACTTCAGCCAACAGCGAGCCATCACCCCATGAACAGTCCCACCACCGCCGGCGCGCCGTTTAGCGAGTTGCCGCTAGCGCCCGCGACCCTCGCGAACCTGACGCAGCTCGGCTACGCCGAGATGACGCCGATTCAGGCCGCGAGCCTGCCGATCGCACTCGCCGGCCACGACCTGATCGCCCAGGCGAAAACCGGCAGCGGCAAGACCGCGGCGTTTTCGCTGGCGCTGCTGGCGCGTCTCGACGCGCGCAACTTCGCCGTGCAGGCGATGGTGCTGTGCCCGACGCGCGAACTCGCCGACCAGGTCACGCAGGAAATCCGCCGCCTCGCGCGCGCGGAAGAAAACATCAAGGTGCTGACGCTGTGCGGCGGCACGCCGATGCGTCCGCAAACGGCGAGCCTCGAACACGGTGCGCACATCGTGGTCGGCACGCCGGGCCGCATCATGGATCACCTCGAGCGCGGCAGCTTGCCATTGCAGTCGCTCAACACGCTGGTGCTCGACGAAGCCGACCGCATGCTCGACATGGGTTTCTTCGACGACATCGCGACCGTCGTGCAGCAATGCCCGAAAGAACGGCAAACGCTGCTGTTCTCGGCGACGTACCCCGAGGGCATCGTCAAGCTGAGCCAGCAGTTCCTGCGCAATCCGAAGGAAGTGAAACTCGCCGAGCGGCACGACAACACCAAGATTCGTCAGCGTTTCTATGAAGTGACCGAAGATGGCCGGCTGCATGCCGTGGGTCTGCTGCTGAACCACTATCGTCCGGTCAGCACGCTGGCGTTCTGCAACACCAGGCAGCAATGCCGCGATCTGCTCGACGTGCTGCGCGCGCAAGGTTTTCATGCGCTCGCGCTGCATGGCGAACTCGATCAGCGTGAGCGCGATCAGGTGCTGATCCAGTTCGCCAACCGCAGTTGCTCGGTGCTGGTCGCCACAGATGTCGCCGCGCGCGGCCTCGACATCGCGCAACTCGAGGCGGTGATCAACGTCGACGTGACGCCGGACCCGGAAGTACACGTGCACCGTATCGGCCGCACGGGCCGCGCCGATCAGGAAGGCTGGGCGCTGAGTCTCGCGAGCATGAACGAGATGGGCCGCGTCGGCAGTCTCGAACAGGCGCAGAAGCGCGAAGTCGAATGGCACAAGCTGTCCGAACTCACGGCGGCGAGCAATGAACGACTGTTGCCGCCGATGGAGACGCTGCAGATTCTCGGCGGCCGCAAGGAAAAGATCCGTCCCGGCGACGTGGTCGGCGCGCTGACCGGCGAGGCGGGTTTCGCCGGCTCGCAGATCGGCAAGATCAACGTGACCGAAATGTCGACCTATGTGGCGGTGGAGCGCAGCGTCGCGCGTGACGCGCTGCGCAAGCTCAGCGCCGGCAAGGTGAAGGGCAAGAAGGTCAAAGTCCGTTTGATGGACGAAGCCTGATAGTTGGAGAAGGACGGCTGCGCTCGCGGCCGTCCTTCCGCGCATCACATTACGACATACCTCTGCTGTTTTCCTGGTTCTTCGTGCGGCCCGGTTTCTTCCCTGAAAGCCCTGTTCCGACTGGCCTCACCCACGGCGGCGCGTCTTGGCGCGAGCCATGACGTAAACGCATGCCGCGCATGACAAAGTTTCGATTGTGACGGTTCTTTGGCTGATGCCTAATCACCAGACCGGAAGGACCGCCGCGCCGTCGGCCGTTCGTGAATCCGCTGCCGGATGGAGAAAGGGAGAAAGCCTTATGCAGAGCGCCATGCAAGCCCGCTCGAAACTGCCTGACGTAGGCACGACGATTTTTACCGTGATCGGTCAACTGGCTGCGCAACACGATGCGCTGAACCTGTCGCAAGGCGCGCCGAATTTCGCGCCGGACGCGAAACTGGTCGACGGTGTCGCTCAAGCGATGCGCGCCGGCCACAACCAGTACGCGCCGATGGCCGGCATCGCCGCGTTGCGCGAAGCGCTCGCCGACAAGGTCGAAACGCTGTATGGCGTGCGCTATGACCCGGCCAGCGAAGTGACCGTGATCGCCAGCGCGAGCGAAGGGCTGTATTCGACGATCAGCGCTTTGGTGCACCCCGGCGATGAAGTGATCTACTTCGAGCCTTCGTTCGACAGCTACGGTCCGATCGTCCGGCTGCAAGGCGCAACGCCGGTGGCGATCAAATTGTCGTTGAGCGATTTCCGCGTGGACTGGGACGAGGTCGCCGCCGCGATCACGCCGAAGACCCGCATGATCATCATCAATACCCCGCACAACCCGACCGCGACCGTGTTCAGCGAGGCTGACATCGCGCGGTTAAAGGCCATCACGCGCAACACCGACATCGTGATTCTCTCCGACGAGGTCTACGAACATGTGGTGTTCGACGGCGCGAAACATCAGAGCATGGCGTGCCACTCTGAACTCGCGGAGCGCAGCGTGATCGTGTCGTCGTTCGGCAAGTCGTATCACGTGACCGGCTGGCGCGTCGGCTATTGCCTCGCGCCTGCTGCGCTGATGGACGAGGTTCGCAAGGTCCATCAGTTCATGGTGTTTTCCGCCGATACCCCGATGCAGTACGCGTTCGCCGACGCATTGGCCAATCGCGAAAGCTATCTCGGCCTGTCCGCTTTCTATCAGAAGAAGCGCGATCTGCTCGCCCGTGCACTGCGTGAATCGCGCTTCGACTTGTTGCCGAGCGAAGGCAGCTTCTTTATGCTCGCGCGTTTTCGCGGCTTCTCCGACGAAAGCGACAGCGATTTCGTGCTGCGCCTGATTCGCGATGCGCGCGTCGCGACGATTCCGTTGTCGGCGTTTTATACCGACGGCACGGATTCCGGCTTGATCCGCCTGAGCTTCTCGAAGGACGACGCGACGCTGCTCGAAGGCGCGCGGCGTTTGTGCGAGATCTGATCGGGCATGCGCACGCGGCCCACCATGGCTATGTTTTGAACGCAGTATGATCGTCGCGCGGTCTCGCATCAGCGTGTTGCAGCGCGGGCGTTACGACAAAATCGAAGGGAAGGGATCTGTTATGAAGTTGCTCAAGCCTCTATTGGCGTTGGCCTGTGCATTCGCGTCGCTCGCGGCTGCGTCTGCGGCGAATGCCGCCGATACCGCGACGCTGCGTTTCGGCGTCGAAGCGCAGTATCCGCCGTTCGAATCGAAAGGCCCGAATGGTGAGCTGCAAGGTCTCGACATCGACGTCGGCAATGCCGTTTGCGTTGCCGCGCACATGACGTGCAAATGGGTCGAGACCTCGTTTGACGGACTGATTCCCGCGCTGCAGGGCCGCAAGTTCGATGCGATCAATTCGGCGATGAACGCGACCGAACAACGTCGTCAGGCGATCGATTTCACCACGGTCGTGTATCGGGTGCCGACGCAATTAATCGCGCGGCGGGACAGCGGTCTGCTGCCGACGCCCGCTTCGTTGAAGGGCAAGCGTGTGGGCGTGTTGCAGGCGTCGATTCAGGAAACCTTCGCGAAGACGCATTGGGAACCGGCAGGTGTGACCGTCGTGCCGTATCAGGATCAGAACCAGGTTTATACGGATCTGGTGGCGGGGCGTCTCGACGCGACGCTCGTGCTGGCGCCCGCGGGACAAACGGGCTTTCTGTCGAAGCCCAACGGCAAGGACTACGCGTTCGTCGGCCAGCCGGTGCGTGACGACAAGATTCTCGGCAGCGGCATCGCGTACGGGATTCGCAAGGGCGATACGGCGCTGCGCGATCAGTTGAATGCGGCGATCGCGAAGGTGAAGGCCGACGGGACGGTGAAGACGCTGGCCGCGAAGTATCTCGGCAATATCGATGCGACTGCGAAGTAAGTCATCCCGTTGCACATCCGGGTGCGCCGCGCTGCTGAAGTCCTCCGCAAGTCGGCTTGTTGACGGTGCGTTTGGCGGCTACGATACGTAGGCTTCGCTGTGGCGGGCGAGGTCGACGCAAGAACCGGAGAGCGCGCAGATGAGCGAGATGACCGACGCGGCAATACATGCGAAGTGCGCTTCTGCGCCGAAGTTCTGGCGCAGCGACGCGTTGCCGTTCATCGAGGCGCGCTCGATCGACGACGGCCGTGAGGTCTGCTACGCCAAACACTCGCACGAAACGTTCTCGATCGGCGCCGTTACCGGTGGTCGCAGCGTGTATGTGAATCGCCGCGCGAGTGAGTGGATCGGCGCAGGCGCGGTCGTGATGACGAATCCAGACGATGTGCATGCGTGCAATCCGATCGCCGATGAACGCTGGTCGTATCGCATGCTGCATGTCGACGTTGCCTGGCTCACGGGGCTGCAACACGAACTGGGCTTCGGCGAGAACCACGCGTTTCGCGCGTTCGCGCAGACCATGACGCTGGACCCGGCGTTGTTCGACGGATTGAACCGGCTGTGCGCGATTCTGGTCGACGACCACACAGAAACGCTGCGCAAGGAAAGCGCGGCGATCACGTTCTTCTCCGAAGTACAACGGAAGCTGAATCCGGCGTCCTTGCCGGATCACGGCGCGAGCCGTCAACTGACGCGGGCGGCGGAGTTCATCGCTGAAAACTGCACGCGTTCGCTGAAACTCGAAGACGTTTGCAAGGCGGCGGAGCTGTCGGCGTCGTATCTGATCCGCGCTTTCAAGCAGCGCTACGGGATGACCCCGCACGCTTACCTGATCAACCGACGCATTCAGTACAGTCGCGCGCAACTCAGACGCGGCCGTCTGATCGCGGACGTCGCGCTCGACGCCGGTTTCGCCGACCAGGCGCATTTGCAGCGGACCTTCAAGCGGCTGGTCGCGGCGACGCCGGGGCAGTATCGCAGTTGACCTGGCGGCTGCGCTGATCAGAGCCGTCCGCGTGCCGCATCAAGTCACTCGTCACTCCATCAGCAGATACAGCGCGCTGGCCGCGAGCAGCGCCGCCGCGATGGGGTGGGATGTATTGAAGGAAATTGCTGCGGGTGTTTGCGTGATCTTCGAGACGCGGCAAGCGTTGCTTCTGAAGAATCCCTTCCCGTGTCAAAAGCGAACTAATTCTGCAATTCAAGCTGGAGTGCGGATTGCTCGACTGATTCAGCTCTGCGATCGCGCTTTGAGCGATTCTTGGTTTTGCGTACCTTTTCTTTCTTGAGGTCGGCTTCTTCGAAATGGCTATCAATGCCAAGGCGACGCAAGCCGATCTTTACGTACGTCTCGTTAATGTCGATGCCGATCGCCTGTCTTCCAAGCTTTTTAGCGACTGCACAGGTAGAAAACGAACCTGAGAACGGGTCGAGAACGACGTCGCCTGCGTTGGAAGATGCTCTAATCACTCGATCTAGCAACGCCTCCGGCTTTTGTGACGGATGATTCTCGTATTCATCCATTTTGAACCGCACCCGTGCAAAGTCCCATACGTTGCCTGGCACCTTCTTCGTGTTGTACGGCTGGGGAGGATTTTTGCGGTAGTCGATGAGCCCGCGCTTCGCTCCCGTTTTTGCTTCCACCAGGACGTCGTCTGCGTTGAAGGTATAACACTTCTTGTCGAGCACCATGTGCAAGATCGGCTCGTACAGTGATCCGAAGAACCGCTTGGCCTGCACGCCCGAGCTGTCGTACCCCCAAACGATGCGCGACAGAATCGAAAAGTGCTGGCGGCAAAATAGATCGAAGCGAGGCATGTTCTGCGTCGAGTTCATGACGTAAAACGAGCCAGTTGGTTTCAGAACGCGCTTACATTCAACCAGCCATTTCCAGCACCATTCGAAATACTCCTCTTCTTCGCGCAGGTCGCTCACGCCGTCGAAGTCTTTGCCGATGTTGTAAGGCGGATCGGCGAAAATCAGGTCCACGGTCGCTGTTTTAATCTGCGCCAGCCCGTCGAGAACGTCGGCGTGAATCAAGGAATGGACATCGGCACGGAAAAGCTTCTTCGCGGATTCGAGGCTCTGTGCGTCGTAGAAGATGTCGCCGGTCATAGTGAACTTCAGGAGTTGAACGGTCGTGCTCGCGCAGGGACAGCCTGACTTGCTGGCGATTTTACCGTGAAGGCGGCTGCGGGTAGCGGCGATCGGTATCGTCGATGCGCTGCCCTTGACCTCCATGTCGGCGGGGCGATCGCGGTCGATTCTGTGTCCAGCTTTAGAACCTGAACGGCACTGACGCCTGAAGATGCCCTAACCGAACCGGCGCCATCGTTACATCGAAAAGGATGCTTACAGGTTCAGATTCATGCCATTCTCGACGGTCTTGAATCGAAGAATTGCGCGCTCGCCGGTGGGGCATCGATACTCATCGTTCCTGGCAACGTAGATGAAGTCGCGTTTGGTAAAGAGCCCTTTCTTCCTTGACGCCGAGGTGAGTGGTTTCGGGACATACGTGGTGATCCCGGCCAGTTCACAGGCACGGATGTCCAGACCACTGAAGTAGCCGCGGTCAGCCAGCACCTTCAGCTTTCGCTTGAAGGCTGCGGCCCGCAACGGCCTGAAGCTGCGGCAGAACTACAACCGCGAGGCGCCGCGTCTCGCGCTGCAGATTGGCCGCTACGCTCACGCGAAGCAGTACAGGCGCATGAAGAAGGCATTGCGTACACTGCGTTCGCGCGTTGGACGGGTGATGCGCGATGTGGAGCGAGAGGTCCGGAAGCTGCGGCTTCTTTGCGTCTTCGTTCTCGCTGCCTTGTTCAACCGCAGCGTTGCCGCGGTCCCATCGCCGTAACGCCGGTGGTCGGCAAAGCGAATTGTTCAGGACGGACTCAATACCGCGACGGTGCGCCCGGACCTGTTGCCGATGCTGGCGCATCCCTTCAACGAATCGGACCGCCAGCGCCCGGCATTGCGCCTTGACAACAATTGACGGATTTTCAGACCTTTCTGGTTTGAATCGAGACAGCCTGCGGAGTAAAAGCCTTGAAGGGCTAAATTAGCCCCGCATCGCGGCCTTCTCCAACTTTGCGGTCCTGATGCACCGGGCCGCGCCCCTCAACACAGTCCGCATGAAGCCGTGCCTGGCGCGGAGATCATGCAAGGAGTTGTCACCGCGTGATTATCAGCCCTCCGCTTCTCCCACAATTGGACCCGGCAAAGCTCGATCCCGCACGCCCCGATCCGATGATGGATGCCGTTGACCAGTTCGAACTCACACACGGTATGTATCCGGTTGCCTTCGACCGGCGCTGGCATTGCGGGCTGCACCTGTCGCCTGATTTTCATGGTCCGGTCTATGCGATTGCGGACGGTGAGGTGGTGGCGTACCGGGTTTGCCAGCATGCCATGGATTCTGGTCGCGGCAATGCGGGTTTTGTGCCGCTCAGGCACACAGCCGAGACCGGCGAGGGGCGGACGCTGACGTTTTACTCGCTCTACATGCATCTGCTGCCGCTGGCGGAGTACCACACGTTTGGTTACGACGGGACGCAGTTGGCCGACTTCCTGCGCATGCCTTCCGGGGACGCTCCCAAAGGTGCGGTAACGCCTGCGGTTTCGGGGGGCAAAAATCTGAGGGTGAGGCGCAAGAGCATCCTCGGCTTTCTCGGACGCTATGAGGACCGACCGCACCTGCACTTTGAAATCTTCATGACGCAGGGGGACTTCAATGCCTGGTTCGGGCATACGCAGCTTGGCAACACCGCGCCCGCAACTCCCGACGGGCCGGAGTGGTGGGGACACGCCTGTTTCACCATTCCGGCAGCCTGCGATTTTCACCAACTGCCGCCGGCAACCGGTAACGACAACAAGCTGCACGGAGTTGAATTTGAGCCAGGGCAGGAGGGCCGGAATGCCCTGCCGCTGCACGTCGAAACGTATTTCAGCAATGGCACGAAGTACACCAACGTCTGGAGTGAGGCGGCGGATGGTACCCACACGCTGCTACGGGTGTGTTTTCCTCTTCGCTCGGGAAGTCTAGATTTGATGACTGTGTGGCGAAAGCCCGCGCTGACGGGTATCAGTAAGAAACATCTCCCGCAGTGCTGGGGCGTTAGCACTTAGCCACTGCTCCCGGTTGTCAGCGATCTACCCGCCGATGTCGAGCGGCTGAAAGTGGCCGGGTCCAGTCCGATGCTGAACCGACGATGGGGCCCGGCCTCGATCGGCTGCATCGGGCAGAAGTCGACCCGTTGCTGCCGGTCGATCAGTCGGAGTTGCAAGGGCAGGTATCTGTGTGGAACGGTCATCCCGTACCGCCACTCGATTTCTTTTACTTTACTTATCGCCGCCTCGCAAATAGACCGACGGACGCTCTTTCTGTCTTTCTGGCTGCTCACGGTCGTTGGGCAGCAACAGTCTTAAGATGGGGATATTCGCTGCACCAAAAATCACGCAGAGGTAGGTCGCGGGAAGGGCACGATATTCTGATTGAGGCGGAAGAGGTTGGCCGGATCGCAACGTGCTTTCAGACGCGCAAGCCTTTCATATTTGAGAGCGCCATATGCACTTGGAGCGATGGCCGTATCTCCCTGTTCGTTGACGTAATTGGCCTGTATGGACTGGTCCGATATCCTTGTGGCGGCAGCCCGCCCCCATGCTATGCACCGTTCGTCGTCCGCCGGATCGTCCCACACTGGCTCGACAATCCAATAATATGCCGCTTGTCTCCCGGAATAGGCGGTCGCATCCTCTGGCACGTCTGCGACCGCGCCTCCGAGTTGCAACACGTAAATCTCCGAATCTGGCGTGGGAGCCGCATCAACCTCCCGGAGCATCGTATCGATCGCATTGTTCGTGATACTCCGCCAGAAACCGCCTTTGGCGTAGTACCGCCGGGACCAGGCGAAGTGGTCATCGTTGCAGCTTTGTAGCTGGACGAACGGCAGGTGCGCGATGTTTCCCTGTCCTGCCTGCGCGAGCCGGCCAAACGGCCCGAGCATTTGCTCCGTGTGAGCGATATCGCCCACCCAGACCGCCGTCACGCTCAAACCCGATGACGTCAGGGTGAATGCGACGGAGAATTCGCGCGGCCGAGATCGAGCCAACTCGTCGAGGGTGCCGATCGCCTCCTTAGCGTGTCTGACCGGATAGTTCCATTGGCCGACCATGACCGGCCCCAATGGGCAAAGCTTGAAACGGAAGCGGGTGACGATGCCGAAATTTCCACCACCCCCGCGTAACCCCCAAAATAACTCTGGGTCTGAATGGATATCGATCCAGTTCACTGCTCCGTCCGCGGTTACGATTTCAACTCCCGCGAGGTAATCAATCGTCAGCCCATATGCGCGGCTGAGCCGGCCCATGCCGCCACCCAGGGTCAGCCCGGCAACACCGGTGTGGGAGATTACGCCCGCCGGCACCACATTGCCTCTGGGAACGACCGCCTGATCGAGATCGCCCAACAGGGCTCCGCCGCCAACGTCTACCGTCCCGGCCTTTTCATCCATAACGACCGAATTGAGCCGTGATAGATCAAGCACGAGACCATCGTCACAGGTGGATAGGCCCGGTATGCTATGCCCGCCTCCTCGCACTGCCAGGAGGGCATTGCTCTGGGCTGCCGACTCGATGCCCCTTCGAACATCATCGACGCTCTCCGCCTGCAATATGGCGGCGGGCCTGCGGTCGGCAAGCCCATTCCACACTCGCCGCGCATCGTCGTAGTCTGGATGGTCCCGACCGATCACCGGTCCTCGACATCCAGACGAAACGAGGTTACTGAGCAACCTTTCATGCATGGCGTCGAAAGCTCCTTTAAATTTCTCGTTCCATGAAGATGGTGATCGGGCGCAAGATCGGCATCGCCGAACGGAAGGTGTTGCCTCTCTTAAAGCCTGAGGCATCGTAAAGGGCGATGGCCTCCTTCATGAACGTCACCGTCTCCAAACGCGCGTTGCGTACCCGCCATTTCGTATGGCGTCCAAGCAAGCAGTCATCAGGCCCCGCGCAACGCCTCTGCTCCGCGCCTCAGCGGCGGGCATACATTTTCTGTAGTTCCGCAATACCGTCATCTGATTTCGCGTGGCCGGCACACCCGACAATACTTGCATCCATCCGCGCCAGGAAGTAGCCCGCTCCTTGTTGGCTAAACTTTTTAATCAGGACTTCGGATGTGAACCCATAGATATATTCGATCAGTTCATTGTCGGGCGGGCTTTGAGCACTTGGTCAATTACACTTCCGCTGCTTGCCAATTCGACTCTGTCGTTAAAATGCGCTGCCCTAATTTCGGCCTTAACGCCCGGCGGTATTCGATCGTACGTCTGAGGCTGCGCCAGGGTATTCAGGGAGCGACATGGCAGTTGATTTGACGATCAACAGAATAGGTGACTTACCGAATAATTTCGAACTCAAACTCGGCATTGTGTATGGGATCGCACATTTGCATGGAGCGTAACTGCGATGCCAACCATTTCGCGAATATAGAAATGCCTTTGGTAAGCACTGGTGTTTGAGAAGACGACGCTCCCAGAATCGGCTCACATAGTTCGATGGCCGAACGCGGAAATTCATCGAGGAGGGGATGCGCAACGCATCGCCCTGATCGGCAAACTTCCGCAGCCGACCCCAAACGGTCATCAGACATTCTCCGAAGCGGCCGTTCTAAAGTGGGTCAATTCACGCCATTGTCATCCGATATTGCTTGAATGCCCGTCGCCAATAAAGGGGAGCAATCCTGCTCCTTTTTATTTATCTCAGGGGAAAGCAATGAAGAAAGCGTTGATAGCATTGTCCGCAGCCTGCCTGCTGTGCGCGCCTGCCGCCGAGGCACAGACTTCGCGCACCAGCTGGGTAGCGACGCAGATCTACGACTACAACCATCCCTTTGCAGCCACGGACAGTACCGACCTGGCAACCAAGATGGCGACCATGGCGGGCGACGCTTTCTCTTTCTTCCGTGGCACCGACCATATTTTTTACCAGGACATGTTGACGCTTCCGCCGTCGAGCTACACGACCACGCAAACCGGCTACACGTGGCTTGGCGGTGACGCCCACATCGGCAACTTCGGCGCATGGAAGGACAGCGCTGGCGACAACGTGTTCACCGTCAATGATTTTGACGAGGGCTATCTCGGCCAGTATGTGTGGGATCTGCGCCGGCTGGCCACCAGCATGGTCCTCGCGGGGCGCGCCAACGGCATCGCCGACAGCGACATCACGACCGCCATCAAGACCATGGTGGGAGCCTATGTCAGTGAAATGGACTCTTTCAAGGGAACCAGCGCGGAGCTCAGCTTTCAGCTCAAGAATGGCAACACGTCCGGCGCCGTGCAGACGACGATCAGCAACTCCAGCAACGATACCCGCTCGGATCTGCTGACCAAGTACACGCAGGTGACAAACGGTGTGCGTACTTTCCAGAACATCGCGAACACGTTGGTGCCGGTAAACAGCACGACCTACAGCAACATCGCCGCAGCGATGAGCAGCTATATCAGTTCCATCTCGTCATCGAAGCAGTACGCTGCAAGTTACTACCAGGTCAAGGATATCCACCAGAAGCTGGGCTCCGGCGTGGGCAGTCTTGGCAAACTGCGCTATTACATCCTGATCGAAGGCCCATCCGCTTCGACCTCGGACGATGTCATCCTCGAACTGAAGCAGGAAACCAGCAGCGCCGTAGCCGAAGCGAGCAGCAACGGGCAGACCTTGTCGTCCGCCGACAACGGCAACGACGCGAACCGCGTCGCCAAGACCAGCAAGGCCCAGACGCTGAACGCCGACGTGCTGGTGGGATACGCCACGATCAACGGCGTGAACTACTACTTCCACGAGAAGTCGCCGTATGCGGAAGGTTTCGACTATACGCAGTTGACCAGCGCCGGCAAACTCAATACGGCTGCGACCTACCTGGGCCAGGCGCTGGCATCGGCTCACGCCATTTCCGACCAGGACTACAACAGCGCCATCGTTTCGTACAGTATCGACAAGCAGGTCAGCGATGCTGTCACGAGCAAGAACGGACTGGAGTCGGAAATCTCGACCTTCGCCTTCAACTATGCGGCTCAGGTCAATCTGGACTGGCAGTCCTTCGTCAGCACTTACAACGCGGGCACGCCGCTGTACTGAACCGCCCCGGGTTTGGTGGAGGCGCCTACTCTGGAGACGATGCCGAGCATCCGGGCGTGCGTCCCGAGGACGTCTTCGTCAATCTGGTCGAGGTGCTGAAGGAGAACGGGTCGTTCGGCAACGGCATTGCGCAGTACGTGTAGCAGGCCGCGCGGCACCGGCGGCAAGTACCGTGCCGCGCACCGTTTGCCGAGCGCGGGGCGCCGTGTATAACATCGACGGACACACGTCCCCGCTCGTGGAGCGTCCATGCCTCGTGTCGTCGAAATCGTGCTGGCAGTCGAAGCGAAATCCGCCGACGAATGGACGCGCGAGCAGCGTACCGGCTCGCACGGCGCGAAGGGGCCAAGCGAGTGCAGGGCGACGCGCACCGGGACGGCATCGGCGGCGCGCTCGCCGATGCGCTGAACCGCGCAGAGCGGATCACGGCGCTGTCGAGCCGCGTGCCGGTGACTCAGCACATATTCGACCGCGACGGCGCGCTCGCCGCGCATGGCTGGCGTGTGACCATCGAAGTCGTGCCGGGGATTCGGCGGATCGTCGCATCGCGCCGCACGGATCATGTGCTGGGCGTCGCGATCCGCGACGCCGTGTGCAACGCGCCGCTCGCAGCCGGCTCGGAACTCGCGCAGTGCGCAGCGCTGCTGCACGATTTCGCGGAGACGCGCGTGCGCAAGCACTTCAAGCGCCTGATCGGCGCGCCCGCGCTGACGTCGCTCGATGCGGCGGCGCGTCATCGCCAGCGCATCGAGGTGAAGCGCCTGCGCTACGCGCTCGAATTCTTCGAGCCGATCACCTCGGAGAAGACGCGGCGTACGGTCGCGAAGACGCTCGTGCGCATCCAGGGCGCGCTGGGCGACGGCAGCGATGCGGCTACCGCATTGCGCTTCTTCGAGCGGCTCGACCTGACGCCCTATCAGCAAGGGTTCGCGCGCGGCTGGTGCGAGGCGGTCAATCGCTGCACGGCGCAAGAAGGCGAGCGGCTGCTGCGCACGCTCGGCACGCCGAAGATCAAGCGCGAGGCATGACGCTCGTCATATGACTGCCGGCGCGGCCACGTCCGGCAGCCGGCGCGTGGCGTTTCACGAGGGGTGCGGCGTTCCTATAATGGCCGCATCGACCCGACGATCCCGCGACCGATGAACGGCACACCGTCTTTCCCATCCAGGTCCGATGCAAGCGGCGAGCCGCTCGAGCTCCGCGGTTCAGTCTGGCTGCGTGCCGGCCGTGAAACGCTGGGCGGCGCCGCGCGCATCGCGCTGCTTGCGGCGATCCGCGAAACCGGCTCGATCACGGGCGCTGCGAAGGCGGTCGGCATGAGCTACAAGGCGGCGTGGGACGCGATCGACACCATGAACAACCTCGCCGGGCCGTGATACCGCAATTCAGCTCGCGTGGCAGTACTGCCGCGCAGGATGACGGCGCACCGCATCAACGTCGACACCGTCGAGCAGCAAGTGAAGCTGTTCGGTCGCGAGCTCGATCACGGCCTGTTGGCGGCGCGGCCAGATGAAGCGGTCCGCCTCGAGGCGTTTCAACATGAGCCAGAATCCGGCCCGGTCATAAAGCAGAAGCTTTACGCGATCGCGTTTCCGGTTGTGGAACGCGAAGACGGATCGCGCGAGCGGGTCAAGCTGTATCGACTGCTCGACCATCGTCACCAGCGTGTTCAGTCCGGCGCGGAAGTCGATCGGCTCACGATGCAGGTAGATCCGAAGATCGGCGTCGAAGCGGAACATCAGTGCGCCCCCCGCGCAGCAATCATCGCCGTCACGAGCGAACCGTCTTGCCCCGAGCATTCGAGTTCAACCATGACGCCGTTGGGCAGTGTCGCCGACAAACGCGCCGACGGCGCCGAGCACAGTGACGCACGAGATGCCTCGCGACGATCCGGGGCTAACGACGCAGCAGGCGCACGGGACAACACTGACGCCGTGTCGCCAA
Organism: Paraburkholderia ultramafica; assembly: GCF_902859915.1. Classification (GTDB taxonomy): domain Bacteria; phylum Pseudomonadota; class Gammaproteobacteria; order Burkholderiales; family Burkholderiaceae; genus Paraburkholderia; species Paraburkholderia ultramafica. The sequence continues at coordinate 75,774 of NZ_CADIKK010000008.1, forward strand.
CCGCAACGACCGGCACGAACGTTGACGGTGACGTTTCCGCACTGTCAGGCCCGGCGAGCGCAGCTTCGTTCGCCGGTGTGCGTGCGCAAATCCATTTGCGCAACTGGTTCGCGTTTACGCCGGCCTTGAGCGCCATGCCCGATACCGATACTCCAGGCCGCCGGCACGCCTCGATCAGTCGCCGCTTATCCTGAGGGTCAAACACCCGCCTGCCGCCCCGATCTATATGCGCTACCTTCAGCGGCAAAAAAGCCAAGTCATCTTCAGTCATGGTTGCGTCCGCAAGTTGTGGTTGCGGACGCAAGCGTGACGTCTTTCAATCCGTCGCGCTACGTGCGGAGAAATTCGCGCTTACGACGATCTCAACCTGGGTGTCCTTGTCGACGCTGCCAGCCCAGCTCGGAGTCGTATAAACGAAGAGCAGAAAAGGCAAGCTAAACGGAATCAGTGAAAGACGTTTCATACGCTGGGGGCTCTTCGATCGCAACTCTCATTCTCGAAATTTCAACACGCACTCCAAATCCACCGATTGACAAACGGACCCTTTACCGTCAATGACTTAGGAGCGCCGACGTAGGTCCACGCTGGGCAACAGCACATGGCGTCTGATCGCCGGTCTGCTCGCGTGCGGCAGTCCAGATGAGTTCGCGCAAGCTATTGGCGTGCCCCAAAAAGTGTCGCCCACTTCATCAGGACTCGCCGACATCGCCTCAGCATGGAGGGCAATGTTTGCCCTGTGTCAGCGCGAAGATTATAGGGCTCGCATGCGACGGCTACTCGTGGACCACCCTCATGCCACTCGATCTGAACTGCGCCGAATAAAGGGTAGCGGATACATGTCGCTTTACCGTCACGACAGCGACTAGCTCGAAGAAAATCTACCCAGTTTTGACGCTTGGAGGAAGCAATGAAGGCACTCGACGCACTCGGCTTGAAACGCGGAGTCATAAAGCCCCGCGTGGGACGCCCGTATTTGGATTTGCCTAGCAGCTTACGATCATGGGGCGAGAATCTGCCACTGTTCGTGTGGCAAACCCTGGTATTGCCAAAGTTCTACCTTTGTACCGGAGGCCGTCGAGCCACCCTCAACGTCGAGGCACGAACCCGGCGCGTGGGCGGGGCACAGTCGGTAGTACTGTCCGCCGGCCGAGATGACACGCCAGGTCTGATTGACACTGCCGTGGTAATCCCACAGCAGAACGTTTGTCCCATCCCCCGTGCCCGCCCCGCTCACATCCATCGCAAGGCCACTGCTCGCGGAGGTGACCTCATACTGTCCATTGCCCAAATTGACGAAGCTCCACAGTTGGCTTGTCGACCTCGTATAAGTCGTCTGTATCAGCAAAGTGCCATCTGCTTGCGTACCGGACGGTGCGAGCGCCAATCCGCTCGATCGAGATACGATTTGATATGTCCCGTCCGGAATCGGCCCGACGCCGCGTGCATCACCATGACCCTGGACTGAATAATTCGCGCCGACCGTATAGGAGCCGAAGTTGTCGATCTGCCACCAACTATTGGCGAGTGCGGTATTGCCGGAAAGCGTGCCGGTTCCGCTTCGGGTGACGATGCCTTCATTCGTGTTGCCGATGGCGGTATTGCCGACGATCGATCCAGTCGTGGACTCCATGTCGAGACCGTTCATCGACAGGCCGTTATAGTGCGCAGTGCCGGGCGCCGTCGAGCCGTTAAAGCTCAGATCGTTGTTCGAGACGGTGAGATTGGTCGGAGTTTGCTGCGCATGGATGCCAAGGCGATAATTACCGACGAATGTCGAGCTATCGACAGTGATGGTGTTGCTCCCTGGTCCATTGATATGCAAGCCATCACCCGCCCACGAGTTCAAGAACCGCGAGTTGGTGATTGTCACGTTCGTCGAACCCCACAGATAAGCATTGTGCCAAGCAAGGCCATCGTTGCCGTGCACCATGATGCCGTTATCGTGGAAGTATGAGCGGTCGATGGTCAGTCCATTGATGGACCCGGTTGCCAATCCTTCCGCCGTGTTCTTCACCTCGACATTCGAAATCTTCAGGTTGCTGGCGTCGACAAGCTCAAAACCCTTCGCGGCTTCGTTCAGGCCGCCGCCCGCTACGGAGTAAGCGTTGTTAGGATCAAATGCCGCCGACTTCGGGACCTGACCGTCAAGCACAAGGTTCGAGATGGTGATGTCGTGCAGAGTCTTCTGGCCATTCACGAGAATCAGATTCCACACATAGGGCGTCGATGGTCCCCGAATCACGGTCGCTGCACCTTGGCCCGTCAGCGTGATGTTGCTGCCCGGGATTTGAATCGAACTGGTCAAGGTCCAGACACCAGCGCCAAGCGTAACGGTGCCGCCGCCCGCTGCTGCTACCGATTGGAGTGCGCTCTGAATGCTCTGCCCAGGCTGAACCGTGACGTTCACAGCGTGCGCGCCCTGCATCAGCAACGAAGTGGAGAGACCCAAACACACCACTAAACCATTTGACCATCGTTTGCTTTTCATCGGGTTGCCCTGAAAAAAATCTAACGCACTGAAAGAGAAGCTCCGCCAGGCGGCGGCTCAAGTAGCCACAAGCGGAGCACGATTACGACCGTTCAGGGGGCAACGCTTCATGCCCGAGTTGCGGTCGCAACTGGACGGTTTATCGTCATCCGCGAACCGGACTTTAGCCCGACGCTCCTGGCACGTTGACCTTGCCCCCGTTCAAAAGAATCGGTTTCATCGTGCCGCATTCAAGTCGAAAGTCACCCACAGTTGCTTCGAAAGGGTCTTGCCCGCGAAACCGGGTGCCGGGTTCGGATACGCGGGGAAGTCCTCTTGGGGAAAAGGCCGACGGTCAGGCGACTCTTGCGAATCACGCGCCTTGCGAGACGAATTGGCCGACCAGCGGCGCTTCCCGCACAGCGGCTGCAGCATGGCGCTGTCAACGACAAATTTCTGATGTCTTACAAGCCTAAACAACAGACACTACACATCCTTGTCACAATTGGCCGCGGGCATGTGCTCATTGTGGCCTCACTGGATACAGATGCGGTTAAGGTCAACAGTCCGGCGATACACGGTCTTATTCAGCCAGGGGACAAATGTGTACTCGTCATACGCGTTGCTACCGATAAAAATCCAGTGATAAAGAACGTTTGACATGGCCATCTCTAAAAAAACCGTACCGCCCATGGAGCCATGGTAGGCGGATGGTCCAGAGAAGACCATTCTACGAACGGTTGCCGGACTCCTCCATGAGAATAGGGCTCTTATGCCCGTGTATATCATCGACGGGATGAAGCGAAACTAATCGCAAGACAACAAGACAGGGGCCCGCTGCCTGAGCGGCAGGTACTGGGGCTGAGCAGACCTCGGAACGTCCGAGCTTAGGCGCCGACCAAACTCCGTAGCTGGCCGGGTGCTGCCCGATGCGGTTGGCATACGTTGGCCGCGGTTGTGGGTCATGGTCGGCGGCCGCGCGTCAAAGGCCGCACCTCAAGCGTGAAGTGCCGACTTTATTTCGCGGCCGGCAAACCCATACTGAGTATGGCTCGCCACGCTACCGGGACGCTCCGGAGCGCGAATTGACGAATTTATAGTCGCAACGTTGACATCTTTAATGCGTTCTACGGCTGACCTCACCGTCATCCCGACGTCGCGTGCGACCGCTCCAATCCCCATAGCGATACAGGTTCCGGCCGCACCGGGACACTCCGCGGTTTCCTCCATCGGGGTTTGTACGACGCCTGCCCGCATGCGCCTGTGGCGCGCGCCCATGTGCACGGTCAAGGGCAGGCATCCTACAAACCTAAACAGAAGCCGACATAGTGCTGCCCCGGATCGAAGGACGCCTATGGGTCGCCAAGCGCCGGTCGCGGGCGTCCCGGTATCTCTGTTCGCGCCGGGTGCGCGAAGTCGAAGCACCCGCGTCCTGCCCCAAAGCGCAACGTTGGCGATAACTTTTCTTATCTCAACAACTGCATTTCGGGAGGTAACTGGCCTCACGCCAATCGAGCCGGTCCGTCGCTCGGCCAACGTCGAGTCACGAAAAACACATCGGTTGCAATGAGAATTACTCGATAAGTCAATGCAGTACAGAAGATTTCCCGGCATTTGCGATGCGAAGTGACGAATCTAATTCTGATTGAGGCGAATTGACACTTTCATTTCGTTCGGAGTGGAAGCAAAACTGTCACAGTAACGCCGCTTTCCCGCATCGCGCCATGCTGCGGGTGGTGACAGATTTATTGCGCTCTGCGGTTCTGATCGGGACTGGATTGCAGTGGCCCGTCAGGCCCTAAAAGCCGGGAGGGGGCGGCAAGGGTAGGCCGGGTGGGGGGGGTGGCAGCGATGGCAGGGATGGCGGGGACGACAGGGACGACAGGGGCGGCAGGGACGGAGGGGACGGAGGGGACGGAGGGGACGGAGGGGAAGGCAGCTTTGGCAACCCACCTACGGGCGGCTTAAGCATATTGATAACGGATTTGAGCTTCTGGGCGATGGCCTCGGTGACCGCCTTTTTCGCTTCGTCCGCGAGCGCCTCGCACACGGCACGGATGATCTCGGGCGGCGTGGCGCCGTTTGTGGTCGCGCCGATATTGGCGAGATGCAGCGGAGGCAGCGGTACCGTAAGCGCGCCTCCGGGCAGGTGAATGTCAAGTGAGAGCGCGCCGCCCATGACGGTGAGGTTGCGGATGATGACCTTGCGCGCGTTGCTGCCGGCCCGGATGGCGGCCGGGGTGGCGGAATAGGCTTGGGCTGTGTTCTTGATGGTCTCCAGGTTGCTGGTGGCGGTGGGACTTTGCGCGTTGTAAGTAATCTGCGGCGCGATGACTGTGGCGGAATCAACAATGACAGGGCCGCCGCCGAGAAGTGAGCCGCTTTCCACCTGCAAGGCGATACGGTCCACCACTACGGCGTACGGCGAAGAGAAACCAGTGGGGTTGCCCACGGTAAGTCCATCAAGCGCGCCCACGCCGGTGAAGGGCGAGAATTGGACGCTACCCACGAGCACCTGCGTCTGGGTCGCAAGGGCGCCTTCCGTCTCGATGGCGGATTTGATGGATGGTTCGAACCGGGCGAGCAGGGTCCACAGCGCAATAGCGGCCACGGCGAGCAGGGTGGCAATGGCAAGTCCGAGCGTTTTTGGCATGGTGTTGGGTGATCCATGAAAGGCGGCGGCCCGTCCAGACGCGCGGCCGTGTTAATCAGCAGTCGCCAATATTGACGACAGAAGTGGCTTGGAAATGGAAAAATGGGAAGGCGGTCTGAAGGACCAACTACAACACGGACTTAATGAGTTGAATCGGCCTGCAATTGTAACCGGGCCATGTGCTCGGTATAAACGGCAAGCGGCGTTTTCCAACCGAGGGTTTGCCGGGGCCGCGTATTGAGCGACAGCACGATGGCGTCGAGCTCTTCCTGCGAGTAGATCGACAGGTCCGAACCCTTGGGCATGTATTGGCGCAGCAAGCCGTTGGTGTTCTCGTTCGAGCCGCGCCGCCATGGACTGTGCGGATCGGCGAAATAGATTTGCACGCCGGTGCGCTCGGTCAGGATCTTGTGAGATGGGATTCTGGAAGGGGGCCGGAATGCTGGCGAAGGCAGCGTGGACGCACGCCAGGATCCGCACTAACGAAGACGACCTGGGGGCCCAAGCCAATGAACAAAACTAAAGTTGTGTCTACTGCGTCGGAAATTTCAAGGAAAGCTGTAACTTGGTGTGCGATTTCAACCAATGTTGTGTCGCAATAGCGGGGCAATGCGCTACGCAGTGTTGTCTGTTGAGCCACCGTCCAGACGCACGTGACCTGGCTTTGACAGCATCGGACAAGTTTTGCAGTATCCGCTGTGCTGCGGCCGCCGCTCCGGCGCGCGATGATGCACTGATGTGTCGCGGTGTCGGCCTTACGCCCAGCTGAAGGTCATGTCGGCCATCGAACAGTGCCGCAGCGCGGCGCTGGGTGGACATGTGTTGCGCTGTTCCGGCTGCGCAAAGGTGGAGATCGCCTATAACTCGTGTCGTAATAGACATTGTCCAAGGTGCCAGGCGAGCGCCGCACACCGGTGGCTCGAGGCACGTCAGGCCGACCTGCTGCCCGTGGAGTATTACCACGTCGTCTTCACGCTGCCCGCTGCGATCAGTGCGATCGCCTGGTACAACAAGGCGGTGCTCTACGGGCTTCTTCGCTAATCTTGGGCTGTTCACGATGTCCGAGGCCTTTCGATTGGCGCGCCAATCCCGATGTGGAAACAACTGACTGGAGAGCCCGTCGCGGGAAAACTGCACACCGGGTTCGGAGGGAGGGGACGGCGATCGCCGTTTCCTACCCCTATCCTACAAACAGAAACGGCCATTTGAGCCGCGCGGCCTCGTCCGGCGAGTCTCGTCGGTCTTTGCCGTCAGTGCAACTCGGACATGGACACTGCCTGCAATTGTTCCCTTCTGTTCGGCACTAGGCAAAGCGCGTCGGGTCACACTGCGACACGCGGCAACCCATTAGCGTTCCTTAATTGAAATTAGAAAAGTTAGCTTTTCTCGTTTCAGTCGGGGCGGCACACTGGCGCCATCCGACTCTTCATGTCCCCGATCCGACCGCCGCGATTCGACTGATCCAGTGGACCGTTCCGTCGACCCCGTCTTTGCAACTACGCAAGGTCAGGAGGCACCATGGCTATTTATATCGGGATGCTTGCCAAGTTCTACAGCGCAATTCATCATCGTCGTGAACCGGTCATATACGCGTCCACGATAGATGCCAGCAACAGACTGGCACTCTATGCAGCGCTTGCTGACAATCCGTCGTCAGCAAACGAGCTTGCAAACACAACCAAAACAGAATTGTGCTGCGTGCGCGAGTGGCTGGACGATCTCGCCGCTTCTGGCTGTCTCCAGTACGATGCAGCTAGCCAGCGGTACTGGATGACCGAACAGCAGGCATACGCGCTCGCCGACAAGGCTGGTAATGCTTTCGTCAAAGGCGCATTTGCAACTTGGCGCAAAGCGAAGCTATTCGCGAGATGACGCAAAACGATCGATGCCTTGTCGCGCGTTGGGCCGCCCGTTTCCAATATTCCATATTTCGACACTGAAATCCTCCAAAAGCGTTGCTGGCCAGCGCGGCAAATCAAGGAGCTGATTCCGATCTGGAGCTCGATGGACCAGCAATCGCAAGCGAATCAGCCTCGAGCTTCCGTAACCGATGTGAAGCAGTCATTGGAATGACGGGTTTTCGCATTACGCGAAGAGCAACTATTGGCCGCACACGGAAGTCCGGTCGCCGAGGGCGATTGCCAGTCAGAACGCACCGTCGATTTCCGTAGCCAATCCACTCGAGCCGTTGCGTCCGGCGCCAAGTCAATGGCCGTTTGCAGTCGCTTGACCTGCGGCATTCGCCGCCACCCTTTACCTTACGAAGAAACAACATGAAAGCATAAGGATGAAGGGAATCTGCCTGTAACGATATTTAGTATGAAGAAAGTGTTCTTGCTGCCGTTAACCCTATACATGAAGCACCTGTCGCATCCCGGGCCGGCCGTCTGGATGTGCGGCCGGACGTCAAACGCAAAGGGAAGATTAGCCATGCAATGTCTGAAGGGCTAGGGGCTACCCGGCTCGTCCCGTGCCTTCCAGCAGCCATGGTTATTCCCGTCGGAGCGGGTGTCTGCCGACTCCTCGAGATACGCGGTGAAAACGCCCGCTCGCCCGGTTCCGCGGCTACGGGTTGACTAGCGTGTGCAGAAGCCTGCAGATGGGGGTAAACCTCCGCGCATGTGTCTCGGCCACCTTAGCCGAGACACATGCGCAAAAGTACATCGCGACCGGCATTGCCGACTATCTGGCGACGCGCGGGCGTTGCTCGATCTATTTCTCTGTTCCGTTTTTTTCACATCGACGAAGCGAGCTATGAATATCGGCAATATGAAACTCGGCGCCAAACTAATCAGCGCCTTTATCCTGGTATCGGCCATCAGTGCCATCGTCAGCGTGATCGGTGTCCGCAACATGGCACAAATCAGCGCAAACGCAGACACGACCTATCGATTGGATCTCGTGGGGCTTAACCTCATCCAGCAGGCGAACGCCGATGTGCTGAGAGTCGGTACATATCTACGCAATGCCATTCTGGCGTCCACTGCCGAGAAGCGGGCCGGCTCTCTGGCCCAGGCTGAAAAAGCCCTGGCCTCGGCGCGTGAGCACCTCAACCAGGCTGAGCCCCTCGTCTATACCGAGAAAGGGAAGGCTACCTTTGCCGATCTCGATCAGAGTTGGCACGACTACATTCAGGCCTTCGATGAAATGAAAGGCAGGATTAGCGCCGCCGGGCTACAGGATCAAGGTGGCCTGACAGATTATCTGTTGGGCGAATACCATAAGAAGGGTTTCAAGACCCTGGTTCTAATGGGCACTCTGGTTGATGTGAAACAGGGCGACGCACAAAGAACGGCCGGATCTAACGACAAGGTGTACGACGACGGCCGCAATCTGATGCTTGTTCTGGTGGCCTTGTCTGTATTGATCAGTGTGGGAATCGGCATGTGGATGGCGCGCAGTCTGACACGCCAGTTGGGGACCGAGCCGGCGACAGCCGCCAACCTGGCCAGAAGCGTGGCAGCGGGCGATCTCAGCATAAACATCGATCTCCGGCCCGGCGACACGAACAGCCTCATGGCATCGCTGAAGGCGATGCGCGATGCCCTGTTGCAGGTCGTGACGGAAGTCCGCGAGAACGCCGAAGGGGTGGCGACCGCGAGTGCGCAGATCGCGCAAGGGAATCTGGATCTATCGAGCCGTACGGAGGAGCAGGCAGCTTCGCTCGAAGAAACCGCCTCCAGCATAGAAGAACTGACCGCCGCAGTCCGTCACAACACGGACAACGCGAAGCAGGCAGCAACCCTCGCCGGCACGGCCTCCAGCATCGCGCAGCAAGGCGGCGAAGTCGTCGGGCAGGTGGTGGAGACGATGCGCGAGATCTCCGCAAGTTCAACCAAAATGTCCGAGATCATCAGTGTGATCGAGGGAATTGCCTTCCAGACCAACATCCTCGCGCTCAACGCCGCAGTCGAGGCGGCGCGCGCCGGCGAACAGGGACGGGGCTTTGCTGTCGTCGCCGGTGAAGTCCGCGCGCTCGCCCAGCGCAGCGCCAGCGCCGCAAAAGAAATCAAGGATCTGATCGCGGACTCGGTCGGCCGGGTGGAGGCAGGTTCGACCCTTGTCGAGCGCGCGGGCGGTACGATCAATGAGATCGTCGTATCGGTGAAGCGCGTAACCGACATCGTGGGCGAAATCTCGTCGGCGTCGCAGGAACAGAGCACCGGCATCGAGCAGGTCAATCAGGCGGTCAACCAGATGGATCAGGTAACCCAGCAGAATGCCGCGCTGGTGGAAGAAGCCTCGGCAGCGGCCCAGTCGATGGCGCAGCAGGCCCAGAGCCTGCGTGAAGCGGTGGCCTTCTTCAAGGTCGACGACAGGCGAGTACTTGCGCCAGGACCGAATACACGCCGGAACGATCCACGTCGGGCGACTCCGAAAATTGAGGCGTCCTCTCCCGCCACGTTGACAAAGCCCATCACGACGCCAGTCCATACAGCTAGTGGGAGTACCTCGGTTACGACCAGCGCCAGTGAGAGTCTCGACTGGCAGACATTCTGAACGGATCCGAGCATTATTCAAGCCCGACCGACAAACTGTAGTCGAACGGAGCGAGGTTCGCGATCCACGCGCGCCGCATGATCGATAACACCTCGCAGGTCCCGCCTCAGCCATTGGGGCAGTGCATGCGAGCGACGTTGTAGCCGGGGACGCGACTACTCACGGATGGAGACACGGGCCCGTTCCACGCGGGCTCGATGAAGCAGCACGAGACGCGACTGCAACTGGCGTGCAGCGCGTTCAAGGCCTCTCGCTGTCTCCACATGCTGGTTGTCGCCGGCCTCGTCACTTCGCCCTTTCCAGGGCCACACGCGACGAGCGGATGAGAGATAGTGAGATCCGATTAACGGTTTCTGCTCGGATCGCACTCAAAAATATGGAATCACACGCTCCATTGAACGTATCGAAAACGGTCGTGAAGTCGTTGGAAGTTGCAAAAATCGACCACGTTTTTTTGGTCCCGGGAAAGATGATCTATCCGCTGCTGGATGCGATCGACAAATCGCCGTCGATTCGCGGAATCGTCTGCGCTCATGAGACCAGCAGTGCTTTTATGGCCGACGGATATGCGCGGGCCAGCCGGAAATTTGGCGTATGCGTGGGGATTTCCGGACCAGGTACCATGAATTTCGTACCGGGTATGGCAGCCGCTCGCGCAGACCGGATTCCCATGCTCTATATTGCCGGCGGTGTCTCGTCGCGCGTGGAGGGCAAAGGCGCGTTCCAGGATGCTACTCTGAGTGGCATTTTCGAAAGTGGCGTAGTTAGAAGCCTAGTGGTAAATGTTATCGAACTTAAGAACAAGGACAATCTTCAAGCCGAAATGCGCCGTGCGACAGACGGTCTGAACTGGATGCGTCGGGCGCAATCTTTCATCAGCATTCCTGTTGATGTTCAACAGCAGGAAGTTCTGTCCGGTCAGGACATATCACGGAAATCATACGATCATGATGTGTTCAATGCATGCGAGGTTCCAGCGGATCGCGCGGCGTTGGATACCTTGTGCCACCAGTATTTGCTTAAATCGAAGAGAGTCGCTTTTCTGATCGGCAGCCGCGGCAATGACGCGGAAACTGCAAAGGTCCTGCTCGACGTGGCCGAAAAATTTCGCATACCCGTTGCGACCACCCTGTCTGGAAAGGGCGCGTTTCCTGAGGATCATATCCTTTCGCTCGGCGTGTACGGATTCTCGGGCCACTCGCGGGCCGTCCGCGTGATCAACTCGGACGAGCTCGACGCCCTCGTTGTGTTTGGCAGCGATTTGAATCAGCGCGATAGCATGAATTGGACCGAGAAGCTGACTGCCCGGAAGGACTTGATCATCTTCGACGACAGCTTCGACGCGCCCGCGATGGGGCATGTCGCATGCGGCAGAATTTTCTCCGGAATTGGTGCCACATTCCGCCTGCTGTCCCAGATGGACACGGACCACAGCGCCGACTTTCACACGGTGTTGGCAAGAAGAAATGCATGGATCGCCGAGGTTCACCAGACCCCTTTGTACGACCATCAGTTCGAGCAAACCGGTGTTCGGGGGGCAGGCGGCGATATATCGCTTTATCCAGGAGACATCGTCAAGCGCTTGTGCGAACTCCTGCCGCAGGACACCAACGTTGTCGTGGATTCCGGCGCTCACCGGATATTCATGGCCCACTACTGGCTCTCGTCGGGCATTGGCAACTATTTTTCATCCAGCTCCCTCGCGCCGATGGGTTGGGCAATCGCCGCCGGGATCGGTATCAAGCTTGCCGCGCCGGAGCGCCCGTGTGTAGTGGTGACCGGAGACGGATGCATGCTGATGCACGGAACGGAGATTCAGACCGCGGCCCGATACAGGGTGAAGATACTTTACGTCGTGCTGAACAATTCTGCGCACGGCGCGGTCCATATTGATGCGATCAGAAACGGCTCCATTCCGGAGCAGTTCAGCAAGCTCCCGTGTCATGACTGGAGAGCTTTTGCCGCTTCGATCGGCGTCGCGGCGCGCATGGTCGACCGCCTCGATGACCTGGGAGATGCGCTGAACGAGGCGTCGCGATTTGACGGTCCATTCCTGATCGAAGTGTTGACCGGAGTCTTTCCGGCACCGAATCGGTACTACGCGGAATGCGCGGCTTGTCCGTGAGAACGTACTTGGGGTTCTGCTGCAATATGGCGGACGGGGTGCCGTCCGAGCAGCGGAACTGCAACGCCCGGCCGACATTCCTCCCGAGCTTGGGCTGACGGAGTTGCATGCCGTCGCATAGCATCCGGATTAGCGGTGCGGGCCGCTTCCACGTTTGCGGAAAGGGTTGAACCGCCGAACAATCCTCAAGATCACTTGGACCGGCAGGGCCGATGGGCGAGGGGCCGACGTCTGGGTGGAACAGACACTTGAATGTCCGTCTGAGCGCTGGACCGGGCGACCGTAACTGGCCGGACAGCGACCAATGGCCGATCGCCGTCCGGCGGCTCCATTTAAACTTCCGTCTGTTCCGCCATCTCAAGCGCATCGTCGACCTCGATGCCAAGGTAAGCTCGGATGATCGAGCGGCGAAAGCATGCGTGCTTTCGCGACCACAACCATTGCAGGATTCAAATCGAATCCAATCGCACGATGGCCCAAGTCCAGCGCAGACTGCGTTGTTGTGCCACTTCCGTTCCACGGATCAAAAATGATCGATTCCGGTCGAAGCTCCAACGACGTTAACAAATCGTGAACAAAGGAATTCGAGAATCCCGCATAATATGGAAAGATCCGGGCTTCTTGTTTTGTGCGCAAATCCTTATAGAGTTTCGGATTTGATATTGTTATGTCCTCGACAGGAATTGGGGCGCGTCGCATGCGATTGCTGATTTATAAAAACGGTTATTGAGCAGGTCCGCAGAGAGCGTCACTCGCCGGACAGTCTCACGCGTCCGTGAGTTTAGCAGTTCGCGGAAAGCCAGCCGACGCCAATCGACCAGCTAGCGCTATGACGTGCTGAGTTTCGTCCGTTTCTTTTCCCACGTTGCAAGATCGTCACTCGCGATGATGACCTTGCGCGAGCCCATGCGTAGTTCATCGGGACCATCGCCTGCGTCGCGCAACTTGTAGTAGAACGCGCGGCTGATGCCGAAGCGCTCGCAGAACTGCGCAATCGTCACATAGTGATGGACGGGCTGATGGTTTGCTGCCGGGTCCATGATGTCCGCCGTTTCGTAAATCTGTTCTGACCGTACCTCGTGCGCGGTCGCAGGTCATTATCCCTGGATAGCGTTACCTTCTCGGCCCAGCTTGGTAAGCATGGCGCTGGTGAGCGAGAGACCACGCAGATGGGAGCTTCCCGGCGGTGAGAGGCGCAGCAGCTCATTGCGGCGCAGGCCGAGTTCCTTCACACGCTGAGGTGAGAGCGTGAAGTACTTATTGTTTCCGGTGACGATGCCACGGGTGCCTGAATGCAATCAGAAGGATGCCACCCAACGACGTCATTGACGACGCTTGCGGCGCGCGGAACAAGGAAACTAAATTGCAACCTCAAACAGGTATAGCGGCGGCTCAGCATCGCCGCAGCTTTTTTCGTGTGGATTTTCTTAGCCTAGACGAGCAAGCAGGCTTTCGGGGTTGAGGTGCGTATATCGTTTTAACATCTGCATGCTGCGGTGGCCTGTTATCGAGGCGACCTCCATCGGGTGCAAACCCTTTTCAAACAACCGTGAGGCTGCTTCATGCCGCAAGTCATGCCAGCGCAGCGTTTTTAGCTCGGGATCCTCGATGCTGGCAGTTTGAATGACTCTTTTCCAGACACAAATTACTGCGTTCGAGGTTGTACCGAATATCCGTCCACGGAGTTTCGCGGGGGCGATGTTTCCTGGGCCGTGTTGCGAGCGAATGATTCTTACGTCGGCGCCCTCGGCGATTGCTGCCAGGTGACGAAATATGTTGATCGCGCGGCGGGAAAGCGGTAGCGCGGCTGGTATGCCTTTGTTGTCAGCACCACGTGCGTCAGGTGGAAACCTGAGCATGCGACTATCCAGATCGAGCCACTCCCATCGCACGCTGAACAGCGCGCTTTGACGCAAGCTCGTCTCGATGACGAGTTCGAACGCCGGGGCGGCCCACGGGTTTCCGCTGGCCGACAATAGCCCGTGTAGTTTTTCGAACTCGCCGAGGCGTAGGCGTCGGTCGCGCGCCAGGCTACCGGAGGGCTTGCGAATGTTGTTTAACGGATTCATCAAACCCTCCATTCCCCATTCCTTCCGCGCAACCTCAAAAAGATGGCTGATGATCTGCAGTTCGAGCCGGATAGTGTTTTCTGCTCTGCCGGCGGCACGGCGCTGGTCGCGATACTTCGCAAAGTCGGCGCCGCGCAAGCCGGCGAGAGTGCGATGGGATAAGTCCTGATCAAGCCACCGTTGAATGCGACGGTTCTCTTGGTATGGATGGCGCTTCTCTGGGACGATTTCGCGTTGGTAACGCCCAAGTGCTTCGCGCAAGGTGGTGCGCTCGGACTCCGACCGATCGAAGTACAGACCAGAGTCCATCTCTCCTTCTAATCGACGAGCCCATTGCTGCGCTTGATGTTTTGTATCGAACGTACGGTAGACAGGCTTGTAGCCCCGGCGGCGGATTTCGGCGCGCCAATAGATGCCCCGCTGACTGATGTATGCCATTTCAAGCTCCAGAGATTTTTTTTGAATGCTTGGTCTGGATTCTCGAATTCCGGCAGATTTCCGGCAAAGGCCAGTTTTTGACGCCGCCACGCGTTGGCTATAGACGAAAAAAAAGCACTGCGATCGCTCGCAAGTGCTTGATTTTCAACTGCAAAATTCGGTGGTGGGGCGTGAGTGACTCGAACACTCGACCTACGGATTAAGAGTCCGCTGCTCTACCAACTGAGCTAACGCCCCCAACAGAAGGGAAATTATGCAGTAACTTTTTGAGCTTGCCAAGCCCCTTTAGCAGATTTCTTAAAAACATTTACGTCGGCCAGTTCGAGCCATCTCTCGATAGCGCCGCGATCGTGAAAAAGGCGCGGCCTTCATCGTCCCGGTATGATGTCGCGGACACCTCGCCGCGTGAAGCGTCATGCGGCTTTCGACCGGGAACTGCCATGGATGACAAAGAGACTATCGAGTTACTCAACCGCATCCTCGCGCCTTGGGTCCGTGCACTCACGCTGACCCCGGTCAAGGCCGACGAAGAAAGCGCGACGCTGCGCCTGCCGTTTTCCGGCGGCCTGCGCCATTCCGGCGGCGTAATCTGCGGGCAGGTGTTCATGGCAGCCGCCGACACGGCGATGATCGTCGCCATTTCGGCGGCGCTCGGCGGCTTCAAGCCGATGAGCACGGTATCGCTGAACATCAACTTCATGCGCGCGGTTCGCAAGGGCGACGTGCTGATCACCGCGCGCGTGCTGCGCATGGGCCGCAATCTGGTGTTCGGCGAAGTCGAACTGTTCGATGAAACCGGCAACATGGCCGTCCACGCGACCACCACCTACGCGCTGCTCGACTAGAACGGGCGGCAAGCCGCATTTGAGGAAAAAGCCAGGATGTTCGATCAGGTCGTATTCGCCGGCGGCGGCAATCGCTGCTGGTGGCAGGCGGGGTTTTGGGATGTGGTGCAGCCCGAGCTACATGTCCGGCCGCGCGTCATCACCGGCATTTCGGCCGGCGCCGCCACCGCTTGCATGCTCTACACGCGCGATTCCGACTGGGTAATGCGCTATTACCAGGACGCGCTGCGTCACAACACCCGCAACGCCTACTGGGGCAACCTGCTGCGCGGCGAGTCGGTGTTTCCGCATTACCGGATCTACCGGCAGGCGCTGCTCGACATCTACGGCGAGAAGTTTTCGACGCTCGCCGATGCGCCGGAAATCCGCATCGGCGTGTCGCATCTGCCGCGCTGGCTCGGTGCGCGTAGTGCAGTCGCCGCGGGTCTGATCGCGTACAACATCGAAAAATACGTGCGCAAGACGCTGCATCCGACGCTGGGTCAGACGCTCGGCTTTCATCCGGAATTCGTGCGCGCGCAGGACTGCGCGAGCGTCGAGGATCTTGCGGATCTGATCCTGCAATCATCGAGTACGCCGCCGTTCACACCGGTTCTGCGGCGCAACGGCCGGCCGGTGCTGGACGGCGGGATGGTCGACAACGTGCCGGTCGGCGCGCTCGACGCCGACGCGCCCGGCAACGTGCTGGTGATGGTCACGCGTCTTTATCCGCGGCCGCAGATGTTCGTCGTGCCGCATGGGGTGCAGCAACGGCTCTATGTGCAGCCGTCGCGCAAGGTGCCGATTTCGAGCTGGGATTACACGAGTCCTTCGCAGATGGTGCACGCGTACAACCTCGGCCGTGCCGATGGCGAGAGCTTTCTCGAGCGCGTGCCCGATCTGCTGGAGGCTGGCGCGCACGAAGCGCGCTGAGGTGAGGGGCGGCGTGGACTTCTGACACCGCAATGGGCGCGGCCCGCCGCGAGCCGCACGCCAACAAGACTCGTTGCGCGGATTAACACGCGGAAGACAGCGCCCTGGCTGGCCGCCGGCAAGCGTCGCCGCAAGCCAGCCCAGCGCCCGAACTTACCGCCGACGCCCGCCCTGCAACGCTTCCGGGTTCGCCACGCTGGCCGTATCGCCGGCGTCGAAAGCCAGAATGTTCTTGAACGCCGCGGTGAAATACTGCTCGTAGCTCTCGCGTTCCACATAGCCGATGTGCGGCGTGCAGATCACGTTTTCCATCCGCAGCAGGCTGTAGCCTTGCAGAATCGGCTCGCTTTCGTAGACGTCGATCGCCACCATCCCCGGACGGTTGTGCGACAGCGCATTCACCAGCGCGTTTTCGTCGAGCAGTTCGGCCCGGCTCGTGTTCACGAGCAACGCGGTCGGCTTCATGCGCATCAAGTCTTCCTGCTTGACGATGCCGCGCGTGTCGTCATGCAGACGCAAATGCAGAGATAGCACATCGCTCTGCTCGAACAGCGCGTCGCGGCTCTCGGCCACGGCATAACCGTCGGCACGAGCAGCTTCACGTGAATGCTCGCGGCCCCAGATCAGCACGTTCATCCCGAACGCTTTGCCGTAGCCGGCCACGATGCGGCCGATCTTGCCATAACCCCAAATCCCCAACGTCTGACCGCGCAACACCTGTCCCAAGCCGAAATTCGGCGGCAGCGCCGACGTCTTCAGACCGGACTGCTGCCAGGCTCCTTGCTTAAGGTTAGCTACGTATTGCGGAATGCGGCGCTGCGCCGCCATGATGAGAGCCCACGTCAACTCGGCCGGCGCGATCGGCGAGCCGGTGCCTTCCAGCACGGCGACGCCGCGTTCGGTACACGCCGCGAGATCGATGTGGCTCGACACTTTGCCGGTCTGGCTGATCATGCGCAAACGCGGCAACTTGTCGAGCAGTTGCGAGTTGATGCGGGTACGTTCGCGAATCAGGACGAGCGCGTCGACTTCGGAAAGACGGCTTGCCAGTTGGCCGAGACCGCGGACCGTGTTGTTGAAAACTTTGACTTCGTGGTCGACCAGCAATTGAAAGCAGTCGAGCTTACGAACGGCGTCCTGGTAATCGTCGAGGATGGCAATCTTCATGGTATGTGTCTTGCGGCGCACCATGGCGGTGCGGAACGGAGTGTTATGCTGACTGTCCCACCATGTGACTTAGGTCACATGCCGGTCTGGCTGGATGTCTTACCGTAGAAACTGCTGCAAAGTACGGCAGCGCCACGGTGAGGCAAATTGAGATCGTTTTTAGCAGTTTGTTGCGTGTTGAGGCAAGCCGCTTTACAGACGGTTGCAGAAGCCCCGTCAGCAGGGCGCCTCCGCTCGGCAGGCTGGATGGCCCAGGATGACCTGCGCAAGTGCGCGTCGGGGTGGTCGAAACCTCGGCGTGATGAATTGAATGCCTCTCGCATGCAGCGTCGCCGGGCTTGTACCGTTTTTCTATTGCTATCAAAACGGAGACAGGTCGATGAATCTTCCCTCATTCGAAGGACAGCCCACCATTGAGGCGCCCGTGTGGGTCAAGCACCGAAAACTGATCGCCTGGGTCCAGCGGGTTGCCGCGATGACCAAGCCGGACAGGATCGTCTGGTGCGACGGCTCAAAAGACGAGTACGACCGCCTTTGCACGCAGATGGTCGAAGCGGGCACCCTCAAGAAACTCAATCCGGCGAAACGTCCCAATTCTTACCTGGCATGGTCCGATCCTTCCGATGTGGCGCGCGTCGAGGATCGTACCTTCATCTGCTCGCAGCGCGCGGAAGATGCCGGTCCCACCAACAACTGGATCGCCCCGGCTGAAATGCGCACCACGCTCGACGGCCTGTTCGAAGGCGCGATGCGCGGCCGCACGATGTACGTGGTGCCGTTTTCGATGGGCCCGCTCGGTTCGCCGATCGCGCACATTGGCGTCGAGTTGAGCGACAGCCCTTACGTGGTGACCAACATGCGCATCATGACGCGCATGGGCCGCCAGGTGTACGACGTGCTGGGCGAAGACGGCGAGTTCGTCCCGTGCGTCCATTCGGTCGGCGCGCCGCTCGTCGCGGGTGAGAAAGATGTGCCGTGGCCTTGCAACAAAACCAAGTACATCGTCCATTTTCCCGAATCGCGCGAAATCTGGAGCTACGGCTCGGGCTATGGCGGCAATGCGCTGCTCGGCAAAAAGTGCTTCGCGCTGCGTATCGCGTCGACCATGGGCCGCGCCGAAGGCTGGCTCGCCGAGCACATGCTGATTCTCGGCGTGACCTCGCCGGAAGGCCGCAAGCTTCACGTCGCAGCGGCGTTCCCGTCGGCATGCGGCAAGACCAACTTCGCGATGCTGATCCCGCCGGAAGGCCTGAACGGCTGGAAAATCTCCACGATCGGCGACGATATCGCCTGGATCAAACCGGGCAAGGACGGCCGCCTGTACGCGATCAATCCCGAAGCCGGCTATTTCGGCGTCGCGCCAGGCACGAGCGAGAAGACCAATTTCAACGCGATGGCCACGCTGAAAGAAAACGTGATCTTCACGAACGTCGCGCTGACCGACGACGGCGACGTCTGGTGGGAAGGCATGACCGACGAACCGCCCGCGCACCTGATCGACTGGCAGGGCAAGGACTGGACGCCGGCCAGCGCGAAGGAGAGCGGACGCAAGGCGGCGCACCCGAACGCGCGCTTCACGGCGCCGGCCTCGCAATGTCCGTCGATCGACGCTGACTGGGAAAACCCGGCGGGCGTCGCGATCGACGCGTTCATCTTCGGCGGCCGCCGTTCCACCACCGTGCCGCTCGTCACCGAAGCGCGTAACTGGGTCGAGGGCGTCTACATGGCGGCGACCATGGGCTCCGAAACCACCGCCGCCGCAGCCGGCCAGCAGGGCGTGGTGCGCCGCGACCCGTTCGCGATGCTGCCGTTCTGCGGCTACAACATGAGCGACTACTTCGGTCACTGGCTGAAAACGGGGGAGCGTCTGCAAAAACTGAACGCGAAGCTGCCGAAAATCTTCTGCGTCAACTGGTTCCGCAAGGGTGCGGACGGCAAATTCGTCTGGCCGGGTTTCGGCGAGAACATGCGCGTATTGAGCTGGATGGTCGGCCGGATTGAAGGCACGGCGCAAGGCGAGGAGCATGCGTTCGGCGTGTCACCGCACTACGAGGACATCGACTGGAGCGGCCTGAACTTCAGTCGCGAGCAGTTCGAGCAGGTGATTTCCGTCGACGCCGCTGCGTGGCGCGACGAACTCGCACTGCATGCCGAGCTGTTTGACACATTGCAACAAGGTTTGCCGCCCGCTTTGTCGCAGGCCAAACGCACGCTCGAAGGAAAACTCGCTGTTTAGCCATGTGAGTGTTCACTTCGAATGGAAGGCCGCCTTCGGGCGGCTTTTCTTTTGTGGTCAGTCCCCCGATAGAGATTTTTTCTAATTCCGCAATGCCGGGGTGACCTTTACATCTGTTCGAACAAAAAACACAGTGCAAGCTGCGCCGCCGCATATTGTTTCGTTTCGAGGAACAATCGACGGTCATGCCCTACATTGGGGAATACAGTCGCATGAAAATTGGCAATATTTCGGGTTTCGCGGGCAACTTCTGCACAATTTCGCGAGTCGTAGGAGAATTCCAAGTTCGCTTCACTGGTTTTCACTAATTGTCAGGAAGCAGTAACAAGGCAGGAGTTGTCCTATGGATCATTTGCAGTCGATGCGAGTTTTCGTCAGAGTGGCGGATCTCGGCAGTTTTGCCCGCGCTGCAAGCGCGATGGATATTTCCAACGCAGTTGCCACCCGTCACGTTGCCGACCTCGAAGGCCGTCTTGGTACGCGGCTGCTCAATCGCACGACCCGCAGCTTGTCTCTGACCGAATCCGGCCAGGTGTATCTCGAGCGCGCGCGCCAGATTCTGGACGAACTGGAAGACGTCGAACAGATGGTGGTCGCGCGCAATCACGAACCCGTCGGCACGTTGCGGATAGTCGCACCGGTCGTGTTCGGCCTGCATAACCTCGCCCCCGTGCTTCAAACGTACGCGGAGCGCTATCCGAAAGTTATCCCCGATGTCACGCTGGTCGACCGCCAGGTCGATCTGGTCGAAGAAGGTTTCGATGTCGGCGTGGTGATCGCGCGGCAAATGCGCAGCGCAAGCATCGTCACGCGACGTCTGACAACCGGTTGCATGACCGTCTGCACGACGCCGGCCTATCTGGAGAAGCACGGCACGCCCACGCGTCCCGAGCACTTGCTGGAGCATCCGTGCCTGAGCCTGCCGTCCGAGTACTGGGGCGACGAGCGTGTGTTCACGGGGCCGGAAGGCGAAGTGCGCGTGCGTCCGTCGAACGTGATCGTGGCGAACAACACGGAAATGCTGCGGCAGTTTGCGTTGCTCGGCATGGGTATCGCGATCCTGCCGAGCTACCTGATTGGCCGCGACATGACGCGCGGCAGGCTCGTGCGTCTGCTCGGCGATTACCGCTTGCCGCAGGTCGAGATCAACATCGCGTATCCGAGCCGCCGTCACTTGCCGGCGAAGGTGCGCACGTTCATCGATCATCTGGTCGAGCACTTCAACCAGACGCCGAACAGCCTGCTCGGTGAACAGTGGATCAAGGACGGCCTCGAGCGGCCCGCCACGTCGGCGGCGTTCGATTCTGCTGACTCCATGCCGCCGGAGGCGTTCGACGGGGCTGAGCCGCTGTCGCGGCTGCTGGATAGCGAGCTGTCGCCGGTGCCGAAGACTCTGGCAAAGACGACGAGTCGCGCCCGGCCGACGGCTTTGTCGCCGCTGTAAGTGTTGGAGCGATAAAGCCAGCAATGCAGGCGTATGGCCTGAAAGCAAAAAAGGCACAGTCACTTGAAGTGACTGTGCCTTTTTTCATGGCAAGTGCGAATGGCGTTGTGGCCGGAAGCGAATAGCCCTCCGGCCTGCCGTCAGCCCAAATTAAGAGCCGGTTTTACGCGCCACCGTTTTCTTGGCGGGCGCTTTCTTGGCCGCTACGGTCTTGGTCGCGGGTGCCTTCTTCGCCGCTGCCTTCTTGGCCGCCGGCGCGGCCTTCACCGCCACCGCCGTTTCTCCGTCATCCGACTCCGACTCCGGCGCTGCCTTGGCGGCCGATTTAGCGGCCGCGGTCTTCGCCGACGGCTCCTTCTTTTCGAATTCGAAGCCGATCTTGCCGTCGTTCTGCTTGACGAGGAAAGCCTTGAAGTTACGGCCCGTGCGCGACGACTTGAAGTTCGTCAGCAGGTCCGTGCGGCCTTCTTCGAGCAGCTTTGCCATCTGTTCGCGGGCAATTTCCTGCTGCAGGATCACCTTGCCCGAGCGGAAGTCGCAAGTCTTCGGGTTGGCGACCGAGTTCTCGCAGACGTAGCTCATGCCGTGTTCGAACACGCGAGCCTTGCACTTCGGACACGCGCCCACCGGTTGCTGATCGGAGAAGTCAGGCGGTTCGCCGTCCTCACCGCCCGCATCCTGGCCGAAGTCGAATTCGAGCTTGTAGTTCTTGATCTCGTCGTCCAACGAGAGCTTCAGGATTGCCGAGAACGGTCGGCCCATCTTGCTGCGGAAACCCGACAGCGGTCCGATCGTCTTGTTCAGCAACAGCTCTTCGACTTCTGGAATTTCAAACTGGCGTCCGCCTGGAATCTTCGAAATCGAGAACTCGCATTTCGAGCAGGCGAAGCGCCGATAGTTTTCCTTCACCTGACCGCCGCAGTTCGGACACGACGTCTGCAACGTCGCGTAATCGCCGGGGATCGTGTCGGAATCGTATTCCTTCGCGCGCTTGACGATGGTCTGCGTCATGCGGGCAATTTCCTGCATGAACGCGTCGCGCGGCAGGTTGCCGCGTTCCATCTGCGAGAGCTTGTATTCCCACTCGCCGGTCAATTCCGGTGCGGTCAGTTCCTTCACGCCGAGGCCGCGTAGCAGCGTCATCAGCTGGAAAGCCTTGGCGGTCGGAATCAGATCGCGGCCTTCGCGGATCAGATACTTTTCGCCAAGCAGACCCTCGATGATGGCGGCGCGCGTGGCCGGCGTGCCCAGCCCCTTGGCCGCCATCGCTTCGCGCAACTCGTCGTCTTCGACGAGCTTGCCTGCGCCTTCCATTGCCGACAGCAAGGTCGCTTCGTTGTAGCGGGCGGGCGGCTTCGTCACCAGCTGCTGGGCGGCGATCTTGTCGGTCTTGACCTTCTCGTCCTTCTGTACCGGCACGAGGTTCGCGTCTTCGCCGCTGATTTCGCGGCCGTAGACCTGCAGCCAGCCCGGTTCGACCAGCACTTTGCCTTCGGTCTTGAAGTGATGGCCGACCACTTCCGTGATGCGCGTCGTCACCCGGTATTCGGCGGCCGGGAAGAACACCGACAAGAAGCGCTTCACGACGAGGTCGTAGAGCTTCTGCTCCGGCTCGGACAGATTCTTCGGCGCTTGCAGTGTCGGGATGATTGCAAAGTGGTCGCTGATCTTCGAGTTGTCGAAGATGCGCCTGTTCGGCTTCACCCAGCCCTTGTCGAGCACCTGCTTGGCGAACGGCAGATAGTTGTTGCTCTCCTTGAGCATGCCGAGCGTCTGCTTGACCGTCTCCATATAGTCTTCCGGCAGCGCGCGAGCGTCGGTCCGGGGATAGGTCAGCACCTTGTGCTTTTCATACAGCGCCTGGGCGAGGCCCAAGGTGTTCTTCGCCGAGAACCCGAAGCGGCCGTTGGCCTCGCGCTGCAAGCTGGTCAGGTCGAACAGTGCCGGCGACAGTTGCGTGGACGGCTTAGATTCTTCGCTCACCGTGCCGATCTGGCCGCGGCAGGCGGCGACGATCGTTTCGGCCGCGGGCAGCGCCCACAGACGCGAATCGCGCTTTTCCGGGTCGAACTCGTCGCGCTTGAATTTCGGATCGAACCAGCGGCCTTCGTAGAAACCGCCCGCGCAGACGAACTCCGCTTTCACTTCCCAGTAGTCGCGCGGCACGAAGCGGCGAATTTTCTCTTCACGCTCGACGACGATCGACAGCGTCGGCGTCTGTACCCGCCCGACCGTGGTCAGGAAGAAGCCGCCGCCTTTGCTGTTGAACGCGGTCATCGCCCGCGTGCCGTTGATGCCGACCAGCCAGTCCGCCTCCGAGCGGCAGCGCGCCGCATCGGCGAGCGGCTGCATCTCTTCGTCGCTGCGCAGACGGGCGAAGCCGTCGCGGATCGCGCCGGCCGTCATCGATTGCAGCCACAGGCGCTGCACCGGCTGCCTGGCCTTTGCGTGCTGCGCGATCAGGCGGAAGATCAGCTCGCCCTCGCGCCCCGCGTCGCATGCGTTGATCAGACGGTCGACATCCTTACGCTTGAGCAGCTTGGTCAGCACCTTCAGGCGCGACTCGCTCTTGGCGATCGGGTTCAGATCGAAATGCGGTGGAATGACGGGCAGATTGGCGAAGCTCCACTTGCCGCGTTTGACTTCATAGTCTTCGGGCGCGGCAATTTCCAGCAGATGGCCGACTGCCGAGGAAAGGACGTAGTCGTCGCTTTCGTAGTATTCGTCATGCTTGGTAAAGCCGCCCAAAGCGCGCGCGATATCGTTCGCGACGGAAGGCTTTTCGGCGATGATCAGTGCTTTGGACATGACTCGATGTGAGGTTGGTAGATCCGGGTTGATGGCCTTGAGTGCGCCAAATTAGCGCGCGACCCTCGTTTGCGACCTTTGCGACCCATTAACGACCGCTTTATAGCACACGGCGCGAAAGCGGCGTGTCAAGTGCCATAAAAGCGCGCCATCATAATTGCGCGCTCAGCCATTGGGCAAGCTGCGGCAAACACGCTGTGTACCGCTTCCAACACACCCTTGCGGCAAGGCTCGAGCGCTGGCGGGGCCGCGTTCAGGCGACCGTCAGCGCGGGCCGCAGCTTGGGCGCGCCGGTGATGCCGGGCACGGCAGTCAGGTCCGACAACATCCGCTCCACAATCGACGCCTGTGGCAAAACGGTACCGAAAAAGCGTGTCGTGACCGAGTCTTCGATCAGGATGGTCGGGAAATTCTCGACATCCAGATCATCGAAGCGGTCCGCATGGGTTTCGATGTCGATCCATGCGAAACAGATTTCCGGGTGCCGGTCGGCCAGCTTGTCGAAAGCGTCCCGATAGTCACGACAGGTGCCGCACCACTCGGCGCACAGGCAGGCAACGAACAGCGTGTCGGGTTCGTTGACGCGCTCGGCGATCCGGTCTTGGTCGGTGTCGAGATTCAGCGCGGGCATGTGGTGGTTTCCTTGCGTACTTTGTCAGGGGCTTTGGCGCGAATGTAGCATGGCCGATCCTGAAGGGTGGTCAACCTCGATCAACGCGGGGTCGGCTGTGGTTGGCCCGCATGAAGCGGCCGCCGGGCAGCACCGTTACCTGGCCGGCGAGTTCCAGCTGCAGCAGGGTGGTTTGCAAGGCTGCGTCCTCCATCTCGGTGCGGGTGGCCAGGATTTCAAGCGTGGTGGGCGAGTGGCCGAGGGCTGCGAGGAGTCGCCGCGCTTCGGAATTGACAGGATTGGAGGGCGGCGCGGATGGTTTTGTTGCTGCAAAGCCGGCTGTGGCCGTTGCTGTTGCCTGCGTCGTTGCCACGGGCGATACCAATGAAGTCCCGGCTGCTGCTATTTGCACCGCGACTGAGTCAGGGGAAGCCGCTGAGCATGTCTGCGCTGCTGCCGAGTCCGCTGAAACCGCTCCAAACGAGTACGCAGTTACCACCTCTGACGGATCCGCACCGGTGGATCGGGCCGCTGCCAATTCTGACCGAACCGTTGCCGAAGTTCCGACCCCCGGCGCATTCCCCGAATCGGCGCCCTCCCATGGAACTGTCTGCTTTGAGGCCAGGGCAGCACGGACTGCCGGCCGCCTTGCAAAGCCCAGCTCCTCCAGCACTTCATCGGGCGTCTCCACCAGCTTTGCGCCTTGCTTGATGATCCGATGACACCCGCGCGACAACGGCGCGTGAATCGAACCAGGCAACGCGAAAATATCACGTCCCATCTCATTGGCGAGCCGCGCCGTGATCAGCGAGCCGGAGCGCATCGCCGCTTCGACGATCAGCACGCCGCTGACCAGCCCTGCGATCAAACGATTACGCTGCGGAAAATTGGCGGCGCGCGCGGGCGTGCCGAGCGGCCATTCCGAGAGAATGGCGCCCTGCACGGCAATCTGCCGCGCCAAAGCGTGATGCGCGGCCGGGTACACGAGATCCGCGCCGGTGCCGATCACGGCAACCGTGCCGCCGATGCCTTCCAGGCCACCCCGATGCGCGGCACCGTCGATGCCGTGCGCCAGCCCCGACACGATGGTGACACCCGCCGCCGACAGTTCGCGCGCGAAACGCTCAGCGTCCTCGACGCCTTGCGGCGTCGCGCTGCGGCTACCGACCAGCGCGACCGCTCGCGTATGCAGCAGATCGAGTCGACCCTTTATATATAGCAGCGGCGGCGGATCGGGCATGGTCAGCAGCGCCGGCGGGTACGCGGGGTCGTCGAGCGTCACCACCTGATTGCCGGGCAGTTCGCGCCACGCGATCACCGCGTCCAGTTGGGCGTCGAAGTCGGGACCTGTCGGCGCCAGCGCGGCGCGCGCCGCGGCTTCACCGGCGACTCCGGCAAGCACTTCTGGCGCTTGACTGAAAATCGCTTCCGGCAGTCCAAAAGCGCTCAGCATCAAGCGCAGCGCCGCGGGTTTCAGCCCCGGTGCGAGCGACAGCCGCAGCCACGCGGCGAGTTCAATATCGGTTGCGGGCAAGGTGTGCATTGCGAGTCGCTCCTCTTGCAGGGCCAGCGGGCAGGCGGGCGCCATGCTAAAATTTTCATCATCCGAAATAACCACAGCGCCGCGCCCACCCGCGCGGGCTCGTCGTTTAGCGCATATGGCGCGTTGAATCGAACCGGTTCGACACCATCAATCCTCGGCGCAATGCGACTTGCTCACAACCTGGCCGAACGGCCAACGCGAACCTTCCAACGGTCAGCGGCGCCTAAAATCACACTCAAGATCATGGCTTTACTGAACATCCTCAATTACCCGGACAAGCGTCTGCACAAGATTGCGAAGCCGGTCGAAACGGTCAACGACCGTATCCGCCGTCTCGTCGCGGACATGGCCGAGACCATGTACGCGGCGCCCGGCGTGGGCCTCGCCGCAACCCAGGTGGACGTGCACGAGCGCGTGGTCGTGATCGACGTGTCGGACACGCACGACCAGTTGCTCGCGTTCATCAATCCGGAAATCATCTGGTCGAGCGACGAGCGCAAGCTGTCGGAAGAGGGCTGCCTCTCGGTGCCGGGCATTTACGACAACGTCGAGCGCGCCGAGAAAGTGCGCGTGCGGGCGTTGAACGAGAAGGGCGAGACCTTCGAGATGGACTGTGAAGGGCTCCTCGCGGTGTGCATCCAGCACGAAATGGATCACCTGATGGGCCGTGTGTTTGTCGAGTACCTGTCGTCGCTGAAGCAGACGCGTATCAAGAGCAAGATGAAGAAGCTCGCCCACGCGATGTAATGCGCGTCCACCTCGCCTACTGCCCCCGTTCATGAGTCATTCGTTGCGCGTCATCTTTGCCGGTACGCCGGAGTTCGCCGCGGCCGCGCTGGCTGCGATTCACAGTGCCGGCTTTCCGGTGCCGCTCGTGCTGACTCAGCCGGACCGGCCCGCCGGGCGCGGTATGAAATTGCAGGCGAGCCCGGTCAAGCGCTACGCGCAAGAGCATGGGCTGGCGGTCGCGCAGCCGCCTTCGCTGCGCCGCGCCGGCAAATATCCGGCGGAAGCCGCAGCCGCGATCGATCAACTGCGCGCCACGCCGCACGACGTCATGGTGGTCGCCGCCTACGGCCTGATCCTGCCGCAGGAAGTGCTCGACATTCCGCCGCTCGGCTGCATCAACATCCATGCGTCGTTGTTGCCGCGCTGGCGCGGCGCGGCGCCGATCCATCGCGCGATCGAAGCGGGTGACGCGCAAACCGGCATCACGCTGATGCAAATGGACGTCGGCCTCGACACCGGCGCCATGATCTCCGAAGTGCGCACGCCGATTTCCGCCGACGACACCACGGCCACGTTGCACGACCGTCTCGCGCAAGACGGCGCGCAGCTGATTGTCGATGCGCTGCTCGAACTCGAGCGCAGCGGCAAGCTGGCATCGACCCCGCAACCGGCGGACGGCGTGACTTACGCGGAAAAGATCGGCAAGCATGAAGCCGCGCTCGACTGGCGCCGTCCGGCCGCGGTCCTCGCGCGCCAGGTGCGCGCGTTCGACCCGTTCCCCGGCGGCGTGGGCACTCTGGAAGACGGCAGCTCGGTCAAGATCTGGGCCGCGGCTCCTGCCGAGGCTCGAAGCAACAGCGCGCCCGGCACGATTACCGAAGTCTCTGCCGACGGCGTGATCGTGGCTTGTGGCGAAGCCGCGTTGCGTCTGACGCAATTGCAGAAACCCGGTGGCAAGCGCCTGCCGGTGCGCGAATTCCTGGCCGGCTCGGCGCTGGCTGCGGGACAGCGTTTTCAACTTCCCGAAGCAAAGTAACAGCCTGCGCATGTCTTGAACATCGGCCGTTCGGCCGATGTTCAAGACCCCCGCCGCGACCCTGCCGCGCGTTAGAATCCTCCATGCAACCGCCCAAGTTTCGAGGATTTCAATGTTCGGCATTACCCATTTCGAGTTTTTCGTCGTCGCGGTCTTTCTTCTGAACGTGACGCCCGGCCCGGATACGGCTTATATCGTCGGGCGCAGCGTCGCTCAGGGCCGTGGCGCGGGTCTGATGTCCGCTCTCGGTATCTCCGCGGGTTGCTGCGTCCATTCGCTTGCCTGCGCGTTTGGTTTGACCGCGCTGCTCGCCGCGTCGGCCACGGCGTTCACCGTCATCAAATTCGCCGGCGCTATTTATCTGATCTATCTTGGCGTGCGCCTGATTTTCGCCAAACCCTCAGCTGACGCGGCGGTGGGCGAAGCGCGCGCGGCCGGCGCGCCCAAGTCGCTGAAGCAGCTTTTCCTGCAAGGCTTCTGGACCAATGTGCTGAACCCCAAGGTGGTGCTCTTTTTCGTGTCGTTTTTCCCGCAGTTCGTGACGACCGGCAGCAATCACAAAACGTTCGCGTTCCTCACGCTCGGCGCGGTGTTCGTGCTGATGAGCATGGTCTGGAACAGTTTTGTCGCGTGGATCGCGGGCAGCGTGACGCAGCGTTTTTCGGGCAAGCCATCGGTGAAGAAATGGCTGGATCGCGGCGTCGGCAGCGCGTTTGTCGGCCTGGGTATCAAGCTCGCCACCGCGTCGCGCTGATTGAATTTTCCTCACCTGCCCATATCTAACATTTCACTTACAATCAGGCGCCGCGATCACGCGGCGCAGATATGAAGCCCGCGCTTAGGGCAAGGAGTTGCAGATATGTTCAATTGGGTCAAAACCGCGATGTTGATGGCCGCGTTCACGGCCCTTTTCATCGTGATCGGCGGGATGGTCGGCGGGCAGCGAGGCATGATGATCGCGCTCGTGATCGCCCTCGGGATGAATTTCTTCTCGTACTGGTTTTCGGACAAGATGGTTCTGCGCATGTACAACGCGCAGGAAGTCGACGAAAACAGCGCACCGCAGTTTTACCGCATGGTGCGTGAGCTCGCCACGCGCGCGAACCTGCCGATGCCGCGCGTCTACCTGATCAACGAAGATGCGCCGAACGCGTTCGCCACCGGCCGCAATCCGGAGCATGCGGCGGTGGCCGCGACCACCGGCATCCTGCGCGTGCTGTCCGAGCGCGAAATGCGCGGGGTGATGGCGCACGAACTCGCGCACGTGAAGCACCGCGACATTCTGATCTCGACCATTTCGGCAACCATGGCCGGCGCCATTTCCGCGCTGGCGAACTTCGCGATGTTCTTTGGCGGCCGCGACGAAAGCGGTCGTCGCGCGA
Organism: Paraburkholderia ultramafica; assembly: GCF_902859915.1. Lineage (GTDB taxonomy): Bacteria > Pseudomonadota > Gammaproteobacteria > Burkholderiales > Burkholderiaceae > Paraburkholderia > Paraburkholderia ultramafica. The sequence goes on from NZ_CADIKK010000008.1 coordinate 104,738, forward strand.
ACCCGATCGCCAGCATTGCAGTCGCGCTGCTGGCGCCGATCGCGGGTGCGCTGATTCAGATGGCGATTTCGCGCGCACGTGAATTCGAAGCCGATCGTGGCGGTGCGCAGATTTCCGGCGACCCGCAAGCGCTCGCGTCGGCGCTCGACAAGATCCATCGTTACGCTAGCGGTATTCCGTTTCCTGTGGCTGAGCAGCATCCGGCTACGGCGCAAATGATGATCATGAATCCGTTGTCGGGTGGCGGCATGGCGAATCTGTTCTCGACACACCCGGCGACTGAAGAACGTATCGCGCGGTTGATGGAAATGGCGCGCACGGGGCGCTTCGAATAACCCTGGGTGAAGTGATGCAAGGCGGGTCTGCGGACCCGCCTTTTTAATTTCAGGCGCGCCGAGAACTGCATACGAGCCGCAGTGCCGCCGGGACGATTTCGCCAAGACGCTCTGGCGCGTCGACTGGCCAGGCCGCGCCACCTCTTAGCGCCTGTCGCCGCAGACCTGCGCCGCATCGCTGTCGTCCCCGTTGTTGGCCTCGGCCGCTTACTCGCTCCTGATTTGCCGCGACTGCGCCACCGCCTGTCATCCAGCCGCGGCGGCTCCGGCCCGGCGCCACGCTACAATGTGCCGATTGCGTCGCGCGCACCGCGCGGCCCGCCTTTGCCTTTTTCATGACATCAAAGCCTTCTTCGCGTTCTGCTTCCTCGTCGGCACGTCCGCGCGAATCCCGTTTGTCGATACTGCATCTCGCGCCCGAATCGCTGGGTTTTGCGCTTGACTGTGCTGGCCAGGCCGTCGGCGCCGTGCGTCTCGGCGCGGCCCTGCCGGCCGCGCTGCAATCTGTTTTCGTGTCCGCGCCCGAGGGCAGCGCCGCCGCCGCGCGCGGCGCGGTGCAGGACATCGCGTACCGCACGATGCGGCGTCTCGCGACCGCCGAGTGGCTGATTGCGAAGCTGGTGAAGAAAGCGCCGCCGCCGCACGTCGGTCATGTGCTTGCCTGCGCGCTCGCGCTGCTGATCGATGACGAAGCGAGCGCCGCCTACGCGCCGTTCACGGTGGTCGATCAGGCGGTGAGCGCAATCGGTGCGCGTCGCGAATTCGCGTTCGCCAAGGGGCTCGTGAACGCGGTGCTACGCAATTTCCTGCGCGAGCGCGAGACGCTCCTGAGCGTCGCGCAAGCCGACGAAGTCGCGCGCTGGAACTACCCGGCATGGTGGATCGATGCGGTCAAACGCGCGTGGCCTGACGCGTGGCAAGCGGTGCTCGGGTCCGGCAACACGCAAGGTCCGCTCACGTTGCGCGTGAACGCCCGTCGCTCGACGGTCGACGCCTACCTGCAAGTGCTGCAAAACCATCACATTCCCGCGAGCAAGGCCGGCATCTACGCCGTCAGGCTCGACACGCCGATGCCGGTGGACCGCATTCCCGGTTTCAACGACGGCGTCGTCTCGGTGCAGGACGCCGGCGCGCAACTCGCCGCGCAACTGCTCGGCGTGCGTGACGGCATGCGCGTGCTCGACGCGTGCGCGGCGCCCGGCGGCAAGACCGGCCATCTACTCGAACTCGCCAATCTGCAACTTGTGGCCCTCGAAAGCGATGCGTCGCGCGCGCGCCGCATCGGCGAAAACTTGCAGCGGCTCAAGCTCGAAGCGGAAGTGCGCATCGGCGATGCGGGCGCGCCGGCGAAATGGCACGACGACATCGACCAGCCGTTCGACCGCATCCTCGCCGACGTGCCGTGCTCGGCGTCGGGCATCGTGCGTCGTCATCCGGACATTCGCTGGCTGCGTCGCGCGTCCGACATTGCCGCGCTGGTCGCCGAACAGCGCCGCATCCTCGACGCGCTTTGGCCGCTCGTAAAACCGGGCGGCGAGCTGCTCTACGTTACGTGTTCGATCTTTCCCGAGGAAGGCGAGTTGCAGGCGCAGTGGTTTGGAAACAAGTATCCGGATGCGGTACGATTGGACGCGCCGGGGCAACTTTTACCCTCAGTCGCTCGCGCGCCCGCCGACACATCGGCCGGTTCCGATGCCGGACAACCCGCTGAAGACAGCGCCGGCGCGAACACAGACCACGACGGATTTTTCTACGCGCGCTTTCAGAAACGGTGACCATCAAACGCTTTTTCCCGCTTCGGCTCGCCGCCGTACTCTGGATTGCGCTGGCCGTATGGCTAGCGGTGCCGGGCGCGGCGCACGCTGACTCGATCGCGGTGCAGCGGGCGTCGCTGCAAGCCGACAACACCGGCTGGAGTCTCGACGCGCGTTTCGACTTCGACCTCAACAGCAATCTCGAAGACGCAGTCAACAAAGGCATTCCGCTATATTTCACGACCGACTTCGAACTGAGCCGGCCGCGCTGGTACTGGTTCGACGAGCAGCCGGTGAGCGTGTCGCAGAGCCTGCGCCTGTCGTTTCAGCCGCTGACGCGCGAATACCGCGTGTCGAGCGTGTCGTCGGGTGGTTTGCAACTCGGCTTCAGCACGCTCAAAGATGCGCTCGCGGTGATCAAGCACGTGACGTCATGGCATGTGATCGACCGCAACCAGGTGCGTGCCGGCGAGACCTACACCGCGTCGGTGCGCATGCAGCTCGACATCGCGCTGATGCCCAAGCCGTTCCAGATCGACGCGGTGAACAACCGCGACTGGAACCTCGCCTCCGAATGGAAGCGCTTTACCTTCACGGTGACCGAACGTGCTAAATAAAGTGCGCTCAACCACCAGTGTCAGCAGCATCGTCGTGCGCGTGCTGGTGTCGACGGTCGCGGTGACGGCCGTGTTGCTGCTCGTGCTGCTGGCCGCCGCCAGCGCCAACACCGAATTCTTCGACCGCTATTACCAGTGGCTGTACGCGTCCAATGTCGCGGTCGCGATGATCTTTCTGCTGGTGGTGACGACGCTCGTCATCATCATCATCGCGCGGCTGCGCACGGGTAAGTTCGGCACGCGGTTGCTGGCGAAACTCGCGTTCTTCATGGCGCTGGTCGGCGTGGTGCCGGGCGGGATCATTTACGTGGTCTCGTATCAGTTCGTCTCGCGCAGTATCGAATCGTGGTTCGACGTGAATGTCGAAACCGCGCTCACGTCCGGCCTGAATCTCGGGCGCGGCATGCTCGACGCGTCGCTGTCCGATCTGCAGACCAAGGGGCGCCTGATGTCCGAGCAGCTCGCCAGCGCGGATGCCGCCGGCACCACGCTCACGCTGTTGCGTCTGCGCGATCAGTTCGGCGTGCAGGACGCGCTCATCGTCGAGCCCACGCGCAGCATGTCGGGCGCGACACCTGATATGCATGTGGTCGCACAGGCATCCGGCAATTACGCGATGCTCTTGCCGAACGACTTGCCCACGCCGTTGATGATCGATCAGGCGCGTGGCCGCGGCTATGCGGCGATCGAAGGCGAAGTGGACGGCGATCCGCACGCGCATGGCGGCAAGGGCGCGCTGCGCTTGCGCGTCGTGCAGCGCATTCCGGACTCGAACGCTTCGCTGTTGCAGCCCGCCGAACGCTTCCTGCAACTCACGCAGCCGGTGTCGCCGTCGCTCGCGCGCAATGCCGATGCGGTGCAGCGCGCCTATCGCGAGTACCAGGAGAAGGCGCTCGGCCGCACCGGTCTGCGCAAGATGTATATCGGCACGCTGACGCTCGCGCTGTTCCTCGCCACCTTCATCGCGATGATGCTGGCGCTCGCGCTCGGCAATCAGCTCGCGCGGCCGTTGTTCCTGCTCGCGCAGGGCACCAAGGAAATTACCGAAGGCGACTACACGCCGAAGCGCGAAATCAAGTCGCGCGACGAACTGGGCTTCCTCACGCAGTCGTTCAACGCGATGACGCGGCAGTTGTCCGAAGCGCGCGCCGCGGTCGAGAACAACCGCATCGCGCTCGAACATTCGAAGTCGTATCTGGAAAGTATTCTCGCGAATCTGACCGCGGGCGTGTTCGTGTTCGACCGGCAGTTCAGGCTCACCACCGCGAATCGCGGCGCCGAGCGGATTTTCCGGCAGCCGTTCCAGACCGTGCTCGGTTCGGCGCTCGATCAGATCAGCGCGTTGAGCGAATTCGGCGGCATGGTCCGCAAGGCGTTTGCCGATCGCGAAGCGGCGAGCGGCGACGGTCACGACGATCGCGGCCACTGGCAGCAGCAGTTGTCGATTCAGGTGCCGGGCGAAACCGAACCGCTCACGTTGCTCGTGCGCGGCGCGCGTCTCGTCTCGGCGACGGACCGCGATGCGGAAGACATGCAGACCTCCGGCTACGTCGTGGTGTTCGACGACATCTCCGACGTGATCTCCGCGCAGCGTTCGATTGCATGGGGCGAAGTCGCGCGGCGGCTCGCGCACGAGATCAAGAATCCGCTCACGCCGATCCAGCTCTCCGCAGAGCGTCTGCAGATGAAGCTCGCCGACAAGCTGTCGCCATCCGATGCCGACGTGTTGAAGCGCGGCGCGACCACGATCGTGAACCAGGTCGCCGCGATGAAGCAGATGGTCGACAATTTCCGCGACTACGCGCGCACGCCCCCGGCCGTGCTCGCGCATCTGCAACTGAACGATCTGGTCAGCGAAGTGCTCACGCTGTACGGTATCGAAGAAGGTAAAGGCGCGATCCAGGTGGAGCTTTCCGCGTTGCCGGCGATTCGCGGCGACGCGACGCAATTGCGCCAGGTGATTCACAACCTGCTGCAGAACGCGCAGGATGCGGTAGCCGAGGTCGAGCATCCGCGTGTGTTGCTCGAGACGAGGACAGTAGAATACGGAGACCCCGACGCGGAAGGCAAAGTACACGTCGCGGTGCGTCTGACAGTGTCGGATAACGGACCGGGGTTCCCTGCGCGCATCCTCACACGCGCATTCGAACCTTACGTGACGACCAAGGCCAAAGGTACGGGCCTGGGTCTTGCAATGGTCAAGAAGATCGTCGATGAACATGGCGCGCGCATCGACATTCGCAATCGCATGAAAGCGGGCGACGTGATCGAGGGCGCGCAGATTTCGATCCTCTTCCTTCAACTGGCAGACGATGCCGCGGCACCTGGTACAGGGCCGCGACCGGCGCACGGCGGCGGTGCGTCGCAGGGAAAGACAAAAGCAACAGTGCAGACAAGGGCAGCGTAAATGGCAACCATCCTGGTGGTAGATGATGAAATGGGCATCCGGGAATTGCTCTCGGAGATCCTGAGCGACGAGGGGCATGTCGTGGAGGCCGCTGAAAATGCGCAGGAAGCGCGCGAGTTCCGTTTGCGTCAGGCACCGGACCTCGTGCTGCTCGACATCTGGATGCCCGACACCGACGGCGTGACGTTGCTCAAGGAATGGGCTGCGCAAGGGCAATTGACCATGCCGGTGATCATGATGTCCGGCCATGCGACCATCGATACCGCGGTTGAAGCGACCAAGATCGGCGCGCTCAATTTCCTCGAGAAGCCGATTGCGTTGCAGAAGCTGCTGAAGGCCGTCGAGCAGGGTCTGGCGCGCGGCAATTCGGCGGGTGCGCCCGGCGGCGCGGCGGCCAAGCCGGTGTTGCCGGTGAGCGCGTCGGCGGTGGCTTCGGCGGCCGCGTTGCCGATGCTGTCGACCGATGGCATGGGCAGCGGCGCGCTGGCTGCGCAAACGGCATCGATCTCGTTCGACATCCCGCTGCGTGATGCGCGCGATGCGTTCGAGCGTGCTTACTTTGAGTATCACCTTGCGCGTGAGAACGGCAGCATGACGCGCGTGGCGGAGAAGACCGGGCTGGAGCGCACGCACCTGTACCGCAAGCTCAAGCAGCTCGGCGTCGATCTCGGCAAGAACAAAGGGGAGTGAAACAGTGAAGGCGCGCGCGGAGCAGCAATGCTTCACGCGCAGCTCCCGCCTCGATAACTTTTTTCGAGAGGGGACTTGCGACACTGCTGACCCTTTGATATGATTTCGTTCTTCGTTGGCCCGGTAGCTCAGTTGGTAGAGCAGCGGATTGAAAATCCGCGTGTCGATGGTTCGATTCCGTCCCAGGCCACCAGGATTCAGCCCCAGGAAATCGCAAGATTCCTGGGGCTTTTCATTTTCCGACGGGCATTCGTTGCTTCGGCTTGCGCGCGCGATGCGTGAGGGCGCGCTCGGCGGCGTTCGGCGTCGCGTGATAAAATTGCGCCAGTTCAAGGACTTGCGCGCGAGCGTGTCACCTGATTCGCGTCCGGGTGCTGCGCGGCCCAGGCCGCCATTCGCACCGAACCCTTCGCCCGACCATTAACGGTATAAGAGCCCAGCGACTCTGCATGCGGAAGGCGCGGCCTATACTGCTTTGGCCGGCAGCAATGCCGGCACGCGTCGCGCCGCGTTGTCCGCATGGCGCACCTCGCGCAGCGCGACGTGGCACTCATCATTCACGGAGTATCACGGTGATCCGCAAAGACGCTAAGCGTAGCGCTCTCGTGCTGTTTTCCGGCGGCCAGGATTCCGCCACGTGCCTCGCCTGGGCGCTCGATCGTTATGAAACGGTCGAAACGCTCGGTTTCGATTACGGTCAGCGGCACCGTGTCGAACTCGAATGCCGCGAAGGGTTTCGTCAGGCTGTCACGCGCGCATTTCCGGCGTGGGCCGATCGTCTCGGCGACGACCATATGATCGATCTGTCGATACTCGGCGCGATCAGCGATACCGCGATGACGCGCGAGATCGAGATCGAAGCCACGGCCAACGGTTTGCCGAACACGTTCGTGCCGGGCCGCAATCTGATGTTCATGACCATTGCGGCAGCGATTGCGTATCGGCGCGGTTTGCAGGTGCTGGTCGGCGGAATGTGCGAGACAGATTTTTCGGGCTACCCCGATTGCCGCGACGACACGATGAAGGCGTTGCAGGTCACGCTGAACCTGGGCATGGACACGCGCATCCTGCTCGAAACGCCGCTGATGTGGCTCGACAAGGCCGACACATGGCGTCTCGCGCACGAGCTGGGTGGCGATGAACTGGTCGAGCTGGTGCGCGTCGAGACGCATACCTGCTACGTCGGCGAACGCGCCGAACTGCATGCGTGGGGCTTCGGCTGTGGCGAATGCCCGGCGTGCCGCTTGCGCAAACGCGGTTACGAAGCGTACCTGAGCGGCGAAAAGGTCACCGAACCGCCGCTCTGACGGTCGGCGCACCGGCGCAAATCAGGCAATCATTTTCAGGAACAGAAGGCAGAAAGCAGCATGACTTACGCGGTCAAGGAAATCTTCTACACGTTGCAGGGCGAGGGCGCGAATGCCGGGCGCCCGGCCGTGTTCTGCCGGTTCGCCGGCTGCAATCTGTGGTCGGGCCGCGAAGAAGATCGTGCCGAGGCCGTGTGCCGCTTCTGCGATACCGATTTCGTCGGCACCGATGGCGAGAACGGCGGCAAGTACCGCAGCGCTGAAGAGCTGGTGCAGATGATCGCGTCGCAATGGCCGCAAGGCGAGGGCGAGCGCTTCGTGGTCTGCACGGGCGGCGAGCCGATGCTGCAGATCGATCAGCAGCTGGTCGACGCGCTGCATGCCGCGGGCTTCGAAATCGCGATCGAAACCAACGGCTCGTTGCCGGTGCTCGAAACGATCGACTGGATTTGCGTGAGCCCGAAGGCCGACGCGCCGCTCGTCGTGACCAAGGGCAACGAACTGAAGGTCGTGATTCCGCAGGACAACCAGCGCCTGTCCGAGTATGCGAAGCTCGACTTCGAGTATTTCCTCGTCCAGCCGATGGACGGCCCGTCGCGCGACATTAACACCAAGCTTGCGATCGAATGGTGCAAACGCCATCCGCAATGGCGCCTGTCGATGCAGACCCACAAGTATCTGAACATTCCCTGATTTGCCGTGCTGACGATTACACGAAAACTCGAATTCGACGCGGGTCACCGCATCCCCGATCACCGCAGCCAGTGCCGTAATCTGCATGGCCATCGCTATGTGCTCGAAATCACGCTGCAAGGCGATCTGGTCGACACCGAAGGCGCGCCCGATCGCGGCATGGTGATGGACTTCGCCGACGTGAAGTCGCTTGCCGTCGAGCATCTGGTCGACAAGTGGGATCACGCGTTCCTCGTCTACGAAGGCGACACGCAAGTGCGCGGCTTTCTGGAGACCATGGCGGGCCACAAGACGGTCGTGCTCGACCGCATCCCGACTGTCGAAAATCTCGCGGCCGTCGCGTTCGATATTCTCGCGAACGTGTACGACGCGCACTACGGCGTGAATCTGCGTCTGCACAAGGTGCGTCTGTATGAGACGCCGAATTGCTGGGCCGACGTGGTCCGCGATTAAAACTCACAGGGCAGGCTGCGCGCCCAGTAGGAAATCCCCTTGGGGACGGCCCAACCTTGGCGTTTTTGGCACGGTATGATCGCTCCGATAACCACACGGAGCGAGACATGCCGGTCACCGCATTGCGTCGCAGCAGGCATCCAGGCCGACACGGCCTGCGCCGTTGTCTTTGCCTGGCCCACGAGGCCGGCCCGCTTTCCCGCGCTTCAGGTGATGCGTTCGCGCACCGCCACGGAGCGCGCCGATGAGCACCTTCACCAATCCCCTCAAGCAACGTCTGACGGAAGCCGATCCGCTGTTCGGCCTATGGCTGTCGCTCGGCAGCGATGTCGCGGCCGAAGCGCTCGCGCATGCCGGTTTCGACTGGCTGCTGATCGACATGGAGCACGCGCCGAACGATAGCGGCGACGTCGCGTCGCAATTGCGCGCAATCGCCGCCGCGCATCTGCCGAGCGAGCCGGTGGTGCGTGTGCCCGCCAGCGAGGCCTGGCTCGTCAAGCGAGTGCTGGACGCCGGCGCGCGCACGCTGATGTTCCCGAATATCGAATCCGCCGACGACGCGGCCCACGCCGTGCGTCTCACGCAATATCCAACCGCCGATGCGCTTGACGGTCAGCGCGGCGTTGCCGGCGTGGTGCGCGCGGCGGCCTACGGCATGCGGCGCGACTACGTGCAGACGGCCAATGCGCAGATCGCGACCATCGTGCAGATCGAATCGGCGCGCGGCTTGCAGGAGGTCGAGAAGATCGCGGCGACGCCGGGTGTCGCTTGCCTGTTTGTCGGACCGGCCGATCTGGCCGCGAGCCTCGGTCATCTTGGCGATTCGAAGCACGCCGACGTGCAGGCGGCGATGGCGCGGATTGTCAGCGCCGCCGACAAGGCCGGCATCGCGGCCGGCATTTTCGCCATGGACGTCGCGAGTGCGAAGCAGCATCGCGATGCCGGTTTTCGTTTTATCGCTCTGGCCGCCGACGTCATATGGATGTTGCGCGCGACCCGCCAGGCGTTGCAGGAGGTCAGGTCATGAAGGGGAAGGTGCAGGGTGTCGTCGTGCGGGTGGTGGTCACGGCGGCGTTGCTGGCGAGCGGCGCGATGAGTGGGGCGGCGTATGCGCAGGACCGGCCGGCGAAGTCGACCGATCCGGAGACGCAAACCGCGGTCGCCGACTACAACGCCGGCAACCTGGGCGCGGCGCTGGCCGAATTCCGCACGGCCGCCGAGCGCGGCAACCGGCTCGCCGAGTTCAATTACGCGATGATGCTGCTCAACGGTGAAGGCACCCCGGTCAATGTCGACGAAGGCAAGAAGTGGCTGCGCAAGGCCGCCGATGCCAACATGTCGCACGCTCAATACGTGTACGGCAAGATGTACGACGATGGCGAGTTCGTCGGGCGCGATCCGGTCGAGGCGCACCGCTGGTTCCTGAAGGCCGCGCAACAGGGCCATGTGCAGGCGCAGCTGGCGCTGGCCAACCAGTTCCTCGACGGGCGCGGCACCGAGCGCGACAACAAGCAGGCTTTCGTCTGGTACAAGAAGGCAGCACAGGGCGGCGACATGACCGCGCAATACGTGACCGGCTCTTTCTACGAGCGGGGCGGCGACGGCGTGGACAAGAATCTGAACGTGGCGCGCGCCTATTACGCGGCGGCGGCGGCGCAGGGCGATCCGGCGGCGCGTCTGAAGTATCAGCAACTCAGCGCGCAACTGCGGGATCAGAAGGAAGTGAAACCGCAGTAAATGAAACAGGGGCGCTCCCGACGACGGTGCGCCCCTTCTGCATTCTGATTGTTCGTTTGGGCCTGCTCAAACCGGCTTCGACTTTCGATCTTCGACAACCGCCGCGTTGACCCTTCGCCGCGCTAACTCTGCATCAGCCGCTTCTGCCGCGCGACGCTCATGATGAGGCCGATCGCAACCCCGAGCGTGGTCAGCGCGGTGCCGCCGTAGCTCATGAACGGCAACGGCACGCCGACCACCGGCAAGATCCCGCTCACCATGCCGATATTGACGAACGCGTAGGTGAAGAACGCCATCGTCAGCGATCCGGCCAGCAGCCGCCCGAACAGCGTCGCGCCGTTGGCCGCGATATATAGCCCGCGCGCAATCAGCAGCATATAGAGCGTGAGCAGCACAACCCCGCCGGCGAGACCGAACTCCTCGGAGAACACCGCGAAGATGAAGTCGGTGTGCTTCTCGGGGATGAACTCCAGATGCGCCTGCGTGCCCTTCAACCAGCCCTTGCCAAGCGGCCCGCCGGAGCCGATCGCAATCACCGCCTGAATGGTGTGGAAGCCCTTGCCGAGCGGATCGGAAGTCGGATCGAGCAGCGTACAGATGCGGTGCTTCTGATAGTCATGCATCAGCGGCCATTGCACTTCGGGCTGACAGATCTTGTCCTGGAACGTCGCGATCGCCGCGACCGCGATCACGCCCGCGATCAGCACCGGCACGATCAGCTTGAAACTCAGGCCCGCGAAGTAAATCACGAAGAGGCCGGCCGCGAACACCAGCACGGCCGTGCCCAGGTCGGGCTGCTTGGCGATCAAACCGACCGGCACCGCGAGGATCAGCAGACCGACCAGAAAGTCATACCATCGCATCACGCCTTCGCGGCGCTGGTAGTACCAGGCGAGCATCAGCGGTGTGGCGATCTTCAGAATCTCCGACGGCTGGATCACCACGCCGACATTGATCCAGCGCTTGGCGCCCTTGCGCGTGAGGCCGAACATCGCCACCGCGACCAGTAACGCGATCCCGAACGTATAGAGCGGGACCGCGAAGCGCATCAGCGTGGTGGGCGGCACATTGGCGAGTCCCCACATCAGCACGAAGGTCAGCAGGATGTTGCGCAACTGGTCTTCCACGCGGCCGGGGACGTCCAGACTTGCGCTGTACAGCGTGACGATGCCGACGCACAACAGCAGAAACACGATCAGTGCAAGCGGACGGTCGAAGCCCGCGAACATCCGCTTGATGCGGTCGATCCAGGCGCGCTTGTCGAATTGCATGCCTTTCTCCTTACTCGTCGATGCCGCCGCCAACCGGCTGGCGTGGCGACGTGGCCTGAATGGCGTCGTCCCGCGATGGAGCAGCGGCGGTCGGCGCCGCTTCGCTAGCCGGGCGGGGTATATGCGGAGCGCCGGATTTACGCGGCGCCGATTTTTTTGCAGTGGCGGACGCGGAGGCGGGCACAGCCGCCGACGCACTTGCCGCCACTGCGGCGGAAGCCGCTGCCGGCGCGGAGGCGGCATTCGCAGCCGAAGCCGCCGAAGCTGCCGCCGCCGCCGAAGCCGCGCCAGGGATCGGCAACGCGGTGAAGCCCGCCGCAACCTTGACCGGTTGCGCCGCTTCCGGCGTTGCCGGCGCGTCGCCGACCTGAGGCGCGGACGCGTCCTGGGTCGCCGACGCCGCGGCCGCGACGGCCGCCGTCTGAGCGCCTGGCTTGTTCTTGCCGACGAGGTAGTAGTCGAGCACCTTGCGCGCAATCGGGCCGGCCGACTCCGCCCCCCAGCCGCCGTTTTCGACGATCAGCGCGAGCGCGATCTTCGGCTGCTCGGCCGGAGCGAACGCGATGAACAGCGCGTGGTCGCGCAGATGTTCGGCGGTCGCGTGACCCTTGTAGTTCGCGCCTTGCAGCGAGTAGACCTGCGCCGTCCCGGTCTTGGCGGCCGCCTGATACTGTGCGCCGATGAACAGTTTGGATGCCGTACCGTTGGTCACGACCGCTTCCATCGCGTGCTTGATGATGTCGATGTCCGACTGCTTCACCGCGATCTTGTCGCTCGGATCGCGCACGACCGCACGGGTGTCCTTGGTGATCGGATTTTCGATGTCGCGCACGAGGTGCGGCTTCATCACGACGCCGTTGTTCGCGAGCGTCGCGGTGGCGTGAGCGAGCTGCAGAATGGTGAACGAGTTGTAGCCCTGGCCGATGCCGAGGCTGATGGTCTCGCCTTCATACCAGCGTTGCTGCTCGGGCCTGCGGTACGCCTTGCGCTTCCAATCGGTCGACGGCAGGATGCCGCGCGCTTCGCCCGAGATGTCGATGCCGGTGATCTGGCCGAAGCCCCACGGCTTCATGAAGTTGGCGATGTTGTTGACGCCGAGATCGTGCGCGAGCATGTAGAAATACGTGTCGTTCGACACCACGATCGCGCGGTTCATGTCGACCCAGCCCTGGCCCGAGCGCACGTCGTTGCGGAACGTGTGGCCGCCGAACGTGTACGAGCCCGGATCCTGGAAGCCCCAGCCCGGCGTGCGCTTATGCAGCGTCAGCGCGGCTAGCGCCATGAACGGCTTGTAGGTCGAACCCGGCGGATAGGTGCCGTGCAGCGGCCGGTTCAGCAGCGGATGGTCCGGCGAGTTGTTGAGCTCGTCCCAGGTCTGCTGGTCGATGCCGTCGACGAAGGAGTTCGGATCGAAGCTCGGCGCCGACACGAACGCGAGCACGTCGCCGGTAGCCGGTTCGATCGCGACCAGCGCGCCGCGGCGTCCGGCGAAGGCCTGCTCGGCGACCTGCTGCAAGCCGATATCGAGCGATAGCACGAGGTTGTTGCCGGGCGTCGCCTGAGTGCGCGACAACGTGCGCACCGGCCGGCCGCCGGCCGTCACTTCCACTTCCTCGAAACCGGTCTGGCCGTGCAGCTCGGTCTCGTAGCTCTGCTCGACGCCGATCTTGCCGATGTAGTCGGTGCCCTTGTAGTTGTTCGCGTCCAGACGCGGATCGTAGTGGTCCGGATCGCTGTCATTCTGGTCGCTGGCGTCGTCGATACGCTCCTGATCGCGCTGCGAAATCCGCCCGATGTAGCCGATCACGTGCGCCGCGGTGGGCCCGAGCGGGTACTGGCGGAACAGCCGGGCGCGCACTTCCACGCCGGGGAAACGGAAGCGCTGCGCGGTGAAACGCGCCACTTCGTCGTCGGTCAGGCGGGTGCGGATCGGCAGACTTTCGAAGTTCTTCGAATCTTCCTGCAGCTTCTTGAAGCGGCGGCGGTCGCGCGCGTCGACCGACACGACCGTGGCCAGGTTGTCGATCACGTTTTCGAGCGAGTCGTTCAGCTTCGACGGCGTGATTTCGAGCGTGTAGGCCGAGTAGTTCTTGGCCAGCACGACCCCGTTGCGATCGGTGATGATGCCGCGGTTCGGCACGATCGGCGCGACGGAGATGCGGTTTTCATCGGCCTGCAGCGAGTATTTGCTGTAGTGCCAGACCTGCAGGAACAGGAAGCGGAAGCCAATCAGCCCGAAGCAGACGAACACAAACAGGCCCGCCGCCGCGACGCGCAGGCGGAATTTCGAGAGCTGTTGCTGAGTGTCCTTGAATTCGGTCATGCGATTCTGCAAAAGGCCGGATGACGGCCATCATGAGTGTGCGCCCAATCCGGCCGGAACCGGGAGGCATGAACAGCGATGCGCGTCGGGCGGGCCGGGCGGATGAGTTCCGTCAGAACGGAACGGCCGGCGAGCCCGATGCGGAATCAAATGGGCCGCGTATCGTCCGGATCGGCCGGGCGGCGTTGCGGCATCAACAACAGCACGCTGGCGATCGGCCACAGCGCGGCTTCGACGAAACCGTCGATCAGGTAACCCCAGCCCGGAAACGCCGCGCCCGTCAGCAGACGGATCACGAACGGCACCAGTTGCGCGACGACCAGCAGCGGCATCACCGCGAAGGTCTGCACGCCGAGCGACATCCACAGCACGCGCCGGTGGATCGTGATCGCGCCATACGACAGCAGCGTGTACGCCAGCGCGTGCTCGCCGAGCAGGCTGGCGTTGTGGACATCCATCAGCAAGCCGAGGAAAAACGCGATGCCCATGCCGACTTTGCGCGGCTGGTGCACGTTCCAGAACAGCAGCACGAGCGCGACGAAATCCGGCACGCCGACGAGACGCCCCCACGGCATCAGGTTCAGCAGGAACGCGGCGGCGAGGCTGAACGTGATGAAGTACGGATTGACCGGCTGCAGAATGTATTGCGGACGGTTCATGGCTGGGCCCCCGGCATAGCTTGCGGCTTCGCGTTCTTCTCGGCGGCCGGTTTCTTGTCGGTGGCGGGCTTCTTCTCAGCGGCGGCCGGTTTGGCCGGGGCTTTTTCGGCGGGCTTGGCGGCGGCGGGTTTTTCAGGCGGGGCTTTTTCGCTTGCCTTGGTGGTGGGTTTTTCAGCTGCGGCTTTTTCACCCGGCCTGGCGGTGGATTTGTCCGCCGCGGCCTTGCCGTCCGCCGGTTTGCCGCCCTTTTTCGCCTTCGCTTCCTTTGCAGCCGTGGCCGCGTCGGGTTGTTCGGCAGGACGCGGCGGCACGTCGTTCACGTAGTGCAGCACCAGCAACTGACGCGCGCCGCGCACCGGCGCGACCGGCAGGCAAACCACGCGCGCGAACGCCGTGTCAGCCTGCTTGTCGACCCGCACCACCTTGGCGACCGGCAGTCCCGGCGGATACACGCCGTCGAGTCCGCTGGTCACGAGTTCGTCGCCGGTTTGAACGTCGGCGCTGATCGGCACGAAGCGCAGATCGAGCGTGTCGCCCTTCGGCGTGCCGTAGATCACGCTGCGCAAGCCGGTGCGCACGATCTGCACAGGCACCGCCTGATCCTTGTCCGTGAGCAGCGTGACCTCGGCTTGCAGCGGGAATACGCGCGTCACCTGGCCGATCACGCCGTCTTCGTTGACGACCGGCGAACCGTTCTGGATGCCCTGCTGCGCACCGCGACCGATAACCACCTTCTGCGTGAACGGGTCGCGCGTGTCGTACTGGATTTCGGCGGGCAGCGATTGGGTGGTCGAGCGCTGCGACAGTTGCAGCAGTGCGCGCAAATGGCCGTTTTCGGCGGCAAGCTCGGCGGCCGTATTGGCCTGCTGCGAGAGCTGCAGGTCTTTGGTGTGCAGCTTCTCGTTTTCCTGGCGCAATGTGGCGCTGGTCACGGCCAGATCGGCGGCGCCCATGAAGATGTCGCGCGGCACGAGCGCCGCGCGTTGAAACGGATAAAGACCCGCGCCGAGCACCCCGCGGACGATTTCGAGCGTCTGGAAGCGTGCATCGGAGATCAGCAGGGCCAGCGCCAGCACGACGAAAAACACCAGTCGTGCGAGCGCCGACGGGCCTTGCTTGAACAGGGGCGGCGGACTGTATTCCATGGTCGGCGCCGGGGGCGTGAGCAGTTGGATGAGACGGCGGCGCGCGACGGACGCGCGTTCAGCGCGCGGAGGCTGGTTGGCCCAGCCAATGGCAAACCGGCCCGCAAGGGGCCGTGTGCCAGATCCGCGCTACTGACATGGAGAGGGGCTCGCTTACTCGTACGAGAAGATGCTGCCCAGCTTGTCCATACGTTCGAGCGCCATGCCCGAGCCGCGCACAACACAGGTCAGCGGGTCTTCGGCGACGAGCACCGGCAGGCCGGTTTCTTCGGCGAGCAGGCGGTCCAGATCGCGCAGCAGTGCGCCACCGCCCGTGAGCATCATGCCGCGTTCGGCGATGTCGGCGCCCAGTTCCGGCGGCGTCTGTTCCAGCGCGATCTTCACCGACGACACGATCTGGTTCAGCGGATCGGTGAGGGCTTCGAGAATTTCGTTGCTGGAGATCGTGAAGCTGCGCGGAATGCCTTCCGACAGATTGCGGCCCTTCACTTCCATTTCCTTGACTTCGGAACCCGGGAACGCGGAGCCAATTTCCTTCTTGATTGCCTCGGCGGTTTGCTCGCCGATCAGCATGCCGTAGTTACGGCGGATGTAGTTGACGATCGCTTCGTCGAACTTGTCGCCGCCCACGCGCACCGAACCCTTGTACACGATGCCGCCGAGCGAGATCACGCCGACTTCCGTCGTGCCGCCGCCGATGTCGACGACCATCGAGCCGGTGGCTTCCGACACCGGCAGGCCGGCGCCGATCGCGGCGGCCATCGGTTCTTCGATCAGGTACACCTGCGAGGCGCCCGCGCCGTGCGCGGCTTCCTTGATCGCGCGGCGCTCGACCTGGGTCGAACCGCACGGCACGCAGATGATGATGCGCGGCGACGGCGAGAACATACGCGATTCGTGAGCCGTCTTGATGAACTGCTTGATCATCTGTTCGGTGACGGTGAAGTCGGCGATCACGCCATCTTTCATCGGGCGGATCGCCTCGATGTTGCCCGGCACCTTGCCAAGCATCTGCTTGGCTTCCTTGCCGACTGCCTGAATGGTTTTCTTGCCGTTGGGACCGCCTTCCTGGCGGATCGAGACCACCGACGGTTCGTCAAGGACGATTCCCTTGCCACGCATGTAGATGAGCGTGTTGGCAGTGCCAAGGTCAATCGCCAGATCGTTGGAGAAGTAGCTGCGAAGAAAACCGAACATTCAAAATCCTGTCTCGCTTGGGGCCGGGCCTCGCAACGTATGCGTAGGGCGGCAGCGGAAAAATAACAGCTTCAACCGGGCGGAAGCGGCGCCGCAGGGGCTTGAAGCTGCGAGGGAGTCTACCGGAGGCCGTTGCAAAGCCAATTGGACAAATCCGAATTTATCTTTGGGAATAGTTCAGAAAGGCCTTGGTAAGTCGGTCCGGGTTTGGGTCGAACGCGTAATGATACCTTATAATTTTGGATGTTTTGAAGGAAACGGTTGGCACTTTTTGCCGCCGCCGACCCCTTTTTCGAGGTCGTCCTATTGCGTCGTAACCTGCTGTCGCAGCGTCGTTTTCTTCGTGCTGCGGCGGTCCACCACATTTTCCGGTGACTGCATGGCTCTGACCCTGACCGATGTTAAGCGCATCGCGCATCTCGCGCGGCTCGAACTGGCCGACGCCGACGCTGAGCACACGCGTGCCCAGCTCAATGATTTTTTCGGCCTCGTCGAGCAAATGCAGGCGGTCGATACCACCGGCATCGCGCCGCTTGCCCACCCGATCGAGCAGATCGAAGACGTCGCGCTGCGTCTGCGTAACGACGCCGTAACCGAAACGGTCGAGCGCGAAGCTTTCCAGCGCCCGGCACCGGCCGTGCAGGACGGCCTGTACCTCGTGCCGAAGGTGATCGAATAAGACCCGCGCAGCAAGCCCGGCGCGGCTCGCGAGCCAACACGGCATGCCGCCCCGCGCGATGGGCGCGCGCGTGTGCGCCGTCGCCGGCTTCCTCGGCCCGGCTTGCCGGCGGGCAGCCGAACGCCTCCACGGCAGCGCGACTACGCTGCCGCGCTTTCCAGGATAAAACGCAATGTATGAAAAAAGTCTGACCGAACTGCGCGCCGCACTGACGGCCAAGGAATGCTCCGCAGTCGAACTGGCGCAGCTGTACCTGAAACGGATCGACGCGGCCAAAAGCCTGAACGCGTTCATCCAGGTCGATCACGATCTGACGCTCGCGCAGGCGCAGGCCGCCGACGCGCTGCTCCACACCGGCCATGCCGGCCCGCTGGTCGGCCTGCCGATCGCGCACAAGGACGTGTTCGTCACTAAGGGCTGGCGCTCCACCGCCGGCTCGAAGATGCTGTCGAACTACGAAAGTCCGTTCGACGCCACCGTGGTCGCGCGTTTGCAGAACGCCGGCATGGTGTGCGTGGGCAAGACCAACATGGACGAGTTCGCGATGGGCTCGTCCAACGAGAACTCGTACTTCGGCCCCGTGCAGAATCCGTGGGACCGCAAGTCGGTGCCGGGCGGTTCGTCGGGCGGCTCGGCGGCGGCGGTGGCCGCGCGTCTCGCGCCCGCCGCAACCGGCACGGACACGGGCGGCTCGATCCGTCAGCCTGCGTCGTTCTCCGGCATCACCGGCATCAAGCCGACCTACGGCCGCGTGTCGCGTTACGGGATGATCGCGTTCGCGTCGTCGCTGGATCAGGGCGGCCCGATGGCGAAGAGCGCCGCGGACTGCGCGACGCTGCTCAACGCGATGGCCGGCTTCGACGAGCGCGATTCGACCAGCCTCGTGCGCGACGACGAAGACTACACGCGTTACCTCGGCAAGCCGTGGAAAGAAGATGCCGCGGACAAGCCGCTCACCGGCTTGCGCATCGGCCTGCCGAAAGAATATTTCGGCGCGGGTCTGGCCGACGACGTGCGCGCGTCGATCGACGCCGCGCTGAAGCAGTACGAAGCGCTTGGCGCCACGCTGGTCGACGTCTCGCTGCCGAAAACCGAACTGTCGATTCCGGTGTACTACGTGATCGCGCCGGCCGAGGCTTCGTCGAACCTGTCGCGTTTCGACGGCGTGCGCTTCGGCCATCGCGCCGCTGAATACCGCGATCTGCTCGACATGTACAAGAAGTCGCGCGCCGAAGGTTTCGGTCCGGAAGTGAAGCGCCGCATCATGGTCGGCGCCTATGTGCTGTCGCACGGCTACTACGACGCGTACTACCTGCAAGCGCAAAAGATTCGCCGCATCATCGCGCAGGACTTCCAGGAAGCGTTCAATCACTGCGACGTGATCATGGGACCGGTCGCGCCGTCGGTGGCGTGGGATCTCGGCGCTAAGGGCGACGATCCGGTGCAGATGTATCTGGCCGACATCTACACGCTGTCGGTGAGCCTCGCCGGTTTGCCGGGCATGAGCGTGCCGTGCGGCTTCGGCGCGGGCGCGAATGCGCAGCGTCCGGTGGGTCTGCAGATCATCGGCAACTATTTCAATGAAGCCCGGATGCTGCAAGTGGCCGACGCGTTCCAGCGCGCGACCGACTGGCACCGCAAAGCACCGGCAGGAGTGTGAGCACCATGGCCAAACAATGGGAAGTCGTGATCGGTCTGGAGACCCACGCGCAACTGTCGACCCAATCGAAGATTTTCTCGGGCGCCGCCACGCAATTCGGCGCCGCGCCGAACACGCAGGCTTGTCCCGTCGACCTGGCGTTGCCGGGCACCTTGCCGGTGATGAACCGCGGCGCGGTCGAGCGCGCGATCCAGTTCGGTCTCGCAATCGGCGCGACGGTGGCGCCGCGCAGCATCTTCGCGCGCAAGAATTATTTCTACCCTGATCTGCCGAAGGGCTATCAGATCAGCCAGTACGAAATCCCCGTCGTGCAGGGCGGCCAGGTGACGATTCAGGTGCCGGCCAATGAAAAGGCGGGCAAGGAAGCATACGAGAAGGTCGTCAACCTCACGCGCGCTCACCTCGAAGAAGACGCGGGCAAGTCGCTGCACGAAGACTTCGCGGACATGACCGGCATCGACCTGAATCGCGCCGGCACGCCGCTGCTCGAAATCGTCACCGAGCCGGAAATGCGCAGCGCGGCCGAAGCGGTTGCTTACGCCAGGACGCTGCACACGCTCGTCACGTGGCTCGGTATCTGCGACGGCAACATGCAGGAAGGCTCCTTCCGTTGTGACGCAAACGTGTCGGTGCGCCCGCTCGGTCAGGCGGAATTCGGTACGCGTGCCGAGATCAAGAACCTGAACTCGTTCCGCTTCCTCGAAGAAGCAATCCAGTACGAAGTGCGCCGGCAGATCGAATTGATCGAAGACGGCGGCACGGTGGTGCAGGAAACGCGTCTGTACGATCCGGACAAGCGCGAAACACGCTCGATGCGCAGCAAGGAAGACGCGCACGACTACCGCTATTTCCCCGACCCCGATCTGATGCCGCTCGTGATCGACGCGGCGTGGGTCGAGCGCGTGAAGAGCGAGATGCCGGAACTGCCGGAAGCGATCCAGCAGCGCTTCGTGTCGCAATACGGCCTGACGCCGTACGACGCCAACGTGCTGACGTCGAGCAAGGCGATGGCCGCGTACTATGAAGCGGTGGTCGTCAAGGTCGGCCCGGCTCACGCGAAGGTCGCGGCGAACTGGTTGATGGGCGAAGTGTCGTCGCAACTGAATCGCGAAGGGCTGGAGATCGACGCTTCGCCGGTGTCGTCCGCGCAACTCGCACTGCTTCTGCAACGCATTGCCGACGGCACGATCTCGAACAAGATCGCCAAGGAAATCTTCCTCGCGATCTGGGAAGAGAAAGCCACCGACGAAGCCGCCGCCGATCGCATCATCGAAGCGAAGGGCCTGAAGCAGATCTCGGATACCGGCGCACTGGAAGCGATCATCGACGAAGTGCTCGCGGCGAACCAGAAGTCGGTCGAGGAATTCCGCGCCGGCAAGGACAAGGCGTTCAACGCGCTGATCGGTCAGGCGATGAAAGCGACCAAGGGCAAGGCCAATCCGGCGCAGGTGAATGAACTGCTGAAGAAGAAGCTGTCCTGAGTTGAACAAGCACGGCTCGGGTGTTGACACCTGAGCCATCGCGGGCTGTTGCCGGAAACGAAACTGGGGCAACGGCCCGTTTTATTTTGCGGGCCCGCTTTTGCGAACCCCTGAACGCAGATTACGGAGTGTGTGGATGGCCAGGCAACCCGAACTCGACGATTTCCGCGTGCCTTATTTCGACGACGGCAAGAACCCCCCCAAATTCTCGCTCGACAATTACAACCCGGTCGCGAAGCCATTTTCAACCGGGTCGAAAGACTCGGACCGCGTGCGTCTGTCGGTGATCGGTGGGCAGCTCGAGATCCTGCAGGAGTGTCTGCACGCGCAGCAGAAGCGTCGCGTGTTGCTGGTGCTGCAAGGCATGGACACGAGCGGCAAGGACGGCACGATCCGCGCGGTGTTTCACGAAGTCGATCCGCTCGGTTTGCGCATCGTGCCGTTCAAGGCGCCCACGCCCGTCGAACTCGCGCACGATTTTCTGTGGCGCGTGCATTCGCAGGCGCCCGCCGCCGGCGAGCTGACGATCTTCAACCGCAGTCACTACGAAGATCTGCTGGTGCCCACCGTGCGCGGCGAACTGGACGCGCAAGCGTTCGAGCGACGCTGCTGCCACATTCGCCAGTTCGAAGAGATGCTTGCCTATAGCGGCACGACCATCGTCAAGTGCATGCTGCACATTTCGAAAGACGAGCAGCGTGCGCGCCTGCAAGCGCGTATCGACGACCCGAGCAAGCACTGGAAATTCGACGTGTCCGATCTCGAGGCGCGCAAACAGTGGGACGCCTATCAATCGGTCTATCGCGACGCGTTGGCCGGGACGTCGACCGAATACGCGCCGTGGTACGTGATTCCGGCCGACTCGAAGACCCATCGCAACGTGATGGTCGGCGAACTGCTGTTGCGTGCGTTGCAAGCGCTGAAGCTCGAATATCCGCCTCCCAAAGAATCGCTGAAGGGCATCAAGGTCGAGTGACCTGGCCCGTTGGCTCCAGAAACGAATCGAACATAAAAGGAACGACATGTTGCGTGTGATTACCGCTAACCTGAACGGGATCCGCTCGGCGGCGAAAAAAGGCTTTTTCGAATGGTTCGGCGAACAGAACGCCGACGTGCTGTGCGTGCAGGAAATCAAATGCTCGCAGGACGACATGACGCCGGAATTCATGGCGCCGCACGATTTCACCGGCTATTTTCAGCACGCGGTGAAGAAGGGTTATAGCGGCGCGGGCGTCTACACGCGTCACGAACCGGACGAAGTGGTGATCGGCTTCGGCAGCGAGGAGTTCGATCCGGAAGGGCGCTATGTCGAGCTGCGTTTCGGCAAGCTGTCGGTGATTTCCGTGTACGTGCCGTCGGGTTCGAGCGGAGAAGACCGCCAGCAGGCCAAGTACCGTTTCATGGACGAGTTCATGCCGCATCTCGCCGAACTGGCTCAGGAACGCGAAGTGATCGTGTGCGGCGACGTGAACATCGTCCACAAGGAGATCGACATCAAGAACTGGAAGAGCAACCAGAAGAACTCGGGCTGCCTGCCGCAAGAGCGCGCGTGGCTGACCAGGCTGTTCGACGAAGTGGGTTACGTCGATGTATTCCGCACGCTCGACCAGCGGCCGGAACAGTACACGTGGTGGAGCAATCGCGGTCAGGCGTACGCGAAGAACGTAGGGTGGCGGATCGACTATCAGATCGCGACGTCGGGCATTGCGGGCAAGGCGAAACGCACCGACGTGTTCCGCGATATCAAGTTCAGCGACCATGCGCCGCTGACGGTCGACTACGATCACAAGGTCAGGAAGTAAGCACTCCCCGGCCCGCGCGACTCAAGCTCAATCGCGGGCCAGCTTGCCGCGCGGGCGGCCCATGCCGGCGTAATCCGGCAGGGCATCCACCGTCTTGCCGATCGCCTTCGCATAGAGCGGCAGCATGTCCGGCAGGCGCTTGATGATGTCCTGACGCCGCGCCGGCGTGTACGGATGCACGTAGATGAAGCCCCGCTCGCGATCGCTGCGCGTCGCTTGCGCGAGCTTGTCCCACAGCGTGACCGCCGCACGCGGATCGAAGCCGGCGCGTGACGCGATGTCGCTGCCGATCACGTCGGCTTCGGTTTCGTCGGTGCTCTCATACTTCATTTCCAGCAGGCGCGAGCCGATGCCGAGCGGTGCGGCGCCGAGATCGGCAAGCCCGAAGAGCTGCGGGATCGTTCCGGTCGAATCGAGCTGGCTGGCCTGGAGTTGGCCGAGCCGCTCGCGTGCATGCTCGCGCAACGCGTGCGCGATCTCGTGTCCGATCAGCATGCCGAGCTCGTTGTCATTCAGACGCGTGCGGTCGAGCAGCCCGCCATAGACGACGATCTTGCCGCCCGGCAGGCAGTACATGCGGATATCGGTCGAACGCACGACAGCCACATCCCACTTCCAGCCTTTGGCCCGCTCGTTCCATTTCAGCGAGTACGGGATCATCCTGTCGACGATCGACCGCACGCGCGTGACGTGCGCGTCGGTGTCGCCGTACAGGCGGTTCGCGTGTTCCGCGCCGTACGCGATCTGGTTGAACTCTTCGGTGGCTTGCGCCTCGAGCATCGGCGATGGGATCAGGTTGCGGAACACCAGGTAGCCGCCGTAGCGCAATTGCGTGTTCGGAGTGTAGGGCGGCGCAGACGCAGGCAGTGCGGGTGTCGCAGCGGGTGTTTTCGCGGTGACGGGTGCCTGGGCCGGCGCTGCCGCAGAGGTCGGCGTGGCGGCCGCCGGCGCGCTGCCGGCGCTGGCCGTGCCGGTGGTGTTCGGGGTGCTTGTCGCGCTGTTCGCGCCCGGCGTCGCCGATGTCGCGCTTTCAGCGGTGGCTGCGACCGTCGCCGGCTTTGCCGTCGGCGCGGCCGGCATGGCTGCCGCGTACGCGCTCGCCGGCATGATCCACGCCAGGCTGCTCGCGCAGCCGAGTGCCCATGCAGCGTGCAGCGCCGCACGGCTCGCCTTGAGCGACGGAACCCAGGTCGTGCACAAGCGCCGCGTGCGCGTTGAAAACGGGGTCTTCACGACGCGGTTCTCCACGGCGCGATACGCACCAGAAGCAGCATGCCGGGCAGCGCCAGCACCGTGCACATGATGAAGTAGTCGAACCAGCCGATCTGCGCGACCACATAGCCGCTCGCCGCCGATGCCAACGTGCGCGGCACCGAAGCCAGGCTCGTGAAGAGCGCGAACTGCGTGGCCGTGTAGCGCGGATCGGTGGTGCTCGCGATGTACGCGGTGAACGCCGCCATCGTCAGGCCGGTGGTGAAAGTTTCGAAGCCGTAGACAAGCGCCAGCGCGACCGAGCGGGGCTCGAGCTGCACGGCCCAGTCCACGCCCACTAACGCGAGCAGCTTCGTCGTACCCTGGCTCAGCCAGACGGCGATGTCGTAAATCGCCACAAGACCGGGCGACGCCGGGCCGAGATGCGCGAGCCACGCAAAGCCGAGCGTCGACACCATCTGCAGGATGCCGAAGATCCACAAGCCCCGGCCGATGCCGATCTTCATCAGCCAGATCCCCCCGACAATGCCGCCCGCGAGACTCGCGCCGAACGCGGTGGTCTTCGCGATCACGCCGATCTGCGTGCGCGAAAAACCGATGTCGAGGAAGAACGACGTGGACAGCGTGGTCGCCATCGTATCGCCGAGCTTGTACAGAAAGATGAAGGCGAGCACGAACAGCGCGCCGCGCCAGCCGTCGCGCTGAATGAATTCCTTGAACGGCTGCACGATCGCTTCGCGCAGATTCTTCGGCGGCGTGCCGTGCACTTTGGGCTCGCTGATCACCAGCGTCATCACCATACCCGGCAGCATGAACGCAGCCGTAACGATGAACACCGTGGTCCACGGCATATGGTCGGACAGAATCAACGCGAGCGAGCCGGGCACCAGCGCCGCGATCTTGTAGGCGTTCACATGCACCGCGTTGCCGAGACCCTGCTGCGTATCGCTCAGCAATTCACGCCGGTACGCGTCGATCACGATGTCCTGGCTCGCGCCGAAAAACGCGACCAGCGCTGTCAACGCCGCCACCGTCCAGATCGAATCGCGCGGCGAGACGAAACCTAAAGTCGCAATCGCGCCGGCCACCAGAATTTGCGTGACCAGCATCCAGCCGCGCCGTCTGCCCGGACGCCAGGCCGGCAAGCGCGGCACGTAGCGGTCCATCAGCGGCGCCCAGATGAATTTCCACGTGTACGGGAACTGGATCAGCGCAAACAGGCCGATTTCCTTCAGGTTGACGCCTTCGGAGCGTAGCCACGCCTGCACCAGATAGACGAGCGTGAACAGCGGCAATCCCGACGTAAAGCCGAGAAAGACGCAGATCAGCATGCGCGTATTCAGGAACGCGCGCCAGCCGGGATGTTCTTCGTGAGCGGTAAGTGCAGGCGCCTCGTGCGGCGGGTTCGACATGTGGATAACTTGCGTTAGCTTTTCTTGACGCGATAGACCGCAAGACTACCACGCCAGTTCACGCCCCATCGCACCACCTGTCCGTCGTGCAGCACGACGCGGTCAAGAATTTCGATGCCGACTTCCGGCGCGAGCGCTTCGAAGTCCTCGATCGTCAGCACCCGCACGTTCGGCGTGTTGTGCCACTGAAAAGGCAGCGACTTCGACACCGGCATGCGCCCTTGCAGCACCGACAGCCGGTGCGCCCAGTAGCCGAAGTTCGGAAACGACACGATGCACTCCTTGCCCACCCGCACCGTCTCGCGCAGGATCGCCGCGGTCTGATGGATGGTCTGCAGCGTCTGCGACAGAATCGCGAAATCGAAGCTGCCGTCTTCGAACAGGCGCAGGCCGTCTTCCAGATTCTGCTGGATCACGTTGACGCCGTTTTGCGTCGACGCGAGCACGCCCGCGTCGTTGATCTCGATGCCGTAGCCCTGCACATCCAGTTCTTCGGTCAATAGCGACAGCAGCGAGCCGTCGCCGCAACCCAGATCCAGCACGGTGGCGCGCGGTTCGACCCAGCGCGCGATCGCGCGGAAGTCCGGGCGCAGCGCCAGGTAGTCGAGTGCTCGCTGGTTCATGCGTTCACCTCGTTCGCAATACGTTCGTAGTAGGCGCGCATCAGGTTGTGATAGCGCGCGTCGTCGAGCAGGAAGGCGTCGTGGCCGTGCGGCGCGTCGATCTCCGCGTAGGTGACGGTGCGCTTGTGGTCGAGCAGCGCCTTCACCAGTTCGCGCGAGCGGGCCGGCGCGAAACGCCAGTCGGTCGTGAAGCTGGCGATCAGATATTTCGCGGTGGTGTGCGCGACCGCCGCCGTCAAATCGCCGTCGAAGGCCTTGGCCGGATCGAAATAGTCGAGCGCACGGGTGATCAGCAGGTAGGTGTTCGCGTCGAAGTAATCGGCGAACTTGTCGCCCTGGTAGCGCAGGTACGACTCCACTTCGAACTCGACGTCGAAGTTGAAGTTGTACGCGTCCAGCGCGCCTTCCGCGCGGCGCAGCGAACGGCCGAATTTCTCGGCCATGTCGTCGTCCGACAGATACGTGATGTGGCCGATCATCCGCGCGACGCGCAAGCCGCGCTTCGGCTTCACGTTGTGCGCGTAGTAGTTGCCGCCGTGGAAGTCCGGGTCCGACAGGATCGCCGAGCGCGCAACCTCGTTGAACGCGATGTTTTGCGCCGACAGCTTGGGCGTGGACGCGACCACGATGCAGTGCGCGACGCGCTCCGGATACATCATGCTCCACGCGAGCGCCTGCATGCCGCCGAGGCTGCCGCCCATCACGGCGGCGAAGCGCGTGATGCCGAATTGATCGGCGACGCGCGCCTGGGCGTTGACCCAGTCTTCCACCGTCACGACCGGAAACGTTGCGCCAAACGGGACGCCAGTGGCCGGGTCGATACTCATCGGCCCGGTCGAGCCGAAGCACGAGCCGAGGTTGTTCACGCCGATCACGAAGAACCTGTCGGTGTCGAGCGGCTTGCCCGGGCCGACCATGTTGTCCCACCAGCCGACGTCCTTCGCATTGTCGGCGTACACGCCGGCCACATGGTGTGACGCGTTGAGCGCATGGCACACCAGCACAGCATTGCTGCGCGCGGCGTTAAGCGTGCCGTAGGTCTCGACCATCAGGTCGTAACCGGCCAGCGAGCTGCCGTTCTGCAACTGCAGCGGCTCGGTGAAATGCATTTTTTGGGGAGCGACGATACCGATCGATTCCATTCATTCCGCCATTTAACAAAACAGGGCGGCTAGATGGCGTCGGCGAAACACGGAGGAGAGACTGTGTGCGCGGCTGACGACCTCTTTAGCCGCATTTATAGTGAACCGCGGGAGTATTCCCAGTGGTTCGCGCGCCCGCAATCGAGTCAGCAAATCGGCGCGTGATAGGTGTTCAGGGTGCAGTGGATTGCGGTCCTGGATGGTTCAAGAGGCCGCAGTCAGGCGCAAAGTATAGCGGAAAATCTCGCACGGCAGCGTCGCGGGCGCACCCGCGACGCTGCCGTGCCAAGCGGACTACTGAAGGATCAGCAGCAGTTGCGCGTCGGCGTGTTCGGCGGGCAGCCGCGCGAAACCGCTGCGCACATAGCGGTGCCAGCGGCCGATGATGTAGCTCAGGAGCAGGCTCGCACGGATCGCGGGATCGTAGCCGGCAGGCAGCGGGACGGCGGCGCGTTCGGCGGAGCATGCGCTTTCGCTTTCGTTCGCACTTGCACTCGCGCTCGCCTCCATCTGCGCCAGCCGCAAACACTGCTTCAGCGACGCCTCGACGCGCTCCAGCATCTGGTTGACGCGCTCGGTCAGCCGCTCATGTTCGCCGGCCAGCGCCTCGCAGGTCAGAACGCGCGTCATACCGGGATTCCTGGCGGGGAAGCTGAGCAGCATCAACGCGATCGCACGCGCTTGCAGCACGCCGTTGCTTTCCTTGTCGGCGATCTGGTTGATGAGGCCAAACAGCGTCTGCTCGATGAACTCGATGAGCCCTTCGAACATTTGCGCCTTGCTGGCGAAATGGCGATACAGCGCGGCTTCCGACACGCCGAGCCGGGCGGCGAGCGCCGCCGTGGTGATCTTTTCGCCTTTCGGCGCCTCCAGCATCGCGGCGAGCGTCTGCAGGATATGCACGCGACGCTCGCCCGGCTTCAGGCGCTGCGCGCGCGGGGCGGCCGGCGCGGTGGGTTGGTGTTCGGCTAAGGCTTCGTCAGGCTTGTCGATCGGCTGCATGGCTGTCGTCCCGGCTGCTGTCCCTTCAATCGAACCGAGCGGGTGCCCAGTCGTAGCGATTTTAACGAACGAATGCTCCGGTCGACATAGTGCGGCCGGCCGGTGCCCGGCAAACGCGCCGGCACGCCGTCCGCGTGCGGCTTGCGCGGCAGATGACCGGTGATCCACACCGTGCGGATGCCGAGGCGCCGGTAGTTCTTCAGGTGCGAGCGCGTGTCTTCGACCAGGATCGCGTCCTTGAGCGAGACGTGCGCGTCGCGCATGGCCTTACGCAACATCGCGTGGTCCGGCTTGGCGCGCCAGCGGCGGCGATCGCGCATGTGCTCGATCGCGATCACCTGCTCGAACAGACGCTCGATGCGCAGCTCGGCGAGCACCGCGCGAGCATACGCTTCAGGCGCGTTGGTCAGCACGATCTTGCGGCCCGGCAGCGCCGCGACGAGGCGCGCGATGCCGCGCTCGTGACGGATCATCGAGCCGAGGTCGGGGAAGGTGTGCACGACCTTCAGGAAATCGTTCGGATCGAGCGGATGGTGGCGCGTAAGGCCGAGCAGCGTCGCGCCGTAGCGCTGTGTGTAACCGGTGCGCAGACGGTTGGCCTCGTCGATGTCCACTTGCAGCGCGTCGATGATGTACTGCGTCATCCCGCGGTTGATCGCCGGAAAGATCGCGTGCGATGCGTGATGCAGCGTGTTGTCGAGATCGAACAGCCAGACCGGACTGCCGCCTGCGATATGCGGACGACGGCGCCGGGAAGTGGGGGTGCGCATGGTGGAGAACGCCGTTCAGGCGCGAACAGTCGCTTCACGCGGCGAACGCGGGTGGTTCGCGATGCGCGCGGCGGGAGAAGAGGGGAGAGCGGGTGCGCGCGCGGTGCTGGCGCGTGGCGGGCCGCCGTATGTGCGGTACGCGCTGTAGCGGTACGGCCTGGCAGCCTTGCCGCACGGCAAACCCGGCACACATGGGGCGCCGTTACGACGCGCCGCGTGGGCCGGGTTTGCGGCAGGAATCAATGCGAGCGGATCATCGTGCCGAACGGCTGTTCGGTGAGAATCTCCAGCAGCACCGAGTGCTCGATGCGGCCGTCGATGATGTGCACCGAGCGCACGCCGCTCTTGGCCGCGTCGAGCGCCGACGAAATTTTCGGCAGCATGCCGCCGGAGATCGTGCCGTCGGCGAACAGACCGTCGATTTCGCGGGCCGACAGATCGGTCAGCAGATTGCCTTCTTTGTCCATCACGCCGGGGATGTTGGTCATCATCACGAGCTTTTCGGCGTTCAGCACGACCGCCAGCTTGCCCGCGACCAGGTCCGCGTTGATGTTGTACGAGAGGCCGTCTTCGCCGAAGCCGATCGGCGAGATCACCGGAATGAACGCGTCGTCCTGCAGCGCCTTCACGACCGCCGGGTTGATCGCCTCGACTTCGCCCACCTGGCCGATGTCGACGTACTGGCCCGGATTGTCGCGGTCCGGCATCAGCATCTTGCGCGCGTGGATCAGGCCGCCGTCCTTGCCGGTCAGGCCGACCGCGTGGCCGCCGAAATGATTGATCAGCGTGACGATGTCCTGCTGCACTTCGCCGCCGAGCACCCATTCGACGACTTCCATCGTCTCTTCGTCGGTGACGCGCATGCCCTGAATGAACGTGCCCTGTTTGCCGATCTTCTTGAGCGCCTGGTCGATTTGCGGACCGCCGCCGTGCACGATGACCGGATTGATGCCGACCAGCTTCAGCAGGATCACGTCGCGCGCGAAGCCCTGCTTCAGGCGCTCCTCGGTCATGGCGTTGCCGCCGTATTTGATGACCACGGTCTTACCGTGATACTGGCGAATGTAGGGCAGCGCCTCGGCCAGGATTTCAGCCTTCAGGGTGGGCGCGATCTGCGAAAGGTCGGGAATCTCGGACATGGCGGCAGGCTCAGGCACGGAACAGTTAAAACAGGGCGAATTGTACAGGACTGGCGCGCTGCAACAGGGTTTTCGATACTGGCGCGGGCGGCAGGCGGCGCGGGCTTTGCGCACCGCGCAATGGCAGGCCGCAGGCCCGGCTCGACGAG
This sequence comes from Paraburkholderia ultramafica, assembly GCF_902859915.1. GTDB lineage: Bacteria > Pseudomonadota > Gammaproteobacteria > Burkholderiales > Burkholderiaceae > Paraburkholderia > Paraburkholderia ultramafica. The sequence continues at coordinate 134,397 of NZ_CADIKK010000008.1, forward strand.
CAAGCGTAACGTGCCTGCGTGACGCTTGTGAATTGGCCGAATGGACGACTCACGCAGGCTCGCCAGACGTGGCATTATTTCCTGATCAATGCCTTGGCGACACCCTCCGGCCCGTCATGAAACCGTCCGCTTCCCGCTCGAAAAGCAGTGCGCGCTGCCCGCGCTGCGGTAACTCGTTCGACTGTGGCATGCACGCGCAGCCGCTCGAGTGCTGGTGCCGCGCAATGCCGTCGTTGCCGGCGGACAGACTCGATCCGGCCAGACGCTGCCTGTGTCCGGAATGTCTGGCCGCGGAGATTGCGCGGGCGACTTACGCGGGGTCCGGCGCTGACTTGTCCTGAGCATTGCGCCGTCCACAGTCCGCCGTCCGCGGGCAGCGGCGCTTCTCTGGCGGAACGCCGGTAGCCTATGCTGCGCGATGCTGGGCGGCTAGCACGCTCAGGTCGCGGGCGACGGCTTCCAGCGCCGGCTCCCATGCGCCGAATCGCGGCTGCCGGTACAGCGTCGCGCTCGGATACCACGGGCTGTCGCTGCGTTCGAGCAGCCAGACCCAGTGCGGATTGACGTCGAGCAGTACCCACGTGCGCTGGCCGAGCGCGCCGCTCAGATGCGCCGCGGACGTGCAAACCGTGATGACCAGATCGAGCGCGCTGACAAACGCGGCGGTGTCGTCGAAGGTCGCGAATTCGACGGTGTGGTCGGTCATTGGCAGGCCGGCCGCACGTGCGGCGGCAACGTCGGCGTCCGCGCCCGGTTGCAGCGAATAGAACGCCACGTCCTGCATGCCACCGAAATGCGCGGCATAGCGCTCCCAGCCGACACGCCGGAACGGATTGCGTTGGTGGCCGTGGCTGCCGGTCCATGTCAGCCCGACTTTGAGCCGCGCTTCTCCGGCGAGCCGCTTGCGCCACGACTCGCGCGCGGCCGCGTCCGCAAGCAGATAAGGCGACGCAGCCGGGACCGTTTCTGCACGCGTGTTGAATATCAAAGGCAGGCTGAGCAGCGGAATTTCATAGTCGAACGGCGGCAGCGATTCGACGCCGCCGCCGGCGCAGTAGTGGTCCACGTGAGCGCCGAGGCTGCGCGCGAGCAGCGCGCCCATGTGCGGGAACGAATTCCAGATCAGACGGCCGCCGTCGCGATGCACGCGCTCGGCCAGCATCGGGATATAGCGGCTGAACTGCAACACGTCGCCCATGCCCTGTTCGCCCCACACCAGCAGCGTCTTGCCGGCGAGCGGTTCATCAGCCCAGGTCGGCGCCGGAAACAGCGGACGTTTGCCGCCGAGTTCCTGCGAGCCGTCCCAACGCGCTTCATGCGACAGCCAGCCGTGCACGTAATCGCCGCGCATGAGTTGCAGCATCGAGAGATTGGAGCGCATGTTGGCGTGATGCGGAGCCAGCCTGTAGGCCGTTGTCGCGGCTTGCTCCGCTTCGTCCCAGCGTTGCGCTTCGCGTAGCGCCAGCGCATAGTTGTTGTGCGTCAGCGGGCTCAGCGGCGCGCATTGCACGGCGCGTGCGCCCGCCTCGAGCGCACGCGGCAGATCCATGCTCATGCGGTATGCGTTGGTGAGATTGGTCCAGCAATCACCGTTGCCGGGTTCATCGCGGACCGCACTTTCCAGAAGCGCCAGTTGTTCGCTCAGGTCCCCGCCGGTGAGCATCAGCGCACCGGCGAGATTGCTGCGCAACTGCGGCAGTGTCGGATCGATGGCGAGCGCGCGGCGATAAGGAGCGATGGCTTCGCGATGCCGGTTTGTCATCTGCAGCGTATAACCGACACGAAAGTGCGTCAGAGCGCGATGTGGATCGAGTTGGGCAATAATGGCGGCGAGTTCGATCGCATCGCCATGACGATGCTGTTCGAGCAACGTGGCGATGAGCGATTCGAGCGAAGCATCGTCGAGCGGATGCAGTTGCGCGGCGGCATTCAGACATTGGACTTCTGTTGCCGCAATGCCGCTTTCCCGGGCCGCAGCGGCATCGCGCAAAAAATTCAGGAAAGCTGATGAGGCGTCGGCTTCGCGATCGGAGATAGGCAGCATGGGATGGTTGCGCGATGAAGAGCCGATGACGAAAGTCCGGCCCATGCGACGCTGTCGCAAAACATCATGTTACCGGCGGTAGAGCTGGAAGCAAGTCGGATCAGTCCGAACAGGTAGATTAAAGTGACGCATCGTATAACCAACACCGGCCGGGTCAATCTTGGCCATCTGTTCTGGCTGCGCAGCCTTGCCATCATCGGTCAGCTGGTGACGATCGCATTCGTGCAGATCTTCATCGGCGTGGACCTGCCATTGCCCGCGATGCTGCTCGTGATCGGCCTCGAAGTGCTGTTCAACGCACTCACGTGGTGGCGCGTTTCGCAGCAGCGGCCCGAGTCCAACATGGAATTGTTCGGCCAGATCTGGGTCGATCTGGGCGCATTGTCCGCATTGCTGTTTCTCTCCGGCGGCACGACCAATCCATTCGTTTCGCTCTACCTCCCATCGCTGGCCATCGCCGCTGCGGTTTTGCCGTGGCATCTGATGGCATGGCTCGCGGCGTTCGCCGTGACCTGCTACGCCGTGCTCGGTTTCGATTCCGTGCCGCTGAATCTCGATAATCCCGCGAACCTGTTCGACTACTATCGCGCCGGCATGTGGGTCAACTTCATGGTCAGCGTCGGGCTGATTGCATGGTTCGTCGCGCGCATGTCGCGTGCTCTGCGGCTACGTGACGCAGCGCTCGGAGAAGCACAGCAGCGCTTGCTTCACGACGAACGCGCGGTCGCGCTCGGCGTGCAGGCCGCCACCGTCGCTCACGAAATCGGCACGCCTCTGTCTACAATCGCGATGTTGTCCGAAGAATTACGCGACGCGGCACGCAGCGACCAAGGGCTCGCACCGTACAGCGCCGATCTCGAATTACTCGAGCAGCAGATGACGTTGTGCACGTCGGCACTTGCCCGCTTGCGCAGCCGTGCTTCGACCACCACCAATCGGCAACCGGTCGGCGAGTGGCTCGAGTCGTTTGGCGATCAGTGGCGCTTGCGTCATCCTCACGTGAAGTTCGAGCGGATCGGCGCGCCGCCCGCGGAGGTCAGTCTTGACGACACGGTGGCTGTCAGTCAGATTCTGACGATTCTGCTCGACAACGCCGCGCGTGCGAGCCGCGATCACGTCACGCTGTCGTGCACGCTCGCGTCGCGCGGCGACCAGATCGTGTTCGAAGTCTGCGATGCGGGCCCTGGTATTCCGGCCGCGTTACGCGGCTCTCTTGGCGCGATGCCGGTGGACAGCACGCAGGGCGGACACGGCGTGGGCCTCTATCTGGCGTTCTCGGCGGCGTCGCGTCTGAAGGGATCGATCGAACTGACCGACGTCAGCGCGATCAAGCCGCGAGGCACGCGTGCGGTGCTGAAGCTTCCGCTCGCCGGCGGGCGCAAATTTTCTGGCGCGGGCCGTCAAGGTGCCGCGCCATCCAACACGGAGAAACAGGCATGAGCGAAAAGAATTTTCTGGTAATCGACGACGATGAGGTGTTCTCCGGCATCCTCGCCCGCGGTCTGACCCGGCGCGGATACACGGTGAGCGAAGCTCACAACGCGGACGAGGCGATCAAGCTGGCGAACCAGCAGAAGTTCAGCCAGATCACGGTGGACCTGCATCTCGGCAACGACTCCGGCCTCACGCTCGTCGCACCGTTGCGCGATCTGCAGCCTGATGCGCGGATGCTGGTGCTGACCGGCTATGCGAGCATCGCGACCGCGGTGCAGGCCGTGAAAGACGGCGCGGACAACTACCTCGCGAAACCCGCCAACGTCGAAACGATTTTGTCTGCGCTGCAAAGCGAAGCGAGCGCGCTGCAAGCTGATGAGGCGATCGAGCACCCCATGCCGTTGTCGGTTGCGCGTCTGGAGTGGGAGCATATTCAGCGCGTGCTCGCCGAACACGGCGGCAATATTTCGGCCACTGCGCGGGCGTTGAACATGCATCGTCGAACGCTGCAGCGCAAGCTGGCGAAGCGGCCGGTCAAACAGTAAGCGCGGCGTCTTGCTTGCGCTTATGCAGTAAAAAAACGGGCTGCCCAATCAAAGGCAGCCCGTTTTTTGTGCATCACATTTGATCTGCGTCAGGCAATGTGGATAGCCTGACGCGACTTGCATATCTACAGCGACATTACAGCACGTAACGCGACAGATCTTCGTCTTCCGCCACTTCGTTCAGCGCGCGATCGACATATGCCGCGTCGATCTGCACGGTCCTGCCCGAGTGATTGCCGGCCGCGAACGAGACCTCTTCGAGCAGCTTCTCGATCACCGTGTACAGACGGCGTGCGCCGATGTTTTCGGTCTTCTCGTTCACCGAGTAAGCGATCTCGGCCAGACGGCGAATCCCGTCGTCGGCGAATTCGAGATGCACGTCTTCGGTGGCGAGCAGTGCCTGGTATTGCTTGACGAGGCTCGCATCGGTGGACACGAGGATCGATTCGAAGTCGTTCACCGACAGCGAGTCGAGTTCGACGCGAATCGGAAAGCGGCCCTGCAGTTCAGGAATCAGATCGCTCGGCTTGGCCAGATGGAACGCGCCGCTCGCGATGAACAGAATGTGATCGGTCTTCACCATGCCGTACTTGGTATTGATCGTGGTGCCTTCGACGAGCGGCAGCAGATCGCGCTGCACACCCTGACGGGACACTTCGCCGCCGCCGGCTTCGTTGCGCGACGCGATCTTGTCGATCTCGTCGAGGAACACGATGCCGTTCTGCTCGACGTTCTGCACCGCCTTGGCTTTCACCTCTTCGTCGTTCAGCATCTTGCCGGCTTCTTCGTCGGTGAGAACCTTCAGCGCTTCCTTCACCTTCATCTTGCGGCGGGTCTTCTTGCCGCCGCCGATGTTCGCGAACATCGAACGGATCTGCTCGGTCATGTCTTCCATGCCCGGCGGCCCCATGATGTCCATGCCCGCTTGCGGCTGTTCGACGTCGAGTTCGATTTCCTTGTCGTCGAGCAGGCCTTCACGCAGACGCTTGCGGAACGTCTGGCGCGTGCTGCTGCTTTCGTCGGCGGTGTCGGTGGCGCTCGAACTCGAGCCGAAGCCGATCGGGCGTGCACCAGGTAGCAGGATGTCGAGGATGCGGTCTTCGGCCTGGTCGCCGGCCTTGGTCCGCACTTTGCGCATTTCCGTTTCGCGGGTCTGCTTGACCGAGATCTCGATCAGGTCTCGCACGATGCTGTCGACGTCGCGGCCCACATAGCCGACTTCGGTGAACTTGGTGGCTTCGATCTTGATGAACGGCGCGTCGGCGAGCTTCGCCAGACGCCGCGCGATTTCGGTCTTGCCGACGCCGGTCGGTCCGATCATCAGAATGTTCTTCGGCGTGATTTCCTGGCGCAGCGGATCTTCGACCTGCTGACGGCGCCAGCGATTGCGCAGCGCGACGGCCACCGCTTTTTTCGCGCGGCCTTGGCCGATGATGTGTTTGTCGAGTTCGGAGACGATCTCGGCAGGGGTCATTGTGCTCATCGTGGGTCCTTACTCGATCGTCTCAATGACGCGGTTGTGGTTCGTGTAGATGCACATGTCGCCGGCGATCTCCAGCGACTTCTCGACGATTTCGCGGGGCGACAGCTCGGTGTTGTCGGCCAGCGCTTTCGCGGCGGCTTGTGCATACGCGCCGCCCGAACCGATCGCGCAGATGCCGCCTTCCGGATCGAGCACATCGCCGTTGCCGGTGATGACGAGGGTGGTGGTCGCGTCCGCGGCGATCAGCATCGCTTCCAGACGACGCAGCATGCGGTCGGTGCGCCAGTCTTTCGCGAGTTCGACGGCCGCGCGCGTGAGATTGCCCTGATGTTTTTCCAGCTTCGCTTCGAAGCGGTCGAGCAGCGAGAAGGCGTCGGCCGTGCCGCCGGCGAAGCCGACCAGCACCTTGCCGTTGTAGATGCGCCGGACCTTCTTCGCACCGCCTTTCATGACGATGTTGCCCAGTGTCACCTGGCCGTCGCCGCCGAGCGCGACTTTGTCGCCGCGGCGCACGGAGACGATCGTCGTGCCGTGAAATTGCTCCATATGCGTTCCTCTTTGCAAAACGGGTAGGACGCGGCAGCGCGACGCGCTACCGCATAAATCCTGAAAACGGACGGCGCGCGTCGTTGAGGTTCAATCGGACGGCGCGCGCACGTGCAGCGCATGTCCGATTTATTTTAGGGCTTGCGCGGTCATATCAAGAGCTGCCAAATGGCATAAGACAAAAAACCGGGGATTTGGTGCGTGCGCGCGAATGGGGCGCAGACGGGCAGCGCAGAGGCGGGCCGACGAAAAGCTGTCCGCGCAGAAACGGACGACAGGCCTGGAACAACAACGAACATCCGCACGCAGGCCGCGCGAAAGCAGGTTCGCATGCGACACCAAACAGCGCCGCACAAAAGAAAAAAGGCGCACAGATCACCGTGCGCCTCTCGACGAAGCAGCGTTTCAGGGCGCGGAGCCGAAGCCGCGCCGCAAGCGTTCAGTCGCCGAACAGCTTCTGGCGCAGTTCGCGGCGTTCCTGCGCTTCGAGCGACAGGGTTGCCGTGGGCCGCGCAAGCAGACGCGGGATGCCGATCGGCTCACCGGTTTCTTCGCACCAGCCATAGTCGCCCGAATCGATGCGCGCGAGCGATTGCTGCACCTTCTTCAGCAGCTTGCGTTCGCGGTCGCGCGTGCGCAGTTCGAGCGCATGCTCTTCCTCGATCGTTGCGCGGTCGGCCGGGTCCGGCACGATCACGGTTTCGCGCAGGTTCTCGGTCGTCTGGCCGGCATTGCGGAGAATTTCCGCCTGCAGCTGTTCGAGCTTGTTCTTGAAGAAGGCGAGCTGATCCTCATTCATGTAATCCTTGTCGCTCATCTTCAGGATTTCGGCTTCGGTCAAGAGTCGTTTCGTCGTCATCTGGCTTACTTCTTCAATGTGAGGCAAAACTCTTACATAGTGCCCGCACTTTCGTATTGCCCGCAAAGGCGCGTCGAGGACGCGAAAGCGCCAAGGCGGGCACGGACGGTGAGCTGTCGTGACGCCGGAGCGCCTGGCGCCCACACGCCGGGCGTCGCTACGCCAATGCGGGGCCGAACTCCTCTGGAAACCGATTCTCAAATGCTCCTGAGGTATTGCTTGCCGGCCGCGTACCTTTTCAGGCTGTACCAGCCGGCATTTTCGGCGTGTTTCCCGGACAAGATTTTCCGGCGCCGCTTCAGGCCCGGCGCCGGAGACGCGCTGACCGGGCAATTCGTAGTCATTCTCCAGTGGGCACGTATTGTAACTGAATCACAATCCGGCACCGCAACTAGCGAAAATCTCCTTGCAGCGCACTGAGATCCCGAAAATATAACGCGCGCACGACCAAAAAGCGATGGTCGTGCACGCATTAATACAGCAGGGTTTTCACGTGCTTTTCACACGCGTGACTTTTCAGCAGCCTTTCGGATGCTGTCGTGCGTATTCAGTAGATGATTAACGCCGCGCGCGTACCGCAACGCCTGTGCCGAGCGTGGTAGCACGCTGCATGCCGCGCCACTGGCGCAGCACGGCATGCAGTCAGGCAGTCAGGCAAGCGCCTGGGATGAGCGCTTAGGCGAGGCAGGCGTCCAGACCGTCGGTGATCAGGTCTTGCGGCAGTTCGATGCCGATGAACACCATCTTGTTGGTCTTCTTCTCGACCGGCTGCCATTTCGCGGCCAGATCGCTGCCCATCATCTGATGCACGCCCTGGAACACGACCTTGCGATCGATGCCCTTCATGTACAGCACGCCCTTATAGCGCAGCAGGCGCTCGCCATAAATCTGCAGGATGCCGCCGAGGAAGTCTTCGAGCTTGTTCGGATCGAACGGACGGTCGTTGCGGTACACGAACGACTTGATCTTGTCGTCGTGATGCGCGTGGTGGTGCGCGTGATCGTGGCCTTCGTGGTCGCAATGGCCGTGGTCGTGATCGCAGCTGGCGTGATCGTGGGTATGGCCGTGCTCGTCATGCGCGTGAGCGTGGCTGTGCGCGTGTTCGTCTTCGGCGAGGAAGTCCGGATCGATTTCCAGCTTCGAATTCAGGTTGAAGCCGCGCAGATCGAAGATTTCCTTGATCTCCGCTTCGCCGAAATTGACGACCTTGATCGCCGCCTTCGGGTTCATGTGCAGCAGACGGTGGCGCAGATCGGCCACTTGTTCTTCGTCGACCAGATCCGCCTTGGTGATGAACAGGCGGTCGGCGAAACCGACCTGGCGCTGCACCACTTCGTGCTCGTCCAACTGGTGGTTCGCGTGCTTCGCGTCGACCAGCGTGATGATCGCGTCAAGCAGGAATTCGCTGGCGATCTGGTCGTCCATGAAGAACGTCTGCGCGACCGGGCCCGGATTCGCGAGACCGGTGGTTTCGATCACGACGCGGTCGAAGTCCAACTCGCCCGCCTGCTTCTTCGCCGCCAGATCGTTCAGCACGCGCGACAGGTCGCCGCGAATCGTGCAGCAGATGCAGCCGTTGCTCATCTGGATGATCTGTTCGCTCGTGTCCTGCACGAGGATCTCGTTATCGATGTTCTCTTCGCCGAACTCGTTCTCGATAACGGCGATCTTCATGCCGTGTTTTTCATTCAGGATGCGCTTGAGCAGGGTGGTTTTGCCGCTGCCGAGAAAGCCGGTCAGGATGGTGACTGGGATCATGTTGGTCGCCTGTAGGTCGTGAAACGGTGCGTAATCGAAAGCGTAGGCCGGGCGCGGCAGCCGGATGGCGCGCAGCCCTTTCTAGCCGGTTATTGAAACATATCTGTCAAGCCCGCGCTGGCGGGAGGGGTTCGCGCCGGCCACCACCTGCGCTGCCGGCGCGCGAAATAGCCCCCAAAGTTATGGGCGATCAGGCGATTTGCAACAGCAGGCCCTTCAGGTATTCGCCCTCCGGAAAAGCCGTGAGCAGCGGATGATCCACGCCGGCGCCGAGGCGCTTGAGAATCCGTGCATCGACCCGGGCGTCGGCGGCCGCGCTGGACACGATCTTCTGGAACAGCTCGGAGTCGATCGCGCCCGAGCACGAGTAGGTGAACAGCAGTCCGCCCGGGCGCAGCAGCTTCAGGCCGGTCAGGTTGATGTCCTTGTACGCGCGCGACGCGCGATCCACGTGTTCGCGCGACGGCGCGAATTTCGGCGGATCGAGCACGATCAGGTCGAAGCGCTCGCCGTCGTCATACAGGCGGCGCAGTGTCTTGAACGCGTCGGCGTCGAGCCACGTGGCGCGCTCCGTGTCGAAGCCGTTGGCCGCCACGTTCTGCTGGGCGAGCGCCAAGGCTTCGCCCGACGAATCGATCGACACCACCCGCCTGGCGCCCCCCTTCAGCGCCGCCAGCGAGAAGCCGCCGGTGTAGCAGAAGCAGTTCAGCACGTCGCGATCCTGCGCGAGCTGCTGCACCAGCAGGCGGTTGTCGCGCTGGTCGACGTAGAAGCCGGTCTTGTGGCCGTTGCGCACATCGACGCGATAGCGCACGCCGTTTTCGCTCGCGATCAGCGCTTCCGACGGCGGCTCGCCCGCCAGCACGCCGGTGATCTGTTCGAGCCCTTCCTTCTGGCGAATCGATACGTCCGAGCGTTCGTAGACATTCGGGCAGCCGGTCGCGCCGACCAGCGCCGCGACGATCGCTTCCTTCCACGCCTCGACGCCCGCCGCCATGAACTGGCAGACCAGCTGGCTGCGCTGGCCTTCGTCCTCGGCGATGTAGTGATCGACGACCAGGCCGGGTAACCCGTCCGCCTCGCCGAAGATCAGCCGCACCGCGCCGGTGTCATGCACCATCGTCTGGCGATGCGCGATCGCACGCTGCACGCGGCGCTTGAAGAACGCGTGATCGATCGGCTCGGTTTCGTCGAAGCTCCACACGCGGGCGCGGATCTGCGAATGCGGGCTGTAGGCGGCGCGTGCGAGAAAGCGGCCATCGTGTGCGCGCACCAGCACGGTCGCGCCGGGCGCGGGATTGCCGTCGACGCGATCGATCGCGTTGGCATAGACCCACGGATGGCGGCGCAGCAGCGATTTTTCTTTCGACGGTTTGAGCGTAACGGTATTCATCAGGGTGTCAGCAGGGCAATGAGCATTGGGCCGGGTGGCAGGACACACACGGCGAGTGAAGCGGAAGCGAAGACTGCAAGCCGGAAAAGCGGCGTCAGCCGCGTTTTTTGGCGCGCGGATGCGCCCGGTCGTAGACGTGGGCGAGATGCTGGAAATCGAGCGCAGTGTAGACCTGCGTGGCGGTAATGCTGGCGTGGCCGAGCAATTCCTGCACCGCGCGCAGATCGCCGCTCGACTGCAGCACGTGTGTGGCGAACGAATGTCGCAGCACGTGCGGATGCACGTTGGCGGGAATGCCGGCGATCAGCGCCGCGCGCTTCACGCGTTCACGCACCACGTTGGGTGACAGCCGATTGCCGCGCGTCGACAGAAACAGCGGATGCGGATCGTGCTTCACCATCTGGTCGCGCACCGCGAGCCACGCGTTCAACGCGGCCACCGCCTTGCTGCCTACCGGCACGACGCGGCGGCGCTTGCCCTTGCCGAGCACTTCGACCTCGGCGGAGTCCAGCTTGAGCCAGCCGGCGGAGCGGTAGCCGTCGGTATCGGCGAAACGGGCGTCGAGGCCGACCAATTCCGCGAGACGCAGCCCGGACGAGTAAAACAGTTCGAGCATCGCGTGATCGCGCAAACCTTCGGGCGATCCTGCGGGCGGGCTTTCCATCAGCCGCGTGGCGTCGTCGACGGACAGGGCTTTAGGCAGCGGCTTGGCCTGCTTCGGCGCGCGCACGGTGGCGACCGGGTTGGCCGGCAGATCGACGCGGCCGGCGAGCCAGCGGTAAAACGCGCGCCACGCCGACAGCCGGTGGCCGATCGAGCGCGCCGTCAGGCCGCCCGCATGCGCGCGCGAAACGGCGCCGCGAATGTCGACGGCGGTGAGGCTTTCGAGCGGCCGGCCCTTGGCCAGCTGCTGAAGTTCTTCGAGTTCGTGGGCGTAGCCGCGCAGCGTATGCGCCGACAACCGCCGCTCATGTTCGAGATTCGACAGGTAGGCGGCGATCGGGTCGGCGGCGGTCACGATGGGCTTGGGGGCGGCTGGCGCGCAGTGATCGTGAGATCAGCGCGGCAGCAGGCGGCTCAGCGCGGCGCTGGCCAGCGCGCCGATCTGCGTCAGGAAATCGGTGGCCATGCCGTCGTGGAAGCGGCGCGCGTCGGCCGAGCCCATCACCAGCAGGCCGAACGTGGGCGCTTCTTCGTTGCCTTCGGGGTCGCGCAGCGCAAGCAACGCGATCGATTCGGTGATGTGCGCCGACTCGGACGTGGCGTTGCCGGACGCGCTTTCGTCAGCCACGGCGCTCACTGCCGGCACCAGCCACTGCGCCGCCTCGAAGCCGGTATTCGCGCCGCAGTACGGCGTGCTCAGGCTGCCGGCGAAAATGCGCACTTCCTCGCCGACATGGCGGGCGAAGTCGGCCTGTGCGTAAGGCTCGGCCACATCCCACACGCGCAACGCGGCTTGCGGCACGTCGAAAATATCGCGCAAACCGGTGGCGATCGTGCGCGGCAGCGCGTACGGATCGCGCTCGGCCATCACGCGGATGGTCCAGCGGTTGAATTTCGACGCAATGCTGTCGTTCTCGTGACCGTAGCGCAGCAACTCGGCGAGGCGCCGTTCAAGATGCTTGTTCTTGTCGCGCAGCATTTCCATCTGCCGCTCCTGCAGCGACACCGCGGCTTTGCCGTGCGGGTTCGCGAGCCGGATGGTCGCGAGCATTTCCGCGTGTTCGGCGAAGAATTCGGGGTTGGCGAGCAGGTAGTCGGCGACTTCGCGATCGTTCATGGTTTCGGCTAAAGGACTACAGGGCGACGCACTTGGGGCGGCGCGTCGGTCAAAGAGTTTAAGCGGCCGATGAGTCGGCCAGTTCGATCTCGCCTTCGAAGACGGTCGCCGCGGGGCCCGCCATCAGCAGCGGCTCGCCCTCGCGGGTACTGTCCCACGAGATCGTCAGCTTGCCGCCGTGCGTGTGCACGAGCACCGGCGCGTCGAGCAGCCCGCGCCGGATCCCGGCCGCGACCGCCGCGCACGCACCCGTGCCGCACGCCAGCGTTTCGCCGGCGCCGCGTTCGTAGACGCGCAGCTTGATCTCGCTACGGCCGACGATCTGCATGAAGCCGGCGTTCACTCGTTGCGGGAAACGGGCGTGGCGTTCGATCACCGGGCCTTCGACCAGCACCGGGAAGGCTTCGACGTCATCGACGATCTGCACCGCGTGCGGATTGCCCATCGACACCACCGAAATCCACCGCGTCGTGCCGTTCACGTCGAGCGGCCAGAGCGTGTCCGCGCCGTCGCGGCGGCCTTCGAGCCCTTTGGTGGCGAACGGCACGCGTTCCGGGTCGAATACCGGCGTGCCCATGTCGACCACGACTTCGCCGTTGCCCTGCATGGTCAGCGTGATCGTGCCCTTCTGCACCTGTACGCGCACGCTGCGCTGATCGGTCAGGCCGCTATCGCGCACGAACTTGACGAAGCAGCGCGCGCCGTTACCGCAATGCTCGACTTCGCCGCCGTCGCAATTGAAGATGCGATATCTGAAATCGACGCCGTCCACGGTGGGCTTTTCGACGAGCAGCAACTGGTCGGCGCCGATGCCGAAATGCCGGTCCGCGAGCGCGCGCACTTGCGCCGGCGTCAGGTTGACCGGTTGGGTGTAGCCGTCGAGCACGACGAAGTCGTTGCCCGCACCGTGCATTTTGGTGAATTTCAGTTTCATCACGCTATTGTAAGTGACGCGCCAGCAGGTGCGCCGAACGGCGCGTTATTTCCGCGTTCGAGCGCTTTTTCTCTGGCCGCGCTGGCGGCCAACTGACTCAGGTTCGGCTCAAGTTCAGCTCAATACACGCTCGGGTCGCCCGGCGGTCGGGTCTTGAAGCGTTTATGCACCCAGTAGTACTGCTCGGGCATCAACGGAATCTGCTCTTCGAGGAAGGCATTCATGCGCCGCGCGTCCGCGTCGTCGTCGCCGGTCGGATAGTTGTCCCACGGCTTGAACACCTTGAGCCGGTAACCCTTGTAGTTCGGCAGCACCTCGCCGATGAACGGCACGACCTGCGCGTGCCCGACCTTCGCGAGACGCCCTACCGCGGTCAGCGTGCAGGTCGGCACGCTGAAGAACGGCACGAAGGTGGAATTGCGCGCGCCGTAGTCCATGTCCGCGCCGAGCATCACCGGCTTGCGGTCGCGCAGCCAGCGCAGCACGATGCGCGCGCTGTCGGCGCGGCTCGCCATGTCCGCGCCGAAACGCGCGCGCGCCGCTTTGGCGACTTCTTCGAGCTCCGGGTTTGACATCGGCTGATACAGCGAGCCGCACTGACGCTTGAGCGAGTAGTTCAGGAAGATCGAGCCGGCCTCGATCCCGACGAAGTGAAAGCCGAGAAACAGCGTGGGCGGCAGGTTCGGGTCGGTCAGATCGATCGCGCTGTCGAGCTGGATCAGCTTTTCGAGCTTTTTCGCCGAGCCGAACCACTGCACACTGCGTTCGAGGTAGCTGCGGATCGCGTGGCGGAAGTGCTTCTGCGCGACGTCTTCGCGGCGCTCGTCGCTCCATTCGGGGAAGCACAGCTTCAGATTGGTGTGCACGATGCGCCTGCGCCGGCTCGGAATCTGATAAAGCAACCAGCCGAGCCCATCGCCGAGACGGGCGACGAAACCATAGGGCAACAGCGCAAAAAGTTTCAACAGCCCGATTGCGAGCTGCGCGCCATAGCGGCTCAGCATGCCGCCTCCGGAAAAGAGGCGTGGCGCGTAACGAATTTCAGGAAAGCGGAAAAGTTGGCGTAATACCGCACTCGTGGACACTCTGTGACAATCAAAGGAAGTCGCTATAATAAGGGCTTCGCCGAGTTAATAGACAACTTGCGGGGCGAAGCTGGCGGGCGCGATCCATGCGATATGCGCCGGCCGGTAAGGTAATCCGCTAAAGCGTCGCCGCTTCAAGGCTCCCCGAAGCTGGCTACGTGAAACTCACCCGTAACCACCAAAAAGGAGTCTGCAACGTGGCAAACGACTATCTCTTCACTTCCGAATCCGTCTCCGAAGGCCATCCCGACAAAGTCGCGGATCAGATTTCGGACGCCATTCTCGACGCGATTCTGGCTCAGGACAAATACTCGCGTGTCGCAGCCGAAACGCTGTGCAACACGGGTCTGGTCGTGCTGGCCGGTGAAATCACCACCACCGCGAACGTCGATTACATCCAGGTCGCGCGCAACACCATCAAGCGCATCGGCTACGACAACACCGACTACGGTATCGACTACCGTGGCTGCGCGGTGCTCGTCGCGTACGACAAGCAATCGCCGGACATCGCCCAGGGCGTGGACCGCGCGCACGACAACAACCTCGATCAAGGCGCCGGCGACCAGGGCCTGATGTTCGGTTACGCGTGCGAAGAAACGCCGGAACTGATGCCGCTGCCGATTCACCTGTCGCACCGTCTCGTCGAGCGTCAGGCGAATCTGCGCCGTGACGGCCGTCTGCCGTGGCTGCGTCCGGACGCGAAGTCGCAGGTCACCGTGCGTTACGTCGACGGCAAGCCGCATGCGATCGACACCGTCGTGCTGTCCACCCAGCATTCGCCGGACATCGATCTGGAGACGCTGCGCGAAGCCGTGATCGAAGAAGTCATCAAGCCGACGCTGCCGGCTGAGCTCATCAAGGGCGACATCAAATTCCTCGTGAACCCGACCGGCCGCTTCGTGATTGGCGGCCCGCAAGGCGATTGCGGCCTGACAGGCCGCAAGATCATCGTCGATACGTACGGCGGCGCGGCACCGCACGGCGGCGGTGCGTTCTCGGGCAAGGATCCGTCAAAAGTCGACCGCTCGGCGGCGTACGCCGGCCGTTATGTCGCGAAGAACATCGTGGCCGCCGGCCTCGCTTCACGCTGCCTGATTCAGGTGTCATACGCGATCGGCGTCGCTCAGCCGACTTCGGTGATGGTCAACACGTTCGGCACGGGCCGCGTGTCGGATGCGACGATCACGCGTCTGGTGCAGGAGCATTTCGACCTGCGTCCGAAGGGCATCATCCAGATGCTCGACCTGCTGCGCCCGGTCTATGAGAAGAGCGCGGCTTATGGTCACTTCGGCCGCGAAGAGCCGGAATTCACGTGGGAAGCCACGGACAAGGCGCTGGCGCTCGCCGAAGCCGCCGGCACGGAGCCGGTTGCCGCGCTGGCAGAATAAGCGCTGACCGTCCGCTCCAGTAAAAAACCCCGCCGGCAGGAGCCGGGCGGGGTTTTTTTATTGCCTTATTCGTGCGCTGTTGTGTCGCGCGGTTGGTCCGCGGCATCAAGAGCCGCGATGCGCGCGCCGTTCTGAAACCTGTGCTGTCAGCACGGCAGTGCGTTCGATAACCGCCTTAACGGCTCGCAAACGCGAACACAAACCAGCCGCTGCTACTGCTCGTCGACATGCGGCGCGGGCGGCGGCTCGTATTCTGCGGCGCGACGACCGCTGCGCGTGGCGGTGCGGCGAGACGCAGCGGCGTCGGTTTGCGCAGCAGCGTGCGCAGCGAAAAGCGGCGCGAGCCGCCTTGCAGACGCAGCGCGGAGAAGAACGTGTGGAACCAGGTGCGAATGCCGTCGACCGCTTTGGCATCGCGCCATTGTTCGCCCAACGCGCGGGTGCGGGTGGCGTGGTGACGCAGCGCGCGCACGACATGGCGGCGCGCGGGGCGTGCCGCTTTCAGCGCGGCGCGGGTAAGACGGGTGCTCAGAAGAGTATGCATGGCTTCACAAGTAGGCAACGTGTCGCGCGACGGAATGTCCGCCAATAGCAGCACCAAATGTGCCAATGGCGATGTCGCGATGGACGGCGCGAAAGCCTGGAATTCGACGGGAAAAAGCACGGAGGTCGGCGGCGTGGTCCTTGGTGGCCTGCGCGCGGCGCGAAAGTGCGGGAGTTGCGATCAACATGCGTGCAGGCTACACGTGATTCGTGACGGCAGAAAGTCGGTTTTTACCCTGCGAATACGGGTTTTTACGGGGATAATCCGCGCCGCACGCCTGCGCGGTCGGGCCCTTTGCGGTCGATTATCGTGCGTGTTTGCCCATCGAATGTGCCGCGCAACGGCTCATTGCGCTTGAAAGTAGTGCGTAAGGCCAGGGCGCCACGACAGGCGAAACAACGCGCAGCGCGATCGCGCCCGTTTTACAATCGAACACCAGCTAGTCGACAGTAACGGAACACCATGTCACTCCATTCGAAGAAAGAACAGATTTGCACGTTGCGGGAGCAGGGCTTTGTCGTGGTGCCGGGATTGGTGTCGCCCGAGCGTTGCGCTGAACTGAAGCAGATCGCGGAGCATCAGTTGCAGGAAGTGGCGGCGCCGATCGAGTTCGAAGCGGATTTGCAGTACCCCGGCGCGCCGTCGTCCAGGCATGCGCCGGGCGGGCATACGGTGCGACGGCTGCTGGATGCGTATGCGCGTCATCCGGCTTTCGCGCAGTGGGCGACCGCGCCGGAAATTCGCGGCTGGATGGAGTTGTATTTCGGTGAGGAGCCGCGCCTGTCGCGCGC
Organism: Paraburkholderia ultramafica; assembly: GCF_902859915.1. Taxonomy (GTDB): domain Bacteria; phylum Pseudomonadota; class Gammaproteobacteria; order Burkholderiales; family Burkholderiaceae; genus Paraburkholderia; species Paraburkholderia ultramafica. Next base: position 150,981 of record NZ_CADIKK010000008.1, read on the forward strand.
CCATCACAACTGCATGATGACCAAGCATCCCGCGTACGGCAGCTTGACCGGCTGGCATCGCGACGTGCGCTACTGGTCGTTCGAGCGTGACGATCTGGTGTCGGTGTGGCTCGCGGTCGGCCCGGAAACCGTCGATAACGGCGCGCTGTGGTTGGTGCCGAAGTCGCACAGCGCAGCGTTCACGTCCGAGCGCTTCGACGAAGCCAAGTTTTTCCGCTCCGACCTGGAAGAGAACCAGGCCTGGATCCGCACCGCGGTGTCGCCCGAACTGAATGCCGGGGACGTGGTGTTCTTCCACTGCAATACGCTGCATTCGGCCGGCAAGAACCTCAGCGATCAGGTGAAGTTCTCTCTGGTGTACACCTATCACGGCGCGAGCAACGTGCCTTTGCCGGGAACCCGTTCGGCCGCGAAGCCGGAAGTGGCCTTCTAGATTTTCATCTCGGGCGGCGGCGCTTATCCGCGTTCATGTGACCGATGCAAGACGCGGACACACAATACGAACGCAAAGCGCCGCAACGGCACACCAGCAGTTAGCGAGCGGTTACCGTTTCCGCCCGGACAACGCGACCCCCGTCAGCCCGGCGATCGTGGCCACCACGCCAGCCACGATCAGCATGATCGCCTTGTTGCTCGGCGAACCGGTGAAGACGCGCGCGACGTCGCTGCTAACCGAATTGAACGCCTGCCCGCCGAAATACAGCAACACGATACCGCCGACAATCAGCGCAATTGAAATAGCCTTCGTCATGCAGTCCTCCCATAAGCTTTGACCGGCCAAAGTGTAGGGGAGCGGCAAGCCATCGTCCATCCTGCATACTGGGCGCCTGCACGCATTGCGTCGATTGGCTACCATAGCGGTCTAGCCGCACATCGACCTAAACCAATAAAAGCGGCATGCCTCCCGCAACGTGTGATCGCCTCACGCCCGCAATGACCGGGCGACTTCACCAACAAGGACACTAGCAATGGCTTACGAAGCAGCTTCAGAACGCTATTCGGATATGCAGTACCGCGTCTGCGGCAAGTCGGGTCTCAAACTGCCGGCGCTGTCGCTCGGCTTGTGGCATAACTTCGGCGACACCACGCCGATCTCCACGCAGCGCGAGATTCTGCGCGCGGCTTTCGATCTCGGTATCACGCACTTCGACCTCGCGAACAACTACGGGCCGCCGTACGGCAGCGCGGAGACGAACTTCGGCCGTCTGTTCAAGGACGATTTCAAACCGTATCGCGACGAGTTGTTGATTTCGTCGAAGGCCGGCTGGGACATGTGGCCGGGTCCGTACGGCCAGGGCGGCGGCTCGCGCAAGTACGTGCTCGCCAGTCTCGATCAGAGTCTGCAACGCATGGGCCTCGACTACGTCGACATCTTCTATTCGCATCGTTTCGATGTGGACACGCCGCTCGAAGAAACCGCCGGTGCATTGGCGAGCGCCGTGCAGCAAGGCAAGGCGCTGTACATCGGGATTTCGTCGTACTCGGCGGCCAAGACACTCGAAATGACGAAGCTGCTCGCCGAATACAAGGTGCCGCTGCTGATCCATCAGCCCGCGTACAACATGCTCAACCGCTGGATCGAGCACGAACTGCTGGATACGCTGGAGAAGGTCGGCGCGGGCACGATCGCGTTCACGCCGCTCGCTCAAGGCCTGCTCACCGGCAAGTACCTGAACGGTGTGCCGGACGATGCGCGCGTCAACAAGCCGGGCGGCGGTTCGTTGAAGCAGGAGCATTTGAGCCCGCAAAACATCGAGCACGTGCGCAAGCTGAACGACATCGCGCAGCGTCGCGGACAGAGTCTTGCGCAAATGGCGCTCGCGTGGGCGTTGCGCGATTCGCGCGTGACTTCCGTGTTGATCGGCGCGAGCCGCGCGGAGCAGGTACGCGAGAACGTCGGCGCGCTGAAGAACCTCGCGTTCTCGAAGGATGAACTCGCCGAGATCGATCGCTACGCGACCGAAGGTGGGATCAATCTGTGGGAAAAGCCGTCGACGGATCAGGCGATCTGATCGCCGTGACCCGCACCCCGCGGAAGTAGAAGATGCGAAAAAGCCGCCTGTGAGGCGGCTTTTTTTCGCTATACCAGCGCCGGCAAACCTTCGACCAGCACGACCGCGAATACCACGCCAAGCAGTGCGCCAAGCACGCGCAGTGCGTTGTGCCGTAGTTCCGTCTTGCAGGGAACCGCCCCGACAAACAGCGCGCCGGCCAGCGCCATCGGAATGACCAGGATGAAATCGCCGATCGTGAAGTAGGTCGTCATATTCGTCTCCTTTGTCGATCGGAGTTAGCGCTTTAGCGCATACTCCGATCCCATGCAACACGGTTGCCAAGTATTTGCCGGCGAAGGGACGGCTCGAATCGCTCAGTCATGCACCGCCCACGCTCGATTCGAGTATAGGAGACGGTTAGATCAACGTAGCAATGCTTCACGGCGCCGCAGCGGTTTTTCGCAAGGCGCTGAACCCAGCGCTGCAAGGCTCGCGACGATTGGCGCGGCGCAGCAAACCGAGCGAAAAAAATGAAGTGTTTGCTTACGCTGGCCTTTCTTGTTGGCACTATTCGATGCGCGCTGGGTCGCGCGTCATAGGCGCGTGGATTACGCGCTGGCGCGTTCGCGTTCGCGTCCGCGCAAGCGCAGTGCCGCCGCTCATGCGAGCGCGCAGCACGCGCGGCGCCGCATTTTCGTCGCAGTAAAACTGCTGACTGAAAGCGCTGACTGAATCCGATCACTCAGGAACGCGAACTGCACGCCGGGGAATTCGTCGGTGAGCGTGCGCCGCAACTTGCGCACGTATGCGGCGCTCGGGTGATGATCGGGAGTCAGCGTGATCAGCACGTCGGCATCCGAGGTGCCGATCGTGCCGGTGTTGCTATACGAGAGGTTGATGCCCGACACCGGCAAGCCGATGTTGTCGATGATCGAATGCAGCTCGCCCGCCGGTATCAGTTGACGAATCCGCGTGTCGACGCGATCGGTCACCACCGCGGTTTCCTCGACCCGCATTCCGGTTTTCGCGCGCAGATGCAGCGCGATCGTGCCCGCGTCGACAGCCGGGAAAAAGTCGCGGCCAAGGAACGGCATCAACAGCATCGACGCGCCACAGCAGAGCAGAAACAGCGTCACGAACAGACCCGGCCGCGCGACGCGCGCTTCGAGAAACACGCGGTAGCGCTCGCGCGTGCGCGCAAAGCCGCGTTCGAAAGCGTAGTGCACGCGCATGAACGGATTGCGTGTTTGCGCAGGCGCGTGATGCACGATCCACATGACTAGCGCAGGCGCTGAAAGCCGCAGACCGCGACGCCGCGCGCGGGGCGGACGTGGCGCACGTCGCGGGCATGGTGCGGGCGGCGGGCGGCGGCGGGCGGGCGCGGCGCACATATTGGGCGGATCGTCCTGACAGTGCACGTTTTTGTCTCTCACCCCAAGCAGGGTTTATGATGGTCCCGTTACGACGTCTTACGCCCAGATCATCGGTCGCGCGCACCGTAATTGGAATAGGGCGAAACGACGGTTGAAGAGCCTTTAATTCGCGCTTTCCAAAGCCCCGCAAAACGGGAACAATGACTCGAACCTCTCACGCGTATCACGCGCAGCAGATTGGGTGCGTACGCAACGTTAGCGGCGAAGCGACGCTTTTATCATCACCTTGACCGGCATGAAATCACCAAGCCGGCTACGGGAGAAACGGGGAAACATCATGCAAATCGGTTCCATTGTCCGGTCGGTGCATATCGCCGTGCCGCAAGGCGCACGCGGGATCGTCATGCGCATTCTCGGCGACATGGCCATGGTGGCGTGGTATGCCGGTGAGCCCGGCGCATCGCCGCACCTCAATACTGAACCCTTTTTCCTCGAAGACCTGATCGACACGGGCGAGCAGGTGCGCCCGTCGAGCGCGCAGATGCATTGAAGGTGTTTTGATTTCAACGCGTATGCAGGTTGTAGTCGCGTTGTAATCCGCGATTTGATCCGTATCGTGAACCAGCGCCCTCGTCTTTGACGGCGGCACGGCGCACAATGCGGGCATGAACGACGACAATCTCGATCCACAGGACGGCGCGAACGGCGCCGTGCCTTTCGCCCGGCTGAAGCCGGAAATCGTGCTCGACGCAATCGACAGCGTGCTCAGCACGGTCGGTGTGCGTACTGACGGGCGCATGCTGCCGCTCAACAGCTATGAGAACCGCGTGTACCAGGTGGGCGTCGAAGACGGGCCGCCCGTGGTCGCGAAGTTCTATCGCCCCGAGCGCTGGAGCGACGCGGCCATCCTCGAAGAACATGCGTTCGTCGCCGATCTCGCCGCGCGCGAGATTCCGGCGGTGCCCGCGCGCGCGTTGGAGGGCCGAACGCTGCATACCTTCGACGGCTTCCGCTTCTCGATCTTCGAGCGCCGTGGCGGCCGCGCGCCGGACCTGGACCGGCGCGACACACTCGAATGGCTGGGGCGTTTTATCGGCCGCATTCATGCGGTCGGGCAGACGCAGGACTATGCGGAGCGTCCCATGCTCGACATCCACACCTTCGGCTATGAGCCGCGCGACTTCCTGCTCGCTCAGCGTTTTGTGCCCGACGACGTGCGCACCGCGTGGGAAACCGTGGTGAACCTCGCGCTCGAAGGTGTCGAGCGCGCGTTCGAGCGTGCTGGTGACATCCGCATGCTGCGAATGCACGGCGACTGCCATCCAAGCAATGTGTTGTGGACCGACGCAGGCCCGCATTTCGTCGACTTCGACGACAGCCGCATGGGCCCGGCCGTGCAGGATTTGTGGCTGTTGCTGCCGGGCGAGCGCATCGAGGCATCGCGTGCGCTGGCGGATCTGCTCGCCGGTTACGAGGACTTCTGCGAGTTCGAGCCGCGCGAACTGTATCTGGTCGAAGCGTTGCGCACGCTGCGGCTGATCCACTATCAGGCGTGGCTCGCGCGTCGCTGGGACGACCCGGCGTTTCCGGCGGCGTTTCCGTGGTTCAACACGCAGCGCTATTGGGAAGATCGCATTCTCGAAATGCGCGAGCAGATCGGCGCGATGCAGGAAGGGCCGCTCTGGCCGGTCTGAGCGATGGCCTTGCCGCGCGATGCGGCAGCGAGTGCGGCTAGCGGGTCTGCCGCGTTCGAGCAGGCGCCTCAAGGCGCTTGCGACACCACGCTCGGCGATTCCACCGCCGCGCGTTGAGATTGAGCAAACCGCTTAATTATGTAATGATAGCCATTCTCAATTGAAAGGCATCGCCAGCTATTTGTCACTTTCCTCCTCCTCTGTGACTGCCAGCCAGCCTCTCAGCCGGACGGCCTGGACCGCAAGCCGGATCGTTCGGCCCTTCCCTTGAATACTTTTTTAACCGCAGCTGGGTGAGCGCGCGTTTCGTCGCCGCGCGCCGGCGACGGATTCACCCGCTGCGCCCGGAGCCTGGATGTGAACGCGCCTGATTCGATCGAAATGAAGCCTGCTGCTGGTGGCGGCACGCAATGCACCGCTCACACGCCGGAGCGCGGCCATCATCTGATGGACGACGCCGAGCAGGCGGCGCGGCGCCTACGTTCGCGGCGGGCGACGTTCATCAAGTGGCTGCGCAAGGTGCATGGCTGGGTCGGCTTGTGGGGCGCGGTGCTCGGATTGATGTTCGGCGCGACCGGCTTTCTGCTGAACCATCAGGGCGGCCTGCTGAAGGTGCCGACCGGTGAGCCGCAGGTCGAGGAAATGCAGATTCCCGTGCCGCAAAAGCCGCTGCGTTCGCCGATGGACATGGCGAAGTGGCTCAAGAGCGAGTTGAAGATCGACGGCAAGCCGGGGCGCACCAAGCGCGAGCCTGCGCATCCGGTGGCGTGGGGCGATCGCAGCACGATGCAGCCGGAGTTCTGGCAGGTCGGCATCATGGGGCCGACGCAAAGCGTGCAGGCCGAGTATTGGGTCGGCAATGGCTTCGTTGCGGTGAAGCGCACACAGAACTCGTTTCTCGCGACGATGAACAATCTGCACAAAGGTGTGGGCTTGAGCGTCGGCTGGGTGTTGTTGATCGACACGATTGCCGGCAGCATCATCCTGCTGTCGCTGACCGGCGTGCTGCTGTGGACCGAGCTGAATAAACGCCGCGTGGTGGGGGTTATGTTGATCGGCGGGTCGGTGATCGCGGCTGTGGTGTGCGGATTGATGTAAGCGATCGTTTTGCGTTGCGTTCTGCACGCCGCGCAGGCGGGCGCGGCGCGCGAAGCGCCAACCGCGCTGCGCCTGCAAAACCTGGGCTAAACGCTACATGCCGTGCCGCCGGAAGCTGCAATCTCCCGTGCCGCTTTCGCGCCTTCAACCTGAAGCAGCGTCGGCAGCGAGACGCCGTTCTTGGCCGCCGTCACCTCGGCAAGAATCGAAACGGCGATCTCAGGCGGCGTCCGGCTGCCGATATAAATCCCGACCGGCCCATGCAATCGGGCCAACTCGGTCTCGTTCAGATCGAACTCCTTGAGCCGCTCGCGCCGCGCCTGGTTATTCCTTCTCGAACCCAACGCGCCGACATAAAACGCCGGTGTTTTCAGCGCTTCCATCAGCGCGAGATCGTCGAGCTTCGGATCGTGCGTCAGCGCGATCACCGCGCAGCGCTCGTCGAGCTTCATGTCGATCACGGTGTCGTCCGGCATCGTTCGCACGATCTTCGTGCCGGGAATGTTCCACTCTTCTGTGTACTCTTCGCGCGGATCGCACACCGTCACCTGATAATCGAGCCCCACCGCGATGTGACACAGATAGCGCGACAACTGCCCCGCGCCGATCACGAGCATCCGGTAACGCGGGCCGTGTATGGTCAACAGACGCTCGCCGTCGAAGTGCACGCCGTCTGTCGCCTGCGCATCGCCGAGCCGCACCACACCGGTCGTCATGTCGACTTCGCGCGCGACGAGGCGGCCGTTCTCCACCGCGCTGCACAGTTCGGCGATGCCGCTTTGCGGCGTCAACGGCTCGAGCACCAACTGGATCGTCCCGCCGCAAGGCAGGCCGAAGCGATGCGCTTCCTCCGCCGTGATGCCGTACTTCACCGCTTCCGGATGCGTCTGCTCGATGCCGCTTTGCCGCACGCGGTCGATCAGATCGTCTTCAATGCAGCCGCCCGATACCGAACCCACCACGAGTCCGTCGTCGCGCACCGTGAGCATCGCGCCTTCGGGACGTGGCGACGAGCCCCACGTCTTCACCACCGTCACCAGTAGTGCGCGATGTCCCTCTCCCAGCCAGCGTGCGCTGGACTTCAGGACTTCGAGATCCACGCTGTCCATGATTTCTTCCTCTTCGTTGCGCCGGCGCCGGGCTCGGTGTCCGCGGCGCCGTTCGATTCCGTATCTTGCTGCGCGGTTGCAGCGGATCCCGCTTCATCGCCGTCCGCAGCCGTTGCGCCGTCAGCGTCTCCCGCTACCTGCGCACCCAGGCGCTTGAAGAACTCGCCAGCGATTTTACGCGCTGCGCCGTCGATCAGCCGCGAGCCGATCTGCGCGAGCTTGCCGCCGACCTGCGCGCTCGCCGTGTACGTCAGCTTCGTCGCGGCGTCGCCATCGGGCTCGAGCGTGACATGCGTGCTGCCCTTGGCGAAACCCGCCGCGCCGCCCTGGCCTTCGAACACGATGTTGTACGCGTTCGGCGCGTCGATGTCGGTGAGCTGCATGCGTCCCTTGAAGCGCGCCTTGACCGGACCGACGGCGGCGCTCAGCGTCACCAGATACGCATTCTCACCATCCGGGTCGATACTCTCGCAACCGGGGATGCAGGCGCGCAGAATCCCGGTGTCGTTCAGCGCGTCCCACGTACGCTGCTGCGCAACCGGCAGTGTGTGGGTTTCGGTCAATTCCATGACGTTGCTCCCGCGATGGTTGTGGCCGCGATGCTCGGACGAGGCGCACGCGTGAGTTGCGCAAAGTCGCGGCCGAACGCTGCCAGACTGTCTAGATTATGAACCGGACGATGCGCGTCGACATACGGCAGGATCGCCTGCACGCCGCGCGCCTTCGGAGAAAAGCCGCTGAAACGCAGCAGCGGATTGAGCCAGACGATACGGTGTGCGAAGCGGTGCAGGCGCGCCATCTCGGTATCGAGCACGTCGATTGCTTCGTGATCGAGGCCGTCGGTGACGAGCAGCACCGTGGCTCTGCCGGTCAGCACGCGGCGTGCCCAGCGGCGGTTGAATTCAGCGAGCGCCGCGCCGATCCGCGTGCCGCCCGACCAGTCGACCACCTGATCGGTGAGCGTCGCGATCGCCACGTCGGGATCGCGCTCGCGCAGCGCGCGCGTCGCGTTGGTGAGCCGCGTGCCGAACAGGAACACCTGCAAGCGTTCGCGCGACTGCAAAAGCGCGTGGCAGAAATACAGCACCGCGCGCGAATAATTGCTCATCGAGCCGGAGATGTCGAGCAGCAACACGAGCGGCGGCTTGCGCTGGACCACCGCGCGATACTTCCACACGGTCCAGTCGCCGCCCGCGCGCACCGCGTGCCGCGCGCTCGCGCGCAAGTCCGCATGCGTGCCATGCGACGCGGCCTTCAGCCGGCGTGTCGGCTCGGTGGCGAGCGGCAGACGCTGGCCGCGGATCAGATGACGCAAGGTGCGCCATTCGTCGGCGGAAAGCGTGTCGAAATCGCGATGACGCAGCCGCTCTTCCGGGCTGAAAGTGACGTGCGCGTGCAGTTCGTGCTGTTCGGTTTCCAGCGGCGCTTTGCGGTGCGGCGCTGGCGGCGTGCGTACCGCCAGCGCATCGGCGAGACGGTTGTTGCGTTTGGGCGGCGGCAGCCCGTCGCGGACTTTCGGCAGCAGCAGCGCGCGCAGCTTGCCTTCCCAATCCGGGTCGCGCCAGAACAATTCGAAGGCGGCGTTGAACAGATCGCGTTCGTCGGGTGCGGAGACCAGCAGCGCGGCGAGTGCGGCGCGTACGTCGTCGCGGCGGCCGAGATCGATCCAGTGCAAGGCGGCGAGTGCGTCGACGGCTTGCGCGGGCGACATCGGCATGCCGGCGCCGCGCAGCACGCGCACGAAATGGACGACATTGCGAGCGAGCGTGGGGGTGTCGTCGAGCGGCGTGATCGGCTCGTTTGAGGTCGCGTTCACTGTTCGCGCGCCCGGCAAACCCACTTGCGGGTATGAGTCGGAGGCGTCGCTACCACCTGTTTCAGTTCGGTTCGTCATGCTCACTATCCCGGTGCGGCTAGACACTGCGCGATTTGCGTGGCGTCCACGCGCGCCAGATCGTCCTGATACTTGAGCAGCACGCCCAGCGTGTTCTGCACCGATTGCGGATCGAGTTCCGTCACGGCCAGCGCTTCCAATGCGCGGCACCAGTCGATTGTCTCGGCGATGCCGGGCGCCTTGAACAGATCCATGCCGCGCAGCCGATGCACGAAATCGACCGCCCGCCGCTGCAACTCCGCCGACGTTTGCGGCGCGCGCGCGGCGACGATCTCCAGCTCGCGATCGCGCTCGGGATAGCCGATCCATTGATACAGGCAGCGGCGCTTCAACGCGTCGTGCACTTCGCGTGTGCGGTTCGACGTCATCACGACGAGCGGCGGCTGCGCCGCGCGTACGGTGCCGTATTCGGGAATCGATACCTGGAAGTCCGAAAGCAGTTCCAGCAGGAACGCTTCGAACGGCTCATCGGCGCGGTCGATCTCGTCGATCAGCAGCACGCGCTGCGCGGCGGGGTGATGTTCGTCCGGCATCAGCGCTTGCAGCAACGGCCGCTTCAGCAGGAATTCCCCGCGATACAAGGTGTCGTTGTCAGGGCGCTCGCCAGCGGCTTCGGCCAGACGCAGCGCCATGATCTGCCGTGGATAGTCCCATTCGTAGAGCGCACTGGCCGTGTCGAGGCCTTCGTAGCATTGCAGCCGCAACATCGTGGTGCCGAGCATGCCGGCGGCGGCTTTGGCGAGCTCGGTCTTGCCGACGCCCGGCTCGCCTTCGACGAACAACGGCCGCTCCATCCGCAACGCGAGATACAGCGCGGTCGCCAGCTCGCGGCTGGCGAAATAGCGTTGAGCGGCGAGTTGCGCGAGGGTGTCGTCGATTGAAGCTGGCTGCATGGAGGTCCTGAATCTGCGCGCTGTCTGCTCGGTGAAACGCGACGCCAGTGAAGCGGAAAGCGCGCAACTTGCCTGCGCGTGTTGCGCCGCGCGCATTAATGAACGGGGCCGACGTGCTCAAGCAAAAGCCACAACACGTCAGCCGCCCATAGAGAGGATCGCTAACCGTTCGCCCTCGTCACCGCGCGTGCGGCCAGCACCGGGATCAAATGCGCCCGGTACTCGGCGCTCGCGTGCATGTCGGTATTCAAATCGGCAGCCGGCACGCTGACCGCGCGTGCAGCTTCCGGCGTGAAATTCGCCGACAGCGCGCTTTCCAGTTCCGGCACGCGAAAGACCGAAGCCGCCGCGCCTGTCACCGCGACGCGCACGCCGCTCGCGAACTTCGCGACAAACACGCCGACCAGCGCGAAGTGCGACGCCGGATGGTTGAACTTCTCGTAAGCCGCACGCTCGGGCACCGGAAACTCGACGGCGACGATCAGCTCATCGGGCGCCAACGCGGTCTCGTACATGCCGACGAAGAAATCGCTCGACGTAATGCGCCGCCGGTCGGTGACGATGGTCGCGTCCAACGCCATGGCCGCCGCCGGATAGCAGGCGGCCGGGTCGTTGTTGGCGAGCGAGCCGCCGATCGTGCCGAGCGCGCGCACCTGGCGATCGCCGATGTGCGCAGCGAGATCCGCGAGCGCCGGCGACACGCGCCGCAGCTCTGCGTGATCCGCGACGTCGGCATGACAGACGGCCGCGCCGATCGTCACCGTTTTCGCGTCGACGGTGATCGACCTGAGCGCGGGAATGCGCGTCACGTCGACCAGTTGTGACGGCTGCGCGAGACGCAGCCGCATGGTGGGCAGCAGGCTTTGGCCGCCGGCCAGAAACTTCGCTTCACTGTCGGCGGTGAGGATGGCGGCGGCCGCTTGCGGATCCGTCGCGCGTTGATACTCGAATGAATACATGTCGAATGCTCCGCTCAGGATCTCAGTGGGGTTGCTTGGCCGCTTGAATCGCGGACCACACGCGATGCGGCGTGGCCGGCATTTGCAGGTCGGTCACGCCGAGCGGCGTGAGCGCGTCGATGATCGCGTTGATCACCGCCGGCGGTGAGCCGATCGCGCCCGCTTCGCCGCAGCCTTTGACGCCGAGCGGATTATGCGTGCACGGCGTGCCCTTCGCGGTTTCGACGGTGAAGTCCGGCAGATCGGACGCATGCGGCATCGCGTAGTCCATGTACGAGCCGGACAGCAACTGGCCGCTGTCGTTGTCGTACACGCAGCGCTCCAGCATCGCCTGGCCGATGCCTTGAGCCAGGCCGCCATGCACCTGGCCTTCGACGATCATCGGATTGATCACGTTGCCGAAATCGTCGACCGCGGTGAACTGCTGAATACGACACTCGCCGGTCTCCGGATCCACCTCGATCTCGCAGATGTACGCGCCGGCCGGGTAGGTGAAGTTCGACGGATCGTAGAACGCGCTTTCTTCGAGGCCCGGTTCGAGCACGTCGAGCGGATAGTTGTGCGGCACGTAAGCGGCGAGCGAGATGTCGGCGAACGCCTTGGTGCGATCGGTGCCCGCGACGCGGAAGACGCCGTCCTTGAACTCGATGTCTTCCACTGCGGCTTCGAGCAGGTGCGCGGCGATTCTCTTCGCCTTGGCTTCGATCTTGTCGAGCGCCTTCATGATTGCCGAGCCGCCGACCGCGATCGAGCGCGAGCCATACGTGCCCATGCCGAACGCAATCCGGCCGGTGTCGCCGTGGACGATCTCGACGCTTTCCAGCGCAATGCCGAGCCGGTCGGCGACCACTTGCGCGAAGGTTGTCTCGTGCCCCTGGCCATGGCTGTGCGAGCCCGTGAACACGGTGACCGAACCGGTCGGATGCACGCGAATCTGGCCGACTTCGAAGAGGCCGGCGCGCGCGCCCAACGCGCCCGCGATGTTCGACGGCGCGAGGCCGCAGGCTTCGATGTAGCACGAGTAGCCGAGACCACGCAGCTTGCCGTTCTGTTCGGATTCCTGTCTACGCGCGGCGAAGCCTTTGACGTCCGCGAGTTCGAGCGAGCGCGCGAGGATCGTGTCGTAGTCGCCGATGTCGTAGGTGAGGCCGACCGGCGTTGCGTACGGAAACTGGCGGATGAAATTGCGGCGGCGGATTTCCGCCGGATCAAGCTTCATCTCGCGCGCCGCGGTTTCAACCAGACGCTCGACGACATACGTCGCTTCGGGGCGGCCCGCGCCGCGATAAGCGTCGACGGGGACGGTGTTGGTGAAGACGGCTTTCACCTCGGCATAGATCGCGGGCGTCGCGTACTGCCCGGCGAGCAGCGTCGCGTACAGGATGGTCGGCACGCTCGACGCAAAGGTCGACAGATACGCGCCCATGTTGGCGATCGTGTGGATGCGCATCGCGAGGAACTTGCCGTCCGCGTCCATCGCGAGTTCGGCCTTGGTCACGTGATCGCGGCCATGCGCGTCGGAGACGAACGCTTCCGAGCGCTCGGCGGTCCATTTGACCGGGCGGCGAATCTTCTTCGAAGCCCACGTCAGCGCGACGTCTTCGGCGTACAGGAAGATCTTCGAACCGAAGCCGCCGCCGACGTCCGGCGCAATCACGCGCAGCTTCGACTCCGGCAGCGACAGCACGAACGCGGCCATCAGCAGACGCTCCACGTGCGGATTCTGATTCGCGACATAGAGCGTGTAGCTGTCGTCCTGCACCGAGTAGCTCGCGTTGACCGCGCGCGGTTCGATCGCGTTCGGGATCAGCCGGTTGTTGACGATGTCGAGCGTGGTGACGTGCGCGGCTTTGGCGAACGCGGCGTCGGTCGCGGCTTTGTCGCCGTGGCCCCAGTTGTAGCAGACGTTGTCCGGCACTTCGTCGTGAACGGCGGGCTGGCCCGGGTCGGCCGCATGCGCGGTGTCGACCACGGCGGGCAGCACGTCGTAGTCGACCTCGATCAATTCGGCGGCGTCTTTCGCGGCCTTGATCGAATCGGCGATCACGAGCGCGACCTGATCGCCGACGTGACGCGCTTTCGTATGCGCGATGATCGGATGCGGCGGCTCGTTCATCGGCTTGCCGTCGGTGCTGTGGATCAGCCAGCCGCACGGCAGGCCGCCGACGTTGTCCGCCGCCATGTCCGCGCCGGTGAAGATCGCGACTACGCCCGGCGATTGTTTCGCCGCGGCGGTGTCGATGCTGGTGATCTTCGCGTGCGCGTACGGCGAGCGCAGGAACACTGCATAGGTTTGCTGGGGCAGCACGATGTCGTCGGTGTACTGGCCGTTGCCGGTCAGAAACCGGTAGTCTTCCTTACGTTCGACGGAAGTGCCGATGAGGCTGTGGGTTTCGGGTGCGTTCATCGTCGGCTCCTCAGGCGGTGGCGGGCGCGGTGGCCGCTGCGTTTGCATTGGCGTTGGCCGTGCCGGAGGACTTCATGCCTTCGGCGCCTTCGAGCACTGCTTTGACGATGTTGTGATAGCCCGTACAGCGGCACAGGTTGCCGTCGAGCTGGGCGCGCACGTCGTCGCCGGTGAGATCGGGCTGACTCTGCACGAGCGAGACGGCGCACATCACCATGCCGGGCGTGCAGAAGCCGCACTGCAGACCATGGCAGTGTTTGAAGGCGGCCTGCATCGGATGCAGCGCGCCGTTCTGCGCGAGCCCTTCGATGGTGGTGATGTCCGCGCCTTCGGCTTGCACCGCGAGGATGTTGCAGGATTTGATCGCGCGGCCGTTCAGGTGGACCGTGCATGCGCCGCATTGGGCTGTATCGCAGCCGATGTGCGTGCCGGTGAGGCGGAGTTGATCGCGTAGGAACTGGACAAGCAGGGTGCCGGGGTCGATTGAGGCGCTGATGGGCGCGCCGTTCACCGTCAGACTAATGCTGATCGCCATGAAGTGTCTCCTGTGTCGGCCAGAGTTGGCGCTTTAGCGCTTACTCTGGTCCCATGCAACGTGGTTGCTCGTGGGTGAGACCGGACCTTGGGTTTTCTTGCCTTCAGCTGCCTGTTCGTGGGGTCCGATACGGGTGCTTCGGTTCTTATGAGGCTGCCGAAAAGTAAAGCACAAATCGGGCGGGTGCGCTATGGGGGGAAGTGTGCGAGCGCTTGGTTGGCTGTGTTCCTCGGGTGTTGGCCTTTCCTTGTTTTCATGGTGGTCTATTAGCGTTGCCCCTGTGCGGGGCGGCACTCACTTTCTTTGCCGCCGCAAAGAAAGTAAGCAAAGAAAGCGGGCTCACACCGCCAGCTCATAAGTGGGTCCCCAGGCTTGGAGGGGGTAGTGGTGCATCTGGAATCTGTGCGCTCGCACATTCCGCGCTAGTGACAAAGCCGTCATCCGCTCCCACTCCGCACTTCGTGCGTCGCGGATGGGTATGCAAGGGAAACCGGGGGGAATTTCTGCGCAACGAAATGCGATCGGCTTCGCTCGGCGAGGCGCCAAATCGCTGATGGCCCAGGCGGCGCTTTTTGCCTGAGAATTGGCTGGCGGTTTGATGAAGTACCGCGTCGGCGCGCGAAGCGCCGCCGGAAGAATGACTGCCTTGTCACGGAGGTGGAATGTGCGAATGCACGGATTCCAGATGCACCACTGCCCCCTCCAAGCCAGGGGACCCGCTTAAGTATTAGCGGTTTAAAGCCGCTTTCTTTGCCTACTTTCTTTGCGGCATGCAAAGAAAGTAGGTGCCGCCCCGCACAGGGGCAACGCTAATAGACCACCATGAAAACAAGGAAAGGCCAACACCCGAGGAACACAGCCAACCAAGCGCCGCGCAGGCAAAAAAAACCTACTTCGCCAGCTTCGAATTCCGCCGCGAATACCCAAAATAAATGACCATGCCAATCAGCAGCCAGATCACAAACGCCGCCCACGTCACCCCCTGAAGATTGAGCATCAGGAACAGACAGGACGCCACAGCAAGAACCGGCACGACTGGCACACCCGGGCACCGGAACGCACGCGGCAATTCAGGATGCGTCTTGCGCAAAACCAGCACCGCAATCGACACCATCGAAAACGCGGCCAACGTGCCGATATTGATCAGCTCAGCCAACACGTTCAACGGCACCAGCGCACCAATCAAGCCAAAGAAAATCCCCACGAGCCACGTCGTGAAGAACGGCGTCGCAAAGCGCGGATGCAGCCCCGAAAGCCGCGCCGGCAACAGGCCATCGCGCGACATGGCGAAGATCACCCGGGTCTGACCATAAGCCATCACCAGAATCACGGTCAGCATGCCGAGCACGGCGCCGAGGTCGATAAAGCCCGCGACCCACGTCTGCCCCGCTTCCTGCAACGCATACGACACCGGGTGCGAAATATTCGCGAACGTCGCCGACGGCACGATGCCCGTGACCACCGCCGCCACCGCCACATACAGCACCGCACACACGCCCAGCGACGCAATGATGCCGATCGGCAGATCGCGCTTCGGGTTCTTCACCTCTTCCGCCGCGGACGACACCGAATCGAATCCGATGAACGCGAAGAACATCACCGCCGCCGCGCCGAATACGCCGTTCCAGCCGTTCGGCATGAACGGATGCCAGTTGGCCGGCGTCACGTGGAAGACGCCCACGGCGATCACCAGCAGCACCACGGTCACCTTGATCGCCACCATGACGTTGTTGATCCGCGCGGATTCACGCACACCGACCGACAACAACGTGGTGATCGCCATCATCACGAGGAACGCGGGCAGGTTGAACAGCGTGTCATGCCCGGGCAACGCACCCGGGGCCGCCGTCAGCGCGACCGGCAACGACACGCCGAAGCCCGACAGCAAAGACTGCAGATAGCCCGACCAGCCCACCGATACCGCCGACGTCGCCAGCCCATATTCGAGCATCAGATCCCAGCCGATGATCCACGCGGCCAGCTCGCCGAGCGTCGCATACGAATACGTGTAGATGGAACCCGCGACCGGAATCGTCGACGCGAATTCGGCGTAGGCGAGCGCAGCAAAACCGCATGCGACCGCCGCGATCAGGAACGAGACCATCAGGGCCGGGCCGGCCTGGACGGCACCCGTGCCGGTCAGGACGAAAATGCCGGTGCCGATAATGGCGCCGACACCGAGGAAAGTCAGATCAAGCGCACCGAGCGCTTTTTTCAGGCCGGCGTTCTGAGCGCTTGCCGCGATCATGTGCTCGACGCTCTTTTTGCGAAACAGGGACATTGGCGTGGGTCTCCAGTAGTGCACGCGTGTTGCGCGCCGAATGTCGGGGGAAACCCTCAATTTTAACGGATGCGCGCCGCCGCACTATTTTCGGATGGAGTGTTTACCGCATACGGGGCGGGCGGAAACTCCCGGCTGGAGGGGCTTCGGGCATTGCGTTCGTGCGCCGGAAGCATGCCGGCAGCAAAGCTTTCGCTCGATGCGCGAATATTGGGGAGGGAATCTCTCTCTTGCAAACGCGCCGGGGCGACGGCGAGCTATTCATTAGACGTGGGGGCAGCGACGGCAAAGCGGGCGCGTCAGCCCGGGGCGCATCAGCCCGGGGCGCGTCAGCCCGCCATCGCCGGATTCAGATCGACGAGGCGGTTGCTCATCACATAGAACGTCAGTTCGGCGTTATTGCGCAGCTTCATTTTCTCGAGCAGCCGCGTGCGGTACACGCTGACCGTTTTCACCGATAGCGACAGCGTGGCGGCGATATCCGTCAGCCGTTTGCCCGACGCGAGCATGCAGAGCGTTTGATATTCGCGATCGGAGAGCTTCTCGTGCGGCAACTGTTCGCCGTCGAACGACACATAGTCGGCCAGCGCTTCGGCCATCGCCGGGCTCACGTATTTGCGGCCCGCCGCGACCTGCTGGATCGCGCCGATCATCTGCGCGGCATCGACCGTTTTCGACAGGTAGCCGGCGGCTCCCGCCTTCAACGCGCGCACCGCGTACTGGTCCTCGCGGTACATCGAGAACATCAGCACGGCCACGCGCGGCGCCTTGCGCTTCAAACGTTTGAGCACTTCGACGCCGTTCATGTCGGGCAGCGAAATGTCGAGCAGCACGACGTCGTAGCTCTGCAGACCGACGGCGTTGAGGGCTTCGGCGCCGCTTTGCGCCTCGGTGACTTCGCGCGCCACGCCGCGGTCGAGCAGCAATTGGCGGACGCCCTGGCGAACCACGGCGTGGTCTTCGGCGATCAGGATGCGCAGGCTCATGACGGTGCGCTCACGATTGCAGCGCGCGCCGCTCGGCGCGAGGCGCGTGCGCGAGCATCGCGTCCCATGCGAAGCGTGCCTGCAGCAGCGTTCCGCGCGACGCGTTGCCGCTGGCGTCGCGCTGCGAACCGATGGCGCGCCGGGCGCTGATGCGCAGCGTGCCGTCGAACGCGGCGCAGCGCGCCTGCATACCGCTCAGGCCGAAGTGGCCGCGGCGGTCACGGGCGTTGCGCGTGAGCCCGATGCCGTCGTCGCTGACGAGCAGCGTGAGGTGACGCCGGCTGGTTTCGATCCGCACGTCGGCCGATTCGGCCCGCGCGTGCTTGACGATGTTGTTCAGCGCTTCCTGCGCGACGCGGAACACGGCTAGCGCCGCGTCGGTGGGCAGGCGCGTGAGACGGACGTCGGCGGCGCAGACGAAACTCGTGCGCAGTTGCGTGCGGGTGGCGAAGTCGCTGGTCCAGTGCGCCAGTGCGCCGACGATGCCCGCCTCGAGCGACGGCGCGTGCAGTTCCGCGACGGCCTGGCGGCTCGCCGCGCACACGGCGTCGAGCGAACGGTTCGCGACAGCAAGCGCGGCGGCGCACTGCGGCGGCGCATCGGCGGGCAGCCAGGTTTCGACGCTGGCCAGCGCGAAGCGCGTGGCGGTCAGTTCGGCGCCGACGCCGTCGTGCAGTTCGCGCGCCACATGGCGGCAGGCGGTTTCCTGCGCCTGAACGAGTTCGGCCGACAGTTCGCGCACCCGCGCGCGCAGTTGTGCAAGTTCGCGCTCGGCGGACGCTGACGGCGTGTCGAATCCGTCACGGGCCACTGACGAAGGAAGCTGGGCGTTGAACGGGACCACAGTCGACGTTTCCATGCGTTTCCCTCTCAGGAAGCCATGTGGACAGCGAAACGGGTGCGCATCGACGGCGCGAAGACAAAAGAACGCATGCGAGTCTCTAGCCTCCAGGTATAGCCGTCACGCGTCGCGCGAAACGGGCAAAACGCTATGGTGCGAAGTAACGACATTTACATTCAGTAACAATTGAGCGGGGCCGCGAAAAGCTTCTCAATCGACTGATCGTGCGGCGCGATCATATCTCAAAAAAAGAAAAAATGCAGTCATACCAAGGGTTAGCGTCTACACCTCATGCAATGGTTGATGTTTGAGGGCCGGCGCTATGTAGGAAGAATACCGACGCCAAATGTCAAACGTACGGCGTCGAGTTGTAACCGGCAACAAAAAAGGAGCCCGAAGGCTCCTTTTCGCTGAATCCGCGGCCTGGGCCGCAAAAAACGAACGCGGCTTAGCCGACGAACGCCTTCTCGACCACGTAGTGACCCGGCGCGTTGTTGCTGCCTTCCTGGAAGCCCAGGTCGTCCAGCAGCTTGCGCGTGTCGCGCAGCATGTGCGGGCTGCCGCACAGCATCACGCGGTCGTCTTCGAGCGAGAAGCCCGGCACGCCGAGGTCGGCGAACAGTTTTTCGGTTTCGATCAACTCGGTGATACGGCCGCGGTTCTGGAACGCTTCGCGTGTGACGGTCGGGTAGTACAGCAGCTTTTCCTGCACCAGTTCGCCCAGGTGTTCGTGCGCCGGCAGGTGATCGGTGATGTATTCCTTGTACGCCAGTTCGTCGACGAAACGGCAGGTGTGCGTGAGCACGACGCGCTCGTAACGGTCGTAAATGTCCGGATCTTTGATGATCGACATGAACGGCGCGAGGCCCGTGCCGGTGGACAGCAGCCACAGCGTCTTGCCCGGCAGCAGGTTGTCGGCCATCAGCGTGCCGACCGGCTTTTTGCCGATCAGGACTTCGTCGCCGACTTTCAGATGCTGCAAACGCGACGTGAGCGGACCGTCCTGCACCTTGATGCTCAGGAATTCGAGGTGTTCCTCGTAGTTTGCACTCGCGAGGCTATATGCGCGGATCAGCGGCTTGCCTTCGACTTCGAGGCCCACCATCGTGAACTGGCCGTTTTCGAAACGGAACGACGGATCGCGCGTGCAGGTGAAGCTGAAAAGCGTATCGGTCCAGTGATGGACGCTCAGGACGGTTTGTGAATTCAGGTTGCTCATGGCTTCTTGGATAGTGCGAAAACAAAGGCGGCCAGTCGTTTGAGCCGGCCGGCACGGCAAGGGCGATGCTGCGCTAACCCGTGGTCGGGAGTCACGCGCAATCCGCTATTTTACCGCGCCCGCCGCCAGAGGGCGGCGGCGCGGCGGTTGAGCGTGGTGAAGCGGGTTGCCGGACCTGGAAGCGGCGGCGCCGGCTGTCGAGACAATCGGGCGCCGCGAACTGCATTGGCGGTGGATGCGGCCGCGCTTCAGCAAGGGTACGGCGACGGGCGAAAACCGCGCAGGGCGGCTGCCATCTGCTGTCTGGCATACGCCGCATAGGCGCGTCGCGCGGGCAACATGGTCAGGATCATACCGAAACGCGGCGTGCGCTGCAGCATTGACCCTGCTGATAAAACTGGCAAACGCGGCGAACTCGCCCACTCATCGAGCCGATTACGCCGGCGCCGCCACCCGCTTTTTCCCGCGCTGCTTCAGCACTCTCGCCTGCAACACGATCACCAGCAGCAGGAACACGCCGCGAATCACCGACTGCCAGTACGCCGACAAGCTGATAAAACCCAGCCCGTTTTCGAAGTTCAGCAGGTTGAACACCAGGCCGAGCAGCAGCACGCCGGCAATCGTCATCACCACCGAACCTTCGCCGCCGGTGAGCAGCGTGCCGCCTAGCCTCGCCTCTTCTGACCATGCGCGACGTTTCCTTGAATCCGATCCGACCGCTCACCACGGAACTCGCGTGGCTCGACGATCCCGCGCTAGCAGCCACGCTCGTCACGCTGACGGCCGGCGCGCTGCGGGCGGTGATTGCGCCCGACGTGGGCGGCGCGCTCGCGGCTTTTTACGAAGTCACGCCCGATGGTCCGCTGCACTGGCTGCGGCCGGCTGCGCAAGCAGCGTTCGAGCAACGCGATCCGCTGCGGATGGCGAGTTTCCCGCTGTTTCCGTACTGCAACCGGATTCGCGACGCGCGTTTCGAGTTCGACGGCGGCACCATCGACCTCTTCGGCAATGACGTCCGCTTCGAGCACGCGCTGCATGGTAATGCGTGGCGGCATCCATGGCAGGTGGGGGCGCGTACCGGGAACTCAGTGGAACTGCACTTCGAACATGAGCCCGATGCGCGGGTGCCCGGCGACTGGCCGTTTCGCTATCGGGCACAACAGCGCATCGAGTTGCGCGGCGGTGCGCTGTGCATCGCGCTGTCCGCGCAAAACCTGTCCGGGCGGCCGATGCCGTTCGGCATGGGGCATCACCCGTACTATCCACGCACCGCGCAAACCCGCGTGTATGCCGATGTGGCACGCCGACGCCGACGTGTTGCCGACGCATCTCGGTTCGCATCCCGCAGTCGAAGCGTTGCGTGAAGGCATGTCGCCCGATGCGTTCGATCTTGACAACAACTTCGCGAACTGGACGCGCGAGGCGACCATCGCCTGGCCCGACGAACACCGCCGCTTGACGATGACCGCCGACGCGCCGTTCGATCACATGGTGGTGTTCGCGCCGGCCAACGACGCTCAACTGTGCGTGGAACCGGTGACGAACACCACCGACTGCTTCAACGCGGTCGGCATGCGTGAGCGGGTGGGCGGCTGCGTGTTGCAGCCGGGCGAGGAGATCGCTGCAACGCTGAAGTGGACGCCGCAACGCGGGTAATTGCGTCGGCAACCACCAGCTCGCCCCTCACTCATCCAACCCGCAAGCGAGCCATATACGGCAAGTGATCCGAGAGCCACGCGGTTTCCTGCGTTGGCTGGATCCATTCGATCGGCTGCATGCCGCGCACGAACATCTTGTCGAGCGCCAGCGCCGGCGAGAAGGCCGGGAACGTGCGGCCCGCTTCGCCGAGCAGCGTCGCCACTTCATGCAGACCGTGCTCGCGAAACAGCGGCACCGAGTCGTTGCGCCAGTCGTTGAAATCGCCGGCCAGCACCAGCGGACCGTCGGGCGCTTCCTTCTCGATCCAGTGCGCGATCCAGTTCATCTGCCGCAAGCGCGCCGGGCGTGTGAGCGCAAGGTGCGCGCACAACAGCGTGACCGAGTGACCGCCGAAAGTCGCCCGCGCGACCAGCAAGCCACGCTTTTCGAAGCGATGCGCGGAGATGTCCCAGCGTCCGCCGAGATCGAGCGGATGCGGCGACAAAATCGCATTGCCGTGCCGCCACGACGGCTTGAACACGTTCGGCCCGAGCGCCACTTCGAGTTCCAGCGCGCGGGCGATTTCAGTAGCCTGGCAGTGCCAGACATCGTTCAGCGGATCGCCGAGAGGCGCGCCGAAACTGCTCGCCAGCACCGGCGACGGCATGCGCCGCGCCATCGCTTCCTGCAAAAAATAGGCGTCCGCGTGAGTCGACTGGACCCAGCGCTGCATTGCCTGCCAGGCCTGAAAGCCGAGCGGTGTGCGGCCTTTGTGCAGGTTCCAGCTCACCGCGACGAAATCGTTCGGCGCGAAGCTCTCGCGGATCAATTCTTCTGGGTTTCGCATGCCGCGTTATCCACGTGTTCTGTTTGAAGGCTTAGGTTGTGCGCGCGTTGTTCGCCTGTGCGTCGTGCGTCGCTTGCATCAATTCGCATTGCTGGCGCCATCCGCGAGACTCGCACGCACGCGGTAGACCAGGTTCGGATTCTTGTCGACGATCGTCCAGCTGGCCCATTGACCGGGCGTCACCATCAGGCCCGGATGGCTCGCGTTCACCTGGCGCGGCTGCGGCGGCAGCTTGCAGCCGATGTCGGTTTGCCGCGCGGTGTCGTCCTCGAGCGTTTCCTGCGCGTCGATCGACAGCATGATCTCGTGCGCATCCGCCCGCAGCGGCGAGACGGTCAGCGTGCGCGACAGATCGAGGCTGCCGGCGGGCTGGTCCTTACAGCCGACGTTATGCTGCACCGTCTGGTGATGCGTATCGGTGCGCGCCTGGCCAACCGTGGTGGTGCCGTCGAACGCGTCGATCTGCTGGCCGTCGCGCATCACCTGCAACTGCCATTGCACGACCTGCTGCGCCGGCCGTTGTTGTGCGTTCGCAAGCAACGAAGTGCCAAGCAGCACGGCCACGATACTGGTTTTCCACATAGCAGGAATCTCCGGTCACTGCGTCGGCGCGTGTAGTCAGAGGGCCATCTTACCCCTGATGGCTGCAACGTTTTCTGACACTTCGAACGGGGCCGGGTTCAGCAACAATACATTGCGGATAAGGCGGTCAATGCCCCAAGAGGACTGCCATCAAGGCCTTGTCGAAAGCGCTCCGTTGTTAGCAGCAGAGCCGCACGACTGCTGGCTTGCACGCGAATCTGTCGTCGTTACACTGGACTTGAAACGGCGCTCACCAGGCGCCGCCAGAGCAGGACCAGCCAGACGGGGTGTGCGATGACGACAGCAATGGTCAAACAGGAAATCGCCGTGGCGTCTTTCAGTCGGGTGTACGACCTCGATCAGGTCGAGACCGCGCTGAACGATCTCGGCGAAGGCGCGAGCGAGGCGCTGCGCGCAACGTACGAAAAGATGTTGAAGACCGGCAATCTGCGCTTCTGCGTCAAGCCGAACCGGATGCCGTCAATCGACGATCTGATCGACGCGCTGCCCAATTTCTCGGTGCCGCTCGACGACATCCGCAAGCAGGTCGCGCTGTGTCTCGAAACCGAAGACCGGCTCGAGTTGATGCCGATGCTGCTGCTCGGCGACCCCGGCATCGGCAAGACGCACTTTGCGAAGCAGTTGGCGCGCCTGCTCGGCACCGCTTACCAATACGTGGCGATGAGTTCGCTGACGGCGGGGTGGATTCTGTCGGGCGCGTCGTCGCAATGGAAAAACGCGAAGCCCGGCAAGGTGTTCGATGCGCTCGTCAACGGCAGCTACGCGAACCCGGTGATCGCCGTCGACGAAATCGACAAGGCCACCGGCGATTCGCAATACGATCCGCTCGGGGCGCTGTACGCGCTGCTCGAACACGACACCGCGCAGAGCTTCATCGACGAATTCGCCGAGATTCCGATCAATGCGGGCAACGTGATCTGGATCGCGACGGCGAACGACGAGCGCTCGATTCCCGAGCCGATCCTGAACCGGATGAACGTGTATGAGATTCCGCCGCCGGATCGCGACGGTGCGCGGCGCATCGCGCAGTCGATCTACGACGAGATCCGCTCGGCGCATAACTGGGGGCTGCGTTTTCCCGAAGTGCTCGGCGATGCCGCGCTCGACGCGCTGAAGCCGGCATCGCCGCGTGAAATGCGCCGCGCGATTCTGAATGGCTTCGGCGCGGCGCGGATCGACGGACGCGATCGGATCGAAGCCGCCGATATTCGCCTCGACTATGGAAATCGGCGAAAACCGATCGGTTTTTGAGCATATTTGCACTTTTTTCGTACGAAAGCCGCCTCCGGGCGGCTTTTTTTCGGCCGAAAACCGGGAATCCATACAGGAAACGCAGTGAATGCCGTAGCAATTGTTGCTATTTTCGAGATGCTAAGTTGATTTCAATCGATCTAGTTTTTTGATAGCTGGGTATTACACTGAGATCCAACGAGGTGACTGCTGCGCGACGAAGCCAGGCGTCACTGCGCAAAGCATAAAACCCGATATCAAACACTATGGAAACCATCATGAGAACCGCCTCCTCCGCATTGCTCTTCTCCGCCGCTATTGCCGCACCGGCTTTCGCCAGCGGCTATGGTCCGGCGACGTCGTATCGTCCGGAAGTCGCAACGCACACGCAACCGGGCGATCAGACCCGCGCGCAAGTGAAGACCGAGTTGGTGGAGGCATCGCATCGCGCGATGAGCACGCAGGACTGAGCTCTGGCGTCGGTCCGGTTTCCGGTTGGCCCGAACCCGCCCAGCACGTCCGTCGAGTTCAGCGGATGCGCGAAGAAGCGAGCGTTATGAGCTTCGACGGCGTACACTGAATCAGTCCGGCCGCTACGTTTGAAACGCGCTCAAGACCCAATGCCCGCAATCGCTCTGACTTGCGGGCATTTCTGTCTGTACGGCGTCGTACAATTTTGCGTGGCGGTTGCGAAAGGGCAGTGCGTTCGACAGCGAGCGGTGTGCGGTACGCGATAACCGCATCCTGTCTTCCTCTCTATCGGGTGAACGAGGCAGCGCGCGGCGAAGTTGGCCGCGTCAAGGGACATGGACCAAATTGAATGTGTAGTGATCGGCGCAGGCGTGATCGGTCTTGCGGTGGCGCGCGCTCTGGCGGCGCGCGGGCGCGAGGTGATCGTGCTGGAAGCGGCCGAAGCGATCGGCGTGGGCACCAGTTCGCGCAACAGCGAAG
The DNA here is from genome assembly GCF_902859915.1 of Paraburkholderia ultramafica. GTDB lineage: Bacteria > Pseudomonadota > Gammaproteobacteria > Burkholderiales > Burkholderiaceae > Paraburkholderia > Paraburkholderia ultramafica. Next base: position 175,533 of record NZ_CADIKK010000008.1, read on the forward strand.
TGATTCACGCGGGCATCTACTATCCGCGCGGTTCGCTGAAAGCCACGCTCTGCGTGCGCGGCCGCGAGATGCTCTACGACTACTGCGTCGAGCGCAACGTCCCGCATTCGCGCTGCGGCAAGCTGCTGGTCGCCACCTCGCGCAACCAGATTCCCCAGCTTGAAAGCATCATGGCCAAGGGGCGCGACAACGGCGTGCTCGATCTGCTGCGTATCACCGGCGACCAGGCGCAAGCGCTCGAACCCGCGCTCGAATGTGTCGAGGCGGTGTTCTCGCCGCAGACGGGTATCGTCGATAGTCATCAGTTGATGCTGGCGCTGCAGGGCGACGCCGAACGCGACGGTGCGGTGTGCGCGTTTCATGCGCCGGTGACGGCAATCGAAGCGAACAATGGACGCTTCGTCATCACGGCGGGCGGCGATGCGCCGACCACGATCAGCGCCGCCTGCGTGATCAACAGCGCCGGCCTGCATGCGAACACGCTGGCCCGCAAGATCCGCGGACTCGACGCGCGTCACGTGCCGCCGCTCTATCTGGCGCGCGGCAATTACTTCAGCATCTCGGGGCGCGCACCGTTCAGCCGGCTGATTTATCCGATGCCGAACGAGGCTGGCCTCGGCGTGCATCTGACGATCGATCTCGGCGGCCAGACGCGCTTCGGTCCCGACGTCGAATGGGTCGATGCAATCAATTACGACGTCGATCCACGCCGCGCGGAATCGTTTTATGCGGCGATTCGCGCGTACTGGCCCGCGCTTCCCGACGACGCGTTGCAGCCCGCATATGCGGGCATTCGTCCGAAGCTTTCGGGTCCGGGCGAACCCGCCGCGGACTTCGTGATTCAGGGGCCGGCCGCGCATGGCGTGCGCGGGCTCGTCAATCTGTTCGGTATCGAGTCGCCGGGCTTGACGGCGTCGCTTGCGATCGCGCAGCGGGTTTGCGAGTTGAGCGGGCGCGCGTAACGCCGTCACGCGTTGCGGCGCGTATGCCGCCTGGGCTTGCGCGATGCACCGGTACTCCTTACTCCGTGGCCGGCTGTCGAGCGCGGAGTCGTACCAATTCGGTTATCTCTATCATTTGGGCCGTTACGCGCGACGGCTTCATTGCTATGCTTGGGGACCGCTGTCACTAGAACGGCGCTCAGTTCAATATAAACGGAGTGATTCCCCATGAAATCTTCCCGTCGTACGTTTTTGATCACCAGCATCGGTGTGGCATCCACGTTCGCTTTGTCGCGCCAGGCTTTCGCCGATGCCCCGAAGGTCACCGAATCCGATCCGACCGCGCAAGCGCTTGGCTATAAGGAGGACGCGAGCAAAGTCGACAAGGCGAAGTTCGCCAAATACGCGGCGGGCCAGGACTGCGGCAACTGCAGCTTCTACCAGGGCAAGGCCACCGACGCCTATGCCCCCTGCCCGATGTTCGCGGGCAAGCAGGTGTCGGTCAAGGGTTGGTGCAGCGCTTATAACAAGAAGGCATAACTACGCTTTTAGCGCGGCGCGTCTTCAGTGTCGCGCGAGATGCGCCGCAGCATGGCGGCGCGCGAGCGAGGTTCGATCATCGAGGCGTCTTCCGCCATGCGCGGCAGACGCCTCGTCGGGCCAATCGGCTTTGATATCCGCCGCCATCTTGCCGACCGATTACCACGCACCCCGCGCATCGAAACCATTTCCGGCGCCCCGTTGCCGCTCTATCTAACTCCGCGCCTTGATCAACGGCGGTCGCCTGCCGAACCACGGCCGCGCCGCTTCGAGTTGAGCCGCCAGTCGCAGCAGCGTCGCTTCGCCGCCGGCACGCGCAGCGAATTGCACACCGACCGGCAGCCCGCGCGCATTCCAGTAAAGCGGCACCGACATCGCCGGCTGGCCGCTCAGATTGAACAGCTCCGTGCATCCCGCCCATGCGAACGCTTTGTTCGATGCTTCGAGCAGCAGCTTTTTCATCAGCGGTTCGAGCGGCATCGCGGTGACGGCGCGCATCTGCATGCGTTCCGCCGAGGTGGGCCGCATCTCGCCGATCTTGATCGGCGCCGCGGCCAGCGTCGCGCACAGGATCGCGTCGTAGCGATGCAGCAAATCGGTGAGACGCCCGGTGATGCGGCGCTGCTCGTCGAGCGCGGCAGGCAGGCCGCGTTCACCGAGTTTGCGGCCGACATGCGCCATGGCCCACGTCGAAATTTCGAACTCGGCGCGCTGAGGCTTGTGCCCGCTGATGCGCTCGGCGTTCAGCACCATGTCTTCCGCGGTCACGGACCACAACGTGAGAAACGCATGGCGGACCGCCGCGAAATCGATGCCGAGCGAAACCGGTTCGATGTTATGGCCGAGCGAATTGGCGAGTTGCGCGGCGTCTTCGAGTGCGGCACGTGAGTCAGGGGAAAGCGTCGGCGCCAGCATCGGTTCGGTGACATAGGCGATGTTCAACGGCTTGCACGGCTCGCGGCTCGCGCCCAGAAACGTGCCTGGCGCACCGAGCGGCCGGTCCGCATTGCCCGCCAGCAGATCGAGCAGCAACGCACTGTCGCGCACGCTGCGCGATACCGCGTGATCGATGCCGAGTTCACCGGCGCTGGGGGACGCCGCGCGCGGCACGCGTCCGCGCGAAGGTTTGAGGCCGAACAGTCCGCAGCACGAAGCCGGAATGCGGATCGAGCCGCCGCCGTCCGACGCGTGCGCGAGCGGCACGATGCCCGCGGCGACGGCTGCGGCCGCACCGCCGCTCGAACCACCCGGCGTGTGGTCGAGATTCCATGGATTGCGGCACGCGCCGAATAGTTCGGGCTCCGTATAAGGCATCTGGCCGAGTTCGGAGGTGCTGGTCTTCGCGAAGATGTTGAGACCGGCCGCTTTCGCGAGCGCGACCACCGGCGCATCCTGCTCAGGAATGAAGTGGCGGTAGTGGCGGCTGCCCATCGCCATGCGCAATCCGGCGACCGGGGCGCCGAGGTCCTTGATCAGATAGGGCACCCCAGCCAGTGCTGCTTGCGCGCTCGTGCCATCTGAACTGCCTGCGCCCTTGGTCCGGTTCGCGTCGTCGCGCGACGCGCGTTGCCGGGCTGCATCGTAGTCCTTCAGGACAATCGCATTGATCGCGGGATTGACGGCCTCGGTGCGCGAGATCGCGACGTCGAGCAATTCGCGCGCGCTGGCCTGGCGGGTGCGCACAAGCTCGGCGAGGCCGATGGCGTCATGGGCGAGATAGTCTGATTGCACGGCGGATGGGTCCTCGCTATCGAGTGTGGGTTCTGCCGGTTGCCTATGCGTGCAAGGAACCCGCTCTGCTGGGCTTCCCGTCGCCGGGGTTGATCGTCGCGCACGGAAAAAGACGGCGTGTCGCCGACACGCCGTCTTTGAGAGAGTAACCGAGTTACACGCGAGCGTTGCTCACGCGGATTCGAAAGCGCAAATTAAACGCGCGAATTGAAAACGCGCGTTGCAGACATGAGTCACAAGCGCGCGTCACAGGCGTGAGTCACAGACGCTCGCCGAGGAAGGTCAGCGTGCGGCCATGCGCCAACGCGGCTGCGCGCTGGTTATACGACGCGCGCTCCGAGCAGTTGAAGCCGTGATCGGCGTTCGGGTAAATATTGAACTCGACGTCGGTGCGGCCGGCGAAGCGTTCCTGAATCTGACCGACGTCCGACACCGGGATGTGCGCGTCGAGTTCGCCGTAGTGGAACTGCATCGGCACCTTGATCTTCGCGGCCTGATCGAGCTGGTTCTGGATGCCGCCGCCGTAATAAGCGACCGCGCCGTCGAGCGAGCCCTGCGCCGCGGCCAGATACGCGAGCCGGCCGCCGAAGCAGTAGCCGATGGCCGCAATCTTGCCGGTGACTTCGGGCATCGCGCGCAACGCCGCTGCGGCCGCGCCGATATCGGCCACCGCCTGATCGAGGTTGGTTTTCTGCATCAGTTCGATGCCCTTTTCGCGATCCGCGCCGTCATACGTCAATTCGACGCGCGGCTGCACGCGCCAGAACACGTCCGGTGCGAGCGCGACGTAGCCGTCTTGCGCGTACTGATCCGCGACCGAGCGGATGTGGCCGTTCACGCCGAAGATTTCCTGAATGATGATGACGGCCGGACCCTTGCCGCCTTTGGGCAATGCCAGGTAGCCGCCGAAACTGTCGTTGCCGGCGGGGATGTCGATCCATCGGGAAGTCGTGCTCATGGGGTTCTCCATTGACCCGCGCGATGCCGCGCGAGGTCGGTCTTAACGAAATGCCAGAGGCCGGAATGGCTGAAGCGGCGGTTAGTTTGCCATCAAAAGAACCGCCTTGCAGCGAGGCTGGAAGCGGGTTGGCGAGGTGCGCCGCGCGGCTGCCGTTCTCGTAAGGCGATTGAAACATTCTCGATAATTCATTTTTCTGCGCGGGCCCGCGTCGGTACAGTCAGGCGTATCGGCTAGGCGTATCGGCTCGCCCCTGTCGCGAGCGCATTGCCGGAAAAGGAATCGATCATGAGTGAAGGCAGTTTTGTGACGCCGTTTGCGCAGCGTTTTGAAATGCGGGTGCCGGTGGTGCAGGCGCCGATGGCCGGCGGCGCGACCACGCCTGCGATGGTGGCGGCCGCGTCGAATGCGGGCGGACTCGGTTTTCTGGCGGGCGCCGCGTTGTCGCCGGAGAAACTCGCGAGTGAAGTTGCGGCGATTCGCGCGCTGACGGACCGTCCGTTCGGTGTGAATCTGTTCGTGCTCGAACCGGCCGCGCCGGACCATGCCGTCGTGCGTCGCGCGCTCGAAGCGATCGACCCGTTGCGCGCCGATCTCGGTTTGCCGCCGGGCCAGCCGCTCGAACGCTATGCGCCGGATTTCCGCGTGCAACTGGACACGCTGATCGAATTGCGCGTGCCGGTGGCGAGTTTCACATTCGGACTGCTTCCGGCCGACGACGTCGCCCGACTGCATGCGAATGGCCTATATGTAATAGGCACTGCGACACACGTTGCCGAAGGCGTGGCCTGGCGCGACGCCGGCGCCGACGCAATCGCCGCGCAAGGCGCGGAGGCGGGCGGTCATCGCGGCACCTTCACCGGCGCATTCGAAGACGCGCTGATCGGCACCATGGCGCTCGTGCCGCAACTCGTCGACGCGACCGGACTGCCGGTGCTGGCCGCCGGCGGCATCATGGACGGACGCGGCATCGTCGCCGCACTCGCGCTCGGCGCGCAAGCCGCGATGATGGGCAGCGCGTTTCTCACCTGTCATGAAAGCGCGATACCGCAGGCATGGAAAACCCGCGTACGCACCGCGTCCGACACGTCGACGTCGGTCACGCGCGCCATCACCGGCCGCCATGCGCGCGGCATACGCAATCCGTTGATGCAGCGCTTGAGCGAAACGATGGACAGGATCGCGCCGTACCCCGTGCAAAATGCTCTGACGCAGGAACTGCGTCAGAGCGCGGGCCGCGCGCAGAACGGCGACTATCTTTCCCTGTGGTCAGGCCAAGGTGCACCCTTGGGCCGTGCGCGTCGTGAAGGTCTCGGCGCCGCCGAACTGATGGCGCAACTCGAGCAGGAATGGCGTGCCGCAACGGCACGGATCGCCGCGCTCGAGCGCTGATTCGGGATGACCCACGCGCGCGTCGCAACGCCTCGCGACGCGCCTCTTTTTTCGGCACGAAGCCGGTTCGGATCACTCACGGTTTAACCCGCGAAAGTGTCGAACCGCGCTGTTTAGAAGAAAACCTCACCTAGCGGAAACCCGCATCGGTCGGCGCTTTCCAGCCAGTCAGTCCAGCCGGGACCGGCCCACGTGGGATAAACGCTATTGGTGTTCATCCCACTTTCTCAAAAAAGCCCCACAAATTAATTTGATCGCCTACACTTGCGCGCAAGTACGGTTTGCCGCCTGCCACAAACAGTCCGGGAAGCCTACTGGCCAAGTGCATGAACGATGCAACCGGCGTGATCGTCCACGGGACTGAGCGACACGTGTTGGGGAAGCGGGGGCACAGGGCGATTACGTTGTTTTTGGGACCGAAACTGGAGACTTACATGAACATCAAGATTCAAAAGCTGTTGCCGATCAGCGCTGCGGCGATGCTGTTCGCAACGTTGGCAACATCGGCCGCGGCCGAGACGGTCGTCAAGATCGGTCACGTCGCGCCTTTGACTGGCGGTATCGCTCACCTGGGGAAAGACAACGAAAACGGCGCGCGCCTGGCAGTTGAGGAAATCAACGCCAAGGGCCTGACGATCGGTGGCCAGAAAATCACGCTGCAACTCGACGCACAAGACGACGCAGCCGACCCGCGTACCGCAACTCAAGTCGCGCAGAAACTGGTCGACGATAAGGTCGTCGCAGTGGTTGGGCACTTGAACTCGGGCACGTCGATTCCGGCTTCGAAGATCTATAGCGATGCGGGCATCGTGCAGATCTCGCCGTCGGCCACCAACCCGGCCTACACGCAACAAGGTTTCAAGACGACGTACCGCGTCGTCGCGACCGATGCGCAACAAGGTCCGGCGCTGGCTAACTACGCTGCCAAGGACATGAAAGTGAAGAGCGTCGCGATCGTCGACGACTCGACCGCTTACGGCCAGGGTCTGGCAAACGAATTCGAAAAGACCGCCAAGTCGCTGGGCCTGAACGTGATGTCGCACGACGCGACCAACGACAAGGCTGTCGACTTCCGCGCGATTCTGACGAAGATCAAGGGTGAAAACCCGGATGCGATCATGTACGGCGGCATGGACGCCACCGGCGGCCCGTTCGCCAAGCAAGCCAAGCAGCTCGGCCTGCGCGCGAAGGTGCTGGCAGGTGACGGCGTCTGTACCGACAAGCTGTCGGATCTGGCCGGCGACGCAACCGACAACATCGTCTGCTCGGAAGCCGGCATGGCACTCGAAAAGATGTCGGGCGGCGCAGCGTTCCTCGCCAAGTATCAGAAGCGTTTCGGTCAGCCGATCCAGATCTATGCTCCGTTCACGTATGACGCTGTGTACATCGTCGTCGACGCAATGAAGCGTGCGAACTCGACCGATCCGGCGAAGATCCTCGCAGCGATGCCGGCCACCGACTACAAGGGTGTGATCGGTGAAACCACGTTCGACTCGAAGGGCGACCTTCAGCACGGCGTGATCTCGCTGTACAACTACAAGTCGGGCAAGAAGACGCTGCTCGACGTAGTGAAGATGTAAATCCGCGCGATCGAAGACAGCTAGTTGTCTGTCTTCGATCAACTGGTTAGAAGGCACGCACGCCGCAAGGCTCGCGTGCCTTTTCTTTTGGGCGTCGGCATAAGAGACTGTCGGTCAAGCACACCGTATGAGGAAATGCCGTGACCATCGTGACCCGTTCAATCGACGACGACTGGCGCCGCTGGATTGCCGAAAATCTGCTGCTCGACGCGGCGCCGTCCGCGCTGCATGACGCGCTGGTCGACCATGGTTTCGCGCCGGACGACGCCGCGCGGGAAATCGACGCAGCGCTCGCGAGTCCTTATTTTCACGGGGCCGCGCGTTTGCGCAATCGTTTGCGCAAACGCGAGTGGATTTTGTCGGTATATGGCGCGCTCGAGCGGATGCGCGCGGCAAGCGGAGTGATAGGGCGGCGCGAGCGTTTGTCGCGCGATGAGTTCTTTGAGCAGTACTACTTTCAGAACCGCCCTGTCATTATCACGGGCGCGTTCGATTGCTGGCCCGCGCGCACGCAATGGAATTTCGATTACTTGCGCGAGCGTTGCGGCGATTGCGAAGTCGAAGTGCAGTTCGGCCGCGACTCGGATGCCGATTACGAGGTCAATCAGCCGAAGCTCAAGCGGATGATGCGCTTCGCCGATTATGTCGATCTCGTCGAGCGCAGCGGTCCGACTAACGATTTCTACATGACCGCGAATAACACGTCGCATAATCGCGCGGCGCTCGCGGCGTTATGGGCGGATGTGCCGGTAATCGGCGAATATCTCGACGGTGAATCGCCCGATACGGGTTTTTTCTGGATGGGGCCGGCGGGAACCAAAACGCCGTTTCACCATGATCTGACCAATAACTTCATGGCGCAGGTGATTGGCCGCAAACGGATCAAACTGGTGCCGTTGTCCGATACGCCGTATATGGCTAACCATCTGCATTGCTATTCGCAAGTGGACGGCAGCGCGATCGACTATGAACGCTTCCCGTCGATGCGTCATGCGCATCTGATCGAATGCACGCTCGCGCCCGGCGAGTTGCTGTTTTTGCCGATTGGCTGGTGGCATTACGTGGAAGGACTCGACGCCTCGGTGACGATGACGTTCACCAATTTTCTGCGGAGTAACGATTTTTCGCGTCACTACGATACGTATCACGAACTATGACGCGTAGTGAAGGCGGGGTTGTTTAAGCATTCGCTCGTTATGGCGAGCCGCGGTGGAAGCGTCGTTAAAAAAAGGCAAGGCAGCATCGAGCAACAGATTTTCGGCAATCCTGCCGCGCGCTCCAGTATTAGATCTTCAAACGCCGCAGAACCTTCGGACCGGCGATGGCGATCAAGGCGGAACAGACGGCGACGACCGACAACCCGATCGTCAGATTGGTCAACTGCGTCACCGCACCGATGATGACCGGCCCGAGCAGCAGCCCGAAGTACGCGAGCCCTGCGACGTGCGCGAGCCCTTCGGCCGCATGGACGCCCTTCACGTTCGCAGCCGCCGCGAACAGCACCGGCATCATGTTCGCGAGGCCAAGACCGATCAGCGCGAAGCCGATGAGCGCCGCGACCGAATTAGGCAGCAGCAACGCGTCGACCATGCCCGCGCAGGCGAGCGTGGCGCTCAACATCACCAGTTGCGGCGCGCCGAAGCGGGCGCGCACCGCGTCGCCGGCAAAGCGCGCCGCCGCCATGCCGCCCGAAAAGGCCGCGTAAGCCGCGCTGGCGAGCGCGGGCGTGGCCAGCACGACGTCGCGCATATAGACGGTGGCCCAGTCGTACATCGCACCTTCCGCGATGAGCGCGACCAGCGCCATTGCGCCGAGTGCCCACAAGGCCGGCGAACGCCAGCGGCTCGCGCGCGGCGTGGCGGAGTCCGGATGCTCGGCGTGCGGCACGTGCGGCAAGACGGACGGGCAGGATATGACAAGGACCAGCGCGCTGACCGTCGCGGCTAGCGCAAGATGCAGCGCCGGCGCCATGCCACGCGACAGCAACGCGCCACCGGCCGCCGCGCCGAACATCCCGCCGACACTGAACATGCCGTGCAACGACGACATGATCGGCTTGCCCAGCGCCTTCTCGACGGCGCTGGCTTCGGCATTCATCGCGACATCGAGCGTGGCCATGCCCGCGCCGAAGATGGCCAGCACGACCAGCAACATCCAGTACGCCGGCACGACCAGAATCAGTGCCGCGCACACCGCCATCACGAGGCCGCCCGTCAGGCAGGCGCGACGCGTGCCGACCCGCGCGATCCACGAAGCATTCGTCACCATCGCGCCGATCGAGCCGCCGGCCACGGCCAGCAGCGCGAAGGAGAGCATCGCGGCATTCAGATGGAAGCGGTCGCGCACCGTCGGCACGTGTACTCCCCACGACGCGTACATCATGCCCGCGATGAAAAACACCGCCATCGTGGCGAAACGGGCCCGTTGCCGCGCGGTGTCGGACAGGTCGCGGTAAGCGGCGGGAAGGACGGCGAACTCGGAGGTTTGGTTGTCGGGCACTGAGGTCTCGTGGAGGAATACCGCGTGAGAAAGCGCATTCAAAGCGGATTTTCGATTCTATCGAAGCGTGCTGTCTTATGCTTGGAAGGCAGACGCCGGATACTGGCGATTGTTCGGCCTGAACGTGACAGGCAGCGGGCAGTTCGCCATTCGTGTTCGTCTTTTTGCCGTTCGCCGTCCATCTACCGAGGTACACGCTCTTGAACATTCCAGCTCATGCTCCACTGCATCTGCTGCACACGACCGCGGTCGGCACGCTCGCGACGCACGCGCGCCAGCCAGAAGGCTTTCCCTATCCGTCGGTGCTGCCGTTCGCGCCGGACTCGCAGCATCGCCCGACGATCCTGGTGAGCCGGCTTGCCGAACATACCCACAACCTGCACGCCGACCCGCGCGCCGGCTTTCTGGTAGTCGACGCCCCCGAGGGTGACGTGCTGAGCGGCCAGCGTGTCACGCTGCTGGGCACCTTTGAACCGGTCGACTCGACGCCCGAAGTCGTGCAGCGCTATTTGCGCTATCACCCGGACGCGGAACGCTACCTCGTGCTTGGCGACTTCACTTTCTGGGCAATGAGGCTCGAGCGGTTGCGGTATATCGGCGGCTTTGGCGCGATGGGCTGGCTGGGCGGCGCCGAACTCGATCCATTGCCGCCACTCGGCTTCGATGAAGAGAATGCGCTGATCGAAGAATTCAGCCGCTTTTCGGGGAGCAGCGGCGGCCGCGGATTTCAATTGCTCGGCATCGATCGATATGGCGCGGATCTGAAACTGGCGGGTATGCGCAGCCGGTTCGCCTTCGACGACGCCAAGCTCAATACCGAAACCTTGCACGCGGCGCTCAAAGATTGCATCCAACGCCATGCTAATTAGCTTTATCGTCATTTCGGGGAAAACACTCATTGGCCAAAAGCAGCGCGGCGCACCCATCACAATATGCGCTGGCCGTTCATGCTAAAGCTCTCATGGCATGAAATGTTTATGCTAAATCAGTATCTCAAATTTCATTTTTTGAGAATTAATCTCGTAAATGCGCGGGCCAACTGCGGTTTTCAGCGAAGTGCGAAATCAGGTATTTGAAAGGGTGTGGTGCAATGCAGTGCCGCGCCGAAATTTTTTGAAACGAATTTGAATTAATTTTTTGCGAGCGCTTTTGAGGTTTTTCTATTCTGTGTTAATCTCGCCATCAAATTCCGAGGCATGAACACCTTCAAAGGGCAAGCCGGCTTAAGACTGGCAGTCATTTATCCAAACCACAAGGGAACCTATGTCTTCCTACAAGGAACTACTCGCCCAACGCGAGAAGCTTGAACAACAGATCGAAGAAGCGAAGTCGCGCGAATACGCAGAAGTATTGAATGAAATCAAGCAGAAAATGGCCGACTACGGCATTTCGCTGACCGAACTCGGCGGTGGCCGCGCAGCCAAGGGCGTGAAAGCCGCCCGTCCGCGCGCAGGCGTCGCGCCGAAGTATCGCGACCCGGACAGCGGCAGCACGTGGTCGGGCCGTGGCAAGCCGCCGCGTTGGATCGCAGGGCTGGATCGCGAGAAATTTCTGATCCAGAAGTAATGCAGGCGGGCAGGAAGCGATGCTTCTGGCCGCAGGTAATACGAATTGCTTCAATCAGCTGCGCTTAGGGCGCGCTGTCGTAGCCAACGAAAACCGCGTACCGTTCAGGGCGCGGTTTTTTGTTGCGCCGCGCATAAGTGTGATTGTTTGTCGCACGCACTTCGCGCACTTGAAACGCGAATGCTTTTCGTTTAGATAAGCGGCTGATTTAAAAGGATTTTTTAAGCCTTTTTCAGCGCGCTTTGAAGTGCGCGGGTAGAATGTGGGGATTGAACTTTTCACCCCGTTTCTAAGATGCCTTCCGCCGCCGCTGCCCAATCCGCAGAGAAACATCGTGTTGCGCGCAAAAGTACGTTTGTGAGTATTGCGCTCAATACGGTGTTGATGACACTGCAAATCGTCGTCGGGGTGTTTGCCCATTCGCAGGCACTGGTCGCCGACGGTATCCATTCCCTTGCCGATCTGATTTCCGATTTTGTCGTGCTGATTGCCAATCGGCACAGCGGCGTGAAGCCCGATGCGGATCACAATTACGGGCATAGCCGTTATGAAACGGTGGCTTCACTATTTTTGGGAGCATTGCTGATTGCGGTCGGCGTAGGCATGTTGTGGCGCGCCGGGACGCGCCTCGCCGATTTGCAGAGCATTCCCGCCGTCCATGCGAGTGCGCTCGTAATCGCGGTGCTGGTACTGATTTCCAAAGAGAGTCTGTTTCGCTACATGCTGCGCGAAGCGCAGCGCGTGCGCTCAGCCATGTTGATTGCGAACGCGTGGCACGCGCGGTCTGATGCGGCGTCGTCATTGGTGGTCGCGATCGGCATTGTCGGCAGTCTCGCCGGTGTGCGCCTGCTGGATCCGATCGCTGCGGCGATCGTCGGCTTTATGGTGGCGCGCATGGGCTGGATGTTCGGCTGGGACGCGCTGCAAGATCTGTCCGACCGCGCGCTCGACGAAGCCGCCTCCGCCGATGTGCGCGCGCTGCTGCTTGCGACACCCGGCGTGCGGGATGTGCACGAAATGCGCACGCGCAAGATGGGCGACTTCGCGCTCGTCGATGCGCATATCCTGGTCGATCCGCTGATCTCGGTGTCGGAGGGGCATTACATCGCCGAATCGGCGCGCCTGCGCGTATTGAGCGACAACCGCGTGATCGACGCGCTGATCCATGTCGATCCGGAGAACGATGCGGTGGCGCATCCGCCCGTCGATCTGCCTGCCCGGGAGCGGGTCGTCGCGGAGGTCAACGCGTCGTTGGCGGCAGGCGGTATGAAGGCAGCGGCGGTCAACATTCACTACCTGAGCGCGGGGCTTGACGTGGAGGTGGTGTTGCCGGCCGTGTTTTCCCGTACTTTGGGCAGCGAGCGCGGTGCGTCGGCGTTGGGCCGTGTCGATCTGGGAGCGCTCAAGCGCCGCCTGGGCGCGCGCAAGGTCGATGTGCTGCAGGAATTGGATGCGTCTCCGGCCGAAACCGGTGCGATAACGGAGGCAAGAACCGGCGCGGCGGTCGATCAGGTCAAAGCCGCGGAACCATACGGCACCGCCTGATTGCTGCATCGATAAAACAGGAACCACGCCGCCCACTTGAGCTGCAGCTTCACCGCATCAACCTGTCACAGCGGCAATTGCGTATCGAATTTGATCTCGCGCAGCACGACGCTCGTGCGCACTTGCGCGACCGCCGGAATCTTGAAGATACGTTCGTGCAGAAAACTATCGTACGCCTTGATGTCGGGCGCAACGATCTTGAGGATGTAATCGGATTCGCCAGTCGTGCTGTAGCACTCGGTGACTTCGGGGCAGGTGGCGATTTCCCGCTCGAACTGTTCGACGCCACCCTCGGTGTGGCGCGTCAGGTGAATATGCGCGAGCGCGCATACGTGCAGTCCGAGCTTTTCCCGATCGAGCAGCGCCGTGTAGCGCTGTATGACCCCCGATTGTTCCATGTCCTTGATGCGCCGCCAGCATGGCGTGCTCGACAGGCCGACCTGGTCGGAAATCTCTTGCACGGAGCGGCGCGCGTCGAGCTGCAGCAGGCGCAGGATTTTTTGTGAGAACGTATCGAGTGTCAACTGCGCCTCCGTTTGCGTCGCCGTATCAACGCATGGTAGAGGGCGCGAAAACGAAACGCAATGTAAAACGGCTTGGGCGAGGGAGATTGCCTAATTTGCTGGTTCCTCAGCGGCGTTTTGTCCTGAGTCGTCCCTATCTTTAGCGGCCGCGAGCAGGGCCGCCTGGCTCGCGCGCAGCTCCTTCAGCATGTTGCAGAAAAGCGCGCCTTGTTCGATCGCGTCGTCCAGCGCGACATGCGTATGCGGATGATCGTCGAACCAGTGTTTCGGAAAGCGTGGCTTGATGTTCCTGCGGTACGGCAGGCCGGTCATCGCGAAGGCCAGCGTCTTGATGTCGAGCGCCGACCAGGAAAACGGGCAGCGGCCGACAAACCGCATCATGTACCAGAACATATAGGTGAAATCGAAGCCGGCCGGCATCGCGACGAACACCGGCTTGCCGGGCAGCGCCTCTACCCACTCGACATAGGCTGTCAGCGCGGCTTCGGGAGTCTGCAAGTCCTTGCGGCAGGCTGCCCAGGCGTCCGGCTGGGTCTTCCACCACGCTTCCTGCACGGGATGCGGCTTGGCCCCTTCGAGCAATTCGAGATTCGCCGAGAAGGTGGCGATCAGGCGCTTGTCCTCCGTGTACGCGGCGGACGCGAAACTGAGCATGGAATGCGGGCCGGGAATCGGGCCGTCCGCTTCCACATCGGTGCTGACATAGATTTCGCCGCTCATGCTTCCACCCCGTCGGCAACGTACGGGTTGGTGCGGCGTTCCGCGCCGAACGTCGAGGTGGGACCGTGGCCGGGCACGAAGGTGACGTCGTCGCCGAGCGGCCAGAGTCTTTCGCGGATCGAGCGCACCAGGTCCGCGTGATTGCCGCGCGGAAAATCCGTGCGGCCGATCGAACCGGCGAACAGCACGTCGCCCACCAGCGCGAGCCGATGCGCGCGGCTGAAAAACACCACATGGCCGGGCGTATGCCCCGGGCAGTGATAGACCTCGAGTATTTCGTCGCCGAACTGCACGGTGTCGCCGTTTTGCAGCCAGCGGTCCGGTTCGAATGCCTCGGCGGCCGGAAAGCCGAAGCGCGTGCTTTGACCCGGCAACGTGTCGAGCCAGAAACGCTCGTCGGGATGCGGGCCTTCGATCGGCACGCCGTAATGCGTGGCCAGCGTCTTCGCGCCGGCGCAATGATCGATGTGGCCGTGGGTCAGGAAAACCTTCTCAACCGTCACGTTCTGACGCGCGATTTCGCCCTGGATGATATCGAGATCGCCGCCCGGATCGACGACGGCCGCGCGTCCGGTCGCCTCGCAAACGAGCAGCGAGCTGTTCTGCTGGAACGGCGTGACGGGGATCAAGGTGACTTTCATGGATGACGGCGCCGCTAGAAAAACATTGATTGTACCGGCGTCTCGCCCGAGCTCGCCGAGGGCGCTGAAGCCCCGCTGCAGCAGGCTTTTGGGTGCTCACTTTTGCGGCAAACGTGAAAATTCGTCAAGGTTTTCAGGCGCTTGTCATCTCGAAATTTTCTTTTGGGTATAATGCGCTCCATGCACAGGGAACTGTGCATGCCACACGGCGATGCGTCCCCATCAAAAATGGGAACGCGGATTGCTATTCAAGTATGGGCTGTCGCGTTTGTCGACGGCCATCAAGTGTCGATGCGTTCGATGCACACGTCTTGCCCAGCCAGGCGCCACGCGCCTGCAACGGACTTAACTGCCGTGACGCTGGGTGGGGCCTACGCCGCCGTTCCTGTGCGCTGAGTTGCGCGCGCAAGAACGTGTTTGCCACGTTCGATGGCGGCATGTGGGGTCTGGTCAGGCTGCCGGGGACAGGTTGCGCCAGACGTGAAAATTAACCGTGCGGTAGCGGCTGATTGAGCCGCATCCGGGCTTTGACGTTCTGCGCTCGTCTGCGCGGCGCGTTGTCGTCCATTGCCGCCGGAGTCGCAGGCAACACGCTCAACTTTCGCGTGATGCGGCTCGACAATTTGCTACGTCTTATGAAAACTCGGTTAACCCGTGGTCTGGGGACTCTTTTTGCCTTTTTTGTGCTGGCCGGCTGTGCCACGCCGCCGGGCGCCAGCGACACGTCCGCGAACGACGTGCCGCGCAGCACGAAAAGTGCGCAAACAAAGGCTTTCGGACCGCAATCCTTCGGTAGCGCGCCGTCCACCGGCCCGACCACCCAAGGCACTCCGCTGGCCGACGCCAAGCCTCTGACGGACGACGGCGCGGATGTGTCTGACTTTCATCAGACGGGTCGCGCATCGTGGTACGGCCGCTTCTTTCATGGCCGCCGTACCGCTAATGGCGAACGTTATGACATGCATGCGCTGACGGCCGCGCATCGTACGTTGCCGCTCGGCTCGTATGTGCGCGTGACCAATCCGGCCACCTCGCGCTCGGTCGTCGTGCGTATCAACGACCGTGGTCCGTACGCACGCGGTCGCGTGATCGATCTGTCGGCGGCGGCCGCATCTGCGCTCGACATGCGCCATCTCGGGACGGCGCGGGTCCAGATCGACGGTTTGACGCAGCAGCAAGCACGCGCCGAGATGAACGAAACGCTGGCGTCGAACTCGGGTTCGAGCGCCGACAAGTGATGTAACGGCGGCGAGTGCGCATCAGGCGCGCTCGTGGCGCTGCGCACTACGGCGGCCATGCGCGCCGGGTCCGCAGAAAAACGAAGGGCCGCGGCAGTTTGAACTGCGCGGCCCTTTTTGCTTTTATCCCTCTGTTCTACGCATCGTCCGCCTTCAGCGCCAACGCGCGCGCGTACAGCGCGTTGCGCGATACGCCGGTGATGGCCGCGGCTACTTTCGCCGCGCTGCTTACCGGCAACTCCTCCAGCAGGATGCCCAGCAACGCGTCGTGGTCGTGTTCGCCGGCGGCTTCCGGCGCCGCGCCTTGCACCACCAGCACGAATTCACCGCGTTGCCGGTTTGGATCGGCGGCGAGCCACGTTGGCCCTTCGGCCAGGGTGCCGCGATGCAGCGCTTCATGTAACTTCGTCAGTTCCCGCGCAATCAGCAGTTTGCGCTCGCCGCCGAACGCGTCGGCCAGTGCCTGCACCGTTTCGACGATCCGGTGCGGCGCTTCGTAGAACACCATCGCGTGCGGATGTTGCGCGAGCGACTGCAACGTCGCGGCGCGGGCCTTTGCCTTCGGCGGCAGGAAGCCGAGGAACGAGAACGTCGCGACCCAGTCGCCGGCCGCGCTCAACGCGGTCGCGAGCGCGCTTGCGCCGGGTAACGGGATGACCGGAAAGCCAGCGTCGCGGACGGCGTCAACGAGTTTCGCGCCGGGGTCCGAGATGCCGGGCGTGCCCGCATCGGACACGTAGGCTACGCGTTCGCCCGCTTGCAGATGCTCGATCAGGCGTAGCGCTGCGGCTCGCTCGTTGTGTTGATGGACGGCGACGAGCGGTTTCGAGATGCCATAGCGCGCAAGCAATTGACCCGTGTTGCGAGTGTCTTCGGCAGCGATGCGGTCCGCCAGTCCGAGCACATGCAGCGCGCGCAGCGTGACGTCGGCGATGTTGCCGATCGGCGTGGCCACCACATACAGCGCGGCGGTGGGGTACTGCTGCCCTTGCGCGAGTTCGGAGAGAGGAGTCATGAGACAGAAGACGCAAACAGACGGAATGAGGCCGCCATTGTGCCACGCAGCGCCGCACAACTTTTCCGGGCCCGGCGGGTCCAAACTCGTCGGCGCGGCGTTCGAGGCGCGTGCGCGTGAATTTTTGCAGCGCCAGCGATTGCGATTCGTCGCGCACAATGTGTCGTGCCGGGGCGGCGAGATCGATCTCGTCATGCGCGATCGTGACGGCGCGCTGGTGTTCGTTGAAGTCCGCGCACGTGCGCAGCGTCACTACGGCGGCGCGGCGGCGAGCATCGGCTGGCAAAAGAAGCAGCGCATCGTGCGTGCGGCGCAGTACTACCTGGCAACTCGCAGCCACGGTTCGCGGGATCAGCCCGCGTGCCGTTTCGACGTGATTGCCTTCGACGGCGGCAAGCTCGTCTGGTTGCGCGATGCGTTTCGCGCCGACGAAGTCTGACGCCATGCGCGGAGAACGCGTGTGAGTGCGATAAACTTGCGCTCGCGTGCGGGCCGTGGGGCAACGCCGACAACACAGTAATCAGCGCATTTCGCGATGGTTTTGCGCTGACGCACTGTGTTGCGGGTGGCGTTCATCGGCGTGGCGCGACTTCGCAATACGACTTCACAACACGGCCGCGCAGTGCGGTCCATTCGCGGTAGAAGATAGAGACTCGATGTCAGTCGAACGCATTCAACAACACTTCCGCGACAGCGCGGCGGTCAAACTCGAAGCCCTCGAAACCCTGTCGATGCCGATCGCCGCTGCGATCGACACGATGTTCACCGCGCTGGCCAACGGCAATCGCATTCTCGCGTGCGGCAACGGCGGCTCGGCGGCCGACGCGCAACATTTCGCCGCCGAACTGATCGGCCGCTTCGAACGCGAGCGGCCTGGCTTGCCGGCCATCGCGCTGAGTACCGACACGTCCGTGCTCACCGCCATCGCCAACGACTATTCGTTCGAGCAGATTTACTCGAAGCAGGTATGGGCGCTCGGCCAGCCGGGCGACGTGCTGCTGGCGATCACCACGTCCGGCAACTCCGCCAATGTGCTTGCCGCGATCGACGCCGCGCACGAGCGCGAAATGATCGTGGTCGCGCTGAGCGGCAAGGGCGGCGGACGCATGCAGGAAATGTTGAGCGATACCGACATTCACGTGTGCGTGCCGTCGGACCGCACTGCGCGTATCCAGGAAGTGCATTTGCTGACTATCCATTGTCTATGCGACGGCATCGATGCCATGTTGCTGGGCGAAGACTGAGACTGATTCCGAAGGAGAGCTAGTTGATGAGCGTATTCCGCATCAAGACGACACTGGTGAGAACCGTGCTGGTGGTTGGGTTCGCGGCGGGGCTGTCCGCAACGTTGCAGGGATGCTTTCTCGCTGTCGCCGGCGCGGCGGGCGGCGGCGCGCTGGTGGCGACCGACCGGCGCACGCTCGGCGCACAGACCGAAGATCGCGAGTTGCAGGTGAAGGCGCTGTCGCAGATCAGCCAGAATCTGCCGGACTCCGCGCACGTCAACGTGGCGGTGTTCAACCGCCGCGTATTGCTGACCGGCGAGGTGGCGGGGGAGGCGTCGAGGCAGCGCGCCGAGAGCATCGTGCGTGGCTTGAACAACGTCAATACGATCGTCAACGAACTGACGATCATGCCGGCCAGCTCGTTCTCGTCGCGCACCAACGACACCTATCTTGAAACGCGCGTGAAGACCGCGCTGATCGCCGAGAAGAACATTTCGGCGAACAACTTCAAGGTGGTGGCCGAGCGGGGCTCGGTGTATCTGATGGGCCTCGTCACGATGGACGAAGGCAATCGCGGCGCCGACGTCGCGAGCCGCGTGCCGGGCGTGACGCAGGTCGTAAAGGTATTCCAGTACATTCAGCCGCAGGAAGCCCCGGCGGCAGCCACCGCAGCGGCCACGGCGCCGGTCGCCGCTTCGCAGCCGCAGGCTGGCGAGCCGACGGTCGGCGCGATTCCCGACTCGTCGGTGAGCGCGCGGCCGCTGGAACAGCAGGCGCCCGCGCCGGTCAGCAATTCGAGCTCGGTGCGTCCGGGTAATCCGAAGGCGACGCCATGAAGCGTGGCGTTGCTGTCGTTGTCACTGCGCTGATGCTCGGTGCGGTGGCGGGTGGTTTTGCGACGGCGGCGGGCGCCGCCGACGCGCCGCGCGGCCGGATGGTCGCCAATGCGAATGCGTGTATGGGATGTCATGCGGTGGACCGCAAACTGGTTGGCCCATCGTTTCAGCAGATCGCCGCGAAGTACAAGGGCGATGCGCAAGCGCCAGTGAATTTGGCGCGCAAGGTGAAGGAGGGCGGCTCCGGCGTGTGGGGCATGATTCCCATGCCAGCCCATCAATCGATGAGCGATGCGGACATCCGCGCAGTGGTGGATTGGGTGCTGGCGGGCGCGCCGTCGAAGTGATGTTTTGCCACCCCTCGGGGCTTGGCAAAAGGGAAAATGCGTGTGCTAGAATTGATTGGACGTTGGGGGGGGTAGCTCAGCTGGGAGAGCGTCGCGTTCGCAATGCGAAGGTCGGGAGTTCGATCCTCCTCCTCTCCACCAAAAATCTCAATAAAAACAACGCACTACGTCTTGCGATGTAGTGCGTTGTTTTGCATTCTGGCGCAGACTTTTGCACACTGTGTGTGGCAAATTTGTGGCGAGTGTGGCGGCGATAATAGCCGGCATCTGCGCCACAATGCAGCTTTTTGCGTGTATCCTTGCGGGCAATCACACTGGGGAAACGTAAGAAGATCCTCGGCACCATAATAAACGGCCAAGTTCGGTGGCAACCGGATTAGACCACCATAGCCGAGGGCGCGCACCGTCCAGTAACCACGAAGCAAAAGCGGATGTAGCTGAGTGCGAGAAAGGATGCCGATAGGCAATTGCCTTTGCGAGCGAGCCACCGGTCAGGATGAGGCCGGGTCCAATGTGCCGCGCTCCGGGGAGAGTGACAACCACTTAGGGGCACAACCCCGTCATGCTGGGTCTTTCACCGCTTGGCAGAGCCGGTGAAATATCGAAACCCCATGGCTGCCGCGGACTCATCCGGGCCTGTTCGGTTTTTACCGGGCTGGCACGGACGACTCACGCCCCATGAAAGCTCTGCTCACGGTAGAAGAACTCTCCACATATCTCCACAAGTCTGTCGCCAGCATCCGAAGCGATGCCACGCGTAACCCGTCTTCG
The DNA here is from genome assembly GCF_902859915.1 of Paraburkholderia ultramafica. Classification (GTDB taxonomy): domain Bacteria; phylum Pseudomonadota; class Gammaproteobacteria; order Burkholderiales; family Burkholderiaceae; genus Paraburkholderia; species Paraburkholderia ultramafica. The sequence goes on from NZ_CADIKK010000008.1 coordinate 195,603, forward strand.
CTGCCACCGATTTGTCGGCTGCCAGGAACGAAACGGCTTCTCTGGCGCATCGAGGACGTCGAAGTTTGGATTGCCCGACACGTCTACGGCGACTCTGCGGCGGCACCAGTTCCGTCGAGTGACAGTGACGCCATGCCGAAGCGCGGAAGGCCCACCAAGGCCGAGCAGATTGCACGGCAACGCCAGCGCTCCCGAGAAACAGGCGCGAGTCATGTTGATGCATCCAGCGAGGCTTGAGCGATGGGGGCACCAACATTGGCATTGGACGTGGCAGAGCCGTGCCAGACCTCGGCATCCACTGACCTGCTTGCGAAGATTCATCGCCGACATATCGAATGCGCGCTGGCCGACGCGCATTTGCCGCCTTGGCCGGAGCTGATGCGAGGCGTACCCAACGGCGTTCTCCGCACGGCATTGTTTGGGGCGATCAAGCGCGGTAAGCGCCGGTATATGGAGCGCGAACCCATCGCTTCCGTCAAGGGTGTGTCCGTCACTTACACCGGCCCACGGCTCGACCAATCCGATCTTGATGTATGGGAGGGCGCGCTGCACTTGGCGCGCTCGGTTAAGCTTGGCAACCGCGTTGAGTTTACGGAGAAGGGGTTTCTTCGCCTTATAGGGAGGGGGGGATCAAACGGCCACAACATCGGCAAAAGTAATCGCGTATGGCTGAGAAAGGTGCTTGCGAGATTGACAGCGACCGCCATCGAAATCACTCAGGGGCCCTACACCTACTGCGGGTCATTGATCGATGAGTATTTCCGCGACAGTTCTAACGGTCGCTATGTGTTGATCCTGAACCCGCGCATCAAAGTGATCTTCAACCACGGAGGCTGGACAAGCGTCGACTGGAATATTCGCCACGCGTTAATTGGGCATCCGCTCGCACAATGGCTGCACGGGTTCTACTCGACACACGCCGTGCCGGTGCCATACAAAGCGGAGACATTGCATTTCCTGTGCGGAAGCGAGGCGGGAAAGAACGCACAAACCAGTGCGGAGCGGCACAAAGCCTTGCTTGATTGGATGGGCGATAGCCTCGTTCCAGCCTTTAGCGCACTGAAGCACCGCAGCGATGAGGCTGGGCAGCCGTTTTCATGGGAGATTAGCGGCGATGGTCTGGTGTTCGTGAGCCGGACCCCATCGGCATCTCAACTTAAGCACGTGCGCTCAAAGGCTGCCGGCCGACAAAGAAAGGTGGACCGGATATGTTAGTTCTCGAGCGCATCGAACCAAACGGCGCTGAGACGCGGCTCCGCGATGCGTATCTTAGGTGCTTTCAATGGCGATCTAAATCCGACTTCCCTGACGGCGACGGATAAGCGGCAGTCAATTGTTCACCGCACCGCCACCGAATAGCGGGCGTGGGACCGGAAACGCTCGAGGTGAATGAAGACGAGGCAACCGTGCCACAGCAGCGCGGGTGCCTGTCGCTTCAGCTGTTCGTCGATCAGCCGCGGACTCTTGTGAGATTCCCGGAAGACCTTTGCGGCCGTGGCAGCCAGACGCCTACCCAGAACGGCGAAGCGAGATCGTATCTGGCCGCGGCGGCGCAATAGAGCTTCCCAATACAGCGATTAAAGCTCTGTTTTGATCCGTGGCGCCGAGAGGTACAGAACCCGAAGGCGGGGGGGTATAGAGTCCGACGCCGGGAGTACAGAACCCGAGAACACGGGGTATAGACCACGCGGAAAGGGGGCATGGACCCCGAACTATCCACAGGAGAAATCGTCACAACCCATTGAAATTTTGAAGATTTTTGGCCGAACCCAGCTTGCTCTAATCTGTCTTTAATCTCTTTCTAATCGGACCGAGAAGAACAACACAAGGACCTGCATACGGACCTCCCTGCTGACCACCTACGGCATTGGCGCGCTGTTGTGAGCGGATGACCGGTCAAGGGCGCGCAGCGGCCCGTTTCGCTGGCGCTGCCCGCAACGTAGCGAGGACACAGGCCAAGAGGGGCGAATTCTTTATTCTGGAAGGGTGGTTCAGCCTTGCAGCGTAGCTGTAGGAAGTAGGTTTTTTTCAATGCCCCCGAGCGTGCCCGATGCGGTGCGGGGGCAACACCCGCGGAGTTGTGTCGTTTTCGCGAGCGCGAAAGCCAGAGGGAGGCGCATGCGGCGCAACAGGCCCATATAATCCTACGCATACCGACGCTTGACGACGATCGGTGCTGCCCCCGCGAAGCAAGCAAATTTCGACTTCGCACGACCGCCCTTGGGTATGTGAGAGCGAGACGATATCCCGAAGGGCTGCCGAAGAATTGCGAGTACGCGAGCGGCCATAAGCAGTCGGTCGTTGCTGATGCCGAAAGCAGTCAGTAGCGCACCGGCGAATCGAAGATGCGCTCGGCATAGGCCACGAGCAAAATCGTCAATGATGGAAAGCACAACAAAAAGCGAGGGAACCAGAAATGACCTACAAGATTCGGCGCTCGGGGGGCCGTGCATGAGCCTCGATCGCATCCAGCTGCTTCGGAACGTCGGGCAATTCGACTCGGTGAATGAGGGGGCTCAACTCCCGCTCACTCGCTTGGCGCTGATCTACGCCGAAAACGGCCGTGGAAAGACAACCCTCGCCTCCATCCTGCGATCGGCAGGCACAGGCAACGCTCAGCTTATAACCGAGCGCCATCGTCTTGGGGCGCAGCGTCCTCCGCACCTGGTCCTGGCTCCTCGGGCGGGCCCGCCGCTCGTCTTCCAGAACGGTGCATGGTCAACCACGCTGCCCGATATCGCAGTCTTCGATGATCACTTTGTCGCGCAGAACGTCTGCGCAGGAGTCGAGATCGGAACCTCACACCGGCAGAACCTGCATGAGCTGATTCTGGGCGCGCAGGGCGTTGCGTTGAACGCCGCCTTACAAGTCCACGTGGCTCGTATCGAGGAGCACAACCGGACTTTGCGCGCGCTCAGCGATGCGATTCCGGCGGAAGCGCGTGGCGCCATGACAGTGGATGCGTTTTGCGCTTTAGCCGCACGGGCCGACATCGACGGCGAGATCCAGGAGGCGGAGCGCAACTTGGCAGCGGCCCAGTCGGCCGATGCCGTGCGGCAGGCCGAGACGTTTAGCGCGTTCAGTTTGCCTGCCTTCGACACCCAGAGTATCGACGCACTTCTCGCCCGCACGCTGCCTGATCTTGAGGCCGCCGCCGCCGCCGGCGTCCATGCCCATCTGACTAAGCTCGGTCAAGAAGGCGCCACGTGGGTCAGTGATGGCGTTCGGAGCGTCTCTGGCGTTTCCGCCGGCCTAGACCACGAGATCTGCCCGTTCTGCGCTCAGGACCTGGCCGGCTCGCCGCTATTGCGCCACTACCAAGCGTATTTCAGTGCGGCCTACGACGGGTTGAAGCGCAATGTAGCGCAGCAGATCGAGACGTTGAACAACACTCATGGTGGACTTGCAGCTCTCACCTTTGAACGGTCTGTGCGTGAAGCGGAGCAGCGCCGCACCTTTTGGGGCGCCTTCCTGCAGGCGCCGGAGATCATTGTCGACACCGCAGTGCTGACAAGTGCTTGGGCTGAGGCACGCGACGCGGTCGCAGATGCGCTCACTGCAAAGCAAGCCGCGCCTCTGGAAGTCAGCATGCTGCCCGAAGTCGCGCTGGCCGCCATCGCGGCCTATGAGGCGGCCAAGGTGGACATCACCGTTTGCTCGGACTCCCTGTTGGCCTGCAATGCCCAGATCGCACTCGTCAAAGAGCGCGCGGCCACGGCCAACGTGGCAGCACTGATCTCCGATCTGACGAGGCTTAGAAGCACCCGAGCGCGTCATTCAGCGGCTGTGGCGCCGCACTGCGCGGCGTACCTTGCAGAGAAGGGGGCGAAGACCCAAACCGAAGGTCTGAGAGAGCAGGCGCGCGACGCGCTCAACAATTACCGACGGAACATCTTTCCGGCTTACCAGGGGGTGATCAACCAGTACCTTGGTCGCTTCAATGCCGGGTTTCGCCTTGACCAAGTCGACTCAGTAAATACACGCGGGGGTTCGGCCTGCTCGTACAGCGTCTTGATCAACAACGCAGCGGTGCCCCAGACGGCCGATGCGGGTCCTTCGTTTCGCAACACGCTCAGCGCCGGGGATCGTAATGCACTTGCGCTTGCGTTCTTCTTCGCTTCACTAGAGCAGGACCAGCAGCTCGCGCGGAAGATCGTTGTCATCGATGACCCCATGACAAGCCTCGATGAGCATCGTTCGTTGACCACCGTGCAGGAGTTGCGTCGGCTGCTTCCGCGCGTTGCACAAGTGATCGTGCTTTCGCATTCGAAGCCCTTTCTATGCAACCTGTGGGAGGGCGCGAGCATAGCCGACCGCACTGCCATCAGGCTTGTTCGCGCGGCAGCGGGCTCGACATTCGCCCCTTGGGATGTCCGTCAAGACTGCATCACGGAGCATGATCGGCGTCACGAGCTCGTGACTGACTATCTGCAAGCCGCCGATCCGGCTGTCGAACGCCAGGTAGCTGCTGCCTTGCGCCCGATCCTCGAGGCGTTTGCGCGCGTTGCATATCCCACCACATTCCAGCCAGGCGGCCTGCTTGGACCCTTCATCGGCATCTGCGAGCAACGGGTAAACACGCCGGATCAGATCTTGGGACAGACCGACATCGCGGAGCTTCGGGCGCTGCTGGACTATGCCAACCTGTTCCACCACGACAGCAACCCGGCATGGGCAACGCAAGTCATCAATGACCAGGCGCTCGTCAACTTCGCCCAGCGCACGCTGGCGTTTGCCAGACGGTAGGCGCGCCGTCAAACGTTGCCTGGAAGCTATGGACACGTACTGACATGCCCAGTTAGCAGATCACGGCCTTTCTCTGCCTGCTGATCCGCAAACTTCATTAGGTTTTTAGGATGCATGAGTCCGGAAAAGACGGTATGGCTCGGGACAAGATCAGGATGCGGCGACGGTCCGGTCCAGCTAGAGGGCGTGCGTCCGGCACGGGGCGAAAAGGGACTGCAACGAAATGCCTGCGGGGTGTGACTGGCGATAATACGGTATGACTTGGGAGACTTGATTAACGTGAGCGATGATTACTTTGGCGGCCGAGAACCGTGGATTCCCGAGCACGGATATGTGCTGACAGTCACACCCGAGCGATTTGAGGAGCTTGAGAATGATCGATTTCCAACTGGAGGCTGTAGTCAAGGCATCCGGGAGATTCCCCGTGCTTTGCTCCGCAAGGGGATGCTGTGTTTCATTTGCACGCGGCGCGGTCAGATTGCATACGTAGCGCGTAGCGTTGTACGTTACTCTTCCGAATCTGGAAAAGACAGGCTTGATATCTGGAATCTAGAAGCCCTTCCTGAGCCAGTTTCGATCTCGGCCATCAAGAAAAGACTCAAGGGGAAACAGGCATGGCGTGCACGCAAGGCGCTCGACGGTGGGCACATCTCTGCGTCCGCCTTCGAAGCCGTCATGAACGCATTGCGCGATATAGACCAAAATGCTTTTGCAGTTGCCAATAGCCTGGTTGATCGCACAACGGGCTCACCCGATCCCACCCTGACGTCGGGCAGGATGAACTGGGCATATCAGCGCGACGCCGTAGTGACGTCTCTCGAAATCGCTGGTATTCCAAAAAACCACCTGCACATTGCGCCTCAAGTCACGGATGACTCAGTTGAAGGTGTGCGCTCAATCTTCGACAGCGAAGAACAAATGACCACTATCGAGGACCTCGCGATTCTCCAGGATCTTGATGCAGGTGGCGAGGGTTGGGAATACATCAAGCGTCAACGTTACCCGGCGAAGCTCTTCGTCTACAACGAGACCAAGTTGACAGTAATTCTTGCGAACAAGATGCCGATTGAGCATCAACTCGGCGTTGACCTTATTTACGTGAATGAGACACTCAAGGCGGCCGTGTTCGTTCAGTACAAGATGTTTCGAGGCGTAGACGGGGAGGATGGGTATCGCCCCGAGAAGAACCTGGCCCGTGAGATCGATCGGATGGACGCGCTTGCCGCGAGCCTCGCCACGGCAGGGCATGATGAGTCGTGCGACGGTTACCGATTCGGCTCGGACCCGTTTTTCATGAAGTTTTGCAAAAAGCTTCTCACGCACCAGGACTCAGGTCATGTGCCTGGCATGTATGTGCCCCTTAGTTTCTGGAAGCGACTAATCAAGTCGCCGGCAGCAAAAGGGAGGAACAGAGGCACCGTCGTATACCCTGAGACGTTCCAGCGTCGCTACTTTACGCCGACCCATTTTATCGACATGGTCGGGCGTGGATGGATCGGTACCACGTGCATGCAAACTGATCTGATTGTGCCTTATCTCAAGGCGGCAATCGAAGGAAAGAAGACGGTGGTGCTTGCTGTGCAATCTCCTGTACTGCCTCCCAGTGAAGATGGAGGCGAGCCGAAGCGTTTGCCGCGAGTGCGCAAGGTTATGTATCCCGGCAGGAGAAAGCGGTTCGAGGTAATCTGAATACCGAAGGCGTTGTGCGAAGGGTGGAGGCGCCTCCAAACTGCTTTCAAAAGACAATGCCCGGGTGTCCCTAGCGTTTGATTTCCAGCAGCTTCATGACCTGTGGCAGCAATTTTTCACTTACTCGGCACGGTATTCACTTTCTGTGACGTCCAACAACATCCTGCTTGGCGATGCCTCGGATTTTCACTGGTGAAAATGAATCGGTCGGCACCGAAGGTTGTGACACTTCGATTTTCACTGGTGAAAATCGAACCGACTCCGACGAAGCGTGCATCTGCGCCGTCGCGGGGCACACGCGCTATTGTTCCACGGTTTCTGTGAGACATTGAAATGACGCGGAGAGTACCTAGCGGCTTGGCGTTGGTGTACCCTCTGCGCCATTACAGATATGAGCAAGGGCGGACACGGCCCCATCCCCAACATCCATGGCGCATTCCAATCGAGTATTTCTTCACCGCACCCTTGTTGCTTGCGAACTTATCATTTTCATCATCGCGGTGGGGACCGCCTATCTGAGTCAGAACAGCCAGTGGCCGATGTTCTTTACGCTCTCGGCTCTCGCCTTCGTGCTTTTTGCGGGCATAAAGCTGCTCGGAGCTCGCCCCGCATTGATGGAAATTTTATTGCGCGAAGATCTTGCAGCCAAGATCGCGGCATCGGCCATCCCACAGGGTGTAGTTGATTACTTTGATATGCAGAAGTCAGCCGACCAGGATCGCCGTAACCGCACGACCCAAAATGAGGTTGCTGCCGCCACTGGTATGTGGTTGTGCGCGAACTCGGGAGCATCCTATCTCGACCCGGGCGTCTATCGGCATTGGCCGGGGGTGGAACGGCGTCTCAAGGACGGCGTGGAATTTCGTGTCGTGCTTCTTGATCCATTCTCGGCTGAGAAGGGTTTTCGAAATAGGCTCAATGTCGACGGCGAGCGGTTCGATTCCAAATTGAACGTGCCAGGGCTGATCAAGCTGTACAACACTTATCCAACGCTTGATGTACGGTTTGTTCGCTACGGCATGCACGCCACAGTCTTCGCTACTGCGGCGACCATGTTCATCGACCCATATCACGTAGGCGTCGTCGACAACCGCATCGAAAACCGAAGCATTTGCTTACAGGTCAAGCCCGCAACCCCTGCCGAAGGGGTGGGGCTATATCGTCTGTTTAAAGGTCATCTGGATACCCTTTGGCGATCCGGAGCATCCTTCGAAGAGTGGGTTGAGGAGTCAAGGAAACTGAAGCTACTTCCGGAGAACATACCTGCGCTTAAGCCCCGCCAGTACACGGTCTAGGTTGATCTCTTGTGACGGCTGATTTCAACGCACGTGCGACTCGGGTCGTACTGAACTTCTCTCATCGCTGCGCGCTCAATTGCGAATGGTGCTACGTGCCATTCGAAACCACCCGAGCTCAGCGGCACGTGGTCACAGGGATCGTAGATCGGATTGCATCGCTGCGATTCCAAACAATTACGTTCGGTGGCGGCGACCCCTTCCAGTATCCATACATCAGAGACCTGGCTGAACGGGCAAAGGCAGCAGGGCTGATCGTTCATATCGACACCCACGGTAAATCACTGACGCAGTCGCTGGCAAACAGACAGCTAGTCAGCAAGACCATCGATCTGATCGGCCTGCCACTCGACGGCCCTAACTCGAATGTGCACGACGACATGAGGAGCTCGTCTGGGCATTTCGACATCGTGATGAGGCGCCTCCGTTGGCTCAACAGCATCGGTGCCCAATTCAAGATCAATACGGTAGTTTCTCGGCGCAACGTCGACTCGCTCGCGGAACTGGCCATGCACGTGCGTGATCTCGCGCCCTGGCGCTGGAGCATTTACCAGTACATGTCTCTAGGCCCGGGTGCTCGTGTATCAACGGTACACTCGTTGGAGTTAGCAGAGTTCCATTCGGCGATCAGTCGTTTGAGGGAGAAGTTGGGCTCCCAGAATGAGTCGCTCATTGAAGTCTCCGACAAAGATAGCCGACGCCTGACGTACCCGATTGTTCACCACGATGGAACTGTGTTCGTTCATTCGAAAGAACGGGTTGATTCTCTTCAGCATGTCTGCTCGATCTTCGATCCACAAGCCCGGCAGGCGATTGACGAGATATGCGGCGCGGAGCGAGCTGCTGCTGTGACCCGTTATTTGGCCATCCGATAAATAGTAGTGGTTGAAGGCTGGTACGGTGAGGGAATGCGGCCTGTTCGCAAACTCCACCGAATACCAGACATTCAGCCGGCTTCGCCGACGGACCGCTCAGGGTTGCTAGCCACCCGACTAAGCCGTCGACTGAGCGTGTCCCAGCGCCGTAGAGCGGCCGAATCTCAGGTAACGCCCGGTCATGCCGGGTGTTTGTTTCCATCATGAACAGCCAGATTTCTTCACTATCTGTGGCAGCGATTTTTCACTTACTTGGCGCGGTTTTTACTTTCTCTGGCACCCGACGACATCCCGTCTCGCGATGCCTCAGATTTTCACTGGTGAAAATAAACCGGTCGGCATCGATGATCATGACGCTTCGATTTTCACTGGTGAAAATCGAGCCGACTTGGGCGGCGACAATGACTACGTCCGTGTTGCCTCACGACGGAATACTACCCGACGGATTGGTTTGCCGGGCGCGGAGCGCCCGGCCCCCGGCGACTTTCAACTTTTCCGAAACTCACGCTGTCTGGAGGAATTGTTGCTGGATTTGGGCAAACCCTGACGAGGCCCCGACTGAGGACGAAAACGAACGGTTCAGGGCAGCCTACTTTAACGTTGCCCAGACCTGCACCGCTGGAAGTGCGGGCGGCCAATACCGTGTTCACAGCGCGCGGCGGTAGCCGCTGTACTGGAAGGCAAGCGCCGCGATATTGCGCCAGACTGTCTGAATGGGCGTATCGCCCACGCTCCGATGAGTCGTTGGCCGGCCCGCAACCATCACCTTTGCTTGCCACGGATGACGTCTCGGCGGGGTCTTGCGTCGTCGTCCAATGATCGTTGTGTCGAGTGCAACAAAGTCACCGCTTGTTCTGCCCATGCCCCGCTGCCGCATGAAATACAGTTTGGGCATCGTTTCCCTGAACACTGTTCGATAGCTGTACTCGTCAGGCTCAACGGCCACCGCCGCCACTTCCAGGCTCATGCCGATCGCGTGTTTGTCGATCAGGGCGATTTGTTGGCCGGGGTGTTGAGTGCTGTCGTGGTGTCCCCTGGAGTAGATTGGTGTCGCACTTGCCTGCATGGTCTTCCTGCGTCGAGCCTGTCGCAAGTGGTGTGTAGCTCGATAAGGTCGATCTGTTGTTAAAGGCTACCTGTGAATTGCTAGTGAATAAGATGTGCATAAACAACGTTTGTTAATTCATAATCGATGCATAAATAACCTGCAATTGTCTATCGCCTTGTCTGAGTTGAGTCGCGTATCGATATCCAATTGGCCAAAAAAGAAATTGAGATACTATGGCGAACTCATCACCGTTCCGCCTTTTTTTAATCTAAAACCCATCTTCATTTCGCCTTCATTTAATCTACAATCGGAAAGCTGAAACACAGGACAGGATGCCGGGCGTGGCCACAAATTTCATTTGCGGCCTCACCGGCCCGATGACTAGATCGCTGCGCGCCCGTCGCCACCGTCCCTCTCGGGGATCCTCAGGGCTGCGCCCCGAGACCCGCACCTCAAAACAAACTAGCGCATATTGCGCCGATCACAGATGAAAACCAGGCCGACCTCAACCCTCGCTGCCGATAACGCGACCATTACAAAAAAATTCCGGGTTACACCAGTAGATTCAGCAAGAATCGAAGACCGGGCATCGAAGTCAGGATTAACGTTTTCAGAATATGTTCGCCGCTGCGCGCTCGGGCGTCGTATTGATGTTCAATACGACGCCGATGTCATTCTGGAGCTAACGCGTATTGCCGACAGTGTTGATGCATTGCGAGAGCTGATTCAGGAAAATCCGGGCGCGGCGTTGAAAGACGAGGTTTTCAGGGCGTTTGTCAACGAATGCATCGAAACGATGCAGCGGGCCATTTGACGATGATTGTCAAACAGGTTCCAAATCGACATTACGGAAAATCCGATTTCGGAGAACTCGCGCGGTATATCACGGGCGGAATCAGTGCCGACGAACATGCGCGGGCGGTGCGCGAGCGTCCCGGGTTTGGGCCGCTCACGGAATACGTTGCACAGGCTCACGGTCAGGCGGGGCAGGACAAATGCGTGGCCGTGTCGTTACACCGGATCCGTTCGGTTGCGACCGCCGCAGCGCAGTTTCACAGCGTTGCGATGCGTAATCCCAATGTGGAAAATCCGGTGGTACACCTCATCGTGAGCTGGCCCGAGCATGAACGGCCGTTGTACGACGCGATCCTTGCCGCCGGCCGCGATGTGCTGAAAGCGCTGAACCTGCATGAGCACCAGTCGCTGATGGCGATCCACAACGACACCGACAATCTTCATTGTCATATCGAGGTCAGCCGCGTCCATCCCGACACCTATAAATCGCAGCATCTGCCGTGGATGCATCGGACGCTGCATCGGGCCGCGCGCGAGATCGAGATAAAAAACGGGTGGTTTCATGATGACGGTCTGTTTGTCGTGCGGACCTTGCCGGATGGGCGAAAAGTCGTGGTTCCCAACACTTCCTATCGGGACACGCCGGACATCGACCGTGCGCTTCGCGGAGAGAAGGCGCAGCGTATGGCGGCCTGGTCGGACAAGCCAAGTCTGGTCGAATATTGCCGGGAGACAGTCAGAGACGGGTTGGCGCGTCTGCTCGACTCTGCGACCGGATGGGACGCCGTGCATCAATTGCTCAGGGAACACGGCATGCGTGTCCACAAAACGGGGGGAGGAGCCTTTCAGCTTGAGGCTATCAACGATGCCGGCGGCACGATCCGCTTGCCCATCAGCCAGGCGCTGCGGGGCGTCAAACTGGGGGAGGCTGAGCATGTGATCGGCCCCTTTACACCAGATCGCACGGCGCTCACGGCGGTCGTGAAACAATCGATGTCAGACGAGAGCCGCCCGGAAGGCAAAACTCCGCCGAAACGCGATCCGTTTAAACGCGAGGCGAGGCGGCTGGAGCGGGCCGCGGAACGTTCTGCGTTGATCGAACGTTACCGGGCAGCGCAGGAGGTAGCAAAGTCCGCCCGGTTCGCCACCGATGAGCAGTTAGCGGAGGTGTCTGTATGGTGCAAGGCGAAGATTGATGCGCTTCGTGTGCAAACGGCTGTCGCAAAAGAAGCGCTGTTCCAGGGCGAGCCGGACTCGCACGAACGAAAACTCCGCCGCAGGGATTTGACCATTGAGGCCCGTTTAGACCGATTAATTGTCAAGGCGGAGGCCGAGGCACGATGCGAGTCCATACGCGCATCACGTCCGGCTCCGATTGCGTGGAGAACGTGGCTTGAGGCAGAAGCACAAGCGGGCGATCCCGCCGCGCTCAAAGCGCTGCGGGGCCTTGTTTATGACGTGGGACGCAAGAGCCGCAAACAGACGCGGGTCGGGTCGTACGTAGACTTGAACGCCATCATTTCCTTGCAAGAGGGGGGAGACGTCAATGCGGTTCTGGCGAGTTTGCTTGCGCACGAAAAGGAAGAAGCGTCGATCCGGTCGGCTCAATCTGAACGCACACGCGTAGAGCAAGCCGATGCGCTGCTGCACCGGATCCGTGGGTTGACGTGGCGGGTGACGAATAACGGCAATATCGAATATCGCCGCGCCACGGGGGAGCCCGTATTTGTCGATAAAGGCACAAGGCTAACGTTCGATCGCCAGGCAGTCACCGACCAGGATCTGGCGTTGACGATGCTGCATGCGCGCGAGAAGTGGGGAAGCTCGATTGTGTTGACGGGAGGCGATGCAATTTTCGCGGAGCGCATGGTCAAGGCGGCCGTCAGTGCTGGCATGACCGTTCGGAACCCTGAGCTGCAGCCGGTGCAGGCCCGTTACATCGCCCTGCAGGCGCGGAACGGAAAAAAGCCTGTCATGCGCAACGCGGCTTCTGGGGGGGGCGAAGTGGTCGGGTTCGCACCGGCCGACCTGCAAACCCTGGTCGTGGGTCCGGGATCTGCCCCCGTCGAAACTGGCCCGGCGGCATTGTCCGGAGCGACACCGATCAAAACTGTCCAAAAAGGACGAGGGCGTCGAGGGTAATCATCGGATATACCCGACGGAGCCCTTGCAGGTTCGTCAGAGGCGCGGGGGCACGAAAAGCGCGCGAGCCGTTTCTGGCACCATCAATCGACGGCTTGTGGGCTTTTGCGACTTTGAGTTGTGTTTGAGACCGCTCAGAGAGATGCGGCTGGAAATGTCGGAAAAGTCTTATAGGTCAGGCCACGTGCCTCGTACGATCCGGATCGCCTTTTCAGATGGCCGATCTACCGCATCATTCAAGCAACTTGGATAAGGAGGCGATGACCTGAATTCAAATACTTCAGCTGCCCCGAGAAGTCCGCATGACCCGCGACGCACGATTGGAGTAAGTGTCGCTTGTCACTTGCCAGAAGAGACGGTTAATATTATTGTTTGCTGATGGCCGATCCCGATTTTTCTCATCCTGGCGAACTGGTTCGCCAGCAGTGTCTGCAGCGCTTCGAGCTGAGCGTTACCGATGGCGCACGCGTGCTGGGTGTCAGCCGGCAGGCGCTGACGAACTTGATCACCGGCAAGGCTGGCATTTCACCTGAAATGGCACTACGGCTCGATCTAGCATTCGGTGGCGGTGCAGAAACTTGGCTTCAGCGGCAACTGCTGCATGACCTTGCGCAAGCGCGCAGACGGCTCGCCGAACTGAATGTCGTGCCGGTTGCATCGGAGCGGCAACCGGCACTTTTCTAGCTCTTCTTTCGCAAAGAAAGGGAGTTGATTTTTGGCCTAAAAAAATTAGGAGTTCTATATGACATTGCCGCCTAGACTGACCGATGACCACGTGAATGGGCTGTTTGATGCAGCCCGGAAACCGGGAGACGTAGTGATGCCCTGCGAGCAGTGCGGGGCGATGCCGGCAATCAGGGTGAACCTGACCGGCGAGGTCAAACGGCTCTGCGCGGAGTGTAACCGACGCTACTATGCGAGCAACTGGGAGATCTGGGCGAGCTGAAGGGTATCTGCATACTGAACGCACTTGGACAAAATCGATGACTGTACCGGCAATGGTTAGGAGCAGAGGACCACGTAGTCCGTGGAAAACCCGCTATTTCCTTGATACTGAGTTCACTGACTTCAATGCCTTCCAGCTTATCAGCGTGGCGATTGTGGGCGAGGACGGGCGCGAGTTCTACGGCGAATCCCTAGACTTTGAACGCCCGCTGTGCAGTGACTTTGTACGTGAGATCGTGCTGCCCCAGCTCGGCCAGTTTCCGGGTCGAGCGATGCCGTCCGCACAACTGCGCGACGAACTGCAGGCGTGGCTGTTGGCCGTGCCAGTCAAGCCCAAGCCTGTGCTGTGCTACGACTTTCAAGGCGACTTCGAACTTCTCGGCCATCTGCTTGACCGGGCGCTGCCGCGTGGATGGAAGAATGAAAACGTGGCTCAGAGGATCGACGCACGACGTCTCACTGAGTACATCGAAGAGCACGGTGGAGAACACCACGCGCTGCATGATGCCCGCGCGAATGCCTTCGCGTTTCGATAGCCCTGCTGCTATTTCTTGACACCGGATACATCGTCGTCGGCAGGCGCAACACAGGCTTATCAGGTCGCGCTTGTGGGATAAGAGGGGCGGCGGGAGTTCACACTGAACGGCTTTCGTCATTTTCCCGGTAAGCCTCCGTTTGTGTGGTGCACGCGTGCAGCGGGGTCAGGGCTTGGCCCGGAGTCATCCTGTAGTGTATGACCGAACTTCAGTTCGTACGCACACGATGCCTACTGTCCTCGATTTTTCCCGGTTCCATGATGCTACTGAGGCGCGGTACCGACGAAAAGGAGGCGATCGGCGGCCTTCCCGAAAATGAGCTGAAGTGCTTCGACAGTGTACGGCTCCCCGGCTAACCATATCGGCCGAAAGCGGTGGGACTGCACTCGAGACGTGCGGTGTGCAAATTTCCGGTCGCGTTGTGGTGATGCCACGATTTGTGGAAAGGTCAATAATTGAGTGGATCGCTTGTTTGGAGAGCGCTGCGTCGCAACACGGAGGCCAAGGGTTCGGCTTCCCTTCATCCAAGTAACCAGCCCGTGAGCGCGAAAGTCCTGTGATGAATTCCGAACTGGCAGCCGAATTAGCTGACGAGGCGCGGCTAAAGAGCGCCATACGCGAATTGCGCAAGCTCCGAAAAGAAAGCGAACCGCTTAACCGTGCGTGGTCCGATACGCGGGTTGCGAGGCAGAGGTACGAACGGGAATGCGCGTTCGCGGTCAAGCAACTACAGGAGCGGGAGGCTCGTATTATGGATGCGCTGCGGCCGTATCTTGCTGAGATCGAAGCACAAGAGAATCAGGTGAGGCGTTTGGATCGCAAGCTACGGAAAGCGCAGCCCGGCTCGAAGAGTGTCTGAGATAAGCGTCGTCGGCGCGCGTGTCATGCGGAAGGCATAAATCCGCCACCTCGTTGCTGCTATTCAAGCGGCATTGCAACGGAGTGCGGGACGTTTTTTCACCATTGGTTCGTCGTATGCGAGTACTGGCCTGCTGCGCATCAGGTGTTATGTTACAAGGGCTGGTCGCTGCACGCTGGCAGTGGCTGAAACCTCTCCTCTCAGAAGAGATCTTCTCACTCGGCTGATTGGGCAGCCGATGGTCGGAAGTCGCAGCTTGTTAGAACTTGCTGACGCAACGTTTGGAGCGAGGTTTCGAGGGCTTTGATCTCGGCGTCATCGCGCTCCACTTCGGGGCTCTGTGCGACTTGCACTGGCTCCCGCTGATTTGGAAAGGCTTGAATTGGCGCTGAGTAAATGAGTGCTTGCTCGCGCTGTTTCCCCAGCGCGGTCAGATGCGACTCTTTACTCGAAAGATCTTGGCGCAGCTGCAGACAGATTTTTTGCTGCTCTTCGCGACCACCAAGTTGCGCTGCGAGCGCCGAGTTTTTTGAGGGTGTAAAAAGTTTTGTGTAAACGGTCATTTGGCAGGAGACTGCCAGCAACAGGAGCATAGATGACCGTAGCGAGACGCAATAAAAAAGAGAAACCCGATCCTGAACTCGTCAAGCTGGCAGACAGCCTGCTGGCGAATTACCAGAAGCCGGAAGACCTGATAGGCGAGAACGGCCTGCTCAAGCAGCTTACCAAGATGCTGGTGGAGCGTGCGTTAGAGACGGAGATGTCCGAACACCTGGGCCATGGCAAGAGCGAAACGGTGACCAATGCCACGGGCAACACCCGTAATGGTCATAGTGCCAAGACGCTGCAGGGGGAGTTTGGCGAGTTGCCGCTCAATATCCCGCGCGACCGTCAGGGGAAGTTCGAGCCGAAGCTGGTGGAGCGCCATCAGACGCGCTGGACGGGCTTCGACGACAGGATCATTTCGCTGTATGCGCGTGGCCTGAGCGTGCGCGAGATCCAGGGGCACCTGGAAGAAATGTACGGCACGGAAGTCTCGCCGACGCTGATCTCGGCGGTCACCGACGCCGTCAGTGATGAGGTGAAGGTCTGGCAGGCCCGTGCGCTCGACGCGCTTTATCCGATTGTCTATCTCGACTGCATTCACGTCAAAGTGCGCGACAGCGGCGCGGTGCGGACCAAGGCGGTGTACCTGGCCATCGGCGTGAACATGGCCGGCCACAAGGAAGTCCTGGGACTGTGGATCGCCCAGACCGAGGGGGCCAAGTTCTGGCTGCAGGTGGTCACTGAGCTGAAGACGCGCGGCGTGCAGGACATCTTTATCGCCTGTGTCGACGGGCTTAAAGGCTTCCCTGAAGCCATTGAAGCGGTCTACCCAAAAGCGGCCGTGCAACTGTGCATCGTGCATATGGTGCGCAACAGCCTGAACTTCGTGCCGTGGAAAATGCAGCGGGAAGTCGCCGCCGACCTGAAGACGATTTACACTTCATCGACCGTCGAGATGGCCGAACAGATGCTGGGCGCCTTCGAGGCCAGGTGGAACAAGGACTATCCGTCCATCGGGCAGAGCTGGCGACGCAACTGGGCACGCGTGATTCCGTTCTTCGATTACCCACCGGAGATCAGGAAGGTGATTTACACCACGAATGCCATAGAATCGATCAACATGAGCCTGCGCAAGGTGATCAAGACCCGCAGCTCGTTCCCGACCGATGAGGCCGTCACCAAGCTGTTTTACCTGGCCCTGAACAACATCAGCAAGAAGTGGACGATGCCGATCCGCGACTGGAAGGCCGCACTGAACCGCTTCACGATCCAGTTCGAAGAGCGGCTGGTGCCGGGTTAAACCTCAACCCGTTTACACAAAATTCCGGACACCCCCCGTTTTGTGAATAGGTCGTCCCGATCTTTCTGAAGGCTGTCGGAACGCACTTGCAGTCGCTGAACTTCGGTCTTCAATGAATCACGATCCGACGCGCTCATTACAACAAATGGCCCCCCCAATGCCTGCGACCATTTCGGAACGCTACTCACAGCCAGACACAGCAGAGCCACTGCTGAAATGAAGCCAGCAAAGAAGCTTGCGGTCTGGCGACGGAATTTGGCCCAAGCACTGCGCTTAATTTGCTCGGCAACTGTAATCGACATCGTTATTTCCCGGATTGTTGCTTTAGCGATTTCAAGAAAATATTCGCGTGAAGTTATATAGGCGCCACTTGGGCGGCCTCTAACCGGTTCACTGCAGCATGCCAACAGCAGCGCCCGATTCAGCAATCGCGCGATCACCCTTTTTGCGAGAAATCCTTCGAAAGCATGCGCGACGACATCGAGGCCGTGAGATTCACGGTATGCCTTAATTCGCCTGCGATGGACGTGCCGCGCTTGCGCAAATCTTCGAGTGCTTCATTGAGCGCACGAATTTCAGGTACGTGAATCTGCAATCGGAGCGCCGTTCCCGCGATATCGACCGCAAGGCTTTTCTGCTCGCCGTTTTCGAGCATGATGCCGCTCGTGCCACTACAGATCACGAAATTCCCACCGCGAGCGCATATCTGACTCGTCATGAATAAGCCGTATCCCGAGTTGGCCCATTCGTCGCGCCGTTGACGCGGCCCGCCACGAAATGCTACGCCCGAGACGCCCGGCAATAGCGCGTAGCGCAACGCATCTTCATCATCGTGAATGTTCAAATGAGGATTGCGTGACAGCGATTGGCGGACGCCGATGCCTTCATCCAGAATCGACAGCTCGACGAGTCCCTTGGTCGGCCAGTACTGTGCTGCATACCAGATGGTATCGGCCTGACTGTGTTCGAGCACGTTACGGAAGATCTCGCGCAGCGAGTAGCCGAGCGTGTGCTGCAGATCGCCGCCTTCGCTATGAGTGAGCACCGTCGCGAGAGAGGCGCAGCGCGCCTCGATCGTGTCCCGAACGTCAACATAGTCACTCGCCGCTTCGCGTTCGAGGTCTTCGATGCGCATGCTCGTGATTGGCACATAGCGCGTACTTCCGAGCGCCTCGCCGGGATCCTTGCCGAAGCCGAGACCGAACGATTGGAAAAAGCCCATGTGCGCCGCGTACCCATGCTCTTGGTAGTTGATGGCGCGGCATCGGCTTGGTTTTCGGCTGTCGGCAAACTTTCTGAGCTTGCGTGCGAAGAAAAGCAGCCCAAACGGTTCTGTCCATTCGAGCGCGCTGAAGTCGATCACGTAGACCGGTGCTTCCGGCAAGGCTTCCAGTCCACGTGCGGTGTCGATCGCACCGTGCAGGTCAAGCCGCTTAACATGCAAAACCTGTTCTTCCGACGATGTGACTAACATCAAAACTCTCCGTCGAACGGAATCTGATCGAACATCTCGCCGGTTTCCATGCTGTAGTAGCCGATCTTGCTCTCGCCATTGAGCGGGCGGATGTGATCGATAGGGACTTGGATCGTCGTCGCCGAGTGGCGGCGATTTGCGGCCTCTACCTTCATCCTTCCGCTTACGGGCCTACCGCGATAGGCTAGACCCTGCATCTGCGGACTGAAGAACACGCCGTCGACCTCGAACTCCTCGTTGTCCCGATGCACATTTATGCCGATCGATCCCGGCGACACAATGGGTACGAATTGCTCCGCCTGATTCCCGGACGTTGCGGCGTCGCCGAGCTCCGACGGCTCCTGTTCGACGCATTCGGCGAGCTCCGTGATGACGCGCACGGTTTCCTCGTTAAGTTCGAGGTTCGCATCATTCAGGGCGATATCGCGTGCTCGAGTGAAGACATCACGCAACACCTCCTTTTTCATAAGATGACTCGTGAGCCTCAGGCTTCCATACGTCTGGTCGTAGACGCAGATAAATTTGTCGCCTTCCGTTACGGGATCCCGCGTGGCGCGATGTTTGTCCGCGCCCGCACTGATGTCCTGCCGCTCGAAAGGCAGCGACATCAGAAATGCTTCTTGGATGATCTCCGCGAGGACGCTTCGCCTGACGCCCTCCCTGCTCAGTGCGGGATGCGTGAAGATTACCCCGGATGTAAAGGAGTAATTCGGGAACGTCGCCGCATCTTGGAACAGGCCATGCGCAGGATCTAGCGGATACTTGAATTCAAGCTGGTTGTTGCCCCTGCGCTCCGTGAATCCGCACACCGCCTCGCGAACTTGCAATGCACACTCAATGACTAGCAAGCTTCCATAGCGATGCCCCTGATGCACGTTATCGCCGCTAAGATTTGGCAGGATCAGGGGCTGAAGCATGAGGGGCGCGGTGAAATAGCGCTTTTCCGGACGTGCCTCTACGATCCTCTGCTGCTTGCGGATGCGTACGATCCTGTATGGTTTCGTCTGGTAGTAGTAGACTGCTCCCGGGTAGGCTTCCCGAAGCAGTTGCGACATCGACAGCGAACCCAGGTTGAACACATTCGGGCCCTGCTGATGCTGTACCTTGAATTGCGCGTCGAGATTGCGAAGCGGGAAAGTATGATGCGGGTCGTCTCCCGCCTGCGCTTTCATTGACTGCAGCTCGGTGGAGACTTCACCTACCCTTTCGGCTTCGCACAGCATCGCGAAGTCGTCGGGCAACGGAAGCGGCGAAGTGAATTTCCCGTCGTTTTCAGTCTTGTTACCTGAAACCGCCTGGTCCTCACCGCCCTGTTGCGCTAGGCACATGGCATGGATGTACTGGATGCGCTGGTTGTGAAGATACAGCGCGCTGCGCAACAACGGCAGGCTCTCCAGTCGTGCGGGATCGCGAAATACGCTCTCGGAAACGACCGACCCGTTGTTGACAATGATGACTACACCCGGCTGCTTGCGCCCCACGCGCCCTATGCGCTGAAACAGACTTGTCGCTGATCGTGGAATGCCGAAGAGAATGCCGAGTGTGAGATAAGGTAAATCGATGCCCATCTCCAGCGCACTCGTACTGACCACACCCTTCAGCGAGCCCAATGCGAGCTTTTTCTGGATTCGGGTCCGGTCGTCTTCTTCATAGCCAGAGCGATACGGATAGACCTGAAGTTCCTCCAGTTTCCCGAGGTTGACCTCGTCGCTCTCTGCCTCCTCGCTCACCCGGCGCTCGACGATGGACGCAAGGTATTCAGTCTGTTTCCTGCTGTCGACGAAGGTAATCGACTGGTGCGATGTCTGCGTCGCGGCAAAGGTAATCAGATCGGACACGGAGGACAGCAGATCCTTCGCCCGGGGTGGATTCACCATTAGAAGCTGCGACTCTGAGCGCGCGGAACTGTCCATATCCGCGCCGATTACGTCAAAATGCTCTCCCGTCAGTTTGTGAAGGTGCGCCTGTGGGTCCTCCATTGTTGCGGACGATGCTATAAAATTGAAATCGCCGCCGAGCTTGCGCGTTGCATGGAGCAAACGCCTGAACAGGAAAGCCGAGTTGCTGCCGAACACACCCGAATAGGTATGCGCTTCGTCCGCAATGAGCAGCGTGAGATTCGCAAGGAATTCCCGCACCGCGGGCATATCAATCGACGAGAGTAGCCAAGCGTGAATGATGTCGGGCGTCATCACGACAACCCGGCTTTCTTTCAGAACGCTAAGCCGTTCGTGAGACTGCACACCGCCGTCGATTCGGCCGACCTTGACATTGATGCCACTGTCCGCGACAAGCTTCTGCCAGCGCTCGGTCTGCTCTGCCGCGAGCGCTTTGAGCGGATACACGGCAGCGATGCGCGCCTTGGGATCGACAGACAGTTCCTCCAGTGCGCACACGTTGAAGATCATCGTCTTGCCTGAGGCCGTCGGCGTGGTTACGGCCAAGTTGTGTCCTTCGAGGTAGCGCTCGATCGCCTCTCGCTGATGTCGGTAGATACCGCGATGGAAGCCACGCAATGCGGCAAGCGACGGTGCCTCGAGCCCCAAGTCATCGAATGGATAAAACACACCATCCCTTGCTTTCCGATGATCCCGGTGCACCACTGTCCAGCCTGCGTCATGGAAATATTGTTCGAGCTTCTTGCTGTCCATCGTTTGCCCCCTCGCCATCCTTTGTATGTCCAGTCTAGTCGCAGAGTTGCGCTCGGATCCATAAGTAAGCGAATCCCGCATATCCGCAAAATAACGGCCCGCCGAGCGTCAACTTGAGGGTCGATTTATGAACAGATAGAAATTTACGTTCCAAGAGAGTGTGGATTGATGACCTTCGTGCAAGTTTTCCCGTCAATCTTTCAATGTGTCGCAACCGTGAATTAATCAATGCATAAAGCGACTGGTCCTGACCTACGATCAGCACCTAGCCAAGCCATAGAACGGGGAGCGGTGACTTTTTTTTCGCCTCGCGCGCTCGTCGTATCCGAGTACTGCATTTTGTTGTGCACATCAGGTGTTATGTCAAAAGTGGCCTTTCGATGTGGCATCTTTTTCAAGCGTCTAAGGCGGCAAAGACCCCGCACAACACTGCAACCCAGCGACGACGGCGCGGTTCGTCTGCTTGGGATCTAGGCGGAAGGCTGGTCAGCCGCGCTCAGCCTGTACGCGCGACACCACCGCGGCTACCGCCGCCGATACCGTTCGATCATTGATACACGCATACCAACCATACTTCTCGACGGCATCGTTGAAAACTTCCGTGCATTTCTTATGCTGTTCGAATGATTGAATAACATGGCTGTTTAATCCACGAGAGCGGCTCCACGCTCGATCCCAAGACAGCGGCGCCGCGCACGTAACTGCCACCGCGATGTCCGGATCGCGTACGGCGCTCGTCCTGTTGATGTCCAACACTTGTTCGAACGGGATGGAGCGTCGAAACGCCGCATCTGAGGGGTACCACCGGTCGATGAGCGCGATTTTTCCTGAATCGAGTGCTTCTAAAATATGCGTCGTAATCCACGCTCTCCCCGCAGCCAATTGTTGGCAGATACGGGTCTCAAGGGCCGGGCTTGATGCTGTCGATAATTGTTCAAGCAACACGATGGTGTCCGCACGGTAAGGATCCAACTCCTTCTCGCACAGCGCCACAACTTCTCGTCCCAATGCCCTTAACTCGTCCCTCACGCCCTCAAGGATCGTAGTCTTGCCGGTACCTTTAGGGCCGTCGAAACTGATGAACAACGGCTGTCCGACACGGATTTCTTGTTCGATCATGCCATCGCTGCCTTGGCGGGCAGCATCTGCGGCCGCTGGGAAGGTTGTCCCGCGATGCTTCCGTCACGGTAAAGGGAAACACCGACACAGCCGCTGGCGCGAGCCTTCAGGATGGCGTTTGCGACATCGCGCCGCGTACTGCTGGAGGGCAGATTGATGGTCTTAGAAATCCCACCATCGATAAAGGCCTGAAAGGTAGCCTGCGTCTGAATATGCTCAGCCGTAGTCAAATCGTGAGCACGCACTAGGGTGCCCCGAATGTGCCGAGGAATGACGTCCAGGCTGTGAGCCTGCGCGCCATGCAAAAGCGCTTCTACCACCTCGGCCAAGGCCGTCTCGTCAAAACCTTGTTCACATAGCAGACGCCGCAAGGTAGGTTGTAGTTGATGTACCACCACCCCTTCCACCTCCTGGCGAATAAGGTAACTGAACACCGGCTCTATTCCCCCCGTCGCATTGGCTAGCAGGCTTAGAGTGCCATTCGCGGCGACGGCCATCAGCGACGCATTGCGACGGGGTCGACTGCCATCACGAGGTTGCAGCTGCGGATCACAGGTGCCTCGCTCAGCCGCCAGCCCTTCACTCGCCGCACGCGCGTTTTCGCTGAGCAGCGTCATGACAGTCCGAGCGAACGCCAAGGCTTCTGGTGAACCATAACGCAGGCCCAGGAGCAGCAACGCATCGGCATAGCCCATGACACCTAAGCCGATTTTCCTGCTTTGGGCACACCGCTTGGCTACGAGGGGCGATGCATGGCGCTGCAGGTCGTGAAAGTTATCCAGGCAGCGGACGCCGAGGTGCACTGCAGTGACGAATCGACCCGTGTCGAAGGTCTTGGCGCTGACGAACCGGGAAAGATTGAGGGAACCAATTAGGGAAGACTCGTTCTCGCGGAGTAGGGATTCCCCGCAGACGTTCAGAATGAGCCTCTCTCCATTGGGTGAGCGTCTGGCCTTATGTTCGCCAAAGGCAATCGCTGGCTTCCCAGTCTCGGTGATGGAGTGGCAGATCAAGTCCCAGCGCTCGATAGTATGCGGGTCGCTGGCTTCAAGCTTCTGAAAGAATGACTCGTCCAGTTCCACATTGGTGTGAGTGATAGATAACCGGTCGCCCAGCTCAATGAAAGATTTGAACTGTGGGTGATCGGCACTCAAGGTAACAGCGCTATGGGCTTTGCGCTTGCGGGTTGGATTGAGCAAGGCAGTTTGCTGTTCGATCGTTTGCGTCAATGCGACCGGGTCTGGCAAAGCGGTCAGATCGTATCCAATACCGCCGCAACCGTCGTGGATGATTTTTGCGACTTCCAGTTCATCGATTCCCACTGGCGGAGCTAGAACATGGCAAGCGAACAGGTTGACCTGGTCTTCCCGTTCGCTGTTCATCATGACCGGGCTATTGGGCAGGAAGGCGCCATCCTGAACGAGCGCCAATATTTGCGTCGAGGTTCTTTGTGCCTCAGCCTCAGGTGCATGAAGACGTTCCACGCCCAGGAACAGGCGTTGGACTCTCTGTGGCAGTTCACTCCAGTCGGCTTGATTGGCGTGACTGAAAAAACGGCCTTTAAGTATGTGTAGGTACGGGTTGTCGATGGCCCATGCCGGTTGGGTAACGCGATTGATTGCTTCAAGCTTTTTCATTTTTCTGGTCGGTAAAGTCAATGCTCATGGGGCGCGCGACAGCAAGCGGGTACGTGCCGGCTGATGATGGGCATGCTCGCGGCAAGTCGCGCTCGTCATCCGATTCCGTCCGGCTGGTCGTTCAGATAAAAAATACATATAGCGCTGGCTCCTGACGATCTGGAGCCCGCCGTAATAACGGCTTTTGATTGCAAAAAATTGAGGAGATGCGCAGCGCAAGTTAGGCCCCTTGGACGCCGTGCGGTTGTTGAATTAGCATGCACCCCCGTATTCACCGCGAGAACGGCAGCCGCCATACCTGCGGCTCACTGATCGCGCATTTTGTATGAAAACCGTGAAGCCAGATCCGTCTCCTCGCCGGTCTTCACCCAGCGCCATTCACCGTATTCCATAGGCCCGGGACGGCGCCGGCGAAACTCCTCGCCGACCTCGGGTCCCGCACGACGGAAATGCGTCAGCCACAGGGCAAAGCATGTCGC
The DNA here is from genome assembly GCF_902859915.1 of Paraburkholderia ultramafica. Classification (GTDB taxonomy): domain Bacteria; phylum Pseudomonadota; class Gammaproteobacteria; order Burkholderiales; family Burkholderiaceae; genus Paraburkholderia; species Paraburkholderia ultramafica. The sequence continues at coordinate 219,739 of NZ_CADIKK010000008.1, forward strand.
GCGCTTCTCGTCGCGTTCGACATGGAAGAGCCGGTACAGCGTCCAAAGCACAAACTCTAGAAACTTCGGCTCGTCGTTCCTGGCAAGCCAGTAGAGCTGCTCTGCGCAACCTGCCAGCTCCTGATCTCTCTCGTCCTTAAACGTCATCGCTCGCTCAAACTGGTCCACGGCAGGATCTCCATCCGGCAGCCGCAAGGTGACATAAGACGCGGGTGCGCCAAGTCTCGGTCTCGCCGCCAAAGACGACATGCCCGCATAGATCAGATTGAGGCAAATTTTGTTGAAGGAGGTGTTCGTCAGTTCCGCGGACGTCGTCAAATGCGCACGCAACTCGACAGGTATGCGCAAGTTGATCGCGACCACGCTGGGCGCCTTATCCGGCTGCCCCATGTTGCTCACGAACGTGTCAAATTGCGCAGGGCAATACGTCCGCATCCACTGCTTGGCCTGCTCGGCATCGATTACGCACAGATCATCGGAGTAGGTAAACCGCAGCGCAGCGTCATCCCAATAAGGCTTGTTCCAGAACGCAAGGAAGTAGGGACCATCTGGTAGCACCTGGTACAAGCCTTGGCACATGCGCCGATGGACCACATTACCGTCGACCAGCTCGCTTACCACCTTCGCGTCGATGTGGAAGCGGTGCGCCGTGTCCGTGTTAATGGTCAACCCGTCGATGATTCGTCGGATCGTTGAGAGCTCGTCATACATAGTCTTGTCTCTCCGTTTGCAGCGAGTCTTGAGCCGGTCTGTTGCCAGGCAGCCGGCAGGATACCGGCTGCTTACTGGTCGGCCACGTCATTCGTCCTTGTTCATCTCGTCGGCCAGCGCGGCCGTCGCACCGAGCGACGAGGCAACTGCCACACCGAGCGCCGTAATCGTGCCCACCGGGCCGAAGATGGGTAATGCGGTCACCACCAACACACCCGCGGCGGCGCCCTTGGCGATGTTTTCCAGCGAATTCAGGAAGCTCATTTGTTTTTCTCCAGGCAGATGGCGTCATCTGACGCCGATTAAGGATGGCGCATTGCGGCGCGCTGGTCGTAGCCAACATTGGTGGTCGTTGTTGGCGTGAGTGAATTGTGGACCATCGATGCAAAAAATCAAATAGATTTCTTGCATGAAAGTTATTTATTAGATTTCTTGCATTGATAGGGATCTAGGGATGGATCCGATTTTTATGTGTGATAAGGCAGAGGATTTTTAGCGAAGCGGAAGCGGCGCACCGGGGTGATCGCAGGCACGGCACGAAATCCGCGCCCGCTTCGCTAAAAATTCTTTGAGCGAAACCGCTCCGCTAGC
>NZ_CADIKK010000009.1 GCF_902859915.1 Paraburkholderia ultramafica
TGAACTCCGCCGTGTACGCTTGTTTTGGTACCTTGAACATCGTTTCTTTCCTTCCTTTGGGTCGAGTTTACACACGACCTACCGGAAGGCGAAATTTCGGGGGAAGCTCACATGTTTGGTTTGGCTGTCGGTGCACGGTCCTGAAGGGCGCGGAGATTGGTGACAACGTTGTGGTAGCTGCGACGAGCACAATCACCGCCAAACACGAGCAGCCGAACACTGTGATCGGGGGATCACCGGTGAGGGTGCTCAAGGAATCGGTAGAGTGGGAGGCATGAGCTGTATCTAATCCGCAGTTCGCAGAGGCGATCCGCGACTGCGTAGCCAACCTTCAATCTGCCTGATCGACAAGCGTTCGTGACCGGCCATGAAGGGCCGTTCTGGCTGCACGATCGAATGACCGATTCTTGCCGAACTGCGGTCCATCGTCTTACCCGACGGCGGTGAGCCCGAGCACGATCAGGTCGTTGGGGGTAAAGACGGGCAGTGCGTTGCATGCCGTGCGGATTGCCGTGAGCTCCCCCGATTCGGCCGCCTCGGCGGCGTTCAATAGCAACCCCAGATCGCCCTGTCGTTCGAGAAGCGCGCGCCGCATATCCGCGTGGATCGGCATCGTGGACAAGATATCCTCAATCGCACTGCCGAACAGCACATGAATCAACGAGAACACGCCCGTCATGAACGCGGTATCGGCAAACCAGACGTCGTCGGGCCGCAGCCGGCCGGAGGCAAGTTCCATGAATCGCGCGCGCGTGCCACACAGCTGCGACAGGGGATCGGAGCGCAACGCGTCGAGATTGCCATCCGCGAACAGGAGCAACTGGGCCCAGCGCGTGATTTGCCGGGTGCCCACTACCATGATCGCTTCGCGCATTGACGAAATCGTCCGGGCAAGCCCAGACGCGCTGGACTGGAGCAGACGCAACAGTTGAACGACGAGGTTCGGAATCCGCTTCAGTTCAGCTTCGAGCTCGAGAATTCCAGGTTCGCCGCTCAGCAGCACCATCAGGCGCAGCAGCGCGTCGCGCGACGGCGTGATGCGCCGCGATGTCAGCACCTGCGGTTTCGCAAAATGGTAGCCCTGAAACAGTTCAAAGCCCGCGCGCATGGCCGCGTCATGGTCTCCCCGTGTTTCGACTTTCTCGGCGAGCGACACCTTTCGGTGCTGCCTGACGGCGGCAACCAGTTCGGCAAGACGCTCGCGCGGACATTCCATGAAGTCGATCTTGACGATATCGACGCACGGCAGAAATGCGAGCAGGCGGGGCGATACCTGTGAGACATCATCCAGTGCGAGCCGGAAGCCCGCACGCCGCAACTCGTTGCAGCGCCTGAAGAGTGCCTCGTCGAAGGTCACCGTTTCGAGGATTTCGAGCACAAAGCGCTCGGGCGGCAACGGCAACTGTCGGACCATATCGGACATCAGCACCGTCCGGTCAACGTTTAAGTAGCCGGTGTGATCGCCCAGCGCGGCGCTCAGGCCCATATCGCCGACGAGTCTCGCGAGGACCTGCGCGGTGGCATCGGCGTCATCCGTGACTCGGGCGAGGTTGGTGGCGTCGGAGCGGAACAGCAGTTCGAACGCGTTCAACGCTCCGTTGCGGTCGACAATCGGCTGTCGACCAAGGTAGACGCTTTCCGGTGTGGCCTCTTTGCTGAGCGACGCCGGCTGGTCATCGATGGGGCTGGGCGAGGGTGCTCTTGCATTCATCTTTGAGCGCTTCTTCTGTCAAGGTAACTGGCTGCCAATCCGGCAGGCGCCGCAACATATGCGAATGCAATGTCGCGCTGCGGAGGTCGCCACGACAGCGCGACCGTCATGGCTTTCTGCGTGAGACAACGATTTACCGGCTTCTCGATGTTTATAAAATCCCCGGGCTTCTGTGTAGCACGGCTCAGGCGAGCACAACGGAACGGTTGCGCCCTTTCCGCTTGGCGCTGTAGAGCGTGGCATCGGCCTCATTGATGAGGACTTCGTAAGCCGGCAGACCTGGCCGCGCCGCCGCGCCGCCGACGCTCGCCGTCACACGCACGCGCACGCCGTTGGCTTCGACGGGCACATCGCCAATCGTCGAACGAACCCTTTCGGCGACGATCATCGCGTCGGCAAGCGACGTGCACGGCAGGAGCAGTGCGAACTCGTCGCCGCCGAAACGGCCGAGCGTGTCCTGAACGCGCACGGCGTTGGCAACGCGCTGCGCCGTGACGCGCAACACCGCATCGCCGACTGCATGGCCGTATCGGTCGTTGATGTCCTTGAAGCGATCGATATCGAAGAGCAGCACCGACAGCTCGCCCCCGTAACGCTGCCAGCGCAAGAACTCGTCGCGCAGGCGTGCTTCGAAAAAGCGCCGGTTCGCGATGCCGGTGATGCAGTCGCGGTTCGCATAGCCCTCAAGCCTGGCGACGACCTCTTCGCTTTCGCGCTGCATGACGCGCACATGCGTCACATCGGAAACCGTCACACAAACGGCCATGACCTCGCCGCCGCGCGTAAGCGGCATGAACGTGCAGTCCTGCTGCATGACGTCGACGCCGCACGTGATCGGCCTGTCATGATCGAACTTGAAGAGATAGGGACGTTGCTCCCACGAGCTGAACGCGAAGCTGCCGAGCCGGAAAACGCTCTCGATCTTGCGGGTGAGCCATACACGCGGCAGCTCGGGAAAGCTGGCGAAGATCGACTTACCGACAACCTGCTCTGCGGCATGTCCGCTGTGATCCTGCATGAAGCGATTCCACATCAGCACGTTCATGGCACGGTCAAGAACGACGATGCCGAAGCCGACCCGCGCGATCACGAGATCGCTGAGCGAGCGCTCCATCGCCTCCTTCATACGCTGGCCAACAACGCACTGAGCGCGTCGTCCATGCGGCTAATCGAGTCCTCGGCCATCAGCATGACGAGGTGCGCGCGGAAGCAGTGATTTTCGAGTGCGAAGTTGACTTCAAGCAGGAGCGCGGCGCGCCATGCGAGAAGGTCTGCCTGGAAGACATCGTCGAGCGAGATGTTCTCGCCGAGCAGACCCGGCGGCGAAAAGATCGGCGTGAGATTGAGCTGGTCCAGGATGCACGAGACGCACGCGCCCGTCAGCACGTTCGCGACATCGACCATCAGCTCCGTCTGGCTGATCGTTTCGTACGCTGAGTGAATGTACGGATCGTTGACCAGCGCACACAGGTGCCCGACGGCACCACTGCGGCAAATTACAAGCGCCTCGCCCTTGATGTCGGAGCGAAAGCCCTGGCGCACGGCGGTTACGCCTTGGTCAATGCCAGTCATCTCGCGCAGGGTCTGCGCGGCCTCGGCGACCCCGACCACGCACACGCGCGGCACCGACAGCTCGATGAAAGTATCGAGCAGGCGGGCAAGACGCGCCGCGGCCTGACCCATTGCCAGATTGGCGATTTCCTGCAAGGCGTCGCGCTGCTCTTCGGTGAAGACGTTCTCACGCATACAACCCGTTCTCTTTGTTGGTTGGTCTCATCCGCGCTAGGCGCGTCGCGAGTCTAATCGATCGTTATTGGCAGGCTTGACCGTGCGTATCAGTTTCCGAAGAATTCCCCGTCCATTTTTCAAAGAAATTCATGCCGGGCGGATTTTCGGTTAAATTCCCAAGCTAAATAGTCCAGAACACCCACCGGGCACACTCCAGTAAAGAGTTTTTTCGCATGCCCCCTGCGCTACTACGGCTGACGCCCGCCTTCCGCTGAAACACGGCATTGCCCATAGTTATTTCAGCGTGCTGGGGGAACCGCCACAGCGGCGGTTGTTGGCATGGCGGGATCGGGGCGGCCATGTTATCGACGTGCTGCCCTCGCGATCCGACCTGGAGAAGCCCTTCCAGGCTTCGATACACCGCTATCAGGTTGGCGAGCTTGTATTTTCGGATTACCGGTCGGACTTGATGGTGCTCGAGCGCTCACTGGCCCGGATCTCGAGGGACACGGTTCGTGACTTCGCATTTCATGTATTTCTGGAGGGCGGAGTCGAGAACATCGCGATACGCCGCACGTCTCGCGAACCCGTCCGTTCTGTTGCGAGCTTCCTCGCGCTCGATATGAGCCAACCCGTTCGGATCCAGCGCCATGCACGCAGGGTGCTCACGTTTTTCGTGCCGGGCGAGCTGGTGCAGGAAGTCTTCCCTTATCCGGAGGCCATCCACAGCCGTACGCTCCACGGTTCGACGCCGCTCGCGCGGCTGATCATCGAACACGTTGCGGCGCTCGGTCAGAACATCGCGTACATGAGCGCCGTGGAAGCGGACGGCGCCATACGCGCTGGAGCCCAGCTCCTCATCGCAGCGTTGGGCAAGCAGGCGGGCCTCAGCGGCAATGCGCGCGCGGCGGCCCGCGCAGTCATGTTCGGTCAGGTGCGACGCCATATACAGGTGTGCCTGCACGAAGAGGAACTCTCTCCCGAAAGCGTGCTCGATGCGCTGCCATTTCCTCGTCGGAGCCTGTATCGCCTGTTTGAGCATGAAGGTGGCCTGGGTGCCTATATCCGTCATCTCAGGCTACGGCGCGCGGCCGAAGATCTGGCCCGCTACCCGCATGTGACGGTGACGAATATTGCCTACGGAGTCGGCTTTAAAAGCGCTTCGGACTTCACGCGCGCCTTCCGGCGGGCTTACGGGATGGCACCGCAGGATTTTCGAGCTTTGGCCGGTAAGGTGGCTTAGGTTCTGGCTTGGCACGGCCACGTCGTATCGCCGGCGCGAAGATCGTCGTCAGCGCGCGCGTGCCGGTCCGGGTTTCGACGTGCCGTTCCTTGAACAGCATGAGCGCACAAAAACTGACGGCGCACGCCGGCGCCACATACCAGGCTGCAGACATTGGATTGCCGGTCCATCTGATCAATCCCGTCACGATGAATTGAGCGGTTCCGCCAAACAAGGCAACATGCAGCGCATGCGAAATCGCGACGCCGCTGGCGCGCACCCGAGCAGGAAACGCCTCGAGCACAAGCAGGGTGACGACGCCGGCGCCGAGCGCCACCACTACGCTAATGAGTCCGACGCCAAACAGGATAGGCAGCGCGCTGCTCGCACGGGTAATCATCAGAAAGACCGGGTAGACCAGAAGCGCCGTGCATCCCGAGGCGAAGAGGGCCAGTGGCTTGCGGCGAGGCAGGCGGTCTGTGAGACGGCCGGACAACGGCGGAATGACGACCAGCAGCAGCGCAGATAACGCGGACGTCAGGAATCCGGTGATGGCGGGCATGTGCATCACTCGAGTCACATAGCTCGGCATGTAGTAGACGATGGCGTAGACGGGCACGGATTGCCCCATCATCATCAACATTGCCAGGAGGATCGTCGTGCCATGCCCACGACACAGTTCGACGAGCGGCGTGCCGGAAGTTCTGGCCGTTGCGGCGGGGATCGGATCGTCGCGAAGCCGACGGCGAACGTAGAAGCCGACTGGCGCGATCAGAAGACCGATCAGGAACGGAATGCGCCAGCCCCACGAGGCAAGAGCGGCCGGGGACATCGTGCTGGTGAGCAGCACCCCCAGGGATGCGCCCATCAGCGCGGCCGCGCCCTGGCTAGCGAGCTGCCAGCTGACCTGATAGCCGCGACGTGACACTGGCCCTGCCTCCATAACGAAGGTTGCGGCAACGCCGATGTCGCCGCCGAGGGCGAAACCTTGCAGCGATCGACCAGCGATGACAATGAGCGGCGCGGTCACGCCGATCGTGGCAAATGACGGGCACAGACCGATCACGGCCGTCCCCAGGGCCGTCATCCAGCTGGTCCTCATCATCGCCGCGCGGCGCCCCACGCAGTCTGCGTAAGCGCCGATCACCGTCGCGCCAAGAGGACGCATGAAAAAACCGACGCCGAATGTGCCGACTGCCAGCAGTAACGAGGTCATCGGATCTGTCGCCGGGAAGAACTGGTCTCCAATCATCACCGCGAAGAATCCGAAAACGGTGAAATCGAACGTTTCAAGGCCAGTGACGAGCGATGTTGCGACAACGATTTTGAGAAGCTCGCGGCGATTCTCTTGACTTCCGGCCGGCTGGGCGTATGTCGCGACCGGGTCGGGGCACATTTTTTGTATGGTCATCAATAATGGCGCATGAGCTCTAAGTTGAAAACGCATCCTTATTGCGCGACGCGCTGCAACATATCACGTGTTCCTGTTCGCCGCTCGCCTCCGCACACGTAGCGCTCATTTCCGGTGTCCGGCCCGTGAATATATGACAGTCGCTGCAATGCCGAATGAGGATATTCGCTAACGTTTGCGTCTTGAAAGAGCAAATGTGCGTAGAGGTTGCAAAGCGTTAGTCCGCGTCACACCGAAGTCGACGGCATGGACTGGTACCCAGGGGAAAGTCGCTGCAGACTTGCCGGGGCGGCCGGTCGAAACGTCATTGGCGATTGACTCAAGTTGGCCCTATAGCGCCAGTTCGATGAACGTTCTATTGAGCGGCCGCTGGAATCTTCGACGGCCGCTTTCCGGCGGTTGCCGTGAACGCGCACTGCCGGCCAAGGAGAGCCGTTCACCCGCACCATCGTTCGGACATTCAGGCGGCTGTTCGGCACCAGCAAACGGCCATTCGAAATCGCGAGAGGCATGTTGCTCAATCGAGAATATAGCGGCCAGTGACGCCTGGGTGTTCCCTCGCGAGCGCCGAGAAGCGCCCGTCGGATTGGACGAAGACTATTAAAGCACTTGGGCGAAGTTGCCGTTATCCGCATGGTCCCCGCATGATTCTTGCGGCAACTTTTATACCAACTTCGCGTTGGCGCGCTGGAAGGTAGTCTTCTTACACACTGTTACTGTTACCTTATGATTTTTGCTCCCAGTCTAATCTGGTTCAGCACAGCCCTCCTGTTTCTGGCACCTGCTCTAAATCTCATTGTGCGAGGCGGTACCGGGTACTGTTTCTTCGCGCTTCTGGCGCTGGCGTTCGGCGCTGCTGTGGTCAACCGCAGCACGCCCGGCTATTTCTCGGCTTTACGCACCTACCGCTGGTTTACGGTGGGGATGCTGGCGTTAGTCGTGGCCGCTGTGGTCCAGCAAACGGTGCTCGGTTTCTGGCTGCCGCGCGAGTTTGATACGCTGTCACGCTTCATGCTTGCTCTGCCGGTGTTTCTGCTGTTGCGCCAGTTTCCGTCGCGGGCCCTGCGATTGATCGGCTGGGGCTGCGCCACGGGCGCGCTCGCAGTCGGACTGTGGGCGTTGATCTATCAGCCGCTCGGCGGCTGGACCGACGCGAACCGTCTGAACAATTCCTACACTAACGCGATTCCCTTTGGCGACACCGCGTTGCTGCTCGCCTTCCTGTCAATTTTCACGCTCGGGTGGGATAACCCACGTGACTGGCGCGTGCTCGCGCTGCGGCTGCTGGCGCTGGCAGGTGGCGGCTACGCCTCGTATCTGTCGGGCAGCCGCGGCGGCTGGCTGATGGTACCGGTGTTCGTGGTGCTGCTCGGTGCACAGTACCGCTGGTTCGCCCACAAGAAACGTCTGCTTGTGACGGCGCTGGGAATCGCGATCTGCGCGGGCGCGCTACTTTCAACACAGCGGGTCCAGCAGCGCCTCTCCGAAGCGACAAACGATATCACGCTGCTGAAGAAAGGCAACGACGACACCTCGCTCGGGCAGCGTCTGCAACTGTGGAGCGCATCGGGAGTCATTTTCTCGCGACACCCGCTGTACGGCATCGGCAAGGGCCACCTGGAGGACGAACTGGGCGCGATGGCGAAACGCGGCGAAGTCAAGAACGTGATCGTCAACGAGCGCGCGCACAGCGACTTCTTCTCGACCATCGCTGAAATGGGTCTGGTCGGCGCGGTGTCACTGCTGCTGTTCTACTTCGGCATAACCGTGTACTTCTGGCGCAACCGGATCTCGACCGACCCCGCCATCCGCGCCGCTGCCTACGCGGGCCTAGCGGTGGCCACCAGCACCATCATCTTCGGGCTGACGATCGACGTGCTCGTGCCAGTCATGGTCACGGTGCTGCTGGCGTTGCTGGTCGCCACGTTCATGGCGTTGATAGACGCGCGCAAACGCGAATGCGCGGCGGCACAACCGGCTCCCATTTGCGACGTTCAGAGCGACGACATCAATGCAGAGAGAGCTGCGACGTTCCGGTCTTCGGATTCGGCTTCGCTCCAATGCATTGCCGGCAAGTTTGCTAGTCGATCGAGGGCGCAATGATCTTTCTGAAATTGCTCACACGATCCCGGTCGGCAGACGTCCTGCGGAGCCATGTTATCACCGCCTTGGTCATTGGGACCTCGCGGACTGGAACCCGCGCCTAGCGGCTGAGAAACATATATGTGTTGCGTGGAGGCGCTAGGGCTTCCGCCGCACGAGATTGTGAGGTCTCAGGTCGACCTTGCACGGTTGCAAGCGGGTTTATGCCTAAGGCGCTTAGCTAATCGCTTCATTGGATTTGAGCCATCGCCTTCAAGCGCACAAGCGGATCAAAATAAACGAAAGGAAAAGAAAAAGTGCGTTTAGTGTATTTTTGCACGTCGCCGCGAACAAACGAGCACGCTGGCGGAGTCAAAGTCATCTACGACCATTCCAGCCGTTTGAATAACAGTGGCGTCATCTCTTCAGCGATCATGCATGATAGGCGTGGTTATGAGTACCCGTGGGTCAAACATGCTGCCCACCTGATTTCCGACAGGGATCTGCGTCCGACAGATCATCTGGTGTTGCCAGAAATCAAAGCGGCGCAGCTCGCGCGCATCCTGGCTCCAAGCGGACTGAAGTACTCGATTTTTGTCCAGAACGGATACTATCTGCGTGACCGCGACGGCGGCTGTACCGATGCCGACGTAGATTACGCATATCAGAACGCGTCTGCAATCCTGTCTATCTCTGAGGATACCTCCTCCCTGATTTCACTTCACTACCCGCATCTGACAGGTCGGATCGTGCGGGTGTTTTGCTCGGTAGATGACAGCGTGTTTAGCGCCGACCGCAAGAAACGCGACCTCATCACATATATGCCGCGCAAGAACGGCGCGCATGCGGCTGCCGTTGTCTTTGCATTGAAGAAGCGACTGCCCACGAATTGGGAAATTCGCGGGATCGACGGTATGAACGAGGCAGAAGTCGCGGCACTGCTTAAGGAATCGCAGATATTCATGTCGTTTTCAGGCTTGGAGGGGCTAGGTTTGCCGCCAGTTGAGGCCGCGCTGTGTGGAAACTATGTGATTGGGTATCACGGTGGCGGCGGCCGGGAATACTGGGCATCACCGAACTTTGAAGAAATCGCCGTTGGCGATCTTGGAACTTTCGTCAGACGGGTCGAGGAGCGCGCCCGTTTGTTGTCCAGTAGCGCTGACAATCTTGTTGAGCTTGAGCCAGGGATAGCTAGACTGCGCGCGCATTTTTTCCAAGATAATGAGTTGGCCGCTCTCCAGCGGTTTGTCGATAAACTCAAAATCGACACGCCAAGCAGAGCAACAGCGTCCCCAACCGCAGGATTCACGCCGATCCGGCTGCAAAAGCGGATGCGCCTTGGAAGGTGGCTAGCGTTGCGGCAAGTGCGCGCACGAACGCGTGCGTCAACATAGGCGCGGGTGTAAGTTTGCAGCGGCGGACTCGGGTTCACCCTCACCGAAATATAATTTGGAGCTAGGAATGAAATATTTGGCAATTACCGGCACCGTTCTCGCAGTTCTGTTTGCGATTCGTGCGGGTCAGTGCCTTCTTGCCCGAAGACGACTGCGTCGTGCAATCCTTGCGAGCAAGTTTGGACCCAAGTGGTAAGAGCGACCAGCGTGATGATTGTTCGCGGAAATTGCATTCGGTACAGGTTCAAAGTCTGGCGGCAAGGTGTTCTTGCCGAACGGCCGGTCGCACAGCCAGTCACAGTCCCAGCAATAAATGCGTCCGGCGCTGGGCGTATGTAACAAGGCAAAGAAGATCTTTACCGACTACTACATGCCACATGGCGCACGGCTGACGACAATACGTGTCGCGCCACCGCTTTCGACTTTAGCTCGTCGGAACGTCCGACTTAAGGTGCCGGTCAACGTCAGTAGCTGGACCGACTTCGGTCCCACGCCGATCATGTTCGACTACGGCCGTTCGGTGGCGCGGTGTATCTGCCGTGAGCGATCGGTATGGCCGAACACTTGTCGACTCTGCGGGAGAGTCCAGATGACCGTTGTATCTTGAAAGCGGCCGTTTTGGCTGCCGTCGATCGAAAGGCAGAAATGGGTCGGCTACGGAAGTTCGGCGCTGCAGCTTTAGGGGTGATCGCCGGCGCCGATTGGACTTCCGGGTGCGGGGCACAACGGTCATTTTCCATAGATGCCGGCTCACAGGTGATCGGCGATCGTGGTCGGCTGGCGGCAACCGGTTGCCGCCAACTCGAGCGTCCGCTTTAGCAGATTGGACCAAACAAGGTTGGTGGAGTGCTCAGGCATCTTGCATCTACGGAACCACTCTTCACCGTATATTGCGGAGACGAGTCTGCTCACGCTGGCGCATGCGTTGGCGAATCTGCACATAGAGATTGGCGTCTGGATTCGAAAGGTCGCGAAACGTAACCGCCAGAGAATATCGCTCGGCGAGATCTTGTCGAGGATTCCAGGGTTCGTCTTTTCTTGTCACGACTATGAATAAACGTCTTTCTTTAGATTACTTGTAGGTCCACGTTGCGCTTTGCAGTGTTCCTTTTGATCTTGCTGTTGCGTTGATGTTCGCGAAAGTAGATTCCGCCAGCTTTTGTGCGGCCGCCACTCGGTTACTATTGAACCATGCGCTCATCCGTGCCCGCTCGTCAGCTCGATCAAGTGGCCAGAGCTCCACGTCGACAATCGACGACACATCATCAGGCAAACCGAGCTGAGCAAGCGCAAAGCCAGTGCGGTCTGCGGCCGTCCACGAGTCGAATCCACGAATCGCCAACAGAAGGTTGGCGTATGTGACGTTACGCGCACGCGAACGGGCTCTATAGCCGTTGCCGGGGGCAGCGATGACAGAGTTTTAATGTTCAGGTCACGCCGGCGCACGATCTGCAACACATACTGTCTCCAAGACTTGCCAATTGGCGGTCGTAACATGGAGATCAAAATGAACGCGTCAAAGCTCGCAATAGTAAGTATGGCCGGGGCTCTCGTACTCGGCAGCATCTCAACTACAGCTTCTGCTCAAAAGACGAGAGATCAGGTGCGTCAGGAATTACTTCAGGCGCAGCATGATGGGCTGGTAGTGGCGGGCAAACAACCCTATCCGCCTACGGCAGAGACCCAGGCTCGCAATAAGGAACTGCATGCAATAACGAAGCACGCTGGGCAGACGGGCTCGGGATTTGATTCACACGACTATATTGCTCAGCAGTAGGGCGTCATTCCGTTCACATTTAGCGAGGGAATAAGCGTAGACGGGTGGCCGAACCCATCCGTCACGTCATGCTCGCTCTGGCGAAGCCGCTCTAACGGGGAAAGTTACGCCCGCTTCGGGAAGAGGAGCCAGAATGTCGTCAGCACTCCTGGCGCGCTATTTACTCCGCATTGCCCTTGATGAAGATCCATGATTGAACGGACAATTGCCAGTCCCAGCCCCGTTCCAGAAGCCGAGTTATGTCGGGATGGATCAATCCGGTAAAACCGATCGAAAAGCTTTTGCGTATGTTCTGATGCGATGCCTTTTCCGACGTCGGAAACCTCAATGGTTGTGCCGTCCGCCTGCCCAACGCACTTCACAATGACCTCAGAGCCTCGCGGCGCACTTACCAATGCGTTCGACAGAAGGTTGCTAAGCGCCCTCTGGAAAAGCAGCAGTTCGGCATCGACACTTGCCTGCCCCTCGACGCGAACAGTAATACCAGCGTCTTCAGCCATCGCCTCATAGAAACCCGCCACCCGACCCGCTTCCACGTTGGCGTCCAGGCGGCAGACCTTGATGGGCGACTCAGCGCTGTCGGACCGTGCAAGGAACAACATGTCTTCGATCATCCTTGAGAGACGCTGGTATTCATCAATACTCGATTCAATAACCTCTCGATAGTCTTCGGCAAGTCGAGGCTGTGACAATGCAACCTGCGCTGCGGCCTGGAGATTAGTCAAAGGAGTGCGCATGTCGTGCGCGAGATTGGAGGAAAACTGACTGAGGCGGGTAAAAGATTCGTTCAATCGGGAAAGCATGCCGTTAAATGCCAGCTCCAGCTCCTTAAGCTCACCAGAAGTATCTAGGGATGGAAGTGGATGTGCTAACCGGCTCGTAGACATTTCCTCTGCGCGTGATATCAAACGGCGTAGAGGACTCAGTCCGAACGTGGCAATGCCGTAGGCAAATGCGGCCGCGACGACTATCCCAAGCACTTCGATAACGACGATGGTGTACGCATGATGATGAAGCAACGCGAGGTCAGCGGAACGGTCGTACTGAATTGCAACCCGTGTTGAGAATATGGATGATTCGCCAAGTGGGGCATCGAAGACAAGGTAGCGGAGTTTGCCGTCTTCGGAGTCAATGGTGATCGGTCGCTCAATCGTTCGCCTCGCCAGAATCTGCGGATCCCGAACGAATGCGGCGGTTGTGACGAGTGCCTGTCCGGTCGAGTCAACAATGGCGAGGTCCATATTTCTGTGACCATGCAAGGGGTCAATCCACCGTGGCGTATCACGTGCAACCTCGTCCACGTTATGGGCCGCTCGGAGATGGGCCTGAAGAGCAGACATCATGCCGTGCATCTGTTCGGCGGCAACAAGGTCGATGCGATTTCTTAGCGACTCATACAGCGCGAGCTCGCTCAACGCAAGGAAGACAGACATTGACAATGCGACAAGGACCGCAAGACGGGCGCGGAGCGTTATCGGCAACATTCGTCTTGTCACGAGTCGCACGTTTCCCTTTTTTCCAGCACGTAGCCCATGCCCCGCACGGTGTGAATCAGCTTGGGTAGATAGGAATCGTCGATTTTAGAGCGTAGCCGACGGATGGCGGAATCCACGACGTTTGTATCACTGCTGAAGTTCATGTCCCAAATCTGCGATGCAATCGTGGCTCGAGGAAGGATTTCCCCTTCGCGGCGCATGAGTAACCAGAGCAACGCAAACTCCTTTGCTGTGAGCAAAATTGCGTCACCCTGACGGGTAGCTTTGCGTCGCGTGAGGTCAAGTTGCAGATCAGCGACCTGAAGAACATTGGTGTCGCGTGGCTGACCACGTCGCAGAATTGTCCTTACACGCGCAGTCAGCTCAACAAAGTCGAAAGGCTTCACGAGATAGTCGTCAGCACCTAGCTCAAGTCCTTTGACGCGATCGCTCACGTCGTCACGCGCAGTGAGGAAAAGGACTGGGGTAGGCTTTGATTTACGGAGATTCTGGAGAAGTGTCCAGCCATCTTGACCAGGTAGCATCACGTCGAGTATCAGCAGGTCATAGTCTTCCATCTCCGCCTGGTGCTGTCCCGTGATGCCATCCTCGACCCAGTCGACTGTATAGCCGGCTTCGGCCAGACCTCGGCGAAGATATCCCCCCGTCTTCGGTTCGTCCTCAACAATCAGAATTCGCATCCTGCACACCTCTTTAATCAGGCCAATGGACACGCTTGCCGCTGCAATACGAGTCTTCGTTGCGTGTGTTGCGTAATCCAGCAATTTCGCTGCCTCAACCTAACCCAAACGCTGGGGGGCGCCGCCCCACGGTGACATCTGAAAAGGCAAATGCGACGTCATATGCTACGGACGCGCTGAAGCGCACTGATGACGTCAAGATGAGATTTCCGTCATTTTGGCATTGAACTCGACAATCGCATATATCGTGGGGAGCATGGCACAGTCAAAGTCCTACGCACCCAAAGGGACTGACGCACTCCCCCTGCTGGCGTCAACATCGCGACGGAAACAGCGGATAACCTGGTGTCAGTCGAATATGAAATGTAGCGCGATGCTTTCCATGGACTTTTCGCGGCCACGTAGGCCTTCATCGGCATATCTTTGCCTTCGTGACCTTTTGTCCAGCCTGCGGCTGGTTTTCTTTCGCTCAGGCAAGCGCTTGGCCGAGCACCCAGGACTGGCACTGCCAGCTGCGAGCGGCATGCCGGACGCCCAGCGGACCCGCTTGCGTTTTGAATCGTCGATTCGGCCATGCGCGCGCTGCAGACCTGATCTACTCCCGACTCATTTGACATTTCCAGAGACTGGCAGCGGCGATCGCGATTTCTGACAGTTTTCTCATTTTTCCATCATCTTCCCGCACCGCGTTATCCGCACACTTGCATTGTCTTTGCGGAACAACGATGAGAAAGGCCTGAAAGTCCGGCGTTGCTGCGGAGAAAAGAGACTCGCATGCGATTCAGTCGGTATGAAGGCAATTCACAAGATACCCAGCCAGACATCTTTCAGGCGACCCGCGAAAGAAAGGTGTCTCGCGGTGGCGGGGCAGACGGGAAAGTTCGCATCTCGCAATGCAGTACTGGCGTCGCCTGGAGCGACAATTTGGAGTTTCTTATGTGGGAAACACTTCGGGCGGATAAGCTCACGCTTTCGGCGAGCATTGCCATTGCTTGCCTTTGCTTGACTCTGCCCAGTTACGCTGCGGAACAAACAGCGGAATTCGCCGTATCGCCGTCCCAGATGCAGGGTCTAGGCATTACGGTGCTAAAACTCAGCGACCCAGGTGTTGTCCCGGCAATAGCCGCGCCGGCGCGGGCTGTACTATCGCCGAATCGGGACATGGTAGTCAGCGCTCCGTTAGATGGAGTGGTGGACCGGCTGCTCGTCAATCCTCATGACGTTGTCAAGGCCGGGCAGCCATTGATGCAGCTTGCCAGTCCTGCCTATAGCGACCTTCAGCTCAGGTTGATGGATGCATCTTCAAAGGCGCGGCTGGCGCGACAAACGTTGGACCGTGAGGCCAAGCTGTTCGCTGAAGGCATTATTCCCGAGCGCCGCGTGCAGGAAGCGCAGGCAGGTGACAGCGCTGCAAGCGCGGCACTTCGACAGATTGAAGCGGAACTCAGGCTCGCTGGAGCGGACCCCTCAGGCGCGCGACGCTCGGCAGCAGCCGGCAAAATTGACGCCGTGCTGATCGTCCGTGCCCGCAGCAACGGACTGGTCGTGTCCTTGGATGCAAAGCCAGGCCAACGCGTACGCCAGGCAGATTTGCTAGCTCGAATCGCGGATTTGAGCGAAATGTGGCTCGAAATTCAGGTGCCGACGAACACCGACGTTGCTCGCGGCACGGCCTTAACGGTCACCGGCAAGGATGTGCGCGCGGTGGCCGAGTCGACCGGGAGAATGGTTAGCGATAGTCAGACCACGACCCTTCGGGCACGCGTAACTGCAGGCGCCGACAAGTTGCTGCCAGGCGAAGTGCTGCAAGTCAACATTCCAGCCCCTACACCTGAAGGGTGGACATTGCCTTTGCCATCGGTTACCCGGCAGGATGACAGAGCGTACGTGTTCGTACGAAGCTCGAAGGGTTTCGTCGCGACGCCAATTAACGTGCTCTCAAGTGCCGGTCAATCAGTCCGTGTGCAGGGCAACCTGAAGCGCGGTCAGGAAGTTGCCGTAAGTTCGGTGATTGCGCTGAAGGCAGCCTGGCTCGGCAAGGGTGGAGGCGAGTAATGCTCACCCGTCTTGTTCAGTTCGCCCTGTCACAGCGTCTATTCGTGCTTCTCGGAGCCGCGCTGCTCGCCGGATTCGGTTGGTATTCGTTCCGTAACCTTCCGATCGATGCGTTTCCAGACGTCTCCAGCACTCAGGTCAAGGTGATTCTGAAGGCGCCCGGCATGACGCCGGAAGAAGCCGAGAATCGAATTGCAGCACCTATAGAAGTGGAGATGCTCGGCATCCCCCGGCAAAAGATGCTGCGATCGGTATCCAAGTACGGCATCGTCGATGTAACGATCGACTTTGAGGATGGAACCGACATTTACTGGGCCCGTCAGCAGGTCGGCGAGCGCCTGGCAAACATCCAGAGCGATTTACCCCCGGGCCTTTCCGGCGGGATGGCACCCATTACCACGCCGTTGGGTGAAATGTATCAATTCACCATTGAAGCGCCCCGGATGTCACTTGAGGAGCGGCGGCTCGTGCTTGACTGGTCCATTCGGCCAGCGCTGCGGACCGTGCCCGGGGTTGCGGATGTCAATTCACTCGGCGGCAAAGTCCGGAGCTTCGAAATCGTGCCTGACGCCGCACGGCTCAGCGCAATGGGTTTATCCACAGCATCCATCCGTAAGGCGATCGAGGAGAACAACCGGAACGATGGCGCGGGACGTCTCGGCGAAGGCGACGAGGTGTTGCTCGTACGCGCGGAAGGAAGTATCCGGAACGCCGACGACATCCGTGCGGTGGTGGTCGCAAAGAAAGATGACGTTCCCGTCCGGCTGGGAGATGTCGCCGAAGTTCGCCTGGGAAGCGTCACGCGGTACGGTGTTGTAACGAAGGACGGATCGGCCGAAGCAGTCGAAGGTCTCGTGCTCGGACTGGCCGGAGCAAACGCCCAGCAGGTCGTTGAGGGGGTAACGCGCAAACTTGCCGAACTCCAACCGACCCTGCCGCCTGGTGTCACCATCAAGCCCTTCTACAATCGGGCGCAACTTGTCGAGCGCGCAGTAGGGACCGTGTCGCGCGCGCTGCTCGAAGCCACGGTACTCGTGCTCATCCTGCTTGGTGCGTTCCTTGGCAACGTCCGGGCCGCCATAACTGTCGCACTTATATTGCCGCTTTCCGCGCTCTGGACGTTTATCGCCATGCGAATGACGGGCATGTCCGCCAACCTGATGAGTCTTGGCGGCCTGGCCATCGCACTCGGCATGCTGGTTGATGCTGCGGTTGTAGTGGTCGAGAATATCGTTCAGCAGTTAGGTCACGACAAGACTTCTGACAAACTTCCGCGCCTGCACATCATTCTTCGCGCAGTCAGGGAAGTCGCGGCGCCGGTGGTATCCGGCGTCCTCATCATCGTCACCGTCTTCCTTCCACTCCTTACCCTTCAGAATCTTGAAGGCAAGTTCTTCGTGCCTGTGGCAATGACCATAGTCTTCGCGCTCGCGGGTTCTCTACTGCTCTCGCTGACTGTCATCCCGGTTGTCGCGTCGTATCTCATCAAAAAGGTGTCGCACGAAGACCCGTGGCTCGTACGCAAACTGATGAATGTCTACGAGCCGCTTCTCGCCGCAGCGCTCCGGCGCGAGAAGCTCGTGTACGGAGTCGCTGTTGCCATGCTCGTCGGTGCCGGCATCGTTTACATGGGCGTGGGCAAAACGTTCCTGCCCACAATGGATGAAGGCGATCTGATCGTTGGTATTGAAAAGCTTCCTTCGGTAAGTCTTGAAGAGACAGCTGCGCTGGATATGAAGATTCACCAGGCGCTGATGCGCCAAATCCCGGAGATTGAGGGCGTCGTCGCCCGCGCGGGCTCTGACGAAATCGGCCTCGATCCGATGGGTCTTAACCAGACCGACACTTTTCTCGTGCTGAAGCCGCGTTCTGAATGGAAGCTGGCGAACAAGGACGAACTGATTTCCAAGGTTCGTTCCGTTCTCGACCAGATGCCCGGAATCAGCTACAGCTTCACGCAGCCAATCGACATGCGCGTATCCGAAATGATTATCGGCGTGCGTGGCGACCTCGCCATCAAGGTCTTTGGTCCTGACCTCAATACCTTGAGTGACATTGCCGGTAAGATCGAGGCGACCATGAAAACGGTCAGTGGTAACCAGGACGTGTACACCGTTCAGAACGACGGCGTCCAGTATCTGCGCGTGATCGTTGACCGGCTTGCTGCTGGAAATTATGGGCTTTCGGTGGAGGACGTCCAGGATGCCCTGCGTGTGCAGATTGAAGGGCAGCGCGTTGGTACTGTCACTGACGGTGTCCGACGGACTCCCATCGTGCTCCGCGGCCCAGACCTCGTGCGGATCTCGCCCGCGGAGTTTGCGGCGATGCGGATTGCGACGCCCGCGGGCCAGTCTATCCCCCTCCAGTCGCTGGCAACCCTGAAGCGGGATGGTGGCCCCGTTCAGGTGAATCGGGAGCTTGGCAGCCGCTACAGCGTGGTCATTGCGAACGTCGATGGTCGGGACCTCGTTGGATTCGTAGAAGAAGCGAAGCAAAAGGTCGAACAGGCCGTGAAGCTGCCGCAGGGCTACAGCATCACCTGGGGTGGTCAGTTCGAGAATCAGCAGCGCGCTGCGGCCCGTCTCGCACTGGTTGTACCACTTGCGCTAGGCATCATTTTTCTGATTCTGTTTTCCACTTTCGGAACCGTGCGTCAAGCGTTGCTGGTCCTGAGCAATATTCCGTTTGCGCTGGTAGGCGGCATAGTTGGACTTTGGGTCACGGGCGAGTATCTGTCGGTGCCTGCATCGGTCGGCTTCATCGCGCTGCTCGGCATCGCTGTCCTCAATGGTGTCGTGCTAGTGAGCTACTTCAACCAGTTGCACGCGGAAGGGCTGGATCTCATCGATTGTGTGAAACAGGGGGCGCGACGTCGGCTACGCCCCGTCCTGATGACCGCGTCGATCACCGCATTCGGGCTCGTTCCGTTGCTGTTCGCGAGCGGGCCGGGTTCAGAAATCCAGCGTCCTCTTGCAATTGTCGTAATTGGCGGACTCGTGACCGCGACCTCGCTGACTCTCATTCTTCTGCCGTTACTGTACCTGCGATTTGGACGGCCACAGGCTCGTGGACTTGCTTCGCCGGAGACATTCAATGATTGATTGCTGTCTGAATATATTCGCACCCTCGGGTCTCGAAGAGCGTGTCCTTGACGCACTTCTTGCGATGGAGGGAACCGCGATACTCGTCAGTTCGCCTGCCTACGCGCATGGATTCGCCCACGGCACGCTGAGCACGACAGAGCAGGTCAGCGGACGCAGCAGTGCAACCGTGATTCAGTTGTTGATCCCGGAGAGCCGGCTCGCATTAATTACCTCAGGATTGCAGCAGGAGCTTGGCCGCAGTGACTTGCGTTACTGGGCCACAGCCGTTACACATGCGGGAGAATTCAAATGAAGTGGCTTCGATGGGGCTCTCTGTCGATGGCTGTAGCCGCCGCTTTTGGGGGGGGCGCACAGGCGCAGGAGATGCCTGTGCCTGAATTTTTGCCAACCACAGACCAGGCAATCGCCTGGATTGACGCGGAGCCTTCCGTCTCAATGGCCCGCAACCTCGCTGAGGCAGCCAGTTACGGTGGAGCGGCTGTCAAGGCGTCTCCCTATGAGTGGACCACCACTTTGCAGGGGCAGCGTCGGAGGTATCAGGATACGGGACTGAATTCCAACGAGTTTAATGTTCAGATCGAGCGCACTATTCGCATTGTCGGCAAGGCGGGACTCGATAGGCAGCTTGGCGATCTGGACGCCCGAGTGGGTCGCGCGAAATTCGTGATGGCTCGTCACGAGACAGCGCAGGCACTTTCGGCTATGTGGATCAGTTTGATCGTCGCTAAGCGGCAATTGAACCTGCTGAACGAACAGATGGGTTTTGCGGCTAGCAACGTGGAAGCCGTCAAACGACGCAAGCGCGCCGGTGACGCTTCTACTCTTGAGGTGAATCTTGCTCAGGCAGATCTGGGCGAAGTAAAAAGACAGGCCAGCAATGCTTCGACTGACCTGAGCAAGTCGAGAGCAGCGCTGCTTACGCGCTTCCCTTCCGCGGAACCCGGCTCGGCCACCTTGCCTGAACC
Organism: Paraburkholderia ultramafica; assembly: GCF_902859915.1. Classification (GTDB taxonomy): domain Bacteria; phylum Pseudomonadota; class Gammaproteobacteria; order Burkholderiales; family Burkholderiaceae; genus Paraburkholderia; species Paraburkholderia ultramafica. The sequence goes on from NZ_CADIKK010000009.1 coordinate 19,626, forward strand.
GCGGCCGCCTGTGTGGCAGGAGGCCGAATGGCGAGAACGCATTGTCGCCGCGTCCGACGCAATGCAAACGGCTCAGGGCGAATGGGAAAAATCGCAGTTGACTGCGCAGCGCGTGAGAGCCGACCGGATTCCGGATCCGACGATCGGCATCTTCGCGGGGACGGAGGCAAGGCGCAACGAGAAAATTATCGGTGTGAGCGTTAGCATTCCGCTTTCGGGCACCTACCGTGCAGAGAAAGCACGGCAGGCAGGCAAAGAAATGGATGCTGCGCTGAGTTCTCTCGACCGGGCACGCATCGATAGTCAACTCGAAGCGATGCAGACATATTCAGAGGCTAAAGGTAGTTTCGAGCGATGGCGCATTGCAACGGAGAGTGCCGATCTCGCAGAGCAAAACGCACAGATGACGCAGCGCGCGTATCTTCTTGGCGAAACGGATCTTCAGTCGCTGCTTCTCGCGCAACGCCAGTCGCTCGAAGCATCGCGGGCGGCCATCGGTGCCCAGGGTGATGCGGTGAGTTGGGAAATGCGAATGCTGATTGACGCACACCTTATCTGGAATCTGGCTCTCGATTGAGCGGCGAAAAGTCGATTCTTTTCAGGAGGTCAGACGTTCCGCGATACGTGAGCGTCTGACCCAACCGACAGGATGCGGGCGTGTCACGTGGCATTACCGGGCGTTGGCCAGATAGGGAGCGCTTCAGTCGTCCTTCGTCTTGCGCGGCCAGGTGGGGTGACGGTCGTCAATGGTAAACGGGTGTCTATGCTGAGATCGAGCTGTGCGCTCGCCTTCGCCCAGATGGGATTCGTCCTCAGGCGCAGGATGCTCGTGCTCAACGATGTCGGGGTCGCGTGCCGGCCATATCCACCACGCGGCGGCGGTACCGAGCGCTGTCAGCACGGCCATCACTGGAAGGATACCGGTCATGCCGATTTTCGCCCCGAGAGATCCCGCTACCGGATAGGTAATCAGCCAGCAGACGTGTGAGAGGGAGAACTGGGCAGCGAAGACGGCCGGACGATCCGTGGAACCGGCTGAGCGCCGCAGGAGGCGCCCACTCGGCGTCAGCGTCATCGAGTACCCCAGTCCAATCACAAACCAGGTCGCAAGGAATGCCGGCCATTCGAAGCGTCCGCCGGCAGCTGCAACGACCGTCCCGAATCCAAGGCCGACTGTCATTACGGACGCGCCGAGGAGCATTGCCGGTCGGTCGGGCCTCCGATCCAGCAATTTCGGCAGAATCAGGGCCATCAGCATCGAACCGCAGCCGAATGCCGCCAGCCCGAGCGATACGTCAGAGCTGCTGCGGCCAAGCTTGCTTTCCACATAAACCACTGTGTTCACAATAACCATTGAGCTTGCGGCCGCAGCCGCGAAGTTCAGTGCGAGCAGTCCCAGCAGTCGTGGCGTGCGCAGATAGATGGAAATTCCGCGAAACGTTTTCTTGTAGACACTACCCGTCACTTCGACCGCCGGAGACTTGGGCAGGCTCACCGTCATGACCAGCGCGGCGGAGCAGAGAAAACCGACAACCGTCCCCGCGAAAAGGGAATGAAACGAGATGACCGTGAGGAGTGCGGCAGCCAGTATGGGGCTGACGAGGCTCTCCATGTCGTACGCCAGCCGCGAAAGCGAAAGGGCGCGGGTGTAATCGTTCTCGTCCGGCAACACATCGGGAATCGTCGCCTGGAATGTCGGCGTAAATGCGGCCGACGCACTCTGCAGCACAAACACGAGCACGTAGACCTGCCAGGCTTGGGTGACGAATGGTAAGCAGATGGCCACGGCGGCCCGGACGAGGTCCATCGAAACGAGGAATGCGCGGCGAGGGAGCCGATTAGCGAAGGCACCGACGACCGGCGCGATTACGACGTAGGCCACCATCTTGATCGCAAGCGCAGTACCGAGCACGCTGCCGGCGTTCGCTCCCGCGATGTTATAAGCGAGAAGGCCTAACGCTACGGTTGCGAGGCCCGTGCCAACGAGCGCAATCACTTGTGCGAGAAAAAGATGACGATAGGTCCGGTTTGAAAGTACGCCGAGCACTCTGGATTCCCCTTCAATAAAATGGCTGAAATGTCCTCGTAAGCGGATGCGCTGCAAACCGGACCGGTTCGTTCGATGCCGTCTTCTGGTTTCGAGCCTCTGCATTCATGGCGGAAGCACTGCATTTTCATTTTAGAGTATCATCCTATCCACCTGGATAGGATAAAGTTATTCTCTAGCGATACCACTTTCTGTCCTGATATTTCCTTCAACATGAATGCTTTTTTGACCTACGCGACATGCCCGTTCACACATCGCACACCGACATCATCAAGCGGCTGAAGCGAGCCGACGGCCATCTCAAGAGCGTTATCACAATGCTCGAGGAGGGCCGGGCATGTGTCGACATTGCGCAGCAGTTGCAAGCAGTAGAAAGCGCAGTGACCAACGCGAAGCAGACCTTGATACACGACCACATCGATCACTGTCTTGACGGCGCGGTACATGAAGGCAAGCAAAGTGCCGATGATGCAATCGCTGAACTGAAAGCAATCACCAAATATCTCTAGGCATCCGCATGACAGATTTTTCTACCCTGCTGCAGCAAGGCACAGCGAGCGCCTGGCTGTTCATCCCCAGTGCAGTGCTACTTGGCGCACTTCACGGACTGGAACCCGGACACTCGAAGACCATGATGGCCGCGTTCATCGTTGCGATTCGCGGTACGGTCGGGCAAGCCGTGCTACTCGGCCTGTCTGCAACTCTGTCGCATACCGCCGTAGTCTGGGCCGTCGCACTCGCTGGGATGTATTTCGGCCGCAATCTGAATCCTGAAACGACCGAACCCTACTTCCAACTCGCTTCCGCGGTGCTCGTCGTCTGCGTGGCCGCGTGGATGATTTGGCGCACGTGGCGCGACCAGCGAATGGCAGGCAGTCATGATCACGGACATGACCACGCGGATGAGACCAAGCGTGTCGACACGGGGCACGGCGTCGTTCGCCTGGAGATCTTCGAGGACGGCGTTCCGCCCCGATTCCGCCTGTTTCAGGAGGGGCGCCACCACAGCGCGTTTAGCGCGGACCAGATTAGCATTGAGACGCAACGCGCCGGCAGCGGGAGAGAGGTTTTCACGTTTGTTCAGCGCGAGGGATTTCTCGAGTCGCTGCAGGAAATTCCAGAGCCGCATGAGTTCATGGCACGACTGCAAATCAGCCACGGGCATCACAGCCACGACTATGAATTGGAGTACGTCGAGCATGAACACCATCATCACGACCACGGTCAGGCCTCTGGGCTGGATGTCTCGTCCCCAGGCTATCAGGATGCTCACGAACGCGCACACGCGAATGACATCAAGAAGCGATTCGCAGACAGGGATGTAACAACCGGCCAGATTGTGATGTTCGGCCTGACGGGCGGACTTGTTCCTTGCCCAGCCTCTATCACGGTGCTGCTGCTGTGTCTTCAGTTGAAACAGTTTGTGCTCGGCGCAGGCCTCGTGCTCTGTTTCAGCATAGGACTTGCGCTCACCATGGTGGCGTCCGGCACGGTGGCCGCGTTGAGCGTTAAGCAAGTATCGAAGAAGTGGAGCGGCTTCGGTGACTTTGCAAGAAAAGCGCCCTACTTCTCCAGCGCGCTGATACTCCTCGTTGGCTTTTACATGGCGTACCAAGGCGCTAACGCACTAGACTGGGTGTAGGGTGCCTGCGGCGAGGCAAGCATGAACAGGCGCACAAAGTGGATCGCTGCAACCGCTGCATTAATGTGTGTCATGAGTGCGAGTCTCGCATGCCCCCTGCATATCGCTTACGCGAATGCCGACTGAGTTCTGGCAACGATAAGCACGCGAAAGTAGCGACAAGTGTCGCGACGGTCGCCGCCTCTGCATCGAGGACACCTGCCGAGCGTATTGAGAGTGGCCTACGCATAACAGGCAAAGCCGGTAAGGCCCAAGACCCATGCTGTCCCTGCATTTGCCCAACGAAACCCGCTTAGCCAATGGTGCCCAAGCCAGAACAATGCAGGCAGATTGCAATCCCACTGAAGGCTTGATGTGGCTGGCACGCCATGTGGACCAAAGGCAACTGCGGCAGACAAACGGGATGCCACCAGTACGAACAGGCAGGCGATTCAATCAACCGCCGGGCTTGCTCACCTTGTGAAAATATTCGTTCCTGACTGCCAGGACGCCGGCGCGCCGAATCTACCGGGGCCGCCTGAGCGATTCAGCGAGGCTTGCGCGTGAATAGCAGCACGTCGCACCCAAGTTCCGGCGGCAGCAGCAGCCTCGCAAGATCGGGGCGACGCTCCATAGCGAAGGACGTCTGGTGCTCGTAGTCATACCAGTTGCCGCTTGCCGCGCGATGCACACTGACGACCGCGAGATAGGTGTCGACGCTCTCGCAGCGAAATATCTCGCGCTCGAAGTTGTTGCCGGCAGGTGGCCACGAGCAAATGACGACCTCGGCCGGGTGGGAGCGCAGTGCGATGCGCGCCTCCATTCGAATCACCGACTCGGGATATGCGATCTTGTGTTCCCAACTGTAGTCGTCCGTCGCAGTGATGCGCACGCCGCTGTCGCGCAGAAATCGGCTCAAGGTGCCGTCACCTGCGCCGAGTTCGAGGCAAAGTCTTTCACCGATGATCCCGCTGAGCCGCTCGACGAACTGGCGCGAATAGAAACAAAAAATCCCTTTAGGCTCGACCAGTGGCATCAGGAATCGCTTTTGCCAGACGAACGGCCACAGAATCCGGAACCACGCGAGTGAAACGGGCTTACGTTCGAGACCCTGCCCAAACAGCAGATGTTGCGTGAGGAGTCCATTAACAAGATTGAAGCGTAGCTTGCCGGACTTACGTCCGGTGGCAATGGCGGTGGTGTAGCGCTGGATCGTCACTGCGGCCATTTGCCGGCGAACCGCAGCCCGCGCGAGTTCCTGTTTCTCGCGCCGACTGAGATTGCTTTTCGCGGGGCGCCCGGCTGAGTTCACGCCAGGGTTCATTAAGCGGTAAAGCCTACGGGGATCGCGCTCTGCGAGCGCTGCGGCAAGTTCGTGCTCCATGTATTCCCATTCGTCCGGGAACGTGGATCGCAATTCGTCCCCCGATGGCCGGCGTTGCAGCCAGGCTATAACTTTAGCGGGATCACCAAGGTCCGTCGTCAAATCGGTTTTCCAATTTCGATTGTAGTAATGAGCGATACGGCTGCCTTCGACAGGCAGCACGTTCAATCCGTTTCGGATAATATCCAATCCAGGAGGATAGGATAAGCAACGCATCATTGCATATCTCTGCCGGCTTCCGTGGACCACCATACCTCTCAGCCAAATGGAACAGTGCCAACAGGAGCGCGTCATGTGGGCGAAAATCAAGGAGTGGTTCGGATTTGGTGGCGACGAAGACAGCCACGGGCATGGCGGCGATGGCCACGCGCACGGAGCAGGCCCTCACGGCCATACTCATGGCGTGATCGACCCGAGCCTGTCTTCCTCGGAACGCGGCATCTGGGCTATCAAATGGTCGTTTGTGATTCTGGCCATCACTGCGATCCTTCAGTTGATCGTAGTGTTCACATCGGGCAGCGTCGCGCTGCTGGCCGACACAATCCACAACGTGGGCGACGCGACCACGGCGATTCCGTTGTGGATCGCCTTCGTGCTCGCGCGCCGCAGGCCGACGGCAACTTTCAACTACGGACTCGGACGCGTCGAGGATCTGGCCGGGATGCTGATTGTCGTGATCATCCTGATTAGCGCGCTGGTCGCGGGCTATGAGGCGATCGATCGTCTCATCCATCCACAACCCATCACGCAATTGCTGGCTGTTGCCGCAGCGGGTGTAATCGGCTTTGTCGGCAACGAAGCGGTGGCCGTGTTCCGGATTCGGGTCGGACGCGCGATGAACAGCGCCGCGCTGATCGCGGACGGCTACCATGCCCGCACAGACGGTCTAACGAGCCTTGCGGTGGTGGTTGGTGCGATCGGTGTCTGGGCCGGTTTTCCACTTGCCGATCCAATTATCGGTCTGCTGATCACCATCGCCATTCTAGGCATAGTCTGGCAATCCGCACGTGCGGTCATCACCCGCAGCCTCGACGGGATCGGGCCCGGCGTAACGGAAGAAATCCGCCATGCAATCGAGCACGTACCGGGGGTCAATCGGCTGGTCGACGTCAAGGCCCGCTGGCTCGGACACAAATTGCGCGCCGAACTGACAGTCGCCGTCGACCAGAATCTGAGCGTCGCGCAGGCCAATGGAATTACGTTGGCGTTGCAACGCGAGCTGCACGCGCATCTTCCGCCACTCGACGCAGCGACCGTGCAATTTGATACAACCGGCGCGCAACCAGTCGATGCGCCGATGGATGCAACCGGCCACCATCATGCACCCGAACCGATTCGGGTGAGTTGTGCCCTCGCATCCGGATTACTGGAAATCGTCGACACGCCGTCCGGCGAACGCATGCGTTTGACGGTTCCGGAACATGTCGAAGATCTCGCGGCAGTTGTAGAGATTTTTCGGCCAGATGGTAAGAGCGAGACGTTAACGTTGCAGCCGTCGGAAGCGGTTGCTCACCACTTCGAAAGCACAACTGCGCCGGAGGAGCCGCACGAGTTCGATGCCGAACTGCGCCTGTCGAGCGTCCAGGGGCGGGAAACCTTGCCATTCAGGATGGTTGAGCCAGCAGGACATCATCACTAGAGGTTACACCGCTCTGCAGCGTATCGGAAGTGGAGTAAGGCTTCGCAATTAGCTGCGAACGAAGTCAGAAGGAAAGTAGCGTGGATATGCAAACTTCACATCAACACATCGTCAAATGGCTGCAGCGAGCGGAAGGACACCTGAAAAGCGTCATTGCGATGGTCGGGAAAGGGCGTACCTGCGTTGATATCGCGCAGCAGGTGCAGGCGGTGGAAAGTGCGATCTGTAACGCGAGAACGACGCTCGTCCGTGAGCACATCGACCATTGCCTCGAGCAACCGGGTAGCCAGGATGCACAGTCAACGGCTGCTGTGATGAGCCAACTCAAAGCCGTGACTAAATACCTGTAGAACGACAGATGGCTGATTTAGCTTCAGTTCTGCTGCGAGGGGCTTCGAGCGTCTTGCCATTCATTGCAGGCGCGTCTCTCCTCGGAGCGTTGCACGGCCTCGAACCGGGACGTTCAAGGACAATGATGGCGGCATTTACTGTCGCCATTCGTGGCACCGTCAGACAAGCAATATTGCTTGGTGTCGCTGCGACGATTTCGCACGCCGCGCTTGTCTGGCTCATATTGCTCGGCGGTCAGTATGTCAGGGGCAGCTGGAACACTGAACCCGATGAGCCGTACTTCCAGATTGCGTCCGCGGCGGTGATGGTCGGCGTCGCGCTGTGGATCATCTGGCGCACATGGCGTCAGCGATGCGTCGCCATCGCCAGTGGTCACGATCACAGCCACGATCGCGATCTTCGACACCACGACGAAACCAGGTTTATCGACACCTGGTACGCCATGGTGCGGCTTGAGGTTTTTGAAAACGGTGTGCCTCCCCGCTTCAGACTCTACAGTGAAGGACGTCGTCCTCGCGCGTGGCCAGCCGACCAGGTCAGAATTGAAACGCAGCACTGGTGGGAAACGACAAACCTTCCGTAGCGCAGTTCAGCACTTCGCAGCCGGCGTTGTCTTCGCGGCCATTGCGACTGAGATCATTCCTGACGTGATGCGCGCCGGCACCCCCGGTTCGGCGCTCGCTGGCTTCGCAGCCGGCGTCGCCGCCATGTTTGCGATGCGCTGGCTGGCGGATCGACTCGAGGCAAAAGATAGCGGCACTTCCGTGCTGCCGCTCGGCTTTCTGGCTGCGGTATCAATCGACTGCGTGATCGATGGGGTCGTGATCGGCACCGGCTTTGCGGTCGGTGCCTGACAAGGCGTGCTGGTCGCGGCATCGCCCGCACCGGAAATGTTCTTTCTTGGCCTCGCGACCGCGAACACGATGCGTGGCGGCGGCACCCGCGTTGCCACGGTTGTTGCGACTTGTGTCGGCCTTGCGCTGATCCTCGGCCTGTCGGCCGTGGTTGGCTTCACCCTGCTGGCGGGCGCGCCTGCAGCAATTCTCACGACACTGCTCGCATTCGGCTCGGCGGCTCTCCTCTACCTGGTCACGGAGGAGTTACTCATCCGGGCGCATGATTTAGGCGAGACGCGCCTCGTGACTTCGCTCTTCCTTCTTGGCTTCACGGCCGTCTTCGCGGCGGAACTCCTTTCGTGAGTTGCGATCTATTGGCGGACATGTCGCTCAAATTCACGGGGCGTGCCGGACGCACAAATCTGCCGCAAGGCAATCTTTCTGATTCACCGTTTTTAGCTTCATCACATGCAGAAATTCGTTGCCAATGGTATGTAATTCGCTCACATCATGCCTACTTCGCAGTAGCACCATGTGTGAGCAATTTGAGCCTTGACTTGCCCCTGCACAGTCGCAACACGAGACAGTGCATTGCACGCTTCCTCGGCTACATCGCAACGGGACTTGGCGTTCGGGACGTGCGCACCAAGTCGCGTTCGCACGTCGAAGGACTCACTTATCCACGCTTCCGGAGCACACCGACGGTTCTGGTATTCACCTTCGGTTTTCGAGGTTTTCCCTCTTGAAATCAAATGCCAAACTATATAACCTGCGGTCGCCGTGACGCAGTTATCCAAACTAACGCTTTGGAATCAAGGTTGGCACTGTACAACTTTACTTTTACTCAACACGGCGACTTTTTACAAACATATTTGTAAATTTACGAACTATTTTGTCAATTTACGAACATATTTGTCGTCGATCAAGCGACATCCCCGCAAACGCCCCCTCACTCCACCGTCACCGACTTCGCCAGATTCCGCGGCTTATCCACATCCGTACCCCGCGCACAAGCCGTGTGATACGCGAGCAACTGCAACGGCACGACGTGCAGAATCGGCGACAGCAAGCCATAGTGCTCCGGCATCCGGATCACATGCAGCCCTTCATCGTTGACGATCTTCGTATCCGCATCGGCGAACACATACAGCTGACCGCCGCGCGCACGCACTTCCTGAATATTCGACTTCAGCTTTTCCAGCAGCGCGTCATTCGGCGCCACCGTCACCACCGGCATCGCTTCCGTCACGAGCGCCAGCGGCCCGTGCTTCAACTCGCCGGCCGGATAAGCCTCGGCATGGATATACGAAATCTCCTTGAGCTTCAGCGCGCCTTCGAGCGCGATCGGGTAGTGCATGCCGCGCCCGAGGAACAGCGCATGTTCCTTGCGCGAAAACTCTTCCGACCACGCGATGATCTGCGGCTCCAGCGCCAGCACACTATTCAGCGCAGCCGGCATATGGCGCAACTGCTTCAGGTAGCCCGCTTCCTGTTCGTCGCTCAGATGCCCGCGCAGCTTGGCTAACGTCGCCGCGAGCACGAACAGCGCGACCAGCTGCGTGGTGAACGCCTTGGTCGACGCCACGCCGATCTCGCGGCCCGCGTGCGTGAGGAACGACAGCTCCGTCTGGCGCACCATCGCGCTCGTGCCGACGTTGCACACCGCCAGCGTATGCTTGTGTCCCAGCGACTGCGCATGCTTGAGCGCCGCGAGCGTGTCCGCCGTCTCACCCGACTGCGAGATTACCACCACCAGCGACTTCGGATTCGGCACCGACTCACGGTAGCGATACTCGCTGGCAATCTCCACCTGGGTCGGAATCTTCGCGATCGATTCGAGCCAGTACTTCGCGGTCAGCCCCGAGTAGTAGCTCGTGCCGCACGCGAGAATCAGCAGGCTGTCGATCTCCGCGAACACCTTGCCCGCGCCCTCGCCGAAAATCGACGCGTCGAACGAATCCGTTTGCGGGATCGTGTCGGTGATCGCACGCGGCTGCTCGAATATTTCCTTCTGCATGAAGTGGCGATACGGGCCGAGTTCGACCGCGCCGCCGTAGGCCGCCACCTGACGCACTTCGCGTTGTACCTCATTGCCGTCGCGATCGGCGATACGCACGCCGTCGAGCGACAGTTCGCACACGTCGCCTTCTTCAAGGAAGATGAAGCGTTCGGTGCTGCCGGCCAGCGCCAGTGCGTCCGAGGCGAGGAAGTTCTCGCCGTCGCCGAGCCCCACCACCAGCGGCGAGCCTTGGCGCGCGCCGACCACCGTATGCGGCTGATCCTTATGCAGCACCGCGATCGCGTACGCGCCGTGCAATTGCGCGATGGCTTCGCGCACGGCGGCGAACAGATCGCCGCAGTACACGCTGTGAATCAGGTGCGCGATAACCTCTGTGTCGGTCTGCGAGACGAACGCGTAACCTTTGCCCCGCAATATTTCACGCAGCGATTCGTAATTCTCGATGATGCCGTTGTGTACCAACGCAAGCGTATCTCTCGAGAAGATCGGGTGCGCGTTGTCCGTCACCGGCGCGCCGTGCGTCGCCCAGCGCGTATGCGCGATACCCGTGACGCCTTCGAGATGACTTTCGTGCACCTGCTCGTCGAGATCGGCGACGCGCGCCACGCTGCGGGCGCGGCTCGGTCCGTTCTCGCCGAGCACAGCGACGCCACACGAATCGTAGCCGCGATATTCGAGGCGACGCAGTCCTTCGATCAGGACGGAAACAATATTACGTTGCGCAACCGCGCCGACAATCCCACACATGGCTTATTCCTTTTCAGTGCTGGGTTTCAAGGAGCGCGCTTCGCGCCCGCGTCGTGTCCATCAGCTCTTCTTTTTTACAGGGCGTATATAACCCGGCTTGCTGGTTTGCGTCTTGTCGTTCAGAACCAGCGCGCCGGCTTCGACGTCTTTCCAGACCGTGGTGCCCGCCGCGATCGTCGCGCCGCGCTTCACCCGCACCGGGGCAACCAGTTGCGTGTCCGAACCGACGAACACGTCGTCCTCGATAACCGTGCGGAATTTGTTTGCGCCGTCGTAATTGCAGGTAATGGTGCCCGCGCCGATATTCACGCGCGCGCCGACATCCGCATCGCCGATATACGTGAGGTGGTTCGCTTTCGAGCCGTGGCCGAGCACCGCGTTCTTCACCTCGACGAAGTTGCCGACATGCGACTCGTCGTGCAACGACGCGCCGGGGCGCAGCCGCGCATACGGTCCGAGCACGACCTTCGCGCCGACCTCGGCGCCTTCGATGTGGGTGAACGCGTCGACACGCGTACCGGCGCCGATGCTCGCATTGCGGATCACGCAGTTGGGCCCGATGGTCACGTTGTCGGCCAGCGTCACGCGGCCCTCGAACACGCAGTTCACGTCGATCGAGACGTCGCGGCCGCATTCGAGCGTGCCGCGCACGTCGAAGCGCGCCGGATCGGCGAGCGTCACGCCCGCGACCAGCAACGCGTCGGCGACATTGCGCTGGTGAATCCGTTCGAGTTCGGCAAGCTGCTGCTTGCTGTTCACGCCGAGCGTTTCCCACTCGTCGTCCGGCTGCGTGGTGACGACTTCGAGTCCGGCTTCGATGGCCATCTCGACCGCGTCGGTCAAATAGAACTCGCCTTGCGCGTTGTCGTTTTTCAACGCCGCGAGCCAGCCGGCGAGACGCTCGGTCGGCGCGACGATGATGCCGGTGTTGATCTCGGCAATCTGCAACTGCTCGGCGCTCGCGTCTTTCTGTTCGACGATGCGCAACACCTTGCCGTGCTGATCGCGCACGATACGGCCGTAGCCGCTCGGGTCGTCGAGCGTGACGGTGAGCACGCCATAGCCGCCCTGCCCGGCGCGCCCGGTCAGCGCGTGCAGCGTGCTGGCGCGCGTGAGCGGCACGTCGCCGTACAGCACCAGCGTGGGGGCGGACGAATCGAGCAGCGGCAACGCCTGCTGCACCGCGTGGCCCGTGCCGAGCTGCTGCTCCTGCACGGCGAACTGGAGGTCCGGCGCCGCGACCGCCTCGCGCACGGCTTCGGCGCCATGGCCGATCACGACGACGAGACGCGTGGGCTTGAGCGCGCGAGCCGTGTCGATGACGTGAGCGAGGAGTGGCCGGCCGGCCAGAGGATGGAGCACCTTGGGAAGCGCGGACCGCATGCGCTTTCCGGTGCCTGCCGCCAAAATCACGATGTTCATGGCGTCGGCAATATGACGAGTTTGGAGCCGGGGATTCTATCATGCAGCCATGATGACAAAGGCCGCTGACGCGGCTTCATGTCAAGCTGGGATGTGTGGAAACGCCCATTTTTCGGGCTTTTCCATCAAAGATCGTCGAACTGAACGATCGAGATCGGCTTCGCCGCGTTGAGCATTGCGCTGTCGTCGTTGCCGGTCGAACACGGCTCTTCATCGAACGCGATATCGCCTTGCGGATCGGCCTCGCCGGTCGCGCGCAGGCCTGCGAACGGGAACAGCTTGTGATCCATCAGATGCGACGGCACGATGTTCGACAACGCGTTGAACATATTTTCGATGCGGCCCGGGAAGCGCTTCTCCCAATCACGGATCAGTGCCTTCATTTCCGCGCGCTTCAGATTCGGTTGGCTACCGCACAGATTGCACGGAATGATCGGGAATTCGCGCAGCTCCGCGTACTTCTCCAGATCGGTTTCTTTCACGTAGGCGAGCGGCCGGATCACGATGTTCTTGCCGTCGTCCGATTGCAGCTTGGGCGGCATGCCCTTCAGCTTGCCGCCGTAGAACATGTTCAGCAGCAGCGTTTGCAGAATGTCGTCGCGATGATGGCCGAGCGCGATCTTGGTCGCGCCGAGCTCGCCCGCGACCCGGTACAGAATGCCGCGCCGCAGCCGCGAGCACAGCGAGCAGGTGGTCTTGCCCTCCGGCACCAGCCGCTTGACGATGCTGTAAGTGTCCTGGTTCTCGATGTGAAACGGAATGTCGAGCTGCTTCAGGTATTCGGGCAACACGTGCTCCGGAAAACCCGGCTGCTTCTGGTCGAGATTCACCGCGACGATGTCGAAGTTGATCGGCGCGCGCTCGCGCAGCCGCATCAGGATTTCGAGCATCGCGTAGCTGTCCTTGCCGCCCGACAGGCAGACCATCACCTTGTCGCCGTCCTCGATCATGTTGAAGTCGCCGATCGCCTGGCCGACCTGGCGCGCGAGGCGCTTGAACAGCTTGTTGTTCTCGTACGCTTCCTTCTGCTCGCGGCGCGTGAGCGGCGACTTGGCCTTCGCGGCGGGCGCGGCGGGTTGCGTGGAGTCGATGGCGTCGGTGACGTCGACAGCCTCGGCGGCCGCGTTGTCGTTCAGGATTTCCGGAGCATTCATGGCTCAATCCTCTTTGATACGGAAGACTTCGACGCCCACCGCGTCGCAGTCGGGATACACGTCCGGCTTCTCGGTCGACACGCGCGCGGCCCGCACCTGCGGATGCTCGAGCATGGTCCGTACGAGGTCGTCGCACAGCGTTTCCTGCAAGTGGATATGGCCTTGCTCGACGCGGCGCGAAATGGTGGACCGCATGAAGTCGTAGTCGACGACTTCGTTCAGCTTGTCCTGAACCGGCGTGGACAGCGCGAGCGGCACGAACAGTTCGACGTTGATCACGACGCGCTGTTCGCCGCGCTTTTCGAAGTCGTGCACGCCGATGTTGATGTGCACTTCGTAGTTGCGCAGAAAGAGCCGGCGGCAATCGGCGAGCCGGGGGTGCGAAAGAGCGGCAAACATGTTCGTTCCAGTCGAAAAAAGCGTGCGGAGCACGCAAAGGGGCGCTTCACTGCGCGGCGGCCGCCCATCCAGGCCGGCCGCGCGCGCTTCAGGCGCCCGTCAAAAACATTACGTCGCGCGGCAGCGGCACGAGATGCTGCCCGCCGTCGACCACCAGCGTCGTTCCGGTGACGCCGGCTGCATCCGCGAGATACAGCGCGGCGGCGACAATATCCTCGGGCCGCGACGCACGGCCCAAAGGCGTCGTTCGGTGAGCGGCTTCGAAACTATCCTGCGTCTGATCGCCGGACTGCATCGTCAGACCGGGCGCGAGCCCGACCACGCGCAGTTTCGGCGCCAACGCCTGGGCCAGCGCGACCGTGGCGGTCTGCAGCGCCGCTTTCGACAGCGTGTACGACAGATAGTCCGGATTCATGTTGTACAGCTTCTGATCCAGCACGTTGATGACCACGCCGCGCTGGCTTTCGTCGGTGCGCGCGGCCTCCGGCGTCGCGTCGAACAGCATGCGCGCCAGCACCAGCGGTGCGCCGAGATTCATCGCGGTCAGCTTCAGCAGCAGCTCGTAGCCGACGTTGCGCGCCGTGTCTTCCTCGAAGCGCGACGCGTTGTTGACGATGCACACCGGCCGGCCCAAAGCGGCGGTACACGCCGGCAACAGCCGCTCGACCTGCGCCTCGTCGCCCAACTCCGCGTGCAACGCGACCGCGCGGCGGCCGAGCGCGGCGATCTGCGCGACCACTTCGTCGGCCTCTTCGCGCGATGCGCCGTAGTGGACCGCCACGTCCCAGCCGCGCGCGGCAAAGCCGAGCGCGAGCGCGCGCCCGATGCGGCGGGCGGCGCCGGTAATCAGCACGACGCGCGGCGTTGCGGGCGCGCGGGCAGCGGCAGTGTCCAGAGAGGCGGTCATTTACAATGCGGGGATGAATCCGAAAGCTCACCAACCCGATAGTTTACCTGCTCCCGGCCCAGACGCGCTTGCGCAGTCCGAAGCGCTGGTCGCGCAGATCCGCGCGGAACTCGACAGCGCCGGCGGCTGGCTGCCGTTCGACCGCTACATGGAGCGCGCGCTTTACGCGCCGGGACTCGGCTATTACAGCGGTGGCGCGCGCAAATTCGGTCTGCGCGGCGACGACGGCAGCGACTTCGTCACCGCGCCGGAGCTGTCGCCATTGTTCGCCGCGACGCTGGCGCGGCCGCTGGCCGAGGCCTTGCAGGCGAGCGGCACGCGCGACGTGATGGAGTTCGGCGCCGGCACGGGCAAACTGGCCGCCGGCTTGCTCAACGCGCTCGATGCGCTGGGCACCGAATTCGACAGCTACTCGATCGTCGACCTGTCGGGCGAATTGCGCGAGCGCCAACGCGAGACGATCGCGGCGGCAGCGCCCGCGCTGGTTGCGAAAGTACGCTGGCTGGACGCTTTGCCGGAGCGCTTCGAGGGTGTGGTGATCGGCAACGAGGTGCTGGACGCGATGCCCGTGCGGCTGTTCGTATCGAACGGCGGCATCTGGCATCAGCGCGGCGTAGTGTGGCGCGACGACGCGTTTGCGTTCGACGACCGCCCGGTGTCCGCCGCAGCGGACATCGCGTTGCTGTCCGAACTCGACACCGCCGGCGACGGCTACGTGACCGAAACGCACGAAGCCGCCAGCGCGTTCACGCGCACCATTTGCACGATGCTCACGCGCGGCGCGGTCTTTCTGATCGACTATGGTTTTCCGCGTCACGAGTACTACCATGCGCAGCGCGCGCAAGGCACGCTGATGTGCCACTACCGGCACCGCGCGCACGCCGATCCTTTCCTCTACCCGGGCTTGCAGGACATCACCGCGCATGTGGAATTTACCGGCATCGCCGAAGCCGGTGTCGAGACGGGCGCGGACTTGCTGGGCTTCACGTCGCAAGCGCGGTTCTTGCTGAATGCGGGGATTACCGAAGTGTTGTCGGAAATCGATCCGACCGACACCGCGCGATTCCTGCCCGCGGCGAATGCGGTGCAGAAGCTGTTGTCCGAGGCGGAGATGGGCGAACTGTTCAAGGTGATCGCCTTTTCGCGCGGACTGGACGACACGTTGCAGGCGTTTTCCAGCGGCGACCGCTCGCATACGCTGTGAATTTTTGCCTCATTGGGCGTTAGGAACTCGTGATGATCCGCTGGCTGTTGACTACGTTCGTTGCGGTGGCGGTGTTGTCGGCCTGCTGGCCGTGGCTCAGGAAGATCGGCATTGGCCGGATGCCCGGCGACGTGACCTTGCGCCTGTTCGGTCGCGAGTACCCGTTTCCTTTTATGTCGACGCTGGTGTTGTCGATGCTTTTGTCGCTTATAGCGAGGCTGTTGTAGGTTTTGCCTTTAACGGCGGCGGCCTGCGCCGCCCGCCACGCCAAAGGCAAAACACCTTACCCGACAAGCGCCGCTTCCACCGCGCGCACCCGCTCCTGATGCACGGCGTCCTTGATGCCGGCAGGCGCATCGGCCAGCAGTTTCGCCACCGCGCCGGCATCCACGCTTCGTGCAGCGACCAGCGCCACTCTGAGCCGCTCGGCCTGCGGATAGTCGCTCGTTTCGAACCCAAGCCGCCCACGCGCGTCGGCCTCGCACGCCTGCAAGGCTTCTGCAAAGCGGCCCGGTTTGCGGATCGCATCGCTGCGCTCGAGCAAGCGCACCAGCGCGGCAGCCCCCATCTCCGTCACGCGATGAATGTTGCCATGCTCGCGCGCCACCAGCAGCGCCAGGTCACGACAGTCGTTCGGCACCCGCAGCCGCTCGCATAGCGGCTTCAGCAGATCCACACTGCGCCCCTCATGGCCGATATGCCGCGGCAGCACATCCTCAGGTGTGGTCGCCTTGCCGAGGTCGTGCGTCAGCGCGGCAAACCGGACCGGCAACGCATAGCCCTGCTGCGCGGCATGATCGACCACCATCATCACGTGCACGCCGGTATCCACTTCGGGGTGATAGTCGGCCCGCTGCGGCACGCCGAACAGCGCGTCCATCTCCGGCAGAATCCGCGCCAACGCGCCACAGTCGCGCAACACCTCGAACATGCGCGAAGGCTTCTTCTCCATCAAGCCGCGCGACACCTCCTGCCACACGCGTTCGGCCACCAGCGCATCCACCTCGCCGTCGGCGACCATTTGGCGCATCAGCGCCAGCGTTTCCGGCGCGACCGTGAAGTCGACGAACCGCGCGGCGAAGCGTGCAATCCGCAAAATCCGCACAGGGTCTTCGAGGAACGCATCGCTGACGTGACGGAACAATTGCGCCTGCAAATCCGCCTGACCGTCGAACGGGTCGATGACCGGGCCGGTCAACTCGCCGTCCGGGCGCACTTCGCGCGCCATCGCGTTGATCGTCAGGTCGCGGCGCGCGAGATCTTCCTCCAGCGTAACGTCCGGAGCATAGAAAAACTGGAAGCCGTGATAGCCCGCCGCCGTCTTGCGCTCCGTGCGCGCAAGCGCGTACTCCTCGTGCGTTTGCGGATGCAGGAACACCGGAAAATCCTTGCCCACCGGACGATAGCCCTGCGCCACCATCTGCTCGGGCGTCGCGGCGACCACCACGTAATCGCGGTCCTGCACCGGCACGCCCAACAACTCGTCGCGGATCGCGCCGCCTACCGCGTAGATCTTCATGGGCATGCGTCTTGGTAGGGAATTGCGTGAGTTTCCCGACGCGCGGCGTCGATCCATGCCTGCACCGCCGGCAACGCGGTGATCCGCTCGACGTAGGCCGACGAGGTTGCGGACAATGCCGGCCGCCATGTGTTGAAGCGCATCGCGACCGGCGCGTACATCGCGTCGGCAATGCCGAACTCGCCGAACAGGAAAGGGCCGCCATGCGCGTCGAGACAGTCTCGCCAGATCGCCTCGATACGCGCGATATCGGCCAGCGCGCCCGACGTCGCGTTCATGCCCGGGAACGACGCGCGAATGTTCATCCACATGTTCGAGCGCAACTCACCAAAACCCGAGTGCATCTCGGCGCTCACGCTGCGCGCGCGAGCGCGCGAAGCCGCGTCGCGTGGCCACAGCGCATGCTGCGGGAAGCGCTCGGCCAGCGTCTCGGCGATCGCCAGCGAATCCCATGTGGCCAGCCCCGCTTCGTCGACCAGACAGGGCACCTTGCCCGACCCCTGCGGCGCATGAGCGAGGATCGCCGCGGTCGTGCCAGGCTCGCCCAACGGGATCAATACTTCTTCAAAGGCAATGCCGAAATGCTTCAGCAGCAGCCACGGACGCATCGACCATGACGAATAGTTCTTGTCACCAATAAGCAGCTTCATGCTTCGTATCTGTGGAGTGTGAAAAAAGTGTTTCAGCGAACGGGGTCAGCGTCCGGCGCTGGCGCGGAACGTGTCGAAGCGCGAACGCGTCGACGCACCGGTCAGATACGCGGGCGCGATCGTTTCGATACTGGCCGGTTCGAGCCCGAGCTCGGGCGCAAGCGGGCTGCTCAATATATTGTCGACTTTCATCGAATCCAGATTGTCGCGCGTGATCACCGGTTCGCCGGGCGCCATTTCGAAGGTCAGCGCCTGCAGGCGCGCCAACGCCTCCGGCAGACGGATGATGCGCGCATGCTTGCCGATCACGTCGCCGCAATACTTGACGAGGTCTTCGAGCGAGTAGACGGTCGGGCCGCCCAGTTCGTAGGTCCGGCCGCTCGCGGCATCGAGGTCGAGCACGTTGACGATCGCCTTCGCCACGTCGTCGACGTACACCGGCTGGAATTTGGCATCGGGCATCGCAAGCGGAATCACCGGAAACACCCGTTGCAGGAACGCGAACTTGTTGAGGAATTGATCTTCAGGACCGAACACCACGGACGGACGGAGAATCGTCCACGCGACGTTCGCTGGATGCACCGCTTTCTCGCCGTCGCCCTTCGAGCGCGAGTACATGCTCGGACCGTTCGGCGCCGCGCCGAGCGCGCTGATGTGAATGAGCCGATGCACGCCCTTGCCTTCACACGCGGCGACGATTTTGGTCGGCAATTCGACATGCGTGCGCGCGAACTCCGGGCCATACGGCGTGCCGCGTTTGCCGTGCAGCGTGGCCACGAGATTGATCACGCAATCGGCGCCTTCGACGAAGCGCGCGAGCTGGACCGGATCGAACACGTCGGTTTCGATTACGTCGATCGGCAGCAAGGTGAGATGGCGGGCGTTGTAGCGCCGCCGGGTGGCGATGCGCACGTCTTTGCCCAGTTCGACGAGCGCGTTGACGAGGTGGCTGCCGATAAACCCGGACCCGCCGATGAGCGCAATAGCTTGATGTCGCATTTTCGACTCCCTAGTGGAAGCCGCGGCAACGGCTGGCGTGGCGCGCCGCGGCCTCGGGGCGAGGCAGCGGCGGCACGGCGCTTTACGGTGCGATGTAACCCAGACGCGCCTTCAGCGATTGCGGACGGCCTTCGAACAACGCCGCGTAGTAGACCGTGTTGGACAGCACATTCTTGACGTAGTCGCGGGTTTCCTGGAACGGAATCGCCTCGGCGAAGATCGCGCCTTCGACCGGATGCTGCAACGACTGCCGCCAGTTGCGCGGACGGCCCGGGCCTGCGTTATAGCCGGCTGTGGCCAGCACGGCGGACCCGTCGAACTGATTGTAAATCATCGACAGGTAGTTCGTGCCGAGCAGGATGTTGGTGTTGATGTCGTTCATCTGCTCATGCGAGATCGGGCCGAGACCGATCTTTTTCGCGACCAGTTGCGCGGTGCCCGGCATCAGCTGCATCAAACCGCTCGCGCCGACTTCCGAGCGCGCGTTCATGATGAAGCGCGATTCCTGGCGAATCAGCCCATAGGCCCATTCCACATCCAGGCCGTTCGACTGCGCATCGCGATCGACGATCTCGCGGAACGGCGACAGATAGCGCAGCGAGAAATCGTGCTCGCTCTTCGTGCGGTCCGCCGTGTTGACGGTGCGGTCATACAGCTCGATACGGCGCGCGTATTCGGCGGCCGCGAGCAGTTGCCGGTCGCTCATCGTGCGCAGCGGCCAGTTCCATTCGCGATTGCCTTCGAGCCGCAGATTCAGCGCATAGAAACGCTGCGCCAGATCAAAGCCCGGCGTGTTGCCGGCCTGCTGGACTTCGGCGTCGGTCACCGTGGTTTTCGGCGGCACCGTGATCTTCTGGCCCAGTTCCTCGGCGGCCAGTTGGCCGTAGAAGTTGTAGCCCTGCGCGATCGACTCGAACTCCTGGTTGGCGGTGGTCGTGTCGCCGGCCTGCTTGAGTGCGCGCGCATGCCAGTACACCCACGACGGCTGACTGCGCAGCGCGGCCGGCATCTGTTCGATCGACCAGCGCACCATGTTCCAGTCGCCGGCCAACAGCGCGGTGCGGGTGCGCCATTCATACGCGGGATTCGACAGCGGTGCATTCGCCGACAGCCGGTACCAGTCCACCGCGCTCGGCATCTGCTTGACGGCGGCCTGATAGGCAATCGTGCCCCAGCCGATCGCGCGCTCGGGCGAGTTCAGCGACGGCGCCACCGAAGCGAACGTCGCCGCGGCCATCGCCGGATCGTTGCGCGCCATCCGCGTGATCGCCAGCAGCGCCAGTTGATGCGACTGCGCATCCGGACCGACGCCGCGCGCCAGCAGCAATGGCGGCGTGCTCGTGGCCTGGCCGAACAGCACCGGATCGGGAGGCTGGTTGCCGAGCGCGTCGAGCAGCTTGCTGCCGGTGTCGGTGTTGTTCTGCTCGTATGCGAGACGGATTTGCTGCCAGACGTCGTCGGCGCTGAACTGGCCGTTCACGGCCAGCGCGGTGATCAGATCGACGCAGCCGTCGCCGTACCACTTCGGATCGACCAGCAGCGCGCGCGCCGCGTCGGCGACGTTTTCGCCGCGCGAGGCGCGCGATTCGAGCGCGTAGCACTTCACCTGAGTGTCGTCGTTCAGCACGAAGCGGGCGTATTGCTGATCGAAGTTGCGCCAGTCGTGACGCGTGCCGAGCACCGTGAGGTAGTCGTTGCGCAGGCGGTCGGCGATCGCCTGGCCGTCGTACTTCTGCAGGAACGCCAGCACCGGCGCATCCGGCGCGTCGACGCGCGCATGGCCGGTCGAATCGAACAGTTGCGGCTTGAGCTGGAAGTACTCCAGGTACGCAGGCGCCGGATAGTTCGGGATCGTGCTCGCCAGCTGCGCTGCGCGTGGCGCGTCGTTGTTGCGGGCGGCCTCGCGCAACTGGACGAAGGTCTGGTCGTCGTTCGTGAGTTGCGAAAGGGGAATGGGCTTGACGGCCGAGGCCGTGCTGCACGCGACGAGTGCCGCTGCGGCAAGCGCCAGACCGGCCGCGCGATATACTCGATAAAGGCGTTTTGACATCGTTGTTTCTGGAGCGCGAATTGGACCCAAGCATAGCATGCAACCCCGTCCCGGCAGCGAAAAAGGCGCTGCGTCGAATGCTATTGGAAGCAAGGCTGCAAGCGGCTTCCGAGCCGGCGCACAATGCCGCGCTCGGGCGTCGCCTGCTCGATGCGTTGAAGCGTTATGGCGTGGACAGCGTAGGATTCTACTGGCCGCTCGCGGGCGAATTCGACGCGCGCCCCGCGCTCTCGGTCTGGCTGGCGGCCAATCCGCGGCGCGAAGCCAGTCTGCCGATTGTCAAAGAACGTGGCATGCCGCTCGAATTCCATGCATGGACGCCGGACATGACGATGCAGATCGGCCATCACAAGATCGCCGAGCCGACCTCGGGGCAAGTGGTGATTCCCGAACTGCTGTTCGTGCCCTGCGTCGGTTTCGATGACGACGGCTACCGGCTCGGCTACGGCGGCGGCTACTACGACCGCACGCTGGCCACGTGGCCGGGCTCGAAGAAGCCGCTCACGGTCGGCATCGCGTATGAAGCGTGCCGCACGCAGGCGCTGCAACGCGAAGCCCACGATATTCCGCTCGACCTGATCGTTACCGAAGCCGACTTCTATCCGCGCCCGTCGCGTTGAGTCGAACGTGCGGCGCGCGAACCGGCTGCGCGCCGCCGCGTCGCCCCGTTATAAAGACGCCGCCGCGCGGGCGGCGGTGTCGTACAGGCCGGACGCGTTGCGCATCAGTTGCGCCGCGTCGCCGATCTGCTCGTTGGTCAGGCCGCTTTCCTTCAACGTCGAAATCAGGCAGCTCTCGCGCACCTCGCGATACTTCAGGCACAGTTCACGGCCCGCCTCGGTCGCCGAGAAGAACACTTCCTTGCCGGTCTTTTCGCTTTTTACATACCCTCTAGCTACGAGCTTCTTCAACGCGTAGGTGGCGACGTGCGTGTCTTCGATGTTCAGCACGAAGCAGATGTCGGCCAGCTTCTTGCGACGCTCGCGATGACTGACGTGGTGCAGCAGCGACACTTCGATGGCGGTCATGTCCTTGTCGCCGGCCGCCGACATGCAGCGCACCATCCATCGGTTGAAGGCGTTGCCCGCCATGATCAGCGCGTACTCGAGTTCGGACAGTTCCGCGCTGGTCTCGGACACGAGATGTTCCGAGGAGACGATTTTGGTGGGATGGCGCGACATAACGAAGAGTCTCGGGAGACAGAATGACAAGGTGTCGGGAGTGTACGACGAGCGACCGGTCCCGGCGAGCCTGGCAAAAACGCTGATTGAGAAATTGTTGATATCTTATTGATAATGTACGCTTCAAACATCGGATGCCCGATGCCGATAGCACGTCAAAGGGTCCGCCGTGCCCGCATCCTCCGACTCGAACTGGGCCGTTAAGCCATGAGCCAACCAAGAATCTTTCCGCTCGGCGATGCCGCGCTTGTCTGCGAAACGCCGCCGCCCGCGACGCTGGAGTACCAGCGGCGTGTGTGGGCGGCCGCTGAAGTCGCGCGCGACTGGCCGCACGTGCTGGAAGTCGTGCCGGGCATGAACAATCTGACGCTCGTGTTCGATCCGCTCGAAGCCGATCGCGAAGCGCTCGCCAACCAGTTGCTGACGGCCTGGAATGCCGCGAGCAAGGCGCCCGAGCCCGGCCGTGAAGTCGCGATCCCGGTGCAGTATGGCGGCGAATACGGCCCCGATCTGCGAACGGTCGCCGATCACACGGGCCTGAGCGTGCGCGAGGTCGTGCAACGTCACGCGGACGGCGACTATGTGGTCTTCTTCCTCGGCTTCCAGCCGGGCTTCGCGTACATGGGCGGCCTCGAAGCCGCGTTGCACACGCCGCGCCGCGCGTCGCCGCGGCTGGAAGTGCCGGCGGGCTCGGTCGGCATCGGCGGCGAACAGACCGGTATTTATCCGGCCACCTCGCCCGGCGGCTGGCAGTTGATCGGCCGCACCGAGCTGCCGCTCTTCGACCCGGCGCGCCGCCCGCCCACGCTGTTGCAGCCGGGCGACCGGGTGCGCTTCACCATCGCGGGGATACTCGCATGATCGATGTGATTCGCGCAGGTCTGCTGACCACGATTCAGGATCTCGGCCGTCATGGCCACCGGCACCTCGGCGTCGCGATGGGTGGCGCGCTCGACCGTCTGTCGTTCGAAGTCGGCAACCGGCTGGTCGGCAACCGGCCCGACGCAGCCGGTCTGGAAGTCACCTTCGGCCCGACCGTGCTGCGGTTTTTGCGCGCGACGCGGGTCGCCGTCACTGGTCCGGATTTCGGCGCGACGCTCGACGGCAAGCCGGTCTATTCATGGTGGAGCCTGCCGGTGCAGGCCGGCCAGGAGCTGGTGCTGAACGCGGCGAAGCGCGGCATGCGCGGCTACGTCTGCGTGGCGGGCGGGATCGACGTACTGCCGATGCTCGGCTCGCGCAGCACCGATCTCGCCGGCCATTTCGGCGGACTCGGCGGCCGCGCGCTGCGCGACGGCGATCGCCTGCCGGTCGGCGCGCCGCAGCAGCGCGGCCACATCGGCTTCACGTCCGAGGCGCCGGAGTTCGGCGTGAAGGCGCCCACCTGGTGCAAGTTCGTGCAGGTTCAAGAGCCGCTGCGGCGCGGCCGTCATCCGTCGGGCGCGGGGTGGGCCGTACCGATCCGCGTGCTGCACGGCCCGGAGTACGACAGCTTCACCGAAGCGGCGCACGAATCGTTCTGGTCCGATGAGTGGCTGGTCACGCCGAACAGCAACCGCATGGGTTATCGCCTCGCCGGCACCGAACTGAAACGCACGCAGAAAACCGACCTGCTGTCGCACGCGGTGCTGCCCGGAACGATTCAGGTGCCGCCGAACGGCCAGCCGATCGTGCTGATGAGCGACGCGCAAACCACCGGCGGCTATCCGAAGATCGGCGCGGTGATCCAGGCCGATCTGTGGAAGCTCGCGCAGGTCCGTCTGAACGCCGCTGTGCGCTTCATCCCGACGACACCGTATGAGGCGCGTCAGGCTTTGCTGGAAGAACGCACGTATTTGCGGCAGATCGGCGCCGCGATCGCGATGCACGAAGAACGCTGTGCGCGCCAGTTGGCGGACGCGGCGCTGTAACACTCTCAAGAAAACGCCGGATTACCCGCAGTTTTCTTGCCCCCTCGGGGGAAGTCTGCGCGAAGCGTCAGGCTTGGAAGCACTCGATGAGGAACACCATGGAAATCGATTTGAACGCCGACCTCGGCGAAGGCTGCGGCTCCGACGAGGCGCTGCTCGATCTCGTCAGTTCGGCGAATATCGCGTGCGGCTGGCATGCGGGCGGCCCCAACGCGATGCGCGAATGCGTGCGCTGGGCCGTGCAGAAAGGCGTGTCGATCGGCGCGCATCCGAGCTTCAACGACCCGGAGAATTTCGGCCGCAAGGAAATGGATCTGCCGGCCGGCGAGATCTACGCGGGCGTGTTGTATCAGCTCGGCGCGCTGTCGGCGATCGCCCAGGCCGAGGGCGGGCGCATCGCGCACGTCAAGCCGCACGGCGCGCTGTACAACCAGGCCGCGCGCGACGCGAAGATCGCCGACGCGATCGTGTCGGCGGTACACGATTTCGATCCGTCGGTGGCGGTGTTCGCGCTGGCCAACAGCGGTCTCGTGACGGCGGCCCGCAACGCGGGCCTGATCGCGATCGAAGAAGTGTTCGCCGACCGCGGCTATCGCGCCGACGGCTCGCTGGTGCCGCGCAAGGAGCCCGGCGCGCTGCTCGACGATGAAAACGAAGTGCTGGAGCGCACGCTCGTGATGATCCGCGAGCAGCGCGTGCAGGCCGTCGACGGCCAATGGGTGCCGCTGAATGCGCAAACCATCTGCCTGCACGGCGACGGTCCGCATGCGCTGGCGTTCGCGCGGCGCATCCGCGGCGCGCTGGAAGCCGCCGGTATCGAAGTTCACGCGGCCGGCGCCGCACGCGTCTGAGCGTGAACTCCGGCGGCGAGCCAGACAGCGCGAATCAACTCTTGTGACATCTCCGACGTCCCGCTCCCAAGCGGGGCGTTTGCCAGGTGCGGGGACTCATTGCAGTAGCGGGTGGTAAAGCTGCAGGCGCAGGTAGAGACGCAAATGCGGACGCAAATGCCGACGCAAATGCCGACGCAAATGCGCACACAAACGCAGGTGTACGCAGTTCGAAGCAACGCGGCCGTCAAGAGCCGCGGCAACAAAACGGCGCACCGAAGACCGCGCGCCGGCCCACGTTAGCCGCCACCAGCGGCGAGGTTGAAACCCTGTTTGGAGATCCTGATGCAGTCAACAGTCAGTCTATGGCCGCTCATTGGCGTGGCCGTCATCATCGTCGGCTTTCTATTGCGGTTCAATCCGATGCTGATCGTTGCGGTCGCCGCGATCGTCACCGGCCTGGCCGCGCACTTCCCGCCTGAAAAGATCCTTGCGCTGATCGGCACCGGCTTCATCAAGACGCGCAACATCCCGCTGATCATTCTGCTGCCGCTCGCCGTGATCGGTCTGCTCGAACGGCACGGGCTGCGTGAGCGCGCGCAAGCGTGGATCGGCGGCATCAAGGCGGCCACCGCGGGGCGTCTGCTGATCGTCTATCTGCTGGTGCGCGAATTGACCGCCGCCGTTGGCCTGACCGGGCTCGGCGGCCATCCGCAGATGGTGCGTCCGCTGATCGCGCCGATGGCCGAGGGCGCGGCTGAAACCCGCTTCGGCAAGATCAGCGACGCGGTGCGTTTCAGATTGCGCGCGTTCGCCGCGGCCACCGACAACGTTGGCCTCTTCTTCGGCGAGGACATCTTCGTCGCGTTCGGCGCGATCGTGCTGATGACGACCTTCCTGAAGGAAGCGGGCATCGTCGTCGAGCCGATTCACGTCGCGGTGTGGGGCATCCCGACCGCGATCTGCGCGTTCATCGTTCACGGCTTGCGCCTATATCTGCTCGACCGCTGGCTCGAGCGCGAATTGCGCGGCAATGCCAAGGGCGGCCCCGCCGTTTCGCTGACGCAACCCGCTGCGGGAGACCAGGCATGACGTTCACGATTACCTATCTGTTCTGGCTGCTGGGCGTGGTGCTGCTGATCGTCGGCGGCATGATCGTCACGGACAGGACGCATCCGCGCCGTCTCACCGCGGGCGGCTTCTGGCTTCTCTACGCGCTGATCTTCCTGATCGGCGACAAGCTGCCGCCGGCGGTGGTCGGCGTGGCGGTGATCGTGATGGCCCTGATGGCCGGCTTCGGCGGCGTCACCGCGGGCAAGCCGAAAACGCTGTCGCTCGAAGCGCGCAAGGCGAGCGCCGCGCGGCTCGGCAACAAGCTGTTCGTACCCGCGCTGACGATTCCGGTCATCACCGTCATCATCACGCTGTCGGCCAGCCATTTGATGTTCGGCGGCATACCGCTGATCGAGAAGGCCAACGTCACGCTGATCGGTTTCGGCATCGGCTGCGTGATCGCGCTCGCGGTGGCCTGCGTGATGACGCGCGACACCGTCGGCCAGTCGATGAAGGAAGCGCGCCGGCTGGTCGATGCGTTGTCGTGGGCCGCGGTGCTGCCGCAGATGCTCGGCATGCTCGGCCTCGTGTTCTCCGATGCCGGCGTCGGCAAGGCGGTCGCGCACGTGACCACGTCGTACATCAGCCTCGACTACCGCTTCGTCGCGGTGGCCGTGTACTGCATCGGCATGGCGCTGTTCACGATGGTGATGGGCAACGGCTTCGCCGCGTTCCCGGTGATGACGGGCGGCGTCGGCGTGCCGATTCTGGTCGGCGTGTTTCATGGCAATCCGGCCGTGATGGTCGCGATCGGCATGTTCTCCGGCTACTGCGGCACGCTGATGACGCCGATGGCCGCGAACTTCAACATGGTGCCGGCCGCGCTGCTGGAACTGCCGGACAAGAATGCGGTGATCAAGGTGCAGATTCCCACCGCGCTGCCACTGCTGGTCATCAACATCTTTCTGTTGAATTTCCTGATGTTCCTATAGGGCGCCTGCATTCACAGGCGGCATGTACCGATGTATCGCAAGCTGCCGCTGCGATACATCGCTGCAGCAGACTCATCGCGCATGACGCGCGACCGAATTAGGAAAGTTCCGATCGTCGGGACAGAGGGGCGGCACATAAGATCACGGATGGTCTCCCATCCACCGCGCCGGTGCGTGCAATGCGCGCCGCTTGCGCTCCCCAGCAGGTGTCCATGGAACATCCATCCCGCCGCGACGGCGGCCGCACCGCGCGGCCGGCCGCCGCCGCACACGTCACCTCGTTGATCGACACTGCGCTCGCCGCACACCAGGCCGGCCGGCTCGACGCCGCTGAACCCTTCTACCGTGAAGCCCTTGCAGTCGATCCCACGCATACGAGGGCGCTGCACTACTTCGGCGTGCTGCACTATCAACGCGGCCAATACGACGCAGCCGCCAGCCTGATGAGCCGCGCGCTCAAGTTCGATCGCCACGACGCCGCCTGCTGGAGCAACCGTGGTCTGGTGGCCGCCGCGCTCGGCCATCTCGACGAAGCGACGATCTGCTACGACCAGGCGCTGCAACTCCAGCCGGATTTCGCCGACGCGCGCAACAACTTCGGCGTCGCGCTGCAAGCGCAAGGCGCGCTGAACGAAGCGCTCGAACAATACCGGCTCGCACTGACGTCGAACCCCGCGATGGTCGACGCGCATCTGAACATCGGCACGGTGCTGAGCAGGCTCGGCCGTTTCGACGAAGCGCTGGCGAGCTATCGCGACGTGCTGGCGCTCGACCCGAACCTCGCGGAAGCGCACTTCAACGCGGGCAATGCGTATCACGCGCAAGGCCGTCACAATGCCGCCATCGCCAGTTTCGAGCGGGCGCTGGCGCTGCGTGCGGATTACGCGGAGGCGCACGTCAATCTGGGCAGCCTGATCGGCCGGCTCGGCGACTATGCGGGCGCCGAAGCGCATTACCGGCGCGCGGTCGCGCTCAAGCCGATTCCAACCCACCTCGTGTGCCTCGGCGGTTCGCTCGCCGCGCAAGGCCGGCTGGACGAAGAGGAAGGCTTCTATCGGCAGGCGCTCGCGCTCGATCCTCACTACGCGGACGCGCATCAGAATCTCGCGTGGCTGCTGCTCAAGCGCGGCGATTACAAGCAAGGCTGGGCGGAGTTCGCGCTGCGCTGGCGCAAGCAGGACTACGACGCGATCGCGGTGCCGGACCTCGCCGAATGGCATGGCGAGCCGCTCGACGGGCGGAGTCTGCTGGTGGTCGGCGAACAGGGATTCGGCGACCACTTCCAGTTCCTGCGCTTCGCTCGCGTGCTGCAGCAGCGCGGCGCGACGGTCGACCTCTGCGTGCGCGAGCCGCTGCTGCCGCTGGTCGAACGCATACCGGGCGTGAATCACGCGTTCAGCGGCAAGCCCGGGCGCGAGTACGATTTCTGGGTGCCGATGATGAGCGTGCCGTCCTGTGTCGGCACGGAACTGTCCACCATCCCGGCTGAGCTGCCGTACCTGTTCGCCGACAAAGCGAAGCTCAAGGCATGGCGCAGGCGGGTGGGTCCGGCCGACAAATCGAAACGCAAAGTGGGTCTGGTCTGGGCCGGCAGTCCCACGTTCGGCAACGACCGCTACCGGTCGATGACGCTGGCCGACCTGAGCGCGTTGAGCGAATTGAAGCACATCGCCTGGTATGCGCTGCAGAAGGGCCCGGCGCATGCGCAGTTGGCCGACGCGCCGCCAGCCTTCCGCGCGCACGATTTCACCGCCTGCCTGAGCAGCTTCGAAGAGACCGCCGCGCTGATCATGAATCTCGATCTGGTGCTCGCCGTGGACACCGGCGTCGCGCACCTGGCGGGCGCGCTGGGCAAGCCGGTGTGGCTGCTGCTGCCCGCCAACTCCGACTGGCGCTGGCTGGAAGCGCGCAGCGATACGCCGTGGTATCCGGGGATGAGACTGTTCCGGCAGAAGACGGCGGGCGATTGGGCGACGGTGGTGGCGGAGGTCTCCGACACGCTACAGGCGCACTAACCTCACCCCGGCTCCACCACAAACCCGCGCTGCCGCAACAACTGCAACACGCCCTTAGGCCCGCCCAGATGCAGCGCGCCTATCGCCACGAACACCGGTTTGTTCGGTGCGGCGAGCTGCAGCATCCGCGACACGAAGCGCCGGTTGCGCTCATAGACAATCCTGTTGTCGATCGAATCGGAGACGCGCTTGTCGCGCGCCAGGTTTTCGGATTTCGCGGTCTGCCACGCGGCGATCGCATCGGCATCACCGACCCGCCACAGCCGATGCAGCGCGCGCACATCGGCGACGTTTTGCGCGGGCGTCTGCACGAGATCCTGCGCGAGCATTTCGCGCTGCTGTGCAAGCGAGAGCCCCGTGAACGCGCGCATCTGTTGCGGCAACGTTTCAAGACCGACGATCTTGCCGCGCGTCTTCAGATACACGTTCTGCAATTGCGCTTCCGTGCCGTACTCGGTCTGCAAACCGGCACTCAGCGAATCGTAGGTTTCGACCACCAGCGACGCGAGCCACGGCCGCATCTTCTTGATCGCATCGAGCGCGGCGGGATTGCCGCGCAGACGCAAAGCGAGCTTGTGCCACAAAGGCTCGGGCAACGAACCTGGCAGACAGTCGTGCCGGCACACGCCGTACTTCGACACGTCGTCTTGCGAGACCAGCAGTTCGTCGGGTGAGAGTTCGAGCGCCAGCGTCGGCGACGCGGCGAGAGCGGCGAGGATCGGCGCGCGGAACGGCTGTGCGGCGGGATAGTCGGCGGGATCGCCGACGTGCAGCGTGCCCAGCACGTAGATGGTGGTCGTGCCGCGTGTCGCGACATAGAACGGCATGCGCGCCGGCTGCGTACGCACCGGGCCGCTTGCCGTGGTGCCAGGTGCGGCGGGCGGCGGATTGAAGCCCGGCAAGCTCGCGCGTGGCGGCGCCGGCAAGCTCGGCACCGGCACCGCCGGGCGCCCCGCCTGGGCCGGCGTATTGGCCGCCGCGCCAGCCGCGCGCGCGACGCCGACCGCTCCAGTGCCCAGATGAAGAACACAACATACGCCGAGGAGCGCGGCACCGTTCAGTGCACGCGCTCTCCAGCGCCGCGCGAAAGCAGCACCGCAGCCGCCATCACGCAAGCGGCGCGCAAGACGACGCGCCGCCACCGCATCAGGCATCCACGTCCCCCACCTCCTCGGCGCGGTGACACGATACCTGACGGCCATCCACTTCACGCAGCTTCGGTTCTTCAGTGCGGCAACGGTCGATCGCATACGGGCAGCGCTGATGGAACGTGCAACCCGCAGGCGGATGCAATGGCGACGGCATTTCACCTTGCAGCTTGATCTTGATGGTGCGATCCGCCTCGAAGATCGAAGGTGTCGCCGACATCAGTGCACGCGTGTAGGGATGCCGCGGCTTCGAGAAGATCCGCTTCTTGTCGCCGAGCTCCGCCACGCCGCCGAAGTACATCACCATCACATCGTCGGCGATATGCTCGACCACCGACAGATTGTGCGAGATGAACACGTAGCTG
The DNA here is from genome assembly GCF_902859915.1 of Paraburkholderia ultramafica. GTDB lineage: Bacteria > Pseudomonadota > Gammaproteobacteria > Burkholderiales > Burkholderiaceae > Paraburkholderia > Paraburkholderia ultramafica. Next base: position 50,069 of record NZ_CADIKK010000009.1, read on the forward strand.
GTCTTGAACTGCTCCTGCAAATCCATGAACAGATTCAGGATCTGCGCCTGGATCGACACGTCGAGCGCCGACACGGGTTCATCCGCGACCACGATCTGCGGGTCGAGAATCATCGCGCGCGCAATCGCCACGCGCTGTCGCTGGCCGCCGGAGAACATATGCGGATAGCGCTTCGCATGTTCGGGACGCAGGCCGACGGTGCGCATCATCTGCGCGATCCGTTCGGTGCGTTCGGTGGCGCTCAGTTGCGTGTTGATCGCGAGCGGCTCGCCGAGCGTCTGCTCGACGGTCTTGCGCGGATTGAGCGACGCGAACGGGTTCTGGAACACCATCTGCACGCGCCGCCGCAGCGCCGCGATCTTCGCGTGATCGGCGCCGGCCACGTCCTCGCCGTCGATCAGCAGACGGCCCGCGCTGGGCGCTTCGATCATCGTCAGCTGGCGCGCGAGCGTGGACTTGCCGCAGCCGGATTCGCCGACCACCGCCAGCGTCTTGCCGCGCTCGAGCACGAATGACACACCGTTGAGCGCCTTCACCGTGCCGGATGCGAACATGCCGCGCTTGACCGTGTAGTAACGCGCGAGCCGGTCGGCGACCAGCACGTGATCGCCCGCATGGCCCGACTGGCGCCGCGTTTCGAGTACTGCGTTCATCGTGCGCCTCCACGGGTGTGAACGTTGGCGTCGCCGCTCAGGTTCAGGGGTTTGATGCAGCGCACGCGCGCCACTTCGGCATGACCTTGCATCGGCGCAAGCGCGGGCCGCGCCTTCATGCAGTCGTCGACCACGTACTTGCAGCGCGGTGCGAACAGACAGCCTTTGGGCCGGTCGTCGCGCCCCGGCACCATGCCCGGCAACGCAGCAAGCCGCACCGCGCCGACATTGTGCTCGGGAATCGCCGCCAGCAACGCTTCCGTGTACGGATGATGCGGCGCGGCGAAGATATCCGGCACCTTGTTGGTCTCGATCACTTCGCCAGCGTACATGACCGCGACGCGCTGCGCGACCTCGGACACCACCGCGAGATCGTGCGAGATCAGCACGAGCGCCATGCCGCGTTCCTTCTGCAACTTGATCAGCAGCTCCATGATCTGCGCCTGGATCGTCACGTCGAGCGCGGTGGTCGGTTCGTCGGCGATCAGCAGCTTCGGGTTGCAGGCAATCGCCATCGCGATCATCACGCGCTGGTTCATGCCGCCCGACATCTGATGCGGAAACGAGCCGATGCGGCCTTTCGGATCGGGAATGCCGACCTGATCGAGCAGCTCCAGCGCGCGTTTGTCGAGCGCGCTGCCGCGCAGGCCCTCGTGCAGCTTCAGCACTTCCTTGATCTGATAGCCGACCGTGTAGCTCGGATTCAGACTGGTGAGCGCGTCCTGGAACACCATCGCGATGTCTTTGCCGATGATCCTGCGGCGCTCCGTCGCCGATGCCTTCAGCAGATCCTTGCCGTTGAAGGTGATTTCGTCCGCGGTGACTTTGCCGGGCGCGTCGATCAGGCCCATCAGCGCCATCATCGTCACGCTCTTGCCCGAGCCCGATTCGCCGACCACGCCGACCACTTCACCCGGCGCGACGTCGAGGTTGATCCGGTCGACCGCGGGCAGTCCGCTGAAGTTCACCGCCAGATTGCGGATGGTCAATAGAGTGCTCATGTCAGGCCATCCGTTTGAGTTTGGGATCGAGTGCGTCGCGCAGCCCGTCGCCGAGCAGATTGATCGCGAGCACCGAGATCAGGATGGACAGACCCGGCATCGTGACGATCCACCATGCGCTGTCGATGTAATCGCGCGCCGAGGCCAGCATCGCGCCCCACTCCGCCGACGGCGGTTGCACGCCGAGCCCGAGAAAGCCGAGCGCGGCGGCGTCGAGAATCGCCGACGAGAAACCCAGCGTGGCCTGCACGATCAGCGGCGCGGTGCAGTTCGGCAGTACTTGCGAGAACATCAAACGCAAGGTACCGGCGCCTGCAACACGTGAAGCCGTCACATACTCCTTCTGCAACTCGCCTTGTGCCGACGCGCGCGTCAAACGCACATAGCCGGGCAGCGCGACGATCGCGATCGCCAACATCGTGTTGACGAGACCGGGGCCGATGATCGCGACCACCGCCACCGCGAGCAGCAGCGACGGCAACGCGAGCAGCACGTCCATGATGCGCATGATCGGCGTGTCGGCCCACTTCTCGAAGAACGCCGCGATCAGCCCGAGCACGATGCCCGGAATCAGCGCGAGCACGACCGACACGAAGCCGATCCAGAACGACAGCCGCGCGCCGTACATCAGACGCGAGAGGATGTCGCGGCCCGCTTCGTCGGTGCCGAGAATGAACTTCCAGTTGCCGCCTTCGAGCCACGCGGGTGGGATCTTCACGAAGTCGCGGTACTGCTCGATCGGGCTGTGCGGCGCGATCAGCGGCGCGAAGATCGCGACGAAGATCAACACCAGCACGATGATGCCGGCGCTGACCGCACCACGGTTGCGCGAGAAGTTCGCCCAGAATTCACGGGCGGCAATGGCGCGGCCACTGGGTGGCGTAACCGCTTGGGGGACTGTATTTTGAATGTCTGCCATTTTGGGCTTACCTCGTATGGCGAATGCGCGGATTCAGCACGCCGTACAAGAGATCGACGACGAGGTTCACGACGATCACCAGCGTGGCGATCATCAGGATACCGCCCTGCACGACCGGATAGTCGCGCCGGCCGATCGCGTCGATCAGCCACTTGCCGATACCCGGCCACGAGAACAGTGTCTCGGTCAGCACCGCGCCAGCAAGCAGCGTGCCGACCTGCAAGCCGATCACCGTGACCACCGGAATCAGCGCGTTGCGCAACGCATGCACGACGATCACGCGCGCCGGTGACAAGCCCTTCGCGCGCGCGGTGCGGATGTAATCCTCGCGCAGCACTTCGAGCATCGACGAACGCGTCATCCGCGCGACGACCGCCAGCGGAATCGTACCGAGCACGATCGCGGGCAGGATCAGGTGGCTCAGCGCGGACTTGAACGCGCCTTCGTCGGTGGACATCAGCGCGTCGATCAGCATGAAGCCGGTCACGTGCGGAATGTCGTATTCGACCGCGATGCGGCCCGACACCGGCGTCCAGCCGAGCTTCACCGAGAACACCATGATGAGGATCAAGCCCCACCAGAAGATCGGCATCGAGTAGCCGGTCAGCGCCGTGCCCATCACGCCGTGATCGACCACCGTGCCGCGCCTGAGTGCGGCGAACACGCCCGCCGGCAAGCCGACGATCAGCGCGAACAGTAGCGCGAACATCGACAGTTCGACGGTGGCGGGAAAGCGTGCGAGGAATTCGCCCATCACGCTGGTGTTGGTGATGATCGAGGTGCCGAGGTCGCCGTGCAGCGCGCGTCCGATGTAGTGGACGTACTGCATCGGCAGGGGCTCGTCGAGTCCGAGCCGGTGCATTGCTGCGGCGTGCATCGCGGGATCGACGCCGCGCTCGCCCATCATCACTTCGATGGGGTCGCCCGGTATCAGGTGAATCAGCGCGAACGCGAGGATCGTGATGCCGATGAAGGTCGGTATCACCATGCCGATGCGGCGCAAAACAAAGCGGAACATGGTTCGTCCCTATGGTCTTGGTCAAGAAAAAACGCAACCGGCGACAAGGGCTTGTGACCCCGGTCGCCGGACCATTTCGACCAGTTTTCTAACCGTGCGAAAAGTGTACTGCGCGAATTGTACGGCTCAGTTGCTGCTAAGTTGCTGCTGTATCACTTGACGCTGACGCCGTCGAAGCGCGCGTAGCCGAGCGGTTCGATACGCATGTCGACCACCTTCTTGCTGACCGGCTGGTAGACCGTCGAGTGGGCGATCGGCGAGAACGGCAGTTGCTGCGCGAAGATCCGCTGCGCCTCGACGTAAGCTTTCGTGCGCGCGGCCACGTCGGACGTGACACGGCCCTTCTGGATCAGGTCGTCGAACGGCTTGTAGCACCACTTCGAGAAGTTGTTGCCGTTTACCGCGTCGCAGCCGAGCAGCGTGCCGAGCCAGTTGTCCGGATCGCCGTTGTCGCCGGTCCAGCCGATCAGCATCGTGTCGTGCTCGCCCGCGTGCGCGCGCTTGATGTACTCACCCCATTCGTAGGTGACGATCTTCGCCTTCACGCCGATCTTGGCCCAGTCGGCCTGAATCATTTCCGCCATCAGACGGGCGTTCGGGTTGTACGCGCGTTGCACGGGCATTGCCCACAGCGTGAGGTCGAAGCCGTTCGCATAGCCGGCCTTCGCGAGCAATGCCTTGGCCTTGTCCGGATCGTACGGCGCCGCCTTCAGGTCCTTGTAGAACGACCATTGGGTCGGCGGCATCGGATTGGTGGCCAGCTGGCCCGCGCCCTGGTACACCGATTCGATGATCGCCTTCTTGTTGATCGCCATGTCGAGCGCCTGGCGCACTTCAACCTTGTCGACCGGCTTGTGCGTCACGTTGTACGCGAGGTAGCCCAGGTTGAAGCCCGGCTGCGACGGCATGTCGATGTTCGGCTCAGCCTTCAGCGGCGCGATGTCGGCCGGACGCGGATAGCTCATCACCTGGCATTCGTCGCGCTTGATCTTCTGCACGCGCACGCCGGCGTCCGGCGTGATCGAGAAGATCAGCTTGGAGATCTTCACCGCATTCGGCTTCCAGTATTCCGGATTGCCGTCGAAGCGGATCGTCGCGTCCTTCGTGTAGCTGCGGAAAATGAACGGTCCGGTGCCGACCGGGAACTGGTTGATGTCGGCAGCCTTGCCGGCCTTCAGCAGCTTGTCGGCGTATTCGGCCGACAGGATCGACGCGTATTCCATCGCCAGATTCTGGATGAACGGCGCGTTGACTTCCTTCAGCGTGAACTTGACCGTGTACGGGTCGACCTTTTCGACGCCGGTGATCAGCTTGTCGAGACCCATGTCGGTGAAGTACGGGAACTGCACCGGGTAGGCCTTGCGGAACGGCTGGTTCGTGTCCAGCATGCGCTGGAACGTGAACACGACGTCGTCGGCGTTGAATTCACGCGTCGGCTTGAAGAACGGCGTGGTCTGGTATTTGACGCCATGGCGCAGATGGAACGTATAGGTCTTGCCGTCCGCCGACACATCCCACTTTTCCGCGAGGCCCGGTTCGACCTTGGTGCCGCCGCGTTCGAATTCGACGAGGCGGTTATAAACGGTGAACGTGTTGGCCGTGAAGTCGACACCCGTCGTGTATTGGGCCGGATCGAAACCCGCAGGGCTGCCTTCCGAGCAGTAGACGAGCGTTTTGTTCGGAATCTCGGCATGCGCACTGTTCGCGCCCACCAGCGATGCCACTGCAGCTGCGACGAGCGTCGTAACACGCGCGGCGCGCAACAGATTGTTTTGCTTCATGTTTTCTCCAGGTTCAGGGCCGGCTCCCGCCAGCGTAGCGCGATATTACTTGAGCTTGGCTCGCATCAACAAGCGGAAGAAATTCCCTTTGTTGACGATCGGAAACACTTCGGGCATAAGACCAGCCGCACGCCGGCGCGGGCCGGAGCGTGCGGCTGTAGCGGGCAGATAACGCAAAAAAACGGGCCGCCGCGCTTATTTCAGGCCGACGTTCATGAATTGCGTCGGGCCGAACGGGTCGATCTTGAAGCCCACGACGTTCTTGCTGATCGGCTGATACACCGTGGAATGGGCGATCGGCGTGAACGGCACCTGGTCTTTAAAGATTTCCTGCGCTTCGGTATAAGCCTTGGTGCGCTCGGCCATGTCGGTGGTGCCGCGGCCTTTTTTGATCAGATCGTCGTAAGGCTTGTAGCACCACTTGGAAAAGTTACTGCCATTCACCGCGTCGCAACCCAGCAATACCGCGAGCCAGTTATCCGGATCGCCGTAATCGCCGGTCCAGCCAATCAGCATCGCTTCATGCTCTCCCGCATGGCCGCGGCGAATGTACTCGCCCCATTCATAGGTGCCGATCTTCACTTTTACGCCGATTTTCGCCCAGTCGGCCTGCAGCATTTCCGCCATCAGGCGCGCGTTCGGGTTATACGGCCGTTGCACCGGCATGGCCCACAGCGTCAGGTCGAAGCCGTCGGGATAACCGGCCTGTTTCAGCAGCGCTTTCGCCTTGTCGGTGTCGTACGGGGCGTCCCTCAGCTTCTTGTCGTAGCCCCATTGCGTCGGCGGCATCGGGTTGGTCGCCGCCTGGCCGGCGCCCTGGTAGACCGACTCGATAATCGCTTTTTTGTTGATCGCCATGTCGAGCGCGCGGCGCACCGTTACGTTGTCGAGCGGCTTCTTCGTGGTGTTGTACGCGATATAGCCAAGGTTGAAACCCACCTCGCTCGGCATGGCGAGCGATGAATCGGCTTTCACCGCCGGGATATCGGCGGGACGCGGATACGACATCACCTGGCATTCGCCGCGTTTCAGTTTTTGCAGGCGCACCGCCGGATCGACCGTAATCGCGAATATCAGTTTGCCGACTTTGACCACGCCCGGTTTCCAGTAATCGGGATTACCGTCGAAGCGAATCGTGTCGTCCTTCGTGTAGCTGCGGAAAATGAACGGGCCGGTGCCGACCGGATATTGATTGATATCGGAAGCTTTGCCAGCTTTCAATAATTGATCGGCATATTCAGCCGACAGGATCGACGCGAACGGCATCGCGATCTGCTGCAAAAACGGCGCATCGACGTCCTTCAGCGTGAAACGCACCGTGTACGGATCGACTTTCTCGATCTTCGTGATGTTCTTGGCGAGGCCGAGATCGGTGAAATACGGAAACGGCACTGAGTACGCCTTGCGGAATGGCTGATCAGGATCGAGCATCCGCTCGTAGGTGAAAACGACGTCGTCGGCGTTGAATTCGCGCGTCGGCTTGAAGAATGACGTGGTCTGGAATTTCACGCCGTGGCGCAGATGGAACGTGTAGGTCAGGCCGTCCGGCGACACCTCCCATTTTTCGGCGAGGCCCGGTTCGATGTCGGTGCTGCCGTGCGCGAACTCGATCAACCGGTTATAGACCGTGTACGAACCGGCGCTGAATTCGACGCTCGTCGTGTATTGCGCGGTGTCGAAGCCCGCCGGACTGCCTTCGGAGCAGAACACGAGGGTTTTGTCGGGTAGCGTGGCCGCTTGCACCGCGACGGGCGCCATGCCGCTCGCGGCGACCGCGAAGGCAGCGAGAGCGGGCAGGCAGAACTGGTGAACCGCAAACAGCCTTTTTGACACTGTCATATCGTCCTCCGCACAGCAGCCGGGTCAGCTGCATTTCGATCATAGACAGCACAAAAATGAGCTTCAACAGGGACTTACCACGCTATTCGACGCGATGTCGGACGCCTGCGGCGATCTTTTTTGAAATAACCGGCGCGCCATAATGATCGATTTAGGCGAACTCTTAATTGACACCATGACTTTGTATCAATTCACCAACAACTGGTTCGATGTGCTCGCAAAAGGCGTGTGGGATCAGTTGATGACGCACTACTCGCCAGCCAGGATTCTCGAAATTGGCTCGTACGAAGGCGCGAGTGCCTGCTATCTGATCGACACGCTGGCGCCGCGTCACCCGATCGAACTGCACTGCATTGATAGCTGGGAAGGCGGCATTGAGCACCAGGCCGGCGGCGTCGCGCCGGCCGACATGCACACGGTCGAATCTCGGTTTCATCACAACGTGGCGCTGGCCGCCGGCAAACACGCGGGGCGCGCCCAGCTCGTCGTGCACAAGGGATACTCGGACGATTGCCTCGCGCGTTTGCTCGCCGACGGCAAGAAGGGCTATTTCGACTTCGTCTATGTGGACGGTTCGCACCAGGCCGCGGACGTGCTGGCGGATGCCGTGCTCGGCTTCAAGCTATTGAAGGTAGGCGGAATCATCGCGTTCGACGACTATCTATGGGCGGAGCAGTTGCCGTCAGGCAAAGACCCGCTGCGCTGCCCGAAGCCCGCGATCGACGCGTTCGTCAATTTGAACTTCCGCAAGCTGGAAGTGCTGTCCGCGCCGTTGTATCAGCTCTACGTGCGGAAGTTGTCGGACTAGGGCGAGCCCGCGCGGCCGTTGCAGCCGCGCGGATTGCCTGCAACCCAGCTTAAGCGCCGAGCCGTTCGCAGATCGCCTTGGTCGCCGCGGCGCCGTTCAGCGTATAGAAATGCAGACCGGGCACCCTGGCGTCGATCAGCCGCTTGCACAGGTCCGTCACCACGTCCAGCCCGAACGCGCGAATCGACTCGCGATCGTCGCCGAAGCTTTCCAGCCGGCGTGCGATCCAGCGCGGCACTTCAGCGCCGCACATTTCCGAGAAACGCATCAGTTGCGAGGAATTCGTGATCGGCATGATGCCCGGCACGATCGGCACTTCCACGCCGAGCTTGCGCGCGTCGTCGACGAAACGGAAATACGCGTCCCCGTTGAAGAAGTACTGCGTGATCGCCGAATTGGCGCCGGCCTTCACCTTGTTGGCGAAGTTTTCCAGGTCGTGACGCGGCGAGCGCGACTGCGGGTGGTACTCCGGATAGCCGGCCACCTCGATCCAGAACCAGTCGCCGAACTCGGCGCGGATGAAGCTCACCAGGTCCGACGCATAGCGCAGTTCGCCGACTGCGCCCATGCCGGACGGCAGATCGCCGCGCAGCGCGACGATGTGGCGAATGCCATGCGCGCGGTACTCGTTGAGGATCGCGCGCAGGCTCTCTTTCGACGAGCCGATGCACGACAGGTGCGGCGCCGCGTTGAGTCCGTCCTTCGCCATGTCGATGACGGTATCGAGCGTGCCCTGTTGCGTCGAGCCGCCGGCGCCGAACGTGACGGACACGAATTTGGGCTTGAGCAGCGCGAGTTGCGCGCGCGTGGCGCGCAGCTTGTCGATGCCTTCCTGCGTTTTCGGCGGGAAGAATTCGAATGAAAGTTCGATCGGATTCATGATTCAGTAGATCAACCGAGATTGCGGTTGCCGAAAATAAGCGCGGACAGCAGCCACGAAACGATGCTGTACAGAATCGAGCCGAAGAACGCCGACCAGAAACCCGACACTTCGAAGCCCTTCAGCAGCGACGCGCACAGCCAGAAGCACAGCGCATTGACCACCAGGATGAAGAGTCCGAGCGTGACGATCGTGACGGGCAGCGTCAACAGGATCAGCACCGGTCGCAGCACCGTGTTGATCAACCCAAGCACCACCGCGACGATCAAGGCGGTGCCGAAACTGCGGATATGGATCGACGGAACGAGGTAGGTGATGATCAGGAGCGCAAGCGCGTTGATCAGCCAGGTCAGCAGCACGGTCATGTAGAGCTCCTTCTAGGCAGGATGTCCGTTTACGGGAAAAAGCGCGGGGAAAGGCGGGCATGGCGAACCAGGCGGCGCATTACGCGCCGCCCTGTCTTCAAACCGTCATGCGTTTAAACCGCCCGCGTGCTTAATAGCGGTAGTGGTTCGGCTTGAACGGACCGTTCTTGTCGACGCCGATGTAGCCGGCCTGCGCGTCCGACAGCACGGTCAGGTTCGCGCCGATGCGCGCCAGATGCAGGCGTGCGACCTTCTCGTCCAGATGCTTCGGCAGCACGTACACCTTGTTCTCGTACTTCTTGCCTTGCGTAAACAGTTCGATCTGCGCGAGCGTCTGGTTCGTGAACGAGTTCGACATCACGAACGACGGGTGGCCCGTCGCGCAACCCAGGTTCACGAGGCGGCCTTCAGCCAGCAGGATCACGCGCTTGCCGTCCGGGAAAATGATGTGGTCGACTTGCGGCTTGATGTTGTCCCACTGGTACTGACGGGTCGACGCGACGTCGATTTCCGAGTCGAAGTGACCGATGTTGCAGACGATCGCGTTGTGGCGCATCGCCTTCATATGGTCGTGGCCGATCACGTGGTAGTTGCCGGTCGCCGTCACGAAGATGTCGGCCTTGTCGGCCGCGTATTCCATCGTCACGACGCGGTAGCCTTCCATCGCGGCCTGCAGTGCGCAGATCGGATCGATTTCGGTGACCCACACGGTCGCGCCCAGACCGCGCAGCGATTGCGCGCAGCCCTTGCCCACGTCCCCGTAACCGGCGACGACCGCGATCTTGCCCGCGATCATCACGTCGGTGGCGCGCTTGATGCCGTCGACCAGCGACTCACGGCAGCCGTACAGGTTGTCGAACTTGGACTTGGTGACCGAATCGTTGACGTTGATCGCCGGGAACGGCAGGCGGCCTTCCTTTTCCATCTGATACAGACGGTGCACGCCGGTGGTGGTTTCTTCCGTCACGCCCTGGATGTGCGCGAGACGCGTGGAGTACCACGTCGGGTCGGCGTCGAGGTGCGAGGCGATCGACTTGTACAGCGCGACTTCTTCTTCGTTGGTCGGCTTCGAGATCACCGAACGGTCTTTCTCGGCCTTCGAGCCGAGGATCAGCAGCAACGTGGCGTCGCCGCCGTCGTCGAGGATCATGTTGGCGGATTCGCCGTTCGGCCATTCGAAAATGCGGTGCGAGAATTCCCAGTATTCGTCGAGCGATTCGCCCTTGAACGCGAATACCGGCGTGCCGGCCTTGGCGATTGCGGCGGCGGCGTGATCCTGGGTCGAGAAGATGTTGCACGAGGCCCAGCGGACGTCGGCGCCGAGCGCGGTGAGCGTCTCGATCAGCACGCCGGTCTGGATCGTCATGTGCAGCGAACCTGCAATGCGCGCGCCCTTCAGCGGCTGCTGCACCTTGTACTCGTCACGCGTTTGCATGAGACCGGGCATTTCCGTCTCGGCAATGGTGAGTTCCTTGCGGCCCCAGTCGGCGAGCGACATATCGGCAACGATGAAATCTTTGGAAGCTTGCGAATCGATAACTGCGGCGTTCATCACGCCCTCCTTTCTAAGAAATTGACTAGAAATTTGACGTGAGCGCGGTTCGATGCGGTGGATGGGACAGCGCTATGCGCATCCGAGCCCTCCGATTGAAGCCTTCGAGCCTGGCGGGCGGCCGGCGAATATGCGGATTCGCGGTACCCGTCGCAACGCTCCTCGAAGACGAACGGCGATTGTAGCAAATAGAGATGGCTTCGGGGCGTGGGGACGCGGATCGGATTATCGACGCGGCGAGTTGCGGTGTGTGGAGCATGGCGGCGGCCTGGCGCTCCGGCGGCACGCGGCTGTTGGCTCACGCTTACGCGGCGTTATTTGCGCGGTGTTATCCGGCACAGCCCGCGCGGCAGACGTCAGCCATCGATCACCCTGGCCGCGCGCAATTGCTTGACGCCCGCGCGAGCGGTGTCGAGGAACTGCCTGGAGAAGCGGAACGCATCGGCGACATCGGCGGGGGGCGGGATCTGCAGTCCCAGTGCGACGCGGAAGTAGCGTTCGGCGTGGATGCCCGCGTGGTAGTGCATGCGCACGCGTTTCACGTCGTCCAGACGCGGGTTGCCGAAAATCTCGCGCAGCGCCCACGACAACGCGCCGTCTTCACCGCCGATGCGTCGAAACGCATCATCCATCGGAAAGCCGCCGAGCGCTGCGTACACCGCACGACGGATGATCAGGCTGCTCGGCACCGTATTGCTGAGCGTCTGCGCGTGCGCCGCGAAGTCGGGGTGAGCGGTGAGTTCGGCGGGAAAATCCGTGTACTCGACGTCGAGCCGCACCGAGACTTCCGCGGGATGTTGCGTGAGGAACGCACTCGCGGCGGCCAGCGCGCCGGGCAGGTATTCATCGTCGGCGTCGAGGAAAGCGAGCAGATCTTGTGACGCATGTAACGCGCCCCAGTTGCGCGCCCGCGCCGGGCCGCCGTTGTGTGGCATGCGCAGCAGGCCGACGCGCGGGTCGAGGCCGCCGTAATGGGCGACGATGTCCGCGGACGCATCGGTCGAACCGTCGTCCACCACGACGATCTGCGCCGCTTCAGGCTGAATCAGGCAACTTTGCAGCGCGCGCGCGAGCGTGGCCGCGCCGTTGTAGCAGGGAATGAGGATCGAAAGGGGTGTCATCATCGCGGGCGCGCGCGGGTCAACGGTGAAAATCGGTTCATGTTACCTCTCTTCTTGCGGCGCCCATCTCGAAAACGCGGGGGCGCGAAGCCGTGCGCGCAGCGTCGGGGAGGCGTCCCCTCAAATCGGCAGCAGCCCCAGCATCGGCGCCAGCAGGACCATTACCCCGCCAGCGCGGCGCTCTGCACAACGATCCGCGCGACGCGCAGTGCACCGCTTGCGCGGCCGGCGCGGGCAAAACGGGCGAGAACCGGCGTCGTCATGGCAATCCCTGGATGACTTCGAATGAAAGTCAGCATGGGTTGCACTGCAACATAAATATAATGACTTACAATCATTCAAATCATTCCAATCTGGAATTCTGGAACCCGAGATCGTGGAACTACGTGCGCTGCGGTATTTCGTCGAAGTGGTTCGCCAACAGAGTTTCACCGTCGCGGCCGAGCAGATGTTCGTCACGCAGCCGACCATCAGCAAGATGGTCAAGTCGCTGGAAGACGAGATCGGCTCGCCGCTGTTGTTGCGCGACGGGCGCCAGATGGTGTTGACCGACGCCGGCCGGATCGTCTACCAGCGCGGTCAGGACGTGCTGGCGGCGCACGCGCAATTGCAGGCCGAACTGAACGATCTCGACACGCTCGGCCGCGGCGAACTGACCATCGGCATTCCGCCGATGGGCGGTTCGCTGTTCACGCCGGCCATCGCCGCGTTCCGCCAGCGTTATCCGAAGATCGAGCTGAAGCTGTTCGAGCAGGGTTCGCGCGCGATCGAAGCGGCGCTGATCAATGGCGGGCTGGAGTTGGGTGGCGTGCTGCAACCGGTCGATCCGGAAAATATCGATGTGCTGCCGATGACGCGTCAACTGCTGTGGCTCGTCGCGCGTACAGGCTCGCGCTGGGACCACTTGCACGAGGTGCCGCTCGCGCAACTCGTCAACGAACCGTTCGTGTTCTACGGCGAGAGCCTCGCGCTCAATGACGTGGTACTGAACGCGTGCCGCACGGCGGGGTTTGCGCCGACCATCGTCGGACGAAGCGGGCACTGGGATTTCATGGCGGCGTTGGTGCTGGCCGGCGTCGGCATAGCGCTGCTGCCGGCGCCATATTGCCGCCGTCTCGATCCCGCGCAGTTCACCTGCCTGCCGGTGGTGGAGCCGGAGATTCCGTGGGAAATGGCGATCGGCTGGCGGCGCAATGGTTATCTGTCGCACGCCGCACGCGCGTGGCTCGAAGTCGCCCGCGAAGCGTTGCCCGGCCAGGCCGGCGACGATTTCATGCTGGGGCCGGGCATCGGCATGACCGGCATGGCGGCGCCGACGCAGACGCCGTCCGCCGAATGACACACTGCCGGCCGCAGCGAACCGGCCGGCATCTCATACCCGCTCACCCAGCCGGGAATTACTGCTGCGCGACGAACTCGATGCGACGGTTGGTGAATCGACCGCCAGCCGTGTCATTGCTCGTGACGGGATTCGCATCGCCGTAACCATGCGCGATCAGCGAGCCGGCCGGCACGCCTGCCTTGACCAGATACGCGCGCACTGCCTGGGCGCGCTTCCTCGACAGTTGCAGATTGGCTTGCGCGCCGCCGACGTTATCCGAATAGCCGGACACTTCGAGCCGCGCCGCCTTTCCGCTGTGCGCGCAGGCGTTCAACACCCGCGCCGACAGATTCAGATCTTCCACCGCCAAGGCCGGCACACGGGCGCTCGCGCTCGCGAAGTTGATCACCTGCAGGTTCAGCACCTTGACGATGTCGGCTGGCGCGCACGTGCTGTCGGGCGTGAGCCGGCCTTTGATCGCGTTGCGGAAGTTCTCGGTTGCGTCGGCGACGGCATGCGCGGCGTCGAACGAACCAATCTGATACGACGCGCCGAACAGCGACTTCAGCTTGTCGAGCCAGCCCAGCTTCGCGTCGGCTGCGCTGCCGCTGAGTTCGATGCGCGTGCCGGCCACTTTCACTTCCGCGCCCGGTAGTGTCATCAGCGGCAACAGGCCGTCGAGATGGGCGAGCCAATCGGCAGGCTTCACGTTCTGGTCGACCGTGATGTTCTGCACGAAGTTGTAGGCGCCCAGGCGCCTGGTCAGCTCGTCGATGAGTTGCGTCTTTTCCGCTTCGCTGCCGACCGTGGCGGTGAGCGTCGGCTTGCCGGCTGCGTCGGTGGCTAAGGTGAGCTGGCTGTCCCTGGTCGGTGCGACCGCGGCGGCCGGGGTACTCACGGCGGCAGCGGCGCTGGCTTCGACGCTCGACGCGGCGACCGCGCCGGTCGCAACCGTGGCCGAAGCTACGGCCGGTGCGGAAGCAGGCTGCGCAGCGGCGGCCATTGTCGTGCTGGTGCGCGCGTCAGCCTGGTCATCGCTTTCCTCAATATGCCCGCCGCGCAGGAACAGAAAGGCCAGCACCGCCGCGATGACGGCGAGCAGCCACCAGAGCCACGCGTGCGACCGGCGCTCTTCGCGCTCCACCGCGTCCGCCGGCACCTGAACGGACGCGAGGGCTTCTGGCATCGGCGTGGCTGCGGGCGTCGGATGGTCGATGTGCGCGGAAACCGCTTTCAGCTGCGACAGAACGGTGCCGGCGAAAGCGCCGAGGCCGCTGCCCATGCCCAGCGCGGCCAGCAGACGGTCGTTCAGATACGGTGCAATGATTGGGAGCTGATGGCCCAGCAGAGTCGGCAACTGACCGACGTTGCTCTGACCTTCGAGAAAATGCCGCTTGAGCACACCGAACACCGTTGCGCCGACAATGCCCGTGATCGCATGCGTGGCGTGCGCCGACACGCCGGTTTGCGCGGCGACTTCGTCGCTGACCAGATCGACGCGGCGATCGAGCGCTCGTTCGAGCAAATGCCGCCCAACGCTTTCCAACTGGCTCACGCTGCTCGTGCTGCCGAGCAGCTGCGGCAACTGGTCGGCGATATGCCCATTCACCTCAGGCGAATGGATCGTGGCGAACAGTGAGCGCGCGCCGTCGAGCGTCGCGCTCTTCTGCATCAGGCCGGCAACGAGCGCCGGACCGGTGGTTGCCAACACCTTCCGGGTCGCGTCAGGCGGCAGCCCCAGGCGGGCTGCCAGTTGTTGCACGACACCGTCCGTCAGCACGGACTGAACCAACTGGATCAGATTGAGACTCATCGCTTCGCTTCCTTGAGATTCCGGACACGCCACCTGACGCGCTCTTTCCCGAGGCGCGATTATAGGATTTGGGGAATCTCAAAATCGAAGCTGGACAATTTATGACAATTGACCGAAGTTGACCTAAATTTTCCTGGCTTAAGAATCAGATCGCAGCATTTTGATGTGCGTCAAGCAGCATTCGCCGCCATTCCGCCGGCGCCCACCTGCGTCGTCTTCAGCACCGTCGGCCCGTCGCGGCGGCTCGCCGCGATCAGATCGGCCGCGCGCTCGCCGATCATCACAGTCGGCGAATTGGTGTTGCCGCCGATCAGCGTCGTCATCACCGACGCATCGACAATCCGCAGCCCCGTCACGCCGCGCACCCGCAGTTGCGGATCGACCACCGAGCCCGCATCGCCGCCCATGCGGCAGGTCGCCACCGGGTGGTAGATCGTGTCCGCGTGCTCGGCGATGGTCCGGCGCAACTCCGCGTCCGACTGTCCCGCATGCGTGTACAGCTCGGTGCCGCCGTGCAGCGCGAGCGACGGCGCATCGAGAATGCGCCGCGCCATCTTCACGCCGTCCACCAGCAGATCGAGATCGCGTGCATCGCTGAAAAAACGCGGATCGATCACCGGCGCCGTGCGCGCATCGGCGCTCGCCAGCGTCACGGCGCCGCGGCTGTGCGGGCGCAACACGCACACATGCAGCGAATAACCGTGGCCCCAGTGCATGTGGCGGTTGTGATCGTCGACGATTGCCGCGCAGAAATGCAGTTGCAGATCGGGCCGCTCGAGCGTCGGGCGGCTCTTCAGGAAACCGCCCGCCTCGGCGACATTGCTCGACAGCATGCCGCGCCCATCGCGTATGAAGGTGACGAATTGCGGCAGCATCCGCGCAATGCCGCGCACCGAAAAGCCAGTCGGCTCGATCGACGACACCCGCTTGTTGATCGTGAAATCGACGTGATCAATCAGGTTCTGGCCGACCTCCGGCGCATCGTGCAGCACGGCAATGCCGAGCGATTGCAGATGCGCCGCCGGCCCGATGCCCGAGCACATCAGCAGTTGCGGCGAATTGAACGCGCCTGCCGCCAGCACCACCTCGGCGCGCGCTTCGAGCGTTTCGGTACGGCCGCCGCGCACGATCTCGACGCCGCTCGCGCGCTTGCCGTCGAAGGTTAGGCGCAGCACGGTCGCGTCGGCGATCGCCTGCAGATTGGGACGCGCGCGGTCGTAGATATAAGCGCGTGCAACGCTGCACCGGCGTCCGTCGCGCTGCGTCACCTGATAGAAGCCGACACCTTCCTGGCCCGCGTTGCTCGCGAACCCTGTCTCGTGCACACTTGTCTACGTGCGTTTTACTGGCATTGTAGGGAGGGGAGCGTTCCGACGCTGCGGCGGCCTCACGCCAGAGCGATTACTCTAAACGGAAGGGCCGTCGCGACCCTATGATGACAGACGCGCGTGCGGCCGCCGGCCGGCCGCGCGCGGCATTCAAGCATGGCGCGGCGCGCGCCATCCTCCCAGCGTGCGGCATGACACGCGGCGATTAAACAGCACCCCGTCGATCAGACCGGCGAGCCTGCGGTGAACGGAGACAGCAGATGGAACGGCATAGCTTCGGCCAGACTCACGACGTGACCAATCAGGCTCCGCAGTTGGCGGACTACAACCTGTTTTCCAGCGACGTCGCGTTGTCCGCGGCGCTCGAGCGCGACGGCGCCGGCTGGCATCGCGCCGCGCTGCTGCGGCACGGCGCGGCGCTCACCACGCCCGACACGCTCGCGCTCGCCGACCTGGCGAACCGCCATACGCCCGAGTTGTTCACGCATAGCCCGCGCGGCGAGCGCATCGACGCGCTGGAGTTTCATCCTGCGTGGCATACGCTGCTCTCGCTGTTGCGCCGCGAGGGTCTGCACGCGTTGCCGTTCTCCGATCCGCAACGCGGCGCGATGGTCGCGCGCTGCGCCGGTTACTTTCTGCATGCGCAAATCGAGTCCGGTTCGCTGTGCCCGTTGACGATGACCTTCGCCAGCATTCCGGTGCTGCAGCGCGAACCCGCGCTGTTCGACACACTGCGCGACAAGCTCTACGCGCGCGAGCACGATCCGCGTGACTTGCCGCTCACGCAGAAAACTTCCGCGATGATCGGCATGGGCATGACCGAGAAACAAGGCGGCTCCGACGTGCGCAGCAATCAGACCTGCGCGCAGGCGATCGCCGCCGGCGGCCGTGGCGGCGCATACCGGCTCGTCGGCCATAAGTGGTTTTTCTCCGCACCGCAATGCGACGCCCATCTCGTGCTTGCGCGCACGCACGATCACACGGGCCTGTCGTGCTTCTACGTGCCACGCTTCGCACCCGACGGCAGCAAGAACGCGGTGCAGATCCAGCGTCTGAAAGACAAGCTCGGCAATCGTTCGAATGCCAGCAGCGAAGTCGAGTTCCTCGACGCGTTCGGCATCATGATCGGCGACGAAGGACGTGGCGTGCCGACCATCATCGAAATGGCCAACTACACGCGGCTCGATTGCGTGATCGGCAGCGCGGCGTTGATGCGCGCGGCGCTGGTGCAGGCGATCCACCATGCGCGCCATCGCAGCGCGTTCGGCCGGCAACTGGCCGATCAGCCGCTGATGCGCAACGTACTGGCCGATCTGGCGTTGGAGTCGGAAGCGGCGACGGTGCTGTTCATGCGTCTCGCGCGCGCGTTCGAGGCCTCCGCCGACGCGTCGTCCACCTCCCCCGCCGCTCTCGTCGAGCGCGCGTGGCGGCGCATCGTCACGCCGGCGGCCAAGTACTGGGTCTGCAAACGCACGCTGGAATTCACCGGCGAGGCGATGGAAGTCTGGGGCGGCAACGGCTACGTCGAAACCGGTCCGATGGCGCGCTTCTATCGCGAAGCGCCGGTGAATTCGATCTGGGAAGGCTCCGGCAACGTGATGTGCCTCGACCTGCTGCGCGCGCTGGAGCGCGAGCCGGAAGCGGCGCAAGCGCTGTTCGCCGCGTGGCAGGCCGATGCGCAGGCGCATCCGCCGTTGCACGCCGCGCTCGGCAAGCTGGCCGCCGCGCTCAACAGCCCGGCCGGGCAGCTCGAAGCTTCGGCGCGGCGGATCGCACAGCAGATCGTGCTGATTGCGCAGGCCACGCTGCTCGTCAAACACGCGCCCGCCGCTATCGCCGACGCGTTCATCGCCACCCGTCTCGCCGATGGCTGCGGCGAAAGCGGCCGTGTGTACGGCACGCTGCCGGCCACGTTCGACCACGCGGCGATCATCGAACGGGCTTTTCCAGCTTGAGATTCGGGCACACGTCCACGCACGGCCCAAAGCAGAATCCGCAAATCACAAATAAGCGCGATCCGACGCGCAACGCTACCCATCAGGGAGTGGACATACATGAAGAACGATTTGCCGGAGGTCGCAGCGCTCGAAGCACTGCTGCGCGAGCAACGCGATGCTTACCTGCACGCGCCGTATCCGTCATGGGACACGCGCGCCACGCATCTGCGAGCGTTGCGCAAAGTCATGCTCGACAATCGCGACGCGCTCGCCGACGCGATGAGCGCGGACTTCGGCAATCGCGCGAAACAGGAAGTGCTGCTTGCCGAGTTCCTGCTGGTGAAGGAGGAGATCGACGCCGCGCTCAGACACGGCAAGCGCTGGATGAAAGCGCAGCACCGCAGCACCAACAAATGGCTGCTGCCGGCGCGCGCGAAGGTCGTGCCGCAGCCGCTCGGCGTGATCGGCATCATCGTGCCGTGGAATTATCCGGTGCTGCTCGCCGTCGGGCCGCTGATCAGCGCGTTGACCGCTGGCAATCGCGCGATCATCAAGATGTCCGAATTGACGCCGCGCACGGCGGCGCTGTTCGAGCAGTTGATCGGCCAGACCTTCTCGCGCGATCACGTCGCGGTGGTCAACGGCGACGCGGCGCTTGCCGCCGCATTCAGCGCGCAACCGTTCGACCATTTACTGTTCACCGGCTCGACCAAGGTCGGCCATGAAGTGATGCGCGCGGCCGCCGAACATCTGACGCCGATCACGCTCGAACTCGGCGGCAAGTCTCCGGCGATCATTGGCGTCCATACGCGCTTCGGCAACGCGGTGGACAACCTGATCGCCGGCAAGACGCTCAACGCGGGCCAGACCTGCGTCGCGCCGGACTACGTGCTGGTGCCGCGCGGCAAGGAGCAGGCATTCGTCGAACGGGCGCGCGCGCGGATGGCGAAGATGTACCCCGGCTTCGCGCACAACCCGGACTACACGTCGATCATTTCGGCGCGTCACTTCGAGCGGCTCGCACGTCTCGCCGACGAAGCCCAGGCCGCCGGCGCGCAACTGCACGCGCTCACCGACGCCGCGCCCGATCCGGCGAGCCGCCGCTTTCCGCTGATCGCCGTCACGAACGCGCCGCACGAATCCGCGTTGATGCAGGAGGAAATCTTCGGGCCGCTGCTGCCGATCGTCCCCTACGACACGCTCGACGACGCGATCGCGTGGATCAACGCGCGCCCTCGTCCGCTGGCGCTGTATCTGTACGCCGACGATGCGCCCACAATCGAACGCGTGACCCACGAAACGATTGCCGGCGGTATGGCGGTCAACGAAACGCTGATGCACCTGGCGTGCGAAAGCCTGCCGTTCGGTGGCGTCGGCGCGAGCGGGATGGGGGCTTATCACGGCTATGAAGGCTTCGTGACCTTCTCGAAGATGAAACCGGTGCTGACCCAGGCGCGGCTGAACGCGCGCGGCTGGATCGCGCCGCCATACGGCAAGCGGGTCAACGCGCTGCTGAAGTTGATGATGCGCTTCTGACGGAATCGGACCGGCGGCGCACACGAGGCCGCTTAGCGCGCGCTCGAGCCGCCTTCGACTTCGGTGGCCACCACGTCGGTCACGTCCTGCGCGTCGGCAGCGCGCTGGCGCCGTGCGCCGGCTCATCCTCGGCGCCGCTTTCCAGCCGATGCAGCCACGCGAGCAATTCCGCCACCGCCTGATAAAGCTGCGGCGGGATTCGCGCGTCGAGGTCCACCTGCATCAGCAGCGAGACCATTTCGGGCGCCTCATGAACGTACAGGCCGGCTTCTCTCGCCCGCTGCACGATCATCTCGGCCAGCAGCCCGTAGCCTTTGGCGACCACGCGCGGCGCGGGATCGTTGCTCTGGGCGTCGTAGACGAGCGCGGCCGCGCTGCGGCGATGTTTGCGGCTCATCAGATATCCCAGTCGAAGTCGTCGCGTTGCCCGGCTGCCGCGCGGCCAGCGCGCGCGGCGCGACGGGGCGTAGTTGCAGCGTTCGCCGCCGGGCTTGCCGAGGCCGCTGAAGCCGCCGACGAGGCCGACCGCGCATACGCCGAAGCCGCCGCCTGCGCGTCCGCCGCGCTCGCGCCCGTGGCCGCGGTGGCCGGCGCGCCGCCGCCGATCTCGCGAATCGTCAAGCCATGCAGTTCGATGCCCGCCGCCGCGAGCCGCTGCCGGAAGCTCTCACCCTGCATTGCCAGCCGCGCCGCACCGCCCGGACTCGCCTGCACGCGCGCCACCAGCCGCATGCCGGTCAACGTCAATTCCGCATCGACGGTGCCGAGCGTCGGCAGCGACAGCGTCAGACGCGTGCGCCACGGCTGATCGTCTTCGCTCGCCATGCCGCCGCCGCTGCGGTCCCATTCGTCGCCGTCCTGTTCGATGGTCCAGTCGAGCCGCGCGCCCGGCCATGCTTCGCCGCTCCAGCGAAACTGCCCGGTCGCGAGCAGATCCAGTTGCTGACGCACCAGCGGCACGGTCGCGGGATGCACCACGGCCGTCGTCGATTGCGAGTTCTGCGACGACCCGGCGTCGGCCGTTTGCGCCGCCGCGCTATGCAGGCCCGCATGCGCGGGCGGGCCGTTGAGGTCGGACAACGAATTTGCCAGCACCTCGCCGGCGATGAAAC
The DNA here is from genome assembly GCF_902859915.1 of Paraburkholderia ultramafica. GTDB lineage: Bacteria > Pseudomonadota > Gammaproteobacteria > Burkholderiales > Burkholderiaceae > Paraburkholderia > Paraburkholderia ultramafica. Next base: position 71,053 of record NZ_CADIKK010000009.1, read on the forward strand.
GCGCAGCCTGGGCGGTCAGGATCGACGGCATCGCGCGGGTGGCGGCATTGTTGTCGGACGCGCCGCTCTGCACGCCGTTCTGCATGCCGCCATTGGGCGCCGCCCCCATGCCCTGCCGCGCGGCGCCATTCGGGGCAGGCGCGTCGCCGTCCGCGTTCGTCCAGTCCAGTGGCGATTGCGCGGCGGCGGCCACCAGCCTGTTTTGCGCCTCGCCGGCGAGGTCCGCCGGCGAGTGCTGGCCGGCCAGCCATTGCGCGAGATGAGCTTCGTAGAACAGACCGCTGCCGCCGACCGTCTGTTTGAGCGCGGCCGCGAGCGCCGCGACCGGCACCTGGGCCGCCGCCTGATTGGCGGTAGCCGTCGTGCCGGCGGCAGCCGGATTGGCATTGGGAGCGGTGGATGCAGCAGGCGTGTCGAACGGCGGCAGGCCTTCGACTTCGATATCGAGCGCCGGCGCGGCCGGCCAGATCGGCGTCTGGCCGAGCACGGCGGGCGTCGCCTCGCCGCCCGAGCGCGCGATCGCATTGAGCGTCAGCGCGACGGCGGACAGCGCGGTTTGCGCGGATGACGGCGGCGCAGGCGGCGCGACAGGGGCCGCGGTGGTCGGCGCAGTATCGACGCCCGCCGCGCCGGTCTGCGACGTGGCCGCACTGCCCGGCGCGATGTTGAGCAGACTGTCGACCCGGCTCGCAAGCAGCGAAGCGATGGCCGTGTCGATTCCGTTCATGCCGATTCCTTGGTCACATTGGCGGCAGCGCGCTCAAATCTCAAATCAACTCAGTCAGGCGCGGCGCACGCGGGCCGACTCAGCGCGCGCCGTACAGTTCCTTGAGCACGCGCGTCGGCCGTCCGGCGAACAGCGCCGACAGATTGGCCATGCGCGGATTCGCCAGATCCCGGATGGCCGCGTCATCCGCGAGAATCTGGCGGATCAGCGCGTATTTGCGCAGGCGCTCGGCCTCGTCGAGCTTCACCCCGGCGTCGGCGTCCTTCAACGCGTCCACCAGCTGCCGGTATTCTTCCTGCAAGTGGACCAGATCGCTCCACAGTGCGCGCCGGGCAGCTATCAGCATGCGGCAGGAAATCGCTGCGACCGCCTCGTAGCGGGCAAAATATTCTGCGTTCGATGTCATCTCATGCTTTCCGCGGCCGGCTGGGCTGCCATCCGCGCGATCTCCGGGGCAATCCCGATCCATGCCTCTTCGAGCGTGGCCAGCAGGCCGTCGACTTCGACCAGCATGGCCTCGCTCTGTTTGATATTGGCTTCGAGCAGCCGGCGCGCCATGTAGCTGTATAGCGCGTTCAACCGCTCCGCAGTCTCGCCGCCCACTTCAAGGTTGAGCGATTGCTGCAGCCCGCTTTCGATAATGCGAGTCGCCTTGCTGATCGCCATGCCGCGATCAGGCACATTGCCTTGCTGCAAATGCATGCGGGCCTGCGCGATGGCCTGCCTTGCGCCCTGGTACAACAACACGATCAGACGATGCGGACTTGCGCCCATCACACCTGTTTCGACACCGACGCGTGCGTACGCATTGGCTCCAGCGTGTCCTGGGGAAAACATCGGCGCTCCTCCTCTCATACAGACTGCGGTTTGGTCGTGGCATGGCCGTTCGGGGCGTCGCCGCGCCCGAAGTTGCCCTGTATCCGTGTTATCGGATACGCATCGACAAAGCTTTAGGCCGATGTAAGGAGGATTAAGGGGCGCATCGCACGCGGGCCAGCGCCGCGCCGACGGAGCTCGTCATGTCTCCATACCGAGCCGCCTCGGACCACACCGGGGCCGCCACGCCGGCAAGGGCGCGCAAGGCCGCAACTGCGCCACCGTCGCGGGCGGCGCTGCCGGCACTCATGCAGGATCAGGCAACGCAGGCCGGGCGGACGGCGTCCCGCTCCGCCCGCTGCCCGCTCAGACCGCCATCTGCGCGATGTCGTTGTAGGCGGCAACCAGCTTGTTGCGCACCTGCAAGCCGAACTGGAAGCCGACGTTGGCCTTCTGCATGTCGACCATGACGTCGTTCAGCGACACGTTCGACGAACCCAGCTCGAACGCCTGCGACTCGCTCACCGCGGTTTTCTGGTCGCTGCTGATCTTGTCGAGCGAGGCCTTCAGCGCCGACGCAAAGCTGCCGGTCGTCGCCGCACCGGACTCTGCGGCCGCCGCCGGGGTGGCGCCGCCGGCCGCCTGCGCCGCCATCGACTGCATTTGTTGCAGCGCCGACGAGAGCGCGTTCACGGGCATGGTCATGTTCTCTCCGTTAAATGAACGATCGGCGCTTCATGGCCATACCGCACAGCCGTGCCGATCTGAACCGAAGCATAGCAAGCGCCCCCATGTGGAAAGCCCCGAAAGTAGGGGGGAAACCCGGCTCTATTCAAGCAATCGGGTCGAGCGGCGCTAAGGATAATTTCAATGGTGAAAGTCTCTGTCCGTACGCCCGCCGACCCTCGGTGCGGCGGCAGTCGGCAGAACGCAAAGGCATCCCGGAGATACCCGACGCATGGATTCGTCAGCCAACTCTTTGATCAACCCCGACGCCCGCATGGGTCTGGCCGGCGCACAGCCTGGCGCCGGCGCGGCCGGCAGCGGCCAGCCAGGCGCAGCCGACCTCGGCGGGCTCGGCGGCAACCTGGGCGGCAACCTCGGCGGCAACTTCACCCAACGTCTATCGGGGCTCGCGCAGATGCGCGGCAACCCGCGCGCGCCGCTGATCTTCGCGGTCGCGCTACTGGTCGCGATCGTGGCCGGCCTGTTCCTGTGGTCGCGCGCGCCGGACTACAAGGTGCTCTACAGCAATCTGTCCGACCGTGACGGCGGCTCGATCATCGCCGCGCTTCAGCAAGCCAACATCCCCTACAAGTTCTCCGACAATGGTGGCGCGATCCTCGTGCCGGCCGAGCAGGTGCACGAGATGCGTCTGCGCCTCGCGTCGCAAGGTCTGCCCAAGAGCGGCTCGGTCGGCTTCGAGCTGATGGACAACCAGAAATTCGGCATCAGCCAGTTCGACGAACAGGTCAACTATCAGCGCGCGCTGGAAGGCGAGCTGCAACGCACGATCGAATCGATTTCGACGGTGCGCTCGGCGCGCGTGCATCTGGCGATTCCGAAGCCGACGGTGTTCGTGCGCGACAAGGAAGCGCCGTCGGCGGCCGTGCTGGTCAACCTCTATCCGGGCCGCGTGCTCGACGAAGGCCAGGTGGTGGCGATCACGCACATGGTGTCGTCGGCGGTGCCGGAAATGCCGGTGCAGGGCGTGACGATTCTCGACCAGGACGGCAACCTGCTGACGCAACCGGCCACCGGCAGCGGTCTGGACGCGTCGCAACTGAAGTACCGCCAGCAGATCGAACGCAACACGCAGCAGCGCATCGACGCGATCCTCGCGCCGCTGTTCGGCTCCGGCAACGCGCACTCGCAGGTCAGCGCCGACATCGATTTCTCGCACAGCGAACAGACCTCGGAAAACTACGGCCCGAACGGCAATCCGCAGCAGGCGGCGATCCGCAGCCAGCAATCCAGCAGTGCCACCGAAATGTCGCAAGGCGGCGCTTCGGGCGTGCCGGGCGCGCTCTCGAACCAGCCGCCGCAACCGGCCTCCGCGCCGATCACGGCAGGCAACGGCGCGAGCGGCGTGAGCACGACGCCGGTCAGCGACCGCAAGGACTCGACCACCAACTACGAACTCGACAAGACCGTGCGCCACATCGACCAGCCGATGGGCGGCATCCGGCGGCTGTCGGTGGCGGTGGTGGTGAACTACATGCGGGTGGTCGACGCGAACGGTCGCGTGAGCATGCAGCCGGTCACCGCCGACAAGCTCGCGCAGGTCAATCAGCTGGTGAAGGACGCGATGGGCTTCGATGCGGCGCGTGGCGACTCGGTCAACGTGGTCAACAGCGCGTTCACCACCGACCTCGATCCGAACGCGAACCTGCCGTGGTGGCGCACGCCGGACATGCTGGCGCTCTACAAGCAGATCGCGACCTACCTCGGCATCGGCGCAGTCGCCCTGTTCCTCTACTTCGTGATGGTCAAGCCGGCGCTGCGCCGCGCGTTCCCGCCGCCGGAACCGCCCGCCGTCGCCGCGCTCGCGGCGCCGGAAGAACCGGTCCTGCTGGACGGCATCCCGAGCGCGGAGCGCGATGGCGCCGTGGTCGAGATCGAGACCGACAGCGAGATGCTCGCGCTGGAAAACGCGAAAAACAAATATGAGCGGAATCTGGAATTCGCACGCAGCATCGCCCGCCAGGATCCGAAGATCGTTGCAACCGTCGTGAAAAATTGGGTGTCCGATGAGCGCTGAAGGCGTAGTGAAGAGCGCGCTCCTGCTGATGTCGATCGGCGAGGAAGAAGCCGCGCAGGTGTTCAAGTTCCTCGGCCCGCGCGAAGTCCAGAAGATCGGCGTCGCGATGGCCGCGCTGAAGAACGTGACCCGCGAGCAGGTCGACGAAGTCCTGCAGGAGTTCGTGCGCGAGGCGGAGCAGCACACCGGCATGTCGCTAGATTCGAACGAGTACATCCGTTCGGTGCTGACCAAGGCGCTCGGCGACGACAAGGCCGGCGCGATCATCGACCGGATTCTGCAGGGCAGCGATACCAGCGGCATCGAAGGCCTCAAATGGATGGATTCCGCGGCGGTCGCCGAGCTGATCAAGAACGAGCATCCGCAGATCATCGCGACCATCCTCGTTCACCTGGACCGCGATCAGGCGTCGGAAATCGTCGCCTGCTTCACCGAGCGGCTGCGCAACGACGTGCTGCTGCGGATCGCCACGCTCGACGGCATCCAGCCGGCCGCGCTGCGCGAACTCGACGACGTGCTGACCGGCCTGCTGTCCGGCAGCGACAACCTGAAGCGCAGCCCGATGGGCGGCATCCGCACGGCGGCCGAAATTCTCAACTTCATGTCGAGCAACCATGAAGAAGGCGTCATCGAAAACGTCCGCCAGTACGACGCCGAACTCGCGCAGAAGATCATCGACCAGATGTTCGTGTTCGAGAACCTGCTCGATCTGGAAGACCGCGCGATCCAGCTGCTGCTGAAGGAAGTCGAGTCCGAGGCGCTGATCATCTCGCTGAAGGGCGCAGCGCCCGCGCTGCGCCAGAAGTTCCTGTCGAACATGTCGCAACGCGCGGCCGAACTGCTCGCCGAAGACCTCGATGCGCGCGGCCCGGTGCGCGTCTCCGAAGTCGAAACGCAGCAGCGCCGCATTCTGCAGATCGTGCGCAATCTGGCCGAAAGCGGCCAGATCGTCATAGGCGGCAAGGCCGAAGATGCGTATGTCTGATCAGAGCTCCCCGGCGAAGGAAAGGTTCTCGGCCTACCAGCGCTGGGAGATGGCCTCGTTCGATCCGGTGCCGCCGGCCCCGCCGCCCGAACCCGACGTCGACCACGGCGCATTCGAAGCCGAACTCGAACGCCTGCGCGACGCCGCGCACGCGCAGGGCATCGCGTCGGGCCACGTGGCCGGTCAGGCGCTCGGCTATCAGGCGGGTTACGACCAGGGTCATGCGCAAGGTTTCGAGCAGGGCCAGAGCGAAGCGCGCGAAGAAGCGGCGCGGCTCGCCGCGCTGGCGGCGACCTTCAAGAGCGCGCTCGACGGCGCCCAGGGCGCGATCTCCGAAACACTGGTCGCGCTGGCGCTGGACATCGCGCAACAGGTGGTGCGCCAGCACGTGCAGCACGACCCGACCGCCCTGATCGCCGCCGCGCGTGAGGTGCTGGCCACCGAGCCCGCGCTGGTCGGCGCACCGGCGCTGATCGTGAGTCCCGCCGATCTGCCGGTCGTCGAAGCCTACCTGCTGGAAGAACTGCAAGCGCGCGGCTGGACGGTGCGCACCGATGCGTCGGTGGAACGCGGCGGCTGCCGTGCGCAAGCCGGCACCGGCGAAGTGGACGCCGGCATCGATACGCGCTGGGAGCGCGTGGCGGCCGCGCTCGGCAAAGTGAGCACATGGTGAAGCCGACGCTCGAAGAGATCCGCGCCAGCGATCTGACGCCGCTCGAACGCGAGCTGGCACTGGCGTCGTTCGGCGCCGAAGCGCTCGGGCAGGCGCCGGATGCGGTGACGGCTGAAGCGACCTCTGCGGTGACACCCGCAGCCGCCGCGGTTGCCGCCATCGAAGCCGCGCTGCGCGATCCCGCTCACGCCCATCCGGCGATTGGCGCTGCCGCAAGTCGCGATTGCGCTGCTGCAAGCGCCGCTGCCGCTGCCATCGCTCACGCTCCCTACGATCCCGCGCTCGACAGCAATCCGCACGTGCAGGCGTGGCGCGGCCGCCTCGGCGCGCTGCGCGCGCGTAATGCGATCGCGCGACCTTTGCGCGCCTGCGGACGTTTGACGCGCGCCGCCGGCCTGGTGCTCGAAGCCGTCGGCCTGCGTCTGTCGGTGGGCGCCGAAGTGATGATCGAACTGCCGCCCGGCAGTTCGCTGCCGATGGCCGAAGCCGAAGTCGTCGGCTTCTCCGGCGACAAACTGTTTCTGATGCCGACCACCGAAGTGATCGGCCTGTTGCCCGGCGCGCGCGTCTATCCGCTCGAAAGCGCGCCGATCGCCGACCCGATGGCGGGCGCGAAGCGTCTGCCGGTCGGCTGGGAATTGCTCGGCCGCGTGCTCGACGCGTCGGGCCGTCCGCTCGACGGACTCGGGCCGCTCGGCGCGCACGCCGACGCGCCGCTGTCCGCGCCGGTCATCAATCCGCTCAATCGCGAGCCGATTCACAAGGTGCTCGACGTCGGCGTGCGCGCGATCAACGCACTGTTGACCGTCGGCCGCGGCCAGCGCATGGGTCTGTTCGCCGGTTCGGGCGTCGGCAAATCGGTGCTGCTCGGCACGATGGCGCGCTACACCAGCGCCGAAGTGATCGTGATCGGCCTGATCGGCGAGCGCGGCCGCGAAGTGAAGGAATTCATCGAACAGATTCTCGGCGAGGAAGGTCTGGCGCGCTCGGTGGTGATCGCAGCGCCTGCCGACGTGTCGCCGCTGTTGCGGATGCAGGCCGCGTCGTATTCGACCTCGCTGGCCGAATATTTCCGCGATCAGGGCAAGCACGTGCTGCTGCTGATGGATTCGCTGACCCGCTACGCGATGGCACAGCGCGAGATCGCGCTGGCCGTCGGCGAGCCGCCCGCCACCAAGGGCTATCCGCCTTCGGTGTTCGCCAGGCTGCCGGCGCTCGTCGAACGGACCGGCAACGGCCCGGCGGGCGGCGGCTCGATCACCGCGTTCTACACCGTGCTGACCGAAGGCGACGACCAGCAGGACCCGATCGCCGACTCCGCGCGGGCGATTCTCGACGGCCACATCGTGCTGTCGCGCTCGCTCGCCGAGGCCGGCCACTATCCGGCGATCGACATCGAAGCGTCGATTAGCCGGGCAATGACCGCGTTGATCGACGATAACCATCTGAACAAGACGCGTATGTTCAAGCAGATGCTGTCGCGCTATCAGCGCAACCGCGATCTGATCAACGTCGGCGCCTATTCGAGCGGGCGCGACGCGGTGCTCGACCGGGCGATCGCGCTGTATCCGCGGATGGAAGCATTTTTGCAGCAAGGTTTTCGCGAATGCGCAAACTTTGAACCCAGCGTCGAGATGCTGGACGCACTGTTTGCCTAAGGAGGCTGACGATGGCGAAACACTTTCCGATCAAGACGCTGATCGGCCTCGCCCAGGACGACGTGGATGCCGCCGCGCAACGTCTGGGCCGCGTGCAGCGCGAGCGCAACGACGTAGAGGCGCAGCTCGACTCGCTCGTGCAGTACCGCGACGAATACCATTCGCGCTTTACGGCGACCGCCCAGACCGGGATGCCGGCCGGCAACATGCGCAACTTCCAGGCGTTCATCGACACGCTCGACGCGGCCATCGAACAGCAGCGCAATCTGCTGGCGGCGGCCAATGCGCGCGTGGAAGCGGCGAAGCCTGACTGGCAGCGCCAGAAGCAGAAGCTCGGCTCGTATGAAGTGCTGCAGGCGCGCGGCGAAGCGGCCGAAGCGAAAACCGTCGCGCGGCGCGATCAACGCGACGCCGACGAACACGCCGCGCGGATTCTGCGGATGCGCACCGAAGGCGTCTGACCTGGACGAGCGCCGCCTCGTCTGACTGACCACCCCGTTTGACCGATTGACAGGATTCCTTATGTCGCTTCTTTCACAGATCGGCTCGCTGCTCGGCTCCACCGGCAGCTCCTCGACCAGCGCGGCCATGGCCGCCGCGGCGAACGCCAGCCCGTTCTCGCAAACCTTGCAGCAAAGCATCGACCAGCAGAACAACGCGGCCGCGCAGAGCGCGAGCCAGCAGCAGGCTGCGTCGTCGGCGTCTTCGGCTGCATCCTCGTCGAGCGTGCATGACGCGCCGCCGCCGGCCGATCCCGCCACGAAGAGCGCGGACGACGCGAGCAGCAATACGAACAGCAGCAGTTCGGCGAGCACGACGGCGTCCACTGCGTCGTCGGGTCATACGCAGCAGACCTCGACCGGCAAAACCGCGACAACGCCGGCGAAGTCCGGCACTTCGGCGACGCAGACCGACGCGGGCACCGCGGCGGCGGCGGCCGCCACTCAAGCTCAAGCTCAGGCGCAAGCACAGGCCGACGCGAATAGCGCTACGACGACCACCACCACCAACCTCGCCACGACCTTGACCGATGTCGCGACCACATTGACTGGCGCTACCACGAACGCGACGTCCGGCAGCGCGTCGGGCAAGAAAACCGCCACCACCGATCCGAAGTCGCTACAGGACGCGTTGCAGGCGGCACTCGCCGCGCTCGCGAGCGGCCAGGGCGCGGTGCCGGCGCAGGCGCTGGCGAGCGGCGCGGCGGCGAATGCCACGACGGCGGCGACAGCGGCCAACGGACAGGCGAGCACGAGCGGCGGGCTAAACGGATCGGCGGACGGCAAGACGCTGGCGACCGGCCTGTTCGGTGACGGTAAGGGAGCGAACGCAACCAAAGCCGCGTTGACGTCGACGGCGGCGGCGCCGACGACATCGGCCGATCCAGCGGCCGCGGCAAAATCGGCCGTCGACGCACTGACGACGACGGCGGCCAACGGCGCGCAGGCTGACGATCTGTCGTCCTTCAAGAGCGCGGCCGACGCAGCGACCGCGGCGCTGGCCGCCACACAAGCTGCGGCGAATGCCGCGACGACGTCGGCGGTCCAAAGCACGGGCAACGCGAGCGCGGCGCAAGCGGCGAACGCCTTGGCGCCGCAGGTCGGCACGACCGACTGGGAGGACGCGCTGAGCCAGAAGGTGGTGTTCCTGTCGAACGCGCATTCGCAGAGCGCCGAACTGACATTGAATCCGAAAGACCTCGGACCGCTACAGGTTGTGTTGCAGGTTGCCGATAACCATGCACATGCGTTGTTTGTTTCGCAGCACCAGTCGGTCAGAGAAGCGGTCGAGGCGGCCTTGCCGAAGCTGCGCGAGGCGATGGAATCGAACGGGATCGGGCTGGGCAGCGCGAGCGTGAGCGACGGCTTCGCCCGGCAGGGCAGCGGCCAGCAGAGTGCCGACCCGGGCCGCTCGGGCGGCAAGTCCAGCGGCAGCGGCGGGTCTTTTGCTGGCGGTGGCGCGTCGGATTCGGCCGACACGGTGGCGAACGTCGCCGTGCGGCGGACGGTGGGGTTGGTGGACACGTTCGCCTGAAGGTTGACCGTAACGCGGCATTGGTACGTGCAGCGGCTTGAGCTCTTTCTTGACCTGACGTTGATTGACTAGCGCTCCCCTCGGGGCGGCCTGAACGCGCCAGACGGTTCGCTGAAGGACCGCGACGGCGCGCGCAGCGTCGCCGGAAGAATGACTGCCTTGTCACTGACGCGGAGTGTGCGGGAACACAGATTCCAGATGCACCACGCCCCCCTCCAAGCCAGGGGACCCGCTTAAAAGCTGGCGGTGTGAGCCCGCTTTCTTTGCTTACTTTCTTTGCGGCGGCAAAGAAAGTGAGTGCCGCCCCGCACAGGGGCAACGCCAATCAACCACCACGAAAACAAGGAAAGGCCAACACCCCAAGCCCACAGCCAAGCCTCCAGACAAAAAACCAAAAACCAGAGATAACCCGCAATCCCCCTTCTTTTCGACCCATCGCCGCGCGATCAAATCAACAACAATCACCATCACCAGCACTAAAGGCACGCAAAGCAAACCACATGGCAACCACGACCGCCCCCCAGCAAGCCGCGCCCGCCTCCCCGGGCCCGTTGAAGCGCATCATCCTGATCGCCCTCATCGCGCTCGTCGCCGCAGGCGCAGCCGGCGCGGGCGTGTGGTTCTTCATGTCCAAACGCCCCCCCGCCGCTGCGGCAGCCGAAGCCACGCCGTCTCCGGCTGCAGCACCGCTGTTCTTCCCGCTCGAATCGATGACGGTCAACCTGCAATCGGACGACGGCCAGCAGCACTTCCTGCGCATCGGCCTCACGCTCAAGCTCGGCGACGCGGCCACCCAGCAGCAACTCACCGACCACATACCGGAAGTGCGCAGCCACATCCTGCTCGCGCTGTCGAACAAGCATCCGGACGAACTCGCGCCGCTCGAAGGCAAGCGCGCGCTCGCCGACGAACTCAAGACGCTGATCGAGCAGCCGACCGAAAAAGGCGCCGCGCCGATCCGCGTGCAGGACGTGCTGTTCACCGAATTCGTCGTGCAGTGACGCTCAGTGACGTTATCTAGCACTGCCATCATCAACCGCCACGGGACGCACGAGGAATAAGGAATGGGCCACGAAGAGTTCATGTCCCAGGAGGAGGTCGATGCCCTCCTCAAGGGCGTCACCGGCGAGTCCGACTCGGTAGCCGAGCAAGGCGACCGTTCGGGCGTCCGGCCGTACAACATCGCGACGCAGGAACGCATCGTCCGCGGCCGGATGCCCGGCCTCGAAATCATCAACGACCGTTTCGCACGTCTGTTGCGCGTCGGCATTTTCAACTTCATGCGGCGCTCGGCGGAAATCTCCGTCGGTCCGGTGAAGGTGCAGAAGTACAGCGAATTCACCCGCAACCTGCCGATCCCGACCAACCTGAACCTGGTCCACGTGAAGCCGCTGCGCGGCACGTCGCTGTTCGTATTCGATCCGAACCTCGTGTTCTTCGTGGTCGACAACCTGTTCGGCGGCGACGGACGCTTCCATACCCGCGTCGAAGGACGCGACTTCACGCAGACCGAGCAGCGCATCATCATGAAGCTGCTCAATCTGACGTTCGAGCACTACATGGCGTCGTGGAAGAGCGTGCGCCCGCTGCAGTTCGAATTCGTGCGCTCGGAAATGCACACGCAGTTCGCCAACGTCGCGACACCGAACGAGATCGTCATCGTCACGCAGTTCTCGATCGAATTCGGCACGACGGGCGGCACGCTGCACATCTGCATGCCGTATTCGATGATCGAGCCGATTCGCGACATCCTGTCGTCGCCGATCCAGGGCGAGGCGATGGACATCGACCGCCGCTGGGTCCGCGTGCTGTCGCAGCAGGTGCAGGCAGCGGAAGTGGAACTGACCGCCGACCTCGCGCAGGTGCCGGTCACGTTCGAACAGATCCTGAACATGCGCAAAGGCGATGTTCTGCCGATCAACATCCCCGAACACATCACGGCGAAAGTCGACGGCGTGCCGGTGATGGAATGCGGCTACGGAATTTTCAATGGTCAGTACGCGTTGCGGGTCCAGAAGATGATCAGCGCAGCCGACACGATGAAGGAAGGTGGATATGAGTGACCTGAACGCAAAGCCCGAGGCCGAACTGGCCACCGGCGAACAACTGGCCGCCGCCGCGGCGAGCGCCGAAGACGACGACGCGATGGCCGACTGGGCCAGCGCGCTGGCCGAGCAGAACGACAATACGGAAGTCAGCGCGACGACGGCCGGCGTGTTCCAGCCGCTGTCGAAAGTCGAGCCGACCTCGACGCGCAACGACATCGACATGATCCTGGACATCCCGGTCCAGATGACCGTCGAACTCGGCCGCACCAAGATCGCGATCCGCAACCTGCTGCAACTCGCGCAGGGTTCGGTGGTGGAACTGGACGGCATGGCCGGCGAACCGATGGACGTACTGGTCAACGGTTGCCTGATCGCCCAGGGCGAAGTGGTGGTCGTGAACGACAAGTTCGGGATCCGTCTGACCGACATCATCACGCCGTCCGAACGTATCCGGAAGCTGAATCGATGAAACGCGTTGCCGGTCGCGCCGTGCTCAACGCTTCGCGCGACGTTCTGCTTCGGGCCGCCGTCGCGGCGGCCGCCACGGCGCCGCTCGCCGCGCACGCCGCCGACATGAACGCGGTCAACCACGCCGCGAGCATCGCCTCGGGTGTCGGCGCCGGCACGGCGGTCCCGGCGCTCGGCGTCGGCGCGGTATTGCAAACGATCGTCGGCCTGCTGGTCGTGCTCGGTCTGGTGTTCGGCTGCGCGTGGCTCGCGCGCCGCTTGGGCTTGCAGCCGGGCCATCGCGGCGGGCTCGTGAAGACCGTCGGCGGTGCGTCGCTCGGCGGCAAGGAGCGCGTCGCGGTCGTCGAGATCGGCGACACGTGGCTCGTGCTCGGCGCGGCGCCCGGCAACGTGCGTCTGCTGCATACGATGCCGGCCGGTTCCGCTTCGCCCGATGCCGTCGCCAGCGTGGCCCCGCAAAACCAGGGCGCTCGCGCACCGTTGCCTGGCACCTTCGCTCAACGCTTTCGTGACGCTTTAAAAGGCGAAATGGGCAAACGTTTCAACGCGCACGGCGGCGGGGATCGGTAATGCAGTTCAGTTCAATGCAGCTCAGTTCCCAGTCCGTCAATGACGCGCGCGCTGTGCGCCGCGTCACCGCCACCGCCAGATCGCACACCGCTGCCGTGCTGCGCCGTTGCGCGCCTGTTGCGCTGCCGGCGTTGATGCTCGCGCTGCCGACACTGTCGTTCGCGCAAACCGCCGGTCTGCCGGCGTTCAACACGAGCCCCGGTCCGAACGGCGGCACGACCTACTCGTTGAGCGTGCAGACGATGCTGCTGCTCACGATGCTGTCGTTCCTGCCGGCGATGGTGTTGATGATGACGAGCTTCACGCGCATCATCATCGTGTTGTCGTTGCTGCGCCAGGCACTCGGCACGACCACTACGCCGCCGAATCAGGTGCTGGTCGGTCTCGCGCTGTTCCTCACGCTGTTCGTGATGTCGCCGGTGCTCGACAAGGCCTATAACGAAGGCTACAAGCCGTTTTCCGACGGCACGATTGCGATGGATCAGGCGGTTGCCCGCGGCGTCGCGCCGTTCAAGACGTTCATGCTGCGCCAGACCCGTGAAAGCGATCTCGCGCTGTTCGCCCGCATCTCGCACGCCGCGCCGATGCAAGGCCCCGACGACGTGCCGTTGTCGCTGCTGGTGCCGTCGTTCGTAACGAGCGAATTGAAGACCGGCTTCACGATCGGCTTCACGATCTTCATCCCGTTCCTCATCATCGACATGGTGGTGGCGAGCGTGCTGATGTCGATGGGCATGATGATGGTGTCGCCCGCCACCATCTCGCTGCCGTTCAAGCTGATGTTGTTCGTGCTGGTCGACGGCTGGCAGTTGCTGCTCGGCTCGCTCGCGCAGAGTTTCGTCTAACCCTCAACGCTTCCGGCACCCTCACCATGACACCCGAAGCAGTCATGACGCTGGCCCACCAGGCGATGTACGTCGGCCTGCTGCTGGCCGCCCCGCTCCTGTTGGTCGCGCTGATCGTCGGCCTGGTGGTGAGTCTGTTCCAGGCGGCCACGCAGATCAACGAATCGACGCTCTCGTTCATTCCGAAGCTGCTGGCGATCTGCGTCACGATGGTGATCGCCGGCCCATGGATGTTGACGACGATGCTCGACTACCTGCGCCACACGCTCACCAGCATTCCGACGCTCGTCAACTGAGCGGCCCGCCGCCGCTTCCACTCCCGCCCCTGCCACCATGTTCACGGTCACCTACGCTCAACTGAACGGCTGGCTGACCGCGTTCCTGTGGCCGTTCGCGCGAATCGCCGCGCTGATCGCCACCGCGCCGGTATTCAGCAACGCGTCGATGCCCTCGCGCGTGAAGATCGGCCTCGCCGCCTTCACCACGATCATCGTCGCGCCGACCATCGGCGCCTTGCCGCAAGTGACGGTGTTCTCCGCGGCCGGCGTGTGGATTCTGGTCAACCAGTTCCTGATCGGCATCACGCTCGGCGTGACGATGCAGGTGGTATTCATGGCGATCGACGCGACCGGCTCCTTCATCGGCCTCGGCATGGGCCTCGGCTTCGCGACCTTCTTCGACGCGCAGGCGAGCGGCTCGGGCGTGGTGATCTCGCGCTACATGACGACGATCGCGATGCTGGTCTTTCTCGCGGTCGACGGCCATTTGCAGATGCTGGCCGCGCTGGTGACGACGTTTCAGTCGGTGCCGGTGTCGGCCAACCTGCTCGCGCCGCACGGCTGGCAGACGCTCGCCAACTGGGGCGGCTCGATCTTCTCGGCGGGCTTGCTGTTGTCGCTGCCGGTGGTGGTGGCCTTGCTGATCGCCAACCTCGCGCTCGGCATTCTCAATCGCGCCGCGCCGCAGATCGGCGTGTTTCAGATCGGCTTTCCGCTTACGATGCTGATCGGTCTGCTGCTGGTGCAACTGATGCTGCCGAACATGATCCCGTTCTTCGTGCGGCTTTTCGACAGCGGCATCGACGAGATGGGGCGGGTCGCGGCGGGGCTGAAGTAAAGCGCGCGTCCATGCTGCATAAAAAAACCGGCCTGCGCCGGTTTTTTATTTTGTACCGCGTCGCTCCATCAGTTGCCGATGTACTGGAACAGCGACATGCTCTGGATCTTCACGAACGCCTGCTGCGAAGCCTGCAACGCCGCCTGCTGCATCGTGTACTTGCTGATCGTCGCGACCATGTCGGTCGAGGTCAGGTCCGACAGGTTGCTCTGCGTTTGCAGCGAGTTGGTCTGCGTCACGGTTTGCAGCGCCTGCACTTCCTGCTCGCGGCCGCCGACCGATGCCTGCACCGCCGTCACGTTGTTCATCGTGTTGGCCAACTGGCTCAGGCCAGTGTTCATCACGTTCTGCAGGTTGGCCGTCGCCGCCGCGTTACCCGTCACCGGCTGTTGCAGCGCGGAGATCATCGCGTTCAGGTTCGCGAACACATCGGTGCCCGCCTGATTGGCCGGCTTGACCGTGAAGGTGTCGTTCGCGGCCGGCGTGCCGGTGATCGCGACCGTCTGACCGCCGATCGTGATGTCGGCGCCGTCCGTGTACGGTTGCGCTGTGCCCACCGCAGTTGGCGGGGTCGTAGTCGTATCGTTGATCTGGTAGGTCAGCGACGAGCCGCTGCCGCTGAACACAATCTGGTACGGGCGGGCATTCGCCGCCTGGGTCGGATCGTTGACCGTCACCGAACCGATCACGCCGGTGCCGGTGTTGTTCGAATTGCCGGCTGCGATCGGCTGCGCATTGGACGCGCCGACGCTCATGAAAACCGCGATGCCGTTGTCGCCCGTGGCCACCTGGTTGCTGTCGGTGACCTGCACGGTGCGCGTGCCGGTGTCGCCCGCATAGACGACGGCGCCGCTTGCAGCGGTCGTGAACGCCTTGGTGGAGTTCTGGAACCCGGAGAACAGCGAATTGCCCGCGCCGTCGGTCGCATTGGCGTAGGTCAGCAACTGGTCGCGCAGGCTCGTCAGCTGAGCCGCAATGGCGCTGCGGTTGGTGTCGGTCAACCCGCCGTCGCCCACTCTGAGAGCGAGCGTGTTCACGCTTTGCAGCGTGCCAAGCACGCCGTTGAGCGTCGAATCCTCAGCCTGCAGCGACGACAGCGCGGCGTTCTGGTTGGTGGTGTATTGCGACAGCGCCGTGGCCGTCGAGCTCAACTGCACGGCCTGGGCCGCGCCGAGCGGGTTGTCGGCGGCGGTGCTCAGGCTGACGCCGCTCGAGATTTGCTGGTAGATCTGGGACAACTGAGCCTGCTGGTTGCTCATTGTCTCGACGTTCATGCTGAAGTACTGCGAGCTGGAGATACGCATGGTTCAACGCCTTACGAGAAGATGCCGAGCAACGTCTGGAACAGGGTCTGCGCGGTCTGGATGACCTTGCTGTTGGCCTGATAGAGCTGCTGATACTGAAGCAGGTTGGCTGCTTCCTCATTGATATTGACGCCGGACACGGACTGCTGCGCGCTGGTGATCTGCGTCACGAGCGAGGCCTGCGCGGTGCTCGACGTCTGCACCTGGCTGGCCTGATTGCCGATCTGGTTCACATAGCTCGCATACGCGCTCGTCAACGTGGACGTGCCGCCCGACATCACCTGCGCGGTGGTCAGATTCGACAGCAGTTGCGCGTTGCGCCCATCGTTGCTCGCGCCGGTATTGGGTCCGATCGAAAACGAGTCGCCGTCCGACGGCGTCCCGCTGATCGTCACCGTCACCCCGTTCATGATGCCGGGGCTGGCCGCGCTGGTCAGGTTGGACGGGTTGGTGATCGTCAGCGTCGCGCCCGAGCTGGGCGAATACGGCACGGGGGTCGTGGCCGAGCTGATCGTGACCGAACTCGACGGCGGTCCGGCCACCGTCACCACCGAACCCACCGGGAAACCGGTCAGGCCGGTGCCGGCGGTATAGGTGATCGTCGACGCCGTGGTCGGTGCGCTATAGCCAGCCGTGACGGTGCCCTGCGTGATCGCCGCGCTGCCGGTATTCGATGCGGAAGCCGAAGCCAGCACCGGCGCCGCGGCCGCGATCGCCGACGGCGACGTGGTCGTCAGCGCGAAGCCGTTCAGCGCGCCGCGCGTCGGTTGGACCGAAAACGAATCGCCCGCCTTCATCGTGCCGGCGGTGGTCGAGAATTGCAGGCCACCGATCGGATTGGTGAGGCTCGTCGCCGACCCCACGATGCTGCCGGTTGAATTGTCGGTCAGCGTGTAGGCGGTGCCGTTGTACGACATCGTGTAGTCGCCGGTGGTCGGCTGCGTCGCGTCGGCAAACGACACGCTCAGCGACGCATTGCCGGTGTTCTGCGCATTCGCGTACACGGTCGGCGAGCCGACCGTGAACAGCGCGCCACCCGCGGTGCCGTTCAGCGTGATGCCGAGTTCGTTCTGCGCGTTCACCTGCGCGGCGAAGCTGGTGGCGATGGCGCCGAGTTGCGCTTCGGCCGGGTCGAGCGTCTGCGAACGGAACTGCAGCAGGCCGCCGAGCGTGCCGCCGGACACGTTGGTGTCGGACAGCGTCTGCGGCGTCGGCGCCGGCTTCGCGCCGGCCTGGCCGAGGTACTGGACCGACAGTTCGCTCGTGTCGCCAGCGGACGTCGCCGTGCCGAGATTGAAGCTGTTGCCGGCGGACACGAGCGGCTGGCCGTTGGACATGAACACGCTATAGCCGCCGTTGTTCTGCACGACCGACACGCCGATCAGCTGCGACAGGTTCGACACCGCCAGGTCGCGCTGGTCGAGCAACTGGTTCGGCGGCTGGCCCTGGCTGCTCGCCGCGGTGATCTGCGTGTTCAGCGCGGCGATCTGCTGCGTGTAGGAGTTGATCTGCGTGACCGCGTTGCTCAGCTGCGTGTTGACGCTCGAGCGCAACTGGTCGTACTGCTCGCCGGCTGCATTGATCTGGTTCGCGAGGGTCTGCGCGTCGCTCATCGCGGTCTGGCGCGTCGAGACGCTGGACGCGCCGTTGGCGACGTTCTGCAAACCCGTGAAATAACCGGTGATGGCGCTCGCGATCCCCGCGGTCGGACTGCCGACCAGGTTGTTCAGCTGCGTGATCATCGTGTTGTAGGCGGTGAGCGCGCTACTCGACGATTGTGCGTTGTTCAGCTCGGTCGACAGATACTGGCTGTACTGGCGCTGCACGGTGGTCGTGGACACACCCATCGGCAGATAGCCCGAACCGGTGTAGCTGCCGCCGGTTTCCGCGTAGACGGGCGTTTCGATCGAATAGCCGGGCGTCGACGCATTGCTGATGTTCTCGCCGGTCGTCGTCAAACCCCACTGGGCTGCATTGAGTCCGCTGAGGCCGATAGTTAAAAGAGTGCTGGACATGCGTCATCCTGAAGGGCGACACCGTAGACATGCCGCCACGTTACTTGAACATCCTGTTTAACGGCCCGCGACGGAAAAAATTGAGGGTCATTCCGATGCGTGCGCGACGTTTGTTGCAACGTTTGCGAGGCTGGTCCGGCGCGCGTGTCGTGCGACTCGCGATGCGCTCCGCGCGGGCGTGTTGCTCATGCGGCAAACCCGCGACGAACTGCCGGAAAACAAGCGGCAAATCAGCGGCAAATCAGCGGCAAATCAGCGGCAAGCAAGCGAGGCTCGGGCAACACCCAGGCTCCGCTCATCCAGCATTCAATCAACGCACCAGCGAACGGCGCTTCATTTCAAGCTGCGTAATCAAACGCTGCAGCGTGTTTTCAGCACTGCCCGGCAGCGTCAGAAAACGGAAACCCAGTTGATAGCGTTGTGTGCCGTTTGGCAGCGACGTGGCGCGGTGCGAGACGAGTTGCAGATCGAGCGAAAGCCGGCCGAGCGCGCCGAGCGACAGTTCGCAATCTTCCAGGCGCGTGCCCATCGGCAATTCGGCCACGCGTTCGTCCGAGGTGCGCATGCCGACGCCGCCGAGCGACAGATCGTGCACTTCGAAGCGGAACGTATCGCCCGCGGGCAACCGGCCGGAGCACATGTATGGATCGAGAATCGGCGCATCGACGCGAAAATACTCGCGGCGTTGCACGTAAAACAGCACCTCGGGGAAGTCGGCCTCGAATGCGGGCAGTCCTTCGAAGCGGGTCTCGCGCGGCGCCGCGGTGCCGAACTCGACGCGCACGCCGTCCGGCGCCGCGTGGAACTTGCAGCGCGGCGCGCCCAGCAGGCCTTTGTTCTGTTCGGCCAGCGCGCCCCAATCAAAAGTGAAGGTGCGTCCGCGTACGTCGACGTCGAGCAGGCGCGTCACGAACTGGCCGCCCGCATATTCGACGGTGAGGAAATCGCCGCGATTGACGAGATTGCGCAACTGAACGCCGATCTCCAGCGTATTGCGACGGCCGAAATCGGGAATGCTTTCGTCTTCCGGGGCGTGCGGCTGGCCGTGTGCGTCGGTCTGGCCGTTCGACTGGTTCATATCCATGGGCTTGCCGGTATGCATGTTCTTGCGGGCGCGTGCCAGGGCTCCTGCCGGGGCTTTCACGCGGCCTTGATCGAAGCCGCGGCACACGCATTCAACCGGAAGTTACAACGCTTTCCGGTATCGGGTCTGACTGATTAGCGGCAGCATCCGGCCAAAATTTAGGGGCGTGTAATGAAATATTTGCCGCAAACGTTAAAACGCAATCCGTCTTTTCGCGGGCAGACCGGGAGCCCATGGACGGCCGGCCTCGTCCGTCCCGTCATGCACCTGGCCTCGTCGCATGCAGGGCTTTCAAGCGGGAAAATCAACCTGTATCAAGCCGGTGTCGGCTGGTATTGCACTGCTGCATCAACGGCAGGTCAGCTCATCTTCTGCATGATGGACATCAGCTTTTTCGCGTAATGCGGGTCGGTCGCGTAACCCGCGCGCTGCATGCCGGTGGCAAAGCCGTTCACGTCGCGCGACGAATTGATCACTTGCGCGTAACGCGGGTTGCCCTTGAGCAGGCTCGCGTAGTCGGTCATCGCTTCCTGATACGAGTCGTACGCGCGGAATTTCTCGACGATGCGCTGCGGCTTGCCGTTCACATACTCGGTCGTGACGGTCGAGACGGTCTTGCCGGTCCAGTCCCTGGTCGCCTTGATGCCGAACACGTTGTGACTGGTCGAACCGTCCGCCTTCCTGATCTCGCTCTTGCCCCAGCCCGATTCGAGCGCGGCCTGGCCGATGATGAAGCGCGCCGGAATGCCGGTCGCAGCGCTCGCGGCCTGCGCGGGCGCGGCCAGCTTGTCGACGAACGCGTCGACCTTCGGCGAGCTGCCGTCGCCGCGCAACGGCGGCGTCAACGCGCTATTGGCCGAGTAGCCCTTGCCCAGCGCCAACTGGCCGTTGGCCTGCGCGTTGCCGTAGGCTTTCGCGAGCGCGTTGAGCGCCGCGGTCTGGCCTTCGTCGCCGCCCATGCCACCATTTGCGCCGCCCAGCGCGTTGGCCATGCCGGCGAGACCGCCCGCGCCATCCGCGCCGCCGCTCACCTGCATGCCCTGATTGCGCATCAGTTGCTTGAGCATCGCGTCCGCCACGCCGATGCCCTTCTTCGACAACTGTTGCGACATCTGCTGATCCAGCATCGACGTGAAGGTGGCGCTGTCGTGCGAATCGAACGGTCCGTCCTGCGGCGTCGCGTCCCGCATGCTCTTGAGCATCATCTGCGTGAAGACGGCGTCGAACTGCTGCGCGGCCATCTTCATGCCGGCTTGCGGCGAAGCCTTGGCTTGCGCGCTCAGACCGGCGAAACCCTGCACGTCGAGTGCGAACCGCTGGGTCAGGTCATTCGCGGTATTGGTCGTATCCGAATTCATCTGGCGTCCTCCTTAGATGATTTCCAGGTCGGCGCGCAAAGCGCCCGCCGCCTTCATCGCCTGCAAGATCGACATCAGATCCGCGGGCGTTGCACCCAGTGCGTTGAGCGCCTTCACCACGTCGGCGAGATTCGCGCCCGCGTTCACCATCTTCAGCGCGCCGTTGTCCTGCTTCATCTGGATCTGAGACTGCTGCGCGACCACGGTCCGGCCGTTCGAGAACGCGCCCGGCTGGCTCACCACCGGTTGCGTGTTGATCACCACTGACAGATTGCCGTGCGCGACCGCGCAGTTCTGCAGCGTGACCATCTGGTTCATCACGATCGAGCCGGTGCGCGCGTTCAGGATCACCTTCGCGGCACTTTGCGCCGGCCTGACGTCGAGATTCTGCAATTGCGCCATGAAGGCAACCTGCTGCTCCGGATCGCTCGGCGCGCGCAACTGGATCGTGCGGCCGTCGAGCGCCGTGGCTGTGCCGCCGCCAAACGCATTGTTGACTGCGGCGACAACACGCTGCGTGGTGTCGTAGTCCATCTCGTTCAGGTCGAGCTGCATGGTGCCCGCTTGCGACACCGAGGTCGGCACCGCGCGTTCGACGATCGCGCCGCCGGCGATGCGGCCCGCCGCCAGCGTATTAACCTGCACCCTGCTGCCGTTGGCGCTCGCGCCGGCGCCGCCGACCGCCAGATTGCCCTGGCCGAGCGCGTACACCTGGCCGTCGGCGCCCTTGAGCGGCGTGAGCAGCAGTGTGCCGCCACGCAGGCTCCTCGCATTGCCGAGCGACGACACGGTGATGTCGATCTGTTCGCCCGGACGCGCGAACGGCGGCAGCACCGCCGTCACCATCACCGCGGCGACGTTCTTCAACTGGATGTTCGACAGCGACGACTGCGAGTTGCTCGATCCCGCCGCCTGGTTGTTGATCGAGATGCCGAGGTTCGCCAGCATGTTGGCGAGCGTCTGCGTGGTGAACGGTGTCTGGGTGGTCTGGTCGCCCGTGCCGTCGAGGCCGACTACCAGCCCGTAGCCGATCAGCGGGTTGTCGCGCACGCCCTGGATCTGCACGAGGTCTTTCAGTCGTTCGGCATGCGCGGGTGTGACGGCCGGCAGCGCCGCGCAAGCGAGCATCACGAGCGCGAGCGCGCGGCCCGCGCGCGGCACGGCGGCCAACGCGGCAACGGCGGCGGCAACGACGGCGCCAGCTGCGCGGCGAATGGAGACGGTACGCATGATCACCACGGCGACACGTTGAGGAAGAAGCGCTGCAGCCAGCCCATGTTCTCGGCCTCGTTGAGATAGCCCTTCGCGGAGTACTCGATTTTCGCGTCCGCCACCTGGGTCGAATACACGGCGTTCAGGCTGGAAATCGTGTTCGGATTCACCACGCCGGAAAAGCGCACGAATTCGTTGCCCTGGTTGATCAGCATCTGCTTTTCGCCGCTGACGATCAGGTTGCCGTTCGCCTGCACCCCCGTCACCGTGACGGTGATCGTGCCGTTGAAGGTGTTCGACGCGTTGGCGCCGCCAGTGCCGGCAAACACGTTCTTGCCGTTCGCGCTCAGGCTGGCTTTGCCGAACAGGCCGGCGAGAAAGCCCGCGGTCGGCACGGCCAGATTCGTGCTCCCGGAGCGATTGGCATTGGCGCCCGACGACTTGGTCGCGTTGATGTTTTCGGCAATCACGATCGTCAGGATGTCGCCGACATTGCGCGGCCGCTGATCTTCGAACAGCGGCCGGCCCGCGTAGCCCGGGTTGTAGATCGAGCCCGGCGATTGCGCTTGCGGCGGAATCGGCGGCATCGCCGTCATCGGCTGCTGCGTGATCGGCTCCCGGGGCACGAGGCCGCAGCCGCCCATGGCCACGAGCAGCGTGAGCTGCACGAGCGCCTGAGCGGTGCGCGAATGAACCGGAGTGCGAGTGAAGTGCGACATCCTGATTACCTGCTTTAGTTCGTAGTCCCTCAAACCTGCATCTGGCTGAGGGTCTGCAGCATCTGGTCGGAGGTGGTCACGGCCTTGCTGTTGATTTCGTAGGCGCGCTGCGTCTGGATCATGTTCACCAGTTCCTGCACCACATTGACGTTCGATGCTTCCACATAGCCCTGATTCAGCGTGCCGGCGCCGTTCTGGCCCGGCTGCGCGATGTTCGGCGTGCCCGACGAAGACGTTTCCGCGAACAGGTTCTCGCCCTTCGCGTCCAGACCGGCCGGGTTGATGAAGGTGGCGAGCTGCATCGAGCCGATCTGCTGGCTATTGGTCGAACCGGAGACGGTGACCGACACCACGCCGTCGCTGCCGATCGTCAGCGACGTCGCGTTGGTCGGGATCGTGATGGCCGGAATCACCTGATAGCCGCTCGACGTCACGAGCTGCCCTTGCGCGTTGGTCTGGAACGAACCGTCGCGGGTGTAGGCGGTGGTGCCGTCGGTCATCTGCACCTGGAAGAAGCCCTGGCCGTTGATCGCGACGTCCTTCGAGTTGCCGGTCTGCTGCAGGTTGCCCTGGGTGTACAGACGCTCGGTCGCGACCTGTTGCACACCGGTGCCGAGCTGGATGCCGGACGGCAGTTCCGTTTGCTGTGTCGAGTTCGCACCCGGCTGACGGATGGTCTGGTACAGCAGATCCTCGAACACCGCGCGCGAGCCTTTGAAGCCATTGGTGCTGACGTTCGCGAGGTTGTTCGAGATCACGTCCATCGACGCCTGTTGCGCGTTCATGCCGGTAGCGGCGATGTAGAGCGAGCGATTCACAATTCTTCTCCTAGATGTCGGGGCAAACCCCGCAGCAACCCGTTAACTAAAGCTGAGCAGCTGGTTGGCGGACTGGTCGTTCTTGTCGGCGTTTTCCAGCAGCTTGGTCTGCATCTGGAACTGCCGCGCGTTGGTGATCATCGACACCATCGCGCTGACCGGATTCACGTTGCTGCCTTCCAGCGACGCCGGCGCCAGCGTGACGGCCGGATCGGCGTCGGCGGGGTTGCCGTCGGCGGTGCGAAACAGGCCGTCGTCGCCGCGCGTCATGGTTTGCGGATCCGGATTCACCAGCTTCAGCTGATCGACCGTCACTACGGCGGTCGGCGGATCGCCCGGCGTCAACGCGGACACCGTGCCGTCCTTGCCGATGGTGATCTGCGCGCCCGGCGGCACCGACACCGGGCCGCCGTTGCCGAGCACCACCTGATTGGTGGCGTTCACCAGCTGGCCGTTCTCGTCGATGTGCAGGTTGCCGGCGCGCGTATAAGCCTCGTTGCCGTCGGCGGTTTGCACCGACAGCCAGCCCGCGCCCTGGATCGCCACGTCGAGCGGGTTGCCCGTCTGCTGGATCGGCCCAGGCGTGTAGTCGGCGCCCGGCGTCGACGACAGCACAAAGGTGCGCGTGGTGTTGTCGTTGATCGAGCTGCCGTCGCCGAACGACATCGGCACGGCACGGAAAGTCTCGAGCTGCGCGCGAAAGCCGGTGGTCGACGCGTTCGCGAGATTGTTCGCAACGATTGCCTGCTGTTCGAGCGCCTGGGCGCTGCCCGACATCGCGGTGTAGATCAGCCGATCCATGATGGGTCCCGGTCGCTTACAGGTTGATCAGGGTCTGGTCGACGGTCTGCTGTGTCTTGATCGTCTGCGCATTCGCTTGATAGTTGCGTTGCGCGGTGATCAGGTTCACCAGTTCGCTCGTCAGGTCGACGTTCGAGTTTTCCACCGCGCCGCCTTGCAGCACGCCGTGATTGGTCGAGCCCGGCGTGGAGATCTGCGCGACGCCCGACGCCGAGGTCGCTCCATACTCGTTGTTGCCGAGATCGACGAGACCGTTCTGGTTCGCGAAGTTCGCCAGCACGATCTGGCCCAGCGCCGAGGTCTGGCCGTTCGAATAGTTACCGGTCAGCGTGCCGTCGCTTGAGACCGTGAAACCGGTCAGCTGGCCCGCCGCATAGCCGTCGGGCTGCAGGCTGTTCACGCCGTCCTTGCCGCCGTATTGCGTGGTGCCGGTGATGTTCAGCGCGATGCTTTGTGGCGTCGACGAACCATCGGTGTTCGGGATCGAGAGATTGAACGTGTCCGGCGTCGTGGTAGCGACGAACGTGGGAGGATTCGTAAGCGGGAGGACAGCCTGGCTCGTGCCGGTCAGCGTGCCCGACGAATTGAAGTTCGCCTGGCCGACCAGCGTCGCCGTGCCGCTCGAGGTGCCCGCGTAGACGTCCCACGTGCCGGCCGCCGTCTTCGCGAAGTACATGTTGACCTGCTGCGAGCCGCCGAGCGAGTCGTAGACTGTGGTGCTGGTCGAGTAGTTGTACGTCGACGAGCTGTTCTGGTTGAACGCGGTCGGATTGTGCGTGACGGTGTAGGTGTCGCCGGCCGCCGGCGTCCCATTGAACGTAATGGTCTCGCCGTTGCCGAGCGTGATCGCCGAGCCCGCGGTGTAGGCCGCGGTGCTCGTGGTGGAGTTCCCGGCGCTGTCCGTGACCGTGTAATCCGTGCCGGTGAAGCTGATCGTGTAGTCGTTGACGTTCGTGCCCGCGGCGGCGTTGGTGATCGTCACGCTGGATTGGACCGGCGTAGCGGCCGTGGAGCTCACCGTCGGCGTGCCCAGCATCAGGTCGTCCTGCGCATTCAGGTTCAGACCGGCGGCGATCGTGGTGGTCGGCGACGGCGCGATATTCGCGGTAGGCAGCTGCAGCGGCACGGTCTGCGCGGTGTTGATCACGCCGCCCTTGCTCGCGGCGTAGCCCATCAGTTGCAGGCCTTGCGCGTTGGTGATGTAACCGTTCTTGTCGAGCTGGAATACGCCGTTGCGCGAATAGGTCAGCGTGCCGTTGTTCGACATCTGGTAGAAGCCGTTGCCGTTGATCGCAACGTTCAGCGCCTGATTGGTCGTGGTGATCGTGCCTTGCGAGAATTGCTGCTGCACTTCGGACAGCTTCGTGCCGATACCGACCTGCTGGTTCACCGCGGTCGCGACCGAATTGGCGTACATGTCGGCGAATTCGGCGGTGCCGCTCTTGAAGGCGACGGTATTGGAGTTGGCGATGTTGTTGCCGATCACGTCGAGATCGCTCGACGACGCCGACAAGCCGCTCAAACCTTGTTGGTAACCCATGACGTTCTCCGTATCTGGAAAGTCGTAACTGAATAAATCTGAATCAGAGGATCGCGGCGACGCTGGTCAACCCGACCGTCGATCCATTCGACAGGACGAGGCCCGCTGTGCCCGAGCTCTGCGTGACGACGCTTTCCACCGTCGCGCCGGTCAGCGTGGTGGCCGTGGCCTGCTGTCCGTTGATCGTGCCGGTTGCGGTGATCGTGTAGGTGCCGTCGGCCAGCGTGTTGCCCGCCGAGTCGGTCGGCGTCCAGCCGACCGGAATCGTGCCGGCCGACTGCTTGCCGAGGTCGATCGTGTTGACGATCGTGCCGGCCGAGTTCTTCACGACGACCTGCAGATCGCTCACGGAGTTCGCAAGCGTAACGCCGAACGCGCTGGCTTTGCCGCTCGCCACCGAGATCGAGCTGCCCGGCGCGAGCACGGTCGAGCCGATCAGCAGCGCGGCCTGCGATTGCTGACCCGCTGCGAGCTGCGTCGACAGCGAGCTCAGCGACGTGTTCAGCTGGCTGATGCCCTGCACCGTGCTGATCTGCGCGAGCTGCGAGGTCATCTGCGAGCTGTCCATCGGGTTGGTCGGATCCTGGTTCTTCAATTGCGCGACGAGCAATTGCAGGAAGGTGTTCTGCAGATCGGTGGCCGACGTGCCGGACGTGCTGCTGGTCGAACCGGTCGAACTCGTGCTGCTGTTCGTGCCGTTCATCGTATCGAGCAGCGTTTGCGAAACGGTCGTGCCGCTGCTGCCGATCGTGGTGTTGGTGGTCAAGGCGGTCTCCTCAGGTTCCGATCGTGAGCGTTTTCAGCATCAGGGTTTTGGCCGTGTTCAGCGTTTCGACGTTGGCCTGATAGGAGCGCGAGGCCGAGATCATGTTGACCATTTCCTGCACCGGGTCGACGTTGGGCAGCGTCACATAGCCGTCCGCATTGGCCGCCGGATTGCCGGGTTCATAAGCGGTCTTCATCGGCGACGGGTCGTCGACCACGCCGGTGACCTGCACCCCGCCCACCTGCTGGCCGGAGGCCGAGCGCGCGCCGCCGAGCGGGCTCACCGCGAACACGACCTGCTTGGCCTTGTACGGCTGGCCGTCCGGGCCGGTGGTACTGTCCGCGTTGGCGAGATTCGACGCCGTCACGTTGAGCCGCTGCGACTGCGCGGACATCGCGGAGCCGGCAACACCAAAAATATTCATCAGGGATGGCATGGTTTCCTGACCTCTCCTGCCGGTTCGAGCCGGCTTCAAGTTAAGTCCCGTAGCGATTTGTTCGTGCTTGCTGCTGTGTCTGTTGCCGCGTGTCCCGCGTGTCTTGTTACGAGCCCGACGTGATCGCCGAGAGCATCGTTTTGATCTGGCTCGACAACACCGTCATGCCCGATTCGAAGTGCAGCGTGTTGTCGGCGAACTGGACCCGCTCGGTGTCGATATCCACTGTGTTGCCGTCGAGCGCGGGTTGCGTCGGTATCCGGTATTGCAGGTTGCCGTAGTCGTCGGGCGCGCCGCCCGTCGCGGTGAGCGTGGCTTTGCCGGCCATATGGCCCGGCGCGGTCGCCACCATCGACATGCCGCTGGTCACGCCGGCCGGCTGCGTCATCGCGAGCGTCGAACTGTTCGACGCGCCCTGGCCGGCGGCGCTGCCGCCCGTCTTCTTCAGCGCGCCGGCCAGCGACGAGGCGAAGTCGACGTCGCGCGCCTTGTACCCGGGGGTATCGGCATTGGCAATATTCGACGACAGCAGCTCCTGCCGATAAGCACGCACATCGAGCGCCTGGCGGCCGAAGGCGAATTCGGCATCGAGTTTGTCCAGCATAGAAATCTCCCGAGAAGGTTCCCGAGGCCTCCCGTGACTGCGTCGCTCGCGGACAGCGTCGGCCGGGAAGGCCTTTTTGCATGAGGTGCATCTTATGGGCCGAACGCAAGCGGCAATCGGACGAATAACCGGGAAAGGGGGCTTCTATTCAACGTTTGCGCAATCAGGGCGCTCACTAGAATGCAAAGCGTACTGATGTATTCGATGGAGAACCGCGATGGACCAGCCCACTTCCGCTTTGCCGCAGCGTGCGAGCCGCGCGACGGCGCATCGCGCAGGTGCGGGCTCGCATGCCGGCCGGCCGGCACGCGCGATGCGGCTTGCTCCGCGCGTTGCCATGCGCGCCACGTCGCGTCTTTTCACGCGGCTCGTGGTGAACGTGGCGCTGTGGGTCGCGGGCGGCATCGTGCTGCTGCCCGGCACGAGCCAGGCTCAGGAAGCCGGCGGCCCGATCGTGATTCCGGGGCCGGGCGAGAAGAACCCGGCCGCGCTGGCCGATCTCGCGCAGCATCTGCAGACGCCGTCGCAGCGCGCGGCTTCGGCCACGTCGCTGGCCGCTGCCACCGCACAGTCGATCGGACGCGGGCCGGCCACACGCGAGCCCGATCCGTTCGCGCGCGCCGCCAGCGCGAGCGGCGCGATCGTCATTGCGGGCGCGAACGAACCCGCCGCCGCGCCGGCGATGATCCGCACCAACTTCAAACCGGACGCCAACGGCGTCGTGACGATTCCGGCGCCGGGCAACGCCGCGGCGTCGGCGGATGTGGCGCGCGTCAATCTCGCGCCGGGTTCGCGCGCGATCGTGCCGGTGGTGGTGATGCCCGCGCCGGCCAGTCCCGCCGGCGCACAGCCGGTCAACGCCAGCGCGCCGCAAGGCGGCGGTTTCGACAGCCTCGCGGCGCGCGGCGAGCCGCCGCAATTCGGCGCGAACGGCAAGCCGCTCGCGCCGGCAGCCGCGCTGCCGAGCGTCCCCGTGATTGCCAGAACGCCGGCGGTGCGCCAACCGGCGCCGGCCGTCGCCCAGAAAAATCTGCAGGCCGCCGCCGTCGCGCAGCCGGCCACGCTGCCCGGCCAGCAGGATCCTGAAGCGATTCACGCCGCGGCCCTCGCCTTCCTGCAACAACAGTCCGTCGGCTTGCCCGGCAAGATCGACATCACCGTCGCAGCGGCTTTTCCGCGCGGCCTCGCCGCCTGCGCCGCGCTCGAACCGTTCATGCCGACGGGCGCGCGCCTGTGGGGCCGCACGACGGTCGGCGTGCGCTGCGCGGGCGGGCGCCCGTGGACTATTTACCTGCAGGCGCGCGTCTCACTGCATGCAACCTACTACCTGGCCGCCCGCGCGATGGCGCCGGGCGAAGTGCTCACGGCCGCCGACCTCGTCGCGCGCGACGGCGACCTGACCGGCTTGCCGCAGGCGATCGTCACCGATCCATCACAGGCGATCGGCTCGGTCTCGCTCACCCGCATCGCAGGCGGCATGCCGCTGCGCCGCGACATGCTCAAGAGCGCGTCGGCAATCGCGATCGGCCAGACGGTCCGGGTGGTGGCGGCCGGCGACGGCTTCTCGATCTCGGCCGAAGGCAGCGCGATGAACAACGCGTCGCCGGGTCAGCAGGTGCGGGTCAAGACCGCTAACGGGCAGATCATTTCGGGCATCGTCAAGGACGGCGCGACAGTAGAGATTCAGTTGTGAAAAGGCTGGCCGCCCTCGACCCCATGCCGCAACCGGCTGTCGCGGCGGCTTGGGCGGGAGCGGTATCGAGGGGGGCGGATTGCGCTGCAAAGCAAGGCCGCCCGTGGAGCGATTGCGCTAAAGTTTTGATCAGCGGTTGCCGTTATCAGGATCAAATCGTTCAGGAAGCCAATCGTGAAAGTCGATTCCACAACCAATTCGAATCTGCCGACGTTGAAAGACGCCTTGTCCCGCTCGCAACAGAGCGATGCCACCCCTGCTGCCGGCAACGCGCAGAGTGGTGCGAGCACGGCCGCGCAGACCGCCGCCGGCGGTTCGGGCGACGCCAGCGTCAACCTGTCGGGCCTGTCGCAGCATCTGCGCAGCCTCGCGGCGTCGGGCGCGGCCGATATCGACACGGCGCACGTCACGTCGATCAAGCAGGCCATCAAGGACGGCACGCTGCAGATCGATTCGAGCAAGATCGCCGACGGCGTGCTGCAGACGGCACGCGACCTGTTGCAGAACAAAACCTCGTCGACCGGCAATTAATCGGCACAGCGAAGTGCGGTGAAGTGCCGGGTGGCGTTCGACAAACTCGGCTCGCGAGTCCTGCGCGAGCCGGCGTGCTTAGCGAGTTGTTGAGATGAAAGACGCCCTGCTTGCCACCCTCATCGAAGAATATTCGACCGTCGAGGCGTTCGCCTCGATCCTGATGCTCGAATCCAGGGCGCTGACCGCCGTGTCGCCGCTGGAGCAGTTGCCCTCGATCGTCGAAAAGAAAACCGAACTGATCGGCGTGCTCGCGAAGCTCGAAGCCGCGCGCGACACGCAACTGGCCGAGCTGGGCTTGCCGGCCGGCTGGTCCGGCATGGAACTGGCGGCCAGCACCGATGCGCGGGTCGCCACGCAATGGACGCTGCTGCAAAAAGCCGCCGAGCGCGCCCGGCGCGCCAACACCAATAATGGTGAGTTGATTCGCGTGCGGATGGATTACAACCAGCGAGCGCTGGCGGCACTGCAGGTGAACGTACCGCGCAAGGCCAACTTCTACGGGCCGGATGGCCGGATTCCGGCACACTCCGGACTTTGAAGATTATTTGCGGCTGACCGGCCCATGCGCCGGTCCCGGCCTGGCAGAACTGGCCGAACGAAAAGGCTCGTCTTTGACGGGCCTTTGCTATTTCTGGCGCCGCCACTCCCCCCACTGCTGTAAGCCCCACTCACTCCAGCACCGCAACGTTAGCCATCCGGCTAGCTAGCGCGTAATGCCGCGGCGCGTTGAAATGATGACATTCCCAATCGAGCTTTCGCCGTCGCCCTGCTCTGGAGTCGCGGCGCATCCGCAGGCGAAGCTCTGCCCACTAGCGAGGTTGTGTAATCGTGTGTATAATCAGACGAGTGCAATATGAACAGCGCCGAGGTCGTCAAACTGATCCACGCCGATGGCTGGCAACTCATCCGGATATCGGGCAGCCACCATCATTTCCGGCACACGGTAAAGCCCGGTCTCGTGACCATCCCGCATCCGAAAAAGGATCTGCCGCCCGGCACCCTGAACAGCATTCTGAAACAGGCAGGCCTGAAATGAAGAACCTGATTTTCCCGATCGCAATCGAGCCTGGTGACGACAAGCATGCGTTCGGCGTGGTGGTGCCCGACATCCCGGGCTGCTACTCGGCGGGCGACACGCTGGAGCAAGCCTACGCGAACGCCAAAGAGGCCATCGAAACGCATCTCGAGACCTTGCTCGACGAAGGCATGCCGCTGCCCGAACGGCACACGCTGGACGAGCATCGGCGCAATCCCGACTTCGCGAAATTCACATGGGGTGTCGTGACAACGCGCAATATTCCGGCGTTGAAGAAGGCGATCCGCATCAATATCTCGCTGCCCGAGGCGCTGGTCCAGGAGATCGACGCTTACGCGCAGGCGCGCGGTATGTCGCGCTCGGCCTTTCTCGCGCTCGCCGCCGAACATGAGATGGCTGACGCGTGAAGAACAAGGTGGGCGTGTAGCGCGCCACCCGCCCAACATCGAACGGACGGGCTTCAGTTCGCCTCGGCGTTCGCCCAGGCCATTTCGCGCAACCGCGTACGCAGGCGCGCCACGGCCTGGCTGTGCAACTGGCACACGCGCGACTCGCTGACTTCCATCACCGCGCCGATTTCGCGCAGGTTCATGCCGCGCTCGTAGTACAGCGACATCAGCAGCTTCTCGCGTTCCGGCAAGCGGTCGATCGCCTCCACTAGCGCCGAGCGCAGGCTGTCGTCGAGCAACGCCGAGAGCGGGTCGGAATGATCCACGCAATAGCGGTCGAGAAACGGTTCGTCGTCGGCGGAGCGGTCGAAGTCTTCGTAATAGATCAACTGGCTGCCGTGCAGGTCCTGCAGCATCGACTGATATTCGTCGAGCGGCATTTGCAGATGCTCGGCAATCTCCGTTTCGCTCGCCGAGCGGCCCAGGTTCTGCTCCACCTTGTGCACCGCCGTTTCGACTTCACGCGAGGTGCGCCGCAGGCTGCGCGGCAGCCAGTCGTTGCTGCGCAACTCGTCGAGCATCGCACCGCGAATCCGCTGGCTGGCGTAGGTTTCGAACTGCGCGCCCTGATCTTCCTTGTAGCGGCCCGCGGCATCCAGCAACCCGATCATGCCGGCCTGGATAAGATCGTCGAGATCGACGCTCGCCGGCATCTTGGCGACGAGTTGCAAGCCGAGGCGGCGCACGAGCGGTGCGTACTTCGTCAGAACATCGGCTTGGGAAATCTTTCCTTGGGCGTTATACATCGTGCTCCCCTTGTCCTTGTGCCGCCTCTCAGGCGTGCTGCGCGGACGGTTGGTCGGCGTGCTGCGCCGCTGAAACTGTCGCAGGCGCCATCCACGGCGTTTGCGACGAGATCGCTGGCCGCATCGGCCAGTACTGCAATTCGGCGGCGAGGCGCCGGAAGTCGCGCGCAGCCGGTGTCGATGGAAACGCATCGACGACACAACGCGACAACTCCAGGGCTCGCGCCATCCGCGTATCGGCGGCAATGCAGCCGGCGTCTTCCAGCGCCACCGTCAGGTAGCGCCCGGCCACGCCGGCCAGGTTGGCAAACGTCGTATGCGCGTCGTTCACGCTTTGCACGTGGTTCGTCAGCACGCGGAACTGCGCGATCGCGTGCGCGTAGTGCAGACGCTTCATGCAGGCATACGCGTCAGTGATCGCCTGCGCCGACACGCGCGTGACGATCATCACGTCGTGCGCCTGTCGCGCGAATTGCGACAGATGGCCTTGCTCGTCGAGTTGCGCGTCGATCAGCACGATGTCGGCGGAACCGCCGAGCAGCACGTTGAACTGCGCAGCCGTGTGGCTTTCGCGGTTGTTACGCGACGCGGCCAGTACCGAAAAACCCAGCGCGTGCCGCACGGCGGCGTCGTCGAGCGTCATCTCGCCGCGCATCACGGCCGAAAAATTGCCGGCGCCGCGCAAGCCGCCGAGCATCGCGCTCACCGATTTGTCGCCCACGCATTCGTCGATCACCAGCACGTCCTTGCCCTGCTGCGCGAGCGCCGCGGCGAGGTTGACCACCACCGTGGTGCAGCCCACGCCGACCGGTCCGCCCGTCACCGCAAGCACGCGCGCGCCGCTGCGCGCAAGCAGCCGCCGCAGTCCTTCCGCCTGATCCGAAATGAGCTTATCCAAAACGAACCTCGTGCAGCTCGGCGGTCGAGCGTGCCGACAGCGCGGACAGCAATGCCGGAATGTCGTCGTCGTGCGGCACGAACGGCGAGTTGTCGCGCGGAATGCAGAAGGTGCTCTTGATCAGGAATTTCTTCGTCGCAACGTACAGGTTCTCCGGCACCTTCTGACCGGTCGACACGTAGTGCACCGGCAGCTTGTAGCGGATCACCGTATCGAGCACGCCGCCCAGATTGGTGGCTTCGTCGATCTTGGTCAGGATGCAGCCGGCGAGCGGCTGGTGATCGGGCGCACGCTGATAGGCCTGCACGACTTCGTTGAGCGTGTCGCCGTGACTCGTCGCGTTGAGCAGCAACAACCGCTGCACCGGCTGACCAGCGCGGCACAGCATCGCGATCTGGTCGGACACGAGGCGGTCGCGCTGGCTCATGCCGATCGTGTCGATCAGCACGATGTGCTTGTTGCGCAGTTCGGAGAGCGCGAGTTGCAGATCGGCGCCGTCCTTCACCGCGTGCACCGACACGCCGAGAATCTTGCCGAAGATGCGCAGTTGCTCGTGGCCGCCGATCCGGTAGCTGTCGGTGGTGAGCAGCGCGACCTTGCTCGCGCCGAAGCGCATCACGCAGCGCGCGGCGAGCTTCGCGGTGGTCGTCGTCTTGCCGACGCCCGTCGGGCCCATCAGCGCGAACACGCCGCCGCGCTCCATCAGCGCGTCCTCGTCCTCCATCACCGGCAGGTTCGATTCGAGCACCGAGCGCACCCACTCCATGCCGCCGTCCATCGTCTCGATGTCGTCGGGCAGGTTGTCGACCATCATCTGCACCAGTTGCGCGGAAAAGCCCGCGGCGAACAGGTGCTTGGTGAGCGCGGCGCGCGCCGGGCTGCGGCGTTGACGATCACCCCACAGCAGGCCGGCGAAGTGCTCTTCCATCATCCCGCGCATTGACGACAGTTCGTTCATCACGGTGTCGTTGACGACCTGCTCCATGCGCGCCTTGATCGCTTCAGCGACGGCCGCCGGCGTGCGGGCCTGGTCGCCGGTGGGCAGTGCCGGTGCGATCTTTTGCTCGGTGCGGCGCGCGGCGACTTGCGCGGCTTCGCGGGCCCATTCGGGTGTTTCGGTCACGGGCGGCTCGGCGGCCGGCTGCGCAGCGGGCTTGCCGACTTCGACGGCCGCGCCGAGTCCCTTGGCGGTGGCGGCGGCCGGCGTCATCGCTGCGGGATGTGCGCTGTATTCGCCTTGCTGTTGCTGCTGTTCGGCGGAGATGCGACGCGCATGGTCGATCAGCCAGGGATTCGATTCGGCCATCGTGCGCGGCGCGGCGGCATCGACCGTCGGTGCGGCGGGCGGGACTGGTACGCCGGCGGCTTTGAGCAGATCGGCACGCATGTCTTCCGACAGACGAGCCGCCGCTGCGCGGGCACTGGGAGCGACGGAGGTCGGCTGAGCGATAGGCTGGCTGATGGCCGGCGCCGGGTTCGCTCCGGCGCCCGGCAATGCCGTCGGCGGAGCAGTTGTGGAAATCGCCTTAGGCATCGCTTTCGGTGCCGCGGCTTTTAGGGCGGCCGGCGGCGCTTCATTCACCGGCGTGTTCACCGGCGCGCTCGCGGGCATCGCTTCAACACCGGCTTCCGGGCTCGCGCCGAACACCGACGAAAACACATCGGGCATGCCGCTCGCGTACGGATTCGCCTGCATCGCCGGCAGCGCGCGCGGTGCGGCGAGCGACGGCAGTCCAGTGCCCGAACTCATCGGCGCGGTCTGGGCCGCGCTTGCGGCTTCGCGAGCCTTCGGCGCGATGGCTGCGAGATCGCTGTCGGCCAGCGCGACGATTTCGACGCTGCCGTCGTCCATCGTGCGATTGGACAACACGACCGCATCCGCACCGAGGGCTTCACGAACGAGACGCAGAGCATCGCGACTGGTAGCACCGACAAATTTACGAATGTTCAAGCTGGACCCCCGATGAGGTAAACGGACTGACGGACCGGCAACACACCGCTTCCCATTGAGATCAATTATTGCGAAAGTCGTCGAGCGACGATCGATCGATAAAGACCGTTAAAGGTAGGCAATTCGCGCGATGGAGATACGGCCGATGCGGCGCGCCCGCGGGTTTCAAACGGGGTTCTGACCAGCGCCGCGCGGCGCTTTCCCGACGACGGAATGTAGGCGTCGAACCGCGCGCGAGCACACCGGGTAAGCCGCTGAAATGAAAACCGGCGCTCAGGAGCGCCGGCAAAAAGCTTCGACTGCAGATGCCGATACTGAGCGGCGACTTAGCCGTGCGCGCCGATCAGATTCACCACCTTGACGTTGCGGGTGTCGGGCACTTCCGCATACGAGAGCACCTTCAACTGCGGCAGGCTGCGGCGCAGGAAGCGCGCGAGCATCGGCCGCAACGCGTGCTGCACCAGCAGCACCGGCGCAAGCCCGATGTTCTGCTGACGCGTCATCGCCTTCTGGGTTTCGTTGAGCAGCGTGTTCGCGAGCCCCGGCTCGAGTCCCGGATTGGCGCCGGTCGACAGCGCCTGCGACAACACCCGCTCCAGATTCGAATCGAGGCCCATCACCTGCATGTCGCCGGTGCCGGGGAACCACTGCTGCGTGATCGCGCGGCCCAGCGCGAGGCGCACGGCGGCGGTGAGATCGTGCGCGTCGCTGATCTTCGGCGCGTGTTCGGAAAGCGCTTCGAGAATCGTGCGCAAGTCGCGGATCGGCACGCCTTCCTCCAGCAGGTTTTGCAGCACCTTTTGCAACGTGGTGAGCGGCAGCGTCTTCGGCACCAGATCATCGACCAGCGACGGCGTGTCTTTCTGCATCCGTTCGAGCAGCGCCTGCACTTCGCGGCGGCCGAGCAGTTCCGACGCGTGCGTGACGACCAGGTGATTCAGATGCGTGGCGACCACCGTGCTCGAATCGACCACCGTGTAGCCGTACACCTGCGCCTGTTCGCGCAGATTCGTATCGATCCAGATGGCGGGCAGCCCGAACGCCGGGTCTTGGGTCGGCGTACCCGGCAGCGCGGCGGAAACCTGGCCGGGATTGATCGCCAGCCACTGCCCCGGATACGCTTCCCCGACACCCACTTCGACATCCTTGAGTGCGATGCGATAACCGTTCGGCCGCAATTCGAGGTTGTCGCGGATATGGATGACCGGCGGCAAAAAGCCGATCTCCTGCGCGAACTTCTTGCGGATGCTCTTGATCCGCTTGAGCAGTTCGCCGTCCGAGTTCTTGTCGACGAGCGGGATCAGCCGGTAGCCGACTTCGAGGCCGAGCGTGTCGATCATCGTCACGTCGTCCCAGCTCGCTTCGGTGTTCTCGACCGGGGCCAGCGCGGCCGGTGCGACATCGACGAGCGCGGTGCCGCTCTTGCGCTCTTCGGCGCGCTTTTTCATCGTGCGGCCGAGCTGGATCAGACCGCCGCCGAGCACCAGAAACGCGAAGTGCGGCATGCCCGGAATCAGGCCCATCAGCACCAGAATGCAGCCGGTGATCATCAGCACGCGCGGATTCGTGAACAGCTGGCCGGTGAGCTGTGTGCCGATGTCCTCGTTGGTCGCGACGCGCGAGACGATCACACCGGCGGCGGTCGAAATCACCAGCGACGGGATCTGCGCGACGAGGCCGTCGCCGATCGTCAGCAGCGTGTAGTTCTTGCCCGCCGCCGCGAAGTCCATGTTGTGCTGGACCATCCCGACGATCAGCCCGCCGACGATGTTGATCACCATGATCAGCAAACCGGCGATCGCATCGCCGCGCACGAACTTGCTCGCGCCGTCCATCGAGCCGTAGAACTCGGCTTCCTGCGAGACTTCCGCGCGCCGCTTGCGGGCCTGCTCTTCGTTGATGAGGCCGGCGTTCAGATCGGCGTCGATCGCCATCTGCTTGCCGGGCATCGCATCGAGCGTGAAGCGCGCGGACACTTCCGCGATACGCCCCGCGCCCTTGGTGATCACCATGAAGTTGATCACCATCAGAATGATAAAGACGACGATCCCGACCGCGAAGTTGCCGCCCACGAGGAAGTGGCCGAACGACTCGATCACCTGGCCGGCCGCGCCCGGGCCGGTGTGGCCTTCGAGCAGCACGACCCGCGTCGACGCCACGTTCAGCGACAGGCGCAGCAAGGTCGAGAACAGCAGCACGCTCGGGAAGGCGGCAAAGTCGAGCGGCTTCATCGTGTACATGCTGACGAGCAGCACCATCACGGACAGCGCGATGTTGAAGGTGAACAACAGATCCAGCAGGAACGGCGGCAACGGCAGAATCATCATGCCGAGGATCATGCAGATCAGCACCGGCCCGGCGAGGGCACGCAAACTGGTGCTGCTCAAGGCATCCGGGCGTCGGGCGAGGAAACCGGCGCGAGCGTTCATGCGGAGGCTCCTGAAGCGTCGTCGTTAGCGGGATTAACAGCGGGGTTGAGCGTGTCGGCGGCTTCCTGATCGGCTTCATCGTCCGATACGCCGCCCTTGTCGAGTTCCGCCGGCACGTCGAAATCGGTCGGTGCGACCGGCGCGACGCCACCTTCGGCTTTAAAGCGCCGCAACTGATACACCCACGCGAGCACTTCGGCGACCGCGCCATACAGCGGGCCGGGAATCTCGCGGTTCAGATCGACGTTGTGATACAGCGCGCGCGCAAGCGGCGGCGCTTCGAGCAGCGGCACATTGTGCTCGGCGGCCAGCTCGCGAATCCGCGCGGCCACCAGGTTCACACCCTTGGCGACCACCTTCGGCGCACGCATCTCGCCGTCGGTGTATTGCAGCGCGACCGCGAAGTGCGTCGGGTTGGTCACCACCACGTCCGCCTTCGGCACCTGCGTCATCATCCGGCGACGCGCAATGGCCCGCTGCTGCTGGCGAATCTTGCCCTTGATGTGCGGGTCGCCTTCGCTTTCGCGGTGCTCGCGCTTCACTTCTTCCTTCGTCATGCGCAGCTTCTTGTGGAACTGCCAGAGCTGGTACGGCACGTCGAGCGCCGCCACCGCGAACATGCCGGCCACCGTCATCCCGCAGCACACGGCAATCAGATGCAGTGAATTGGCGAGCGCGAGTTGCAGCGGCTGGGTGGCGAGCGCGAGGATCTCGTCGCGGCGATTCCAGATCGCCGTGCCGCCGATAATCCCCACCACCAGCGTCTTCGCGAGCGACATGCCGAGCTGGATCGGCCCGTTGATCGAAAACATCCGGCCGAAGCCTTCAATCGGATTGAGCCGGTTGAACTTGGCCTCGAGCCCTTTCGCCGACAGTTGCCAGCCGCCCAGCGCCAGCGGCGCGAGCAAGGCGGCAAGACCGGTGAAGCCGAGAATCGGCAGCAGTGCGTAGAGCCCTTCGCGGCCGGCGACGCCCGCGCCGATCAGCATGCGGTTAGTCTCGAAGCTGCTGGCGTGGTCGAACGTGAGCGACGCGCGCAGCATGTTCTGCAAATGTTCGCCGATGCTGCCGGACATCCCCCACGCGCCGTAGAACCCCGCCGCCAGCAACGCAAACGTCGACAGCTCCCGCGAACGCACGATCTGCCCTTCCTCGCGCGCCTTCTGCAGGCGCCGGGGAGTGGCTGATTCGGTTTTTTCGAGGTCGCTGTCCTCTGCCACACAAGCTCTCCAGTCGGCCGAGGCACGGCGCCTCTTTCCAGTGAGAGCGATTATTCCCGCTCGACGCAAGCGGCGATCGGCGGATAAGGGCGGAGAAAGGGGGGTATTTCGACGGATGAACCAGGCGCCCGCGCGATCTCGCGCGCGCCTGGCCTTACTCTTCGGCGCTACGCGTCAGAAGCCCACGTAGGGCGACTGGCCGCCGCTCGCGGTCTTGTCGATGCCGTAGTACACGTGACGGCCATAGAAGAACGGCAGACCGAGGTCGAAGCTGCTGCTGCCGCCGATCTGTCCGGCGAGGTCGTTGAACGCGAAGTTGCTGCCGTTGCTGAACAGCGTGGCCGCACTGAGGATGCCGATGCTGACGCTCGCCGTCGCCTTGTTCGCTCCGACCAGCGTCACCGACCGGGTCTGCGCGGACGACGGGCAGTAGAAGCCCGAGAAGTTGCTGCCGCACAGCGTGAGCGAGCTATCGGTGAAGAAGTAGCCGTTCGAGCCCGAATCGAGGAACGCCTGGACCGTCGTGCCGTTGAAAGTGCTGTTGTTCAGATCGCCAAAGGCATCGGTCGTGAAGGTCTGCGACGCGGCCAGCGCATTGTTCGACTGCGTGCCGATGCCGAACACCAGCGTACCGGTGGCCGACGCCGCGCCGGTGTCCGGCAGCGGTGGCATCTGCACGATCACGCCGTTGTTGTCGACCGGGAAGTTCGCCACCGGATTGGCAACCTGCTGCGCGAGCGGCACCGCGGTGCGGGTGCACGACGTGCCGCCCGGGCATGCGAAGTAATTGCTAAAGTTCGCGGCGGTTACCGGGTTCGCGCAGGTGGCGCCGCAATCGGTGGGCGCCGTGCCGACGCCGAGAATGCCGTTTGCGCCGAGATCGCCGGCCGTGTTGTCCGCCGAGCCGCTGCCGCAACCGCGCGGCACCGTGCTTGCGTCCTTGTCGCCGATGATCTGCAGCGGGATGCTGGCCGTGGTCGTCTCGCCGCCGATCGTGATGGCCGCGGTGCGCACCGTGCCCCACGTGAAGCCGTCGGCGAAGGTCGCGCACTCGGCCAGCTGCGCGCCGCTGCCGCTCACGGTGCTGACCGGCAACGCACTGAGCAACGACGAGTTCAGCACCGAGCCGACCACCCGCAGCCCGAACGAACCGGTGTCGAGCTGGATGTTGTTGATGGTCTGGCAATTGGACGGCGCGCCGGGCGCGCAAATCGTCACGCTGACCCCGGGAATATTGATGACGCCGCTCACGCCGTGGCCGACCGTGATCGCCACCGTGTTCGCGGCGGTCGCGGCAATCGGTTGCTGGGTCGGGCTGGCCGGCAGTGAGCCGCCGTTCAGCGGGCTCGACGAATTGCTGCTGGAGCTGCCGCTGTCGCCACCGCCACACGCGGCGAGCGTCGCCAGCAGCGCTACGGCCAGGGCGCCCTGCAGCCAGCCTTTGAGGTTCACACCAATACGCATGGTTCGCATCGTCGTCCTCGCCATTACTGGATGTCGGAACCGCTGACGCCGGCCGGCAGCGCGGGCGGCAGCCACGCCTGACCGCTGAACGCGCCCATGTGGCCGCCGGAGCGCACCACGAGGCTGCTCTGGTCGACGCTGACCGGACCACGGCCGCCGCCGCGCGCCGCGCGTACCGCCTTCACACCGGCGACATATTGCGGGAAATAGCTACCGAGCAGATCGTTCAGATCCGGCATTTGCGGGCCGCGCCATGCGATGCCGAACACGGAGCCGTCAGCGGCAAGATATTCGCGGACCACGGTGCCGTTGCCGAGCGCGGTTTCACGCACGGTGTAAGACGCGGAAGCCGAAGTGGAAGAAGCTGCGCTCGATGCCGAACGCATCACGCCCTGTGCCGAGGTGGCGGCGCTGCTGCCAGGCTGGACGACGCGGGAAGAAACCGATGCGCCCGTGGGCGGCGTCATCGGCGCGCCGCCCAGTCCCGCATGAGCGGACTGCACGGCTGATAGCGAACAGGGTAAAGCTAGCGCCGTAACGATCCCGGCGCGGCGTACGCGACTCCACATGGCGATGCTCCTCCCGAGCGGCGGCTCGGTTCGCACCGCGCGCGAACCGGCTGTAAGTACGCAGATGATACGGCACCACCGCGGTCGCAATCATGAGGGGTGTCCCTCACCGTGCCACAAACCGGCGACTGTTTTCTACGGAAGGCCGTGCCGTTGCTTGAGCTCGTAGTATGCCTGTGGATTGTGTCCATAGACAGCAAGCGCATGTGCATGCGTGGCTTGTCATGCTGAGGCCGGCGGCACAACGAGAAGGCGCCCCGCAGCGTCAGAATCCCAGGCTTGCAAGCAGATCGTCGACTTGCGACTGGTCCTGCACCACATCCGTTTTGCCTTCCGGATTGATCTGCGGACCATTCAGCAGATGTTCGGGGCTGCCGGTCGGCGACACCTCGGCCGCCAGCGCCGCCGCGTTCGCCGCGAACTGCTCGCGCCGCTCGAGCGCGATGTTCTCGACCAGCACGCCGAGCAACTGCTGCTCGATCAGGTACACGACGTCCGTGATCTTCTTGATGACCTGGCCGGTCAGATCCTGGAAGTCCTGCGCCAGCATGATCGCCATCAGCTGCGAGTTGGTCGCGCTGGTCGCCTCGGGCACGCCTTGCAAAAAGGTGCGCGTGTCGTTCATCAGCGCGCGCACTTCCTCGCGCTCGATCGGCGCCGCGTACCACTGCTCCCAGCGCGCGTCGAGCTCACCCGCGTCTTTCTGCAGTTGCTCCTGGACCGGCTTGGCGATGTCGATCGCCGACAGGACGCGCTCGGCGGCCTGCTCGGTCATGTCCGCGATGTACTTCAGACGATCGCGAGCATCGGGTACGGCTTCCGCCGCCCGCTCGACGTGCTTGTCGAGCCCGAGCTCACGCATTGAATCGCGCAGCGTGCGCGTCAGTTGTCCAATGCGGGCGAGGATGCGATCGGACGCGAAGTCGCCGCTCTCGTTGACCGCTTCGGCGCCAGGCGCTTGGGTCGGCAGAGTCACATCAGCTCCCGGCTTTCGCCATCTTCTCGAGAATCTTGTTGAGCTTCTCGTCGAGCGTCGCCGCCGTGAACGGCTTGACGACATAACCGCTCGCGCCGGCCTGAGCCGCCGCGATGATGTTTTCCTTCTTCGACTCGGCCGTGACCATTAGCACCGGCAGATGCGCGAGGTTGGCGTCGGCGCGGATTTCCTTGAGCATCGCCAGACCGTCGAGGTTCGGCATGTTCCAGTCGGAGATCACGAACTCGTAGGTGCCGCTGCGCAGACGCGCGAGGCCGGCCTGACCGTCTTCGGCTTCATCGACGTTCGAGTAGCCCAGCTCTTTGAGGAGGTTGCGGACGATCCGGCGCATCGTCGGAAAGTCGTCAACTACCAGAATCTTCATTCCCTTATCCATTTCATTCCCTTTGCTTGTTCCATGTTGCGGCGCTTGACCGCCTCAATCTACCCGGCCCGCATCATACCCGCTGAACGCGATCGCCCATCGACGACAAACGCGCCATCACGCGTCGGCTCATTTCCGGCAGCGCTGCGATCTCGTCGGCCGCGCCGAGCGCGATCGCTTCGCGCGGCATGCCGAACACGATACAGCTCGCTTCGTCTTGCGCAAGGGTGTACGCCCCTGCTTTTTTCATCTCCAGCAGTCCGGCTGCGCCGTCGCGTCCCATCCCGGTCAGGATCACGCCGACCGCGTTCTTGCCCGCATGCTGCGCGGCCGAATGGAACAGTACGTCCACCGAAGGACGATGCCGGTTCACCGGCGGTTCGTCCGACAGATGGGCAATATAGTTCGCGCCACTGCGCGCCAGCAACAGGTGCGCGTGGCCGGGCGCGATATACGCGTGTCCTGGCAGCACACGTTCGCCGTGCTCTGCTTCTTTAACGGTAATCCGGCACAAACCATTGAGGCGTTGCGCGAAAGATTTCGTAAAGCCCGGCGGCATGTGCTGCGCGATCAACACCGCGGGCGCATCCGGCGGCAGCGGCAACAGCACTTCGCGGATCGCTTCGGTGCCGCCCGTCGACGCGCCGACGATGATCAGCTTCTCGGTACTCAAGAGCGGATTGTTGAACAGCGGCGCAGCGCCGACCGGCGCATGCGCGGCCTGTGCCGCCGCGTGCTGCGCCGGCGCGGCCTGGCGCACGCGCGCGCGGGCCGCGGCGCGAATCTTGTCGGCGAGCTTTTCCGAGTAGTCGAGCATGCCGTCGCGAATGCCGACCTTCGGCTTGGTAACGAAATCGACCGCGCCGAGTTCCAGCGCACGCAGCGTGATTTCGTTGCCGCGTTCGGTCAGCGACGACACCATCACGACCGGCATCGGCCGCAAACGCATCAGCTTCTCGAGGAAGTCGAGGCCGTCCATACGCGGCATTTCGACGTCGAGTGTCAGCACGTCCGGATTGTGCTGCTTGATGAGTTCGCGCGCGACCAGCGGGTCGGGTGCGGTCGCCACCACCGTCATGTCCGGCTGGCCATTGATGATCTCGGTCATCAGGCTGCGGATCAGCGCCGAATCGTCGACGCACAGTACTTTGATCTTTTGCACAGCGCTCACGCCTCCTCTGTAGTTCTGGCGTTGTTTGAATAAACCGGGCGCGGGCTTGCGCCGAACAGTTCGATCCTCGGCCGCGCGGCGGCCGGTGTGGAGAACAGTTCGACCCGCTTGCGCGCCGCTGCGAGCCGCTCGGCTCGCGCTTCGGTGCTCTGCCGCACGAGCGCCCGTTCGCGCTCGGCCACACCCGCTTCCTGTTGCACGCGCAATTTCTTCACCATCACCTGGCCGGTGCGCGGCATGAAGGCGACCTTGCGCGGATGCGAGCCCTGCAAATCTTCGGCGACGATGCGGATTTTCTCGGTCGCCAGATAGCGGCGCACGAACTCCGAATTGCGGTCGCCGATGTTCATCGTCGTCATGCCGGCGAGCACCGCGCCGCCGCCGAACACCTTCGCTTCGAAGCGCTCGCGGCGGCCGCCGGCCTTGATCAGTTCGTTGATCAGCACTTCCATCGCATACGCGCCGTAGCGCATCGAATCCGACGCGGCTTGCGCGACGTCCGCGCCGTCGTCGGGCAGCATGAAGTGATTCATGCCGCCGATGCCCGCGGTGCGATCCTGGATGCAGGCCGCCACGCACGAACCCAGCACGGTGACCAGCACCATGTCTTCGTGCGTCGTGTAGAACTCGTTCGGCAACAGCTTCACGCCGGGGCGCTGGAAGTGGTTGTCGTAATACAGATTGGACGCGATCGGCAGGGCGCTGCTCATGCGGCCACCCCGCTCGTCGTGTGATGCGCCGCCGCACTCGTTGTACTCGTCGTGCGCGACGTCGTGCGCGCGCCGGCCACGTCACGCGTCAATTCGTAGACGGTCTGGCCGCGCAGCTTGAACGCCTGAGTCAC
This sequence comes from Paraburkholderia ultramafica, assembly GCF_902859915.1. Taxonomy (GTDB): domain Bacteria; phylum Pseudomonadota; class Gammaproteobacteria; order Burkholderiales; family Burkholderiaceae; genus Paraburkholderia; species Paraburkholderia ultramafica. The sequence goes on from NZ_CADIKK010000009.1 coordinate 114,776, forward strand.
ATATGTGAAGTTTTCCGAGTGGCCGGCGAACAGCAGGCCACCCGCTTTCATCAGCGGCTCGAAGCGTGCGAGGACTTGCGCTTGCGTCGGCTTGTCGAAATAGATCATCACGTTGCGGCAGAAGATCGCATCGAACTGCGAGCGCAACTGGTAATCGCGGTCGGTCAGGTTCAGCTGTTCGAAGCGCACCAACGCGCGCACTTCCGGGCGCACCTTCACCATCCCCGCATGTGCGCCGGTGCCTTTCAGGAAGAAGCGCTTGAGCCGCTCGGGCGACAGGTGCTTCACCTGGTCGAACTGGTACACGCCGGCTTCGGCTTTCGCGAGCACCTGGGTGTCGATATCGGTGGCGAGCACCGAGGCCTGGCGCGCGCCGCTGTCGCCGAGCGCTTCGATCAGCGTCATCGCGATCGAGTACGGCTCTTCGCCGGTCGACGCCGCCGAGCACCACACGGAAACCGGCTGCGCGCGACGCGCCGCGAAGTCGGTGAGGATCGGAAAGTGATGGGCTTCGCGGAAGAACGCCGTGAGGTTGGTGGTCAGCGCATTGGTGAACGCTTCCCACTCGGCCGGATCGTTTTCCGCTTCGAGCAGATCGAGATACTGCTTGAAAGTATCGAGGCCACGGGCGCGCAAACGGCGCGCCAGCCGACTGTACGCCATGTCGCGCTTGTGATCCGACAGCGAAATGCCCGCGCTGCGATGAATCAGCTCGCGAATGCGAGCGAAATCCGCCGATGTGAATTCGAAATCCCGTCCCTGTTCACCGGACCTGACTGGGTCGACCCGATCCGAACTTGCCCGTTCGGGGCGTGCCCGTCCGGGACGTTGCTGTGCGCGCGTTGCCATCATCAAAATTCCTGCCTGCGATACGAGCCACTCCGCTTGCCGCCCCAAGAGGATCCGAGGGAAGCACGGAGTGTGTTCGCGGGGTCGCGCCCGCCCGCGAGATCTGCCAGCATGCAGTCGGCCCGCGACACGCTGTGTGAGCGTGCTTCGATGATTCGCCCGTCAACGAGCGAGATGCCGAATGACTGCATGTCGTTGTGCCACTTCCTAGAACGTTTCCCAATCCGCGTCCGCGGCTGCCGTCGCCGGGTTTGCCGGGGCCGGACGCGCTGCGGGTTCGGCTGCCGCGCGGGTCGCCTTCGGCTTGAGAGCAGGTTCGACGCGCGCGGCTGCATCGTGGCTTGCCGAAGCCGGTACCGGGTTCGCTGCCGATGCCGCGTGTGCCGCGTTTGCGATGCTTGCCGCCGGATGCGCCGCGCCGTTCAACAACGACGCTTGCGGCGCCGCTTTCGCGAACTGCTTGCCGGTACCGCCATTCACTCGCGCCGCCGCTTGCGGACGAACTGCCGCCGCACTGCTGCGCGTCTGGCCGCCAGCCACCTTCCAGCCGTTCACCACCATCTGCAACTGATGTGTCTGATCTTCGAGCGACGCCGCCGCTGCCGCCGCCTGTTCGACCAGCGCCGCGTTCTGCTGCGTGACTTCGTCCATCTGCACGACCGCGCGATTCACCTGTTCGATGCCGCCCGACTGCTCTTCGGACGCCGCGCTGATTTCGCCCATGATGTCGGTCACGCGGCGCACCGCCTGCACGATCTCATCCATCGTGGTACCTGCGCGGCCGACCAGCGTCGAACCGCTTTGCACCTTGTCGACCGAGTTGCCGATCAGTTCCTTGATCTCCTTCGCGGCGCTCGCGCTGCGCTGCGCGAGGCTGCGCACTTCGCCGGCCACCACCGCGAAACCACGGCCCTGCTCGCCGGCGCGCGCGGCTTCGACCGCCGCGTTCAGCGCGAGAATGTTGGTCTGAAACGCAATGCCCTCGATCACGCCGATGATGTCGACAACTTTGTTCGAGCTGGTCGCGATGTCCTGCATCGTCGTGACGACCTGGCTCACCACGTCGCCGCCGCGCGTGGCGATGTCGGATGCGTTGACGGCCAGCTGGCTCGCCTGACGCGCGTTCTCGGCGTTCTGCCGCACGGTGCCGGTCAACTGCTCCATGCTCGACGCGGTTTCCTGCAGCGAGGCGGCCTGCTGTTCGGTGCGCTGCGACAGATCGGTGTTGCCCATCGCGATTTCGCGCGCGCCGGTGTCGATCGATTCGGTGCTGCTGTGTACCGCCTTCACCATCGTCGAGAGGCTCTGCTGCATCCGCTTGATGCCGTCGAACAGGCGGCCGATTTCATTGCGGCTATACACCTCGATCGTCTCGGACAGATCGCCCGACGCGATCCGCTCGAAGCAGGCCGTCGCGTCTTTCAGCGGCTGCACGATCAGGCCGCGCAGCGCGAAGCGGATGCCCACCACCAGCAACAGTGCGAGGACGGTGACGGCGACGATCAGCGTCATCATCAGCGACGCGTTCGCTTGTGCGCTCGCCTGCTGATCCATCGCGTTTTGCTGTAACGCGTTGACGACCGCTGTCGACGCGGCGTCATACGCAATCACCATCGGGCTGATCTTCGTGTCGGCGATCGCGTGGTAGGCGGCCATGTCGTTCGCGTTCAACGCGGCGAACAGCGGGTCGACGCCGTCGTGCATGATCGCCGTGTGCCTGGCGAGTACCTCGTCGAGCAGCGCCTGATCGATGCCGGGTTTCGGTGTGTCGAGATAAGCCTGCCAGTTCTGGTTGCCCTTCGCGACCAGCTCCTGCGCGCGGTCGAGCACCTTCTTCGCTTCGTCCGCGTTGCCCGCTGCCGACAGCGTGTCGAAGCGGTCCACCGCGACACGCGAACGCAACAGGTACGAAGCCGCGTCGTCGAGTGCGCGGATCGCCACCAGGTCGCCGCGCGCAATGCGCTCGAGCGATTGGCTCGCGCGATTCAGCGCGGTTAGCCCGAGGGCACCGACCGCCATGGTCAGCGCAACCAGAAGGATTCCCAGCATCGTTAGCGACGTGCGAATCGACCACCTGTTCAACATCTTGACGCTCCCTTTCCTGTCTCTCGTTCGCGATTTGCCGCTGTTGCCGCTTTGCGCCGTTTAGACGCCGAGCGCTTCGATCAACGCCATTTCACGGCTGGTCATCAGCTTCTCGATGTCCATCAGGATCAGCATGCGGCCGTCGACGGTGCCCAGCCCCGTGAGGTACTCGGTCGTCAACGTCGCGCCGAATTCCGGCGCCGGCATGATCTGGTCGGTGGCGAGCGTCAGCACGTCCGAGACGCCGTCGACCACCATCCCGACCACGCGATGCGCGACGTTCAGGATGATCACGACAGTCTGGTGGTCGTACTCGACACGGCCCAGATGGAACTTGATACGCATGTCGACGATCGGCACGATGATGCCGCGCAGATTGATCACGCCCTTGATGAACTCGGGCGCATTGGCGATTCGCGTCACGTTGTCGTAGCCGCGGATTTCCTGCACCTTGAGGATGTCGATGCCGTACTCTTCGGCGCCGAGCGTGAAGACGAGGAATTCCTGACCGCCGGCGTCCGCCTGCTGCGCGTCGCGGCGGCTGCTCGTACCGTTCGCGTTCGCGCTGCTCGAATTGATGGATTGGACTTCTGCCACGTTAGCCCCCAAACGGTTGGGATGAAATGAGTTGAATGAGTGTTGCGAATGTTGTGTGCCGGGCGAGCGTGACGGTCATCAGGCGAGGCTCATCGCGCCGTGCGCGTTGCGCGTTTCGCGGTTCAGCGCCGCCACGTCCACGATCAGCGCGACACTGCCGTCGCCGAGAATGGTTGCGGCGGAGATGCCGTGCACCTTGCGGTAGTTCGTTTCCAGATTCTTCACGACCACCTGCTGCTGCCCCACCAGCTCGTCGATCAGCATCGCAAAGCGGCGCCCCTCGGTCTGCATGATGGTGACGATGCCTTGCGTGGGTTCCTGTTTCGCGTCGTCGACGTTGAACACTTCGTGCAGCGCGACGAGCGGCAGATATTCGCCGCGCACGCGCACCACGCGCTCGCCGTTGGCCACCGTATAGATGTCTTCGGCTCGCGGCTGCAGCGACTCCATCACGAAGTTCAGCGGCAAAATGAAGATCTCGTTGCCGACCTTCACCGACATGCCATCGAGAATCGCCAGCGTGAGCGGCAGAACGATGCGCGTGGTGCTGCCCTTGCCGGCGTGCGAGGTGATTTCCACGTGGCCGCCCATCGACTGGATGTTGCGCTTCACCACATCCATGCCGACGCCACGACCCGACACGTCCGTGACCTGCTCCGCTGTCGAGAAGCCCGGCAGGAAGATCAGGTTCCAGACTTCTTCGTCGGTCATCGTTTCGCTGACCTGCATGCCCTGCTTGACCGCCTTCGCGAGAATCTTGTCACGCCGCAGACCCGCGCCGTCGTCGCTCACTTCGATGACGATGTTGCCGCCGTGATGCGCGGCCGACAGCACCAGCTGGCCGGTCGAGTCCTTGCCCGCCGCGCGCCGCGCTTCCACGGTTTCGATGCCGTGGTCGAGACTGTTGCGCACCAGGTGAGTCAACGGATCGATGATCCGTTCGATGAGGCTCTTGTCGAGTTCGGTCGCCTGACCGAAGGTGACGAGTTCCACTTCCTTGCCGAGTTTCGCCGCCAGATCGCGCACCAGACGCGGGAAGCGGCTGAACACGTAATCCATCGGCATCATGCGGATCGACATCACCGCTTCCTGCAGATCGCGCGCGTTGCGCTCGAGCTGCGCCATGCCGTTGAAGAGCCGGTCGTGCAGCGCCGGATCGAACGTGCTGGTGGTTTCCGCGAGCATCGCCTGCGTGATCACCAGTTCGCCGACCAGGTTGATCAGCTGATCGACCTTTTCGACGCCGACGCGAATCGAGCTGCCTTCCGCACCCGCTGCCGCCGCAGCCGGACGGGCCGCTTTGCGATCCTGTTCAGCGGGAGCGGCTGCGCCTGTCGCCGCGTTTGCCGCGGATGCCGGGCTGTGCGGCGCCGCGGCTTGAGCCGTGGCCGGCGCCGCTGTCGCCGGCGCGTCGGGCAGACCGTGCGCGACTGCGCTGGCGGGCGCGGCGATGCTGGCCGCCGGTGGCGGCGATGCTGCGGGTTCCGCTTGAACTGCGTGTGCTGCTTGCGCCGGCGTCGAGTTGGCGGCGTCGGGCGTTCCAGGTTCGCCTTGCTGCGTCTCGTCCGCCGGTGCGGTGCCGCGGCCGATCGAGATCTGACTTTCGTCGATCACGAAACAGCACACGGCGATGATGTCGTCGGAGGTCACATCGGTCACGAGCCACAGCATCAGATCGCCGCCGCTCTTGACCTGTCCGACGATGTTGCCCAGGTTGCCGAGCTCTTCGGCCAGCAGTTCCTGGTCCTTCTCACCAACGCCCCGTAGCGTAATTTTCAGATGAGGACCGGCGTTGCCGTCGAGCTTGCCTGCCTCCGCGGCTTGCCCGGTCTGTGCCGGTTCGCCGTCAGTCCATCCAGCCGCCGCCTGCACCGCCTGTTCGACGACATGCTCGGGCGGGGTACCGCGTTGTGCTGCTACTGCTTGTGCTTCGACTGGTGCCGCCGCGCTGGCGGCCGGCGCTGCCGCTTGAACTGCCACCGGCGCGCCGCCGAAACGGCTCTCCGCATGCAGCTGTTCGAGCTTCGCGCAGATCGCGCGGGCCACCGCTGCGTCCGGCTCGGCGCTCGCACGATAGTCGGCGAGCTGGCCGGACAACACGTCCTTGGTTTCAAGGAACGTGTCGATCATGTCCTTGCGCAGCACGAGTTCGTTATTGCGCGCGCGATCGAGCAGCGATTCGAGAATGTGGGTCGTCTCGGTCAGCGCGGTAAAGCCGAAGGTCGCCGCGCCGCCCTTGATCGAATGCGCCGCGCGGAAAATCGCCGCGAGGTCTTCGGGGTCCGGATGGGCGATATCCAGATTGAGCAGCAACTGCTCCATCTGCGCGAGCAGTTCGTCCGCTTCGTCGAAGAAGGTCTGATAGAACTGAGTGATGTCGAGTGTCATGCCTGGGTCACCGCGAGAGTTCCTGTCTAGGCTTGGGCTGCCGTGCCGCCGCGTTGAGAGCTTTCTATAACTTGTCTAAGGGTGGCGCTTACGCCTGATCCGACTCGGCCAGCGCCGCCACCAGCTCGGTCAGCATGTCGGGGTCAAGCGGCTTTTCGATCCAGCCGGTCGCGCCCACCGCCCGCGCCGCGGCTTTGAACGGCTCGCCCGATTCCGTCGTGAGGACGAGGATGGGCGTCGCCTGGTAAGCCGGGTTGCCGCGCAGCGCGGCGATCAGGTCGAGACCGGTTTTGCCCGGCATGTGCTGGTCGGTCAGCACGAGGTCGAACGACATGGCGAGCGCGTTTTCGAGCCCTTCGTCACCGTCCGCCGCGAGCGTCACTTCATAGCCAGCCGTCGTCAGCGTCGCGGCAAGGATTTGCCGCATCGATGCCGAATCGTCGATTGCCAGGATGTGCCTGATCATGAAAACCTCGCTGCACTTACGCTTGGGATCGCCGGGCTGTCCGCGCCAGTGGCGCGCATGATCCGGCCAGGCGATCGCTGTCTGTTACTGGGCCGCCGGCGCCACCGCCGGCGACTTCGGGGCAACCGTCACCGGTTGCGCAAGTTTTTGCAGCAGCGGCTTGGAGCCGGCTGCGTCGTCCGACAAGGTGGTCGTGGTGGAGTCGTCATGATTGAGCGCCTCCTCCGATTTCTTGTTCAGCACGATGATGCTGATGCGGCGATTTTCCGGATCCATCGGGTCCGCCTTGTTCAGGTTCTGGGTCGACGCGAGGCCGAGCACGCGCATCACCTTCGCCTCGTCCATGCCGCCCGCGACCAGCTCGCGGCGCGACGCATTGGCGCGGTCCGCGGACAGTTCCCAGTTGCTGTAGCCCTTCTCGCCGCCCGCGTACTGCGCGGCGTCGGTGTGCCCCTGCACGATGATGCGGTTCGGCACGTCGTTGAGCGTGTGGCCGATTTCGCGCAGGATGTCGCGCATGTACGGTTCGACCTGGTCTTTGGCGGTCGCGAACATCGGCCGCTTCTGCGAGTCGACGATTTCGATGCGCAGGCCAGTCAGCGTCGAGTCGATGCGGATCTGCTGCTTGAACTGGCGCAGCACCGGATTCGCTTCGATCGCGGCCATCAGCTTGACCTGCAGATCGTGCAGGCGAACCTGCTCGCGGCGCTCGAGCTCGCCCTGCAACTGCTTCATCGAGTCTTCGCTGCTATGCGAGACGGTGCGCTCGGCACGGTTGGTGGAGCCATCGGTCGAGCGCGTCACGCCTTGCGCGTCGGTCGAAATATCGCGGCCGCCGCCCTTCAGAATGCTCGAGTCCTCGGCGCTACGGTCGCCGCCCCACAGCGTGATCTTCAACGGCTGGTTGAAGTAATCGGCGATGCCTCGCAACTGCACGGTGGAAGCCGAACTCAGCAGCCACATCAGCAGGAAGAACGCCATCATCGCGGTCATGAAGTCCGCATACGCGAGCTTCCACGCGCCGCCGTGGTGGCCTTTCCTGGCCGGCGCGGCGCGCTTGACGACAATGGCGCGGTCTTTGTCCTTGCTCATCGGTTCGGTTCCCGGCGTCCTTTACTTGGCCTTGACGCGGCGCACATGCTCTTCCAGTTCGGCGAACGACGGGCGTTCGGTCGAGAAGAGCACCTTGCGGCCGAACTCGACGGCAATCGCCGGCGCGTATCCGTTCAGGCTCGCCAGAATCGTCACCTTGATGCACTGGAACATCTTGGTCGACTCGGTCACGCGCTGTTCGGCGACGCTCGCGAGCGGCCCGATCAGCCCGTACGAAAGCAGAATGCCGAGGAAGGTGCCGACCAGCGCCTGCGCGATCATCTCGCCGAGGATCGCCGGCGGCTTGTCGGCCGAGGCCATGGTGTGCACCACGCCCATCACCGCGGCCACGATACCGAACGCCGGCATCGCGTCGCCGACCTTGGTCAGCGCATGCGCGGGCGCTTCGCCTTCCTGGTGGTGCGTCTCGATCTCCTCGTCCATCAGGCTTTCGATCTCGAACGCATTCATGTTGCCGCCGACCATCAGCCGCAGGTAGTCGGTCAGGAACTCGATGATGTGCTGGTCGGCGAGAATCTTCGGGTACTGGGTGAAGATCGGACTCTTCGACGGATCGTCGATGTCGGCTTCCAGCGTCAGCGTGCCTTCCTTGCGCGCCTTGGCCAGCAGGACGTAGAGGAGCGCCATCAGCTCCATGTAGACGTCCTTGTTGTACTTCGCGCCCTTGAACAGGGTTGGAATGACGCGCAGCGTCGCCTTGATCGTCTTCATCCCGTTGCCGAGAATGAACGCACCGAGGCCGGCGCCGACGATCATCAGCACTTCAACGGGCTGCAGCAGCGCGCCGAGATGGCCGCCTTCCAGCGCGTAACCGCCGAAGACGGACACAAGCGTCACGAGTGTTCCCACGAAAATCAGCACTGCCGAGCCCTCACAAAGAAGCGACGGTGACCGTCGTTAATCTGGTTTACGGCAACGGAGCAGAAAACTTTGACGGAAAAGCGGCTCGTCGCTCCGGTGTAAACCAGAGGCGTGTTCAACCGGCCCGGCGGGAATCGGTGTCGATGCCGGGTCGGCCCGGCGGGCCGGAACGCCCGCCGGGCGGGAAGACAGGCGGCACGCGGCGCGGCGGCCGCCGATTTGCGGCTCAAGCCTCGACGGCAGCGAGACTCTCGCGGGCTTGGGCGTCGGCACATTTCTTTGTCTTTCCTGCGCGCGACGGCGGCTGGCACAGCCCGCAGACGAACGCGTGCTGCGGATCGTGCGCGTGCGCGACAAAATGTCCAGCGCAGCGGCAGCAGGTGGTCATTTGCAGCATTCCCGAGTCGAAGAAGCGCACCAGCGTCCAGGCGCGAGTGAGGCTGAGCACGGGCTCGTCATCGTGCAACTGGACGTGTTCCAGATAGAGCCGGTAGCTCTTTACGATCGACTGGATCGTCACGCAGCCGCCGTGGCCGGCCATGAAACGGTAGATGTTGTAGAACAGCGATGAGTGAACGTTCGGCTGCCAGGTCATGAACCAGTCGGTCGAAAACGGCAACATGCCCTTGGGCGGCGACACCCCTTTCAATTCCTTGTACAGCTTGATGAGCCGGTCGCGCGACAGACTGGTTTCCGCTTCCAGCAATTGCAAACGCGCGCCAAGTTCAATCAGTTCGATGGCCAGGGTGATTTCCCTGACTTCGAGTACGACGCTTTTATAGGCCATCCGCTTGCCATGCCCCCCGCCCGCTCGCCTTGTTTGAGAAACCGGCCGCCATCAGCCGAGTTGCTCGACGGGCTGGCCCGCCATCAGGATCGCGGAATGCGCCTGGGCCACGGCGCTCGATTTGCCTTTGTCCGCGAGCGCGGACAGCACGGCGTGGTCGTCGAAACGGAAACGGCACAACACCTGATTGGACGCCGCCAGCTTGACGGTCTGCGCCAACGACAGATTGGCGAGCACATCGGCTAGCTGGTCCGAAATCCCTATGCGAAACATGCCCATCGGCTTGTCTTCGCGCAGCAGACGCTGCGCGAGCAGGAGATAAGACAGGTTGACTTCTCTGATCTCATTGAGCATATCGCTTGTCGCGCTCATGATTCCCCCGGGGTATATCTGGCTGGTCAGGCCGTTACGGAAACGTTTGCTCGAACGCGCGCGCTTAAACCGCACGAATCGGCTCGTTTCTGGTCTTGCGAGCATTGTGACGAAAGGGGGCGCGGACGAAAATCGGAGAGACACCCTGCTTGTTTGACGGATTAATCCGTCATTGTTGTAGGAATTTTTCCTACAAGGGCAAGTGCGAGGGGAATGTGAATTGAGCGAGGCGGCGCCCAGTCTGGGACGTGCAATGCGCCTTAGGTATTTCTCTGGGGGCGGCGTGAACTAACTGGTGAGTTTTTAGTAACTCACGTTCCGCACCTTTGCAGCGGTGAGCAAGAATTATAAGGCGTTTTCACTGCTGCGCAATGTGACTCTGCTAGAGGCTTCGCTACGGCATGGTGCCGGATCGGGCGCGCGGATTGCTGGTGCGGGGGATCAGCGATTCAGCGTTTGCTTATGCGGAGCGGATCACGCTTCCCGATTATAGGGACGGCGGCCCAGATGACCTGTAACGCACCGTGTTTCGCGCTGTAACAACATTAAGCGTTTGAAAAATAACTCGAATTAGCGCGGCCGATCCCGATAATGGACGCTAAGGGATTACCCGATGCAGGTTCGGAGCCCCCCGGGCGGCGGCTTACCGCGCCCAACCGTCCGTCAGGCATTCGCTGCTCGCTCTATTTGAGCGCCGTTGTGCGAAGCCGTTGTGAACAGGAGAAAACCGCATGCGAATCGCACAAATTGCGCCGTTGTATGAAGCTGTCCCGCCGAAACTCTATGGCGGCACCGAACGTGTCGTGTCGTATCTGACCGAAGCCCTGGTCGATCTCGGCCACGACGTCACGCTTTTTGCTAGCGGCGACTCGGTCACGTCCGCGAATCTCGACGCCTGCTGGCCGCGTGCGCTGCGCCTCGATCCGACGATCCGCGACGCGCTGGCGCCGCACGTGCTGATGATGGAAAAAGTGCGCAAGATCGCGCATGAGTTCGACGTGCTGCACTTTCACCTCGACTACCTGCCGTTCCCCCTCTTCACTACGATGGACACGCCGTTCGTGACCACGCTGCATGGCCGCCTCGATTTGCCGGAGCTCCAGCCGGTGTTCGACGCGTTTTCGAATGTGCCGGTGGTGTCGATTTCCGATTCGCAGCGTGTGCCGCTGCCGCAGGCCAACTGGCTCAACACGATCTATCACGGTCTGCCGGAACACTTGCTGACGCCGCAAGCGCACAAAAAGCCGGAATACCTGGCGTTCCTCGGCCGCATTTGCCCGGAGAAGCGCGTCGATACAGCTATCAAGATCGCTGCACAAAGCGGTTTGCCGCTGAAGATCGCTGCCAAGGTGGACAAGGTCGACCAGGAATATTTCAAACGCGAAATCGAGCCGCTGCTGTCGATGGCGCACGTGGAATTCGTCGGCGAGATCAACGAAGCGCAGAAGCCCGAGTTTCTGTCCGGCGCCAAGGCGCTGCTGTTCCCGATCGATTGGTCGGAGCCGTTCGGCCTCGTGATGATCGAATCGATGGCCTGCGGCACCCCGGTGATCGCGTTCAACCGCGGTTCGGTGCCGGAAGTGATCGACCACGGCGTGACGGGTTATATCGTCGAGGACGTGCAAGGCGCGGTGGCTGCGCTGCAGCGTCTGGACGAATTGTCGCGCACCGAAATCCGCGCCCAGTTCGAGCGTCGTTTCATTTCGAAAACGATGGCGCAGAACTATGTCGACGGCTATTCGGCATTGATTGAAACAACGCGCCGCCCGATATTGCGTCAGGTGGCGGTGGGCTAAGCCGCGTGCTTAAAACGGCTGACGCGCTTTTGCGTTCAGCCGCTTTGGACACGAGTTGGCCGCGCTTTGGCCGCTTGCCCGCCGCGTGCGCCGCTTTCCGTTTTGCAGGGCAATGGCAAGCAAGCCCGGCATGTGAATCGTTTGCGCGAGCGGGAAATCAAAGTTATCCCGCTTCTTCTACAGAAAAGCCGCCCCTCACGGGCGGCTTTTTTAATGCCGGGATGGATACGCTTCCATCCCGGATTAGCGCTCTGCAAATAAAAGCGGGATACCGATAAACCTTCAGTTGGCTTTCGCCCTGACCGGCAGCGCGGCTCAAGCCGCGCCAATCAAAAAGCGCTCGCGATTCTTGCCGACGATCCACTTGGGCGGTTTGCCGCGCCCGCTCCAGGTATTGCCCGATTTCGGATCCTGATACTTCGCGGGCAGCGGCGCCTTCTTGGGCGGGCGTCCACGCTTGGCGGCGACGGCAAAACCGAGGTCTTGAGCGGTCAGACCGTATTCAGCGATCTTTTGGCGGATGTCGGCGACTACATTGTCAATTTCCGTGCGCCGGGCTTCTTCCGCTTGTGCCTGCAATTTGGCGATCTGCGCCTTGAGGTCTGCATATTGAGACATTCGGATCTCCCCTTTTTTAGAACTCATTCGACCGCAGACTAACTGCAATTATAAAAATTCGCAATGGCCAGTAATACCGATTTAGGAAGATTTCCTCTGATAATTATTAAGCGTCGCTGAATTGTAAAGCGGCGTCTTTATTGGGCAATAATCGGTAAAACGCACTCCGCTTTGACAATTCTTGACACCCGATTTGGCTGTCTTTGCCTAGAATTGCGCGTTCAAGGCATACATCCGCACTTAGCCATGTGTGCTCCGGAAGCGTCAATCTTTTTAGGATTACCAATCATGCAGTTGTCAAAGCGCCTTGCTGCTGAGCTGTTCGGCACTTTCTGGCTCGTGCTCGGGGGCTGCGGCAGCGCGGTTCTCGCGGCTAACTTTGCCGGCCCGGTCCATGGTCTGGGCATCGGCTTCGTGGGGGTGTCGCTCGCATTCGGCTTGACCGTGCTGACCATGGCTTTTGCGATCGGCCATATTTCCGGCTGCCATCTGAATCCGGCCGTGAGCGTCGGGCTGACCGTCGCCGGCCGCTTTCCGGCTCGCGACCTGCTGCCGTACATCGTCGCGCAAGTGATCGGCGCGGTGCTTGGGGCGCTGGTGCTGTCGCTGATCGCGTCGGGCAAGCCGGGCTTCGAGCTCGTCGCCAGCGGCTTTGCCAGTAACGGCTATGGCGAGCGCTCGCCGGGTCATTACTCGCTCGCCGCGGCATTCATTTGCGAAGTGGTGATGACCGGCTTCTTCCTGTTCGTCATTCTCGGCGCAACCGACAAGCGCGCGCCGGCCGGCTTCGCGCCGATCGCCATCGGCCTGTGCCTGACGCTGATTCACCTCATTTCGATTCCGGTCACCAATACGTCGGTCAATCCGGCGCGCTCCACCGGCCCGGCGCTGTTCGTCGGCGGCGCAGCGATGGACCAGCTGTGGATGTTCTGGGTCGCGCCGATTATCGGCGCGGTGATCGCGGGCGTGGTGTATCCGTTGATCGCGGAAAGCCGCAGCCGCAATTCGCAGAAACTGGCGATCGACTGATCGGCGAGTGCGTTCATCGAGGCAGTCAAAGCGGGCGCGACGGCGCCCGTTTTGTTTTGGTGCGGGCATAGCACGCTGGCCGTTCATCTGGCAGTGGCCATCCATGAACCCGCTGCTAGAATCGGGCGACTTCCCAAGCTCGCACAGGTGTTACCGATGACCCGTTTCCGCGGATTCCTGCATGGCGTCGCACTCTCCACTGGCGGCTTGTGTGCTGGCGTGCTCGCGCTACCCGCTGCGCATGCGGCCAACGGCAATACCGAGACATTAGTATTCGTGCGGCATGGCGAGAAACCCGCTCAAGGCTATGGCCAACTCAACTGCCAGGGCCTCAACCGCGCGCTGGCTTTGCCGGCAGTGATCGCCGCCAAGTTCGGCAAACCGGATGCGATCTATGCGCCCGACCCCGGCCAGCAAAAAGATGACAGCGGCCGTCTTTACTACTACATTCGCCCGCTGGCGACGATCGAGCCGACCGCCATTCAATTCCAGATGCCGGTGCAAACGCCATACGGCTTTGCTCAGATCGACCAGCTCGGCACGGCGCTCGTTAGTCCCGCCAATCGCAACAAGCTGATCGTTGTTGCCTGGGAACACAAGCTGATCGTGAAGTTATTGCGGCAGTTGCTGGCCACGCATGGCGGCAACGCTGCTGACGTGCCGAATTGGCAGAGCGACGACTTCGACAGTATTTATATTGTTCACCTCGACTGGCAAAACGGCACGGCGCGCGCGAGTTTCAAGCATGACCGCCAAGGGCTCGACGGCCGCGCGACCGATTGTCCTTGCGCGGCGCTGCCGGGCACCCCATCGGCGGCTGCGACTGCTGCTGTTTCCGCGGGTGCGGCGGATTAATCCGGTAATACAGATGTAAGCCGCGATTACGCACGCCGCCGCCCGAAGCGGGGCGAGCGCGGCGCCGACCCTGCGCCCGCGCCGTTTGACGGGGTCACGATGACCGGGGCGACCGGGGTGACCGTCGCGGCGGATGGCACGGCTGATCGCCGCGCGGACGGTGACCGGTCATGAGCCTTGATGGCTTATTATTAGATCGGTCGCGGCCTGAGCCGTAGCGCGTAGCGCCATATCGCCGATGACAGGCAAGGCAACGCGTCAACCCGGCCCGCATCCACTTTCAGATCAGGACATCCGCTCGTCGTTGAGCGAGAAGAGCTTGCGCAGGTGGTGCGCAACACCCGCTTCGAAATTGTTGCCGATGCGCGGCACGTTCGGCAGTCGCGTGATGAGATCGGGATTGGCGTTATTCATCATGAACGGATGGCCGGCCGTTTCCAGCAGATCGATATCGTTCATGTTGTCGCCGAACGCCACGCACTGCGACGCAGCGACGCCAAGGCGCTCGAGCACGATCTGCAACGCCCGTCCCTTCGATACGTTCGACGTCATCACTTCCAGACAGTCCGGCAGCGAATAGGTCACGTAGAGGTCGTCGCCGAATTCGCGCGCGAGATTCACGGCGACCTGCGCGAGATCAGCAGGCTCGCCGATATAGAGCGCCTTCGCGATATCGACGCCGTCGTGCTTCGGCAGATCGGTCACTTCGTAAGTGAAGCCCGAGTCCTGGTGGAACTTCAGCAGATCCGGCGCATCGCGATCGATCAGCCACGCCTGGTCGGCGAACAGGTTGATGATCACGCGGCCATGCGCGCCGGCAATTTCCGGCTGCACGAGGCGTTGAACGATGGCCGGCGGCAAATCGTCGGCGTGGATCACGGTGTTGTCCGGCGCATGAATGCGCGCGCCGTTCGACGTAATCAGATACGGACTGATGCCCAGCAAATCGCGGATACCCGCGACGTCACAGTAATGGCGCCCCGTTGCGATCACGAACCGCAGCCCGTCGCTTTCCAGTTTGCGCACGGTGGCGACCGTGAACGGGTCCACCTGATGATCGGCGTTGAGCAGCGTGCCGTCGAGATCGGTGGCGATGACTTTGTACATGGTATGAGCAGTCGGAGCAGCGTCAAAGAGCGTATTTTACCGTTGCCGGCCGCGTGTGCAGGATCGCGGCCGCCACGCCCGGCGATTCTCAGCCGGCAACACGCGCGGCTTCGCGTTGCGCCAACTGCAGTCCGCCATGCGCCGAGTCAGCCAGCGGCTCGCACAGGCGCGCCTGACAGACCTGCGGCACATACTCGCGCAACGGCGCGCCAAGGCCGCCGCACAACGCGACTGGCAAGGTTCCCGAGGCGTCCAGCGCGGCAATCATCTTGCCCACTTCAACGCCGGCCTCGCCGAGCAAGCGCGCCGCGAACGGATGCGTGCGATGCTCGAAAGCGATCGGCGCAAGCCGCGCATAAGCCGTCTGATTGGCCGCGCACAGCCAGACCACGAGACCGTCGCGGTCCTGCGCGCCGGTGTGGGCGAGCAGCGCCTGCGCGAGGTCGTCGTGGGGCACGCGGCCGTCGAGCACCTGCTGCGCATGCACGATGAGCCGCAGTCCGAGCCACGCGCCGCTCGCCTCGTCGCCCGATGGGTAGCCATAGCCGCTGACGAAGCGCCATCCGCCATCGGCAGCAAGCGAAGCCGCCACGCTGCCGGTGCCAAGCGCGACGATCACGCCTGGTGCGCCGCCATGCGCTCCCAGCAAGGTCGTATAAGCGTCGTGCTCCACGGCGAGTCCGGCGACCTCCGGAGCTTGCGCGTGAAACTCGGCGAGCCAGTCGCGATTGTTGACCCCCGCCAACCCGCAGCCGAGCACGCAGCGCGACCAGTCCAGCGTCGCGCCGGCGCGCTTGAATGCTTCGCCGCAGCCGGCCTCGATGGCCTGCCACGCACGCTCGACGCCGAGCCCCAAACCCGACGGCCCGCTTGCCGCCTGCGCCAGTTCACGGCCCTGCGCGTCGCCGAGCACCACGCGCGTACCGCTGCCGCCGCCGTCAATGCCGATCAGAAAGAAGTCTTTGTTCATCGAATCGAGTGAATTCCGTGGGTGAATAACGCATAGCGTGGCAGGTCAGTTTCAATCCGGCAATCGGCCGAATGGCCAGCTTGCGGTGCGCACAGCTTCAGCTATGCTGGCGGTCGAACACGACAACGCGGGAGCGCGACAGTGACACAGCGATGCAATTGGGTATCGAGCGAAGCGCTCGCACACTACCACGATAGCGAATGGGGCGTGCCCTCGCGCGACGATCGGCACCTGTTCGAGATGCTCGTGCTGGAAGGCGCCCAGGCGGGTTTGTCATGGTCGACGATTCTCAACAAACGGACCGGCTATCGCCGCGCCTTTGCCGACTTCGACATCGACAAGGTGGCGCGCTTTACGCCGAAACACGTGGATGCGCTGGTAACGGACGAAAGTATCGTGCGTCACCGCGGCAAGATCGAAGCGGCCATCAACAACGCTCGCGCCGTGCAGCAGATTCAGGCCGAACACGGCTCGCTCGCCAACTTCATCTGGTCGTTCGTCGACCAGACGCCGATCCAGAACGATTGGGCCTCGTATAAGCAGGCGCCCGCGTCGACGGAAGTGTCGGACGCGCTGAGCAAGGGGCTGAAACGCTACGGCTGCAAGTTCGTCGGCTCGACGATCTGCTACGCGTTCATGCAGGCGGTCGGCATGGTGAACGACCACGAGGCGAGCTGCATGTGCCGCGCGCGATGCGCGGCGCTCGGCAAGAAGGGACGTAATCGCAAGGCCGGTTGAGCCGGCCACGATTTGCCGGCACTTCGCGCCCCTTAGTGCCGCGGTTCTAACAAAGGAAGGCCGCCTGGGGAAACTCCTGAGCGCCCAGGTGCGCCGCCCGGCGCTCGCCTCGCGGCGCACGGCCGGCTGGGCACGGACAGCGCGCGCCATGCCACCGAAGCAGTCTCAACGGCCCTACCCGGCAAAGTCCTGCTGTGCTTCTGGCGCATGTCGACCGTTATAGGGTTATGAGCGCCGCGAGTGTGACGGCCGCCGTTTCCCGCGCAGGTTACGTCTCGCCAAAACCGGGAATTGAAGGCTTGTCGCCGGGCTAGTCCGGACTTCGCCAGACGGCGCGCGCCGGATACCGGGGCTCACGCGCTCAGACAACGAATAACCGCTGCGTCACGCACGGGAGACCAACCATGAAAACGCTTAGCTTCCTGACCCATCAGGACATTTTCGATCAGGCGGTGGCCCATCTGTTCGACCAGAAGCGCGCCGCGCTGCTGCCGCGCGGCGGTGGGGCTTACCGCGGCTATTGTGGCGGCTGCCCGGTCGGCAGCTTTATCAAGCCGCGCGATTACATGACCGCGATGGAAGGTATTCCAGTGCGCTATATCGGCAAAACGCCCATCGAGGTGCCCGCCTACATGGATGTCGGCGTGTCCGCACTGAAAAAGGCGCTCTTGCGTGCGCGCATCAATGTGTACGACCAAGCCACCGTCGACCTGCTCAGTTGCCTGCAGAACGTGCACGACGTGTTCGGCACCTGGGAATGGCGTGAGCGACTGGGCTCGATTGCGCGGCAGTTCGGCCTGTCGGCCGAGCGGCTGAAGAGCGCCGCATAACGGGGCGCGATGGCGTCGCCCAAGCGCCGTCGCGCTCGCCAGATTCGCGACAACCCGCGTCGTACGGCACACAGCCCGAGTTTAGCCCCCCTCCCCGGCGGCTGAGCGCTCCACCGAACACCAAACGAACGCAAAAAAACGAACACCAAAAGCAAAACGGCGATGTGGCTTCTTTCGAAGCTCACACCGCCGTTCGGCGTACGGAAAAGCGTGCTTAGTGCAGCTTTTTCGGCAGCATCTGGCTGCGCAGGCGCTTGTGCAGACGCTTCACAGCAGCAGCCTTTTTGCGCTTACGTGCCGTAGTCGGCTTTTCGTACGATTGGCGCTCACGCAGTTCAGCGATCAGGCCATTCTTTTCGATTGCGCGACGAAAGCGGCGAATTGCCACTTCGAACGGCTCGTTTTCCTTCAGAAGAATCGTCGTCATGTAATTCCTAACTCAATCACTTGATACGGGTTAATTGCGTGGCGGGAGACCGCTCACGCGCCGGCCCTCCGGTCGTTCCGATTCATGGCCAGTAACAGGCAAACGCGGGGAAACCCCGGCCAAACCACGAATGAAACGAGAGGCAAAGCGGCCACGGAGGCCGGAAAAGAGAGGTGGGGAGCTCACCGCGGAACGCGGACAGACGTATTGCAAATGCCGCGTCTGTTGCCGTTTCGCCAACCTTTCATCAATGAATAACACTGACGAAACAGGCAAAGATCTCAATTCACTCCCGATGATATCAGGAAACTCTCCATCCTACCAGGGGTTTAGCGATCGCGCCAGGCCTCCGGCGCGATCAGGCGCTCGCCTCGTCTCGCGGATATCGTCGCCCGTCAGCATCAGGTGGACTGCGGCCGCGAGGCTTTTGAGCTGATCGACCGAGGTTGCGCTGGCAATCGGGGCCGTTACGCTGGGTCGAGCGATCAGCCAGGCCAGTGCGATGGTGGCCGGCGTGCTGCCATGCCGCTCGGCGACGCGGTCGAGCGCACCCAGAATCCGCAAGCCGCGCCCGTTCAGATACTTTTCGACCCGGCTGCCGCGTGCTTTATCGGCGAGATCCGCCTGCGAGCGGTACTTGCCGGACAGAAAGCCGCTCGCCAGGCTGTAGTACACCACCACGCCGAGCTGATTGGCGAGCGCCACCGGCTCGATATCGCGCTCGTATTCCGCGCGGTCGTACAGGTTGTACTCCGGCTGCAGCAGCTGATATTCAGGCAACCCGTGCTGGCGGGACACGGCAAGCGCTTCCTCGACGCGAGCGCCGCTGTAGTTCGAAGCGCCGATCACCCGCACCTTGCCCGCCTCGATCAGCTTCTGGTACGCGCCGAGCGTTTCGGCCAGCGGCGTTTCGGTATCGTCGTTGTGAGAAAAGTAGACGTCGATGTAATCGGTTTGCAAGCGCCGCAGCGAGTCCTCGACCGCCGCCTCGATATTGGCCGCCGACAACCCCTTGCGCTGCGGATGCTTGGACACCTTGGTGGCGAGCACGATCTTGTCGCGCTTGCCGCTCTGCCGGAACCATTTGCCGAGGATGGTTTCCGACTCGCCGCCCTGATTGCCCGGCACCCACGCGGAATAGACATCGGAGGTATCGATAAAGTCGAGACCCGCATCGACGAACGCATCCAGAATCGAAAACGAGGTGGCTTCACTCGCGGTCCAGCCAAATACATTGCCGCCGAACATAAGCGGCGCGACCTGCAATTCCGAGCGTCCAATCCTGCGTTTCTGCATGTTTTCTCCAAGGTTTTTACACAGAAGAAAAACAGAATACGCCGTCTTTTCAATGCCTGCAGTGCACCCGCCGAACCAGGCTGCGAGCGGCTTTCAGAGGTAGTGCCAGTCTCAGGGCCCGGAAAGCTTTCGACTCTCTATTGCACAAAGTTCCTCAAGTTTTTTTTAGACGCGCCGTCAACCTTCACTGAGGCGGCCAGCAATGAACGAGTGCTTTCCGCCGATGCCAACGTGGCGTATGGGCTCAAGGCTTATTTAGGAGATTTTCCATGCTCGGAATCAATAGCAATATCAACTCGCTGGTTGCACAGCAAAACCTTAACGGCTCGCAAAGCGCCCTGTCGCAAGCCATCACGCGCCTGTCTTCGGGCAAGCGCATCAACAGCGCGGCTGATGATGCAGCAGGTCTGGCAATCTCGACCGGCATGCAAACGCAGATCAACGGCCTGAATCAAGGCGTGTCGAACGCGAACGACGGTGTTTCGATGGTCCAGACGGCATCGAGCGGTCTGAGCCAGATCACGTCGAGCCTGCAACGTATCCGCCAACTCGCAGTGCAGGCATCGAGCGGCGGCCTGACGGCTGACAACCGGGCAGCGCTGCAACAGGAAGTGTCGCAGCAGATTCAGGAAGTGAACCGGATCGCCTCGCAAACACAGTACAACGGCAAGAACATTCTGGACGGCTCGGCAGGCAGCGTAACATTCCAGGTCGGCGCAAACGTCGGTCAGACTGTTAACCTGAATCTGTCGCAGGATCTTTCGGCAGCGTCGGTCGGAACCGGCCAGGTGCAAGCAGGTGCACTGCTCGGTTCGGTTGCCGTGTCGATCGACAGTACGGGTGCGGAGTGGACGGCGGGCACGAGTACCGGCAATGAAATCACGCAGGTCAACGTGCTTGCGGATGGCAAGGGCGGCTACACGTACACCGACCAAAACAATCAGCAAATTGCAAACTCCGTTATCGAAGGCGCAGCTGCCGTCCTCAACGTGAGCACCGCCGGCACGATCACCGCAGGCAGCGGCATCAGCATCGCGAATTCGCTCACTGCTATCAACGCGAACAACGTCGCGGGCACGGCAGCGGGCACGACCCTCGGCACGATCAGCGGCCTCGATCTGGCCACTAGTTCGACCGGCGTCGTTACCGACGCGGCTGCCGGCACACCGACATACCCGGTGCCGTCGGGCAACATCACGTCGATTACGGTGAAGTCGGATGGCAGCACGGGCTTCCAGTTTTTCGACCAGAACGGCAACACGCTCAGCGCAAACGCGATCGCAGCCGTGTTTGACCCGACGACTGCAGTAGCGGGTGGCACCTTAGCACAGGCTACCACCCCTGCCACGCAATTCGTGAACGTCAACGCGAAGGCAACGACGCAAGCCGTGTCGAACATCGACATCAGCACGACGAACGGCGCGAATGATGCAATGGAATCGATCGACAACGCGCTGACGACCGTGAACAACATCCAGGCTAGCCTGGGTGCTGCACAGAACCGCTTCACGGCCATCGCGACGACCCAGCAAGCTCAGTCGACCGATCTGTCGCAAGCACAATCGCAAATCACCGACGCTAACTTCGCGCAGGAAACGGCCAACCTGAGCAAGGCACAGGTGATGCAACAGGCTGGCATCTCGGTGCTGTCGCAAGCCAACTCCATGCCGCAGCAGGTTCTGAAGCTCCTGCAGTAAGGCTTCACGCAGTAAAGGCATACGCGTCGTGCGCATCGCACAGCGCGTATGCCATAGTTCGATTTTCACGGGAGGCATTGCCTCCCGCACTGCATTCCGAACCCATAGCCAGGTTTCACTGATTCACCGACGCACGGAGCTGCTCCATGTCAACTGTCTCGACGGCATCATCCACGACCGCCACCGCCACAACCGCGAGCACCAACGCCGCGCTTCAACAGGCCGCACAGTCGATCATCAGCGGCTCCACCGGCAATACCTCGTTGGATGTCTCATCGCTGGTCACCGCACTTGTCAATTCGAAGACGGCCGGGCAGTTGGCGGCTTTGACCGCGCAAACGACCGCCGACAACACCAAAATTTCCGCGATCGGCACACTCAAGTCCGCCCTGTCGGCACTGCAAGCCACCTTGACCAATCTCGCGAACGGGACGGCATTGTCGTCCTACACCGCAACGGCAAGCGGCTCGGGCCTTACGGCTACGGCCGGTGTGGGTGCGGTGGCAGGCAGCTACGCGATCTCGGTGTCGCAAATCGCACAGGCTCAAACCATTTCCTCCGGCGCCTTCGCAGCGACGGCTGCAATTGGCACCGGCACCTTGAACGTCTCCGTCGGTGGCCAGTCGATGAGCGTCAACATCGACTCGACGAACAACACGTTGAGCGGCATCGCCTCGGCAATCAACTCCGCGACCAACAATCCGGGTGTCTCGGCGACGGTCGTGACCGGTACGGACGGCGCGCACCTCGTGTTGCGCTCGACCTCGACCGGCGCCGCGAACACCATCAGTGTTTCGTCCAGCAGCACGGGCCTGTCGAGCCTCGGCGTGACGTCTTCGCCGTCGCTCACGTCGGGCACGTTCAGCACGTCGCAACAACTCGGCACCGGCACGTTGACCATCGCACTCGGCGGCAGCTCGATGAGCGTCGACGTCACGTCATCGAACAATACGCTGAGCGGCATCGCAGATGCGATTAACAGTGCAAGCGCTGTGAGCGGCAATCCGGGCGTCACGGCGAAGGTCGTTACCACATCCAGCGGCTCACAACTCGTGCTGAGCTCGACCAACGGCAGTTCCAGTGCGATCAGCGTCACGACGAGCGGCGTAGCGAACGATGCGGGACTGTCGAGCCTCGGCAGCATGGCCACGACTTCGTCGATCAACTCGACGGGCGGCAGCACGTGGACCCAGGCGCAATCCGCGCAAGATGCGCTCTTCACGGTCGATGGCACCGCGGTCAGCAGCTCCACCAATTCATCGTCCACCGCCATCGCCGGTGTCACCCTGAACCTGACCGCCGCCGCGCTCGGTACGACGTCGTCCGGCGTGACGACAGGCAACTCGCAGACCCTGACGATTGCGTCCGACACGACGTCACAAGCAACGGCGATCACCAACTTCGTCAGCATATACAACACGCTGGTCACGACGATGGGCTCGCTCACGTCGTTCGATGGCACGCAGGCGCAAGGATCTCAGGCCGGCCCGCTGCTGGGCGACTCGATGACCAACACGATCGAGAACACCCTGGCGAGTATCGTCAGCGGCGGTGTGAAGAGCGGTAACTCGTCGCTCTCGCTCAGCTCGATCGGCATCACGCTCAATGCCGACGGATCGCTGACGGCGGATAACACTGCACTGACAACCGCACTGACCAACTCGCCCTCCACCGTTGCCACACTGTTCAACTCGACAACCGGTATTGCCGCGAAGCTGAACAACAGCATCACCGGCTTTACTGCGACGGGTGGCATCATGGATAGCGAAACCACCGCGATCAACGCCGATCTCACGAGTGTCGCCGCTCAGCAGACCACGCTCAGCAACTACACCGCGCAGCTGACAAGCCAGTATCAGGCACAGTTCACCGCCCTCAATACCTTGATGGCAACGATGAACAACAACTCGCAGTACCTGACGCAGCTCTTCGGCGGCACGAATAGTGCGGGCGCAATGGCGACCAACAAGAGCTGAGAATGAAGGGAGGAATCGAGATGAACTCGCGTGAACTGGCCGCAAGCCTGCTTACCCTGTCCCTATCGATCGAGCGGGCGGCACTGGAAGCCGACTGGCTCGAGGCAGCCCGACTGGGCGAAGAGCGCTCGCCATTGCTGATGTTGCTGACAGCGGACGCGGATGACGAGACGCGAGACATCGCACGCCGTATTCAGGCCATCAACGAATCAGTGCTCACGATGGCGGCAATCGGCAAGGACGAGTTGCAAACTGAATATCGTGTGGCGATGAGCCGCACGAACGCCACGAAGGAATATCACCGCATCGCGATGCTCTGATTGCTCCGCGCGGTCCATCGAATAACAACAACAATAGCTACGCCGGAACACGGCGTACTCGTTCGCCTCATGCCCGCTCCGTGCGGGCATTTTTGTTTGATGCGCCTGCCAGCGCTGTAATCGGCGCAACACTCACCCCCCCGCTCAAGCACACAGCGCACTCGCGCGAACACGGCTGCGCCACGTCGCCAGCGATCCAATGAACAGAAAGTTCTTTCGCCTTCATCTCGTCCGTTCGAGGACGCGTGAATAGCCACATACTTCTCACATCATCGACACTTATAGCGCACCATCATGACCCATGCGTCACCGCCCCTCGCAAACTCGACTCGCACACCTGAGGAGCAATTCGAGGAAGACGTGCAGATGGTCCTTCAAAGCGCGGTCGCCGAGCATCGGAATGGTAATCTGGACGAGGCGGAAAGACTCTTTCGCATCATCCTCGACGTCCGCCCCCACCACCTCGAAGCGAACTACAACCTGGGCACGCTGTCTGTTCAGCGGCAACAGCCCGAGGCTGCGATCTCCTGCTTCGAAATTGTCATCGGCTCGCAGCCCGGTAAAGCGGAGTACTGGGTGAGCTATATCGATGCGTTGAGTCAGGCTGGCGAACTGAACGCCGCGCGAATCATGCTGGAGGCAACGCAACAACGCGGCCTCACGGGACCGGCTTTCGATGTGCTAGCCCACAGGTTGGCATCGGGTGGATCCCTCTCCGCCTGAAACGCACGCTTCGCCCGCGGCCGCTTTCACGCGGCCTTCGCTTTGCCGTCCGTTGTCGTCGGGCGGCTCACGTTGAGGTTCACTCAGCGCGTCAGCGTCACCGCCAGATAGGTGCCATACAATACGCCGCACATCAGCAACGCCCACACCGGCACGCCACGCTCGCGCACGTTGATCCGCAGCCACGCGGCGGCGGCCAGCGTGATGACGATGCCGGTCACGACTTCGATGCGCGGCACCCACGGCGTCAGCAGAATCCCGATGGCGGGCAGCAGGGTGCCCTGGAACACCATCGCGCCGGTGATATTGCCGAACGCGAGCGTGTCCTTGCCACGGCGAATCCACAGAATGCTGTTGACCTTCTCGGGCAATTCGGTCGCGATCGGAATGATCAGCAACGAGAGCAGCAGCGGCGAAACGCCGAGCACCTGCGAGACCCCGCGCACGCCATGGATGAAGCCTTCAGCGCCCCACACCAGCAATGCAACGGCTAACACCAGTTGCAGCACGATGGTCGCGAGATTGGTCGGCACGCCGAGCCGCGAGAGCAGCATCTTGCCCGGCGCTTCCGTGCCGTGGCCCGCGTCGACGAGCTGACTCGACGCGCGGAACGTCATCACCACGTAGGTGATGTACACGCCCACCAGCGCCACGCTGAACAGCGCGCGCACGATCATCTGCTCGTGCGGCACGTACATCGCCGCAGCCGCCAGCACGAACGCGCACAGGAAATAGTTGAGATCGCGCGTGAAGCCTGTCCGCTCCGGCGCGACCCAGCCTTTGACTCCGCGGGCGCGAAGAATGGCGAGCGTCATCAGAAAGGTGGACAGGGTGGAGAGCATCAGCGGCGCGCCGAGAATTGCGCCGACGCCGATCTCCTGATTGACCGCGCTGTCGGTCGTGCCGCCTGCAATGGCGAGCAAGGGCACGAGCGTTTCGGGCAGTGCCGTGCCCACCGCTGCGAACAGCGAGCCTGTCACGCCTTCGGAGATTTTCAGACGTTCGCCGAGATGTTCCAGCGCATTGGTGAAGAGTTCGGCCGCCACCAGAATGACGACCAGCATGATGGCGAGTTCGAAGAGCAGACCGGTCATGCGCGGCTCCCGGCGCACGAAGGGAGAGCATGGCCACTCGCCGGACGGCGGGCCAACGCAAACACATGCGGGGGGACTGACAGGGCGCTACAGTGTTTCACAGGACAACTCCGCGGTCGGACGTACGTGACGAACCCATGACGCACCGCCACCCGTCCGACCAAAACGAGGCAGTACGTCAATGGTCTCGCCAAACCGACCCGGTCGAACGCGCCATGACCCGCAGGTCAAGTATGTTGACGCGCTCTCCTTCAAAGAATGAAGGAAGGCTACTCCCCAGTGACCGGGGGATTCTAACGGCATGCGTGGCTTTCAACAAGCTTCCACGGGCCCCGATGGTCGGATCGGTGAGCGGCTGGGACTGCTGGATGGCGTGGTGGATCGCTGGGCGCATCCCACTTTCGATGGCTTGTGCGACGCGCTGCACGCGGCGCGTGCATAGCGTGGTCGTGGTCTGCGGGATGCGCTTCTTGCGGACTGAAGGGTAAGACTGGTGGAGGAGAAAATCGCGCTGAAACCTGGCCAGATTTGGCGCGCCCGGCTGGGATCGAACCAGCAACCCCTGCCTTCGGAGGGCAGTACTCTATCCATTGAGCTACGGGCGCTTCAACACGAAAGCGCGGCAACCAGAACGGATGCGACGCCAAAGCGAGACCGAAAGGATACCCGGTTTCGGCCATACCGTCCACCGGACGGCCGATATAGGAAGATTCGCAACCTTCCGGCCACCCCTCCCGCTCCGGGTAAACGCCTGCTGAACACCCCGCCGCCCTCGCCGCCGTCGAAATCTTGCGTCTATAATCGTCCGTGCCTGATATAGAACAAGAAGTTGCCGTCACTCTGTACCGCTCACATACCCACGGAGACGAGACAAGCATGAGCGAAGCACCACACGGAGCCCCGATCAAAACCCCAGCACAGCTCGTCGCCGCGATCATCGCCGGGTTTGCTGTGCCGATCGTCATCATCGTTCTGCTGGCGGTCTACGTCGATAATTCGACTCGCACCGGCGCCGGCACCGATTCTCTCTCCGAAGCCGAAGTCACCGCCCGCATCAAGCCGCTAGCCCAGGTCGAAATTCGCGACGCCAACGCGCCGCGCGTCTTCAAGAGCGGCGAAGAAGTCTACAAGGCCGTGTGCTCCGCGTGTCACGCGTCGGGTACGGCAGGCGCGCCGAAATTCACCAATACCGCCGACTGGGCACCGCGCATCGCGCAGGGCTTCGACACGCTGCTACACACGGCGCTCGCCGGCAAAGGCGCGATGCCGCCGCGCGGCGGCACCAGTGCGGACGACTACAGCGACTTCGAAATCGCCCGCGCCGTGGCCTATATGGCGAACAACTCCGGCGCAAGCTTCCCCGAACCGGCGCAGCCGACAGCGGGTGCGGCAGCAGCCTCCGGTGCGGCGGCGGCTGCGCCGGCGGGCGCTTCGGACGCGGGCGCGGCCCAGGCCGCCGCGGCAATGGCGGCCATGGCCAGCGTGCCGCAAGCCGCAGCGCCGGCAGCAGGTGCCGCGCAAAGCGCGGACGCGTCGCAGGCGGGCAAGGCGTTGTATCAGCAGGTTTGCCAGGCCTGTCACGCAGCCGGCGTGCTGAATGCACCGAAGCTCGGCGACAAGGAAGCCTGGGCACCGCGTCTGAAAGAGCCGATGGACACCGTCTATAACTACGCGCTGCACGGCAAGGGCGCGATGCCTGCGAAGGGCGGTTCGACTGCGTCCGACGCCGACGTCAAGGCCGCCGTCGACTATATGGTCAGCGCGGTGAAGTAAGGCGTTTGGCAGACCGCTTGCGGCGTTGGCCGCAGAACGAAAAATCCCTGCACGCGTCGTCGCTGTGCAGGGATTTTTTATGCGCGATGCGTTTTGCGTTGACGCGTCAGGCTGAATGGAGAGAGTCCGGTGCGCACGCGGGATGGCTGAACGCGTCGACAAAAGCCAACGCCGGTGTGCTGCGAGCGAGCACGTTGAAATGCGCGTGCAACGCGGCGGGTGTGAGCCACGGATAGTCCAGGCCCGCTTGCAATGCTTCGAGCAATGCGCCGTCGGCATCAGGCACGACGTCCATGCGGGCGATGTGGATGTCGAAACCCGTAACGGCCGGCGTCTGGTCGAAGGTCCATCGATAGACGCGGTGGCCGACGCGCAATGCGCCGCTGGCAGATTCGCGCATCACCACCAGCCAGGGCAGCGCGTCGATCACGCCGCCGTGTACCTCGAGCGAATCGCACACGTAATAGGTCCGGCAACGCGCGTACTGGGCGCCGAAATCGGTGACGAGCGTTTTCGCAACCGCATCGGCACCGACGGTGCGCGCCGGAAACGCGATCGCCTGCGTCGCTAGCGAAATGGTGAGCACCGCGTCCGCAGCGAAGGCTTCGGCGATGCGTCGAGCGCATGTGTTGTCTTTCGCGTCGATATAGGTTTCGAGTGCGCGGCGATAGGGCGCGAGCGGTGGCAGGGTCATGCGAGCGGTCTCCCATTAACGCCCGTCGACATTCGGTCAACGAGCCGCGCCAGTCTAGCTGAAGCCTGCGGACCAACCGCCGAAGCACCTGCCATCCCCAGGGTCTTGCGAACGAACAGAACGGGAACGGGAGCGGAAACCAAACGCGCCCGCCCCGCCGTCCTCCGCACCGCTCAAGGCTTCTGCAACAACGCCTTCAAACTCGCGAGCCGGTCTTTCGGCGACATCGGCGCTTCTTCGGGCGTCGGCGACGGAGCGTCGTCGAGCAGCATTTCGGGAATGAAGCGCGACGGCTCGCACACCACCGTCTCTCTCGCGCGCTTGCGCTTCTTGCACCAGTTCAGATGCAGGCTGCGCTGCGCACGCGTAATCGCGACGTACATCAGACGGCGTTCTTCCTCGATGCGCGCGTCGTCGATCGGCTCATCGTCGGGGCCGCCGCGATGCGGCATGATGCCTTCTTCGACGCCCACCAGAAACACGTGCGGATACTCCAGCCCCTTCGACGCATGCACCGTCGAGAGCCGCACCGCATCGGGATCTTCCTCGCGGCCTTCGAGCATCGACATCAGCGCGACGGTCTGGATCAGGCCGAGCAGGTTCTTGCCGGTGTCGCCGAAACCGTCGGCGGTGTCGTAGCCGGTCGCTTCGCTATTGGCGGCGCCCTCTGGCTCAGCCTTGGTACCTTTGCGCTTGAGCCATTCCACGAACTCCAGCACGTTCTGCCATTTGGCCTGCGCCTGACGTTCGTCGAATGCGTCGTACAGGTACGCTTCGTAGTGGATCGCGTCCATCAGTTCGTCGAGCAGCGGGCCGGCCGCGTCCTTCTCCGCGCGATCGGTGAGGCGCTGCATGAAATCGCAGAACACGCGCATCGGTTCGATCTGGCGCGGCGACAGGCGCGCTTCGATGCCGCCCATGTACACCGCTTCGAACAGCGACACCTTGGCCTGACCCGCGAACGAGCCGAGCGCTTCGAGCGTCGTATTGCCGACGCCGCGGCGCGGCGTGGTGATCGCGCGGATGAACGCGGGGTCGTCGTTCGCGTTGGCGATCAGGCGCAGATACGCGCAGATGTCCTTGATCTCGGCTTTGTCGAAGAACGACTGGCCGCCGGACAGCACGTACGGAATCCGCTCGCGACGCAGCACCTGCTCGAAGATGCGCGCCTGAAAGTTGCCGCGATACAGGATCGCGTAGTCGCGGAAATTCGCGCGCCGCTCGAACTTGTGCGCGGACAGGCGGAACACCACGGACTCGGCCTCATGCTCTTCGTCGTTGCAAGGCGTGACGGTGATCGTGTCGCCCATGCCGTGTTCGGACCACAGCTTCTTTTCGAACAGCTTCGGGTTGTTCGCGATCACGTTGTTCGCGGCGGTCAGAATGCGCACCGTCGAGCGGTAATTCTGTTCCAGCTTGATCAGATGCAGCTTCGGAAAATCCTTGCTGAGCTGCCCGAGATTTTCGAGCGTCGCGCCGCGCCAGCCATAGATCGCCTGGTCGTCATCGCCGACCGCCGTGAACGCCGCGCGCTTGCCGGCCAGCAGCTTCACCAGTTCGTACTGGCACGCGTTGGTGTCCTGGTACTCGTCGATCAGCAGATAGCGCAGCTTGTTCTGCCAGCGTTCACGCACCTGCTCGTTCTTCGCGAAGAGTTCGGCGGGCAGGCGGATCAGATCGTCGAAATCGACTGCCTGATACGCGTGCAGCGTCGCCACGTAGTTGCGGTAGACAATCGCCGCCTGATGCTCGTCCTCGTTCGCGGCGATCGCGATCGCTTCTTCGGGCATGATCAGGCCGTTCTTCCACAGCGAGATGATCGACTGGATCTTGCGGATGAAGCCCTTGTCCGTCGAGCCGACCTGCTCCTGGATCATGCCGAAGCAATCGTCCGAATCCATGATCGAGAACTGCGGCTTCAGGCCGACGTGTTCCGCCTCTTGCCGCAGAATCTGCACGCCGAGCGAGTGGAACGTGCAGACCGTCAACTGATTGACGGGCACTTTGCGGCCTTCCTTGCCGGGCGTGGTGAGCGTCTTGCCTTCGAGCAGCTTGCCGACGCGCTCGCGCATTTCCGCCGCGGCCTTGTTCGTGAACGTGACGGCGGCGATGTGGCGCGGCTCGAAGCCTTTGGCTTCGATCAGGTGCGCGATTTTCTGCGTGATCACGCGCGTCTTGCCGCTGCCTGCGCCAGCGAGCACGAGACACGGACCGTCAAGATAACGGACCGCTTCATTTTGAGCGGGGTTCAGGCCTGCGGACATCGTCTGTGGATGGGTAATGCGGTTGAAAGCGGCGGTTGAGGGCGCGTCGGCGCGAAATCGCCAGCCGTTGGCCCGGGGGCATGCTGCGCGCCGCCGGCTGGAACGGACGCCGCGCAGGGTGCGCAGGTGTTCCGGGCCGCCGCGATTCGCGCGAGAGGGGCGATGTTAACACGGATGACCTCGACGGATGACTTCGGCGGATGACCTCGACGAACGCCCGCGCCGACCCCACGACGAGTCGCTGCGACGACGCTGACGGCCCGCCTTCAGGACATGCCACAATCACGGTGTTGCGCGCCATCGCCGCGGTGGCAAAGCGGCGCGCCGTTTTTTGCAGGAAGACACGCATGTCCGCATCGCTGAAGATTGGATTGATGGGTTACGGTTTTGCTGGCGCGACCTTTCATGCGCCGGTGATCGCACATTGCGGGCGCGCCAACGTCGCCGCCATCGCGACGAGTCAGCCCGAGCGCGCGCTGGCCGACTATCCGCACGCGAAAGTCGTAGCCGATCTCGACGCGCTGCTGGCGCTCGAAGACATCGACTGCGTCGTGATCGCGACGCCCAACGACACACACTTCGACCTCGCGCGCCGCACGCTGGAAGCTGGCAAGCACGTGGTGGTCGACAAGCCGGTCACGCTGAGCGCCGCCGACGCCCACACGCTTGCCAACATCGCGCTCGCCCGGGGCAAGCTGTTCATGCCCTTTCACAACCGTCGCTGGGACGGCGATTTTCTGACCGTGCGCGATCTGCTCGCTCGCGTGGAGTTGGGGCGCGTCACGCAATTCGAATCGCATTTCGACCGCTTCCGGCCGGAAGTGCGGCAGCGTTGGCGCGAAGAGGTGTCGCGCGGCGGCGGCTTGCTGTTCGATCTCGGCCCGCATCTGATCGACCAGGCGCTGGCGCTGTTCGGCGCGCCGCAGACCGTGTCGGCGACGGTGCGCACGCATCGCGACCAGGCCAGCGCGCCGGACTATGTGCATATTCAGCTCGGCTACGGCGAGTTCGAGGTGGTATTGCACGCCAGCGCGTTGACGGCCCTGGTCGCGCCGCGGTTTGCGATCCACGGCACGCGCGGCAGCTATGTGAAACACGGGCTCGACACGCAGGAAGATCAGTTGAAAGCCGGTCTGCGGCCGGGCGATGAAGGCTTCGGCGCCGGCAATACCGCGGGTGTGCTGCGCGTGCTGGAAGGCGATCAGGAAGTCGAGCGCGAGGTGCCGACGCGCGATGGAGACTACGTCGGGTTCTATATCGCGGTGGCCGACGCCATCCAGAACGGCATCGCGTTCCCGGTCAAACCGCAAGATGCCGTTGACGTCATGACCATCATCGAGCTTGCTGCGCGCAGCTCGGAAGAAGGCGTGCGCCTGCCGTTCGAGCGCATTCGCTGAGTGCTTCAACTGCGCGACGCGGTGGCTTGTGTACCTAAAACCGCACTTGCCACCCGCGCCGCGCAGGCATCAGCCTGACGTCCCCGAAAGGAACATAGCGTTACAACTCTGCCCGCCTCCCCGGTCAGCGCGCACCCGCGATCATCCGTTGCTACGCGAGTAGCACCATCAACGACAACGACTTCCGGAGAGTCCATGCCTCGTACCATCCGCGCAATGGCCGCCTGCGCCGTGCTCAGTTCTCTCGCCGCCTGCGTGGCGACGCCCCCGCCCGCGCCGGCGCCGCGCCCCAACCCGCAGCAGATCGCGGATCAGCGTCTGCATCAGGTCGACGGCCGGATCGACAATCTCGGCCGCCGGATCGACAAGCGTGTGAATCAGGGCGACTATCCGCCTGCGCAAGGCGCCGCCCTGCACCATCGGCTGGACGTGATCCGCCAGGAGGCGCATGACATGGCCGCGCAACACGCCGGCGGCCTCACCGCCGACGAACAGCGCGTGCTGAATCAGGAACTGGACAGCGCGGCGCACGCGATCGGCGAGTAAGCGCCGCCGCTTCCCGCCTTTTCCGTCACCGGAGCAGCGCGAGCGCGGACATCACATCCCGCGCTTTTTTTGCCGACGGCGACGCGCTGTGCCAGCCGCCATGCCGGTCGGGGGCCTTTATTTGACAAGCCCCCGGCCGTCGCGTACATTCGCCGCACGCGTCGGGAGAGCGCGCTGGCCGCTGAATATCGCAGGCCGCGCCGCCGAAGGGGCACACCCGCAAACTCTCAGGCAAAAGGACCGACCGCGTCGAAAAACCCCGCGTCAACGCAACATCGAGGCAGCGGTTTTTCGCACTCTGGAGAGCGGCAGTAGCCATCTGCAAACGCAGGTTCAGGCAGGCTGCCCACCGAAGGGGCGCGCGTTTCGCCGTGACGAATCCAGGTTCTCGCGGCAGCGCAATCTCTCAGGTATCGAGGACAGAGGGGTCATGCAGAACCACGCTCGCAGGCACCTTGCCGCGAGGCGTAGCGCCGCATGGCCTTTTTTGTTTCGCGAGATGCCCGAGGCCCCATGACCGAACTCAAACACACCCCGCTCAACGCCACCCACCGTGCGCTCAACGCCCGCATGGTCGATTTCGGCGGCTGGGACATGCCCGTCAACTACGGCTCGCAGATCGAGGAACATCGCGCCGTGCGTACCGACGCCGGCATGTTCGACGTCTCGCACATGTGCGTCGTCGATTTCACCGGCGAGCGCGTGCGCGCGTTCTTCGAATACGCGCTGGCCAACAATGTCGCCAAGCTGCAAACGCCGGGCCGCGCGCTCTACTCCTGCCTGCTGAACCCGAACGGCGGCGTGATCGACGATCTGATCGTCTATTACTTCGGCGAACAGCACTTCCGCGTGGTCGTCAACGCCGGCACCGCCGACAAAGACATCGCCTGGTTCGGCCAGCTCAACGCCGAGGGCGGCTTCGGCCTGACCATCACGCCGCGCCGCGACTTCGCGATCGTCGCCGTGCAAGGCCCGAACGCGCGCGAAAAAGTCTGGCAAACGGTGCCGGCCGCACGCGCCGCCACTGAAGCGCTCAAGCCGTTCAACGCCGCACGCATCGAAGACACGCCGTTCGGCGAATTGACCGTCGCCCGCACCGGCTACACCGGCGAAGACGGCTTCGAAATCATCGTCCCGGCCGATCACGTTCAGGCACTGTGGAACGCACTGCACGCGCAAGGTGTGCGCCCGGCCGGCCTCGGCGCGCGCGACACGCTGCGCCTCGAAGCCGGCATGAACCTGTACGGCCAGGACATGGACGACAACGTCTCACCGCTCGACGCCGGCCTCGCATGGACCGTCGACCTCACCTCGCCGCGCGACTTCGTCGGCAAGGCCAGGCTGGAAGCCGACGGCTCGCAGGCGGCGTTCGTCGGCCTGATCCTGCTGAAGGAAAACGGCAAGGCGGCGGGCGTGCTGCGGGCCCATCAGAAAGTCGTTACGCCGCACGGCGAAGGCGAAATCACCAGCGGCACTTTTTCCCCGACGATGCAGGAGTCGATCGCCTTCGCGCGCGTGCCGAAGGGCGTGCAGCCGGGCGACACCGTTCACGTTCAGATTCGCGACAAGGCCGTGCCCGCAAGCGTGGTAAAACTGCCGTTCGTGCGCAACGGAAAAGTGCTGGCGGTTTAAGCAGCCGGCGCGCGCGTCTCCCTTTTTAAGCTAATACCGAATCACACCGCATAGGAGCATCCGATGAGCATCCCGGCCGATCTGAAATACACCGAATCGCACGAATGGGTCCGCACCGAAACGGACGGCACGCTGACGGTCGGCATCACCGACCACGCGCAGGAAGCGCTCGGCGACATCGTCTTCTTCGAAGTCCAGGAACTGGGCAAGACCGTGAACGCCGGCGACACCGTCGCCGTGATCGAATCGGTGAAAGCCGCTTCCGATATCTACGCGCCGGTCTCGGGCGAGATCATCGAAGCGAACACGGCCGTGGCCGATACGCCCGATTCGGTTAATACCACACCGTACGAAAGCTGGCTCTTCAAGATCAAGCCCGCTGCCGACGCATCGCGGGACCGCCTGATCGACGCCGACGCGTACACCAAGTCGATCGGCGCCTGATTCACCTTTACGTTTAACCCGTCAGGTGCGGCGCGTTCCTCTCGAAAGGACAGCCGCACCGCCAGGAACACCCATGAAGCTCGAACACCCGGATCGTCTGATGAACCGCACTCCTCTCTCGCTCGCCGCGCTCGAAGTGCATGACGCCTTCGCCGAACGGCACATCGGCCCGGATTCGGCCGACCAGCAAGCGATGCTCGAAGCCCTCGGCTTCGCCTCGCGCGCCGCGCTGATCGACGCCGTCATTCCGAAGACGATCCGCCGCACCGAAACGCTGCCGCTCGGCCCCTTCGCGCAACCGAAGAGCGAAGCCGAAGCGCTCGCCGCGCTGCGCGAGCTCGCGGACAAGAACCAGGTGTTCCGCTCGTACATCGGGCAGGGCTACTACAACGCGCACACGCCGACGGTGATCCTGCGTAACGTGTTGGAAAATCCGGCGTGGTACACCGCGTACACGCCGTATCAGCCGGAAATCTCGCAAGGTCGTCTGGAAGCGCTGCTGAACTTCCAGCAAATGATCGTCGACCTGACCGGTCTGGCGATCTCGAACGCGTCGCTGCTCGACGAAGCCACCGCCGCCGCCGAAGCGATGACGCTGCTGCAACGCGTGGGCAAGCCGAAGTCGAACGTGTTCTTCGTCGCCGACGACGTGTTGCCGCAAACCATCGAAGTGGTGAAGACGCGCGCGACGCCGGTCGGCATCGAAGTAAAAGTGGGCCCCGCCGCTGAAGCCCCCACCGCGAACGCGTTCGGCGTGCTGCTGCAATACCCGGGTGTGAATGGCGACGTGCGCGACTACCGCGCGCTGACCGAAGCGATCCACGCGGCGGGCGGCCACGTGGTGGTCGCCGCCGATCTGCTCGCGCTGACCGTGCTCACGCCGCCGGGCGAATGGGGCGCGGACGTGGCCGTCGGCAACACGCAGCGCTTCGGTGTGCCGGTCGGCTTCGGCGGCCCGCATGCCGCTTACCTCGCAGTGCGCGACGAATTCAAGCGTCAGATGCCGGGCCGTCTGGTCGGCGTGACCGTCGATGCGCAAGGCAATCCCGCACTGCGTCTCGCGCTGCAAACGCGCGAACAGCATATCCGCCGCGAGAAGGCGACCTCGAACGTGTGTACCGCGCAGGCGCTGCTCGCGATCATGGCCAGCATGTACGCGGTGTATCACGGGCCGCACGGCCTGAAGACGATCGCGCTGCGCGTGAACCGCATCGCCGCGTTGCTCGCCGAAGGCGCGAAGCAACTCGGCTACAAGCTTGTCAACGAAACCTTCTTCGACACGCTCACGTTCGACACCGGCGCGCGCACGCAGGCGCTGCTCGACGCGGCGACCGCGAAGCGCATCAACTTGCGGCGCGTGAGCGCCACGCAAGTGGGCCTGTCGATCGACGAAACCACCACGCGCCACGATCTGGCCGATCTGCTCGCCGTGTTCGCGCAAGCGGCTTTCGCCAGCGACGTGCCGCAAGTCGACGCGCTCGACGCCGCGATGGCTGCGTCGAACACCGCATCGGTGCCGGCCGGGCTCGAGCGCACCAGCGCGTACCTCACGCACCACGTGTTCAACCGTCACCATTCGGAAACGGAAATGCTGCGCTATCTGCGCAGCCTGTCGGACAAGGATCTGGCGCTCGACCGTTCGATGATCCCGCTCGGCTCGTGCACGATGAAGCTGAACGCGACGTCGGAAATGCTGCCGGTCACGTGGCCCGAATTCGGCCAGATCCATCCGTTCGCGCCGGCTGAGCAAACCGTCGGCTACCGCGAAATGATCGATCAGCTCGAAGCGATGCTGGTCGCCGCAACCGGCTACGCCGCCGTGTCGCTGCAACCGAATGCCGGCTCGCAAGGCGAGTACGCGGGTCTGTTGATCATCCACGCTTATCACGCGTCGCGCGGCGAAGCGCATCGCAACGTCTGCCTGATTCCCGCTTCGGCGCACGGCACGAACCCGGCGTCGGCGCAGATGGCCGGCATGCAGGTCGTGGTGGTCGCGTGCGACGCGCAAGGCAACGTCGATATCGAAGACCTGCAGAAGAAGGCCGCGCAGCACGCCGACAAGCTCGCGGCGATCATGATCACGTATCCGTCCACGCACGGCGTGTTCGAGCAGAACGTCCGCGAAATCTGCGAGATCGTGCACGCGCACGGCGGCCAGGTCTATGTGGACGGCGCGAACATGAACGCGATGGTCGGCCTGACCGCGCCGGGCCAGTTCGGCGGCGACGTTTCGCACCTGAACCTGCACAAGACTTTCTGCATTCCGCACGGCGGCGGCGGACCGGGCGTCGGTCCGGTCGCGGTCGGCGCGCACCTCGCGCAGTTCCTGCCGAACCAGATCTCGTCGGGCTATGAACGCGCGCCGAACGGCATCGGCGCGGTGTCGGGCGCTCCGTACGGCTCCGCGTCGATCCTGCCGATCTCGTGGATGTACATCGCGATGATGGGCGCGAAGAACCTGACCGCCGCCACCGAAACCGCGATCCTCAACGCGAACTACGTCGCGAACAAACTCGCGCCGCACTATCCGGTGCTGTATTCGGGCCCGGGCGGACTGGTCGCGCACGAGTGCATTCTCGATCTGCGCCCGCTCAAGGACACCAGCGGCATCACCGTCGACGACGTCGCCAAGCGCCTCGCCGACTACGGCTTCCACGCGCCGACGATGAGCTTCCCGGTGCCGGGCACGCTGATGGTCGAGCCGACCGAATCGGAGTCGAAGGAAGAACTCGACCGTTTCATCGAAGCGATGATCGCGATCCGCAACGAAATCCGCGCCGTCGAAGAAGGCCGCTCGGACCGCGAGGACAATCCGCTGAAGCACGCGCCGCACACTGCGGCGGTTGTGATCGCCGACGACTGGAAACATGCATATGCGCGCGAAACCGCCGCGTATCCGCTGCCGACGTTGATCGCGAAGAAGTACTGGCCGCCGGTCGGCCGGGCGGACAACGTGTACGGCGACCGCAATCTGTTCTGCTCCTGCGTGCCGATCGCCGACTACGAGTAAGCATGGCCGCGCCGCGCATCGCCCGCTGTCTGGCACAGGCAGCAGGGCGGTGCGCGCGGCTCTGTCCGCACTCCTGTCGCTGATGGCCGCAAACGGCTAACATCACACACCGAATCAGCCTAACGAGGAGTTTCGCATGGCGCGAAAGGTGCGATCGATGCAAAGCCGGGCCGAAGCAAGGCGAGCCCGCACATGGCGACAAACTTGCGCGCTGCTGCTGGCTGGCGCAGCCGCGCTGCTGCCGCTGCGGCAGGCGCAGGCCGCGATGAATTTCTGTGCGGCGCCCGCGTTGCAAACCAGCGAGCGCACCAACGCCGATCCCGGCGTGAAGGCGCTCGTCAGCAATGTGCAGGCGCATCTGAACGAAGCGCCGCATGCGCTCGCGAGGCTGCACACCGAGGGCACGTTACCGCACGAGGACATCTACGATCAAAGCGTCGAAGCGGAGAAAGATCTCGATCTGCTGCGCGACGCCGCGCTCGCGTGGCGCGCGACCAGCGACGACCGTTTTCTGAAGCTCGTCGACCGCTTGCTGTACGCGTGGGTCACGACTTATCAGCCGAGTTTCAATCCGATCGACGAAACCCGTTTTGAAGGGCTGATCCTCGCCTACGACATGACGGCGAGCGCGTTGCCCGTGAAGACGCGCAATGCGGCGATGGCGTTTCTGACCAGGTTCGCGAACGGCTACATCGCGCAGATCGACGCGCAGCCGCGACCGCTGAAGGGCACGTTCCGCAACAATTGGCAGAGCCACCGTATCAAGCTGATCGCGATGGCCGCGTTCACGCTCGATAACCGCAAGATGATCAACGCGGCGCAGCGTCTGTTCGTCGAGCATATCGGCGACAACATCGCGCCGGATGGCTCGACCATCGACTTCAGCGAACGCGACGCGCTGCATTACGTCACCTACGATCTGCAGCCGCTCGTGATGGCCGCGCTCGCCGCGCGCCGCCACAACCGCAACTGGCTGCAGGAGAAGGGCGCCAACGGCGCCACGCTGCTGGCCGCGCTCAACTGGCTTGCACCGTACGCGACCGGCAGTCAGACGCATGAAGAATTCGTGCATTCGAACGTCGCATTCGACGCGAAACGTCGCGAGGCCGGCTTGCCCGGCTACTCGGGTCAATGGGACCCGAAGAACGCGACGGAACTGTTTCATCTGGCGGCGCGTCTCGACGGACGCTTTACGCCGATCGCGCTGCAGCTCGCACCGACGCCGCCCGCGTGGCTCGCCGTGTGTTTGCCGCTGCCGGCGCGCTAAAATCTACTAATCAGCAGGGAGCAGTCAATGGCAGTCAGTGTGTTCGATCTCTTCAAAATCGGCATTGGTCCGTCCAGTTCGCATACGGTCGGGCCGATGCGCGCGGCGCTGATGTTCGCTCAAGGGCTTGAACGCGACGGGCTGCTGGATGCGACCGCATCGGTGAAAGTGGATCTGTACGGATCGCTCGGCGCGACAGGCAAGGGGCACGGCACGGATCGCGGCGTGATGCTCGGCTTGATGGGCGATGCGCCCGACACGGTCGACCCGGACACGATCGTGCAGCGGCTCGAAGCGGTGCGGGTGTCGCGCAAGCTGGCGCTACTCGGCACACACGAGGTGCCGTTCGTGCAGAAGGATCACATTTCGTTTTACCGGCAGGCGCTGCCCGAGCATCCGAACGGCCTGAAGCTGCGCGCGTTCGACGCGCAAGGCGAGACGTTGCGCGAGTCGACCTATCTGTCGGTGGGCGGCGGCTTTGTGGTGACAGCCGGCGCGCCGAACACGAAGGTGCTGAGCGCCGTCGATCAACTGCCGCACCCGTTTCGCACCGGCAACGAGTTGCTCGCGCTGTGTGAATCGACCGGCAAGAGCATCGCTCAGTTGATGTGGGAAAACGAGCGCGTCTGGCATACCGAAGAAGAGACGCGCGCCGGCTTGCTGAAAATCTGGGACGTGATGCAGTCGTGCGTGGCGCGCGGGTGCGGCATCAACAATCCGGATGCCGACGGTCACTTGCCTGGGCCCTTCCAGGTGAAGCGTCGCGCGCCGCAGTTGTATCGCGCGCTGACCGGCAATCCTGAGCTCGCGCTGCGTGATCCGTTGTCGATGGTCGACTGGATCAATCTCTACGCGATCGCCGTCAACGAAGAGAACGCCGCGGGCGGCCGTGTCGTGACCGCGCCGACCAACGGCGCCGCCGGCATCATTCCGGCCGTGCTGCATTACTACACGCGCTTCATGCCGGGCTCGAACCAGCAAGGCGTGATCGACTTCCTGATGACGGCGGCGGCAATCGGCATTCTGTACAAGCTGAACGCGTCGATTTCCGGTGCCGAAGTGGGCTGCCAGGGCGAGGTGGGCGTGGCCTGCTCGATGGCCGCGGGCGCGCTTGCCGCGGTGATGGGCGGCACGCCGAAGCAGGTGGAGAACGCCGCGGAAATCGGCATGGAGCATAACCTCGGACTGACGTGCGATCCGGTCGGTGGCATGGTGCAGATTCCGTGCATCGAACGCAACGCGATGGCATCGGTGAAGGCGGTCAACGCGGCGCGCATGGCGTTGCGCGGCGACGGCAGCCACTATGTGTCGCTCGATTCGGTGATCAAGACCATGCGCGAGACCGGCGCGGACATGAAGACCAAGTACAAGGAAACGTCGCGGGGCGGGTTGGCGGTGAATATCGTCGAGTGTTGAGGACGGTGCTTCATTGCGGATGACGACGCGGGCCACGGCCCGCGTTTTCATTGGTGCATTCGCTGTTCATGCTTTCTCTTCACCGGCAAGACAGTTGCGCTGCGCCATGACAGCGGACGCGCGCTGGGCGTAAGCTGTCGAAGCGCCCATCGGCCAACGTTCCACATTCCGTCGATGCGGCACTATCCGACCGCACTCATGCACTGCCTGGAGGCTTCTTCGCAATGTCGCTGCCGAATGCTCCCGTTTCAGATTCCAACGCCGCTCGCACCACCGGCGCGCGCCTCGTCGTCGATGCTTTCCTCACGCACGGTGTCGAACGCGTTTTCTGTGTGCCCGGCGAAAGCTTTCTCGCCGTGCTGGACTCGCTGCACGACGAGACTGAACGCGTCCAGACCATAGTTTGCCGCCACGAAGCCGCGGCGGCGAACATGGCGGAAGCGGTCGGCAAACTGACCGGCCGCCCGGGCGTTGCGCTCGTCACACGCGGACCGGGCGCGACACATGCGTCGATCGGCGTGCACACCGCGTTCCAGGACTCCACGCCGATGATCCTGCTGATCGGCCAATGCGCACGCGAGCATCTGGACCGCGAGGCATTCCAGGAAATCGACTATCGGCGCATGTTCGGTCAGATGGCGAAGTGGGTCGCGCAAATCGACGACCCGAAGCGCATTCCCGAATATCTGAGCCATGCGTTTCACACCGCGACTTCAGGGCGGCCGGGGCCGGTCGTGCTGTCACTGCCCGAAGATGTGTTGAGCGATGAATGCGAAGCCGTGGCCGGCGTGCCGGCCTATCAGCGCGTGGCGGCGTCGCCGTCCGGCGCGCAGATCGACAAGCTGCGCCAGTTGCTCGAAGGCGCGCAGCGGCCCATGGTGATCGCGGGCGGCAGCGGCTGGACGCCGGCGGCATGCGCGGACCTGCGGCGCTTCGTCGAGAACTGGCAACTGCCGGTCGGCCTCGCGTTCCGCTTCCAGGACACGCTCGATAACGAGCATCCGAACTACGCGGGCGACGTCGGCCTCGGCATCAATCCGGCGCTCGCGCAGCGTATCCGCGACGCCGATCTGTTGCTCGCGCTTGGTCCGCGCCTGGGCGAAGCAACCACGAACGGCTATACGCTGCTCGACATTCCGAAGACCAGGCAGACGCTCGTGCATGTGCATCAAGGCGCGGAAGAGTTGGGACGCGTGTATGTCGCGGATCTGCCGATCGTCTCCGGCATGCCCGAGCTGGCGGCGTTGCTGGCGGCGTTAAAGCCGTCCGCCGGCAAGCTGGCATGGGCGGGTCAGGCGGAAGACGCGCACCGCGCGTATCTCGAGTGGCGCAAACCTCGCCCGATTCCCGGCGACGTGCAAATGGGCGAGGTGATCCAGCAGCTACGTGCGCATCTGCCGGACGACGCAATCCTCACGAACGGCGCAGGCAATTACGCGACGTGGCTGCATCGGCATTTCTCGTATCGACACTATCGCTCGCAACTCGCGCCGACGAGTGGGGCGATGGGCTACGGCGTGCCGGCGGCGATCGCGGCGAAGTCGATGTATCCGCAACGCGCGGTCGTCGCGCTCGCCGGCGACGGCTGCTTCATGATGGCCGCGCAGGAACTGGCAACGGCAATGCAGTACGATCTTCATGTGCTTTTCATCGTCGTGAACAACAGCCACTTCGGCACGATCCGGATGCATCAGGAGCGGCATTATCCGAACCGCGTGCATGGCACCGGGCTCACGAATCCGGACTTCGCGGCGTTCGCGCGGTCGTTCGGCGCGCACGGAGAGACGGTGGAGCGGACCGAGGATTTTCTGCCTGCCTTGCAACGTGCGATGAACGCGCAGCGCGCGGCGCTGATCGAGATTCGCATGCCGCAGGAAGCGAGCACGCCGGGCGCGACGTTGGAGCAGATTCGCGAGCAGGGGAGGAAGTTGCGCGGGGAGTAGTGAGGCAGTTGGGTGGCATGTGTTGAGCGTGTGGGCTAGCAAGCCACGTCAGCACAAACAAACAGCAATAAAAAAACCCCGCCGAAGCGGGGTTTTTTATGACGTCAACGCAAGCAGCAAATAGCCTCTTACTTGCCGCCCACGCTTTGCAGCGTCGTCCACTTGCCGTCGACCACCTTGTACAGCGTGATGCCGCCGTTCTTCAGATCGCCGCGGCTGTCGTACGCGAGGTTCGACGACGTCACAGCCGGCATCGAGGTCTTCGCGAGCACCGGCAGGTACTTGGCCGGATCGGTCGAGTTAGCGGTCTTCATCGCGGCGAACATCGCCATTGCGCCGTCGTAAGCGTACGGCGAGTACGTTTGCACGTCTTCGTTGAAACGCTTCTTGTACTTCGCGACGTAGTCCTTGCCGCCCGGCATTTCTTCCAGCGGCAGGCCGGCGAGCGACGCCACCGTGCCGTTCGCCGCGTCACCTGCGAGCTTGATGAAGGTCGGCGTGTGAACCATTTCGCCGCCCATCAACGGAGCCTTCACGCCCAGTTGCTTCATCTGCTTGACCATCGGCGCCGCTTGCGAATCCGCGCCGCCGTAATAGATCAGGTCCGGGTTCGCCGACTTCAGCTTGGTCAGGATCGACTTGAAGTCCACGGCCTTGTCGTTCGTGTATTCACGATCGACGATCGTCGCGCCCGAAGCCTTCGCGGCCTTTTCGAACTGATCAGCCAGACCCTGGCCGTAAGCCGTACGGTCGTCGACGATCGCAATCTTCTTCATGCCGAGGTTCTTGACCGCGAACGTGCCGGCGACCGAACCTTGCTGCGTATCGGACGTCATCATGCGGAACGTGGTCTTGAAGCCTTGTTGCGTGTATTCCGGCGCCGTCGCCATGGCGATCTGCGGGATGCCCGCGTTCGCATAGATGCGCGAAGCCGGAATCGTGGTGCCCGAATTGAAGTGGCCGAGCATGCCCTTGATGCCGTCATCCACCAGCTTTTGCGCGACGGTTGTGCCGGTGCGCGGGTCAGCCTGGTCGTCGGCCGCATCCAACACGAAGCGAACCTGCTTGCCGCCGATCACCGGCTTGGTCGCGTTCATCTCTTCCACTGCCAGCGTAATGCCGTTCTGGAAGTCCTTGCCGTAGTGAGCCTGCGCGCCCGTCATCGGACCGGCGAAACCCACCTTTACGTCTTCTGTCGATTGTGCATGGGCCGTCCCCGCCAGCGACATCGCTGCAACCAGCGCTGCGCCTGCCAGCTGTTTCATCTTGTGCTGCATAGCTTCTCCTTGGTACCAGGTGTAGATGGAGCGATATCGGGGTCGCCGTACCGCTTCCGTTTTTATTGAGGGGATCGATGAGGTTCGCTCAACCGATCGTCATCAAATTCGCATTGCCGCCTGCTGCTGCCGTGTTCACGCTGACCGAGCGCTCCGTCAACAGACGCTCGAGCGCGTAATCCTCCTCGCCGCTTTCCAGCGCGCGCGCCGCGACGCCCTGCACCGAGACAATCGGCCCCGCGCGCTTCGCAACTTCCTTCACCAGCGCCAGCAATTCGTCGCTGTCGCCTTCGAACAGCACCGCGTCGAACGGCGTATCCGCGCTCTTCTTCACGCTCGCGTGCGACTTCAGCGACGCGGGCAACTGCGAGACCAATTGTTCACCTGCCGCGCCTTCGAACAGCGCACGATTTCCCGTAGCCAGCGCGGCGGCCAACTGCACGCGCGCGCCGCTCGCCGTCGACGCGACACACAGCACCGTGCCGCGCGCGCCCAGCGTGTAGGTATTGCGCTCGCCAGTCGGCCCCGACAATACCGCGGTCGCGCCCGCCGGCACATGCGACAGATAACCGTCGCAGCGTGCGGCCAGTTGCGGCTGGCGTT
This sequence comes from Paraburkholderia ultramafica, assembly GCF_902859915.1. Classification (GTDB taxonomy): domain Bacteria; phylum Pseudomonadota; class Gammaproteobacteria; order Burkholderiales; family Burkholderiaceae; genus Paraburkholderia; species Paraburkholderia ultramafica. The sequence continues at coordinate 158,036 of NZ_CADIKK010000009.1, forward strand.
CGGCGATCAGCCAGTCACGCAGCGCGGTCAACGCAGCGGACGGATTGTCGCTGTTTTCAGCGGTTTGCGGTACATCCGCCACCAGCGCCTGGGCGAGCGACTTCGGCAGGCCCGCCGGACGCGTGGCCAGCAGCCGCTGCAGATACAGCGCGCCACCCGCTTTCGGACCCGTGCCCGACAAACCTTCGCCGCCGAACGGCTGCACGCCCACGACCGCGCCGATCACGTTGCGGTTCACGTAGATGTTGCCGACGTGCGCGCGGCTGATCACGTGAGCGATGGTTTCATCGATCCGCGTATGGATGCCGAGCGTCAGGCCGTAGCCGGTCGTACGGATCTGTTCGAGCAGCTTGTCGAGCTGGCTGCGCCGGTAACGCACCACGTGCAGCACCGGGCCGAACACTTCGCGCTTCAGTTCGTCGATGCTGTCGAGTTCGATCAGCGTCGGCGGCACGAACGTGCCTTGCGCGGTGCCTTCCGGCATCGTCAATTGTTCGACCTTGCGGCCTTTCTCGCGCATCGTCGCGACGTGCGCGTCGATGCCACGCTTCGCGTCAAGGTCGATCACCGGGCCGACGTCAATCGACAGACGGTCCGGATTGCCGATCGCCAGTTCGCGCATCGCGCCCGTCAACATTTCGAGCGTGCGGTCCGCGACATCATCCTGTAGACAAAGAACGCGCAGCGCGGAACACCGTTGACCGGCGGAGTCGAACGACGATTGCAGCACGTCGGCCACCACCTGTTCGGCGAGCGCCGACGAATCGACGATCATCGCGTTCTGGCCGCCGGTTTCGGCGATCAGCGGAATTGGCTTGCCGTCCGGATCGAGGCGGCTCGACAACGTCTTGTTGATCAAACGCGCGACTTCGGTCGAACCGGTGAACATCACGGCGCGAGTGCGCGGATCGGCCACCAACGCGGCGCCAACCGTTTCGCCATTGCCCGGCAGCAGTTGCACGGCGCCCGCCGGCACGCCGGCTTCGCGCAGAATGCGCACGGCTTGCGCGGCGATCAGCGGCGTTTGTTCAGCCGGCTTCGCGAGCACGGTGTTGCCGGCTGCAAGCGCGGCGGCCACCTGGCCCATGAAAATCGCCAGCGGGAAATTCCACGGACTGATACAGACCACCGGACCGAGCGGACGGTGCGTGTCGTTCGAGAACTCGTCGCGAATCTGCGTGGAGTAGTAGCGCAGGAAGTCGATCGCTTCGCGGATTTCCGCAACCGCGTTCGCCAGCGATTTGCCGGCTTCACGCACCACCAGACCCATCAGCGTGTGCATCTGCGCTTCGAGCAGATCGGCGGCACGCGCGAGGCAATCGGCGCGTGCGTCGACCGGCGTGGCCTGCCAGATCGGCGCGGCGGCAACCGCATGCGCGAGCGCGGCGCTCACGTGCTCCGGCGTCGCTTCGACGACCGTGCCGACGAGGTCGCGATGGTCCGCCGGATTGCGCACGTCGCGCGCGGTGCCCACCGCGATCTGGTTGTCTTCGAGCATCGGCGCGGCGCGCCACGGATGATGCGCGCTCGCCAGCAAGGCCGACGACAACGATGCCAGCCGATGTTCGTTCGACAGATCGAGGCCCATCGAATTGAGACGCTCGGCGCCATACAGATTGCGCGGCAGCGGAATCTTCGCGTGCGGCGCGCCGAGCGGGACGATCTTCGACGCTTCGTCGACCGGGTCGGCGATCAGGTCCTTGATCGCGACGCTTTCATCGGCGATGCGGTTTACGAACGATGTGTTCGCGCCGTTTTCCAGCAGACGGCGCACGAGGTACGCGAGTAGCGTTTCATGCGTGCCGACCGGCGCGTACACGCGGCACGGACGGTTCAGCTTGTCGCGGCCGGTGACTTCCTCGTACAGCGGCTCGCCCATGCCGTGCAGGCACTGGAACTCGTACTGACCGGGGTAGTAGTTGTTGCCTGCGAGGTGATAGATCGCCGACAGCGTGTGCGCGTTGTGCGTGGCGAACTGCGGATAGACCGCATCCGGCGCGCCGAGCAGCTTCTTCGCGCACGCGAGGTACGACACGTCCGTGTAGATCTTGCGCGTGTACACCGGATAGCCTTCGAGGCCGTCCACTTGCGCGCGCTTGATTTCGGTGTCCCAGTACGCGCCCTTCACGAGGCGCACCATGATGCGGTGACGGCTGCGGCGCGCCAGATCGATCAGGTACTCGATCACGAACGGGCAACGCTTCTGATACGCCTGCACCACAAAGCCGATACCGTTCCAGCCGGCCAGCTCCGGATCGAAGCACAGCGCTTCGAGCAGATCCAGCGAGATTTCGAGGCGGTCGGCTTCTTCGGCGTCGATATTCAGGCCGATGTCGTAGCGGCGCGCGAGGATCGCGAGCGAGCGCACGCGCGGCAGCAGTTCGCTCATCGTGCGTTCGTGCTGCGACCGCGAGTAGCGGGCGTGCAGCGCGGAGAGCTTGATCGAGATGCCCGGGCCTTCGTAGATACCACGGCCGCCGGCGGCCTTGCCGATTGCGTGGATCGCCTGTTCGTACGACGCGTAGTAGCGTTGCGCGTCGGCTTCGGTGGTGGCCGCTTCGCCGAGCATGTCGTACGAGTAGCGGAAACCGCGCGCTTCATACTTGCGGCTGTTGGCCAGCGCTTCGGAAATGTTCTCGCCGGTGACGAACTGTTCGCCCATCAGGCGCATCGCCATATCCACGCCCTTGCGGATCAGCGGCTCGCCGCCCTTGCCGATCAGACGCGTCAGCGCGGACGAAAGACCCGTCTCGCTGTTGGTCGTCACCAGCTTGCCGGTGATCATCAAGCCCCAGGTCGCGGCATTGACGAACAGCGACGGCGCCTGGCCGACGTGCGATTTCCAGTCGCCCTTGCTGATCTTGTCGCGGATCAGCGCGTCGCGGGTCGCGCGATCGGGAATGCGCAGCAGCGCTTCGGCGAGGCACATCAGCGCCACGCCTTCCTGGCTCGACAGCGAGAATTCGTGGATCAGCCCTTCGACGCCGCCGCCCTTGCTCTTCGTGCGCAGCGTTTCGACCAGCTTGCCGGCCAGCGCCTCTACGTCGCCCGCGAGATTTGCCGGCAAGCGCGCCTGACCGAGCAGGAACGGCAGGCACTCCGGCTCCGGACGGCGGTAAGCGGCGGTGATCGCCGCACGCAGCACCGACTGCGGTTGCACGTTTTGCGCGAATTCGAGGAACGGGTGCGACGCACCGTCTTCCTCCTGTTCGACCGCCATGCCATCGGCCAGATCGGCCGAGCCCGTTGCTCCCGACAGTTCAGGAGGCAGCTGGCCATGCTCGATTTTTTCGAGGTAGGCGAAGATTGCCTGCTTGATCAGCCAGTGCGGAGTGCGTTCGAGGCGGGTGGCGGCATCTTTCAGCCGGGAACGCAGGAGGTCGTCGACCTTGACGCCAAGGGTGGTGCTAGCCATGTTTCCTTCTTCGGATACCAGACGAATGCTTGGTGAAAGACTAAAAGTTGGGCGAATCGTACGCCTCCAAATAAAAAGGTGCAACCATTCTTCGAGCGTGGTTGCACCCCGCTGAGAGCCTTGTGTGACGGGGGTTTCCGGCCAATGGCGCGACGCACGGCGGCGGTGGTTGCGATCAGTACTTTCCCTGGCGTGAATCTTTTCGCCTTTACCCTTATCAATTGACCCGGCGCGCCGTTATAGAGGCATAGCGGCACGCGGCCTTACGGCACGCGAAAAAACGATACGGGGTTTGCGAGGACTGGTGAAATGGAAAAGTGGCTGGTGATATTGGGCATCTGGGCAATGTGCGCGGCCTGCGCAGTGCTGTTTATTCGCGGCGCGACGCGGGGCTCTGAGAAGCGTGCGGCCGCCGAGGAACGCGAACGCGCGGCATCGCGCGCATCGGCTGGCGATACGCGGACCGCTTTGAACGACTGAGCAGCTGGCGCGGCTCGGGCTCGCGATTTGGGTAACGCGGCCGTCCTCCATGGGCGTGGTTGCGAGCCTGCACCACGAGGTTCAACCCGACGCGAGATAAACGCGCGCGTCAGCGCGGCGGGATCGGCTCGAATTGCGCGCAGACGTCGCCCGGCGACACGAGCTGGTCATGCAGCCGGCACAGCCGGCTATCCGCGACGCTCGCGCCGAATCCAGAGCCGAATACCGCGAGGCCCGGTATGCCGTGCTCCAGCGAATGCCGATCCTCGGCGCGGTGCCGGCAGCTTGCGCAGCGCGGCGCGCACGCTTCGTCGCGTGCGTCCGCGGTACTGGCGACGCGGCCGGCCGAGTGTGTCACGAACCCTGCCCCAGACTATTCCAGTACGCCGCAAACACGTGCGCGGACAGCACGTAGCCAATCGCGATATTGACCACCACACCCGCCGTAAACGCGAGGAACGGTTTCAGGCCCGTCGCCGTGAGCGAACGCAAGCGCGTAGTCAGGCCGATGCTGAGGAAACAGAACGTGAACGCCCACGTGCGCAGCACGGTGATCGGCGCGACGAATGCGGGCGTGACGACCTTGCGGTAATCGGCCAGCGAATAATGGCTGGCGATCCACGTCACCAACGCGGACGCGATGACGAAACCGATCACGAATTTCGGAAAACGCGCCCAGATCTCGCCGGCATTCGGCTTCGCTTGCACGCCGCTATCCTGCGACTCCCAGCGCGTCGTCGCGACGATCGCCAGCACGAACGCCCAGATGCCGATCCAGATATCGCGGCCGACCACTTTCATCAACGTGAACGCCTGCAACGACGCCTCCGGCGCGCCGGCGATCGCGCCGCCCGCGTGCTTCGCGAAGTCGCCATAGGCTTGCGCGGCGGCGATGCCGGCGGCGTCGGCGAATTCGGAGGTGCCGATCCACGCGCCCGCGACCGCCGTCGAGAGTCCCAGCGAACGCGACGCGAACGGCAACACGAAGATCATCACGATCGCCCACAGCACCACCAGCGTAATCGCCACCGAAGCCTGTTCGCGCTTGGCCCGCACCGCGCCGGCAATCGCGATCGCCGCCGACACGCCGCACACCGCGCCGCCGACGCCGAGCACGGCGGCAAAGCGCCGGTCGAGTCCGAACGCCTTGGCAGCGAAGAAGATCACGAAGAACGTCACGAGCGAGACGATGGTCGCCTGCGCGACCGCCACCGGCCCCGCCCACACCAGCAACGTGAACGGCAGCGTCGCGCCGAGCAGCACGATGCCGACCTTGATATAAAACTCGACCCGCAAGCCCGCCGCAAACCACTCGGGCAAAGTGAACAGGTTCGAAATCAGCAGTCCGAGCGCCAGCGCCACCAGCGGCGGTTCCAGGTTGTACTTCGACGCATTGACCCACGCGCCCAGCGTGAAGATCAGCGCCGATGCGACGAACAGAATCAGGAACGAGGCAAGGAAAGCGCCGACCCGCTGCTTCAGCAGCGCGAGGCTCACGCCGAACAGCAGCGCGAACACGATGAATAACGCCACGTAGTTCGGCAGATGCCTGCCGAGGTCCTGCGCCGTCTGGCCAACGCTCGACCATTTGGCCGGCGCTACCGCCAGCCACTTGATGCTGCTGCCCGACGCGAACAGCGCCCAGGCGATCACGATCACCAGCAGGCCGACCCACACAGCCAGCCAGTCTTCAGTCAGCAGGAGTCCGCCGCCATGCGCGCCCTGCCGCCTGGTCGGCGTCGCGCCGGTCGGCAGGGTGTGGTTGGTGTCGCTCATCGCAATACCCCGAGGAAGTTGAGGTGAGTCGGCGCGGGAATAGTGGACTTTTGCCTGTACGTGCGCCGATTCGGCGAATATAGGTGAGCGACGTCGCAAAACGAAACGACCATTCGCTCTATGAATATGACCTAAAGAAGTAATGCCGCCCGCTTGCTGGCAACAGGCATCAGATGTCGAGCGGATCGACTTCGAGATTCCAGCGCAGCACGCCTTTCAGGCCGCGCAACAGCGGTTGCCACGCACGCAACGTCGCCTGCAACGCGGCGCGCGACGCGCTTTCGATCAGCAACTGCGCGCGATGCGCGTGCATCACCTTGACAATGGTCAGCGGCACGGCGTCGTAGACGGTCACGCGCTCGGCGGCCGGGATGCCGGTCAGTTCCGCGGCGGCCTGCTGCAGGAAGGCGAGCGCGGCCTCCAGCGTGCGGCCCTCGGCGCGCAGCAACGCCTGATAGACGAACGGCGGCAGGTGCGCGTCGCGCCGCTCGGCCAGCGTGGAATTGGCGAAGCCGACATAGTCCTGGCGACCCAGCGCGTGATACAGCGCGTGGCGCGGATAACGCGTTTGCACCAGCACTTCGCCGGGCAAACCGGCGCGGCCCGCCCGGCCGCTCACCTGCATCAGTTGCGCGAAGAGGCGCTCGCTCGCGCGGAAGTCGTGGGAAAACAGCGCGGTGTCGGCGTTCAGCACGCCAACCAGCGACACGCGCTGGAAGTCGTGGCCCTTCGCGATCATCTGGGTGCCGACAAGAATGTCGACCTCGCCCGCGTGGACATCGGAGAACAGCGCCTGCGCGCTGCCCTTGCGGCGCGTGCTGTCGGCATCGATACGCAGCACGCGGGCGCCGGGCACCGCGCTCGCCAGTGATTCTTCGACGCGCTGCGTGCCGCGCCCCATCGGCGCGATATCGACGTTGCCGCACTCCGGACACGAGCGCGGGATGCGTGACTCCCAGCCGCAGTGGTGGCAGCGCAGCGCGCGCTCCGGCTTGTGCAGGACCACATAGGCGCTGCAGCGCGGACAACCGGCGACCCAGCCGCACGCATCGCAGGCGAGCTGCGGCGCGTAACCGCGGCGATTCAGGAACACGAGGCTCTGCTCGCCGCGCTCGAGCCGCGCCTTGAGCGCGGCAATCAACGGTCCCGACAAACCTTCAACCGAAGCCCGCCCGCGCCGGCGCTCTTCTTCCAGATCGATCAGCTTCACGGTCGGCAACACCGCGTCGGCCACCGCCCGGCGCGACAAGGTGAGGCGCCTGTAGCGCCGCTGGTCGGCCTGCCACCAGCTTTCCAGCGACGGCGTCGCCGAGCCGAGCACGACCGGCAAACCCAGTTGCTTGGCGCGATAGATCGCCAGATCGCGCGCCGAATAGCGCAAACCTTCCTGCTGCTTGTAGGCCGGATCGTGCTCCTCGTCGACGACGATGATCGCGAGCCTGGGCAACGACGCCAGCACCGCCAGCCGCGTGCCGAGCACGATGCGGGCGCGGCCGGCGTGCGCGGCGAACCAGTTGCGGGCGCGTTCGCCTTCCGCGAGGCCGCTGTGCAACGTGACGATCGACGTGCCGTCCAGCGCGGCGAAGCGCGCACGGAAAGCCGCCTCGAATTGCGGCGTCAGATTGATTTCCGGCACGAGGACGAGCGCCTGCGCACCGGGCTTCGCGGCCAGAATCTCGGCGAGCGCGCGTAGATACACCTCGGTTTTGCCGCTGCCCGTCACGCCGTGCAGCAGGAACGGCGCAAAACCGTCCGCGTCGCGGATCGCTTCGACGGCGGCTGCCTGCTCGTCGGTGAGCGTGGGTAGCAAGGGCGCGGGTGCGTCTGGCGGCGCGGGGGCCGCCAGCACCGCAGCGGCTTCGATGATGTCGAGCGCCACCCAACCTTGCGCCTGCCATGCGTCGAGGCTTGCGAGTGCTTTGGGGTGGAGCGCGCGAGCATCGGCGGCAAGCAGGAAATCGGTCGCGGCCAACGCCTGCGCCAGCTTTCTCAACGCGCTCGCGCGGGCTGGCAACGCGTCGGGCAATGCTGCGCGGCCCCCGGGCGTGAGGCTGTAGCGCTCTTCCGGTGCGAACAGGCGCGACCAGCGCGAAGCGTCGCGCAAGGCTTGCGGCAGCGCGGGCAGCGCCACTTCGCCGAGACCCCGTTGATAGTAATCCGCGGCGAAGGCGGTCAGCTTCAGCCATTCCTCCGACACCGGCGGGCAGGCGGTGCAAACGCCGCTCACCGACCGAAGTCGGTCAGCAGGCACGTCACTGTGAGTGGTCACTTCGCAGACGAGCCCCACCACGTGCCGCTTGCCGAACGGCACGCTGACCAGCACGCCTGGCGCGGCGGGCTCAGGCGTGTCGCAACGGTAGTCGAACAGGGTCGGCAGCGGATGATCCAGCGCGACGCGGACGAAGACTTCGCTCACGCGACAGCGGGGAGTGGGAGAACTGGCGCGACATGAGCCCACATCGTGGCGCGCATCGAGTAGGCAGTGAACCGCTCGAAGTTAAAGTAAAACTTCAATTTCAGCGCTAAGTTTTGGATTCGACTGAACAATTGCATTCGGTCCGCTGGCCTGTGGATAACTTTGTTGAGAACTTCGTCCGGAAGGGCTGCGAACCGCGCCGCTGCTGCCTTCTGTGGGATTCCGCACATTTTGTTGTGAACCCGTCAAACCCTTGCCAGACAAGGCTTGGATCAAATGCGCCCGCACTGTGCAAGGGCCAGGGTGCGACGAACGCTTCTACCGCGCCGCAGCGTGACGAATGTGCATAAGTCAAGTCTTGACAATCACAAGACCGCCATCTGACGGCCCGTGGACTGCAATTTCCCCCTTAGGCCGAGAGCCCACTTCGTTGCGTCGCAGCAAAAATGGTAACGATTACGGCTTCACGCCGGTGCATGAGCGCCGCTGCGAATCGCGCGGCTATGTCGATGCACTTCGTCGACGAGTTCGGCGACGTTTTCCGGCGGCGTGAATTGCGAAATGCCGTGCCCGAGATTGAACACGTGTCCCGGATGATTGCCGAAGCTGTCGAGCACCGCGCGCGCTTCCATGCGAATCGACGCCGGCGGCGCAAACAGCACCGACGGATCGATATTGCCTTGCAGCGCGACCTTGCCGCCCACGCGCTCGCGGGCCTTGCTCAGGTTCACGGTCCAGTCGAGGCCGACCGCATCCACGCCGATGTCGGCGATTTCGTCGAGCCACAGACCGCCGCCCTTCGTGAACGTGATCACCGGCACTTTCTCGCCGTCGTGATCGCGCTTCAACTGGCTCACCACCTGCTGAATGTAGTGCAGCGAAAAGCGTTGATAGACGCCGTCCGCCAGCGCCCCACCCCATGTGTCGAAAATCATCACGGCTTGCGCGCCGGCTTCGATCTGCGCGTTCAGGTAGGCCGCAACCGAGCGTGCATTGACGTCGAGGATGCGGTGCATCAGATCCGGACGCGCATAGAGCATCGACTTGACGGTGCGGAAGTCCGCCGAGCCGCCGCCTTCGACCATGTAGCACGCCAAGGTCCACGGGCTGCCCGAAAAGCCGATCAGCGGCACGCGTTGACGGCCTTGCGCATCCGTGAGCGCGGTGCGAATTTCGCGCACCGCGTCGGTCACGTAGCGCAGCGTGGCGTCGATGTCCGGCACCGCAAGGCGCGCGACGTCGTCTTCCGTGCGCACCGGGCGGCAGAATTTCGGCCCCTCTCCGGTGACGAATTCGAGCCCGAGGCCCATCGCGTCGGGCACGGTCAGGATGTCGGAGAACAGGATCGCGGCGTCGAGCGGATAGCGCTCGAGCGGCTGCAGCGTGACCTCAGCCGCGAACGCCGGGTTCTGGGCGAGGCCGAGGAAACTGCCCGCGCGCCCCCGCGTGGCGTTGTATTCCGGCAGGTAGCGGCCAGCCTGCCGCATCAGCCAGATCGGCGTGTAGTCAGTCGGCTGGCGCAGCAGGGCGCGCAGGAAAGTGTCGTTCAGGAGTTTATGGGCCACGTTGCGTACGACTGAGGGCAAAGGGGCATTTTACCGGACCCAGCTCACCCCATCGCGCCCGATGCGGTCAATAACTGTTACGCGAACCGCTTGCCGACGGTTTTTCAGCTGCCGGCTGCGGCGCGGCGACCCGGCTGAATGGCCGATGTTCAAGCTGGCTCTGGCGGGCTACTATCGGACGGTCTTACCAGACAATTACATACAAACAACAAGGAGACTCGATGAACAAGGCAGCACTCGCAATCCTCGGCACGCTCGCCGGTGTCTTGATGCACGCAGGCGTGGCCGGGGCGCAGACCACCGCCGCCGCGCCTTCCCGGCTCGACGACATTCTCAGCCGCGGCACGCTGCGCGCCTGCACGACCGGCGACTACAAACCGTATTCGTTCTACAAGGGCGACGGCCAGCCGGACGGCCAGTTCGAAGGCATCGATATCGACATGACGGAGTCGCTCGCCAAATCGCTTGGCGTGAAGGCTGAGTTCGTCAAGACGTCGTGGCCGAACCTGATGAACGACTTCGTCGCGAAATGCGATATCGGCATGGGCGGGGTGTCGCCGACGCTCGAGCGGCAAAAGCGCGCGTTCTTCACGCAGGCTTATATGATCGACGGCAAAACGCCGATCGTTCGATGCGACGACGTCAGCAAATATCAAACCGTCGCGCAGATCGACCAACCTGCGACGCGGGTGATCGTCAATCCGGGCGGCACCAACGAGCGGTTCGCGAAGCAGTACTTCCCGCATGCAGCCCTGACTGTGTATCCGGACAACGTGACGATCTTCAAACAGATCCTCACCGGGAAGGCGGACGTGATGGTGACGGACGCGTCGGAAACCTTGTTGCAGCAGAAGCTGAATCCGGGTCTTTGCTCCGTGCATCCGGACAAGCCGTTCCAGTATGGCGAGAAGGCCTGGCTGCTGCCGCGCGGCGATGTGGCGTTCCAGCAGTATGTCGACCAGTGGTTGCACCTTGCGCGTGCAACCGGGGAATATCAGGCCATCTCGGATAAATGGCTGAAATAAGGCTACCGCGCCCGGCCGCCTGTGCAGGTTTTATCGGCAAACGCAGGCGGCCCGCAAATGCCAATAGGTTCTCATCGCAGCCGCAATCATGTAACCGGGCCCCCTGGTTTTAGGCAACGGCTAAACACTACCGCAGAATTTAGACGTCGCGAATCGGCCCCATTTGCTCGCCATTCACATCGGCAGTAAGTTTGCAAAGCAGCACGCCAACCGCGCTTCGGGAAACGAAATCAGTTGCGTCGGAAAAACTCCTGTAACACCGGGATTTCTCCCTCGGAACGGTGCGCTTGCAACTATTTCATGCGGAATCGACTGAACGGATAAGCCGCGCTATGCGTCACGAATAGCATCAATCATGCGTATGAAATTGCGAGCCAGTCATAGGTAAAAATTACGTCTAAAACATTAAGAATTGGCAATAAATCCCGCAGCGCCTTATCTGGCGGGCGTTACAACCTGAAACACTTTGTTACCGCGCTAGTAGGTTAATTCGCCCACAATGCCCTCAACGGTTTCAACACGGATGTGGCTGGGTGCGTGGTGTGAGCGGATACGATGCACTTGCCGGTCGGCTTAGGCCGAAGCCCTGTGAAGGGGCATCCCTGCTGGGGCCGTAGTCGGCGCAGGGTCGTCGTCTCAGTCGGTTCCAACTTTGGTCTCCTCGCGCTAACCCCGTAGCGTGTGGTTTTTAGCGGGCTCCAGGCCCGCTTTTTTTTCGTCCGGCCAAACGTTTGCGCGGTGCGGCGTCGCATCGTTGGCGTAAATTCGCGGAACGTTGGCGGATTGCCCGGCAAATGGTTTTGCCTTTCCCCGTGCCGCGCCGGCTTTGCCGTTGATCATTGCCAGCGCGGTCCCGCAACGGCGTCACGCCGTCTTGTCTTCCCGCAGCTTCAATTCGCTAATCATCTGCTCGCGCATGATGAATTTCTGCACTTTGCCGGTCACTGTCATCGGCAGTTCGTCGACGAAACGGATGTACTTGGGCACTTTGTAGTGCGCGATCTGGCCTTGGCAGAATTGCTGGATCTCTTCGGCTGTCGCCTGCTCGCCGGGACGCAGCACGACCCACGCGCAGACTTCCTCGCCGTACTTCGCGTCGGGCACGCCGAACACCTGCACGCTCTGGATCTTCGGGTGGCGAAACAGAAACTCCTCGATCTCGCGCGGATAGATGTTTTCCCCCCCGCGAATCAGCATGTCCTTTAGCCGGCCGACGATATTGCAATAGCCTTCGGCATCGAGCGTCGCCAGATCGCCGGTGTGCATCCAGCCGTCGACGATGCTTTCGCGCGTCTTCGCCTCGTCGCCCCAATAGCCCTGCATCACCGAGTAGCCTCGCGTGCATAGCTCGCCGGTCTCGCCCACCGCCACGATCTCGCCGAGCGGGTCGACGAGCTTGACCTCCAGATGTGGCTGGATACGGCCCACCGTCGTGGTGCGCTTGTCGAGCGGGTCGGCCGTCGAACTCTGGAACGACACCGGGCTGGTTTCCGTCATGCCGTACGCAATCGTGATCTCGCCCAGGTGCATGTTCGAGACGACCTTCTTCATCGTCTCGATCGGGCACGGCGAGCCCGCCATGATGCCAGTGCGTAGGCGCGAGAAGTCGTAATTGGCGAAGTCCGGATGATCGAGTTCGGCGATGAACATGGTCGGCACGCCATGCAGCGCGGTGCACTTTTCTTCGGCAACCGCAGCCAGAGTCGCGGCCGGGTCGAAACCCTCGCCCGGAAACACCATGTTCGCGCCAACCGACACGCACGCCAGCACCGACAGCACCATGCCAAAACAGTGGTACAGCGGGACCGGGATACATAAGCCATCCTGTTCGGTCAGCCGCATCGCCATCGCGATGTAGCGCGCGTTGTTCACCACATTGCTATGGGTCAGCGTCGCGCCTTTAGGATTGCCGGTCGTGCCGCTGGTGAACTGGATATTGATCGGCTCGTGGCACGACAGCGCAGCACCGATGGCGTCGAGCTTCGTCACATCGAGCGTCGAGCGCCCTCGCTCGATCAGGTCTGAGAAGCTCATCATGCCGGCCGTTTCGGTGTCGCACATGCGGATCACATAGCGCAACTCCGGCAACCTTGCTGCATGAAGCTCGCCTGGCGCTTGCGTAGCCAGCTCGGGAGCGAGTTCCTGCAGCATCTCGAGGTACATCGAGGTCTTGAACCGCTCGGCGGTGATGATCGCCTTGCAGCCGACCTTGTTCAACGCGTATTCGAGCTCCGCGAGCCGATAAGCCGGATTGATGTTGACCAGCACGGCGCCAATCCGCGCGGTCGCGAACTGGGTGAGCAACCACTCCACCCGATTCGGCGACCAGATGCCGACGCGGTCGCCCTGCGCGATACCGAGTGTGAGGAGCCCGGCCGCCAGCACATCCACCTCGTCCGCAAACTCCTTCCACGTCCAGCGAATGCGCTGCTCGCGAAACACCACGGCCGGGCGATCGGCAAAACGCTCCGCGGTATCGCGCAGAAACTGGCCGATTGTCGCTTCGCTCAACGGGATTTCGGTCGACCCGCGCACATACGACAGACCGTCTTTGGGTTCGATGAGTGCACCTTCGCCTGACATTTGCGTTGCCATGGTGTTGTCTCCGTGAGCGGAAGCTCGCCCGATTGAAATGAATTTGAAATCGATTGTGCCACCGGCGTGTGTCCATACGGCATCAAGTCTTACCCGCAGCTCATCGCGCGGACCGCGGCGGCTGGCCGTCAATCGATTTGATCACGTGATTTTGCTTACCTTTCCGTAAACGTCAACTGGTGGTCAAAAAAAAGCAGCCGCGAAGGCTGCTTTTTCTCTGATACAAATTGCTTACTTCTGACCGCGCAGCTTGCGCAGACGCTGAATCGCAGCGAGCTGAGCCGTCGCATACGCCAGTTCCGCTTGCGCGGTTGCGTATTCGAGGTTCGAGCCCGTGTTTTGCAGCGCTTCCTCCGCACGCTTGCGTGCAGCTTCAGCCTTGGCTTCGTCGAGATCCTTGCCGCGAATCGCGGTGTCGGCGAGAACCGTCACAGCGCCCGGCTGGATTTCGAGGATGCCGCCGGCGACGAACACAAACTCTTCTTCGCCGTTTTCAGCTTCGATGCGCACCGCACCCGGACGAATCCGCGTGATGAGCGGCGTGTGGCCCGGCAGAATGCCGAGTTCACCCGCTTCGCCCGGCAGCGCGACGAACTTCGCCTGGCCCGAGAAGATCTGCTCTTCCGCGCTGACGACGTCTACTTTAATGGTTGCCATAAGTGTCGACTCCTGTCGACGAGAGGTAGCGCTTTTGCGCTTGCTCTCGTCCCATGCAAGGCTGGGTTGAGCGTAGTAAGAGGCGCCGGATTTGCGATTGGATGCCGCAAAAGCATCCAACTTTACGATCGGATGCTGCAAAAGCGTCCGATAAGCGCGGACTCCGGCGCCCCGCTTCGTTACACCCGACCTTTACTGGATCTTCTTGGCCTTTTCGAAGGCTTCGTCGATCGTGCCGACCATGTAGAACGCTTGCTCCGGCAGGTGATCGCACTCGCCTTCAACGATCATCTTGAAGCCACGGATCGTTTCCTTCAGCGGCACGTACTTGCCCGGCGAACCCGTGAACACTTCAGCAACGTGGAACGGCTGCGACAGGAAACGCTGGATCTTACGAGCGCGCGCCACAGCGAGCTTGTCTTCCGGCGCCAGTTCGTCCATACCCAGAATCGCGATAATGTCGCGCAGTTCCTTGTAGCGTTGCAGCGTTTGCTGCACGCCGCGCGTGATCGAGTAGTGCTCTTCGCCGATCACGTGCGGGTCGATCTGACGCGAGGTCGAATCGAGCGGGTCGACTGCCGGGTAGATACCCAGCGAAGCGATGTCACGCGACAACACGACGGTTGCGTCCAGGTGGCCGAAGGTCGTAGCCGGCGACGGGTCGGTCAAGTCATCCGCAGGGACGTACACGGCCTGAACCGACGTGATCGAGCCGGTCTTGGTCGACGTAATACGCTCTTGCAGCTTACCCATTTCTTCGGCCAGCGTCGGCTGATAGCCCACTGCCGACGGCATCCGGCCGAGCAGTGCCGACACTTCAGTACCGGCCAGCGTGAAACGGTAGATGTTGTCGACGAAGAACAGCACGTCGAGGCCTTCGTCACGGAAGTGCTCTGCCATCGTCAGGCCGGTCAGCGCGACGCGCAGACGGTTGCCCGGCGGCTCGTTCATCTGGCCATACACCAGCGCGACCTTGTCGAGAACGTTCGAGTCCTTCATTTCGTGATAGAAGTCGTTCCCTTCGCGGGTACGCTCGCCAACACCGGCGAACACGGAGTAACCACCGTGTTCCTTCGCGATGTTGTTGATCAGTTCCATCATGTTCACGGTCTTGCCCACACCGGCGCCACCGAACAGACCCACCTTGCCGCCCTTCGCGAACGGGCAGATCAGGTCAATAACCTTGATGCCGGTTTCGAGCAGTTCGGTCGACGGCGACAGTTCTTCGAACGCCGGAGCCTTCTGGTGAATGCCGCGAACCACGTCCGAGTTGATCGGGCCGGCTTCGTCGATCGGGCGACCCAGCACGTCCATGATCCGGCCGAGGGTCGGCTTGCCGACCGGCACGCTGATCGGGTTACCAGTGTTCTTCACGACCGTGCCACGACGCAGGCCGTCTGATGCACCCAGACAGATGGTACGGACGACGCCGTCGCCCAGCTGTTGCTGGACTTCGAGGGTCAGATCCGAACCTTCGAGAATGAGCGCGTCGTAAATCTTCGGCATGGATTCACGCGGAAATTCCACGTCGATCACCGCGCCGATGCACTGTACGATCTTGCCTTCTACCAAAGCAGTAGTACTCATCGCATTTCCTTTAGATACTCAATTCTTCACTCGCGCAAAGGCGCAGTTTCGTTGGGTCCGCCTGGACGGGTGCGCCTCACAGGCACACACGAAACGGCTTGCCTGACCGTCAGGGTCAGACTGCCGCGGCCCCACCGACGATTTCCGACAGTTCTTTCGTGATCGCGGCCTGACGGCTCTTGTTGTACACGAGCTGCAGTTCGTTGATGACCGTCTTCGCGTTGTCCGAAGCGGCCTTCATCGCGACCATCCGGGCCGACTGCTCCGATGCCATGTTTTCCGCGACGGCCTGATAGACCAGCGCTTCGACATAACGCACCAGCAGTTCGTCCACCACTGCCTGCGCATCCGGCTCGTAGATGTAGTCCCACTGCGTGCTCGGCGTCGTGCCGTCATCTTCCGTGTGCTCGAACTGTTCTGCCGACAGCGGCAGCAGTTGCTCGATCACCGGCTCCTGCTTCATCGTGTTGACGAAGCGCGTGTACGCAAGGTACACCGCCGAAACCTTGCCTTCCGAGTACAGGTCGAGCTGCACTTTCACCGCGCCGATCAGCTTTTCCAGATGCGGCGTATCGCCCAGCTGCACGACGTTCGACACCACCTTGGCGCGCAAACGGTTCAGGAAACCCAGACCCTTGCTGCCGATCGCCGTTGCTTCGATCGTCTTGCCCTGGCCTTCCAGTTCCTTGAACTTCTGCAGCGACGCACGCAGCACGTTGGTGTTCATCCCGCCGCACAGACCCTTGTCGGTCGTGACCAGGACGATGCCCGCCGCCTTCGCGCCTTCGTTCGACACCATGAACGGGTGACGATACTCCGGGTTCGCACGGCTCATGTGTGCAGCGATATCGCGGACCTTGTCGGCATACGGGCGAGCAGCGCGCATGCGCTCCTGAGCGCGGCGCATCTTCGATGCGGCCACCATCTCCATCGCTTTCGTGATCTTGCGCGTGTTTTGCACGCTCTTGATCTTGCCGCGAATTTCCTTCATTCCAGCCATTGCTTGCTCCTTGTCGGCCCGAGTTAGCGCTTCAGCGCTTACTCGGGTCCCATGCAAAGCGATCGAAGCAGCGCGGGGGCATTCACATGCGGCCCGCGCCGCTTCAAGGTCCGTTTATGCCTTGCGGATCACTCGCAGATCAATAAGCGCCGGACTTCTTGAAGTCTTTGAGGACCGTGTGCAGCAGGCCTTCGTCGTCCTTCGAGAGTTCCTTGGTATCTTCGATGCGCTTGACCAGGTCAGCGTGGCTCGACTTCAGATGTTCGCGCACGCCCTTTTCGAACGGCAGGACTTGCGAGACTTCCAGATCATCGAGGTAGCCGTTGTTCGCTGCAAACAGCGAAACGGCCAGTTCCCACACTTGCAGCGGCTGATACTGCGGCTGTTTCAGCAGTTCCGTCACGCGGCGGCCGCGCTCCAGCTGCTTACGGGTAGCTTCGTCGAGGTCCGATGCGAACTGCGCGAACGCTGCCAGTTCACGGTACTGCGCCAGGTCGGTACGGATACCGCCCGACAGCTTCTTCACGACCTTCGTCTGAGCCGCACCACCCACGCGCGACACCGACACGCCGGCGTTAATTGCCGGGCGGATACCTGCGTTGAAGAGGTCGGTTTCGAGGAAGATCTGGCCGTCGGTAATCGAGATCACGTTCGTCGGAACGAATGCGGTCACGTCGCCTGCCTGCGTTTCAATGACCGGCAGTGCCGTCAGCGAGCCGCTCTTACCCTTGACTTCGCCGTTTGTGAACTTCTCGACGTACTCTTCCGAGACGCGAGCAGCACGCTCCAGCAAACGCGAGTGCAGATAGAACACGTCGCCCGGGTATGCTTCGCGGCCCGGCGGGCGGCGCAGCAGCAGCGAGATCTGACGGTATGCCCAAGCTTGCTTGGTCAAGTCGTCATAGACGATCAGCGCGTCTTGACCGCGGTCGCGGAAGTATTCGCCCATCGTGCAGCCGGCGTACGGTGCGAGGTACTGCATCGCGGCCGATTCCGAAGCCGAAGCGGACACGACGATCGTGTATTCCAGCGCGCCGGTTTCTTCCAGCTTGCGCACCACGTTCATGATCGACGAAGCCTTCTGGCCGATCGCGACGTAGATACAGATGAGGTTCTTGCCCTTCTGGTTAATGATCGCGTCGACTGCGACTGCGGTCTTGCCGCACTGGCGGTCGCCGATGATCAGCTCACGCTGGCCACGGCCGATCGGCACCATCGCGTCGATCGACTTCAGACCGGTCTGGACCGGTTCCGAAACCGACTTACGCCAGATCACGCCCGGCGCAATCTTTTCGATTGCGTCGGTTTTCTTTGCGTTGATCGGGCCCTTGCCGTCGATCGGGTTGCCGAGTGTGTCGACCACGCGGCCGAGCAGTTCCGGGCCCACCGGCACTTCCAGAATGCGGCCCGTCGTCTTGACGATGTCGCCTTCCGAAATGTGTTCGTACTCACCCAGAATCACGGCGCCGACCGAGTCGCGCTCGAGGTTCAGTGCGAGACCGAAGGTGTTGCCCGGGAATTCGAGCATTTCGCCCTGCATCACTTCCGACAGGCCGTGGATACGCACGATACCGTCGGTCACGGAGATCACGGTGCCCTGGTTGCGAACGCCTGCGCTCGCTTCAAGGCCCTGGATCCGGCTCTTGATCAGCTCGCTGATCTCAGAGGGATTGAGTTGCATTATTCGCTCCTGATAGTCAATTCTGTTGCGTGCCAGCCGCTTCAGCGCCTTGGGCGCTTCAGGCCGTCAGGGCCGTCTGCATGCTGGCAAGCCGCGCGCGGACCGAGGTATCGAGCACTTCGTCGCCGACCGTCACGCGCACGCCGCCGATCAACGACGAGTCGACTTCGACCGTCGGCTTCAGCTTGCGTTTGAACTTGCGTTCGAGACTTGCGACGAGTTCGTTCAACTGCGCGCCTTCGAGCGGGAATGCGCTGACGATCAGCACATCGGCCGCCCCTTCGCGGGCGTTCTTCAACTCTTCGAACTGCACGGCGATTTCCGGCAGCAATTGCAGGCGATGGTTGTCTACCAGCATTTGCACCAGATTCTTCGCTTGCGCGTTGTCCTTGAGCGGCGACTTGACCGCGGCCAGCAGCAGTTCGCTGACCTGGGCGCGGCTTACTTTCGGGCTCGAGGCGATCGACAGCACTTCGGGCAGACGCGCAACCTGTGCCAGCTCCTGCACGAGCGTGGACCAGGCGGCGATGTCACCAGCTTCGGCCACGCCAAACAGCGCTTCTGCGTACGGACGGGCGATGGTTGCAAGTTCGGCCATGATCAGAGCTCGGCTTTCAGTTGATTCAGCAGGTCAGCGTGAGCTGCCTGGTCGACTTCGCGCTTCAGGATCTGTTCAGCGCCCTTCACAGCGAGTGCCGCGACTTCGCCGCGCAGCGATTCGCGCGCCTTCACGACTTGCTGGTCCGCGTCGGCCTTCGCTTGCGCGATGATGCGAGCGGCTTCAGCTTGTGCCTGAGCCTTGATTTCGTCAGCAACTGCTACAGCGCGCTTTTCTGCGTCGGCAATACGTTGCTGACCGTCGTTGCGTGCCTGGGCGAGTTCCTGGTCGACGCGCTTGTGAGCAGCTTCGAGTTCTTGCTTGCCCTTTTCAGCAGCCGACAATCCGTCAGCAATCTTCTTCGAGCGCTCGTCGATGGCGTTGATCAACGGCGGCCACACGAACTTCATCGTGAACCACGCGAGGATCAGGAACACGACCATTTGCGCAAACAGGGTTGCGTTGAGATTCACGGTGTTTCCTTAAACGTTGCTAGTTCGGAAAGTGAAACGGCAAGGCGCTCATCGATTCTGGATTCGATCAGCGCCCAAGTGCCCGTTCCGCCCTGCGCCTTTAACAGTTATAGCTCAGGCGCGAACTTCCGAGGAACCTCAGCCTGCCAGCTTCGACAGCAGCGGGTTCGCGAACGCAAACAGCATTGCCACACCAACGCCAATCAGGAACGCCGCATCGATCAGACCAGCCAGCAGGAACATCTTGGTTTGCAGCGGGTTCATCAGTTCCGGCTGACGCGCACATGCTTCGATGTACTTGCCGCCCATCAGGCCGATACCGATACAGGCGCCGATTGCACCCAGGCCGATGATGATGCCGATACCGATGGCGGTCAGACCCTGGATGTTGGCGATGAAAGCTTGCATGATCACTCCTTTGTGAAAAGTCTTTTAGAACTGGTTGGAACTGGGATTTGAAAAACGATGATTCTTTTGTCGACGGCGCAGGTTAGTGCTTGTCGTGTGCCTGGCCGATGTACACCAGCGTCAGCATCATGAAAATGAACGCCTGCAGCAGCACGATCAGGATGTGAAAGATTGACCACACGCTGCCGGCAATCACGTGGCCGATGAAGCCAAGCACCGTCGTGTCCGCGCCGAAGCTCCAGAGGCTGCCGAGCAGGGCAATCAGCAGGAACAACAGTTCGCCCGCGTACATGTTGCCGAACAGCCGCATGCCGAGCGAGACCGTCTTCGCGACGAACTCGATGATGTTCAGTGCAAGGTTCGGGATCCACAGCAGCGGATGCGCGCCGAACGGAGCGGACAGCAGTTCATGCACGAAGCCGCCGGCGCCCTTGATCTTGAAGTTGTAGTAAATCATCAGCACGAACACACCGAGGGCGATGCCGATCGTGCCGTTCAGGTCGGCGGTCGGCACAATGCGGTGTTGCGGGATGGTTTCGGACAGACCCAGCCAGCCGATCACGTGGCCCGGCAGGTCGACAGGGATAAAGTCGAGCGAGTTCATCAGCGCAACCCAGACGAACACGGTCAGGGCCAGCGGTGCGATGAAGGTGCGCGTGCCGTGGATCATCGACTTCGATTGATCCTCGACCATTTCGACCAGCATTTCGACCGCGCACTGGAAACGGCCCGGTACGCCCGACGTTGCGTTGCGGGCCGCGAGACGCAGAATCAGGATGGTGGCCAGACCGCAAACGATCGACCAGAAAAGGGTGTCCAGATTCCACACGTGAATGTCGAAAATCGACGTCTGGCGTGCGGTGGAAAAGTTCTGCAAGTGGTGCGCGATGTACTCGGACGGATCCGTTGCGCGCGTGCCTTCGCTAGCTGCCATATCGTTAAAGCCACCCAAATTGTCGAAAATCGTCTTAGGCCGGACCCGCGGCAATACTGTATTGCGGGAACACGCCGGGTGCGGACCGTGTCATATCCGCACACCTATTGCCGGCGCTACGCGCCAGCCTGAATTTTGTGCTGCTACTTTGTCACTGCTACCTTAGCGCCACGCCAAGGCGATCCAGTAAGTCTTGAGCGCGATGAGGTAGGTCACGAGCAGCGGAACCCAGCGTACGTCGTGATACCAGAAGGCGATGGCTACAAACATCGCAATCGTTGTCCCCATCTTGAGCGCTTCGCCGATCATCCAGCTCGTCACTGTCTCTGCGCCGCTCAGCGTTCTAAGGCGTGCTGCGAACAACGCGCCCGGTACCCAGCAAATCGCTCCCCCCAGGAACGCGGACAGCGCAGCAGCGCCCGGCGGCTTGTAGAACAGCCACCACACCAGCGTAGCACCCAGGGACAAAACCATTTGCGCCGCCACGACCTTGAAAGGCGTAACGCGCGATGGACGACTCACGTTGGGACCAAACAGCTTTTCAGCTTCGGCCCGCGTGAGCGGAACGATATTGTTATCTTCCTGCTCGACGCCCCATGGCTCGTCGTGTGTAACTTGCTGGCCGGTGGACGCATCGGAAACGGAGCGTTCAGCGCGGTGTCCGTCGGGCCCATTCTGCGGCGCTTGATTCGACGTTTTGACCGCCATCGCAGTGTTCCGAAAGTCTTATTCAGCTCGCGAGCTTACGCTGCGATTACGGGGTTGCCGTGCAATTAAATCCGGGCGATTGTAAGCGATAGTTGCAGGCAATTCAAGACTTTAGGGCGTTCAATAACCGGCATGAAAAGCGTCCTCGCGATGCGGAAACTGCACTCTGGCGAGCGAAATCACCTCAAATGTAAGGCGGCTGGGGGATGGCAAAACGCGCACTTTGAATCGGGCAGGTTTACGCACATTTATAGGCCGCCTGGACGTTGCGGCGGACGTGTCGAAAATGCAACAAACGTCGATCTTTGCATGCAGGATTGGACAGATCGGGCGTTGACGGGTAAGGGACAAACGGCGCTCGTGCGGGGGCCTCTACGACGGACGGCGAAGTCGCTGCGAAACTCGCTGCTCCGGTCGGCTTCGATTGGTTGCTCCGGCAACGGCGGACGCGTTCGGCATCACATCGGGGCGGCTGCCCTACCCGCCCCGCAGAGCTGAGCCACGCGATGGCATTGACCCGGCCAACCAGTGAGGTGAAGTGTTTATTGCTGGGAAACGTCCTAACTGCGACAACGGCTATTGAGGACAGACGTAGTACGCCCCAAGCGGCGGCGAAACCAATCGGCTTTTCCGTCACAGCAGAGATTGTGCAACATGCCGATATATCCGGATTCCTGATTATTCGATGTTAATTTTATTTAGGAATCCAGCTGATATTGATATGAGAAGCAGATCAATGAAATTGGTTGATTCCGTCCGCGAGCGGCACAGGACCGAGCCAACCGCAAAACACACCCAAAGCGCACCAAATAGCTTGCGAGCCACCGTTGAACCCGCCGCAAGCCTATTCGGCACCCTTCTTATGCAATCCCGCTCCTCAAGCATCACGCGGTGGCATTACCACGCAATCGAACGAGAATGCCTTCCAGCGCATCCAGATCACCAAAGTCCACCAGCACCTGTCCCCGGCCGCGTCGCCCGAGCTTGATCTTTACCGTTGCAGCCAGCAGATCCGACAGTTCCTCTTCAAGCCGCCGCGTGTCGCGTCCACCATCCGGATTCGCGCGCGACTTGACTGCGGGTGCAGCCTTGGTGGTCGTCGTCACCAGCTTTTCGGTTTCGCGCACGGACATGCGCTTGTTGACGACCTGGTTGGCCAACGTGATCTGCGTCGCGGCGTCGACGGCCAGCAGCGCGCGCGCGTGCCCCATGTCCAGATCGCCAGCCAGCAGCATCGTCTGCACCGGCGACGCCAGATTCAGCAGGCGCAGCAGATTCGATACCGCACTGCGCGAACGGCCAACCGACTCCGCCGCCTGCTCGTGCGTGAAATTGAACTCGTCGAGCAAGCGCTGGATCCCCTGCGCCTCTTCCAGCGGATTCAGATCCTCGCGCTGAATATTCTCAATCAGCGCCATCGCGGCGGCGGCCTGGTCCGGCACGTCCCTCACCAGTACTGGCACCTCATCGAGGCCCGCAAGGCGCGCCGCGCGAAAACGCCGCTCCCCCGCGATGATCTCGTATTTGTCCGCCGACACGGGACGCACGAGGATCGGCTGCATCAGCCCCTGAGCACGGATGCTGGCCGCCAGTTCCTGCAACGCGCCTTCGTCCATACGCGTGCGCGGCTGGTACTTGCCCGCCTGCATCTTGCTGAGCGGCAGCACGTTGGGCGCACCGTCGATCACCACCGCCTCGGTGATATCGGCAGTACCGCCCAGCAACGCCTCAAGGCCGCGACCCAATCCCTTCTTTCTTGCTACTGCGTTCATCGTGCTTCCTCGATCCGCTTAGGATGCCAGGGGGGCGTCATTCAACGCGCGCACCCGCTCAATCATTTCCGCGCCGAACTGCACATACGCCTGCGCGCCGCGCGATGCCCGGTCGAACACCACACCGGGCAAGCCATAGCTCGGCGCCTCGGCCAGACGTACGTTGCGTGGGATAACCGCGTCGAATACCTTGTCGCCGAAATGCTCTTTCAGCTGATCCGAAACTTGCTGTTGCAACGTGATGCGCGGATCGAACATCACGCGCAACAGGCCAATGACCTTCAGATCCCGATTCAGATTGGCGTGCACCTGTTTGATCGTGTTGACCAGATCGGACAAGCCTTCGAGCGCGAAGTACTCGCATTGCATCGGAATCACGACGCCATGTGCGGCGCACAGGCCGTTGAGCGTCAGCAGCGACAAAGCCGGCGGGCAGTCGATCAGCACGAAATCGTATTCGCTCTCGACCGCCGCGAGTGCGGCCTTCAGTTGACGCTCACGATTCTGTACGCTGACGAGCTCCACCTCGGCGCCCGCGAGTTCGCGGTTCGCGGGCAGCACGTCGTAGCCAACTGCATCCGGACGGATTCGCGCATCGGCCACCGATACGCTATCCACGATCACTTCGTAGACGGTGTTCGCGCAAGCGGCCTTGTCGATGCCGCTGCCCATCGTGGCATTGCCCTGCGGGTCCAGATCGATGAGAAGGACTCGCTGTCCCTGCGCTGCCAAGCTCGCCGCCAGATTGACTGTGGTCGTCGTCTTGCCGACGCCGCCCTTCTGGTTCGCAACGCAGAAGATTTTTGCCATCGTTGGTGTGTCCCTTTTGCTGCCTGGATGAAGTAAAAATCACTGATAGTACTGGGGTACGACATGAGGCTAGCGGCAGCCTCAGTTGCCGGTGTCCACAAGAACCTTGATCAGGTGGCGCTCGGCGTCGAGCGACGGCACATTCAGCCGAATGATCTGTTCTACATGGGCACCGGCCGGCAAGCGTTCGATTTCGCCTTCCGGACGCACGCCTTTCATCGCCCAGATCGCGCCCTGCTCCGCAACCAGGTGACGGGCCAGTGTAACGAAATCCGCGAGCTCTGCGAATGCTCGTGAGACGATTACGTCGAACTTTGCCGGTACTTCGGCGCCTGGCTGCAAAGTCTCAACCCGGCCGGTCACGACCGACAGATTCGCAACGCCGAGCTCGGCCTTAGCCTGAGCCTGAAATGCTGTCTTTTTATGAACGATGTCATTCACCGTGACAGTCCAGTCAGGCAAAACGATCGCCAGCACGATACCCGGCAGGCCGCCGCCCGAACCCACATCGAGCACCGATGACGGACCGCGGGGCGCGAGGTGCGGCACGATCGACAGTGAATCGAGGATGTGCTGGATCAGCATTTGCCGCGGGTCGCGGATCGCCGTCAGGTTGTAGACGGCATTCCACTTCGACAGCAGCGCGACGTAGTCGAGCAGCTTGCCGAGTTGCGCGTCGCTCAAATCGAGGCCGAGTTCGCGGACACCGCCCGCCAGCAATGGCGCCAGCTCCTGCTGATTGCTTCCCTTCTGGCTCACCGTCATTGCGTCACCGGCGTGCTATCGGTGCCGGGTTCGGCGGGTTGCGTCGAACGACGGCCCAAGCCGCGCTTCAGGTGAACCATCAGCAAGGAGATCGCCGCCGGCGTGATGCCGGAGATGCGCGACGCCTGGCCAATGGTCTCGGGTCGGAACTGCGTCAGCTTCTGACGCGCCTCGAACGAGAGGCCCCTGACTTCCGCGTAGTCCAACCCCTCGGGCAGGCGAGTACTTTCCTGGGCCTCGTTCCGCTCGATCTCGCCGGCCTGGCGGTCAATATAGCCCTGATATTTGATGCCGATTTCGATCTGTTCCTTGATCTGCGCGAGCAGCACACCATCTTCCGCGAGGATTTCGGGCGCGCCGCATGCGCCAGCACGCAGCCCGCAGACGCCGTCATACGTGACGCCCGGGCGGCGCAGCAGATCCGCCAAGCTGTATTCGTGATCGATCGGCTTGCCGAGCAAGGCTGTCGCTTCGTCGGCGGGTAACGTCTTAGGATTGACCCACGTCGTGCGAAGGCGCTCTGTTTCACGTGAAACAGTGTCGCGCTTGCGGCTGAATGCGTCCCAACGAATGTCGTCGACCACGCCAAGCTCGCGGCCAATCTCGGTCAGACGCATATCGGCATTGTCTTCGCGCAAGCTCAGACGATATTCGGCGCGACTCGTGAACATCCGATACGGCTCGGAGACACCGCGCGTCACCAGATCGTCGACCAGCACGCCGAGGTAAGCCTGATCGCGCCGCGGGCACCACGCTTCCTTGCCTTGCACGTACAAACCGGCGTTGATGCCCGCCAGCAAACCTTGCGCGGCCGCTTCTTCGTAGCCGGTCGTGCCGTTGATCTGGCCAGCAAAGAACAGCCCGTTGATCACTTTGGTTTCCAGCGAAGCCTTCAGCCCGCGCGGATCGAAATAATCGTACTCGATCGCATAGCCCGGACGCAGAATGTGCGCATGCTCCAGACCGCGCATCGAACGCACCAATTCCAGCTGCACATCGAATGGCAGGCTGGTGGAGATCCCGTTTGGATAGAACTCGTTGGTCGTCAGTCCTTCCGGTTCAAGGAAGATCTGATGCGATTCCTTCGATGCGAAACGGTGAATCTTGTCCTCGATCGACGGGCAATAGCGCGGCCCCACCCCTTCGATGACGCCGGTATACATCGGCGAACGGTCGAGCCCGCCACGGATGATGTCGTGCGTGCGCTCGTTCGTATGTGTCACCCAGCACGGCACTTGCCGCGGATGCTGCTCGACGCGCCCGAGAAACGAGAAAATCGGCACCGGATCCAGGTCACCCGGCTGCTCTTCGAGCAGCGAAAAGTCGATCGTGCGGCCGTCGATGCGCGGCGGCGTACCCGTCTTGAGCCGGCCCTGTGGCAGCTTCAATTCCTTCAGGCGTGCGGACAGCGACACCGCAGCCGGGTCGCCGGCGCGGCCGCCGGTATAGTTGTTCAAGCCCACGTGAATCTTGCCGTCGAGGAACGTCCCGGCCGTCAGCACAACCGCCCGCGCGCGGAAACGAATCCCCACTTGCGTGACCGCGCCGACGACACGGTCACCCTCCACCATCAGATCGTCGACGGCTTGCTGGAACAGCCACAGGTTCGGCTGATTCTCCAGCCGATGCCGGATCGCCTGCTTGTACAGCAGACGGTCGGCCTGAGCGCGCGTCGCCCGAACCGCGGGGCCCTTCGACGAATTCAGGATGCGGAACTGAATCCCGCCCTCGTCCGTCGCGGCCGCCATTGCACCGCCGAGCGCGTCCACTTCCTTGACCAGATGGCCTTTGCCAATGCCGCCAATCGACGGATTGCAGCTCATCTGACCGAGGGTTTCGATGTTGTGGGTCAGCAGGAGCGTCGCATTGCCCATGCGCGCCGAGGCCAAAGCGGCTTCGGTGCCTGCATGACCACCGCCAACGACGATTACGTCAAATTCTGTGGGAAAGAGCATTGCGGATCTCACGCCAGATCGTCGCGTGAGCCTTTCAAAGGAAAATGTATGGGCGAATTATAACGGGTTCGGTTTAGGCCCGAATTTCGTCCGAATGGACGAGCCATAAAAAAAAGCGGTGTGTTTCACGTGAAACACACCGCTTCGAACTGTAGCAACCGGCGAAAAGTCCGCGTTCAGGCCACTTTCTTGGCCAGCCCGAGATATGTTTCGATCACGCGCGGATTCTGCGCCAGATCCGCTGCCGGACCTTCCAGCGCCAGCTCCCCGGTTTCGAGCACATAGCCGTAGTCGGAGATCTGCAATGCGGCCCGCGCATTCTGCTCGATCAGCAGCGTCGCCACGCCGGTCTGGCGCAACGCGCTAATGATATGAAAAATTTCTTTTACGATCAGCGGCGCAAGACCCAAACTCGGTTCGTCCAGCATCAGCAGATCGGGCTTGCCCATCAACGCCCGCCCTACCGCCAGCATCTGCCGCTCGCCGCCGGACAAGGTGCCGGCAGCCTGCTTGCGACGCTCCTTCAGTCGCGGAAACAGCGTGAAGACCGGTTCGAGCTGGTCGAGAAAGTTGCGATCCCCTGCGCGTTTGCGTCGATAGGCCCCGAGGACAAGGTTGTCTTCCACCGTCATCGACGCGAACAGCTCGCGCTTTTCGGGCACCAGACACATGCCGCGCGCGACCCGTTTCTCAACCGGCACCGCGCTGACATCCTCGCCCTGATAGACGACAGCACCCTTTGCATGGCCCGTGTTCGGCAACGCGCCCATGATCGCGTTCAACAACGTCGACTTGCCAGCGCCATTCGGGCCGATCACCGAGACGATTTGCCCCGCCCGCACCTTGATCGCCGCGCCGTGCAGCGCCTCGACCTTGCCGTATCGGACCGACAGACCGTCCACGTCGAGAATCGGTGCAGCAGCATTCATTGTGTTCTCCATCACTCCACCCCGCCCAGATACGCTTCGAGCACAGCCGGGTCTTGCTGCACGTCCAGCGGCAAACCTTCCGCGATCCGGGTGCCGAACTCCATGACCACCAGCCGGTCGGTGAGATTCATCACGAAATCCATGTCGTGCTCCACCAGCAGCACACTCATGCCTTCCGCCTTGAGGCGGCGCAGCAAGTCGGCGAGTTGCAGCTTTTCCTGATAACGCAAACCGGCTGCCGGCTCATCCAGCAGCAGCAGCGTCGGGTCACAGCACAACGCGCGAGCAATTTCGAGAATCCGCTGCTGGCCCAACGCGAGACTGCCGGCTTCGTCGTACATATGCTGCTCGAGTCCGACACGGCGAATCTGGCGAGCCGCCTCGGCCATCAAGCGCGCTTCTTCCGCGCCATTCAGGCGCACAACGCTGCGCCAGACACCAGCCTGGCCGCGCAGATGCGCGCCGATCGCCACATTCTCCAGCACGGTCATCCCCGGCAGCAGCTTGACGTGCTGGAAGGTCCGGCCAATCCCACGCTTGACGATTTCACGTGAACTCAGTGAATCGATACGCTCGCCGCGGAACGTGATCTCGCCGCTGGTCGCCTGCAGCACACCGGTGACGAGGTTGAAGGTCGTCGACTTACCGGCGCCGTTCGGCCCGATCAGCCCGATGATCTGCCCCGCTTTCACTTCGAAGCTGACATCGTTCACTGCAACCAGACCGCCGAACTGCTTGCGCGCCTTGTTCACGGTCAGCAGGTTCTCACCCGCTTCAGGCTTGCTGCGCTGCGGCAAGGGCTCCGCATGATCCACCAGATGGGCGCGCGGGCCGCTCGGGAAAAAGCGCGCGACGAATGGCCAGACCCCTTTGCGGGCGTATTGCAGCAGCAGCACCATCAAAATGCCGAACACGATCACTTCGAAGTTGCCGTTCTCGCCCAGCAGCTTCGGCAGTAGCGTTTGCAGATAGTCCTGCAACACCGTCAGGATCGCCGCGCCGAGCACCGCGCCCCAGACGTGCGACACGCCCCCCACCACCGCCATGAACAGAAACTCGATGCCGTGGTTCAGACCAAACGGCGTCGGATTCACCGCGCGTTGCAGATGGGCGTACAGGAAGCCCGAGACCGACGCCAGCACCGCCGCATAGACGAAGATCACCACGCGCATCCAGCCGGTATTCACGCCCATCGCCTCCGCCATCATGCCGCCGCCGCGCAACGCGCGAATCGCCCGCCCCGGCCGGCTATTAAGCAGATTTTGAACAGAGATCACCGCACCGAGCACGACGAGCCAGATCAGGAAATAGATATGGCGGCCGGACTCGAGGTTGATGCCGAAAACATTCAGCACCGGAATCCCGTTGATGCCGTCGTACTTGCCGAGCATTTCGAGATTGCCGAACAGGTAGAACAGCGCGAGCCCCCACGCGATCGTGCCGAGCGGCAGAAAGTGACCGGACAAACGCATCGTCACGAGGCCCAGCATCAGCGCGATCAGCGCCGTCACGACGACGCCCGCGATCAGCGCGAGCCACGGCGACACACCATAGGCCGTCGTCAGATAAGCGGTCGCGTAGGCGCCGATGCCGACGAACGCCGCCTGCCCGAAGCTCGTCATCCCGCCGATGCCGGTCAGCAGCACGAGCCCGATCGCGACGATCGAATACAGGCCGATGTAGTTGAGCAGCGTCACCCAGTACTCGGGCACGTGAATCGGCTGCGGCAACACCGGCAGCGCGAACAGCACCACGAGGAACAACCAGAAGAACTTGTTTTGCATGATCCGTTTCATCGTGTCACTCCTCTTCCTCTTCGGCGTGCGGGCTGGCAAGACTTCGCCAGAGCAGCACCGGGATGATCAGCGTGAACACGATCACTTCTTTATAGGCGCTCGCCCAGAACGACGAATACGACTCCAGCAGGCCCACCAGGATCGAGCCCGCAGCCGCCAGCGGATAGCTGACGAGCCCGCCGATAATCGCCCCCACGAAGCCCTTCAGACCGATCAGGAAGCCCGAGTCGTAGTAGATGGTGGTCAGCGGTGCGACGAGGATGCCGCACAGGGCGCCGAGCCCCGCAGCCAGCGTGAACGCGAGGCGCCCCGCTTGCGTCGTGCCGATGCCGACGAGCCGCGCGCCGAGCCGGTTCACCGATGTCGCGCGCAAGGCCTTGCCTGAGATCGAGCGGTCGAAGTACAGATACAGCGCGCCGATCAACACGACCGCGGTGCCGACCACCCACAGACTTTGCCCGGAGATCGACAGGCTGCCGACGTTGAAGGTCGCGTCCGAGAATGCATTGGTCCGCGAGCCTTCCGCGCCGAACATCACGAGCCCCAGGCCGACCATCGCAAAGTGCACCGCCACCGCGACGATCAGCAGCAGCAGCGTGGTCGCCTCCGCGATCGGCTCATACGCGAGCCGGTAGACGAACGGTCCCATCGGAATCACGATCAGAAGCGTCAACGCGATCTGCACGATCATCGGCAGAGGCTGTAGGAAAACACCTCGCGTGAGCGCGTAAACCGCGATCGGAAACAGCAGGTATTTCCCGACCAGCATGACCAGCGTGCGTGCCGCATGGCGTCGCCGTTCGGGATGCCGCACCAGCCCCGCCGCCTCGACAACGAAGCAGGCCGCGCCCATCGCCATCAACAGCCAGCAGGTGGCCGGAAATTTTTGGGTCTGGAGTGCGGCGAGCGTCAACGCGCCGTACGAAACAAACTCCCCCTGCGGGATAAAGATCACCCGCGTCACGGAGAACACCAGCACCAGCGCGAGCGCGAGCAGCGCGTATATCGCGCCGGTGGTGATGCCATCCTGCGCGAGGATCGCCGCAATTGATAGATCCATACTTCCTCGTCCTGAAGCTTCGAAATCGAAACTGGGAAACAGTCGTGGCGGCAGAACTCCAGGCCGTCCACCGACCCGCAATGCCTGAAAAGGCAACCGCCGCACCGTGGTCCGGCGCGGCGGTCGATGCCATTGTCATCGAACCGAATGGCAATGCGGCGTCACGTGCCGCAGATTGCGCGAGAGGCGCGTACCGCTTTTATGTTTAGTCGTTCTGCAGTTTCCACTTGCCGTCGACGATCTGCACGATCACGCGTGCACGCTTGTCGAGGCCGTTGTGGTCGGTCGTCGTGGTGTTCATGATGCCGTGCGACACCGGCAATTCCTTGATGCTTTCGAGTGCGCCGCGCAGTGCCACGCGGAACGCTTCGGTGCCCGGCTGAGCGGTCTTCAGCGCGACCGGAATCGCCGCTTGCAACATCTGGCCGGCATCCCATGCGTGACCGCCGAAGGTCGCCACCGAACCCGCGCCGTACGCCTTCTCGTACGCCGTCTTATAGGCTTCCGACGACTTCTTCACCGGATTCGAATCCGGCAACTGGTCCACCACGAGAATCGGGCCAGCCGGCAGCAGTTCGCCTTCGCAATCCTTGCCGCATACGCGCAGGAAGTCGTTGTTCGCGACGCCATGCGTCTGATAGATCTTGCCCTTGTAGCCGCGCTCCTTGAGCGCCTTGGCCGGCAGCGCCGCCGGCGTGCCCGAACCGGCGATCAGCACCGCGTCGGGATTTGAGCCCATCGTCTTCAATACCTGACCGGTCACCGATGCGTCGGTGCGGTTAAAGCGTTCATTCGAGACGATCTTCAGATTGTGCGCGGCGGCGGCGGCATTAAAGACCGTATTCCAGCTGTCGCCGTACGCATCCGCGAAGCCGATGAAGCCAACCGTCTTCACGCCGTGATGCGCCATGTAGTCGGCGATCGCGTCGGCCATCAGGCTGTCGTTCTGCGGCGGTTTAAAGGCCCATGCGCGCTTCGCGTCCATCGGCGAGATGATCGCGGCCGACGCCGCCAGCGAAATGACCGGCGTCTTGCCTTCGGCGGCGGCGTCGAGCATTGCGAGTGAATTCGGCGTGACAGTCGAACCAATGATCGCATCGACGTGGTCTTCATCGATCAGCTTGCGCGTGTTCTGCACGGCCTTGCCGGTGTCCGATGCGTCGTCGAGCACGATGTACTGCACGGTCTTGCCGCCGATCTCTTTCGGCAGCAGCGCGATCGTGTTCTTCTCAGGAATGCCGAGCGATGCAGCCGGCCCCGTGGTCGACAACGTCACGCCGATCTTCACCTGAGCGAACGCCGCTCCCGCGCCACACATCAACGCCATCGCGATGCCGGTGCGTACCCATTGCCTAGTCTTGTTCATTGCGAGTCTCCAAACGCTTTGAAGCGCGTATCTGTAATCCGGCCTGACGGCCGGGTGTCTGAATCTGGTTATAGGGCTCAGGCGTGCCAAGCATGGTTTTCCCTGCTCCGCGCGAATACCTTCGCCATTTTGTCGGGTGCCACTCCCCTGCTCACCACCACTGCAAACTGCTGCGATTTCCTACGATAGTTGCCCCACTTCGCTGCTGCGAATTCAAGCCGGCAAACTACTAACATGTTAGTAGTATTGCGTTCTGCATCATTGACGGTCAATACACTGCCAGTCAACTGCGGGTTTGTCCTGAAGCGACGGAACCACACTTTTCATGTGAAGCGGGCAATAAAAAAGACGCGTCGACTGCACGCGTCTTTTTCGATGAGGTTCCGTATCGCTTCGCCTTCGCTCAGTCGCCGGACAGCTTCCACTTGCCGCCGACGATCTCCACCATCACGCGCGCCCGCTGGTCGAGACCAGCGTGGTCATTCGCGCTCATGTTGAAGATGCCGTGCGACGCGGGCACGTCTTTCGTGTTCTCCAGTGCTGCGCGCAGCGCCTCACGGAACGCAGGCGTGCCCGGCTGGCCCTTCTTCAACGCGAGCGGAATCGCGTGTTGCAGCAGCAGGCCCGCATCCCATGCGTGACCGCCGAAGGTCGACACCGAGCCGGCGCCATAAGCGGTTTCGTACGCATGCTTGTAGGCCAGCGAGCTCTTCTTCACCGGATTCGAATCAGGCAGCTGATCGGCGACCAGCAGCGGGCCGGCCGGCAGATACGTGCCTTCGCAATCCTTGCCGCACACGCGCAGGAAGTCGTTATTCGCGACGCCGTGCGTCTGATAGTACTTGCCCTTGTAGCCGCGCTCCCTGAGCGTTTTCTGCGGCAGCGCGGCCGGCGTGCCCGCACCCGCGATCAGCACCGCATCCGGGTTCTGCGACATCATCTTCAGCACCTGGCCGGTGACCGATGCGTCGTTGCGCGCGAAGCGTTCGTTCGCGACGATCTTGATCTTCGCGAGATCAGCGGCCTTGCCGAACTCCTTGAACCAGCTCTCGCCATACGCGTCCGCGAAGCCGATGAACGCGACCGTCTTCACGCCGTGATTCGCCATATGCTGCGCGATCGCGGTGGCCATCAGAATGTCGTTCTGCGGCGTCTTGAAGACCCACGCGCGCTTCGCATCCATCGGTTCGACGATGCTCGCCGCGGCGGCCATCGAGATCATCGGCGTGGCGCCTTCGGCGGCGACGTCGATCATGGCGAGCGAGTTCGGCACGACGGTCGAGCCGATCATCGCATCCACGTGATCTTCGCTGGTGAGCTTGCGGGCGTTCTTGACCGCCTGGGTCGAATCGGTCGCATCGTCGAGCACGATGTAGTCGATTTTCTGGCCTGCTACTTCTTTAGGCAGCAGCGCAATCGTGTTCTTTTCCGGAATACCGAGCGATGCGGCCGGCCCCGTTGCCGACACGGTGACGCCGATTTTCACGTCCGCGAACGCATGACCGCTCCATGTGGCGGATACCCCGGTGGCGACCAATGCCGCGCAAATCCAACGCAATGCCGACTTCATCCCGCTCCTCTATCTACACCGTTATTCGTTTGAATTTAAATCCGCGGATTTAAATACCAACCCAGCGGTCGGTGAATAGCGAGTTTAGCGGACGAAAGCCCGGCGCTGCAAGCGTTTTGCAGGGTTGTGCGGGATGAGATCGCGATCGATTCGGTGAATAAAAAAGGCCACCGAATTAGCGAAAGAATGGAATAGCGCCAGATGAAAAGCACAAATAAAAAGCGCTGTTGGATATCAATCCAACAGCGCTTTCGTCTGGGCACTGAGTGCCTCATGTCTCCTCGTTCTCCACCTGCAAAATTTCGTGGTGCATCAGAACTGCATGAAGATTAAACGAGCCCCCCTCTGGCTACAACTAGCAATTACCCTAGTGGTGCACTGCGGCACCGAATTGGGGCACGTTTGCGCGGCCTTTGCCGCTGGCTGCAATCGGCCAGCGGACTTCGCGATCCACGCGCCTCTGTTCCCAGCTCCGCCGAATTACATCGGATACCGAATCAATTTCGCAGTTCATCGTGCTTCAGGCTCGCAGCGGCCGCACCCGCGCGATGATCTCGCCGACAATGCCGCGCCGGAACGCCAGCACGCAAGCGATGAAAATCACGCCGGTCACGATCGTCACCGACTCGCCCAGCGAGCGGAACCAGTCGATGCCGGTCGACGCCGCGAGCGCCCCGCCGATATCGCCGAGCCGGTCTTCGAGCGCAACGATCAACGCCGCACCTAGCAAGGGCCCAAACAACGTCCCCATGCCACCGACCAGCGTCATCAGGATCACCAGACCGGACATGGTCCAGTACGCGTCGCTCAGCGTCTCGAAGCCCTGCACCAGCACTTTGAGCGAACCCGCGAGGCCGGCAAGCCCCGCCGACAGAATGAATGCGAGCAGCTTGAAGCGATCCGTGTCGTAGCCGAGCGACACCGCACGCGGCTCGTTTTCCTTGATCGCCACCAGCACCTGTCCGAACGGCGAGTGCACGATCCGCACGATCAGCAGGAACGCCAGCACCATCACAGCCAGCACGACAAAGTACAGCGCGACGTCGGAAGACAGATCCAGCAGACCGAACAGCTTGCCGCGCGGCACGCCTTGCAGGCCATCCTCGCCATGCGTGAACGGCGCCTGCAGGAACACGAAGTAGACCATCTGCGCCAACGCCAGCGTCACCATCGCGAAGTAGATGCCCTGCCGGCGAATCGCGAAGAATCCGACGATCAGGCCGAGCAAGGTGGCCACCGCGGTGCCGGCAAGCACACCGAGTTCGGGCGAAAAGCCGAGCGTCTGCATCGCATAGCCGGTGACGTAACCGGCCGACGCGAGAAACATCGCATGGCCGAACGACAGCAAGCCGGTATAGCCGATCAGCAGATTGAACGCCGCCGCGAACAGCGCGAAACAAAGCACCTTCATCACGAAGAGCGGATAGATGCCGAGCACGGGCACCGCGAGGAGACCGATCAGCAGCAGCCCGTAAAGCACTTTTCTCTGCATCATTTTTCCTTGCCGAAGAGACCCGCCGGGCGCACCAGCAACACGAGCGCCATGATCACGAAGACGACGGTCGCCGACGCTTCCGGATAGAACACGCGCGTCAGCCCTTCGATCACGCCGAGCATCAGGCCGGTCAGAATCGAGCCCATGATCGAACCCATCCCGCCGATCACGACCACCGCGAACACGGTGATGATCATCGGCTGGCCCATCAACGGCGAAACCTGAATGACCGGCGCGGCC
This sequence comes from Paraburkholderia ultramafica, assembly GCF_902859915.1. GTDB lineage: Bacteria > Pseudomonadota > Gammaproteobacteria > Burkholderiales > Burkholderiaceae > Paraburkholderia > Paraburkholderia ultramafica. The sequence continues at coordinate 193,112 of NZ_CADIKK010000009.1, forward strand.
AGCACGCCCGCGAACGCCGCCAATGCGACGCCGAAGCCATAAGTCAGCGTGATCATCAGCGGCACGTTGACGCCGAACGCCTCGACCAGTTTCGGGTTCTCGGTGCCCGCGCGCAGATACGCGCCGAGGCGCGTCTTCTCGATCACGAACCACGTCGCGAAGCAGACCAGCAGCGACGCGACCACCACCCACGCGCGGTAGTTCGGCAGGAACATGAAGCCGAGATTGGTCGCGCCGGAGAGCGCCGACGGCACGTCGTACGGCTGGCCGGACGAACCATAGATCGAGCGGAACACGCCTTCGACGACCAGCGTGAGCCCGAACGTCAGCAGCAGCCCATACAGGTGATCGAGCTTATACAGCCAGCGCAGCATCGAGCGCTCGATCGCGATGCCGAACAGCCCCACGATCAGCGGCGCCAATACCAACATCATCCAGTACGGCAGGCCGAAATACGACAGCCCCATCCACGCGAGCATCGCGCCGAGCATGAACAACGCGCCGTGCGCGAAGTTGATCACGTTGAGCAAGCCGAAGATCACCGCCAGCCCGAGACTCAGAATCGCGTAGAACGAGCCGTTCACGAGACCCAGCAGAAGCTGGCTCAGCATCGCCGGTAGCGGAACGCCAAAGATGTCCATTGAAGCCCTTAACCCCTGTAGCCATCGCCAAGGTGAGATCGCTCACGCACGATCCGGCCGGCGCGCGACAGGCGGCAACAGCGCCTATCACGCTCGGCGTGTGAAACGGTTTGCCGTCTGCCTGCCGGCCAGCACCGCGCAACTGCTAATTCGCGCGCTGATACATCGACACGCAGACGGCCTCGAGACCCTCAACCCGCGCTTATTTCCACAGCGCGCAGCGCGTTTCCGCCTTGGTCGTGAACGCCTGCTCGCCCGGAATCGTCGCGCTGATCTTGTAGTAGTCCCACGGTTCTTTGGATTCGGCCGGCGTCTTCACCTGCATCAGGTACATGTCGTGGATCATGCTGCCGTCCTGACGAATGTAGCCCTTCGCGTAGAAGTCGTCGATTTTGGTCTTCCTCAACTGCGCCATCACCTTGTCGGAGTCGGTCGAGCCGACTGCCTGCACGGCCTTCAGGTAGTTCATGGTCGCCGAATAGTCGGCGGCCTGCAGGCTCGACGGCATCTTCTTCGTCTTGTCGAAATAGCGCTGCGCCCACTTGCGCGTGTTGGCGTCCTTGTTCCAGTACCAGCTATCCGTCAGCACCAGACCTTGAGTGGTTTCCAGGCCCAGGCTATGCACGTCGTTGATGAACATCAGCAGCGCGGCAATCTTCATCGTCTTGTTGATGCCGAATTCCTTGGCGGCCTTGATCGAGTTGATCGTGTCGCCGCCGGCATTGGCGAGGCCCAGGATCTGCGCCTTCGACCCTTGCGCCTGCAGCAGGAATGACGAGAAGTCCGACGCGGACAGAGGATGCCGCACCTCGCCCAGCACCTGGCCGCCGCTCGCTTTCACCACGTCCGACGTGTTCTTTTCGAGCGCCTTGCCGAACGCATAATCAGCCGTCAGGAAGTACCACGTCTTGCCGCCCTGCTTGGTCACCGCCGAACCCGTGCCCTTGGCGAGCGCGGTCGTGTCGTACGCATAGTGGATCGTGTACGGCGTGCACTGCTCGTTGGTCAGCGTGTCCGCGCCTGCGCCAATGCTGATATAGACCTTGTGCTTCTCGCCCGCCACCGTGTTCATCGACAGGCCGGTCGCCGAGTTCGTGCCGCCGATCAGCAGGTCGACGCCGTCACGGTCGAACCACTCGCGTGCCCGCGACGCGGCGATGTCCGCCTTGTTCTGGTGATCCGCGTACACCACCGTAATCGGCTTGCCGTTCACCTTGCCGCCGAAGTCTGCGACCGCCATGCGGATCGCTTCGAGGCCGCCCGGGCCGTCGATATCCGCGTACAGCCCCGACAGATCGGTGATGAAGCCGATCTTCACCGCATCGTCGGCCGCTTGCGCGCTGCCCATCGTCAGAGCGGCCCCGGCCGCTACCGCGAAACAAAGTGAGGCAAGCCGCGCGAGTGGGTTCTTTTTCATTCGTGTCTCCTGGTTTCTTCGCTTGTGGTTATCAGGGGTAATCGGGCGTGTGCTTATACGCCCAGCAAATCGTGCAAGACCGGCATCTTGCCTTCGAGTTCCTTCGCCTCGAAGTGCTCGACGATCGACCCGTGCTCCATCACGTAGAAGCGATCGGCAAGCGGCGCGGCAAAGCGGAAATTCTGTTCGACCATCACGACCGTATAACCGCGCTCCTTGAGCGTGATGATCATGCGTGCGAGCGCCTGCACGATGACGGGAGCCAGCCCTTCCGAGATTTCGTCGAGCAGCAGCAGGCTCGCGCCGGTGCGCAGAATCCGCGCCACCGCCAGCATCTGCTGTTCGCCGCCCGAGAGGCGCGTGCCCTGGCTCATGCGGCGTTCTTGCAGATTCGGAAACATCGAATAGATTTCTTCGAGCGACATCATATGCGCCTTGTCGCCGACCGGCGGCGGCAACAGCAGATTTTCCTCACACGAGAGGCTCGAAAAAATACCGCGCTCTTCCGGGCAATAACCGATGCCGCAATGCGCGATGCGATGCGTGGGCAAGTTGATCGTTTCGCGTCCGCCGATGCGGATCGACCCCATGCGCCGCCCCGTCAGGCCCATGATCGCGCGCAGCGTGGTGGTGCGCCCCGCGCCATTGCGGCCGAGCAGCGTGACGACTTCGCCGCGGTTCACCGTCAGGTCGACGCCATGCAGGATGTGGGACTCCCCATACCACGCCTGCAAGCCCGCAATCTCCAGCGCGGGAGCGCCGCCGCTCGTGCCGCTCACTTCGAGGCCTTCGCTCTCGACAATCGTATTCATGCGTGGGCTCCGGCGAGCGCCGCGTCGGCGCTGCCCATATAGGCTTGCATCACGAGCGGATTCTTCGACACTTCGGCGTAGCTGCCCTCGGCGAGCACTTCGCCACGTTGCAGCACGGTAATCGTGTCGGAGATGCCGGCGATCACATTCATGTTGTGCTCGACCATCAGGATCGTGCGGCCGCTCGATACTTTTTTGATCAATGCCGTGACGCGGTCGACGTCTTCGTGGCCCATGCCTTGCGTCGGCTCGTCGAGCAGCATCAGCTCCGGTTCCATCGAGAGCGTGGTGGCGATTTCCAGCGCGCGCTTGCGGCCGTATGAAAGCTCGACGGTCAACACATCGGCGAAATCGGTCAATCCGACCTGGGTTAGCAGATCCATTGCGCGGTCGTCGAGCTGGCGCAGCGTGCGTTCGCTCTTCCAGAAGTGGAACGCGGTGCCGAGCGAGCGTTGCAAACCGATGCGCACATTCTGCAATGCTGTCAGATGCGGAAATACCGCGGAGATCTGAAACGAGCGAATGACGCCGCGCCGCGCGATCTGCGCCGGACGTTCACCGGTGATGTCGATGCCATTGAAGACGATCTGACCCGCTGTCGGTTCGAGGAACTTGGTGAGCAGATTGAAGCAGGTGGTCTTGCCTGCCCCATTGGGCCCGATCAATGCATGGATCGAGCCACGCCGCACGCGCAGGTTCACACCGTTCACGGCGATGAAGCCTTTGAACTCGCGGGTGAGGCCGCGCGTTTCGAGAATCGTATCGCCGAGAATCATGTTCCCTTCCATACGGAGTAAGGCGAAGCACTACGATCTTCCGCGCGAAGCTCTGCGCGACTTTTTATGACGGCGGCACCCCTTGCCGCTCGTTGGCGTGCTGCACCAATCCAGACGGTAATCCATGGCGTGGCACGCAGCATGGCTGCCATTGTCGCGCCAATGATGCAGCGCATTCATTGGGATTTGCACTTAGTGGATCAAACGCGCCCACAGCATGACCGCCGCGCGTGAGACATCGGTTCGGCAAACCTGACCGGTGTCTCACGCGGTGGACTTTCTGACCTGCACGCTTTGTCACACAGCGGACATCGAAGGAGCCGGGCTGGTTTGCGCGGCGATGCTGCCGCTCACGCGCGCGCGGCGATCTTCGCGGATCATGTCGCTCGCGCGCTCGGCAATCATCAGTGTCGGCGAGTTGGTGTTGCCCGATGTGATGTTCGGCATCACCGACGCGTCGACCACGCGCAGCCCTTCGACTCCGATAACTCGTAGCCGGTTGTCGACCACCGCGCCCGGGTCGTCGGTCGTGCCCATGCGGCAGGTGCCGACCGGATGGAAGATGGTCGTGCCGACCGCGCCGGCGGCCTGCTGCAGTTCTTCTTCGGTTTGATACTGGATGCCCGGCAAAATCTCCTGCGGCCGATAACGCGCGAGCGCCGGTGCAGCAGCGATGCGGCGCGTGAGACGCAACGCGTTGGCGGCGACGTGCCGGTCGTGATCGGTGGACAGATAGTTCGGCGCGATCAACGGCGCTGCCGACGCATCGGCCGATTCGATGTGGATGCTGCCGCGCGAACTCGGCCGCAACTGACACACCGAAGCCGTGAACGCGTTGAAGCGATGCAGCGGTTCGCCGAAACGATCGAGCGAGAGCGGCTGCACGTGATACTCGAGATCGGGACGCGTGAGCGCACCATCGTCGGGATCGGATTTGGCGAATGCACCGAGTTGCGACGGCGACATCGACATCGGACCGCTTTGAAAGAGCGCGTATTGCACGCCGATCATCAGCTTGCCCCACCAATGTGCGGACGCTGTGTTGAGCGTGCGCACGCCGTCGACCTTATAAGCCATGCGCAATTGCAAATGGTCCTGCAGATTTTCGCCGACGCCACCCAGATCGTTGACGACCTCGATGCCCAGACTCTGCAGGCGCGCGCCGTTGCCAACGCCGGACAGTTCGAGCAGTTGCGGCGAGTTGACCGCGCCCGAACTGAGGATCACTTCACAGCGCGCCTTGGCGAGATAGTCCGTGTTGTCGCCGCGATATTCGACGCCGGTGCAACGGCGTCCTTCGAACACGACGCGCTGTGTATGCGCGCCGGTGATGACTGTCAGATTCGGGCGTTTGAGTGCGGGACGCAAGAACGCTTTCGACGCATTCCAGCGGATGCCGCGTTTCTGATTGACGTCGAAATAGCCGACGCCGGTGTTGTCGCCGCGATTGAAGTCATCCGTTGCGGGGATGCCGGTCTGCTGCGCGGCTCGCGAAAACTCTTCGAGAATCTTCCATTTCAGGCGTTGTTTTTCGACGCGCCAAGGACCACCTGCGCCGTGCGATTCGCTTGCACCGGCGTGATGGTCTTCGCTGCGTTTGAAGACCGGCAACACGGCGTTCCAGGACCAGGATGCGTCGTTGGTCACGCGGGCCCATTCATCGTAGTCTTCGCGCTGGCCGCGCATGTAGATCATGCCGTTGATCGATGAACTTCCGCCTAATACGCGTCCGCGTGGATACGACAGCGCGCGTCCGTTCAGACCGGCTTCCGGCTGTGTTTTATAGAGCCAGTCCGTGCGCGGATTGCCGATGCAGTACAGGTAGCCGACCGGCACATGAATCCAGTGGTAGTCGTCTTTGCCGCCGGCTTCCAGCAACAGCACGTGGATGTCCGGATCTTCGGTCAGCCGATTCGCGAGCACGCAACCGGCCGTGCCCGCGCCGACAATGATGTAGTCGAATTCGCCTTCCAGCCGCCGGGCGGCCACAAGGGTGCTTTCGGTGTCGCTCATTGTTCAGTCTCCTAAGCTTTTTTTCCTGCAAGCCGAATTGTTTTCATGCGGCCGCTGCGATGGGCTTTATTTGTGCTTTCTGTGTGCGGCGCGTGTTTCTGCCGGTGCCTTCGGCGCGCTAACTGAAGCGCCGCCGAAGGCAACCGGATCGGATTATTTGGCAACCGGCATCGTAAACTCAGCGCCCTTCGCGATACTGTCGGGCCAGCGCTGCATGATGCTCTTGTAGCGCGTATAAAACCGCACGCCTTCCTCACCGTACGCGTGATGATCGCCGAACAGCGACTTCTTCCACCCGCCAAACGAATGCCATGCCATCGGCACCGGAATCGGCACGTTGATCCCCACCATGCCGATCTCGATCTGCCGCGAGAAGGCGCGGGCGACGCCGCCGTCGGAGGTGAACAACGACACGCCGTTGGCAAACTGGTTAGCGTTGATGAGCTCGACAGCGGACGCGAAATCCGGTACCCGCACCACACATAGCACGGGGCCAAAAATCTCTTCGCGATAAATCTTCATGTCGGTCGACACATCGTCGAACAGCGTGCCGCCGAGGAAGAATCCTTTCTCGTGACCGTCCACCTGATGACCACGTCCATCGACCACCAGCTTCGCGCCCGCCGCGACACCCGCATCGATATAGCCGACCACCTTCTCGCGATGCACCGCTGTCACCAACGGTCCCATCTCGGCTGCCGCTTCCATGCCGTTGAGTATCTTCAGGCTCTTCACGCGCGGCGTCAGCCGCTCGATCAGTTCATCGGCAATATGTCCGACCGCGACCGCCACCGAGATCGCCATGCAGCGCTCGCCCGCCGAACCGTACGCGGCGCCGATCAGCGCATCGACGGCCTGGTCGAGATCGGCGTCCGGCATCACGACCAGGTGATTCTTCGCCCCGCCCAAAGCCTGCACGCGCTTGCCGTGTTTGGTGCCTTCCGTGTAGATGTATTCGGCAATCGGCGTCGAACCGACAAACGACAACGCGCTTACTTCGGGATGCACCAGCAGCGCATCGACCGCCACCTTGTCGCCATGCACGACGTTGAACACGCCGTCCGGCAAGCCCGCTTCCTTCAACAATTCGGCGAGCCGGTTCGAGGCGGACGGATCGCGCTCGGACGGCTTCAGCACGAACGTGTTGCCGCACGCGATCGCGACGGGGAACATCCAGCACGGCACCATCATCGGAAAATTGAACGGCGTAATGCCGGCGACCACGCCGAGCGGCTGACGCAGATTCCAGTTGTCGATGCCGCCGCCGATCTGATCGGTGAAATCGGTCTTCAACAGATTCGGAATGCCGCACGCGAACTCGACAATCTCGATGCCGCGCATCACCTCGCCCTTCGCGTCCGAGAACACCTTGCCGTGCTCGCGCGTGATCAGCTCCGCCAGTTCGTCGTGGTGCCGGTCGAGCAGTTCCTTGAACTTGAACAGCACGCGCGCCCGTTTGATCGGCGCGGTTTCGCTCCAAGCGGGAAAGGCGCCTCGGGCGGCGGCGACCGCGGCGTCCACTTCGGCGACGCTCGCCAGCGGCACGCGTGCGCTCACGCTGCCGAGCGCAGGATTGAAGACGTCGCCGAAGCGGCCGCTGGTGCCATCGATGGTCTTGCCATTGATGAAATGGGTCAGCGCGCGTGCGCTGGTCGCGCTGCGCAGAGTCTCGTCCTGATATGTCTCGCTCATGTCATTCCTCTTCCGGTGAAGTCTTCCGCCCGCCGCGCGAGGCGCGACAAGGGCGTGATGAACGCCAAGCGTACGGCGCTTCGGGGCGACAAATCCAATGAGTAATGCTCAACTGCGCTATAAGCCGCGCTAATATCAGGCTATGGATCTCACTCTGCTCCGGGCCTTCATCACCGTCGCGCGGGAGGGCAACCTCACGCGTGCTGCGGTGCAGCTGCACCTGACCCAACCCGCCGTCAGCCTGCAAATCAAGCATTTGCAGGAGACGCTCGGCGTGACGCTGTTCACGCGGACCTCGCACGGGCTGTCGCTCACGCGCGACGGCCAGGCGCTGCTGCCGCATGCCGAACGCGCGCTCGGCGCGGCGGCGGACGTAGAGCGGGCCGCGCAGTCGCTGCGTCACGAAGTGCGCGGACGCTTGCGGATCGGCACGATTCTCGACCCGGCGTTCCTGCGCCTGGGCGGCTTTCTCAAACAGCTGGTCGAGACCTGGCCGCACATCGAAACGGCGTTGCGCCACGGCATGTCGGGCTGGGTGCTGGAGCAGATTCGCTCCGGCGAGCTGGATGTCGGCTACTACATCGGCCTGCCGTCCGATGACGATACGCGCGACGGTCCCGCCTTCCACGCGGTCACGCTCACCCACTTCCAGTATCGCGTGCTGGCGCCGGCCGGCTGGAAAGACCGCGTCAAAGGCGCGCGCGACTGGCGCTCGCTCGCCGCGCTGCCATGGATCTGGACGCCGCCCGCGTCCGCGCACAATCGATTGTTGTCGCGCTGCTTCGGCGAGGCTGGCGTGAAACCGGTCAAGGTCGCGGAAGTGGACCAGGAGCCGTCGATGCTCGATCTGGTGAAATCAGGTGTCGGCCTCACACTCGCACGCGACGCCACCGCGATTGCCGAAGCGCACGCGCACGCGCTGACCATCGTCGAGGGGATTACGGTGCCGACCCAGCTCAGCTTTGTCACGCTTGAAGCGCGCAAGGACGAACCGGCGATTGCCGCCGCGTTGAAGCTGATCGAACAGCAATGGGCGACGTAAGGGTGAAGCGAGCGGCCGTGTGAGGCCACCTGAAAGCCGCCATGAAAGCAGCCAAAGTGCGCGATGTGCGCCGCGATATGAGTCGCGCTAATGCCAGACATACGCGGCACGATCTGTATCCGTTTGTGCCGGAATCTCTGGCGACAGCCATTTGCAGCCTCGTACTCGCCAGCCGCCGTCAACAGCTTGTTGCGCTCGTCGCTCCCACCCCCCGCGTCATCCGAAACCACGCCGTCACGCAGTTTTTGTTAGATTGACGGTTCGCGCTTACGCGCCGGCCCCGCATCGTTTTCCGTTCCGCATGACTTTGTCCTTCCCGGCAGCTTCGCCCGGCAACACCAGAAGCGGCCGACCACTCCATCCTTCGACAGGAGCCTGACATGGCACGCAACATTGAAATCAAAGCCCGCGCCCAGCATTTCGAGCAACTGCGCGAACGCGCGGCGCAGCTCGCGACGGACGCGCCGCTGATCTTCCGCCAGCAGGACTTTTTCTACGACGTGCCGCGCGGGCGCCTGAAACTACGCCAGTTCGACGACGGCACGCCGGCCGAACTGATCTTCTATCAACGCGACGACCGCGACGGCCCGAAGGCGTCGTATTACACGCGCAGCCCCGTGACCAACCCTGAAGCCATGCACGCGCTGCTCGCCACCGCGTTGACCACGCGCGGCATCGTCACCAAGGAACGGCATGTGTATCTGACCGGACGTACGCGGATTCATCTGGACCGGGTCGACGGTCTGGGCGATTTCGTCGAACTCGAAGTGCTGCTCGCCCAGGACGACGACGAAGAAGGCGGCCACGCCGAAGCCCACGCGATGTTCAAGCGCCTCGGCGTACCGGAATCGGATCTGGTCGCGGTGGCCTATGTCGATTTGCTGAGCCCGGAGAACGAGCCGAAGCAGGTGGCATAAACCTCACTCAGCGCGGACCACGTCGAAGTCTGGGGAACCGCGCTCGCAGCAACGCCGCCGCATCAACCGGCGGCCGCCCCCGGCGACAGATGGCCAAGCGGCAACGGCCCATTGCGCTTGAAGGTGGTCAGCACGATGTTCGAGCGCACGCTATCGACGCCCGGCACGCGCATCAGTTTCTTCATCACGAAGGTCGACAGATAATTCAGATCGGGCGCGACGATGCGCAACAGGTAATCGGCGTCGCCCACCACCGCATGACATTCGAGCACTTCGGGCAGCACGTCGATCTGTTGCTGGAATTGTTCGATGATCGAATCGCCGTGGTGCTTCAACTTCAAACTCGTAAAAGCGGTGACGCCCAGCCCGAGCTTCTCCGGCCGCAGCACGACGCGATAGCCGTCCACCACGCCCACCTGTTCCAGCCGCTGCAGGCGCCGTCCGATCTGCGACGGTGATAGCGGCACCTGCTCGGCCAATTGCTGATGCGTGGCCCGGCCGAAGCGCTGCAACACGTCTAGCAGCGCGAGATCGAAGTGATCGAGTTCCAACATGTCGAATGTCCGCATTGAATCGTCATTTGATGCACGATTATTGCATATCAAAGCCACATGACGCCATCATTGCGCCCTTCCCGCATGCTTGCCGCTCTACACTCGCATCACCGATTCCATTTGAACACACCGCAGAGCGCAGCACCGTATGTCCGCCGCGAGCACCGCCAACACCGCCAAGCTGAAAGAGCAATTCGACGCCGGTCTTGAAACCCGCGCCGATTTCACCATCGATCAACCCACCGAACGATACGGCGCGGTCGACCACGCGGTGTGGCAACAACTCTACGCGCGCCAGACCGCGCTACTCAAAGGCCGCGTCTGCGACGAGTTTCTGGCGGGTGTCGAATGCATCGGCATGCCGGCCGACCGCGTGCCTTCCTTCGACGAAATCAACGCAAAGCTGACCCCGGCCACCGGCTGGCAAGTCGTTGCCGTGCCCGGCCTCGTGCCCGATCAGGTGTTCTTCGAGCATCTGGCGAACCGCCGCTTTCCCGTGACCTGGTGGATGCGCCGCCCGGACCAGCTCGATTATCTGCAGGAGCCCGACTGCTTCCACGATCTGTTCGGCCATGTGCCGCTGCTGATCAACCCGGTGTTCGCCGACTACATGCACGCATACGGCCGCGCCGCGCTCGCGGCCAACGACGCGGGCGCGCTGCCGCTGCTCGCGCGGCTCTATTGGTACACAGTGGAGTTCGGCCTGATCCGCGACGCGGCGAGCCCGAACGGCGTGAAGATCTACGGCGCGGGCATCGTGTCGAGCAAGGGCGAAACGCTCTACAGCCAGCAAAGCGTGGCGCCGAACCGGCTCGGCTTCGACCTCGAACGCGTGATGCGCACGCGCTACCGCATCGACACGTTCCAGAAAACCTACTTCGTGATCGACGACTTCGAGCAACTGTTCGGCGTCGCGCAAACCGATTTCGCGCCGCTGCTGGCGCGGCTCGCAGCCGAACCGCCATTCATGGCCGGCGACGTGCTCGACGACGATCTCGTCATCACCCGCGGTTCGCAGGAAGGCTGGCAAACCGACGGCGATATCTGACGACGAAGGCCCGGCTGGCCGGCAGCAGGATCACCGCATCCATGAAAAAATAGTAAATGTGCACGCCTGACCGGCGAGCCTGTTCAGATCGACGAGGTAACACCATGATTCAGAAACTGACTACCGAAGAGCGCGCCGCACAGATCGCGCAACTGCATGGCTGGCAAGCCGTCGCGGACCGCGACGCGATCCAGCGCAAGTTCGAATTCGCCGACTTCAACGAAGCGTTCGGATTCATGACGCGCGTGGCGATCAAGGCGCAAGAAATGGATCACCACCCGGAATGGTTCAACGTGTACAGCAAGGTGGAGATCACGCTGGCCACGCACGAGGCCGATGGCGTGACCGGGCGCGACATCGAACTGGCAGGGTTCATCGACAGTATTACCGCGTAATACAAGAAATCTGCTGCGTTTTACGCGCGTTTATGTCGCCCGAATTGAACAATCCGGCGGGAGTGAAAGGGCAATGCAGGCAATCCCTTGCTCAAACCTTCAGTTCTACAGGCTATTATTAAGGCGTACGTAAGCTTCCCACGCTTGCCTGGCAATCGCGTCCAAACGAGCCGGTGATAGCGTCTGCTGACGCTGTACAATCAGCAGCGCATACGGCTTGGAGAGCGCGCTTGCCTCCTTGCACAGAACGAGTTCGTCGCCGCTCGAAGGTGAGCGGGCGCGCCAGAAGTTGATCGCGGCTTCCAGTTCGTGAATGGTTATATCGGACATGACTTCGTGATTGCTCGCAGGGCGCTTCAAGGCGGCTCGATGGCTGCTTCGTGGCCCGTTCTCGCCGATCCGGCACGGCCACACCGCACGCTGTCTGTGCAGCAGGCGCCCCGGCGAACCGCTTGCCCAAACGCCTAAACCCATTGTACTTGAGCGAAATCCATGCGACTCCTTCTGATCGAAGATGACCGCCCCATCGCACGCGGCATCCAAAGCAGTCTCGAACAAGCCGGCTTCACCGTCGACATGGTCCATGACGGCATTTTCGCCGAACAGGCCCTCACGCAAAACCGCCACGAGCTGGTGATTCTCGACCTGGGTCTGCCCGGCATCGACGGCATGACGCTGCTCGCGCGCTTCCGCCAGAGCAATCGACACACGCCGGTGATCATCCTCACCGCGCGCGACGAGCTGAACGATCGCGTCCAGGGCCTGAATTCCGGCGCCGACGACTACATGCTGAAGCCGTTCGAACCCGCCGAACTCGAAGCGCGCATTCGCGCGGTGATGCGCCGCAGCGGCCCGCACGGCGACATGCCGCGTCCGGAAGTGTCGCTGGGCGGTGTGCGTCTGTCGGGCGTCGATCGCCGTATCTTCAACGACGACAAGCCGCTCGAACTGTCGCCGCGCGAATTCGCGGTGCTCGAAATGCTGCTGTTGCGTCATGGCCGCGTGGTCAGCAAGGCGCAACTGCAAGACCATCTGACGCATTTCGGCGGCGATCTCGGCGACACCGCGATCGAAGTCTACGTGCACCGGGTGCGTAAAAAGCTCGAGAACTGCCGTGTCGAGATCGTCACGGTGCGCGGTTTTGGTTACCTGTTGCAGGAAATCCGCCAGGCCGCATAATCGTCCTGAAGGCCGCAAGCTCGATTGCGGCCTGACGGCGCCGGGCCGGCGCCGCGCACTCGGTGCGCAGTTCGCCGGCATCCGGCGAATTTCACGGCGCCTGGCGCCGTTGCTACATTCCCGCGCGTTCGATCATGCCCCAGCCGGCCGCCAATAGTCTGCGCCGCACGCTGCTGCGGCGCCTCGCTGCACCCCTTTCGCTGCTCGCTCTGATGAGCGGCCTGATCGCTTACTGGCTGGCCTGGCAGTACACGCAGCATGTCGTCGACCGCTCGCTCGCCGACCTCGCCACCGCGATCTCCAAACAGATCCAGATTGCCGGTCCGGATGCGCCGATCACCGTGCCGCCGCTCGCTCAAGCCATGTTCTCCGATCCGGTCGAACAGCTCGTTTACCGGATCAGCGACGGTGAGACCGAAATCGCCGGCGACCACAACCTTCCGCTGCAAGGCACCAGCGCGCGCCGCATGCACTACGCGTACGTGTTCGAAACGCAGCACGAAGGCGTGACGGTGCGCGTCGCGCAGGTGCGGGTCGATCAGCCGACCGGCAATCCGATCATCATCGAAGTGGGTCAGCCGGTGCATCGCCGGTTTCGCATCGCCGCCGAGTTTCTGGTCGCGATCATGATGCCGCTGCTGTTGCTGCTGCTGGCGGGCTGGGTGATCGTGTGGCGGGTCGTCAATCAGCAGCTCAATCCGCTGACCGATCTCGCGGACTCGCTGAACCGGCAAACCCATACGTCCCTCGAGCCGGTCGACGAAACCTATGTGCCGGTTGAAATCCGGCCGCTTACCGGCGCGCTGAACGCGCTGCTCGATCGTCTAAAGACCGCGCTCGACGGCCAGCGCAAATTCATCGCCGACGCGGCCCATCAGTTGCGTACGCCGCTTACCGCGGTGAAGCTGCATGCGGAACAGGCAGCTGTTGCGCGCGATCCGCAGCAAACGCTCAGCGCGGTGCGTGAGCTACGTGCCGCGGCCGACCGCGCGGTGCGGCTGTCGAATCAACTGCTTTCGCTGGCGCGCGCGGAGCCGGGCGAACAGGCCGCACGCTTCGTCAACGTGGATGTGGCCGCGCTCGCGTTCGATACCGGCGCGGAGTGGGTGCCGCGCGCGTTGACGTTCCAGATCGACCTCGGCTTTCAGCGCCTCGACGACCCGGCCAACGATCATCCGTTGATGGCGCGTGGTAATCCGGTGCTGCTGCACGAAGTGATCGCCAATCTGCTGGATAACGCGCTCAAGTATGTGCCGCCGTCGCGCTTCGATGGCGGCCGCATCACGGTAACCGTGTCGCAAACGGTGATCGACGATCTGCGCATGGCTGAGATCGTTGTCGAGGACAACGGGCCTGGCGTGCCGCGCACGCAGCAAACGGACCTGTTCAAACGGTTCTTCCGCGGCGACGGTCAGAGCGAAGCCGGCGTAGATAGCGGCGCCGGCCTCGGTCTCGCGATCGTCCACGACATCATGGTGCTGCATCGCGGCAGCGTGCATTACGAGGATGCCCCGGAAGGCGGCGCACGTTTCATCGTGCGTCTTCCGCTCGTGCCGATCGTCGTTCAGAGCGAACCCACGGATTCCGAACCAAAACGCCCGGCAAAAAAATCGGCGCACTCGGCGCCGGTCGACCTGTAATGGTGTTGATACGTAACGGGCTGCTTCGGGTGCACTGACGTGAGCAACTCGAGCAGCCCATGGGTCATTTCTTCTTCGCTTTTTTCGCCGACGTCTTCGCCTCCGACGTTTTGGCCTTCTTCGCCGACTTGCCGGATTTGCCCGCGCCCTTCTCTTTCTCCGGCGGCGCCAGCATCGTGCCGCGGCACTTGCGCGCGCCGCAACGGCATTCGTATTCCTTCTTGAGCGTCTTGGTTTGACGCGCGTCGATCACGAGGCCGTAGTCGTAAAAGATCTCCTCGCCTTCCGCAATGTCGCGCAACGCATGCACGTACACGTGACCGTCGATTTCTTCGGCTTCGCAGTTCGGCGCGCACGAGTGGTTGATCCAGCGCGCGCTGTTGCCGTCCACTTTGCCGTCGATCACCTTGCCGCTATCGAGCGCGAAATAGAACGTGTGATTCGGCTCGGCCGGATTGTGCGGATGACGGCGCAATGCTTCTTTCCAGGAGATCCGCTCGCCCTTGTATTCGATCAACCGCTCGCCGGCCGCAATCGGTTCGAGGGCAAACACGCCTTTGCCGTGCACACCCGAACGGCGCACGGCGATCCTGCGTGAACTCATTGAATGAATCCTTGTGAAGAACTGGGAGTGAAGTCCGGCAGCCGCTTGAATTGCCCGCGTCTGACGCGCTGCTTTTTTCTGACGCGGATAGCAAACGCGGCGCCCTGCGAGCGCCGCGTCGACTTGCGACGCCTATGCGCCACAACCGGCATCGTACACGTTCAAGACGGCTTCGTTCAACCGTCAAAAACGCGCGTTCACGCAACCTGCGCTGCCAGCTTCACCGTTGTCCAAACGAAATATCGCCGAACAGCGCTTTCTGATCGCGCGGTTGCGAGCGCCAGTACTGCGGCGGCGCTTCGACCGTCGCGCCGAGTTGCGCCGCCGCGTGCCACGGCCAGCGCGGGTTGTACAGCAACGCGCGGGCCAGTGCGATCAGATCGGCGTCGCCCGCTTCGATCAGTTGCTCGGCGTGCAGCGGGTCGGTAATCAGGCCGACGCCGATGGTCGTCAGGCCGGTGGCGTGCTTAACCGCCTTCGCGAACGGAATCTGATAACCCGGTTCAAGCGGAATCTTCTGCAACGGCGACACCCCGCCCGACGACACGTCGATCCAGTCGCAGCCGCGCTTTTCCAGCTCGTGCGCGAACACGATGGTGTCCGCGAGCGTCCAGCCGCCTTCGACCCAGTCGGTCGCGGAGACCCGCACGCCGACCGGTTTGTCGGCGGGGAATGCGGCGCGCACGATGTCGAAGATCTCGAGCGGAAAGCGCATGCGGTTTTCGAGCGAACCGCCGTAGTCGTCGTCGCGTTGATTGGCGATCGACGAGAGGAATTGATGCAGCAGATAACCGTGCGCCGCATGCACCTCCAGGGCGTCGATGCCGAGGCGCGCGGCACGCCGCGCGGACGCTGCGAACGCTTCGCGAATCCGGTTCAGTCCGGCGGTGTCGAGCGCGAGAGGCGGCTCTTCGCCTGCCTTGTGCGGCAACGCGGACGGCGCATGCGGCAGCCAGCCGCCTTGCGACACTGGAATCAGCTGGCCGCCGTCCCATGGCACATGGCTCGATGCCTTGCGACCGGCGTGCGCCAACTGCATCGTCACGTTGATATGCGAATGCTTGCGGATGGCGGCCAGCACCGGCACGAGCGCGGCTTCGGTGGCGTCGTCCCATAGGCCGAGATCGGCCGGCGTGATGCGGCCATCCGGCTCGACCGAGGTTGCCTCGATAAACAACATGCCGGCGCCCGACAACGCGAGACTGCCAAGGTGGAGCATGTGCCACGCCGTCGCCTCGCCACGCTCGGCGGAATACTGGCACATCGGGGAAACGACGATACGATTGGGAAACGTCACGCTACGCAGCGTGAGCGGGGAAAAAAGCGCGCTCATGGATGACGTCCAGTGAAAGTCCGAGAGCGATCGAGCATAGCACCGTGGGCGGTTTACTGCATGTGCCTGCCGGTCAGGATTTGGCTTCCACCTGATCGAGCCATTCGCCGAACATCCGGCACGCGGCGGCTTCGAGCGCCGGGCCGAATTGCGCGGTCTCGGCGCGCAACTGACGCGCGTCGATGCCGTGGCCGGCAAGCTCGCCCGCGTTGCCGATCAGCCAGGGCTCGAACCGGTCGGTGCGAATCTCCGGATGACACTGCAAACCCAGCACGTGGCCGCCCCACGCGAATGCCTGGTTCTCGCATGCCGGCGTCGACGCAAGGCGCGTCGCGTTGTCGGGTAGATCGAAGGTGTCGCCGTGCCAATGCAGCATCGACGTGTGCGCGCCATCCAGATGACGCAGCGGCGAAGCACGGCCGGCATCGGTCAGCGTGAGCGGCGTCCAGCCGAGTTCGGTATGACCGGCGGGATAGACGCGCGCACCGAGCGCCCGCGCGATCAATTGCGCGCCGAGGCAGATGCCCAGCGTCGGCAAGCCGGCCGCGATGCGTTTCTCGATCAGCGACAGCAGCGGTACGAGGGTTGGGTAAAGCGCGTCGTCAGTTGCGCTGACCGGGCCGCCGAGCACCACCATCAGCGATGCGGCGACCGGGTTCGGCGCCTCGATACGGGCGAAGCCCACATCGAGATAACGGACCGGGCGCCCGCGCTCGCCGAGCACCCGTTCAAGACTGCCCAGATCCTCGAAGTGCACATGACGAATGGCCAATACTTCGCGATTCATCGCCCTGCCCCACCTTCAGGTTGACTAAAGACTTGCCGCTACGCGGCGCCATGCGGCTGGCAGGCGGTCCATGCCGCCCGCCGGAGCCGGCTTGGCAGTGTAGCGGATTGTCCCGGAAGAAGGCGCCTTACAGGGCGAAGATCTTCCAGGTCTTCTTCTGGGTGGCAACGTCGGCGGTTTCATACACCGAGCAATCGAGACGCAGATCGGTGTCCGACATCTTCATGTCGAGCAGCGCGCAGTGATGCGGCGTTTTCTTCGGATTCTTGCTCGGCTCGAAGTGCGTGCAGCTCAGGCACATCCGGTGCGGCGGAATATTGCCCTGCGCTTCAAGCTGATGAACGGTCTTCAGCAGCGTGCGATAGAACAAGGCCTGCTCTTCGTCACGCAACGTGCCGACCGCCTTGGACAGAAAGTCCGGCCATTGCGCAGCGCGCTTCGCAGCCGTGCGGCCACGCGCCGTCAGGCGGACCGCAAGCGCGCGGCCGTCGTCGAGGGCGCGGCGCTTTTCGACCAGACCCTTGGTTTCGAGCGTGCTGACCGCATCGCTGGTGGTCGCGGCGGTCAGAGCCGTTTCACGGGCGATTTCGCCGAGGCGCATCGGGCCTTTACGCTGCATCAACAGGACCAGAATTTCGCCCTGAGTCGGCGTGAGACCCGCGCCTTCGGCCCATTCCCAGGCCTGGCTTCGCATCGCCGTGCTCAATCGCAATAGGCTGTGGGTCACTCGCCCGGTCGCCTGTTCTCCGTATACGCCTTCGCTCATAATCTTCGATTCGTTTATTTACAGCTTTCGTGCGACGCCGGTGCAGTGCTTGCCGACCTCACCCGTAGCTTGTGTGGAGTAGCTTCGCCCAACTGCGGACGAAACGGTTTCTACTATCTCAAAAATTTACCGCCTTGCAAGCCCAAGGCGGCGAAAACGACATTCTATGCGAGAGCGGCGAATCGTACAGCTAACTTATCCAACGCAATCTGTGGATAACCACGGGAAAACGCGTGGACAGCATGTGCACCGCTTCTTGACAAGCGCCCGGGCCGCGTCGGCCGGTACCGGAGTTGTCCTTGTTTACCGGGGCCGACGCGCCTTCGGCCAGTCTCGTTTTGGTTGACGCAGCATGTTGACTTTGCAGGGAATTATTCAGTTGTCCACAGGCTGATGCAATGCTTGTTAACGACTACTACGTTTGTATACGTAAATTTTAGAAAAACCTGAAGGGCCGCGAGCTGGAAATTTTAATTACGAAAAAAAACCCGCGCGAAGCGGGTTCCTCAACGCCTCGCCCGCGCCATGACGTCTGCGGCTAGGCTCGCCATTGCAGACACTGCTGCCGCACGGCTTCGTGCAAGGATTTCTCCTGCGCGAAAATGCCGCGCAACCATGTCGCGTCGTTCATCTGCCCGCGAGCAATCGTGCCGATTTCAGCGAGCGCGTTGCCCGAACCCAATGCCTCGGCGTGCGGTGCGATCAGATCGAGCGTTTCGAGGATGTCCTCTGAAATCGTCTTGCGTTCACCCGTTTGTGGATTGATGCAGACGCCAGCCAGACCGAAACGGCATGCTTCGAAGCGGTTAAAGGTATAGACGAGATAGTCGTCTTCCTTCGGCATGATCGGCTTGTCGAGCAGCAGATGCCGAGCAAGCGTCTGGATGTAGCAGGCAATCGCCGCAGCCCGGTTCACCGAAAACGGCGTGTCCATCACGCGCACTTCGATCGTGCCGAAACCCGGCTTCGGCCGGATGTCCCAGTAAAAATCCTTCATGCTGTTGACCACGCCGGTCTGGACCATCTTCGAGAAATATTCCTCGAAGCTGTCCCACGTCAGCACGAACGGCGCGCGGCCCGACAACGGGAACGCGAACACGGAATTCAGTCGTGCCGAATGAAAACCGGTGTCCACGCCCTGCACGAACGGCGACGATGCGGACAACGCGATGAAATGCGGAATGAAGCGCGACATCGAATGCAGCAGGTAGAGCGCGCTGTTCGGATCAGGGCAGCCGATGTGCACGTGCTGGCCGAACACCGTGAATTGCTTCGCCAGATAGCCGTACAACTCGGAGATGTACTGGAAGCGCGGCGTATCGACGATCTGCCGCTCGCTCCATTGCTGGAACGCGTGCGTGCCGCCGCCGCACAAGCCGACGTTCAGATGATCGGCCGCGGACACCAGCGTGTCGCGAATCTTGCGCAGATCGGCGACGGCCTGTTCGTGCGTCGTGCAAATGCCGGTCGACAACTCGATCATGCTTTCGGTGATTTCCGGCGTGATGTTGCCGGGGATTTTTTCGTCCTTGATGAGACGCAGCAGATCCGTGCCGGCTTTGGTCAGATCATAGTCGTGCGTATTGACGATCTGCATCTCCAGTTCGACACCGAACGTGAACGGTTTCGAATCGATAAAGGGTTCGAGTGACATGGCGTCCCCTGAGTCAGGTCGGCCGGGGAGCGGTTACAGGCCCGGCCGTTTTTGAATCGAGTGAGTTGAATGAAGCGTGGCAAACCTCGAGCGAGCGGCGTGCGTTTACTCTTCGCGCCGTTCAGCCACCAGCGCGAGACTGCGATAGACGAGCCACGGCCCGAGAATCTGCAGCACAAAAATCGAACACATCACGATAGCCCGCAACTGCGGGTCGAAGTTCGGATAGAGGTTGTAGGTGTCGTCGACCAGCAGATAAGCGAGCGCCGACATCGGCGATAACGACAAACCGAGCGCCATCCCCTGCTTCCAGTTCAAGCCGCTCGGCTTGGCGAACGCCATCACGCCGACCAGCTTCGCGACCAGACGCGCAACGATCAGACCCAGCGCCGCGACGCCGCCGAGGGCGATGTGCCGCCATTCGAACGAAGTCAGTGTCAGCACGAACAGAATTACAGTCAACAGCCAGCCGGCCGTGCCGAAATGCTGCGGCCACAATTGCGGACGCGCTTCATGATTTTTCACGATGATGCCGGCGGCCAGCAGCGCAAGAATTGTCGACAGCTTGAACAGATGCGCGACCGCGATCGCCAGCAGCACCAGGCCGAACAGCGCGACAAACGAATGCTCGTCCTGCATGTTGAGACGGCGATAAAAGAACGTGCAGGTGCGCGCGAGCAGATACGCGAGCACGAGCGAGCCGACCAGCAGATAAAGCGGCTGCAGAATGGTCGCGAAAACATTGCCGTAGGCCTCCTGGTGCAGCCAGCTCGACACGAGCTTTTCGATCACCACCGCATACATGCTGTTCAGCGCGGTCAAGGTTAGCAGACGCTGGGTCACCTGGCCTTCCGCGCGCAATTCCGTTTTGAGCTGGATCACCATCGCGGGCGAAGTCGCCATGGCAATCGCGGCGAGCACCGTCGCCACCATCAGCGGCACGTTGAGGAACAGCAAAACGGGCAGCACGAACGCGAAAGTCAGCGTGGCTTCGGCCACGCTCGACAGGATCAGCCACGGATTGCGGCGGATCCAGCGCAAATCGAGCCGGCTACCGAGTTCGAACAACAGCAAGCCGAGCGCGACATCGAGCAACGGCCGCGCGGCGTTCGCGGAATCCGCATCGATCACGCCGAAGCCGGCTGCGCCGGCAATCAGGCCAATGACCGCATACCCGGAAATGCGCGGTAAACGCCACGCCCGATAGCACAACTCACCGCACAGGCCGGCGGCGAGCAACGCGAGACCAGCCCAAAAAATGGCGTCGGGTGCGAGCGGCCAGGCTGGAAAAAATGAAAACGCCGAATTCATCGTGATGGGTTCTCCTTTGCAGCAACGGCAGACGACACGAGCCGGCGCAAACACCGGCGAGCGAGTGAGCGCATCAGGCGCTCACTGTCGCAATCGCTTCGCGTGGCCAGCGTTGCGAGTTTTCAATGATCGGATGATCTGAAGCTGAATGCGCCGTAACTGCGAGGAGCCCGGCACATTCAAGGATCCGGCTGTAGCAACCGGCACGGTGAAAGAACGCCGTCGACTTTGAATCAGATTCTGATTGAGCGGCACCGTTCCGTTGCCGCGTGCGCTGCTCGTGGCAGGGCACGACGCGGAAAAGAACGGCGATTGTGCCATAGCATTTTCAGCCTTGCCCGAAAACACACGAACATGCAGGCAAAACGGTAAAAACGTACGTTATCTTCGTGACGTGAGGAAAAAGCGACCTTTTTACCGCTGAATCCGGTCAAACGAACGAGCAGATTGAACGTTGCGTGTGTGCTTTGCGGGACAATTGCCGCAGAAGTTTTGGCCGGTTTGAAAGGGGTTGGCTGCGCCGATGAGCATGGCTTCAGTGCGGGCCTTGCTGTTTACAGGTTTACCGTATGTATACGTAGTAACAGTTAACAAGCTGCCCCGGATTCTGTGGATAACTCCGGTTTACCGAAACGAATCATCGGCTTGCCGACGGCATAACCGGATGCACAGCATGTGCGGTAGCGGCGCGTATACGAGGGCAACTTTTTGCGTTTTTCGACGGCGATAAAGTTACCCCGTTTACGTCCACAACGGTTCCACACGACTTGCGCCGGTTAACGGCGTGGTTATCCACAAGTTTCAGTGGATAACTTTTTCGCCAGGTATACCGGTTAACGCGCGCGGTTAACTCACCGTCCCCTGACGCAATGCGCGCAACAGGAAACGCGCGGGATCGATGTCCTCAGCCAGATCGCGTTCGACCGGCCAAGGCTCGCCTTCAATCTGCGACGCGATCAGTTCGGCGCCGAGCGCCGCCCACACCAGTCCGCGAGAACCGTACGCGAACGCGCCGTACAAGCCGTCTGTGCGCGGCAGATCGAGCGGCCACGCGCCGCGCAGACGCCGCGCGTCGTAGGCCGCCTGGGTTTCGTCGGCGAGTTGGCCGATCATCGGCATGCGGTCGCTCGTGACGCAGCGGAACGCGACACGTCCGGCGAGCGCCGTCGACTGTGTGGCATCGATGGCGCCTGTGAACGCCGGCAGCATTTGCGCGACGCGCTCGATGTTTTCCAGATGGCCGTCCGCGCGCAGCGACGTGTCGGGGTCGTCGAGTTCATAGGTGGCGCCCGTCAACGTGACGCCGTTTGCGAGCGGCACCGCGTAGCCTTCGCCGATCACCGGCAACCGAAGCGCCGGCACCGTGCCCGACGGCAGCAGAGTCAACTGGCCGCGAATGCTGCGAGTCGGCGCGTGCTGCAATCCGGCGATGCGCGCGGCATCGTGAGCGCTCGCGACGATCACCACCGGCGCGCGCGCCACAGCTTGACCCGCTGTATCGAAGACGGTCCACTGAGCGCCGGATCGTTCGAGCCGGACGACCTCCACGCCGAAGCGGCGTTCGAGCAGACTGCCCGCCGCGGCGAACTGCGCGGCGCACAGCGACGCCGGATCGATCCAGCCACCTTGTGGAAAGAACCAGCCGCCGCGAGCGAGCGGCATGCCGGCGAGCTTTTGAGCGTCGGCTGCCGAGACCGGCGTCACGTAGTCGGACGGATAGCGGAACGCGGCGATCGCGTCGCTGATCGCGCGGGCTTCGTCGTCGTCCGCGGCGATCTGCAGCAAGCCTTGCCCGCCGCGCGACGGCCGGTGACCGAGCCGTTCGAGCGCGGCCCAGCGCCTGAGCGCATACAGAAAGCCGGCGCGCGTGACGCGCGAGGCGACGCTGTCGTCGCGTGAAATCATCGGATGGAACACGCCGGCCGGGTTGCCAGACGCGTCCTGCGCGACCGACCCATGCCGTTCCAGCGACGTGACGCGCCAGCCGCGCGCCGCGAGCCGTTCGATCACCGCGCAGCCGGCGAGCCCGGCGCCGATCACCACCGCATGCCGTTCGTCGAGCGCGAGCGGCACGGGCGGCTCATAGCGGCGCACGCGCCAGCGCGGCGCGAAGTGGCCGACCAGCATCGCCCGTTTCCAGCCGAATCCGTCGACCTTGCGGTATTCGAAGCCGCATTGCGTCAATGCGCGCTTGATGTCGCCGGCGCTGCTGTAGGTGGCGAACGTGGCGCCCTCTCCCGCCAGCCGCGCGAGCGCCTTGAAAATCGCCGGGCTCCATAGTTCGGGGTTCCTGGCCGGCGCGAAGCCGTCGAGGTAGAACGCGTCGGCGCGCAGTCGCAAGGCCGGCAAGCTGTCCACCGCGTCGGCCAGCACCAGCGTGAGCACGACGCGCCCGTCTTCGAATTCGAGTCGGTGCGTGCCGGGAACGAGCATCGGCCATGCATTCGCGAGCGTGTCAGCCAGCTCGGCCATCACCGGATCAGAGAGCGTGGCCGCATAGACGCTGCGCAAATCGGCGACGGTAAACGGATGCTTTTCTGTCGAAACGAAATGCAGCCGCTCGCAGCGCGACGGGTCGGCGCGCCACGCGGCCCACGTCACCAGAAAGTTGATGCCCATGCCGAAGCCGGTTTCCAGCACGGTGAACGTGCGGCGGCCCTGCCATCGTTCGGGCAGCGCATTGCCGCGCAGAAAGACGTAGTGAGCCTGTTCGAGACCGCCGACTGCACTGTGATAAATGTCGTCGTAGAGCGGCGAAAACGGGGTGCCGTTGTCGCGAAACGCGAGGACGGCGGGGATCAGCGGATCGGTCATGCGCGTCGGAAAATGACGCTCGAAAGAGCGGGTCTAACGTTACCGCCAGCGCGCGCAGCTCGCCGGGCGGCGAAAAAGACGCGCTGAACGTTGGCAAAAACCAACGCCAAGCCCCGTCCATACTGGGTTTCAGACCTCTATTGAAGGTTGCTGAGCGGGAAAATCGCGGTTTCGTTGCGATATCGGCCCCGGAACCGCTTAATTCTTCGAAACCCTTGTCCTGATTGGGTTTGCGCTGCGCTATCATAGCAAGCGCCGCGAACCGAGCGTCAGCAAGGCCGACGGACAGTCATTTGTCCGGTGCTACAGGTCCGGAGGGGATCCGGAGCCTTAGCTGCTCGACCGCGCGGCCCGCGCACGTATAATCGGCGCGTTCGCGCTGTTCGTGTCAACCTAAACTCAGAAAGGAACCTTAATGAACAAACAGGAACTGATCGACGCCGTCGCAGGACAGACGGGCGCCAGCAAGGCTCAAACCGGTGAAACGCTGGACACGTTGCTTGAAGTGATCAAGAAGTCTGTGTCGAAGGGCGACGCGGTCCAGTTGATCGGCTTCGGTAGTTTTGGTTCGGGCAAGCGCGCAGCGCGTACGGGTCGCAATCCCAAGACCGGCGAGACTATCAAGATCCCGGCTGCGAAGACCGTCAAGTTCACGGCAGGCAAGGCGTTCAAGGACGCCGTCAACAATCGCTAAGCAGATTACTGCCTGGCAGTTGACACCCGCCAACGGCGGGTTTTTTTTCGCCCGCGCATCTTGCGCGGGGTGATTCGAGCCGCGACGAGCAGCGCGGCTTCATCACGATGCCGACGGTACGGCGCCGCTGTTCAGTCGTGACGATGCGCGGTTCCGCCATGACCATGGCCGTCGTGATCGTGGTCATGATGATGACCGTGGTGGTCATGGTCGTGGTGATCATGATCGCCTTCATCGAAGTCCCATGCCGGGAACGGATCGGCGAACTGCTGCCACGCCTGCGGTCCCAACGGGTATTCGTCGTCGCTCAGCAGACACGCGTCGAACTTCGCTGTCCAGACCGCCGGGTCGATACCGACGCCGATCATGACCAGCTCCTGGCGCCGATCGCCGATGCTCGGATCGTCCGGATCGCCGTACCAGTCGGCGGCGATTTCGGCGGCCAGCTCGTCGTCGCCGTCCGGCCATTGGCTGCGATCCTGAGCGGCCCACCACATCCCCGCCGGACCATGCCGGCAAGCGCCGCCGGCCTGCGACAAAGAACCGGCGATATCGTTACGCGTCGCGAGCCAGAAGAAGCCCTTGCTGCGCAAAACGCCCTTCCATTCCTGATGCAGTAGCGCCCACAGCCGTTCCGGATGAAACGGCCGGCGCGCCCGGTAAATGAAATTGCCGATGCCGAATTCGTCCGCTTCACCGTGATGCGCATGGCCGTGCTCGTGATCATGCTCATGATTGAGCAACGCGAGCCAGCCCGGCGCGCTCGCCGCCTCGTCGAAATCGAAGCGTCCGGTGTTCAGCACTTGCGCGAGCGGCACTGCGCCGAAACGGCTGACCACCTGCACCGCGCGCGGGTTGATCTGCGCAAGGATGCGTTGCAGACGGGTGAGCTCGTCTTCGCTGACGAGGTCGGCCTTGTTCACCACCAGCACGTCGCAGAATTCGACCTGCTCGATCAGCAGTTCGACGATCGTGCGATCGTCTTCGTCGCTCGCGGCAACGCCCCGCTCGGCGAGCGCGTCGGCCGAACCGTAGTCACGCAGAAAGTTGAACGCATCGACCACCGTCACCATCGTATCGAGCCGCGCGACGTCGGCGAGCGACGCGCCTTCATCGTCGACGAAGCTGAAGGTTTCGGCGATCGGCATCGGCTCGGCGACGCCGGTCGATTCGATCAGAATCGCATCGAAACGCTTTTCGCCGGCAAGACGCCTGATTTCGATCAGCAAGTCGTCGCGCAGCGTGCAGCAGATGCAGCCGTTCGACATTTCGACAAGCTCCTCTTCGAGCTGCGACAGTGTGGCGGCATCGCGCACGAGGGTCGCATCGATGTTGACGGCGGCCAGATCGTTGACGATCACGGCCACGCGCAAACCGGCGCGATTCGCGAGGATGTGGTTCAGGAGCGTGGTCTTGCCGGCGCCCAGAAAACCGGAGAGCACGGTGACGGGCAATAGCGGCTGGTTCATCGCAGTACGGAAAAGCAAGAGGATTGGAGGGCGTGCCGGGCTTGAGGCCGCATGACTGGGCGACCGTGATGACGCTCGAGCCTCGACGGCAGCACGAAGCCGCATTGTGCATCAAAACGGATGGCGCTCGCGTGACCGGCGGGATCGGCAGGTGGATGCGGGTGCGCTCAGCGCGCGGCCGGCATCAGATTCCACTTGCGCAGAATCGCGACAATCTGCTGCGCATACTTGTCGCGCAGAGCCGGCGTTTCGGAATGGTACGCTCCGACCGCTTGCCATGTATTGCCGTACTTGTTCATCTGACGGCGCAGATGCCATGCCGCGATGTAGACGTTCTTGCACGGCTCCATCAGCGTGCCTTGCGAGATGCCGTACTGAGCGAGTATCGGCAGATGGATCGAATTGATCTGCATCACGCCGTAGTCGGTCGAACCGTTGGCGTTCTTGTGTTGCGCGTCAGGCCGGTTGTGCGACTCCTGCCACGCAATTGCGCGCAGAATCAACGGGTTGACCTTTTGATACTTGGCGGCCTCGTCAAAGCAATCGGCGCGTGCGGACCCTGCTGCTGCCAGCATGGCAAGTCCTGCTGCGACGGTGACGAAGACACGTTTCATCGGTCAAGACGACTAAATAAATCGCAAGGGTAAGGGTTGGTAAGGTGTTTCTTCGGCCATACTTCTGCCGCTGACAGCCGCCAGCGGCACGCCAGTCGGGCGTTTGTCGAGAATCGGGGAAAACCCGCGTCAGCAAACCCTCAACTGGTGACACGAACGGCTCGTATCATACCGGCAGTCCGACCCGCGTCAAGTTGGCTAACCGACATAAGCAAGCAGAAAACGACGCGTTCGTCCGGCTCACCCGGGCGCCGCATAGCTTTCAATTGAATGACAACGGAGCGGTCTTTTAAAGGAATCGCACGTCGTAGGCCGTTTTGTGAGAAACCGACATGAAAAACTGTTACTGTTGCTTTTTTCGGACATCAGACATCGGACAGTCGACCCCCGGCGCGACATTCGTCCGCGAGGCTGGCCCGCAGACCGACAGGGCGGCGGCTTGTGCCCGTGTCCGCACTGCATGACCGCAGGCAGCAATGGCTGCCGGCATCGATATCACAACCCATGAGAAGAAATTGTATGGCTTTGCGTCGCGTAGCAACGGCGCTGCTGGTGGCTGGATTGATCACCGCGCAGACAGCACAGGCCCAGGTGACCCTCAACTTCGTGAACGCCGATATCGACCAGGTCGCCAGGGCGATCGGCGCGGCAACCGGCAAAACGATCATCGTCGACCCGCGTGTGAAGG
>NZ_CADIKK010000010.1 GCF_902859915.1 Paraburkholderia ultramafica
CCTGCACGCGGACCACGAACAGAACGCGTCGACCTCGACCGTGCGTCTCGCCGGTTCGTCGGGTGCGAATCCGTTCGCCTGTATCGCCGCGGGTATCGCCTGTCTGTGGGGTCCGGCGCACGGCGGCGCGAACGAAGCCGCGCTGAACATGCTGGAAGAAATCGGCTCGGTCGACAACATTCCTGAGTTCATCAAGCAGGTGAAGGACAAGAACTCGGGCGTGAAGCTGATGGGTTTCGGTCACCGCGTCTACAAGAACTACGATCCGCGCGCGAAGCTGATGCGCGAAACCTGCCACGAAGTGCTGGAAGAACTGGGCCTGCACGACGACCCGCTGTTCAAGCTGGCGATGGCGCTGGAAAAGATCGCGCTGGAAGACGAATACTTCGTGTCGCGCAAGCTGTACCCGAACGTCGACTTCTATTCGGGCATCGTGCAGCGCGCACTCGGCATCCCGACCTCGATGTTCACGTGTATCTTCGCGATGGCACGCACGGTCGGCTGGATTGCGCAGTGGAACGAAATGATTGCCGACCCTGAACAGAAGATCGGCCGCCCGCGTCAGTTGTTCGTGGGTGAGACGCAGCGCGAAGCCAAGGCGTTGGCGAAGCGTTAAAGTGTCGAGGCGCGTCGCGGGGTCTGATGGCCGCGCGACGGCACATTTGTTTTTGTGCCCGCGAAGGCATCGCGTCTTGCCAATCCCGTCAGCCGCTTGCGGCAACTTCACAGCGAAAAAGCAGCACTTAAGCGCATCGCGCAAGAACAAAACCCTCCTGCACGTCCTGTGCCACGGAAAACCGCACAAAAAACCTCGCAAAAAAAACGAAACTCCCCTGTGATAAGTTCGTCTGACGCGGACAGACCCTCTACAATCGGAAGCGACCGGCCAGCACCGCGCGGCAACCGAAAGTGAAACTGAAAGCAGAAGCGAACCCATAGGAGTGACCCTGATGCAGCAGCCTGAAGCCCTCGGTGGCGTGTCCCTCTCGGGCGGTGTCGATCACCGTGAACCCGAGCCGGATGGCGCATTCATCCCGACGGAAAACCTCAACGTCGCGAGCGCCACCCAGCACGTGCTGAAGTCGGGCGACACCTTCATCGTCAACGACCCGCTCGGCGATATCACCGGCCACGACGACGGCCTGTTCGTCAACGACACCCGCGTTCTCTCGCAACTGCGCCTGACCTTCGGCGGCCGCGCGCCGTCGCTGCTGTCGGGCAGCGTCAGCAGCGACAACACCTCGTTCACCGCGCATCTGACCAATCGTCCGCTGCCGCCGCTCGGCGGTGACAGCACACCGGAAGGCGTGATCCACGTCGAGCGCGTGCGCGTGTTGTCGGGCACCGTGCTCAACGAGGCGATCGAACTCACCAACTACGGCACGAGCGACGCCGTGGTGCCGCTGTCCATTTCGTTCGCCAGCGACTTCCGCGACATGTTCGAAGTGCGCGGCCTGAAGCGCGACAAACAGGGCCGCGTCAAGCCGGCGCGGGTCGAGAATCGCGAGGTGCTGCTCGGCTATGTCGGCCTCGACGGCGTGGCACGCAATGTGCAGATCGCCTTCGCGCCGCAACCCGACAAGCTGTTCGCCAACCGCGCCGACTACACCGTCAAACTGCCGGCGCAAGCGTGCGTGTCGATCTATCTGTCGGTGGCGGTGCAGGTCGTCGCACAGTCGGACAAGGCCGGCGCCGAGGTCTCGCAGCCGGTGCACGCGCTGAGCGAAATCCATCTGTCGCAAATCGATGCGGCGCGCCCGCGTGTCGGCCGCGCGGCGGTGCGCGCCGCGCTGGTCGACGCCCACCTCGTGATGCGCGAACGGCGCCGCGCGACCGCGCGCGTGCGTTCGAGCAATCCGCTTTTCAACGCATGGATCGACCGCTCGTTCGCCGACCTCGGCCTGCTGACCACCGATCTCGCGACCGGCCCCTATCCGTATGCTGGCATCCCGTGGTTCTCGACCCCGTTCGGCCGCGACGCCGTCATCACGTCGTTGCAGACACTGTGGCTGCAACCGCAACTGGCCGCAGGCGTGCTGCGTTTTCTCGCCAAGCATCAGGCGCGCGAGAATTCGCCGTTTCGCGACGCCGCGCCCGGCAAGATCATGCACGAGATGCGCAAGGGCGAAATGGCCGCCGCCGGCGAAGTGCCGTTCGCGCTCTACTACGGCGGCGTCGACACCACGCCGCTGTTCATCGTGCTGGCCGGCGCGTATGCGGCCCGCACCGGCGATCTCGCGCTGATCGACGAACTGTGGCCGGCGCTCGAACGCGCGGCGCAATGGATCGCGGGCGTCTGTGACAAGAACCGTTACGGCCTGCTCGACTATCAGCGCGAGTCGGACGGCGGGCTCGCGAACCAGGGCTGGAAAGACAGCCACGATTCGGTGTTTCATGCCGACGGCCGCTTCCCCGACGGCCCGATCGCGCTGGTCGAAGTGCAGGCATACGCGAGCGCCGCGTTCGACACGATGGCCCGCTTCGCGAAGCTGCGCGGCTTGCACGATTCGGCGGCGCAATACAGCGAGCGCGCGAAGACAATCCGCCAATGCGTCGAGCAGAAGTACTGGATGGAAGAGTCCGGCTTCTACGGCATCGCGCTCGACGGCCACGGCGAACTGTGCCGCGTGATGGCGTCGAATGCGGGCCACCTGCTGGCCTTCGGGCTGCCCACGCGCGAGCGCGGCGAAGCGGTGGTGCGCGCGCTCGACTCGACGCTGTTCCACACCGGCTGGGGCGTGCGCACGCTGGCCGCGAGCCAGGCGCGCTTCAACCCGATGGCCTATCACAACGGCTCGGTCTGGCCGCACGACAACGCGCTGTGCGCGCGCGGCCTGTCGCACTACGGCGGCAAGGCGGCGGCGGTGCGGCTGTTGCAGGCGCTGTTCCAGGCGGCGGTCAATTTCGACATGCGTTTGCCTGAGCTGTTCTGCGGTTTTCCGCGGCGGCGCGGCGAGCCGCCCACCGCGTATCCGGTCGCCTGTTTGCCGCAGGCGTGGGCGGCGGGCTCGCCGTTCATGATGCTCGAAGCGTGTCTGGGCATCACGATCGACGCCGAGCGGCGCGAAGTGGTGATCGAGCAGCCGATGCTGCCCGAAGGCATCGACTGGCTCGAAATCGGCGATCTGCTGGTGGGCGACTCGGCGGTGTCGATCACGTTCCGCCGCATCGGCGAGAAGGTGGTGGCGTCGGCCGAGCAGGGCGACGTGCGGGTGGTGGCGCTGCTTTAGACCTGTGCTGAAAACCCGCGGAAAAACACGTTGTTGGCTCGCAAACGAAAGTTGGCCCGCACATCGGCAAGAAGTGGACGATGCCGTTGCGCGGCATCGCCCACACTTCATCGCATGGCTGCGGGTCTCACGCGCTCTGCCTGGGTTTCATCATGTTGTCCGCGGGTAGCATGCCCGGTAGAGCCTCCACAAATAAATCCGTCTGTAACGCAGCGCCAGCCTGCACGTCGTACTGAGCGAAGTCCCGCACGCCCGCAGCCAGCAGGACTTCGTCGTCGAGAAAAAAGTTGCCCGAGCATTCTCTTGCCGGGCGGGTCAGGATATAGTGGGCCGCGTCAGCGACTATCTCCGGCTTGCGACACGCCGCAAGCATGTCCGTTCCACCAATCTCGTTTCGCACAGCAGCTGTCGCGATGGCAGTTCTCGGCCATAGGGAATTGACAGCGATCCCACGGTCTCTGAACTCGCCGGCCCACGCCAACGTGAACAAACTCATCGTGTATTTCGCGATGGCGTATGCCGGAAAGTCTTTAAACCACTTCGCGTCGCTGACCAGCGGAGGTGACAACGTGAGGATGTGTGGGTTAGGCGAATTGAAGAGGTGCGGCAAGCACGCTTGTGCACAGACGAATGTGCCTCTGCCGTTGACTCCGTGCATCAGGTCATACCGTTTGACCGGCGTATCAAGCGTGCCAGTCAGTCGAATGGCGCTGGCATTGTTGACGAGCATGTCGATACCACCGAACGACTCAACTGTCTTCGCGACTGCGGCTTTCACGCGGTCCTCGTCGCGGATGTCCACGACAAGCGGGAGCGCCTTGCCGCCCGCAGCTTCAACAGCGGCCGCTGCCGTATAAATCGTGCCCTCGAGACGCGGGTCCCGCTCGCCGGTCTTCGCCGCAATCACGATATTGGCTCCGTCACGTGCGGCTCTGAGTGCAATGGCGAGTCCGATGCCGCGACTGCCACCAGACATGAATATGGTCTTGCCAGCAAGGCTCATGGTCGTCTCCTGAACACTGAACACTCCCTGTAGCATACGCTGCTGCCGTCATCACGCCGTTGCCGATGTAGACGTTGCTCGTGAAGCCCCCGCCACATATGCCTGCGTGCTTAGGATCTTTTCGACGATAAGCCTGGTTCGCCCGATACGGTTGATTTGCATGCCGGGACGGACCTGTCATGGCGTCCGGCGACCCGGCCAATGACTGGTGATGTCTGCGGGGAAGTGGCGTGAAGCGAAGAGATTGGGCGGCCAATGCGGGAGCGGCGGGTGATGCAGACACGAAATCGATACACTTGGAACTATGGTTGCGGGCGAACGTATCGCCGACCAGGCTGTCTCTATTGGTGGTGACAAAAACCTCCCGCTGTCAGGCTCATTTCATACGGCTCATCATGCGCTCCGCGTTCGCCAAATGGCTGTTCATTGTCTACCTGCTCGGCAGCGGAACGCTGTACTCCGCGGGGATACTGTTGCTATTTCCCTTCATCGGGAGGACCGGCCGCTACTGGCTTGCGTCACAGTGGTGTCGCGCATTGCTCGCTGTGATGCGCTGGCTACCCGGTATCACATGTTCGGTGGACGGGCTCGAGCATCTTCCCGAAGAGCCATCAATCATCCTGTGCCGTCACGAATCGACCTGGGAGACGCTGGCGTTCATGGCTGTGTTTCCACGACGCATCAGTTTTGTGTTCAAGGAAGACCTGCTGCGCATCCCGTTTTTCGGATGGGTACTACGCGGCCTCGACATGGTCAGCCTGAATCGTGGCTCGGCGCGACAAGCCCATCAGGCAGTGACGCAGGAGTGCGCCAGGCGTCTGGAAAAAGGCGACTTTGTAGTCATATTCCCGGAAGGGACCCGGGTGCCGCATGGCGCGCCATTGAGATTGACGTCCGGCGGTGTTCGCCTGGCATGCGCGACCGGTGCGCCGGTCGTCCCTGTCGTCCACAACGCGGGGAAAGTCTGGCCAGCGAAGGGATGGCCTGACGGGCGCGGGAATATTCGTGTGGTCATCGGTCCAGCATTTTCATCGGACGACATGTCGCAACAGGAATTGAACCGGGCCGTCCACGACTGGATGAAAGCAGCGTTGCTGGCGCTGTGATGACTTCAGCGCGAAGACGCGCCTCGCATTTCTGCCGATATACGCGTCAAAACTTTTCCACCCAAGGTCGCAGTTCAACTTCCCACGTCCAGGCGCTCCGGTGCTGCTGATGAATATGGAGATACTCTGTGGCTATCGCGTCCGGGTCCAGCCATTTGTCGTCTGCGTTGCCGCCGTCCGGTTGCGTCCGGCTACTGGCGATGCCGCCATCAATAACAAAATGCGCGACGTGGATATTCTTTGGGGCAAGCTCTCGCGCCATACATTGCGCCATTCCCCGCAGCGCGAATTTCCCCATGGCAAATGGCGTCGACCCAGGTAACCCCTTCACGCTTGCCGTAGCTCCCCGTCGGGGGCGCCGAATGCGCTCTCTACGCGCTCAAAGAGCGCGGTGACCTCGTCTGGTCGGCTGGCATCGCAACTCAAGGGCAACGCGCCTGTCTCATCGACCAGGTCCGCGAGCTTGCTTGTGTCGCGGGCGGCAACCGCAACCTGCATGCCCTCGGCTGCAAACAGGCGAGCAAGGGAGGCGCTCAACCCCTTTCCCGCACCAACAATCAGTGCTGTCTCGGTTCGACTCACGGCTCCTCCGGATTCAATTGGGCACAGTGATGTGGAGTACGTCGTCTCGCGCTCTCGCGTAACGTTTCCTGCCTTTCCGATTGTAGACGTTTGCAGCAAATTGCATTCAGGTACCGGGCTGGCTTTGACGAGCGGGGGCCCGCATGGGGAGCGCTTGCTGCGCGGCCCACGTTGGGACTACCCGCCCGCGATGCCGACGTGGCTGAATCGTCGCTGTGGTCCGCATTTCGTCACATAGCGCTGGTATAAGCGAGGGGAGCCAACCGTGCAGGAGAAGGATGTTGACGATCGCGCGTTCCCCAAGTCGTACGAGGCACCCCTTTGAAAACCTGTTTGTTGACCTTGGCAGTCACTCGCCCGACAAGGCGCTCGCGGTACTGACCGCGGCAATGCGAGAAGAACGATGTGACATGAACGCGTTTGAGTGGTTGTCGCAGGCGCTCCCCGGCGCAACGCTAAAACCAGCGCTGGCGTTTGGCTCCGTCAGTGAGCTCTACCGCTCGTACACGCGGCCTGCGGAGTTCGAACGACTAAAAAGCGTCCGACGCTTATGAATAAGAGAGCGCATGGTATGGTGTTGGTCGACCCAAGTGCGAATCAAGGCGAGGCGGACAATCCGGGTTTGATTGCCGTAAGCCATGCCATCGAGATGAACCGCACTGTCGATCACTAATCTGAAAGTCATTCGCTGACCAGGGTTGTCGCGAGGTGTCGAAATGAGAGCCGACTAGCGACAATGCTGTTTCGGCCGAGCCGCTTCGCTTCATATAAGGCATCATCTGCCTCTCGAAGCAGGAGGTCCGGTTCGAATCCTTCCTGGTTGGCAGTATGCGCGACGCCGATGCTGGGCGTGACCTTGCCAAAGGGACTTGCCTCATGCCTCATCGAAGACGCCGCGACATTCTCGAGAATACGTTCGGCGGTCGCAATGGCGGGCGAAATCTCACAGTCTTGCAGAAGGACGACAAACTCCTCCCCACCATAGCGAGCCAGAACGTCAATCCGCCGAATTGCGCTCTCTATGTCCTGCGCGAGCGCTTGAAGACATGCGTCGCCCTGATGATGCCCGTACTTGTCGTTGTAATTTTTGAAATGGTCCACATCGATAAACAGTCACGTCAAGAGGACCGGCGTCGCACGACGCCCACTTCAAAAAGGCGAAAAGTTGGACTCGAAAATTCACGAGCAGCTTTTACAAATTAGCCGCGATCCGTACCTTGTACGCTCTTTTTTAGGCATCAATCTGTCCGCTACATTTCTGACGTATGAGTAAGCTCCGAAAAGCGTCCTCAACAAGCCGGTCGGGCTCTCCGGCGGAAACGGTTTGTTTCCGCGCAACGCCTCGTCCTTCCTCTTATTCCGGCGCGTCTTCGTCGAACAGCTCGTCCTTGTCCTCTGATTGCAGGATAGGGGCCACGCTGTCAGGTGTTGACGAGCCGTCCGGGGCGTCGGCCGGCTGCCTATCTTTGCCATCGTCACGGTCCACCCCGCGCGTCTGTTCCTTTCTACCGTTTGTCATGGGATTCTCCTCAAAAGAGGCGGCAGCAGCCAGGCGGCACGGATGGCACACCGGGCGCTGCTATGCGTGCGCGACTATCTGACAGGCGGCAGATATCGCCCGAGCCGCCTGCCCACAAAACCCTCAGATATCCGTCATGTCTCTTCCGATGACATCGCGGGTAGCAGACCAGTACGGGTCGCGGTTGTAGTACTGATGTACGGTTGTGCCCCACTGCGCGTCCGCCATGGAGGGCCAGCGGTCCTTGTCGAACCCGGGCTCATTCTTGATTCGCTCGGCGGTTACGTCGACGAAGAAGCACTTCTCGTCAGTGTCCAGCGTCAGTGCGCTCCAGGGAATCGCGTGCAGTTTGCTGCCCATGCCAAGAAAACCGCCCTCGGCGAGAACGGCGTATGCGATGCGGCCACTGCGCACGTCGAGCATGATGTCGGATATTTTGCCAACGTGTTCTCCATCAGACGACATTACCTTGGTGCCGTCGAGAGTCGACGCCGCCATTACATCAGGCCCCGGCCCGTCGCCAACACCGCCGCCGACGATGTTCGCGCCTGTACTGCCCGTCTGTGGCTGCATTTTGGGGTCAAGGATTGTCATGGTCTTCTCCTAAAGGTTGATGCCCTCAGGCGCGCAACGCGCATGCCACAACGAAAGCCGGTTTTCGCTCATGGTATGCGGCGCCGGCTCCGCCTATTTGCGACGGCTGCAGGCTCGTGCGAGGCAGTCGGAGTCAGGGCTCACTATGGGTTAACCCGGTCGGCAGATTTACACGCCATCCGCGCTCCCTGGCAATGAACAATAACCGCCATGAATTGGCGTGCGGCTTGTAGCGCCATGGATGCTCGTCAGCGCCCGTGCATTCTGCAGATGCTATGTTGAGCGTCTTGCAAACGGGAAGAAGTGGGGGAACTCCCTTCAGCGCGCTGCGGCGGCGTCTTCGTGTTAGCGAGCGGACCGCCGCTGTGCGCGCGGCAGTTCGGTTCGTAACGGCCGATGGTGAAATTGAGGAGCCGACGCCAGGGTCACCAGCGGCATGGGAATTGCGGGAATCAAGGTGGCGGGGTTGCACCGGCCCAGGCTGCAGCTGGTCGCTTTGCATACGAAGGAGACCGTCATGCGAGTTGCTACGAAAGGAATCCTGTTTTCAGCGTTGATTTTGGGTTTATCTGGCGCTGCCTACGCGCAGGGCATGGGAGCAGGCGGTGGGGGTGCCGGTGCAGGCCAGGGTGGGACTGGCATGGGAACCCCGAATGCAGGCGGAACTACAGAGTCAACATCTGGCGCGTCGGGCGCAAACACGATGGGAGAGTCGGGCGAAATGTCGCAAAAGCAGATGAAGCCGAAGATGCAGAAGAAGGGGGCAATGGATGCGCCTGCCTCCGACAGCGGCGGAATGAAGAAGGCTTACTAACAGCGGTGCCGTTTGAGGCGTACCCTGCAATCTGCGAAGTCAAGCTCCGGGTTAGGCAGCGTTATGCGGCAGGTTGATGGGGAACGCTGGAAAGCCTCCGGAACCTCAGACTCCGATAGCTTTCATACGGTCGCCGACGTTGAGTTTGTCTGTTCTTGCGTTAGCTCTTGCGCCTTCCATCGAAAAGGTCGCTGTGCAACTTGATGAGTAGCTGGTCGTGAGAAACCTACCTGGAGTCATGCAATGGATAACGTTTCGCAGGAAGAGAAGATTCGTGTACGGGCCTACGAACTCTGGGAAAAAGACGGCAGCCCGGAGGGACACGCCGACGAGTATTGGGAACAGGCGCGGATTCAGATAGATGAGGAAGAATCCGAAGCCGACCGGAACGGGGACGACCCGAAAAGCCGGCTGCCAGGGTGACGAAAAGCGGCAAGCGCTGAGGAGTAGCCACGCCGTTGAGGGCCTGGAGGTGCCGGCAGTCTCTAACCGACCGGTGAGCTCGACGGCAACAGCGCGACAGCTTCACTGTGTCGTGCATGAAGGAGCTCAGGCTTTTGTCGTTGACGGTGCTGTCGCCGGGGCTGAGTTCGGGCGCTCGTGAACCTTGAATCCGAGTCAGATACTACGAGCAGCAGTGCGTCAGGACGTCGACCCTGGCTGGGGCCAAGGCCAACCCTTCTTCTCGTCGGGCGCATCCCACTCTGCGGGCGGCGCGGCCTCGACCGACGCCTCGACCGGACTCGCTTCCTCTGCGGCATCGTGCGCCGGCCCGGCCAAGGCGTCCTTTTTCATCTCGGGAAGCCCGGTCCCAAACCACCTCACCTTCTTCTGGACGTGGGCGACATACGCATTCCAGCCGTCAGGGTCGCCGTCAAAAAGGTCGTGCTGAACGGTTGACGCTAGCGCATTCCGATTGAGTTCAGTCTCAAGCAGCTCCTTTGGCCACAGGAAGAACGCGCTGGCGACGCGTGCGCTGAACTCGGCCACCGTCACCTTCGGCGCAAGCGCCCGCAGGAACTCGAAGTCCTGCAACGATTCCTGTTGGGTTGCAAGCTGCCCAACCAGCCCATCCGGCCGACCTGTCCTGGCTAAACAGTTCAAAGCTTCGAGCATATCCCCGAGGTGAAGCAGCAGTTCCCGTCTATCAAATCGGTCGTCCATTTCAGTATCTCCGTTCATTGTGTCCGTGTTGGATGATACTAGCCGGGCTCGCAGTGAAGTTCAGCGAGCGCGTTGCGCATCGTCCGCGGACGGGAACGGTCGACAGACGACGAAAAAGCAAGTGGCCCGCATGAGCGGGCCATCTGGTTTAAACCATCCGACTACCGACGCCTACAGCGGCTTGATGTTTGCGGCCTGCTTGCCTTTCGGGCCCATCTTCACGTCGAAGCTAACCTTCTGATTCTCTTGCAGCGACTTGAAGCCTTCCGCCTTGACTTCCGAGAAGTGGGCAAACAGGTCTTCACCACCGTCATCCGGCGTGATAAAGCCGAAGCCCTTTGCATCGTTGAACCACTTCACAGTTCCTGTTGCCATCATTCGTTTCCACAAAAGTTTGAAGAGGGTGCCTACTCGCGTCCGGCGATTCGTATCGACGGAGTCCTGGATAGGCGGCGACAGCGGTAGTTGCTGCGTCATGCTCGACGACTGTTTGCCTGTGACTTTGACTTACAGCCCGCTGCAGAACACTGGTGAATTCGCAATAACGCGTCGTCTGGACCAGCGATATTGCGCCACCAACGACCGCGTGACCTTGCACATCGAGCGCGGCTGCGCCCGGACGCGCGCCGCGCGGGTCGACTATGCGGTGCAGCGTTCAGCGGTTCTTCAAATTATTGCTTTGCCGGCTTCGCCGCCATCTCGACTGCCTGCTCAGCCGCTTCGGTCATCTCCGTTGCTGCTTTCGTTGTGGCTTCCAGGTTACTTTGCGCGACTTCGACTACCTGCTTCGTTGCCTTTTGCACGCTTTCCTGAGCAGTGTTCGCCAGCGTGATAGCTTGTTTCAGAAATGCAATTGCGGCCTCGGAACCGAGTGGGGCGTTTTGCGCGACATTCTCGACCAACCATTGAACCTGGCGATTGACCTCCTGGTACCGGGCATTGACGACCTCTGCCAACTGCGTTTGGGTGGACGACGCAATCTCGGCAACCCGACGTTCGTACGTCAGGACCTTCTCCGCCGAGGGCAGCGCCAGCGCGTCTTGCAGACCAGTAACTTCCTGACCGTTCTGTTTCGACAGCCCGTCTTGCACGCGTTGATACCAATCGGCAAGCGTCGCTTTCGCCGTATCCAGATTCAGTCTCACGAGCTTTTCGTCGCCCTCCAGCATGCTGCCGGCCAGGCCGAAGAAGAAGTCAAGATTTGCTTGCTGAGCTATAGCAACCTGTGCCTGAAAATCGGCCATGTTCGCCTCCTGAAGAGATGTGTGCCCAACGCCCAGCATGTTCGGCAACAGTGACCAACTGATGACGCGCGTCGTATGGAAGCTCGCGTATCGGCTGCATTTTCGATACCGGCTCCGCTGGCGTATTGGTTCCAGCCGCGATTGCCCGTACTACGCCCAACGCAGTTGCCGGAACGTGGCGGCGTCAAGTTTCATATCGGAACTCCTCAGCGGGCAGAGCGCACGGGAAACCCGCCATGGGCGGAGCAGAGCCGCATTGTTCGGTCTGCAGCAATTGTGATTTCACGCTATCGGCATAGAAAAAAGATAGGCGACGCCTAAACTGACTTTCGTCAGCGGCGCGCGTCTCACACGACTTGCGGCGCTCTTGAAAATCGGATTGGGGATTCATCATGAAAAGTAAACTTCTTGCAGCGTTGCTCATCGCAGCTACCACCGCTATCGCTGCGCCTGCTTTTGCCAGCGGTTACGGCCCCGCGCCTTCCTACCGCCCGTCGGTGGGCGCGCCTGCGTCGCAACGAGGCCAAAGCGCGCAAACCGTTGCAGCCGAACGCAACGACGCAGTCGGCTCCGTTAGCGATTCGTACGGTGGAGTGCTTGCGTCCTCCTCGGAGTCTGGCAGCCAGCAGCCTGCGGGTTCTGTCGGTCGTCTGTACTCAGGTCACTAATCTGAAAGTCATTCGCTGACCAAGGTTGTCGCGAGGTGTCGAAATGTTGACGATTGTCGAAGGTGCGGTGTTCCTGGGTGCGCTGATGCTCTATCTGGCACCCGCAATCATCGCGGACGCCAGAGAACGCGAAGACGCCTTCGCGGTGACCATGGTGAACATCTTGCTCGGATGGACGGTTACTCTTGCCCAGTATGTCGACAATGGCTTTGGTGGAAATGCTCGTCGTGAAGTTATTCACGTCCGTGACTTTGACCCAGCTGCAGCGCGTAATTTCGTTGCTCGGCACTGGCGATTGTCCATCGTCAATTTGAGCGGCAAAGACGTGGTGACATGTTCGGACGCCGGTGAAGTTGAACAGGTATCCCATCCTGGCGGCACGAAGGCCGGTTTCCTCCATCAACTCGCGCAAGGCGGCTTCCTGCAGGTCTTCACCGGCCATGGGTTTTCCGCCTGGTAAAGACCATCGCGAGCCGTCCCTTCCAACAAGCAGAATTCGCGTCCCAAGCTCACATACGACGGTCGCTCGCTGCTTCACGGTGTCTCTTCCAATGTGTGGGTCGTCTGCTGACATTGCGCCCGATATACCCTTCTCGGGGCAGCTCGTGCCAGTCCTTGCAACCCGATGATTTACCTGCCTGCGGCATGCAATGGTTCGTGAAGGCAGGCGTCCCGCTCCCGGCGGCGGCACGATAGTGATTCCGAAGTGTGACGTTTTTGTGGCGAAGTGTCTGCGGCACCGGTGCCTCGACAGGTGCTGAGGACCCCGGCAGTGGAACAGTACTCGCCGAATCATGCTGGCGGCGTTGGGTAAGGAGCGTAAGCGCCCCGTTACTGCCGCCAAATTGCTGTGGCAATTGCTGGCGGGGCGACTGGGTTCGGGGCGACCTAGCCCTCGTAAAGGTCTTGCATCTCTCAGCGATGTACGGTGTCACACATTCTTTTTGTGGCGAACCCATACTCATCCGGTCGCCGTACGCAGGATGTTCAGGATGGTTCGCCGGGCAAACCTCGAAGTGCATCTGGACCGCAACCGCGCAAGT
Source organism: Paraburkholderia ultramafica (assembly GCF_902859915.1). Classification (GTDB taxonomy): domain Bacteria; phylum Pseudomonadota; class Gammaproteobacteria; order Burkholderiales; family Burkholderiaceae; genus Paraburkholderia; species Paraburkholderia ultramafica. Next base: position 12,968 of record NZ_CADIKK010000010.1, read on the forward strand.
AGCAACTGGCGCCGAGCGTTCGCAGCAAAGCTCGACATGACAATGAAGCGGGCGAAACTTTCTGCCTTTGCAGTCGCTTCCTCCGTCGGGGTGACTGAGCGCGACGTTGTTTTGTGGCGTGCCGGGGCGAGTGCGCCGGAAAGCCTCGGTGAATGTGAGCGGCTTTCGGCCGCGCTCCGTGTCGATTTGGACTGGCTATGTGCGGTGTGAATCGACGTCGCGCGCTGCCCATGATGCGCCGCACAACACAAAAGAGCCGCGCCGTATTGGCCCTGTATGGAGAACGAGCAACGGATTGACCAACCTTGGGGGAGTGCAATGGTTAACTCAGCGCCCGTGATTGCAACTCGTTTGGTCGACGGCAAAACTATCCGCGCGGAGATTCTGCACGATACAGGGTGACTGTGTATCGTCGAGTGTTGACACCGGCACAATATTGAACCAGATGTCGACATCCAGCTGAACAGCCTGCGAATCAAAAGGAGGTTGTGGCAGCAACGGCTCGCTGCCCAGTCTGGCCGGTCAACTAAAATTCGGCATGCTGGTCGAAGTGGCATCTGCGAGAACACTTCTTCACAAAGGTCCGCGGGGTTCCTCTGCAGTAGGTCGTGCACGAGAGAGCCTGGCGTACGTGGCGGGACACGCAGCTGGCGTTCAATCCATGGTTGCGACACGCTTCTCGTAAGCGTCAACTTGCATGTCGATTAACGGAGATGTAGTTAGTGCGACGGCCACGCCACCTGACGCGGGCAGTAAGCCGGCAAATGCTGCAATGCCAGTCCCGCAGACTACTGCAAGGCAGATAGCAGTGACGGCGACGAGCGAAGAAGCACGTGTTGGGTTGGAATTGGTCGCACGGAGTACGACGCTCAAGATGCTCATGATGGCAATCTCCTGTTGGCGCAGCTATCAATTGCAACGACCGTGCCGATGGAGATAGCCATGTCGCTGATGTTTGTGCCGGGACTACTCGGAAACGACTTCGGTAATTTTTTCAAAGGCGCGAAACACGGTGACGGCGGAGTGAAACGTTACCCGCTATCCCTTGCGGTTATTAGGCGTCGGACGTGGCCATCGTTTTTCAGGACAGTTTTGTTTGCGAAAAAATGTCTAGGACAACATATTTGCGACAGGACAGAAGTCGTTTGCGAATTGCCACACGTTTGATCCGCTGTTGAATGCGATGCGCCGGGTGGTAACATTTGTTGTCATCCTTATCGACGGCTCGCCCGGACCATCGCATGCCAGACAGTTTCGACCAGCTTGCCGCCCTGATCCGGGCGCGCTTCTCCGAACTGAGTCCGCAGTTCCAGATGGGAGCAGCTTTCCTGCTCGATCATCCCGACGAGGTCGCGGTCTCGTCAATGCGCAAAGTAGCCGAGCGGGCCCAGGTGCAACCGGCTTCGCTGGTGCGCCTGTCGCAGCAACTCGGTTTCCCCGGCTGGAACGAATTGCGCAACCTGTTCGTCGCGCGCGTGCGCACACGGCCCGAGCCGCTCACGAGCCGCGCGCGTTCGCTGGTCAAATCGAAAGACGCGCTGGCCAACGATCTGCTGGTCGCGCAACAGCACAATCTCGACGTCACCGCCGCGCATAACGGCCGCGTGATCGTCGAGGCGGCGCGGCTGTTGCGGCGCGCGCCGCATGTGCACGTGGCCGGCTTCCGTTCCTGCTACTCGGTGGCATTCGGCCTCGTGTACGGCTACCGGCTGTTCCGGCCATCGGTGTCGCTGCTCAACGGCGAGGCCGGCACGCTCGAAATGCAGCTGCGCACGGTCGAGCGCGACAGCGCGACCATCGTCATCAGTTTCGCGCCGTATTCGGTCGAAGCGGCGCGCGTGGCCGAGGCCGCGCTGGAAAAAGGCAGCAAGCTGATCGCGATCACCGACAGCGCGGTCTCGCCGATCGCCCTGAACGCCGACAAGGTGCTGATCTTTTCACACGAGAGCCCGTCGTTCTTTCCGTCGCTGGTGGCGGCCACCGCGATTGCCGAATCGCTGGTTGCGCATCTGCTCGCGCTCGAAGGCGCGGGCGCAGTCGAACAGCTCGCGATTGCCGAGCAGTCCCTGCATGCGAAGGGCGCATACGTGACTTGATCGTTCCCTGCTGAATCGAACGCGCGACTTGTGCGGAGCAAGACCGTTCCATCTGGATCTGTGGCATTCAGTTTGACAACAAATGTTGTTTTGAAGTATAAACGCGTATCGATTGTTGACTGAATGCGAGCCATGGCGTCGAATCGGGAGTTGAGTCTTTTCCAGCTGAGCGGTGAGCCGTATGACATCGGCTACCGGCTGGGTGAAATCGCCAGACCGGTGTTCGCCGGGTACATGGAGCAAAGCAGTGCGTGGCGCGCGGTTCGGTTGTGGCGTGGCGCTCCGTTCGTGCAGATGCTGCGCGACGCGGCTCGCGCGGATTTTCCGGCGCTGCTGGCCGAGCTCGACGGGATGGCGGCAGGGTTGGGCTGGTCCGCGGAAGATGTGTTTCTGTGGAACTGCCGCGGCGAACTGATCCATCACGCGCCGGACGGGTGCACCACGTTGGCGGCCGTCGAAGGCGACGCGCGCTTCATCGCGCACAATGAAGACGGCGATCCTTTTCTGCGCGAGCGCTGCGCGCTGGTCGAGGTTCGACCCGCGGGCAAGCCCGGCTTCGTGAGCTTCTACTACCCCGGATCGCTGCCGGGACACACCTTCGCCGCGAACCGCGCCGGTATCGCGCAGGCGATCAATAACTTGCGCATCCGCAAGCCCAGCGCCGGCGTGCCCCGGATGATCCTCGCCCGCGCCGTGCTCGATGCCGGCTCGCTCGACGAAGCGCTGCAAACACTGCGCAGCGTGCCCGCGGCGAGCGGCTTTCATCACACGCTCGGCTGCGCGGGCGATACGCGTCTGTTCAGCGTCGAAGCCAGTGCGCGGCGCTGTTCCGTGCAAAGCGTGTCGACGCTTTCCGGCCATGCGAACCACATGACCCATCCGGGCTGCGAAGCCGAAGCGCAAATCGTCACGGATTCATCGCGTGACCGGCAACTGCGCGTCGATGCGTTGCTGCCTGCGCTCGCCAGCCCATTGCAGCCCGCCGCGTTGCTCGACGTGTTGCACGATCGCGCGCCGTCGGGCTTGCCGATCTACCGCGACGACCCGCTCGATCCCGGCGATGAAAACACGCTCGCCACGGCGCTATTCGACATCGGCAGCGCGGGGGTGTCGATGAGAGTCTATCGGCAGGGGCACTGCGAGTTCGACACCTTCATTGCCCGCTCAGCGTCCGGGCCGACCGGCGCCTGAGCACGCTGGCGCAACCACGAGGAATTGAAAACCATGTCCAACGTTTTTCATCGTTCACCGAAGCAATCTCTGCCGGTTGCCGTCGCGGGCGACGGCATCGAAATCATCGACTCCACCGGCAAGCGCTATATCGACGCGTCCGGCGGCGCGGCCGTCTCATGTCTCGGCCACAGCAACCAGCGGGTGATCGACGCGATCAAGCGCCAGTCGCAACAGTTGCCGTACGCGCACACCTCGTTTTTCACCACCGAGCCCGCCGAGGAGCTTGCTAACCGTCTCGTGGCAAGCGCGCCGGCGGGGCTCGAGCACGTGTACTTCGTGTCGGGCGGGTCGGAGGCGATCGAGGCGGCGTTGAAACTGGCGCGCCAGTATTTCGTCGAGAAGGGCGAAACGCAGCGCCGCCACTTCATCGCGCGTCGCCAGAGCTATCACGGCAACACGTTGGGGGCGCTCGCGATCGGTGGCAATGCGTGGCGCCGCGAGCCGTTCCTGCCGATCCTGATCGAAGCGCATCACGTGAGCCCGTGTTATGCATACCGCGAGCAGCGCGCCGACGAAACCGAGGAGGCCTTCGCGCAGCGTCTGGCCGATGAGCTCGAGCAGAAGATCCTCGAACTCGGCGCCGATACGGTGGCCGCGTTCGTCGCGGAAACGGTGGTGGGCGCGACGGCGGGCGCGGTGCCGCCGGTGCGCGAGTACTTCCGCAAGATTCGCGCGGTGTGCGATCGTTACGGCGTGCTGCTGATTCTCGACGAGATCATGTCGGGCATGGGCCGCACCGGCTTCCTGTACGCGTGCGAAGAGGATGGCGTGGCGCCGGACCTGCTGACCATCGCGAAGGGGCTCGGTGCCGGCTATCAGCCGATCGGCGCGACGCTGGTGAGTGACCGCATTTATCAGACGATCGTCGGCGGCTCGGGCTTCTTTCAGCACGGTCATACGTATATCGGCCACGCGACCGCCTGTGCGGCCGCGCTCGAAGTGCAACGCGTGATCGCGGAAGACAAGCTGCTGCCGAACGTGCTGGCGCGCGGCGAACAGTTGCGTGGTCGGCTGCGCGAGCACTATGCGCAGCATCCGCATATCGGCGACGTGCGCGGGCGCGGGCTGTTCGTCGGTGTCGAACTGGTCAGGGATCGCGCCAGCAAAACGCCGTTCGACGCGGGGCTGAAACTGCACGCGGCGATCCGGCGCGAAGCGTTCGCGCGTGGTCTGATGGTGTATCCGATGGGCGGCACGGTCGACGGCAGGATCGGCGATCATGTGCTGCTGGCGCCGCCGTTCATCTGCAGCGCGCGCGACATCGACGAGATTGTCGGCCGGCTGACTGACGCGATCGACGGCGCGCTGGCCGCCGTCTGAGCGATTCGACCACACCGCCATCCGCGAGAACGATGATGACTGAGCGTTTGCCCCACTTCGACCTGTCCGCCGCCACGCCCGAACAGAAAGGCGTGCTGGACGAAATTCTGTCCGGCCCGCGCGGCAATCTGAACGGGCCGTTTCTCGGCTGGATTCATAGCCCGGAGCTGGCGCAGCAGGCGCAGCGTCTGGGCGCGTTTTGCCGCTATCGGACCGGCTTGCCGCTGCGTCTGTCGGAGCTGGCGATCCTGGTGACCGCGGCGCGCTGGCAGGCGCAGGCCGAGTGGCACATCCACTATCCGATCGCGCTCGAAGCGGGCGTGGCCGAAGCGGATGCCGAGGCGATCCGGCAAGGGCGGCGCCCAGCGTTCGCGGACGCCGACGACGCGCTGATCCACGACTTCGCGAGCGAGCTATATGACACAAAGCGCGTGTCGGATGCGACTTATACGAAAGCCGTCGACCGATTCGGGCATCAGGTGGTGATCAACCTGGTCGGCCTGCTCGGCTACTACGCGCTGGTGGCAATGACACTGAACGTGTTCGGCATGCGGGCGGTGGGGCAGGAGAGTTTGCCGTTCGCCGAGTAGCGGATCGCGCCGCTGTGGCTCGGTCTCGACTGGAGCTGTTTGCAACGGCGCGGTTCAACTTTTCCGCCGCGCAACGCGCCTTACGCACTGCGCAATAAAAAAAACGCCCCGGCTGCGAACTTCGCAACCGGGGCGTTTCTGTCTGCCACTTGGACTTCATCTGCGTCTTGCTGACTACGCCGCCGACCGCGCGGCTTTACGGCTTACTGGCCGCGATAGGTCGAGAACAGACGTTGCTGCACCGAGGACGGCGCGCCGGCTGCCGACGAGCCGACATTCGACCCGCCTACGTCTTTCGAGCCTTGCGTCGAGGCAAGCATCGCCGCGTCGCTTTGCGGCACGGTCTTCGGATATTCGGTGTCGTTCTGATACAGGAGGCCCGCCTTTTGCGCGGCGACCAGTTCGCTGCGCACCTGTGTGCGGGTGACCGGGCCGTTTGCCTGCTGGGCGAACGAAACAGCCGGGATGATGAGAGCGGATGCGACGACAACTGCGGAAAGAAGCGATTTCATGATGACCTCCGGTATTCGATTGTTGAGAGATCGGTTTGAATCACATGTCCCGATCCGTTGAATCAAGTGTATTTCTTACGAGGTCGGCAAAAAAGCGGCTTTACGAGGAAAGATTGTTACCGTTTTTGATGTAATTCTTGAAATGGCTTCGGTGGTGCCCATTTGCCGGATCGTCACGACGCTGGCACACGGAAGCGCCTATGATGAAGTTCGGTCCAAGCCCGCGCCCGCAGCGCCGCGCGACGCCCCCGAAGGAAGTCCCCTTGGGGGACTCGCGACCGATGCCTGAACCGCGAAACATCCGGGCGAGACCGTCGCGGCGGAGCATCATCTTCGGTCGTGGGACGCGCGATGCAGGGCACACCAGGAGAGAGCGATGAAGCGCAAGGCATCAGCAGTCTGGCAAGGCGGCCTGCAAGACGGCAAGGGCTCGATTTCCACCGACAGCGGCGTCCTCAAGGAGACCCAATACTCGTTTTCGACACGCTTCGCGGATGGCATCGGCACGAATCCGGAAGAGCTGATTGCGGCTGCGCACGCGGGTTGTTTCTCGATGGCGTTGTCGGCGGAACTGGGCAAGGCCGGCATCACGCCCGAACGTATCGGCACCACCGCAACCGTCACGCTCGACAAGGACGGCGGCGGCTTTACGATCACCGCGGTGCATCTCGACGTGGCGGTGAAGATTCCCGGTGGCGACAAGGCCGCGTTCGAGAAGGCCACCGCGGATGCCAAGGCAGGTTGTCCGGTGTCCAAGGTCCTGAACGCGACGATCACGATGGACGCGAAACTCGAAACCTGAGTTCGCGCGCCTTTCCCGGCAGTCACTGCGCGATGAAGCCGGCGACGGGGTAGAGCCCGCCGCCGGCTTTTTTACGTGCCGATCGACATGCTTCACAACCGCTCATGACCGTTCCCTACGAAAATCCGGCCTTGAATTGTTGAACAGTTAGTCATAATATCCACCCATGAAGCAATCTGGCCATTCCAAGCAATCCGCGAAAAAAGCCGGCGACGTGTGTTCGCGAGGGCGGCCGCGCGAGTTCAACACGGACACCGTGTTGACGAGCGCGAGCCAGGTTTTCTGGAACCACGGCTATCACGCGACGTCGATCGACGACCTGTGCAAGGCCACCGGCCTGCTGCGCGGCAGTCTGTACGGCGTGTTCGGCGACAAGCACGGCATCATGCTCGCCGCGCTGGAGCACTACGCGGAAGGTTCGGTCGCGCGGCTCGCCGAGCGGCTGAACGCGCCGGTGCCGCCGGAAGAGGCGCTGCGCAATGCTTTGCTGCACTATGCGCGGGTCGCATGCGCGCTGACTGGCGAGCGCAGTTGCTTCATCACCAACACCACGCTGGAAATGCAGCCGGATGACGAAGAACTGCGCATCCGTGTCGCGGCGATTCAGCGCCGCATGGCGACGTTGTTGGCAGCGTCGGTGATTCGTGGCCAGGCGAGCGGCGCGTTCAATTCGACGCTCGACGAAAAAGCGGTCGGTGATTTTCTGCTGTGCGTGATGCAGGGTCTGCGCGTCTTGGGGCGGGTCGCCCACAAGGAAGACGCGCTGAGCGGAATAGTGGACGTCGCGATGCGCGCGCTCGTCTAAATTTTTTTGCCGAATTTTTGAACGAATGGTCATGAATAGCGAAGCGATCAAGTCCGCTCCTGCGGCATTCGTTGGACCCGTCGGCGCCACCGCGTGCGCGGTGAGCGCGACTTGTCCCGGCGCGGTGGCCGCCGGCGTCGCGGCCGCAGTGGCGGCGGAAAAAGCCGCGCCGCGCTTCAAACGCCAAGGGCTCGCGCTCGCCGTGCTGTTCGTCGGCGCGTTCCTCGCGCCGCTCGACTATTTCATCGTCAACCTGGCGCTGCCGTCGATCCGCACCGGCCTGAACGCCAGCGACGCGCAATTGCAACTCGTGGTGTCCGCTTACGCGTCCGCCTACGCGGTGCTGCTGATCACGGGCGGCCGCCTCGGTGATCTGTTCGGCCGCCGCCGCATGTTCATGACGGGGATGGCGGCATTCGTGGTCGCGTCGGCGCTGTGCGGTTTCGCGACCAGCGGCCATATGCTGGTGACCGCGCGAATCGTGCAGGGCATCGCGGCCGCGGTGATGGCGCCGCAAGTGCTCGCGACGATTCGCGCGGTCGTGCCGCTGCATCAGCAGACCAAGGTGATGAGCCTGTACGGTTTCGTGTTCGGGCTGTCGTCGATCGTCGGCCAGCTGGGCGGCGGCGCGCTGATCACCTATCACCCGTTCGGACTCGACTGGCGCATCATCTTCCTGATCAATATTCCGATCGGCATTGCGGCGTTTATCGGCACGTGGAAGTTCGTGCCGGAGAATCAGCCGGCCACGCGCACCGGCGTCGACGTGAAGGGCGTCGCGCTGCTCTCCGCGGTGCTGCTGCTGGTCATCTACCCGATGACGCATGGCCGCGAAGCCGGCTGGCCCGCATGGACCTTCGTGATGTTCGCGCTCGCGATTCCCGCGTTCGCGCTGTTCGTGGCGACCGAGCGGCGAGTCGAGCGCGGCGGCGGCCATCCTCTGGTGGATCTGCAACTGTTCCGCAATCGGGCCTTCGCGCTGGGTCTCGTGCTCGCGTTCCTGTTCTACTGCAATAGCGCGTTCTTCCTGACCTACGGAATCTTCCTGCAAACCGGCCTGCACTGGACACCGCTCGCGTCGGGCATGGCGATCATGCCGTTCGCGATCGGCTTCGTGGTCGGGCCGCTGACCTCGCCCGTGGTGGTCAAGCGCATCGGCGGCCATGTGCTGACGCTGGGTTTTTCGATGATGACGGTCGGATTCGTGGTCACTGGGTGGTCTGCCACACAGTCAGCCACGCCGGATCTGCTGTTCTATTGCGGGCTGGTGTGCGCGGGCGTCGGTCACGGCTTGCTGTTGCCATCGATCATGCGCATCGTGCTGCTCGAAGTGGTGCCCGAGAAGGCGGGGCTAGCGTCGGGCGTGGTGTCGTCGACGCTGCAGATCGGCTCGGCGTTCGGCACGGCGGCGATTAGCGGCGCGTTCTTCGGCGCGATCGGCGGCAGCGCGGCGCCCAGTGCGTACGCGCATGCGTTTCAGCTCAGCCTTGCGATCAACGCGCTGCTGATGTTCGTGTGTATTGGTTTGAGCGTACTGCTGGTGCGGCATCAGCAACTGGCGTTACGCCGCGCAGTGCAACCGGTTTGAAAATGCGGTGCCGGTAATCGTTTTCAGTGGATGGTTTACCGGCATTATTGTGCAGATTAAACAAAGGCAGAATTAGACCCCTGGCATATTTACCGGTGAGTTATTCGTTCACAGGTAACTGCGATTTTCCAGGCTGACTGGAATAAACCCTGTGCGGCATTGCGTCATGGTTTGGATATGAAGAATGCGTGAGCGCATTTTCTACTTGCCGGCGATTTGCCCGCAGTAATTGGTGCCATCGTGCAGTGCCGCATGGGTGGCGGCTTGCCGCCGTATTCAGGGATTTTCCTGGTTTCAAGGAACGCGGACCCGGACGGGAAAGACATTCCAGTGCCGATGAAAACGGTATCAATAAAAAGCACTTGCCGCGGTTAAATTCAATTGTTAATCTTTGCAAACTTTAGAGTCATCCCTCAGTAGATCCAAAGTCGAGAAACCCGGCGCAATGACTTAATCACGCTCAACGGTTCCGTAGGGGAAATAAATATGCTGACCGCTACCATTGACGCATTCCAGACACCGCTAGCCGCGAGCTTCAACGTCGGCGACGTGGTCACGTTGAAGGAAGGAGGCCCGCGCATGACCGTGACATACGCAGGTCCGGTAGCGCTCAATCCCGGCGACTGGCTGATTTGCGAGTGGTTCGACGAATACGGCGAACTGCGCCGCGAGATGTTCACGCCCACCGGCGTGCGTGCCGAGCCTCGCTCGATTCCGGCCGGCTCTGTGCAGTGGCACCGGGTGGGCCGGGCGGCTTGAGTTTACTGAATCAACTGAACGAGCTGAGCGGCGGCCGGTGAATCGGCCGCGTGTTCGGCCGCGCCATTGCGCCGGCCATGTTCCCGGCTGACCCGCACCAATAGAATCAATTCTCCGGGCGATCCCGCGCCGACGCGCGTTTCTGCACGCGCGCCATCAGCGCGGACGAGAACGCGCGCATCCCAACCATCTTCCGCGTCTGCACCACTTCGCCCGCGATGTTCTTCGGCGGGTTCGGCTGCAACGACCAGTAGAGCGCGAGCAGCCAGCCGAACACGGTCCAGCCGAGGCATGCGTTGAAGAGCGCCAGCGTCAGCACGTCGTGGCGCTTGCGCCGGTCCGCGAGAATGGCCGGCAGGAAATACAGCGCCAGTGCGAACACCGCGGCGATGACCTGGACGATCACGTTGCCACCCATGACACAGCTCCCGATGCGCGATGTATGCAGCGATTGTCGCGCGATTGTTTAATTTACGCAGCGGCGCTGCGTACCGCTCGACACGCAGGCCGCTTCATCGTTCGCGCTCGCTCGCGCGTGGTTCGCTCAATGCCCGTGAGCCGTCGCGACACATCCCGGATGGGCGCGAAGGGGTTCAGCCGATCCTGCATCAGGACTATCATGGCCGTTTCGACTGAACAGAACCGCCAGGACCGCCATCATGACCTCCGACGCTACGACCCACCAGGCTCAACGCATCAACCCCGACACGCTACGTGAATTCGTGGACCGCAAGTGGAACGACGAGATCGTGCCCGCGTTGACGGACTACATCGCGGTGCCGGCCAAGAGTCCGGCGTTCGATCCCGACTGGGTCAAGCACGGCTATCTGGATCGCGTGATCACCGACGCGGCGCAATGGGCCGAACGGCAGCCCGTGCGCGGCCTGAAACTCGAAGTGATCCGCCTGCCTGGCCGCACGCCGGTGATCTTCTTCGAAACGGCTGCGACCCGCTCGGGCAGCGAGGAAACCATCGTGCTGTACGGCCACCTCGACAAGCAGCCCGAGTTCGACGGCTGGCGCAGCGATCTCGGACCGTGGACGCCGAAGCTCGAGAACGACAAGCTCTACGGCCGCGGCGGCGCCGACGACGGCTACGCGATCTACGCGAGCCTCACGGCGCTCGCCGCGCTGGATGCGCAAGGCGTCGAGCGTCCGCGTTGCGTCGGTCTGATCGAAACCTGCGAGGAATCGGGCAGCTACGATCTGCTGCCGTACGTCGACGCGCTGCGCGAACGGCTCGGCAAGGTCGGTCTCGTCGTGTGTCTCGATTCGGGCGCGGGCAACTACGATCAACTGTGGCTCACCACGTCGCTGCGTGGAATGGTCGCCGGCGACCTCGAAGTGCAGGTGCTCGACGAAGGGATTCACTCGGGCGGTTACGGCGGCATCGCGCCGTCGAGCTTCCGCATCATGCGGCAACTGTTCGACCGGCTCGAAGACGCCGCCAATGGCACGCTGTTGCCGAAGGGTTTCCACTGCCCGATTCCCGCGGACCGTCTGCGTGAAGCGGAAGCGACCGCACAGATTCTCGGCGACGACGTGTGGAAGAAGCTGCCTTGGGCCTGCGGCCAGGACGGCCGTCAGGTGCTGCCCACCACGACCGATCCGCAACAGGCCTTGCTCAATTCGACGTGGCGTCCGTCGCTGTCGGTGACCGGCGCGGCCGGCTTGCCCGCGCTCGCGGACGCCGGCAACGTGCTGCGTCCGCGCACCGCGTTCAAGCTGTCGCTGCGTCTGCCGCCGCTGATCGAGGCGGAAAAGGCCGTCGCCGAATTGAAGGCGCTGCTCGAATTCGATCCGCCGTACAACGCGAAGGTGACGTTCAAGCCGGACGCCGGTGCGGCGAGCGGCTGGAGCGCGCCCGATCTCGCGCCCTGGCTCGCCACCGCGCTCAACGACGCGTCGCGCCAGCACTACGGCGCCGACGTCGCGTACATCGGCCAGGGCGGCACCATCCCGCTGATGAACGTGCTGAAGGCGGGCTTCCCCAAATCGCAGTTCATGGTGTGCGGGGTGCTCGGGCCGAAGTCGAACGCGCACGGACCGAACGAGTTCCTGCACGTGCCGTACGGCAAGAAGCTCACGGCTGCGGTGGCCGAAGTGATCGCCGCCGCGCCTTGAGCGTTGTGGGCTGAGTTGTGCTGACTTGTCCTGCTTGTTCTCGTTCGTTTGTTTTGAACCCGTCACTCACGCCGAGACTTTGAATGACCGAAAACCAGACTGCTCAACTCGCAACGCGAAACCGACGGCATTCCGGTCGACCCGGCCACGTCGACGCAGATTCGCGAGGGCGGCGCTGGCCGTCGGGATGAGCGACGAAGAAGCAGGGCGCTGGGGCGGCCTGTTGCGATAAAGGCCGCAAAGGCAACGCCCAGCTCAGGCAATCAGTCTGAGCTTCTGCCTGTCCTTCAACCAGCGTTCGAATTCGGCCACGGGCATCGCCTGGCCATACAGGAAGCCCTGTACGTAATCGACGCCCAGGCCCTTCATGAAGATTTCTTCCGATTCGGTTTCGATACCTTCGGCGACCACCTTGAAATCCAGCTCCTGCGCGACCGCGACCATCGAGCGCACCAATGCTTGCGCCTTGGTGTCGGCGTTGATCGAGCGCACGAAGCTGCGGTCGAGCTTGATGACGTCGAGCGGAATGCGGCCCAGTTGCGACAGCGACGAGTAGCCGGTGCCGAAGTCGTCCAGATGAACCTGGGCGCCGAGTTGACGAAACTGCTTGATCAGTTCGATCACGGCCGCTTCGTCCTCGATCAGGCAACTCTCGGTGAGTTCGAGGTCGATCAGGCAAGGATCGAGTTTCGCCTGGTGCAGCGCTTCGGTGAAATGCCGGACCACGGCGGTGTCGACCAGTTGCCGCGCTGACACGTTGATCGCGACGCGCAGGTTGTGGCCGTCCGCTTTCCATCTGGCGGCCTGCTTCGCGGCGGTCTCCATGACCCAGCGGCCCAGCACGCCGATCAGCCCGGATTCTTCGGCATAACGGATGAACTCCGCTGGCATGATCTGCCCGCGTTCCGGCGAGTTCCAGCGCACCAGCGCCTCGGCGCCTTGCACCATGCCGGTGGCGAGCCACAGTTTGGGCTGGTAATGCAGCGTCAGTTGACCCTCTTCGAGCCCGCGCCGCAGGTTCGTGTCGAGCCACATGTACTCGGCGACCCGGTGGTTCATGTCCGGCGAGAACACACGGTGCGTGCGCTTGCCTTCGTCCTTGGCGGCATACATCGCCGTGTCGGCCGAGCGGATCAGCGATTCGAGACTGTTGCCGTGCTCCGGATACCGGGCGATGCCGATCGAGCAGCCGGTGTAGACCTCCACCAGCCCGATGGCGAACGGCGTGCGCATGCGTTCGAGAATGCGCTGCGCGGTGGCCTCGAGTGCGTGCGCGGTGCCCTTGGCCGCGAGCACGATGAATTCGTCGCCGCCCAGGCGCGCGAGCGCGTCGCCGTCGTTCAGGCACGCGCCGATGGCCGCCGACACATCGCGGATCAGCCGGTCGCCGAACTCGTGGCCGTAGTGATCGTTGACCTTCTTGAAGTTGTCGAGGTCGAGGAACAGCACGCCGACCGCTTCGTCCGGACCGGCATCTTCGATCGCCACGCGGACTTTCTCCTGGATCGCGTTGCGATTGGCGAGGCCGGTGAGCGCATCGGTGTTGGCCAGTCTAAACAGCCGTTCCTGCGCGAGTTTTTGTTCGGTGATGTCCGTGCCCGAGCAGATCAGGAACTGTTGGTCAACGCCGCTGCCGCCCTGGACGAACTTGTTGCGAAACAGAAAGAGCCGCTCGCCGTGCACCGTTTTAATGCGCCGCTCGGCGTCGTACGCCACACCGCGATTGAAGAAGCCGGCGATGTTCTGGCAGGAATCCGCCGCTTCTTCGGGCGACATGAACAGCGCCCACACAGTGTGACCGATGATGTCTTCTTCCTTGAGGCCAGAAAGTTCTTCCGCGAGCCGGTTGAAGCGCTGTATCCGGCCATGCCTATCGATGATGACCACGACCAGATTGACTTCGGAGACGACCTGTTCAGCGAACGAGAGACCCTGGACCAGATCGCGCGCGACGGACTCGGTGTCGTCATAGGCCGATGCGGTGCCGGCCCACGTGTCGCTGTTGAGCTTTTTGCCGACGAGATGCAGGCGCAATGGGGCGCCGAACATTTGCACGTCGACGACGGCATGCGAGGTCACGCCGGTGAGGCGACGGATTTGCGAGGCTTGTTGAGGGCTCAGAGAAATGGCGACTTTAGCGGGCACATCGCCGGTCACTGGCGTGAGTTCGAGTGCGTTGCTGTCGGTCGACAAACGCCAGCATGGACTGCTTGTGCCGAACCGGGCATAAAGCACCTGCTCGTGTTGGTCGTCGTTCATGAAATCCCCGGGGCGTGTATGCCGGTAGTCCCCGACAAGGCGCGAGGCGGCAAACAGTCTTCATACTTAAGACCGACCCCATTGTAGCGAAGCGGTGGAATTCGGGCTTATAAACATTAACGGTCGGACGGCCGCGAGCTTTAGGGTTATTAGGGGCAGGTGATAGCAATATTCGTGTTGGGTAAATCACCGTATGCGTGCATGCACGCATGACAATCCTAAAACCTTCGCGCCAGCAATCCGCGAGCACGCTCACGCTCGGCGGGATGGGTTGCCAACGCGGCATCGAACCAGAAATTCCCGGCGACGAGCGTAGCCGCCACCACGCCGTCACGGTACAGGAGCCGATTGCCCGCCACGGCGGGCACCCGCTCTCCGACGAGCAAGGTCCCCGCGAGATTCAACGGATCGGTTCCGGCGACGCACACCAAAGCACCCTCGTTCGCCTGCCGCCGGACTTCTCGCAGCACGGGAATCGCTTCGGGCAACGCAAACTGTTCGCCGGCGAGACCGTTCACGAATCGCCCGCCGCGAATCACGCCGCGCGCTTCGAGCCGTTGATAGACGCGCAGCAGATCACGCCAGGGCGGCAGCCATTCGGCCTCGCGTTCGAGCAAACGCCAGAACACCATGCCATAGCGGCGCAGCAAGGTCAGCGCAACATGCTCGAGCACTTCAGGCGGCAACGGTCGACGGCGCTGCGGCACATTCTCCGTTGCGGCGGCAACGGGTTGCCGGCTCACGAGCGCCCAGCGTCCCGCGTCGTCCATCCCGCCGATCAGCGCGCTCGATCGCGCGCGCCGGTTGCTGGAAAACGCGTTGCGTTTGGCGACCGGCTTCAGCAATGCGCGCAAGCCCGCGAAGCTGTCGGAGTTGGCGAGACCGGCGGCGACCAGTTCGCCGAGCGCATTCTCCAGTTCCATGCGCAGCACGCGGACTTCAGCGAGCAGCTCGTCGAAGAACATCGCGCCGTGTTGCGAGAGCGTGTCGTACACGCTCTGCGCGAGCGCCGACAATTCCAGTGGCCTGGCCGGGTCGAGCAACGCGCTCCATGTGCGCACCTCGGCGCGCGGCAACAGCACGATCGGGGTGCTGCGGATCGGGCCCGCTGCGCCGCGCGCCCGCCCGGTGAGCCGGGTCCAGACAATCTTGCCGGCGCGACATAGTTCGTCAAGCGAGGTATTCACGTAGGCCTTCACGCGCGTGGGCAGGATGTCCTCTTCCCAGGCGCCCGCCGCGGCCTGAAAGCCTTCGAGCTGGTCGAGCACCGCGGCCAGTGCGTCGCGGCCCTCGCCGCGCGTGTCCGGCGTCAGATGCTGCCACTCGAACAGAAAGCGCATGAAGTCGTGCCGCTCCACCGGCTCGATCTCGCGTCGCAAGCGTTTCACCGTGTAACGATGGATCCGCGCGAGGAGGTGCCGTTCGCACCATTCTTCTTCAGTGGCTTGCGGCGTGAAGCGGCCGCGCATCAGGTAGCCTTGCGCTTCGAGACGGGCAAGCGTCTGCTCGACCGACGCCGGCGGCAAGCTCAGCGGCTGCGCGATCGCGCTGACCGGCTGCGGGCCGAAGCCGGTCAGGCGCGCGCGCAGCACGTCGAGCAGCGCGTCGGCGGCGCTCCAGCTGTCGGTGTAGCCTTTCGGCGCGACGAGTTGCGGCGCGTAGCGGGTGCGAGGCGCGTCGGGGTAGAGCGCGTGGAAACAGGTGAGACGCTCGGCGGGCAGCCACACCGCGGCGGCGTCGGCGAGGTGCAGGCGGGTTGCGCGGCCCGCTTCGGCCAGCGACGCGAGCCACGCCGGCCAGCCTTCGTGAGCGCGCGCTTCGGCGTCGGTGACGCAGCCGAGGCTCGTCAGCGCTTCGTGCATCTCGTCGGCGTTGCGCGCTTGCGGCCACGCCTCGTCGCGCACGCTGTCGATCGCGTCCGCGTCGAGCGCGCCGAGATCGTCGGTGCTGGCCGGATCGGTCCAGCGGCGGTTCAGCACGGCTTGCGTGCGGCGTTCCTCGAGCGGCGCGTCGTCGAGGAACGCGTAGGGCTTCGCGTTGAGGATCTCGGCGGCCAGCGGCGACGGCGCCGGCAGATCGCGTGCCACCAGCCGGACCTCGCCCTGTTCGATCCGGCGCAGCAGCGCGAGCCAGCGTTCGCTGTCCATCGCGTCGTGCAGACAGTCGTCGACGGTTTGGTCAACTAATGGATGGCGTGGCAGTTCGCGTTCGCCGACCAGGTTCTCCAGACACGCGGCCTGTTCGGGAAACACGCTTGCGAGCAGGTCTTCGCTGCGCATGCGCTGCAGTTGTGGCGCGGTCTTGCGCCCGCCCGTGTAGCGCGGCAAGCCCAGCGAGGTGGTCGCGTTCCAGCGCCAGCGCACGCCGAATAGCGGCGCGTCGAGCAGCGCCTGGATCAGCAGATGCTCGGCGCTGTTCGAATGCAGATAGCGCCACACTTCGTCGAGCACGAACGAGTGGCTGCCGGTCAACGACAGGACGATCGCGTCCTCGGTGGCGGCGGCTTGCAGCTCGAAGTTGAAGGTCCGGCAGAACCGCTTGCGCAGCGCGAGACCCCACGCGCGATTCACGCGGCTGCCGAAGGGCGCGTGAATCACCAGTTGCGTGCCGCCGGATTCGTCGAAGAAGCGCTCCATCACCAGCGTGTTCTGCGTGGGCAGCACGCTGAGCGCCGCGCGGGCGCGGGCCAGATAGTCGACGATCTGGCGCGCGGCGGCTTCGTCGAGGCCGAGGTTGTCGATTAGCCAGTCGATCGCGTGATCGATGCGTGCGGGCGTGGTTTCGTTTTGGGCTTCCGTTACGTGCGAGGCGGAGCTTTCCGTTCCGCGTTCGGTCACGGTCACGGCTTCGGCATTGGCATTGGCATTGGCATTGGCTCCAGTTTCAGTTCCCGCTCCGGCTTCCGCTTTGCTCATGGCTTTGCTTCTGGCCTTGGCTTTTGCTTCCATTACCGCGCCGGTTCCCGCTTCACCGACATGCGTCTTCGCGATCGCCAGCGCCCTGACATCCCGCCCTTCAAGCAGGCGCCCAATCTCTTCGCGCAAGCGCGCCACCGCGAACGACAGTTCATCGCTGCGCCCCGGCGCATCGCCGAGCCAGAACGGAATATTCGGCGGCTGCCCCTGCGCGTCCTCGACCCGCACGCGGCCGCTCTCGATGCGCAAAATCCGGTACGACGCATTGCCGAGCTGAAACACGTCGCCGGCCAGACTTTCGACCGCGAAGTCTTCGTTGACGGTGCCGATGTTGATCGCCTGCGGTTCGAGCACCACCGCATAATCCGCGTTCTCGGGAATCGTGCCGCCCGACGTGACGGCGACCAGCTTGCCGCCGCGTCGGCCGCGCAAGGTGCCGCTCACCACATCGCGATGCACATAGGCGGCGCGTGGACCGTTGCGGCTCGTATAGCCTTCGGCGAGCATGCGCAGCACGGCGTCGTACTGCTCGCGTTTCAGTTCCGCATACGGCGCGGCGCGCCGCATCATCGCGAACAGCGCATCCTCGCTCCATTCGGCGCTCGACACTTCCGCGACGATCTGTTGCGCGAGCACATCGAGCGGCGCGCGCGGAATGCACAGCGCGTCGAGTTCGCCGCGCCGCACGCAATCGAGCAGCGCCGCGCATTCGATCAGGTCGTCGCGCGAAGTCGGAAACAGCCGCCCTTTAGGCATGCCGCCGACATGGTGGCCCGAGCGTCCGACGCGTTGCAGGAATGGTGCGATCGCGCGCGGCGAACCCATCTGGCAGACCAGATCGACGTCGCCGATATCGATACCGAGTTCCAGCGAAGCGGTGGCGATCAGCACGCGCAGTTCGCCGTGCTTCAGGCGCTGCTCGGCGTCGAAGCGATGTTCTTTCGCGAGGCTGCCGTGATGCGCGGCGACCACCTCCTTGCCGAGCCGCTCGGTCAGATGACGCGCGACGCGCTCGGCCATGCGCCGCGTGTTGACGAAGACCAGCGTGGTGCGGTGCATCGCGACCAGTTCGGCGAGGCGATCGTAGACGCGTTCCCATACCTCGTTGGGCATCACCGCTTCGAGCGGCACGGGCGGGATTTCCAGCGCGAGATCGCGCGCGCGAATATGGCCCACGTCGACGATCGCGCAGTCGGCGGGCATGTCGCTATCGATGCTCGCGCCGCCCACCAGAAAGCGCGCCACCGCGCTCACCGGCTTTTGCGTGGCCGACAGGCCGATGCGCGGCAAAGGCCGCTGACATAGCGCGTCGAGACGTTCGAGGCTGAGCGCGAGATGGCTGCCGCGCTTGCTGCCGGCCAGCGCATGAATCTCGTCGACGATCACCGTGCGCGTGGTCGACAGCATGCGGCGGCCCGAGTCCGATCCGAGCAGCACGTAGAGCGACTCCGGCGTGGTCACGAGAATATGCGGCGCGCGCTTTTTCAGCGCGTTGCGTTCGTGCTGCGTCGTGTCGCCGGTGCGCACGGCCGTGCGGATATCGAGCGGCGGCAGCCCACGCGCGTCGAGTTCCGCGGCGATGCCTTGCAGCGGCATCTGCAGGTTCAGACGGATGTCGTTGGAGAGCGCCTTCAGCGGCGACACGTAGACCACCAGCGTTGCGTCGGGCAATGCGCCGCCGTTGGCGAGGCCTTGCTGGACCAGATCGTCGAGCGCGGAGAGGAATGCAGTGAGCGTCTTGCCCGAACCCGTCGGCGCGGCCACCAGGGTGGAGCGGCCACTGCGAATCTGCGGCCAAGCTGCGGTCTGCGCTTCGGTCGGGGCGGGGAAGGTCTTCAGGAACCAGCCGGCGACCGCCGGATGGAAGTCGTCCAGCGCGCGGTGCGTCGATGCAGGCGCAGCGTGGCCCGCGGCGGAACCCGGCGCTGAACTGGCAGCAACGTCCCGCGCGGCGGATGTCGTGGCCGAAGTCATGCTTGCGTAGATGGGGACGTGGCGTGCCATATCCAGTGGGCGGCAAATGGGCCGGTTGCGAAGGGCAGCAGTCAGTCTGGCAGGTTTTTGCGGGCTTTGCCGAGGGACTCGCACTGACCTTCGTGACATTCGGTCTGGGATTCGCGGCGCGGGTCTAGCAAGCTTGGCCGTCAGTATCGCGCTGCATCACGCGACCCGGCGCGCAGCCGCGTTGCCAGGATCGTATTGCCGATGTGCGAAGCTTTCGGCAGCAAGGCGATTTTTTTCGGAGGCGGCAACTTCCCACGCTTCGCCACGGCGCTGAGCGTAAGCCGGTTGCAAAATCAGCGCGGGCGCCGGCTGCCAGCGGTCAACGCGTGTCCTGCCGGATCTCGCCAATTGCAGTACTCTCTACGGCTCACCCATACACGACTGCAAAGATGGAGCTTCGACGATGCGATACAACCAGCTAGGCCGTACCGGTGTGTTTGTTTCAGAACTTTGTCTGGGCACGATGACCTTCGGCGGTGGCGAGGGCATCTGGAAGCAGATCGGCGATCTGCAGCAGGGCGACGCGGAGCGGCTGATCGGCCGGGCGCTCGACGCGGGCATCAATTTCATCGACACGGCCGACATCTATGCGGACGGCCTGTCCGAGCAGATCACCGGCCAGGCGTTGAAGAACCTCAAGGTGCCGCGCGACAAAGTGGTGGTGGCGACCAAAGTGTTCGGCCAGACCGGCGAGTTTGCGAACGCGCGGGGCGCTTCGCGGTATCACGTCATCGACGGGGTGAAGGCGAGTCTGAAGCGACTGCAACTCGATCACGTCGACCTGTACCAGATTCACGGTTTCGATCCGGCCACGCCGATCGAAGAAACGGTGCGCGCGCTCGATACACTGGTGCAGCACGGTCATGTGCGTTACGTCGGCGTGTCGAACTGGGCCGCGTGGCAGATCGTGAAGGCGCTCGGCATCTCGGAGCGCCTCGGGCTCGCGCGTTTCGAATCTCTGCAGGCGTATTACACGCTCGCGGGCCGCGACCTTGAACGCGAACTCGTGCCGATGCTGCACAGCGAAGGCCTCGGGCTGATGGTGTGGAGTCCGCTGGCGGGCGGGTTGCTGAGTGGCAAGTACGGGCGCGAGCAGCAGGGTGAAGCAGGCAGCCGCCGGACGAGTTTCGATTTTCCGCCGGTCGACCGCGAGCGCGCGTACGACTGTATCGACGTGATGCGCGATATCGCCAACGCGAAGCAGGTGTCGGTGGCGCAGATCGCGCTCGCGTGGCTGCTGCATCAGCGCGTGGTGAGTTCGGTGATCGTCGGCGCGAAGAAGGTCGAGCAGCTCGACGACAACATCGCGGCCACGGGCGTGACGCTTGACGCGCAAGAGCTTGCGAAGCTCGATCAGGTCAGCACGCTGCCCGCCGAATACCCGGGCTGGATGCTGGAGCGCCAGGGCGAAGGGCGCCGCACGCAGCTGGCCGAAACGCGCCAGGCGGCGCAGGCGCACCGCCAGGGCTAGGTGTTGGGGCTGGGTGGCTGGGTGCCAGGTGTCGGGTTCCGCGCCACGCGACGTGGCAGGGTGTGTCGACGCGGCGCGCGGCTGGACGGAGCAGTCGGCGGCAAATACCGGCGGCGGTGGCAGGCGGCGACCGCCGCCGCCGCTCGCGATCGCACCCAACATTTGCACCGACCAACCGCACCGACCAACCGCACCGACCAACCGCACCGACCAACCGCACCCACCGGCGCGGCTTACCGCACAGCCGTTTATTTAAACGTTGCTTCGCCTGCCGGGCTCGCTTCAGCCGTATAAGCGGCGACGGCATCCATCGTGCGAGCCGAGTACACCATCGTCGCGCCCGCGTTCATCGCGACCGCCACGCCGAGCGCTTCGGCGCGCGTTCGGCAAGGCGTTTGCGCAGAGCGTCGGCGTAACGCCGGGGCGTTACCGGCGTCGACCGCAAGAGGATGACGCTGCGCAAAGCCGGCGGGACTAGCCGGGTTTGCCGAACCAGCGTTGCTCGATACGCGACATCAGCCAGGCGACCAGCAGCGCGCAGACCGTGCCGATCGTCACTTCGCCGAGCCGCAGCAACGCTTTGTCCCACGCGGGCCCGATGCCCGGCACCAGCAGCATGATGGTCGCGGTGATGCCGCCCAGACGCGCCGCGCTGCCCACATTCACGATCCAGCAGATCACGATCGCCACCGCCACCGTGGCCGCATAGGCGGCGAAGTGGCCGCGGCCGAGCAAGGCGCCGGCCAGACCGCAGATGCCGCCGACCATCGCGCCGATGAATTGATCGCGCGACAGGTTGCGGGTGTCGATATAGCTATGCTGGCTGACCGCGATCGCCGTGATCGCGGCCCAGAACGCCTGTTCGGTATGCAGCGCACGGCCGATCGCGAAGGCGAGACTGGCGCCGGCGACCGCCTGCACCGCCATGAAGCCGCCTTCGATCAGCCGCTCGCCGAGCGGTAGCGCCTTGAGAAAAGCAAACAGCGAGTTGGCTGCGCTTGCCCTTGCGGTACGTCTTGAATCGTCGCGGGAGATCATCGGATGGGACGCGCCTGATTGCAGCATGAAGGTTCCGTATTCTAGCGAGTTCAATTGACGATCGAGCGGATCAAGGTTGCAGACAGAAGTTTCAAGCATGACGCGCGCATGGCGTCGGTGACTCGGTGCAAGCCAAGGCGATGCCCAGCACGGGCCCTGGCGCACTGTGTCATGCCATCGCGGAACGATCCCGACAGGCGTTCATTCAACCCGTCAAACGTATGGACCAGACTGCAATTGAAGGTCGGTTTGAAGGTCGATTCGACACGCGACATCAGATGGGCACATCTTTTGCTGATTAGCACGTTAATAAGTAATGAAGAAGGGCCACTCCGCGCTATGTGGTCAGGCCTTGGCATGGTCGAGGCGCGACGCGGCTTGAGCAAAGTTGATGAGCGAGGCGCGCAGCGCGCGAGCGCACTTGCTGTGCCTCGTCGGTCAGCTCCGCGACGGTGACTCGTCGAACAGGGAGAAAGTGCATGAAACTCCGGTATTCCCTACAAGTCGCGACAATCGCGCTGGGTCTGAGCGCGGTGTCGATCGGCGCGGTCCATGCGCAAGCCAGCGACGCGCCCGCGAGCGATGCGCCGGTCAGCCGCACCAGGCTTTCGCCGGCGGACCAGCAGTTCGTGCAGGACGCGTCGACGTCCGACGCCACCGAAATCGCAGCCAGCAAGATCGCGCTGAAGAATTCAAACGACCCGCACGTGCGCAAGTTCGCGCAGCAGATGATCGCCGACCATACGAAGCTTTCGCACGGCATGGCGGCGCTCGTGTCGAAGAAGGGGTTCACCGCGACGCCGTCGGCGGATTCCGCGCTGGTCGGCAAACTGCAAACGCTCAAGGGCCAGCAGTTCGATCAGGCCTACGTCGAGCAGATCGGAGTGGAAGCGCATCAGCGGGCGGTGGACTTGTTCCAGCAGGAAAGCCAGAGCGGCACCGACGCGCAGTTGAAGGCCGCGGCCACGCACGCGCTGCCGACCATCAAACACCACCTCGCGATGGCGCAGCAACTCGCCGGCGAAATGAAGGGTTCGTCATGAACGCGATCCTGGCGCGACCGGCCTATGAGGACTCCCTTATGCAAATCATTTTTACGGACGACAAGCCGATCTTCGACGGCGCGAATCTGACGGTGCGCTTCATGGCGCGGGTAGAAGGCGAGCCGGTGGTGTGCGCAATCACCGCCGAGGCGCTGGAGGATCATTTCGGCGCCGATTCCGCACTGGAAAGCGCGTTGATGGCGGCCTTCGACAAGGGCCGTCAGCGCATCCGTTCGGTTTGCGCGGAAGCACTCGACCAGAACAACGGAGAAGGCGTGGTGTTGCATAGCGGACTGTTCAGAGTGGAAGGCATGGAACCCGATCGCGGCGCAACGGCGTAGTGCCGGCGCGTGCCTACGCTTGAGTTTTTGATGCGCTTGTCGAACCGGTGAATCACAAAACGGCCCGGCATTTGTCGGGCTGTTTTGCATTGCGCTGCAATCCGTGTTGCCGCGTTGCGCGTTCCATCTGACGCTCGCCGCGCCGGGTACGGCTCATGCGTATGGATCGGCGAACCCCGTTGCCAGATGACCAATGCGCCGCAGGCGAATGCGGATGGCCGGCAGCGGATTCCTCGACCAACGAAACCCTGGAGGTATTGAATGGCTACGAACGTTGTTTCCGTGCTGAACGATCTGGTCGAAACGTCGAAGGACGGCGAGAAGGGCTTTCGCAAGGCAGCCGAAGACGCACACGACGCGCAATTGAAAACGATGTTTCTGGCGCGTGCCGAGGACTGCACGCGCGGCGCGCGCGAGCTTCAGGACGCGGTTCAAAGTCTGGGCGGCAAGCCCGAGACGGGCGGCAGCATGAGCGGAGCGCTGCATCGTGGCTGGGTCGACGTGAAGTCGGCGGTGACCGGGCGCAGCGATCATGAGATCCTGGCTGAATGCGAAAAGGGCGAAGACGTCGCGAAGAAGCGTTATCACGACGCGCTCGAAAAGGATTTGCCGGTGGACGTGCGCACGATCGTCGAGCGGCAGTATCAGGGCGTGCTGCAAAACCATGATCGCGTGCGCGATCTGCGCGATCAGTACGCGGCGAGCCAGCGTTGAATACGGCCAGGCGGCTGGCGCCTGGAAGGGGCGCTGGTCGCTGGTTTTCGAGTTTCGATAGAGCCGGCCACAATCGACATCTTCCGGTGCTATCGCCCGGTCTTATTCGGCGGCGACCTTCAGATGGTTCTTCACGCTCGACACGCCGTCCACCCCTTTCACGACTTCTTCGGCGGCGGCCTTGTCGTCGGCCGACGGCACTGAACCCGTGAGCCACACCACGCCCTTGTGGGTCTTCACGTGAATATGGGTCGACTTGACGTTCTTCGCAGCCAGCAGATCCGCCTTGGCCTTGGTGGTGATGGCGCCGTCGTCGACGTGCTGGCCGATGGTTTCGGAGGCGGCCGACGGGGCCGACCCGCTGGTCTGCGCCGTAGCGTTCAGTGCGAAAGCGACACAAGCGATGCTACCTGCGGTCTTCAGAAGTTGGATGGTCTTCATGGTTTCTCCTTCGGGTGTTGATGAAAATTGCGGTCTTGTTGCCTGCGGTCGATCGCGGCCGGAACCGCCGATGACGTGCGTGGGGTCGTTGCCGCTACGGTTCCGTCAGGGCCCCGTTATCGACACCGGGCGACGGCCGCTGCATGCGTTGCGCCTGTGCGTCTGGCGTGTCTCGCTTGCAAAGACCGGCGTCCGTCCACGTAGTGCTGCTGCGCAAGTGGTGTGCCCGGCGTGCGAAGCGAACCCGCCCAGCGTGGAAAAGCCGTTACCGCATCAGTATTTAGGCTGACGAATAGGGCAAAGCAGAGGCGCGGCGCGCGCTCCCGCGTCGTGCCGGGCGGGGAATCGGAAATTGCCGGGTACTTGTAAAAAAGGCGCCCGACGCCTGCGCAATTGGCGGGCCTGAAAAAGCAAAGCGTAGAAAAAACAGGGTGTTGGGCGAACTGGTACGACAGTTGCTCTGAGGGGGTCACTGACCCTCTTCCAGCCTATTAACGGGACCTCACTACAATGCCTTCAATTGAACTACGCACGAGGCAGTCTCTCGCACTCACGCCGCGTTTGCAGCAATCGGTGCGTCTGTTGCAGTTGTCGTCTCTGGAGTTCCAGCAGGAGTTGCGCACCGCGCTCGATACCAATCCGTTCCTCGAATACGACTCGTCGGAAACGGAAGACGTCGCGCTCGCCACCGCATCGCCTGGCGAAGAGACCGGCGCGCTGCCCGCGGCCGATACGGTCGACGCCGCCGAACCCGATTCGCTCCCGGCTGACAACGGCAGCGGCGACACGCTGGAAAGCGCGGGTCAGGACGACGTGCCCGGCGACTTTTCGGGCGACTACAGCACCCGCAGTTCGACGCGCCAGAACGGCGATCCGGAGAGCAGCGATCCCGCCGAATGGGCCCGTTCACAACCGACGTTGCGCGAGCAGTTGCACGACTCTCTGCGTCTGTACCGGCTCGACGACCGTGACCGCGCGGTGGCCCGCTTCATCATCGAGGCGCTCGACGATGACGGCTATCTGCGTCAGGAGCTCTCCGATCTCGCCGATAGCGTCGATCTCGAACCGGAATTGACCGAGGAAGAGTTGCTGGTGGCGCTGCGCCTCGTGCAATCGCTCGACCGTCCGGGGCTGGGGGCGCGTTCGTTGTCGGAGTGTCTGTCGCTGCAGGTGAATGCGTTGCCCGCCGATACGCCGGGGCACGACGTTGCGCGCGAAATCGTCGAGCATCATCTGGAACGGCTCGCGCGCCGCGAACAGGCCGAGTTGCAAAAGCAGATTGGCTGCAGCGCAGAAGAATTGCGCGTCGCCTGCGCATTGGTGCGCAAGCTCGATCCGAAGCCGGGCAATTGCTACGGCCGTACTGAAGACAACTACGTGGTGCCGGACGTGATCGTGCGCCAGGTGCGCAACAAGTGGGTCGTATCGATCAACCCGGCGGTGCAGCCGCGCGCGCGGATCCATCGGATGTACGCGGAACTGTTCGCGCAATCGGCCGGCGGGAGCCGCTCGCCGCTCGCGCAACAGTTGCAGGAAGCGCGTTGGCTGATCCGTAACGCACAGCAACGTTTCGACACGATTCAACGCGTCGCGGAGTGCATCGTCGCGCATCAGAAGGCCTTCTTCCAGTACGGCGAAATCGCGCTCAAGCCGATGGTGCTGCGCGATGTGGCCGAAGAGCTCGGTCTGCACGAGTCCACCATCTCGCGCGCCACCGGCAACAAATATATGGCCACGCCGCGCGGCATTTTCGAGTTCAAGCATTTCTTCCCGCGCGAGTTGGGTACCGAAAGCGGCGGCACGTGTTCGGCCGCCGCGGTGCGCGCGCTGCTCAAGGAAATGATCGCCGCTGAAAACACGCGCGATCCGCTGTCCGACGTGACGCTGGCGAAGATGCTCGCCGATCAGGGCGTGCTGGTGGCGCGGCGTACGGTGGCCAAGTACCGGCATCTGATGAAGGTGCCGCCGGCGGAATTGCGCCGTCAGATCTAAGCGCGTCGTGCCCCGTCGAAGGGGCCGCGCTTGAGGGCCACGCGAGGCTGTCCGCTCGCGTGGCTCTTTTTCGTAACTGGACGTTTCGTGCGCGCGCCATTACATTGGCGGGTCAAATCGAAACGGGTGAGCGCAATGAAGTACTCGAATCTGGTCGAGCGCCTGCAAGGCAAACGCACGTCGGCGTGGGAAATCCACCGTGTCGCGCAACTGGCGGCCGCCGCCGGCGAAGACGTCATCGTACTGAGCGTGGGCGATCCGGACTTCGCGACGCCCGCGCCGATCGTCGAGCGCGCCATCGACGCATTGCGTGGCGGCGATACGCATTACAGCGCGGTGTCCGGCCGCGAGCCGTTGCGCGCGGCGATTGCCGATGAACATGCGCGCATGACCGGCTGCACCGTGAGCGCCGCCAACGTGATCCTGACCGCGGGCGCGCAGAACGGCGTGTTCGCCGTGTCGCTATGTCTGCTCGAAGCAGGCGACGAAGTGATCGTCCCCGAGCCGATGTACCTGACCTACGAGGCTTGCGTGCGTGCGGCGGGCGCCACGCTGGTGCCGGTGCCGGTCGATCCGGCGCGCGCGTTTCACGTCGATTGCGATGCGCTCGAAGCCGCGCTCACGCCGCGCACCAAGGCTATTTTCTTCGCGACGCCGTGCAATCCGACCGGCGTGGTGATGCCGCGCGCCGATCTCGAGCGCATCGCGCGGCTCGCCTGCGAGCATGATCTGTGGGTGCTGTCCGACGAGGTCTATGCGGAACTCACCTTCGAGCGAGAACACGTGAGCATCGTAGCGTTGCCCGGCATGGCGGAGCGTACCGTGACGCTCGGCAGCCTGTCGAAGTCGCATGCGATGGCGGGTTGGCGCGTCGGCTGGGCGATCGGACCTGCCGAGCTGATCGAGCACATGGGGCGGCTGGCGCTCGCGATGCTTTACGGTTTGCCAGGCTTCATCCAGCAAGCCGCATTGACGGCCGTGCGGAACAAGGCGGCGATCGCCGCCGAAATGCGCGAGATCTATCGGCGCCGGCGCGACGTGGTGTTCGAGCGGCTGCATCGGGTGCCAGGCTTGCGATGCCTGTTGCCCGAGGCGGGCATGTTCATGATGGTCGACGTCAGCGGCACGGGTCTCGCGACGGTCGATTTCACCTGGCAGCTGTTTCGCGCGCAGGGTGTGTCGGTGCTCGATGCGAGCGCGTTCGGCGAGACCGCGAATGGGTTCGTGCGGCTGGGATTCGTCGTGGACGAAGCGCGGCTGATCGATGCGTGCGAGCGGATCGCGGCGTTTGTGGGTGGGTTGCGGACTCGTTGAGCTTTCTTCAACATTTCGGTTTGTTTTCGTTTCGTGTCGAGAAGCGATGCGTCATGGGAGGAACGGGCCGCGAGGCGAGTTTTTCAGTTGACGTCGCTAAAGCTTGCGTCAAAAATCGAGCGCCGGGTTCGTCTTCAATACCAACACCCTGGACATCGGCGCATCTCGACTCGCACGCGGGAACCCCATGGGCCTTCGTTTCTATCCTTGGTTGCGCCAATCACTGATGGCGGGATCGTTGGCGGCCGCTCTGGTGGCCGTGACACTCGTTCTCGCTGCGCTGGCCGCACTGACTCAGATGTGCGCGGCCGCCGAACTGGACGATTCACCCGACCCCACTGTCAGCGAGGAAAGCGCGGCGTCGGAAGCCAGCGCGCCTGAGCGCGCCCAGACCGGCCCGCAGCGTCGACGCGCCGCAGCGAACGAGACAAGCGAGGCGGCGCACGATCCGCAGCTCGTGCCGTCACGCACCGGCAGCCAGCCACGCACGCCCTCCGCCGCTCGCTACGACGCGCCGGACACGCCGGACACGCCGGACACGCCGCAGCACAATGCCAGATCGGCCGCTGCGATTCCGGTGCCCCCGGAAACTTCAACCGTCACCCAGCATTCGATCCGGCTCGACGGCCGCAAGATCGACTACACGGCGACCGCCGGCAACCTGTTGTTGCGCAACAGGACCGGCGAGGCCAATGCCAGCGTCTTCTATGTCGCCTACACGGTCTCCGCCAAAGCGCCGTCGACACGCCCCGTCACGTTTCTGTTCAACGGCGGCCCGGGCGCCGGCAGCGTGTTTCTGATGATCGGCTCGTTCGGGCCGAAGCGGGTGCGTACCGCGAGTCCGGCCAGCACGCCGCCCGCGCCGTACGCACTCGACGACAACCCCGACAGCCTGCTCGGCACGACCGACCTCGTCTTTATCGATGCGGTCGGCGCGGGCTTGTCGAAGGTCGTCGGGCAGGGCGCGGGCAAAGACTTCTGGGGCGTCGATCAGGACCTCGGCGCATTTTCGCAATTCATCGACCGCTATCTGACGGTGAACCAGCGCTGGAATTCACCCAAGTATCTGCTCGGCGAATCGTATGGGACCGCGCGCGCCGCAATGCTCGCGTATCGATTGGGGCAGAACAATATCGCGCTCAACGGTGTGATCCTGATGTCGTCGGTGCTCGATTCCGAGGCCTTTGCGCCGGGCTCCGATTTCAGAAGCGAAAGCTATCTGCCGAGCTTCGCGGCGATCGCGTGGTATCACGACAAGATCGTGCCGAAGCCCGCCAGCTTGCCGGCCTTTCTCGACGACGCCCGCGCGTTCGCCCGCGGGCCCTACGCGCAAGCGCTCGCGCAGGGCGACGCGCTGCCCGACGAGCAACGCGATGCGATCGCCGCGCGCGTCGCGCAGTTCACCGGCCTCGATGCCGGCTACGTGAAGCGCAACCGTCTGCGTCTTTATCCTGCGCGCTTTCGCAGTCAGTTGCTGCGCGATCAGTCGCGCAGCGTCGGCCGTTACGATGCGCGCTTCGAAGGCCTCGACTTCGACGATGCGTCCGAGCATCCCGACTTCGATGCATCCGTGAGCAGCGTGTCGAGCGCTTTCGATGCGGCGCTTCATCGGCACTTCGCCGAGGATCTGCACTTTACGCCCGCCGACCGTTACGTCGTCTTCAGCGACGAAGCGTTGACGCACTGGGATTGGAAACATCGCGCATGGTGGGGCGAACATTTGACGGCGCCGTATGCGGCTGGCGATCTGGCCGAAGCGATGCGGCAGAATCCGCGGTTGCGCGTGATGTCGCTGAACGGCTATTTCGACCTCGCCACGCCGTTCTTCGCGACCGAGTACGCGCTGGCGCATCTGGGCGTCGACGGTCCGCTGCGTGCCAACGTGCGGATCGCCTACTATCCGACCGGCCACATGATCTACCTCGACGACGAGGCATTGCACGCACTCAAGCGCGATCTGGTGAGCTTCTATGATGCGGGGGCGCATTGAGAATCAGATTCGCAGGCCATCCGTATTGATTCGCGCGTTGGTTATGCGCCCGACTCGTCCGATATGGCGCGATAGCATTCGGTCGATCTTCAGCGTGGTTTGCGCCGTTTGAATAGCGGAGCATCCGGCCTTTGCCGTCGTGCGTCGCCGCCGGTGCGCAAATTCGGTACGCGCCTTCGAACGGTATAATCCAGGCACCGTGCCACAGTCGTTCAAAGTCGCGCGGGTCGTCGATCACTGCCTGCCAATCCGCTTGCTCAACCGGCTTCGCCAATCGCTGCCCATGGAATTCCGCCCGATCCAGTCGTTCACGCGCAAACGGCTCTCCGACATGGTGTCCGACCGGGACGTAAAGCCCCAGCCGCCATGGCTCTCCAGCCTGATTCCGCAGTAGAGTAGGCGAATCGCCCGCTGCCGCCTTTTCTTTTCAAAGAGCTTATGAAAGTCGCCCTGTTTATCCCGTGCTTCATCGACGCGTTTTATCCCGAAGTCGGGATCGCCACGCTCGAATTGCTCGAACGCTTCGGTATCGAGGTCGACTATCCGCAAGAGCAAACCTGCTGCGGCCAGCCGATAGCCAACAGCGGCGCGCATGCCGAGGCAGCCGGCGCCGAGCGCGTGTTCGCGCGCAACTTCGCGGGCTACGACTACATCGTCGGGCCGTCCGCGAGCTGCATCCATCACGTGCGCGAGCATTTGACCGCCATCGAACAGACCAGTGAAGTGAAGAAGGTCCGCGCGAACGCTTACGAGCTGGTCGAGTTTCTGCACGACGTGGTCGGCGCGCGTGAATTTCCGTGGGCCGAATTTCCGCATCGCGTCGGTTTGCACAACAGTTGCAGCGCGCTGCGCCATCTGAAGGAAGCGTCGGTGTCGGAAATCGCGGCCACGCCGTTTTCGAAACCCCGCGCATTGCTCGAACGCGTGAAGGGCATCGAGTTCGTCAAGCCGGCAAGGCCCGATGAGTGCTGCGGTTTCGGCGGCACGTTCTCGGTCACTGAAGAGCCAGTGTCGGTGCGCATGGGGCAAGACAAGGTGCGCGACCATCTGAACGCGGGCGCCGAATACATCGTGTCGGGCGACATGTCGTGCCTGATGCACCAGCAAGGCTGCGCGGAACGGATGAAAGCCGACGCGCGCTTCATCCATATCGCGCAGGTTCTCAACGGAGCACGCGCATGAACCGGATCGATCACGCGAAAGCCGCGGGTGCTTTCATCAAAAAGACGGAGCACGTCGCGTTTCACGACAGGCGTCTGTGGGATTTGCGTGAGAAGCGCGATGCGCAGGCGCATGGCATCGCCGAATGGGAGACGCTGCGCGAACTGGCATCGGGCATCAAGGAACACACGCTGTCGCATCTGTCCGACTATCTCGAACAGTTTGCCGCCGCGGCCGAGGCCAATGGCGTGGTGGTGCATTGGGCCGCCACCGCCGAAGAGCACAACGCGCTGGTGCACGAGATCATGTCCGGGCGCGGCATGACCACGCTCGTCAAAAGCAAGTCGATGCTCACCGACGAATGCAGGATGCGCGAGTATCTCGAACCGCGCGGCATTACGGTGATGGAGACGGATCTGGGCGAACGCATCCAGCAACTCGATCATCAGGATCCGAGTCACATGGTGGTGCCCGCGGTCCATAAATTGCGCGCCGATGTCGCCGAACTGTTCGGCCGCACCATCGGCACCGATCCGAAGAATAGCGATATCCACTACCTCGCGGAAAGCCAGCGGATGAACACGCGGCCGTACTTCGTGCGCGAGAAGACGGCCGGCATGACCGGCTGCAATTTCGCGGTGGCGGAGACCGGCGCGGTCGTCGTGTGTACCAACGAAGGCAATGCGGACCTGTCGGCGAATGTGCCGCCGCTGCATATCGCGTCGATCGGTATCGAGAAGCTGATTCCGAAGGTAGCGGATCTCGGCGTGTTCATCCGCATGCTCTCGCGCAGCGCGCTCGGCTCGCCGATCACGCAGTACACGTCGCATTTCCGCGCACCGCGTCCCGGCACCGAGATGCATTACATCCTCGTCGATCATGGCCGCTCGGAGCGGCTCGCGATGGAGGACTTCTGGTACTCGCTCAAGTGCATCCGCTGCGGCGCGTGTATGAACACCTGTCCGGTGTATCGGCGCAGCGGCGGGCTGTCGTATGGCGGAACTTACTCGGGGCCGATCGGCGCGATCATCAACCCCACGTTCGATCTGAAGCGCTACAGCGCGCTGCCGTTCGCGTCGACGCTCAACGGCAGTTGCACGAACGTGTGTCCGGTGAAGATCAACATTCACGAGCAGATCTACAAATGGCGCGCGGTGATCGCCGAGCGTCATGAAGTGCCGTTCGTGAAGCAGGAAGTGTTGAAGATGGCCGGGCGATTGCTGGCGAGCCCGACCCTGTATCGCGCGACGGTATCGTCGATGGGCAGCGCGTTGCGGCGGCTGCCGAATTTCGTGCTGTATAACCCGCTCAACATCTGGGGCAAGCAGCGCGAGTTGCCGGAGGCGCCGAAGCTGACCTTCCATGCCTGGTACAGGAAGAATCGTGGAGGTGGTGATGACAACGCGTGAGGCTTTTCTCGCCAAGGTGCGGCAAGCGCAACCGGCGGCCCGGCCGCGTCCCGAGGTGCCCGTGTTCGACGCGGCGGGCGGCGATCTGCGCGCGCGTTTCACGGCGGCGTTGCAGTTGATGGGCGGCACCTGCGTCGAGGTGGCGGCGGCAAGCGACGTGAGCGGCCTGATTCGCGAGCGGTTCGGCGCGGCGGCGTCGATTGCATCGGCAACTCCGGAAGTGCAGGGTACACGCGCGCTCGCGGCGGACACGCAACCCGCTTCGTTGCAGGACATCGACGTCGGCGTGGTGCGGGCGCGCTTCGGTGTCGCCGAAACCGGCTCGGTGTGGCTCAGCGAACGCGAGTATGTGGTCAACGCGTTGGGCTACATCGTTCAGCATCTGGTCGTGCTGCTCGATCCGGCGCAATTGCTCGACGGTTTGCAGGACGTCTATCGTCGTGACGATTTCCGCGACGCTCGCTATGCGGCGCTCGTCACTGGACCTTCCGCGACGGCCGACATCGAAGGCGTATTGATTCGCGGCGCGCAGGGCGTGCGCTCGTTGACGGTGGTGTGGGTCGCGGCGTGACGCGTCATTCGCAGCAGCGGAAGCAGCGACGGACTTTGCTATCATCATCACTGTATAAACATACAGGTCATGCGGAAAGCCCGTGGCAACCGATGCTCGGTCAGATATCGGCTCTGACGTCCCTTACTACCTGCTGAACTTCGAGCGCGCGCTGGCGTGGCTCGCTACGCGTTACGACGACCTGCTGGACGCGCAGGAGCACGCGTTCCTCAACGCTTTCGAAGGTTTGCCGCAAAAGTCCCGGGCGCTGCTGGTGCGCATGCTGATGCGCAAAGGCATGCTGTTTCGCGCGAGCCGTCTGTCGTATGACGAGATCGGCTGCCCTTTGCAGGCGGCCGCGCCATTGGCGGCGCTCGGCTGGGTCGACACCGAGCCGGCCCTGACGCTCGATGATCTGTTTGCGCTCAGCACGCGGCCTGAGTTGCTCGAGATCTTCGCACCGACCATCGCGTTGATTCCCGGTGCAAAGAGCTTGCGCAAACCGGATTTGCTGGAAACGCTGCGCCCGTTTTATGAAAGCGCCGGCGACGCGGAAAGTCGCGCGCTGCGTCCACTCTCCGCCTGGTACGCGCCCTCCACGGACTACGTCCTGCACGTCGCTATTGCGCCGCTCTGCGAACGCCTGCGTCTGATGTTCTTCGGCAATTTGCAGCAGGACTGGTCGGAGTTCGTGCTCGCCGATCTCGGCGTGTTCCAGTACGAAACGGTGGCGTTCGCACCTTCGTCGCGCGCATTCCAGCAACGCGCGGACGTCGACGTCTATCTCGCGCTGCATGCGTGCCGCGAAGCGCTCGAGTGGCTGCCCGTCGACGACACGGCGGCGATCGACGAACTCGTTGCCACCGTCGGTGCGATCAAAATCGCCAACCCGTGGCTTGAAACGCGTCGCGCGAAACTGCTGTTCCGTATCGGCCAGGATTGCGAACGTCGACAGAATTGGGCTGCCGCGCTCGCTGTTTATGAGCAGTGCACGTGGCCCGGCGCGCGCCACCGGCGCATGCGCGTGCTCGAGCGCAGCGAGCGCTTCGACGAAGCCTTCGCGTTGGCCTCGCAAGCCGCCGTCGCGCCTGAAAGCGAAGCAGAGGCGCAGCGCATCGCGCGCATGTTGCCGCGTTTGCGGCGCAAGCGCGGCGAGCCAGCGCTGCGCACGCCGGCGGCTCGCCCGGTCGCGCGCAGCACGCTGGTGCTGCCGCAGCCCGAGACGCCGCAAGCGGTCGAATACGTCGCGCGCGATCATCTGACTTGCGACGCCGCGCCAGTGCATTACGTCGAGAATGCGCTGATCAACTCGCTGTTCGGCTTGCTGTGCTGGGAGCCGGTGTTCGCGGCGTTGCCCGGCGCGTTTTTTCATCCGTTCCAGCGCGGCCCGGCTGATCTGCATGCGCCGGATTTTCACGCGCGCCGTGCGGAACAGTTTGCCGCGTGTCTCGCGCAACTCGACAGCGGCGACTATCGCGAGACGATTCTGCGGCATCTGCACGGCAAGGCGGGGCTGCAATCGCCTTTCGTATTCTGGGGGCTGCTTACGCCGGAACTTGTCGCGCTGGCGCTCGACTGTCTGCCCGCCGCGCATCTGAAACTGTGGTTCGAGCGCTTGTTGCGCGATATTCGCGGCAACCGTTCGGGCTTGCCCGACCTGATCCGCTTCTGGCCGGCCGAGCGTCGCTATGAGTTGATCGAAGTGAAGGGGCCCGGCGATCGCTTGCAGGACAACCAGATTCGCTGGCTCGCGTACTGCGCTCAGCACGGCATGCCGGTGCGCGTGCTCGACGTGCGTTGGGCCGGCGAAGCGGTCACGGAAACGGGAGCCGCGGCGCAGTGGGCCACAAAGCGCGACACTGAGGCCAGCGCATGACCTACGTGGTGGCCGTGCGGGCGATGTGCGAGTTCACGGCAAGGCGCGGCGATCTGGATCTGCGATTCACGCCCGCGCCTACGTCGCTGGAAGGCATGGCCGGTCACGTGACGGTAGCGGGGCGGCGCGCGAGCGGCTACGAAACCGAGATCACGCTGACGGGCACGCATCGCGGCCTGACCGTGCGCGGCCGCGCTGACGGTTACGATCCGGTGGCGAACCGTCTTGAAGAGGTCAAGACCCATCGCGGCGATCTGGAGCGGATGCCCGCCAATCACCGCACGCTGCATTGGGCGCAGGCGCTCGTGTACGGCCATCTGCTGTGCCGTACGCGCGGCCTCGCCGAATTGACGGTGGCGCTGGTGTACTTCGATATCGGCAGTCAGAAGGAAGCGCTGCTGACGCAATCGCATACCGCGCGTGAACTGGAGATTTTCTTCGTCGAGCAGTGCGAACGCTTTCTCGAGTGGGCCGTGCAGGAAGAGGCGCATTGCGCCGCGCGCAACGCTGCGCTCGGCGCGTTGCAGTTTCCGCATGGGCAGTTTCGCAGCGGGCAGCGCGAGCTGGCGGTGTCGGTGTATCGCGCGGCGCGAGACGGCATGCCGTTGATGGCGCAGGCGCCCACCGGCATCGGCAAGACGCTCGCGACGATTTTCCCGTTGCTCAAGGCGTGCGCTTCGCAGCAGATCGACCGCGTGTTCTTCCTGACCGCGAAGACGCCGGGCCGCGCGCTCGCGCTCGACGCAGTCGAAACGTTGCGCCGGAGCGCCGCATCGTCCGGCGCGCCACTGCCGTTGAGAACGCTGGAGCTGGTCGCGCGCGACAAAGCCTGCGAGCATCCCGACAAAGCGTGCAACGGCGAGTCCTGTCCGCTCGCGCGCGGTTTCTACGACCGGCTCGACGCGGCTCGCGGCATGGCGCTGGCGGGGGCGCGCCTCGACCGTGCGGCGGTGCGCGCAGCGGCGCTCGCGCACGAGGTCTGTCCGTACTATCTGGCGCAGGAACTGGCGCGCTGGGCCGACGTCGTGGTCGGCGATTACAACTACTACTACGACAGCAACGCGATGCTGTACGCGCTCACGCAGATCAATCAGTGGCGCGTCGGCGTGCTGGTCGACGAGGCGCACAATCTGCTCGACCGCGCCCGGCGGATGTACACCGCGTCGCTCGATCAGGCGGCGTTCCGGCTCGCACGCAAAACAGCGCCGGC
Source organism: Paraburkholderia ultramafica (assembly GCF_902859915.1). GTDB lineage: Bacteria > Pseudomonadota > Gammaproteobacteria > Burkholderiales > Burkholderiaceae > Paraburkholderia > Paraburkholderia ultramafica. The sequence continues at coordinate 48,524 of NZ_CADIKK010000010.1, forward strand.
AAGTTTGCGCAAGCCGCTTGAACGGTTGCAGCGCGAGTGGAACGCCGTCAAGCGCGTGCAGACCGGCACGTATCAGGTCTATGCCGAGGTCCCCGGCAAACTGCTGTCGGCCGCGCAGAATCTGATCGGCGCGGTCACGGATCAGCTCGCCGAAGCGCCGTTTTCCATCGACGAACCCGCGCTGCGCTTTTTCTTCGATGCGATGCAGTTCGTCGCGCTGGCCGAGCAGTTCGGCGAGCACTCGATTTTCGACGTGACGCTCAGCACCGATCGTTACGCGCCGCGCGACAAAACCAGCGCCACGCTGTGCGTGCGCAACGTGATCCCCGCGCCGTTTCTCGCGCCGCGCTATGCCGCCGCGCACACCACCGTGATGTTCTCCGGCACGCTCAATCCGCACCATTTCTATCGCGACACGCTGGGGCTGCCGGCGCAGACCCGATGGCTCGACGTCGATGGGCCGTTTCGCGCCGAGCAATTGCAGGTGCGCGTGGCCGGCAATGTCTCGACGCGCTGGCGCGACCGCGAGCGCTCGCTCGCGCCGATCGTCGATCTGATCGCGAAGCAGTACGCGGCGCAGCCGGGCAATTACCTGGGCTTCCTGAGCAGTTTCGAGTACCTGCAGCGCGTGGTCGAGTTGATGCGTGAGCGGCATCCCGGCTTGCCGGTCTGGGCGCAGGAGCCCGGCATGGACGAAGCCGCACGCGACGCGTTTCTCGCGCGCTTTCGGACGATGAATCAGGGCGTCGGCTTTGCGGTGCTCGGCGGTGCGTTTTCGGAAGGCGTCGATCTGGTCGGCCAGCAGTTGATCGGTGCGTTCATCGCGACGCTCGGGTTGCCGCAAATGAATGATGTCAACGAACAGATGCGCCGCACGATGGACGCGAGGTTCGGCAACGGCTACGACTACATGTATCTGTACCCGGGTTTGCAGAAGGTGGTGCAGGCGGCCGGGCGCGTGATTCGCACGGAGCAGGACCAGGGCGTGCTGCATCTGATCGATGACCGGTATCGGCGGCCCGAGGTGCGGCGATTGTTGCCGCGATGGTGGCAGGTGCAGTAGGTTCGCCAGGCCCTAACGGATCGCTACGCGCAGCGTGTGCCGGTTCGCGCACCGTTGCTGATCGTGCGCGGCGCCGTGATCGCGAGACGACATGAAACGCGACGAGACGACACGAGACACGCGTCCGACGGCGCCGCGAGAACTGACCGGATGGCCAGTCGCGGCGCTGATCGCAGACGCTGTGCCGCGCGTCTGCGAACGCGCCGGCTACGCGCTTCACTTCACTGATGCGGCGAGGTTGAACCGGGATTCGCGGGCGTGCCCGGACCACCCGCCGGCTTCGGATCGACGGGCACCTGGTCTGCCACCGGCGCGTCCTCTTGACGGGCCGCGGCGGTGAGCGATGCATCGTCAGCCGGCGGCGTCGGCGTGTCGTTCAATGCCCCCGCGGACGTCTCACCCGCTTCGACCTTCGCCGCGCCACTCTCCGGGTCCCACGTCAGCAGATGGCGCTGCGGATTCGCGATCGCGATGCCAAGCTCGCGGAACCGGTCGACAATGCGCCGGTTGAATTCGCGCTGGACGCCCCAGCGCGCGGTGTCGCGGCACTGCATCTGGCCGGCCAGCGTGACGGCCGAGCCGTCTACCGCATCGACGCCCCAGAATGCGAAGTCCGACAGGATGCCGTCCTTGAACTTCTCTTCCTCGCGCAGCGCGGCGCCGATTTCCTTGAGCGTGTCGATCGCCCGATCGACGTCCTGACCGAACGCGATGTTGACCCGCACCGCTGCATTGCCGAGCCCGCGATTCGTGTTGTTCACCGTCGACACCGAACTGAAGGGCACGGTGAACAGCGAGCCGTCGCTGCCGCGCAGCCGCACGGTGCGGATCGACAGATATTCGACGGTGCCGGACACGCCCGCGAGCGTGACCCAGTCGCCGACCTGCATCGCGTTTTCCATCAGCAGGAAAATGCCGGTGATGAAATCCTGCACCAGCTTTTGCGAGCCGAAGCCGAGCGCGACGCCGAAGATGCTCGCGCCCGCCAGCAGCGGCCCGATGTTCACGCCGAGTTCGCTCAGACCGGTCAGCACCACCACCAGCGCGATCACGCAGAAGAGCGCGCTGCGCAGCATCGGCATCAGCGTGCGCAAGCGCGCGGCGCGCACGAGATCGCCGCTGGTGGTCCAGAGGTCCAGCCGCCGTTCGACCGACACGTTGACGATTTCCCACACGATCAGTGCGGCGATCGCGGCCACGCCGATCGTGGCGAGCGCCGACGCGAGCCGATGGCCGATCGTGCCCGGGCGGAACAGATCGACGACGTCGACGCCCCATACCTGCAATAGCGTGAGCGCGGTGACGATGCCGATGACCCAGCCGATCACGCGCCGCATCAGCGGGTAATAGCGGTACGCGTGCTGATGCAGCAGCGACCTCGCCGAATCGTCCTGCACGTTGAAGAGCCGGGCCAGCGCGCCGAAGATCACGATCGACACGACCCGCGCGCCCACCAGAATCGCCACCGTCCAGCCGCCGATATGAATCAGCGCGCGATAGCCGTTGCGCACGTCGAATGCCCAGACGCACCACAGCGCCATCACGATGGCCACCGTGAACCACGCCCACGCATCCGCGAACGCATTGCTGAGGTTCTCCAGCGACTCGCGCTCGACGAAGCTCTTGCGGATCAAATCGCCCACCGGCTTCGCGCATTGCAGGATCAGGATCGAGATCATCACGTGGCCGGCGAGCGCGACCGCCTTCAACAGCGCGAGATGCGCCGCGTCGTTCAGACCGAGCGACTGCGCGACCTCGGCGAGCGCAACCCCGGCGCCCACCACGCTGACGATGCGCACGACCCAGCGTTGCACGAAGACGGCCCACGCATCGCTCATGCGCAACAGCCGCAGGCGCGGCGCGGTGGGTTGCAGAAAGAAGCTGCCGATGAGCACGATCACGCGGCTCAGCACGTAGACGTCGATCAGCGAGTCGAGCGCGCGGTCTTGCGGCGTGCCGTCGGTGGTGAAAATCGACATCAGCGCGCTCGCCGCGCCGACGAACACCGCGAGCGGCAACAGCCGCAGCAGCGTGATCAACAGCGCGCGCGGCAGACGCTGCAGCAGCGTCCAGTGATGGGTGGCGTTGCGCTTGCCCTGGGCTGCGATGATTTCGTCTTTGGCGAAGGCGTCCGCGGCAACAGACGCGGGGCTGATTGCCTGTGCCTCGGCTTCCAGCACGGGCGGCACGGGCCCAATCGGCAGCGGCGGCGCGGCGTGGCGCGCATCGGCCGGTTGCGGCGCGTCGTCGAAGGGCAGATCGCCTTGCGCGTCGTCGGTTTCGTTCTGCTCGCTGCGTTCGCGGCGCGCGGCGAGCGCCTTGTACGCGCGGCGCAACAGGCGCCGCGCGAGCCATTCGAGCACGAGCGCGGGCACCAGCGCGGCCAGCAGCGTCCACACGACGTTGATCAGCACGGCGCGCGCATGCGAGTTGGTCAACTGCCAGTTCCACCACGCGCGTACCGACGCGACGTCGAGCAGCGCGGCGACCGAGACGCGCAAAGATTCGCCGAGCTGCATGGCCCAATGCGCGCCCTGACGGGCCATTTGCGACGCGAGCCCGTTGGACTTGAAGGCGTCGGGAACGAGGGCAGCGGGGCCGCTGGCCGCTGCCGGGGCTGACGCGGCCGCCACCGCCGATGCGGCGGGCGGCGCGCTCAGCGCCCCGGCGGCGGCGATCGCTTGCAGCGTATCGGCGACTTGCGCGCGGCGCTTGGGGTCGTTGAGAACGGCGAGGGCGTCGCGAGCCTGCTCGGGCGTCAGGCTGACCGCGCTGCCCGACACCGGCGACGCGGGGGCGGCTTGCGCGACGGCGGCAACCGCCGGCACGGCGCCGATGACGAGAAGAACAAGAAGGCAGGCTTGAAATAGTTTGCGCATAGGGTGTAAGGCGGGGTACCAGGTGCGGACGACCGTGCCGAAACGCGGGGCTGGGTTCGGCGGCGTGACCATGAACCGACACGGGCCGGGCCGTACAAGTTCCTCGGGCGAAGGCTGCCGGGCGTGCTGTGCCGTGCTGTGCCGCGCCACGCCACGCGGCCGGCCGGGGCCGCGGGCGCCATGCGTAACAATAGCCGAACGCGGCCGAACGCGGCTGACTGCGGCTGACTGCGGCTGACTGCGGGCCGCCGGGGCCAATGCGCTGGCCAGACGATCAGGCGGTGGTCATCGTGCGAACCGGCGCGACGCTAAAGGTTCCTTCGACCACTTCGGTAAAGGTGCGCTCCTCGCGCAGGATGAAGCGTTTCGTCTGTGCGAGCCTGAAGTTGTCGAGCGCTTCGGCGTCGGCTCGCAGTCTCGCCCGATAGGCTTCGTACGCCGCGAGGCTGTCGAACGCGAGCAAGCCCCACGCGATGTCGTTGGTGCCTTCGTGCGGCAGGAAATAGCCGACCAGATGACCGCCGCAGCGCGGAATAATGCGGCCCCAGTTGCGCGCATAGTCGTCGAAGGCATCGCGCTGGAATGGGTCGATCTGATAGCGGATAAAGCAGGTGATCGCCATGTTGAAGCTCCCGGTTGCGTACGGTGGTATCGAACGTGTGGAGATCAGTATGGCGGCCGTTCGACCGCGATGTTTCAGGGTGTGATGAACTGTGGAAGGCTTGAGTTTGGGCAACGTGCAACGTGCCACGCACGATGCTTGCTAAGGCTTGCGTTGCGCGCTGATCGTCAACCTCGCCAGCGCTGCGCCGGCCAGTGCGCAAAGCGCCGATACCAGCGCGACTGCGCGAAGGGCCACGCCTAGCGCGTCGGCTTGCGCGTGCGCGACTTCGGCTTGGGGCGCGCCTGGCGCAGCCGCGAGCGGCGCGCCGCCCGAATCCATGCCAGCTTGCGCAAGGCTCGCCGCCGCGCGGGCGGCTGGCGGCACATGCAGCGCATCGAGCCGGGCGTCGAGCGCCGCAGCGTGCGACCACATGAACACGATCCCCAGCACCGCAATCGCCAGCAGGCCCGCCACTCGCGCCACCGCGTTATTGATGCCCGACGCGACGCCCGTGCGCGCGGCGGACACCGACGTCATCACGGTCGTCGTCAACGGCGCGACCGTGACGGTCATGCCGAGTCCGAGCACGGCTAACGCCGGGAAAAAGCCCCGCCAATACTCGCCGCGCACCCATGGAAGCGCGAGCATCGCGAAACCGGTTGCGGCGATGATCGGGCCCGCGCTGAGCAGCGCCCGTGCGCCGTAGCGGCTCGCGAGGCCGCCGGTGAAACGCGACAACAGGCCGATCGTCACCGGCACCGGCAGCAATGCTGCGCCCGCCTGGGTCGCGCTGTAGCCATACGCGCGGATCAACGTGAACGGCAGGAAGAACAGCGCGCCGCCCAGCCCGAAGTAGACCAGCAGCGTGACGAGATTGGCGCCGACGAAGTCGCGTGAATGGAACACGTCGAGCGGCATCATCGGGTCGTGGGTTCTTGCTTCGAGCATCACGAAGGCGATCAGCACGACGATGCCGCCGAGCACCAATGCCACCACCCAGCGGTCGCCGAAGCCGCGCGCCGACGCGAGGGTCAGGCCGTAGGTCAACGCGGCGAGGCCGGCTGCCGCGGTGGCCGCGCCGGGCCAGTCGAGCCTGGCTGCCGAGCGGGCGTCGAGCCGCCGGGGGCGGGCGGCCGGGGCTCGAGCCTCGCGCGCGCCCTGACCCTGCGCCGTCTCCTGCCGGCTATCCGGCACCGCCACGAACGCCAGCGCGACCGTCGCGCAGGCAATCGGCACGTTCAGAAAGAAGATCGCCCGCCATGAAAACGCATCCACGAGCCAGCCGCCCGCCACCGGCCCGAGCGCCGACGTGATCGCGCCGACGCCGGCCCAGGTGCCGATTGCCTGGCCGCGTTCCTTGTCGTCGAACACCGCGCCGATGATCGCGAGGCTGCTCGGCACCAGCAGCGCCGCGCCGACGCCTTGCACCGCGCGCGCCGCAATCAGCGCAGCCGCGCCCGGCGCGAGGCCGCAAGCAATCGAGGCCAGCGTGAACAGACCGATCCCCGCGATGAATACGGTGCGCCGCCCGAGCTTGTCGCCGAGCGAGCCGCCCACCAGCACGAGTGAGCCGAGAAACAGCAGATAAGCGTCGACGACCCACTGGATCGCTGCGACGCTAGCGCCGAGTTCGGTCTGGATCGACGGCAACGCGACGTTGACGACCGAGCCGTCGATGAACGCCATGCTCGAACCGAGGATGGTCGCGGCCAGCGCGAGCTTTTTACGTCGGCAGGGTGAGTCGCAACTGAGCGGCTGCGCGCGGATGACGAGCGCGTCGCACGGCGCGGCCTGAGCGGGCAGGACGGGGGAGGGGCGGCGCTCGGACGCCGGAACGTGCTGATCGGCCAAATCCACTCCGGTGCGGCTGAACGGCGTTCAGCGCAGCGACGCCAACGGGTCGTCGACAGGCGGGCAGAACACTCCCGGCGGCACCAGGCGCTGCCGAGCCGATATCGCAGATTCGCCCGCGCGATACCGGATGTTCAAACTCAAACTCGACCGGACCAGACCCGCGACACAGGCGCGCCGGCTCAAACCAGCGAAGACGCGTGCCGCTCGGCCTCGTCGTCGGCGCCCGTGCCGCCGTTCGCGCCCGACGCGCGCGCGGCCGCCGGCTCCTGATGCAGCCGGTTCGTATGCATCAGGCGGTAAAGCGTCGCCCGCGAGATGCCCAGCTCGGCGGCCGTCTCGGTCAGCTTGTAGCCGTGCCGCTGCAACGCGTGTTCGATCGCATCCCTTTCGGCCTTGCTGCGGATTTCCGCGAGCGTCACGGCCGGCCCGTTGTCCGCTTCCGGCAAGCCGAGGTCGCTTGCGGTAATGAAGCGGCCTTCGCTCATCACCACGGCGCGCCGCACGCAATTGATCAGCTCGCGCACGTTGCCCGGCCACGGATAGTTCGACATCGCGACGATCGCGTCGCTCGACAGCCCGCGCAGTTTGCGCGCGCCGTCCTGCCGGTACATGCTCAGCGCGTAGTTGGCGAGCAGCTTGATGTCGCCGGCGCGCTCGCGCAACGGCGGTTCGACAAGACGCAACACGCACAAACGGTGATACAGGTCCGAGCGGAAGCGCCCGTCTTCGACCGCTTTGTCCAGATCGACGTGGGTCGCCGAAATGACCCGCGCATCGACGTTGATCGGCCCATTGCCGCCGAGCCGCTCGATCGTGCCTTCCTGCAGAAAGCGCAGCAGGACCGCCTGGCATTCATGCGGCATGTCGCCGATTTCATCGAGAAACAGGGTGCCCTCGTGGGCGCTTTCGATCCGGCCGATCTTGCGCTGCAGCGCGCCCGTGAACGCGCCGCGCTCGTGGCCGAACAGTTCGGCTTGCAGCAGGCTCGGCGGAATCGCCGCGCAATTGATCGCGACGAACGCGCGGCCGGCGCGCGGCGAGCGCTCGTGAATCGCACGAGCGGTCAGTTCCTTGCCGGTGCCCGACTCGCCGGCGACGAACACCGGCGCCTCGGTCACGCCGCATTTGTCGATGCGCCGGTACAACTGCTGCATCGCCTCGCATTGTCCGACCATGCCGTGCCGGCCGAGCGACGCCTCCGGCGCGACGCAGGTCTGGCGCAGGCTCGACAGCCCGTGCGCATGGCCGAGTGCGAACACGAGCCGGTCGTTCAGCCACGGCCGCGTGACGAAATCGAAGCAGTAATCGAGGATGAAGCGGCTGACCAGTTCGTTGTCCGCCTGGCCGGGCACGATCTGCGCGACCCAGTTGGTTTCGACGCGGCGCATGCAGGACGCGAGCGCGGACAGATGCTGCGATGTGCAATCGTCGGGCAGTTGCACGAGGCCGACCTTGATGTTGCCGCGCTCGATCATGCGTTCGGCGATCGCCGTGCTTTTTGCGTGCACGGTTTGCCAGCCAGACGCCGCCAGAAAATCGACGAGTTCCTGATCGGGCGAGTTCGACACGCACAGGACGGTGCGTTCCGTGTCGACAGGCGTGCAAGTCGTAGTCATGTTACCCCCGGTTCGTTGCTGCTTTCAGGACTGCTGTTCGACTCACTGGACAGACCGGCAGGCGGTGCCGGCCTTCAGTCAACTGAACCCGCCCGGTTCGCTCGCGCGGATTCGGGCCTGGCTTGCGTCACGACGTTCGGGCCCGGTTGCGGCAGCCCGGCGACGACGCATTCACGGTAGTAGCGATGGCGGGGGCATGGAGCGGGCGGCGCGAACCGCGAGGTGCTACACGTTGAACCGGTGGCGGAACAGCGTTCATTGCTGAAACCGCCAGACGACTTCATCCCCGAATCACGAAAACCGTTTCTTGCCTCGGTGGCCTGAAACAGGCGCTCTAAATGGCGCTTGGTCTAACGATAAGCGAAAGCGCCTGATAGCGCCATACAAACAAATATGGATTCAGAAATGATTTTCTCGTAACTGCATCGTCGCGGACGATTAAAGCAAAATCGGTCAACCTCCGCTATGCGAGGCACCCCACATAACAATGCAATCCGGCTGCGGCAAAGCGCGATATGGATTCGAGGTTCGCACTTCATGGTGTCTCACGTCTGCTACATATGGGACAGGCCGTGGCGAGCGCGCTGTCACGCACCGGCCTATCGGCAGATTTGACCGGGCGCGCGGTGCAACCCAAGGCCAGCAGCGCAGCGCGTGTGTGATCGGCAAGCCTGGCCGCAGGTACATCTTTCCGCGGCGCGCCGCATGGCTACTCGAGCGCGTGTCATAAACGAATCAACGCGTGCCGCGAGCCGCCCCATCAAAGGGGGCGACGCAGCGAACATCACGGCGGCATATGGGTTCGGGCAGACATGGCATGGCCATTGCAATAAGTGTTACATAGCGACTGCGTTGCCGCCCGGTCCACAGCACGAGGCAAGCTACGGTGAGAAGAGACCGGCGTGAAACGTAGACTTCGCCGCTGGGTCCATTTTTTACCGACGGACACGAAGAGGGTCGCAATAACGACAGGTGCCGCGCTCGCGCCGTTTGCGAGCGATGCATTACCGAACAAGGGAAGGGTAGCGCACGGTCAGGACCAACCGGCGCGACGAAGCGGGGAGGGGCCACAGTCTCCAGAGAGAGACACGCGTTACGAGGTGCACTGGGTGCCGTGTCCGTGCAGTTGCGCGGACACGGCCACCTGGACCTGGAAAGAAGACTCATCCTTCGGGGGTTGTCATGAACAAACTGATTTGCGAGCCGGCCGCCGCAGCGCGGTTGAACCATCGGGGAGCCGCGGGTGCAACCGGGTTCTCCTATCGCCGGCATGTCGCCGCGCGACGTGCGCTGTTCGCCGCGCCGCCGGTCGATCTGCTGACGCTGGTGGTCGCCGAGGCGCTCAGGCGTGAGGCTCAGGCCGAGATCCAGCGCGACCTGTTGCGCGACGCGCTCTACGAGATGCCGGTGGCGCCAGAACGGAACGACGATCGCGGCGCGCCGGTTCACCGGTCCGATTTCGACGCATGAATCCGGACGTCGACCGTCGTCGGCGTGGCCTCGTCAAACGGCGGCCTCAGACCGGCGGAGACCCGACATGATCGACATCTTCCTGATTGCCGCCAGCATCGAGAACGCGCAGCAGATCGTCGCGCGCCTCGAGGAGAGCGGCGTGCGTTACCGGCTGCGCACCGCATACGGCACGGTCCGGCAACTGCGGGCGCAAGCGCGGGTGATCAGGAGCGCCGATCTGCTGATCATCGACGACGCCAATCTGAACGCGCGCGAACTGGACGGCATCGAAGAAGCGCTGGCCTGCTGGCCGGCGCTGCACTGCATGCTGGTGACGCCGGCGCCGTCCACTGCGTTGCTGGGCGCGGCGATGCGCGTCGGCGTGCGGCACGTGCTGTCATGGCCGCTCGACTCGCAGGCGCTCGCCACCGCGCTCAGCCAGATCGACGCGAGGAAAAACGCGGCCGGCTGGCGCACCGGACGGGTCGTGTCGTTTGCATCGAGCAAGGGCGGCAGCGGCACGACGCTGATCGCGGTCAATCTCGCCTGCGCGCTCGCCGCGCAGCGCGACCGGCGCGTGCTGCTGATCGACCTGAGCCAGCAATTCGCCGATGCGAGTCTGTTGATCGCCGACAAGCCCCCGCCGACGACGCTCGCCGATCTGTGCTCGCATATCGAGCGCCTCGACGCCGCGTTGTTCGACTCGTGCGTGATGCCGGTGCACGCGAATCTCGACGTGCTGGCGGGCGCGGGCGATCCGCTCAAGGCCGCCGAGATGCTGCCCGCGCAGCTGGAGCGCGTTCTCGCGCTGGTGCGCGAGCGCTACGACGCCGTGCTGATCGACATCGGACCGAGCCTCAACCCGTTGACGATCCATGCGCTCGATCACAGCGACGCGATCTGCATGGTGGTGCGGCAGACTCCGCTGTACCTGCACGGCGGCCGCCGCATGCTCGATATCTTCCGGGAACTCGGCTATCCGGACAGCAAAGTGCGGGTCGTGGTGAATCAATACGACAAGAACGCGCAGATCAATCTGCCGATGCTCGAAAAGACCCTTGGCGCGAAAGTCGCGCATCAGCTTCCGCGCGACGACCGGCAGGTCAACGATGCGTTGAGCCGCGGCGTGCCGCTGGTGACGTTGGCTCGCGACAGCGCGTTCGCGCACGGCATCGGCCTGCTCGCCGGCATGCTGTGGCCAGCCATGGCCGAACGCCGCAAAAGCATGCTTGGCCGGCTGTTGGCAACGTGGCCGAATTTGCCGCCGCAGTTGAAGCCTGGGCTTTGAAGCTTGGGCTTTGAACCCGGCCAGCCACGGCTTGCGGTGAACAGGGCTACGCTGCGGCTCTGAGAATCCGGCAGCCTTCGCGTTGCCGGTTCAAAAAATAATTCGCATGTCGAAGAGTCGGTTGCGGGCGATACCAAGGGTATTTTGACGGTGTATGGTAAAAGAACGGAATCCGTTCGATCACCTCGAGAAAGTCACGTGAGCGCAGCACCGTCCATGCAAAACGCGATTAGCGGTCGCAACGACATCGCGTCGATCCTGTCCAATCCGATTCTCAACACGGATTCGTACAAGGCGTCGCACTATCTGCAATATCCGCCCGAAGCGTCGGCGATGTTCTCGTACATCGAGTCGCGTGGCGGGCGTTACGACCGCACGCTGTTCTTCGGCCTGCAAATGCTGATCAAGGAGTATCTGTGCCGGCCGATCACGCCGGCCATGATCGAGCAGGCCAAAGCCTTTTTCACCGCGCACGGCGAGCCGTTCAACGAAGCGGGCTGGCGCCATGTCGTCGAGCATTGCGGCGGCTATCTGCCGGTGCGGATTCGCGCGGTGCCGGAAGGCTCGGTCGTGCCGACGCACAACGTGCTGGTCACGGTCGAATGCGATGACCCGCAAGTGTTCTGGCTCGCTTCGTATCTGGAGACGATGCTGCTGCGGGTGTGGTATCCGATCACGGTGGCGACGCAAAGCTGGCATCTGCGCAAGACCATCCGCGCTTACCTGCAAAAGAGCAGCGATGACCTCACGCAATTGCCATTCAAGCTGCACGACTTCGGCGCGCGCGGGGTGTCGAGCGCGGAGTCTGCGGCGATCGGCGGCGCGGCGCACCTCATCAGTTTCATGGGCTCGGACACGGTGTTCGGCGTGGTGGCGGCAAACCACTATTACAACGAAACGATGGCCGCGTTTTCCGTGCCGGCGGCCGAGCACAGCACGATCACGTCATGGGGCCGCGAGCGTGAGACCGATGCGTTCCGCAACATGATCGCGCGCTTCGGCAAGCCGGGGGCGATCGTCTCGGTGGTGTCCGACTCCTACGACCTGTTCGCCGCGCTCGAAGCGTGGGGCACCGAGTTGAAGCAGGCCGTGCTCGATTGCGGCGGCACGCTGGTGATCCGGCCCGACTCCGGCGACCCGCGCACCATCGTGTTGCAGACGCTGCGCGCGCTCGACGCGTCGTTCGGCTCGGTGGTCAACAGCAAGGGGCGGCGCGTGCTCAACAACGTGCGCGTGATTCAGGGTGACGGCGTGAACCCGGATTCGATCGAGGCGATCCTTGCCGCGATGGACGAGGCCGGTTTCGCGGCCGACAACATCGTGTTCGGCATGGGCGGCGCGCTGTTGCAGCAGATCAACCGCGATACGCAGTGCTTCGCGATGAAGTGTTCCGCGATCCGCCTCGGCGACGCGTGGCACGACGTGAGCAAGAACCCGGTCACGGATGCCGCCAAGCGCTCGATGAAAGGGCGGCTGACGCTGCTGCTGAACCGTCGTACGGGCGAATATCGGACGGTCACGCTGCCCGTCGTGTGGGATGAGCGCACCATCGCGGGCGAGTGGGACGAGGCGCTGGTGACGGTGTTCGAGTCCGGCAAGTTATTGGCCGATGTATCACTCGCCGAGATCAGAAGCCGGGCTCACGCGGGCGAAGTCTAGCGCTAGTCTAGCGCTGCCCGCACGACGACGCGGCGGCCCAGACTGTCACGCCTGCCGCATGGATATCGATCCGGCACGGGGCGCCCTCGCGCAAACGGGCATCCTCGCTGGCAATGTCGAAACGCACCCCGGCGATATTCACGCGAACATAGCGCTCGCCGCGCCGCAATTCGACCGACTCGACCACCCCGGCATGCGCGCCGTCCGGCGCAATGAAAAGCGCATGCGAAGAGACGCGCCACATCACCCGCTGCCCGGCGGCGAGTGCTTGTCCGCTTGCGCCTGTTACGAGCGTGACGAGCGTCAACCCGTGACCGATCTCCAGCTGGCCTGCCGCGCTCATCGAGCCTTCGCCGACGTTGTGCAAGCCGAGCAGGGCGGCCACCCGCATCGAAGCCGGCCGTTCGAACACGGCATCGATAAAGCCTGCCTGCAACACGCGCCCCTGTTCGACGACCAGCACCTCGTCGGCCAGCAACGCGGCTTCATCGGGATCGTGCGTGACGAGGATCGTCACCGCGGCGATCTCGCGCTGCAAGGCCCGCAACGATTGCTGCAAGCGCCGCCGCCGTGGCGTATCGAGCGCGGCGAACGGTTCGTCGAACAGCAGCAGTTCGCTATGCCGCGTCAGCGCGCGCACCAGCGCAACCCGCTGCCGCTGACCGAACGACAATTGATGCGGCAGCCGCCCGACCAGTTGCGCGAGGCCCAGATGATCGAGCCAGTAACGCGCGCTGACGGCGTCGGCATCGACGGGAAACGCCAACTGACGCGCTACGCTCATGTGCGGAAACAGGCCGTAGTCTTGCGGCATATAGCCGATCTGGCGGCGTTCGGGCGGCAGTGTATGCAGTTCGGTCGAGCCGAGCTGCACGGTGCTGGATGCGTTCGATTCGAGCCCCGCGATCAGGCGCAGCGCCAACGATTTGCCCGAGCCCGACGGCCCGATGATCGCGAGGCGTCGCGTCGCGGGCGTCCACGCGAGGTCGAGATCGAATGCGCCTAGCTGGCGCCGCAAATGGAACGCGAGGCGCAGATCGTTGGCGTCGCCGCGGCTTGCGGTGAGGTCCGTGCCGGGTGCCAGCGCGTCGTCGCCGATTTCGGTCTGTTCGAGCGCAGGCTTTGGCCGAAGGCTGTAAATCGACAGCGCCGCGCAGACTATCGCAATCGCGAGCGTGGGCAACAGCAGGGGCATCATCGCCGGGAGCCCCTGGCCGCCGAACACCACGTACGTGTAGACCGGCAACGAATACGGGTGATAGGCGACCATCACGGTCGCGCCGAATTCGCCGAACGCGCGCAGCCATGCGAGCGCGAGTCCCGCGCGAATCGCCGGCCACGCAACCGGCAGCATCACGCGGAAGAAGCGGCTGCCGGCATGATGGCCGAGCGTCGCGGCGACGTCGTCGAGAACCGGATCGACGGCGGCGAACGCGGACTTCGCGGCAATGATCAGAAAGGGCGCGGCGACGAAGATTTCCGCCAGCACGATGCCGGCGAACGAATCCGTCAACACGCCGCCGGTGAAGCGGCCGATCCAGCTATACGGGCCGAGCAGAAACAGCAGCAGCACGCCGCTGGTCAGCGGCGGCAGCGCCAGCGGCAACTGCACGACAAAGCCGAGCAGCGCCATCTTGCGCGTGCTCGAACGCGCCAGGAAATAGCCGAGCGGCACGCCGCCGAGCAGGATCGCGAGCGAGGCCACGGTGGCGCTCGCCGCCGACACGCCGACCGCCGACCACGTCGCGCGCCAGTCGACATTCGCCCAGTCCGCCGCGCCGAGTTGCGGCACGCTCGCGACAAACGGAGCGCACAGATAGATAGCCAGCAGCGCCGCCAGCCACAGCAGCGGTCGCGCAGCGGTGCGCTTCACCGCGTTATTGCGCGGCGGCGTCGAGCACGGCTTGCACCGAAGGCGGGATCGCCTGTACGTTGCCGCTCACGGTGGGTTTGACGACGTCGACACCATGCTGCTTGAGCAGCGCTCGGCCTTGCTCGCTCAGCAGGAAGTCGACGAAGCTGACCGCGCCGGTGTGGTTCGGCGCGTCGTTGAGGATCGTCAGCGTGTAGCTGGCCTTGGCCTGCAATTCAGGCGCCGGACGCAGCGCCGGAATCTTCAGGTCGGACGTCTCGGTCGAATAGAAAAAGCCGGCGTCGAGCTGGCCCGATTGCAGGCGGCCGACCAGCGTTTCCTCGGGCAAGACCTGCGCGGGATTTTCCGGGGCGCCGAGCGTCTTCTCGACCAGGTCCGGCTGATGGTAGAGCTCGGCCGCCTTCGTCATCATTTCGACGGTGAACGCGCCCTTCGGATCGAGCTTCGGATCGGTCCGGCCGATGCGGATGCCCGGCTCCTGCAGCACCTGATCCCAGCGCTTGCTCTTGAACTGCGACGCGAATTTGCTGTGCGGGTTATAGCCGATCATCAAGGGCGATTCGGCGAAATTCACGTACCACGTGACGTGGTCGCCGTTCGCCTCGCCCATCAGGCTGCTGTTCACCTTCGGGCTCGCGCTGATGAACACGTCGCCGCGCCGCAGCTTGCCCTTGATCTCATTGGCGATCTTGTTCGAACCGGCCGCGTAGCCGCGGAACTGCTGGCCGGTGGCTTTCTCGAATGCGGGGCCGATGCTGCGCTCCATCAGATTGACGAGCGAACCGGCATACAGCACGTTGACTGTGTCGTTCTCGGCGAAGGCGGGCGGGGCCGTCACGATGCCGGTGACGACCACGAGAGGTGCGACGAGAGATGCAAGCAGCTTGCGAATCATACGATAACCCCGGTGCGTTATTAAGGTTGCTATATTACGACGTCATCGCGTCATGTTGTGCGGCGACGTTGTCGATGTTGTGTCAATTGAGCGGGAAGATCCGCACGTAGCTGGTGGCCGCATGCCGGCGCGCATCATTCATTGCGATGGATGACTGCGCTGAAAATGACGCGGCAGAGCGGTCGATATGGCTGACGATATAGTGTGTATCGACGCAGTTCCGCACCGATACGGCCATCGCAGCGTAATATACACACGGACATAGCGAATGAACAGGCCACCTGGGCGTCGATGCTGGAGATAACCGCGTATGGATAATGTGAATGTGATTGCCGCGCCCGCCGTCGACGGCGCGTTCGTGCTGAGCGGACGGTTCCAGCGTCCGTTGTCGTTTAGGCTCGAGCAACTCAGGCGGTTCGAAAGCGTCATGGCGACGCCGTTCGATCTGCGCTGCTATACGACGAACCGTTTCATTCGTACCGTCGACGCGTACCGCGGCGTGCGCCTGACTACCTTGATCACGGAGGCGGGCCTGCCGAACGATGTGCCCGGCGAGTTCAAGCGCACGGTGTTCGTCGCGGTGGGAGGGGACGGCTACATCGTGACGTTCTCGTGGCACGAGCTCTTCAACACGCCGGTCGGCGAGAACGTACTGGTCGCTTATGAATGCGGCGGGCGCATGCTCGATGCGCAAGACGGCGCGCCGATCCTGTTCTCCGGCTCGGACATCCTGCCCGCGCCACGTCATGTCAAACGGCTCGCGCGGATCGAGGCGCGTGTTCTAGCGCCGTTGGCTTAGGCGTCCGGGTCGCGCTGTCTGGCGTAAGATGGTCCGCCATTCATCATCGCGTTGCCGCCATGTCTGACGATCCGCTTGCGCATGCTGCCTATGTTGCACCGGCTGCGGAGGCCGGCGACGAACTGCGTTCGTTGCCGCTCGACCCGCAGGTTGCCGCGTGCCTGAGCAAATGGCTGAGCGTGGCGACGGACGCGGCCTGCACGGACACGCGGCTATTTGCCAAGCTGATTGCCGCACGCGACGCGCACAACGAACTCGCGTTGCTCGGACTCCAGCCGCGCGAGTGGCACGCGCTGCTAGCGCGGCATTTCAGGCAAGCGGCCGTGCCCGCATTGCCGCTTGCGGTTAGCATTAACGCCAACGCCAACGAGCACGCCAACTTCATCCGTACACTTCACACGCTGTTACTCACGCACACAAGCACCACCGTCCACGCCGACGACGCTCGCTGTATGGCCACGATCATCGCCCACGCCTGCTTGCGCCCGGACCACTTATGGCGCGACCTCGGCCTTGCCGGCCGCGACGAAGTCACGTGGATGCTGACGCGCTATTTCCCGACGCTCGTCGCGCTGAATGTCGCCAACCTGCGCTGGAAGAAATTCCTCGCCGCACAACGCGCGCTTTCGTTGGGCTTGCAGCCCGGTCCCGCGCCAGGTTGCCCGGGCTGCGAGGACTACGGACACTGCTTTGCGCGCCATAGCTGAAGGCCGTTCGGCCAGGTGGCAGCGTGAGGCGGTTCGTGTATGCTTTCGCGCATGGCTGACACCGCAAAAACCAAACCCGCACCGGCGAAGAAGTCCGCGAAGGCACGCCCCGAAGTGCGCTTCAGAATGCGTATTCGCAACGCAGGCGCGGTCGCGCTCGGGCCGGGCAAGGTCGATCTGCTCGAAGCGGTGCGCGAGTACGGCTCGATCTCGGCGGCGGCGCGCAGCCTCGACATGTCGTACCGGCGCGCCTGGCTGCTGATCGACGAGCTGAACCGCTCGCTCAAGTCGCCAGCCACGCATTCGGAGCAGGGCGGTCAAAGCGGCGGAGGCTGCACGCTCACGCCGGTTGGCGAGACCATCATTCGCCTGTATCGCGACGTCGAAGAACAGGCTCAGCGAAGTTGCGCGAAACAGATCGCCGAGCTGACCCGGCTGATCCGTCGCTAGTCGGCTACCCCTGGCGCCCCTGCCAGGCGAGCCTGGCGCTCAACCATGCCGCAGGCAAAACGCCGAAGGCGGCGGATTGCCGAGTTGAGCGAGATGCTCGGGGTGCAGCCGGGCCATCAATTCGACGAAGCTCGCCACGCTCGCCGTGCGCAACGGGTGATAGTCGATCTGATGACGCTCGCAGACCCGTTTGAGCGTATTCATCGAATCGTGGTCGATGCAGTCCACCGGAAACACGACGATATCCGCGCCCGGCAACGCAGCGGCGAGCAGTCCCTTGCGATCTTCCACGCCGCCGTCGTGCACCAGCAGAGCGCCGCCGGCAGCTTCCACGAGCCGCTTGAGCGCGGCGTTCGAGCCGGGCCTGCCGCCCACATACACGATCCGCTTGCCATGCACGCTGTCGAGGCTTGCCCGGCGTATACCGGCGCCGCTCGCGGTGTCCGCTGCGTCCACGGTCGCGCGTTCCAGCGCATCGCATTCGCTTTGCACCAGCTTGAGCAGCGCCAGCGCCTGGTCGCGGCTCTTGCGTAACGCGAGCGCCGCGTCTTGTTCCTGAAGCGTGCGTTGTTCGGCGGCCTCGCGGCGGCTGGTATGCAGCACGACGCGCTGATCCGCGTCGGCCAGCTTGTGGCGCAGGTGTTGCAGCTCGGCTTCGAGCCTGGCGGCATCGGCGGGCAATTGACGGGATGCCTGTGCGCTGAGTTGTGCGATCTGCTCGTTCAGCGCAGCGATCGACGCATCGCGCTGCATGCTGAGTTCCTGCAGACGACTCTGCTGCCGCTCCACTTTCTCCTTCAACGCGGCGTTTTCTTCCTCCAGTGCCACCAGCCGGCGAATATCCGCGCGATTGGCCGCGCCGACCAGATGCGACAGCATGTGCAATTCGCCGAACGCTTTCTGGCGCACCGGCATGGTCGCAAACGGATGTGTCATCAACGCCCAGTAGGCGGGCGGGATGTCGCCGCTGTTCAGCGCTTCGTCCCAGAGCCTGAGCAGATCGACGTCGTCGGCGGCTTTGTCGAAGCGGCGGATCGCCGCCGCATAGTGCTCGTCGAGCAGCTTGTGCAGCGCTTTGGCGCCTGCGCCGCCTTCGATCGCGAGTTCGACCGCGCAGTGATGAATCTCGAGATCGCTCGCGTTGCGCCGGTCGAGGCCCGTGAATTTGGGCAACAGCTTGCGCAGTTCGTGCGTGCTCAGACAGGTGCCGATGATCGAACAATGCAGATGACTGTCGATTTCAGCGAGGCGCGCGCGCCGTTTGGTGTTCGAGGACGCTACTTTGGCGGGCGCGCAGCAAGGTGCGGCGGCGTGGATCGCGGCGCCGGCAAGCTCGTCGCCGGACAGTTTCAGACGTGATGGCTGGGCAAGACGAAACGGGGGCGTGTACATGGGAGTCTCGAATGTCTCGAATCCGGTTCGGTGTCAGGCGGGCTGAATGCGTGCGTGCGCCTAGCGGTGTATTCCAACAGATATAACGATGGGCAAAAAAAAGCGTTCATGTGCGGCACTGGCTAATCAGTCGTTGAGCGGGCGAGGGCGGGCTCGGCGTGCGCTTTGCGCGGATTGGCGCTGGCAGTCGTTGTGCTTCGCGCGATACTGCGCCCGCCGCCAGCGGTTGAATTCGTGTCACCGGCCGCACGTGCGTGCTGTTCCAGCACATGGCCGACGCACAGGCCGATGAAGGCCGCGTCAAGCCGTTCGAGTTCCGTCACCACCTTGCGCAACGCGGCCAGATCGTTGCTGAACGCGTCGGAGAAAATTGCGTCGCGCAGTTGTTCCGCCGGACGCGCTTCCTCGATCGCCGCCTTGAGTTCGCGCAGACGGGAGAAGCCCGCCGCTCGCGCCTGCTCGGCGAGGATCGACAGCAACTGGTTCAGCGAGTGTGAGCCCGACGTGCCGACCGACGCGAAATTCAACTGGTCGTCGGTCAGCATCAGGACGAAGCGCTGCACGCTGCCGTACAGGCGCCGATAGGCATCGACGACATCGCGGATCGATTCGGCGCGGCCACGCTCGGACGCTGATCTAACCGCGACGATGGTCGACGAAATCTCGTTCGCAAAGCGTTGACCGCGTTCCGCGAGATCGGACAAAGGGGATCGGCTGCGCACCGCTATTGGCTCCTGCTGGCTCGTTGTGCTTCGTCACGCGGGACTGGAACGCCTGAAGCGGAGCCCTTGTGCGCGTCACGAAGCCTACCGTGATATTCGACAGGATATAACGAAAGACGGCCAACGGGTAGCACCGGAGCCCGCACTGTGGCTTCAGGCCCGGCCTTTGGCGTCCCGCGCGAAGTGGAGAAACGCATTGACGGCCGGCGCCCGCTCGTACTTGCGGAACGCGATCGCGATCTCCGACGCGATTGGCTGACCGGCGATGTTCCGGTACACGACCCCCGGCAACGCGATGCAATCGGCCAGCGTATGCGGCACGACAGCCACGTTGCCGCCCAGCGACACGCAGGCCAGCACCGCCGCGAGCGTGCCGGGCCGCGGCCCGAGCCGGGGCGGGAAGCGTCCGCGCCGCGCCACTTCGAAGGTGCCCGCTTCCTGCTCCGGCAGCACGAAGCAGTAGTCGCGCAGTTGCGCGGGCCGGATGGTCGCGGCGGCCGCCAGCGGGCAATCGGCCGGTAGCGCGAGGACGAACCGGTCGCGATGCACGGTCTTGGCCTGAATGCCGTCGGCGAGCGGCATCGGCGGGCGGACATAGGCGGCGTCGAGCAGGCCGTCGCGCAGCATCGCGGAGACGCCGTCCATCGGCACTTCGCGCATCGAAACGTCGACCCCCGGATGGGTGCCGCGAAATCCGCCGACCGCCCATTGCAACACGCCCGCATACGCTGCCGACGCCACGTAGCCGACTTCGATCCGCCCCAGTTCGCCGCGCTCGGCCAGCACCGCGCGCTCTTCGCCGCGCGCGAGATGGTCGAGTGCGACGAGCGCCTCGGCGAGATAGGCGCTGCCCGCCGCGCTCAGCGCCACCGAGCGCTTGGTGCGATGAAAGAGCCGCACGCCGAGCAGCCGTTCGGCTTGCTGGATCAGCTTGGTCAGCGATGGCGCGGTGATGCCCAATTCGTCGGCGGCACGCGAGAAGTGCAGCTGTTTCGCGACGCAAACGAAGGCATGGATATGACGTAGTTCGAGTTGCCGCATGATTTTCCGTATTGCCACCAGAGCTAATTATTTTGTGATTTTATGCCAATGACAGGCAATAGAAGCGTCGCTACCATGACGTGACTTCGATCCGTCACCGTCTGCCCGTATGTCGTCCGCTGTAGCCCACCGCACACCGCCCGCGCAAAAGCCGGCCGCCAACCCCGCGTTCGTACTGGCCACCGCGTCGGCTACTTGCGCGTTGATCGTGCTGGATACCAACGTCGTGGCCGTCTCGTTGCCGTCGATCGCGCGTTCGTTCCACGCGAGTTTCGCCGACGTCGAATGGGTGGTCAGCGCGTATATGGTCGCCTTCGCCGCGTGTCTGTTGCCGGCGGGCGCGCTCGCCGATCGCGTCGGCCGCAAGAAGATGCTGCTGCTCGGGCTCGCCGTGTTCTTCGTGGCGTCGCTCGGTTGCGGCGTCGCGCCGTCGGCGGCCGTGCTGAACGTCGCGCGCGCGGTCAAGGGCGTCGGCGCCGCGATGTTGCTCACCGCGGCGCTCGCCGTGATCGCGAACACCTTTCACGACGGCCCGGCACGCATGCGCGCGTGGGCCGTGTGGGGCACCTGCATGGGCGTCGCGACCACGGTGGCGCCGCTGGTCGGCGGCGTCGTCACGCAATGGCTCGGCTGGCGCTGGATCTTTCTGCTCAATCTGCCCGTGTGCGCGGTGCTCGCGTGGTGTGCGTCACGCGCGCTTCGCGAGTCGCGCAACCCCGCGCCCGGTCCGCTCGATGCCGCCGGCAGCCTGCTGTTCGGTGTCGCGCTCGCGCTCGGCATCTGGGCGTTGATCGAGGTGCCGGCGGGCGGCCTCGCGAGCTGGGCCACCGGCGCGCGGCTCGTCGCGTGTGCGCTGCTGTTCGGCGCGTTCATCCAGTCGCAGCGGGTCCGCACGCACGCAGTGGTCGACCTCGGGTTGTTCCGGCAGCCGCGCTTTGTCGCCGCCGTGCTCGCGATGTTCGGTTACGCCGCGTGCGCGCAAGTGATGATGACGTTCCTGCCGTTGTATTTGCAGAACGCGTTCGGTCTGTCGGCGGTGGCCGCGGGCGTCGGCATGCTGCCGTTCGCGCTGGCGATGGTGGTGGGGCCGTACATCGGCGCGGCCCTCGGCAAGCGGATTCCGGCGCTGGCGTTGCTGTCGGCGGGCTTGCTGCTGATCGCGCTCGGCAACCTTCTGACGGCGTTGATGGCCAGCGGCGAGCGCTACGCATGGGTCGCGCTCGGCATGATCGTGACCGGGCTGGGCGCGGGGATTCTGAACGGCGACACGCAGAAGGCCATCATGGCGTGCGTGCCGCCGGACCGGACCGGCATGGCGTCCGGCATCAGCACGACGACGCGCTTCACGGCGATCGTCACGTCGGTCGGTGTGCTCGGCGCGGTGCTAGCGGCGCGCACGCACGCGGCGTTCGTCGCGGCTACGCCACTGACTCCCGACGTGAAAGCCGCCCTCGATGCGGGCTTCATGTCGCGCGTGCTGGCCGGCGACACGGCGCAGGCTACCGCGCATCTGCCGCCGATGCTGCGCGCCGCGCTGACGTCAGCCGCGCACGCGAGCTTCGCCGATGGTTTTGCGGCCGCACTTTGCGTGGCGGGTCTGGTCGCCGCGTCCGTCGCTGTCGGCGTGTGGCTGCTGGCCGGCAGAGCGGAGGCGCTGCGGATGCGCGGGGTGGCGTCGAACGGATAGGGAATGACCGCCGCCCATTTCGCATTGTTTTCCGATATTGTGCTGCTTGCCCGCGGTCGAATCCTCGCCCGTGTGTCGCGCTTGCTATGATTCGGCCAGTTGATCCAGTATTGCTTCAGGCTGACGAACAGGGAGTGCTATGCCAGTAGTGGATGCCGCATGGGAAGAGTGGCTCAGCAGCAACGTGGCGCGCGGCTGCAGTCCGGACTCGATGATCGACGCGATGGTGCAGGCCGGGTTCGCCGCCGACGCGGCGCACGTCGCTGTGCACAAAACATTTGGCCTGAATCCGGCGGATTCCGCGTTTGCCGCGGCGGCCGCGACCGAGGCGGCGCTCGCCAAAGCCGCGCCGCAAACTTACCAGTACGACGAGCCGCCGGTTGCGCGCGGCAATCTGATTCGCGCGTACGATCGCGACGTTCGCGTGCTGATGCGCTGTGAGCGGCCGCAGGTGATCGTATTCGCCGACGTGCTGTCGCCCGACGAGTGCGCCGGGATGATCGAACGCTCGCGTCACCGGCTCAAGCGCTCCACCACGGTCAATCCGGACACCGGCAAGGAAGACGTGATCCGCAACCGGACCAGCGAAGGCATCTGGTATCAGCGCGGCGAGGATCCGTTTATCGAGAAGCTCGACCGGCGCATCGCGAGTCTGATGAACTGGCCGGTCGAAAACGGCGAAGGGCTGCAGATCCTGCACTACGGCACGACCGGTGAATACCGGCCGCATTTCGACTACTTCCCGCCCGATCAACCGGGCAGCGCGGTGCATACCGCTCGGGGCGGCCAGCGCGTCGCGACGCTGGTGGTCTATCTGAACGACGTCCCCGACGGCGGCGAGACGACGTTCCCCGAAGCGGGCATGTCGGTCGCGGCACGGCAGGGCGGCGCGGTGTATTTCCGCTATATGAACGGCCAACGGCAACTCGATCCGCTGACCTTGCACGGCGGCGCGCCGGTGCTCGACGGCGACAAGTGGATCATGACGAAGTGGATGCGCGAGCGCGCGTACGGCTGAGGCCGCGTTAGCTCGCCACCGCTATCGCCTGCGCCGTGCTCAAGCGGTCTTGTAGACGTCCGGGTTATGCAACTCCATATAGCGTTCCGGATTCGACAGTCGCGTGAAGCCGTGCGGTGCGTAGACGTGATGCGCGTCGGTCGTCACCAGCACGATTCTGCGCAGACCGCTGAGCGACGGGCTCGCGAATACGTGTTTCATCAACGTGGACGCATAGCCGCTGCCGCGATACGCCGGCAGCACGAATACGTCGCACAGGTACGCGAAGGTCGCTTCGTCGGTGATCAGGCGCGCGAACGCGATCTGCTTGCCGTCGATATAGCCGCCGAAACATAGCGAGCCCGCGACGGCCCGCTCGAACGTCACACGCGGCATCCCCTTGGCCCATGCTGTTTCCTGCGACAGGAAGCCGTAGACCATCTCGATGTCGAGGTCAGTCTTGTCGCTTGAGATCGTCAGTTCGTTCGCTTGCACTACGTGCCTCCGGCTGGTTGGTCGAAGCGGTCAAAGGTTGCGGTGGTGTGAGCAACCCTTCGCCGGATTTTCACTGGCGCGCGAGCCGCCGCCGATGCTCTGTCCGGCGTCGCGCGCGAGGCCCATATAACCGATCACGGACACCAGCGTCAGCATCCCGGCAAACAGAAACGCGAGACGGAAATCGTCAAGCGTGAAAGCGTGGCCCGTCGTCTCGCCGCCTATGAACGCCGCCACCCGCAGCGAGACCGCGCCGAACGCGATGCCCAGGCCGATCGTCATCTGCGCCGCGGCGCTCCATAACGTGCTCGCCGCGCTCATCTGCGGCTGCGCGACGTCGGCGTAGGCCAGCGTGGCCAGCGTCGAGAACTGCATCGAGCGCGCCACGCCGTACACGAACACGACCAACAGCACCAGCGCGAGCGGCACGTTCGGCGTCAGCAGTCCGCACGCAATGATGAATACGCCGGCCACCGTGACGTCGACGATCGATACCATGCGAAAACCGTAACGCCGCAGGATGCGCGTGGTCAGCGCCTTCATGCCGAGGTTGCCGAGCGCGCTCGCGAGCAGCAGCAGCCCCGACCGGAACGCGGACAAACCGAAGCCCACCTGGAACAGCAGCGGCATCAGATAAGGCACCGCGCCGATGCCGATGCGCGTGAACGAGCCCGTCACCACCGTCACGGAGAAGGTCGGAATTTTCAGCGTCGAGACGTCGGTCAGCGGATGCGGGTGATGCTTCGCATGCTGGAACGCCACCACGCCCATCAGCAAGCCGGCGAGCACGACCGCCCCGGCGAGCCATGGATTCGTGCCGGGCTGGCTCGCCAGTTCCGCGCCGTACAGAATTGCCGTCAGCGTCAAGCCGCTCAGCAGCAGGCCGACGAGATCGAGCGGCTTGCGTTCGGTGCCGCGCAGGTTCGGCACCAGCGCGAGCGCGACGGCCATCGCCGCCAGGCCGAACGGCACGTTCAGCAGAAAGATCCAGCGCCACGACGCATAGGTCGTGATGAAGCCGCCCACCGGCGGGCCGACCACCGGCGCGGCGATCGCCGGCCACGTGATGGTCGAGATGGCCTGCATCATGCGGCTCTTCCCGGTGCTGCGGACCACGATCAGGCGGCCCACCGGCACCATCATCGCGCCGCCCATGCCTTGCAACACGCGCGCGGCGGTGAACTCGACGACGTTCTGCGACAGCCCGCACAACACCGAGGCCGCCGTGAACACGCCGATCGCGCTGAAGAACACCGTGCGCGCGCCGCAGCGGTCGGCGACCCAGCCGCTCGCCGGGATGAAGATCGCCAGCGCCAGCATGTACGCCGTCATGCCGAGACTGAGGCTGTTCGGACCGACGCCGAACGAGTGCGCCATCTGCGGCAGCGCGGTGGCGATCACCGTGGTATCGAGATACTCCATGAAGAAGGTGGCCGCGACGAGGTACGGCAGCCAGCCGACATGCGCATTGCGTGTGCTGCTGGCGGTCATTGCGCGGTCCCCGCGGCAATGCGTGTGGGTGCGTCGATGCAGCGAGCTTGCCAGCGCATTGCGCGCGATGGTGTGGACTTCATGTCTCTTGCGACTACCTTTCGATTGCGTGTTTCCGGCATCCGGGCTGCCGGCATCCGGGCTGCCGGCGTCCGGGCGTCCGGCATCCGGGCTGCCGTACGAGCCGGATGGGCGACAGGACGGCGAGTGCTGGCAATGCACGCATGAAGCCGCGATTGACCACCCATACGTCGCCAGCCCTGAATCCTAACGCAATAAATGGCGCCATACCGTTGAGGAACGCCGTAGGCGTCGCGCAACGCAAGACCGGCGCAGGGCGCGCCGGTCTGCCAATCCGCCAGCGCGGGGCGCTGCCGGAAACACGATCGTTCGCGCGCCGCTTAATTTTTCGCGGCGTACTCGCGATCCAGCTTGTCGTACAGCGGCTTGTTCACGAGCCGCTGGCGTTCACTGAACGGCGCGACGAGCGTCGCGTCTTCGTCGAGGCGGCCGTTGCTCTTCAGCGTGCCGAGCGCGCGCTGCATGCCGAGCACCGCGCCCTGCAATGCCGCGTTCGCGTACAGCACGACGCCGTAGCCGAGCTTCGCGAGCGCTTCACGCGACTGCACCGGTGTCTTGCCGCCAATCACGATGTTGATCAACTGCGGCTTATCGAACAGCGACGGCAGACGTTCGATGTCGGCGAGCGACTCGGTCGCTTCGATAAACAGAATGTCGGCGCCGGCTTCGATGAAGCGATGGCCGCGCTCGATCGCATCCTCGATGCCGTGGACCGCCGCCGAGTCGGTGCGGGCCATGATCTGCAGATTGCCGTCTTCGCGGGCGTCGACGGCCGCGCGGATCTTGCCGACCATCTCGCTCGCGCTGACCACTTCCTTGCCGGAAAAGTGGCCGCATTTCTTCGGCATCACCTGGTCTTCGAACTGGATCACGTCGGCGCCGCTGCGCTCGAGCACGCGCACGGTCTGGCGCACGTTCAGCGCGTTGCCGAAGCCGGTGTCGGCGTCGACGATCAGCGGCAGCGCGACCGCATCGCGAATCCGCGCCGTATGTTCGGCGACTTCGGCGAGACCGATGAAGCCGAGGTCGGGCAATCCGAGCGACATATTGGTGACGCCCGCGCCGGTGATGTAGAGCGCTTCGAAACCGGCGTCCTCGATCACGCGCGCGCTCATCGCGTTGAAAGCGCCGGGCACGAGCAGGCCTTGGCGCTCATTGACTCTGGCGCGGAATGCGGCACGGCGTGTGGCGGAAGTGGTCATGATGGTGTGTCTCCGGAAGGGAAAGTGGTTGGCAGGATGCGGGGTTATCCGCAGGAAGCATGCCATTTGGCGGCGTTTGCGACTTGTTCAGTGTAATCAATGGGTTGGGGCGGCATGGTTGGTTCCGGTCATTCGTGGCAGAATGGGATGGATGTTCCATGAAACGTTTCATGGAATGTTTCAGGTTCAAGCCCTGAGCCCTGAGCCCCGAACGTCGAGCAGGAGTGCCACGGTGTCCACCTTCACGTCGTCCGTTGCGAATGCCAATCCCAGCCGTCCCGGCGTCGCACTTGTCAGTATCAGCCGGCTGCAGTCGCTTTGCGAGACGGTCGCGCCGCGCTATGCCGAGCGCGCGAAGTTCTTCCCGGTCCGGGAAGGCTATGGCGAGGCCGTCGCCGCGTTGCAGGCCTACGTGGACGCGGGCTCGGTCGACGTCGTGCTGGCCGCCGGATCGAACGGCGCGTATCTGCGCGACCATCTGAGCGTGCCGGTCGTCATGGTCAAGGTGAACGGCTTCGACGTGCTGAACGCGATCACCCGCGCCACCACCACAT
This sequence comes from Paraburkholderia ultramafica, assembly GCF_902859915.1. Taxonomy (GTDB): domain Bacteria; phylum Pseudomonadota; class Gammaproteobacteria; order Burkholderiales; family Burkholderiaceae; genus Paraburkholderia; species Paraburkholderia ultramafica. The sequence goes on from NZ_CADIKK010000010.1 coordinate 75,325, forward strand.
GGCCCGGCGCGCGGATCGGGCTGGTGCTGCATGAAACGATCCCGGACGAACTCGTCGATCTGAGCCCGTGGCTGAACGTCAGCCTGAAACAGCGCGCGTACCGCTCGATCGACGAGGTGCGGCTCGCCGTCGACAAGCTCGCCGCCGAAGGCTGCCGCGTCATTATCGGCCCCGGCATGGCCTGCGATTTCGCCCAGCAGGCCGGCATGGAGAGCGTTTTCCTCTACTCGCTCGGCGCGGTCGAGGAAGCGTTCGAGCGCTCCGTGGAACTGGCGCGCGTGAGCCGTCAGAAGGAGTCGAAGCGCGTGCGCCTGAACACGATCGTCGCGCATTTGCGCGACGGCGTCGCCGCTTTCGACGAGGCCGGCCAGCTCGAAGCCGTCAATCCGGCGATGCTCGAACTGCTCGGCCTCGACGTACTGAAGGAAGCTCCCTTGGGGGGCCGCGAACAGGACATCCCCATGCAGGTAGTGCGCGCAGTCGGACCATTGCTGCGCGAAACGCTCGCCAATGACCTGCCGATCGTCGAGCGCATCGAACAGATCGGCGGCCGCGCGCTGATCGTCAACTGCGTGCCGATCGTCGAGCAGGGCGTGCGCTCCGGCTCCGTGGTGACGGTGCAGGACGCGCTGGTCGCGCAGCGGATCGACCGCTCGCTGCGCACCAGCCAGCGGCCCAGGCATCTAGTCGCGCGGCATCAACTGAACGATCTGATCGGCGGCTCGCCGGCGCTGGAACGGGTGCGCCGGCTCGCGCGGGCCGGCGCCGCGCACGACGCGACCGTGTTGCTCACCGGCGAAAGCGGCACCGGCAAGGAACTGGTCGCGCAAGGCATCCACAACGCCAGCCGGCGGCGCGGCAATCCGTTTGTCGCGTTCAATTGCGCGGCGCTGCCCGAGGGGCTGATCGAGAGCGAACTGTTTGGCCACGAGGAGGGCGCGTTCACCGGCGCGCGTCGCGGCGGCAAGCCGGGCCTGTTCGAGATCGCGCACACCGGCACGATCTTCCTCGACGAGATCGGCGAGATGCCGGCCGCGCTGCAAAGCCGGCTGCTGCGCGTGCTGCAGGAGCGCGAGGTGATGAAACTCGGCTCCGGGCGCGCCACGCCGGTCGACGTGCGGGTCATTGCCGCAACCCATCGCGACCTGCACGCGCTGGTCGAGCAGGGCATGTTCCGCGCGGATTTGTATTTTCGTCTGAACCTGCTTCAGATAGAATTGCCGCCGCTGCGCGAGCGGCGCGGCGATGTTGCGCCACTGGCGCGGCACTTGTTGAGCCGCAGCGCGCTCCAATATGGTTTGCCGGAAGCGGCGCTGGAGCGGGTGCTGGCGTTTCTCGCACCGCTTTTCGAGCACTACGCGTGGCCCGGCAACGTTCGGGAGCTGGAAAACCTGCTTGCGCGTGCGGCGATTTATTTCGGCGACGCCGCCGCGGACGCGTCGCAAGATTGGCAGGCGGTGTTCCCCGAGTTCGGGCGGATGAAGCGGACGGCGGCCGTCAAGGCGGCGTCGGGCGCTTCAGATGCCACAATCGGAAACAATTCGGCCCGCGCCACCCCGACCCGTGAGGACGTCATGCACGCCCTCGAACAGTGCGGCGGCAATCGCGCCGCGGCAAGCCGGGCACTGGGGATCGGCCGTACCACCCTCTGGCGGCTTCTGAAGGACTAAGCCGGCGCGATAGTCACCAGCAGCGGAATGAATAGTGTCAAACTATTGCCATCATTAAAACAATCCGCTTTACCTATTAAGCGTCGTCTGACATACTGACTCCACTTTCCAACCACCCAGAAAGAGGACTCTGCAAATGCCGATCATCAACAGTCAAGTCAAACCGTTCAAGGCACAGGCTTATCACAACGGCGATTTCGTGACCGTCACTGAAGAAAGCCTGAAGGGCAAGTGGTCGGTTTTCGTTTTCTATCCGGCCGACTTCACGTTTGTTTGCCCGACCGAACTCGGTGACCTGGCCGATCGTTACGCCGATTTCCAGAAGCTCGGCGTCGAAATCTACAGCGTGTCGACCGATACGCACTTCACGCACAAGGCATGGCACGACACGTCGGACACGATCCAGAAGATCAAGTACCCGATGCTCGCCGACCCGACGCTGGCCATCTCGCGCAACTTCGACGTGCTGATCGAAGAAGAAGGCCTGGCGCTGCGTGGCACGTTCGTGATCAACCCGGAAGGCGAGATCAAGCTTTGCGAAGTGCACGACAACGGCATCGGCCGTGACGCAGGCGAGCTGCTGCGCAAGGTGCAGGCTGCGCAATACATCGCGGCTCACCCGGGTGAAGTGTGCCCCGCCAAGTGGACGCCGGGCGCAGAAACGCTGACCCCGTCGCTGGACCTGATCGGCAAGATCTAAGGTCTCCCGAGCTTTCGCAGCAGGCGCCTCGCGGCGCATCAGCAACACCGTGCGGATCGCTTGATACAGTGGTTCGCGCGTCCCTGGGCCGCACCTGTCCTATCCGGATTGCGTGCGGTGCCGGGAAACCAATACCCCTCGTCACGGAATCGAATCGACATGCTTGACGCCAATCTCAAGACTCAGTTGAAAACGTACCTCGAAAAAGTTAGCAGGCCTATCGAGATCGTCGCATCGCTCGACGACAGCGCAAAATCGCAAGAGCTGCTGGCATTGCTGAATGATATCGCGACGTTGTCGGAACGCGTGACCGTGGTCGAACGCCGCGCCGACAGCGAACGCAAGCCGTCGTTTTCGATCGGCGAGCCGGGCAAGGCTACGGGCATCCGCTTCGCCGGCATTCCGATGGGGCATGAATTCACGTCGCTCGTCCTTGCGCTGCTGCAGGTCGGCGGCCATCCGGTCAAACTCGACGATTCGGTGATCGAACAGATCCGCAATCTCGACGGCGACTATCAATTCGAAACGTATTTTTCGCTGTCATGCCAGAACTGCCCGGAAGTCGTGCAGGCACTGAACGTGATGGCGCTGATCAACCCGCGGATCCGCCACGTCGCGATCGACGGCGCGCTGTTCCAGAACGAAGTCGAAGCGCGCCAGATCATGGCGGTACCGACCATGTTCATGAACGGTGAAGTGTTCGGCCAGGGCCGCAGCGGCGTGAAGGAAATCCTCGCGAAGCTCGACACCAACGCCGGCGCCCGTGCCGCGAAGGAACTGGAAAAGAAGCCGGTGTTCGACACGCTGATCGTTGGCGGCGGCCCGGCGGGCGCGGCGGCGGCGATCTACTCGGCGCGCAAGGGGATTGCGACGGGTGTCGTGGCGGAACGCTTCGGCGGCCAGGTGCTCGATACGCTGGCGATTGAGAACTTCGTCTCCGTGACGGAAACCGAAGGGCCGAAGTTCGCGATGGCGCTCGAACAGCACGTGAAGGCTTATGAAGTCGACATCATGGACGTGCAGCGTGCCGAAGCGCTGATCCTGGGCCGCATCAACGAAGTGCGCCTCGCCAATGGCGCGGTGCTCAAGGCGAAGACCATCATTCTGGCGACCGGCGCGCGCTGGCGCGAAATCAACGTGCCGGGCGAGCGCGAGTATCGCAATCACGGCGTCGCGTACTGCCCGCACTGCGATGGCCCGCTGTTCAAGGGCAAGCGCGTCGCGGTGATCGGCGGCGGCAATTCGGGCGTCGAAGCGGCAATCGACCTCGCGGGTATCGTGCGCGAAGTGACGCTGTTCGAATTCGGCGCGACGTTGCGTGCCGACGAAGTGCTGCAACGCAAGCTGCGCAGCCTCGCCAACGTGACCATCGTCACGCAGGCACAGACCACTGAAATCACCGGCGACGGCAAGAAGGTCAACGGTCTGGTCTACAAGGATCTGCGTTCGGGCGAAGTGAAGACGGTCGAACTGGAAGGCGTGTTCGTGCAGATCGGCCTCGTGCCGAACACCGAATGGCTCAAGGGCACGGTGGAGTTGTCGAAGCACGGCGAGATCGTCGTCGATGCACGCGGCGCGACGTCGGTGCCGGGCGTGTTCGCCGCGGGCGACGTGACCACGGTGCCGTTCAAGCAGATCGTGATCGCCGTGGGCGAGGGCGCGAAGGCATCGCTGAGCGCGTTCGATCACCTGATCCGCAATAGCGAAGAAGTAGAAGCGGTCAGTGAGGCAGAAGCAGAAGCAGAAGCAGCGGTTTGATGCGGTAGCGTGAGTTGTTAGGGCTTGCCCTTGCTGATGAAATACGGGCAGTTTGCGCGTAGACAATTTCGCTGAGGGCAAGCCGGCCGCGCCGATGCGTCGAACGCTGGCCTGCGTCTGTTCCGACCATCGCGTCGCTGTTCCGCCCAGCGCGATGATTCCCTAGTCCAGGTGCAGCGTCTCGACAAGCATTTCGCGAAACCAGCGGTTTCCCTCATCGGAGTCGAATGTCGCATGCCAATACACGGTGGACGCGATATGAGGCAACTCCACAGGAACCGGATAAATCAAAAACTGCCCGTTTTCGTTGAGCACACGAGCGACCCCTCGTGGCAGGGTCACCATCCAGTCGGTGCGTAGAAGAATCGGTGGAATAACCGTGAAATGCGGCACCCGCAAAGCAATGCGCCGATGAATGCCGCGCGCTCTCAGTGAATCGTCGATCTGCACGTGGCTGCTGTCGCTCGACACCACGGTCACATGTGATAACTCGAGAAACTTCTGTTTCGACAATCGCCGCGCCGGCAGCCCGGGCCGCTTACGCGTCATGCACGCGTACTCTTCATGAAATAGCAGCGCGGAGTTCGTCACCAGTTTGAGGGCGGACATATTGCCAATCGCGAAATCGAGCTGCCCCAGCCGCAGCCGCTCCTCGATCACCGGCAGCGGCACCTGTTCGGCCGCGATCCGAACCAGCGGCGCGACGCGCTGCAACTTCTCACAGATGAGCGGCAGAAACACCTGCGCGCCGATATCGGACATGGATAGCCGGAATTCGCGCGAACTCGTGGCAGGGTCGAAGCGTTCGCTGTGACCCAGTGTGTCGCGGATCGAAGCGATCGCGCTGCCCAGTGGCGCAGCCAGTTGCTCCGCCTTCGGCGTCGGCAACATGCCCTCAGGCGTCCTGATGAATAGCGGGTCGTCGAATAGCGCGCGCAGACGTCCCAGCGCATAGCTGACCGCCGGTTGCGACAGTCCGAGCTGCTGCCCGGCGCGCGTCAGACTGCGTTCTTCGATGATCACCAGGAAGACCCGCAACAGGTTCAAATCGACCTTGTCGAAATCAGTCATATTTATCAACGTAACGACATTGATTAATTTGACGGATATACTACCCGATCCTAGACTCGGCCTCATACCTATCAGAGGCGCGAGTCAATGGAACCTGTAGAGACGCTCGTCGAGCACTGCAATAGCGAGGCGCCAAGGCTCGTCGCAGATCGGACCTTACCGGCCTTGCTGGCTGCGCGTGCGGCCCGCAACGGCAATGCGCCGCTCTTCTCCGATCGCACCACGACGTGGACCGGCGCCGAGGCCCTCGACATCGCTGCACGACGCGCCGGCGCGCTGGCCGCGCAGGGCGTCAAACGCGGCGATCACGTCGCGCAAGCGCAACTGGTCCATGCGGTTGACGCACTCGACGCATCTGATCGCCGTCGTCCTCGAACGCGATCAGCGAGGTGCGCGATGACATTCCACGTATTCCGATGCCGGCAATGCGCAACGACGCTGTTCCCGGCGCGGTACTTTTGCCCGGCATGCGGCGGCGCTCAATGGGACGAGTGTGTGGTCGAGCGTGGCTTCGTCGCCGAGTCGACGGTCGTGCGTCGGCGCGTCGGCGCAGAGGGTGGCCACGATGTGCACCTGGCTAGCGTGGTGACGAGCGCGGGACCGGTTGTCATCGCGCGGCTCGATCAGGCAATGCCATCCGGCGCGGCGGTGCGTCTCGACATCGATGACGCGGGCGGCATTCACGCGCATGGCGTTTGAGACGCGGGTCTGGTCACGCTGAACGTTCCGAGGCAGGTATGCAGGTGGATGGCTGTGTCGCGTTCGCGCCGTCCTTGCCGGCGGACTCGACCCCACCGTGGGCGCGAAGATCGACGGACATGTGACCTTCAATATCGCTGAAATCGTCGCGAGTTACATGATTACGCCAGCGCTGCAACCCGGCACTGCGTACAGCTATACCGCAGGCAGTGTGTCGGCGACCGGACAGAAGCCGCGCTACAACGAGTTCGATGCGAGCGCTGATTATTTCCTGTCCAGGAGCACCGACGTGTACGCGTGCGCCACGTACATGCGCGCCGGCAGCGGTGCTAACGCCGACCTTGCTCCGGTATTGTCGGCGTCGAGTTCAGCCGATCAGGTGGCCCTGCGTGTGGGGGTGCGCAAGCGGTTCTAGTCTGGCGGCACGCGCGTGGAGCGTGCCGCTGCGTCAACACGAAAAGACATCGATGGGGGCGCTCCGTATCGGCGTACGGAATTGCGTCTTTACCGCCGGTCGAGCGAATATTTGCCGGCGCCGGTCACGCACAACAGTAGCAGCCCGCCGATAATGCTGATGTTCTTATAGAAGTGAATCATGTTGTCGTACTGCATCGCGCCGGTCATGTTCCAGTAGTGGTGGCCGATGAACGCGGCGCCTAAGGTATACACCGCGAGCAGCAGAGCCAGCGGCCGCGTATAAAAACCACCAGCAGCGCGATGCCCACCACAAACTCCATCACCACGGCGATGATCGTCGACAACTCGGGCGCGGGCGCGCCGCTCGACGTCATGTAAGCGACGGTGCCGGAAAAGCCCGTCAGCTTCGACCAGCCGAACATCACGAACAGCACCATCAACAGAACACGGGCGGCGAGAATGACCGCGTCTTTCTGGTTTTCAATCAACGTGTAGCGCATGATTTTCTCTCAACAGAGTAGGAAGGGGTGGCTCGCCGCACATCGTCCGGCGAGCCACGCTCAAAGCGGGGCAGCGATCGGGCAATTTAAGCCCACAGTGCCGAGGTCTCGATGTCACGCAGATCGAACACCAGCACTTCCGCGTCATGCGCTTGCGTGAAGGTCAGCGCTTCTTCGCCACGCACCCGTGCGCCGTCGCCTTCACCGAGTTCGACGCCATTCACCGTAACACTGCCGCGCGCCACATGGATGTACGCATAACGATCGCTGGCCAGCTCGAGCCGCGCCGTTTCCGCGCCGTCGAACAGCCCGGCATACACCCGCGCATCCTGTTGCAGTACCAACGAATCATTCGCACCGTCCGGCGACATCACGAGGCGCAACACGCCGCGCTTCTCATCCGCACTGAAATGCCGCTGCTGATACCGCGGCGCCGTGCCCATTTTGGACGGGGCGATCCAGATTTGCATGAAGTGCACCGGCTCGCTCTTCGAATGGTTGTATTCGCTATGCGCGACGCCGGTTCCCGCACTCATCAACTGGATGTCGCCGGGCACGATCACCGAGCCGGTGCCCATCGTGTCCTTGTGTTCCAGCGCGCCTTCCAGCACGTACGAAAAGATCTCCATGTCGCGGTGCGGATGCTTGCCGAAGCCTTGCGCCGGTGCAACCCGGTCGTCGTTGATCACGAGCAGGTCGGAGAAGCCGTTCTGCTTCGGATCGTGATAGTTCGCGAAGGAAAACGTATGACGCGAGCTGAGCCAGCCGTGCTCCGCGCGGCCGCGTTGATTGGCGTGTCTGATTTCGAGCATCTTGTTTCTCCTTGGGTTGTGCGATCCGGGCCAGATGTGTGTCCGCGATCCATGAACGACAGTGTAGGTCAATCTGGATGGTTATAATCGCCATCAAACGGGAAACACTGTCACGATGGAGTGGACAATACGATGCAGCTCGATGACATGCGGATTTTCGTCGCCACGGTCGACGCGCACAACTTCACCGCCGCGGCCAACCGGCTCTCGCTGTCGAAGCAGTTCGTCAGCCGCCGGGTGATGGCGCTGGAAGAGGCGCTCGGCGTGCAATTGCTGATCCGCAACACGCGCAAGCTGGCCGTGACCGAACTCGGCCAGGCGTTTTACGAGCGCGCGCGGCGCATTCTCGGCGAAGTCGAGGACGCCGAGCAGGCCATGTCGCTGCGCCGCGCCGGCCCGCGCGGACTGTTACGCGTGAGCGCGCCGATGTCGTTCGGCATGACGCATCTGTCGCCGCTGGTGGCGATGTTCCTGCGCGAGCACGGCGAGGTGCGCTTCGACATGGAGTTGAGCGACCGCACCGTCGACGTGGTGGGCGAAGGCTTCGACATGGCGATCCGGATCGGCACGTTGGCGGATTCGACGCTGGTCGCGCAGAAGCTCATCGACGTCAGGATGGTGGCGTGTTGCAGTCCGGGGTATGTGAGGCGCCGTGGGACGCCAGCCGTGCCAGCCGATCTGGAGCGTCATGCCTGCCTGTTGTACGGGCATGGCGGCACGGTCAGTTGGGACTTTGTGGTCGATGGGGTGGTGAAGGGCGTTGAAGTGCGCGGGCCGCTGCGGGCCAACAATGGCGAGCTGGTTCGCGACGCGGCCGTCGCCGGTCTGGGAATCGTTCGGCTTCCTGATTTTATCGTCGCCGATGCGCTCAGGAGTGGTCAGCTAGTGCCGGTCCTCGAAGCATTCCTGCCCACCGCAACTGGCGTCTACGCGGTGTATCCGCAGCATCGGCAAAGCTCCGTCACGATTCGGGCTTTCGTGGAATTCTTGCGGAAGCATTTGAAGAAGAAGCTGGCGGCGTGAGGGGCTTGAGCTTGCGCGGTGTAGTAGCAACCAGCGAGCAACCAGCAACGTGATGACCGCCGGTGACGCTTATACGACAGCGAGGCCGGCGCTGCGCGCGCCGGCCGCCACTTGCCACGACGTGTCCATCGCATCACGTCGGGCGCTCTAACGGGGCTTACCCGTTGCGGAAAATGAAGCTGTACCCATTCAGCGCCGGCACCCCCCCAAGATGCGCATACAGCACGCGCGAGCCCTCCGGAAATTCGCCTTTGCGCACCATGTCGATCATGCCGTGCATCGATTTGCCTTCATAGACCGGATCGGTCAACACGCCTTCAAGCCGTGCGCACAAGCGGATCGCCTCCAGTGTGCCTTCGTTCGGCAGCCCATATTCCGGGCCGCCGAAGCGCTCGTCGAGCACCACGTCCTTCGCGGTGATATCGCGGCCAAGCTCGACCCGTTCCGCGGTCTGCTTCGCGATCCGCGTGATCTGCTCGCGCGTCTGCGCGGGTTTCGCCGACGCATCGATGCCGATCACGCGTTCGGCGCGGCCGTCGGCGGCGAAGCCCACCACCATGCCGGCCTGCGTGCTGCCCGTCACCGAGCACACGACGATGTAGTCGAACTTGAAGCCCAGTTCGGCTTCCTGCTGACGCACTTCTTCCGCAAAGCCGACGAACCCGAGCCCGCCCAGCGGATGATCGGAGCAGCCCGCCGGAATCGCGTACGGCTTGCCGCCGGCGGCGCGCACGCTCTCCAGCGCGTCTTCCCAGCTCTTGCGAAAGCCGATGTCGAAGCCGTCAGCCACCAGCCGGACGTCGGCGCCGAGAATACGCGACATCTGGATGTTGCCGACGCGGTCGTACACGGCATCGGAATAGTTGACCCAGTTCTCCTGCACCAGCACGCACTTCATGCCCAGATGCGCGGCGACCGCCGCCACCTGGCGGGTCTGGTTCGACTGGATCCCGCCGATCGACACCAGCGTGTCGCAACCCTGCGCGAGCGCTTCGGGGATCAGATATTCGAGCTTGCGCGTCTTGTTGCCGCCGAACGCAAACCCGCTATTGCAGTCCTCGCGCTTCGCATACAGATGCACCTTGCCGCCGAGGTGTTTGCTCAGACGTCTGAGCGGCTGGATCGGCGTCGGTCCAAAGGTGAGCGGGTAGCGAGGGAATCGTTGCAGGTTCATGGCGGCTCCGTGGTCGGTGGGTTTTCGACGCGAACAGCAGGGCGTCGCGTTGAATCAATGGTAGGGAAAACCGTCTGAAATGAGCTTGCGAAAAAATTCCGTTCGGCATACTTTTAGAAAAATGAAATCTGAAATTGATTAATAAAAAGTCGCATAGAAAATCATGAACGCAACAAAAATTCGCAACGCTTCAAAGGGGGCCGACATTTCCGCCGCGCCGGCCGATCCGCTTCAGGCGCTCGACCGCATCGACCGCGCGATCCTGCGGCAGTTGCAAACCGACGCGTCGATTTCAAACGTCGCGCTCGCGGCGAGAGTCAAGCTGAGCGCGCCGGCGTGCTTGCGGCGCGTCGAACGGCTCAAGGAGTCGGGGCTGATTCGCGGGGTGGTCGCGTTGATCGATCCGAAGGCGGCCGGTGCGGGGATGCTGGTGATCATCGGCGTGGTGCTGGACCGCTCCACGCCGGAGTCGTTCGCCGAGTTCGAGAAAGCCGCGCAGAAGGTGCCCGGCTGCATGGAGTGCCACGTCGTGACCGGCGAGTTCGACTATTTCATGACGATCCGCACGCGCGACAGCGACAGCTTCAATCGCTTGCACGCCGAGCAATTGCTTTATCTGCCGGGGGTCCGGCAAATCCGCTCGTTCATGGTGCTCAAGGAAATCCTGTCGACCACGAAATTTCCGCTGTAACCAGCGCCGTCACACAAAAACACGCGCATGCTGTCATAAAGCGCGCTTCCGAACGACCAACCTCAGGACCACTCGCGAGCGGCGCAACCGGCGTCGGAACGGGTGAATGGTATGGACTTCCCGGAGCGATCATCATGGCCTGCAGCAGACGGATATTTCTCAGGTTAATCGGCGCGGCGTCGCTCGCCGGCGGCGCGCCCACATGGCGCACGGCCCACGCGGCGGACACGGGCGCGGCGGCGGCTTACGAGGTATCGCACAGCGACGCCGAGTGGCACAAGCTGCTGAGCGACGCGCAGTACAACGTGCTGCGCGAAGCGGGCACGGAGCGTCCGTTCAGCAGCCCGCTGAACGACGAACAGCGCGCCGGCACGTTCGCGTGCGCCGGTTGCAAACTGCCGCTGTTCTCGTCGAAGACCAAGTTCGACAGCGGCACTGGCTGGCCGAGTTTCTGGCAGCCGCTGGACCATGCGGTCATCACACATACCGACAAGTCGTTCGGCATGACGCGCGACGAAGTGCTCTGCCGCCGCTGCGGCGGGCCACCTCGGTCACGTGTTCGACGACGGACCCAAACCGACCGGCCTGCGCTACTGCATGAACGGTCTCGCATTGATATTCACGCCCGCGGCGGCCGGCGTGAGCTGAGCGAATCAGGGGGACATCATGAATATCGGGAAACGCATTGACGGCAGGGCGGCCCGCTCGCGCGCGATGGCTCTTGCGGTGTCGCTCGGAATCGGCGCGCTGGCGCTGCTGCTCGCGCAGCGCATGGCGTTCCCGGCGGAGGCCGCGGTGGTGATTGCGCCGCCCGCGCTCGACGAGCCGATCTCCACAAACGCCGCTCACGAGGAAACGGCCGTGTTCGCGGGCGGCTGCTTCTGGGGCGTGCAGGGCGTGTTCCAGCACGTGCGCGGCGTCACGAAGGCGGTGTCGGGCTACTCCGGCGGCCAGCGCGAAACTGCGGAGTATGAGATCGTCAGCGGCGGCGGGACCGGCCACGCGGAATCCGTGCAGGTCACGTTCGATCCCACCAAGGTGACCTACGGCCAACTGTTGCAGGTGTACTTCTCGGTGATCCAGGACCCGACCCAGTTGAACCGCCAGGGACCGGACAGCGGTACGCAATACCGCTCGGCGGTGTTTCCGTTGAACGACACACAGCGCCGCGTCGCGCAGAGCTATATCGCGCAGCTTGAAAAAGCGCACGTGTTCCCGGCGCCGATCGTCACCCGCACCGAGCCGTTCAAGGGCTTTTATCCGGCCGAGACCTATCACCAGAACTACCTGACGCTGCATCCGAACTCCGCTTATATCGCTTTCAACGACATGCCGAAGATCGCCAATCTGAAGCGTCTGTTCCCCAATCTGTATCGCGACAAACCGGTGCTGGTCGAAGCCGCGCAATAGCGGCACCGGCATTCGCCGGATGGTTTCCCGGCGTCGCAGCGCGCGACGCCGGTCGGGTTTTCCCCAGCTCATCCCGCCGGCCAGGCGCGCCACGGCGCGTTCGGCCGCCACGCACTCACTGTCCACCGGCGTGGCGCAGATTTTGCGGCGCTGCGTTGGCCGGCCAATCGTTCGCATGAATCTGTTCATACAGAAAGCGGCGTGGGCGGCCTTGTAGCCGGTATGGGCAGTGGGCCTCGTCGTGCAGTGCCTGTCGTTCTCTGCAAAAAGTACAAGCCGTAAGTCACAGCGCGGCAGTCGCCCGGGCGTTTTCTTTTCCGTTGCGGACCCTGGGCGAGAACGTAACCTCTTTCGCGATACGCGAGTTCGGAGGCCTCTGGTGGTGAACAGCCGTAGAAAGCGCAGCGGCATGCTCCGCAATAAACAAACAGGCATCGCGGCAACGTCTCTGGTTGCCGTGACTCTCGGCGGCATGCCCTTCGTGCCGGGCTCGGCGTCGGCTCAGACGCCTTCGCCATTGGGCGAATGGCAATACTCGGTCGGCGTTCCGCTGCAGAAGATGTGGCAGCCGGCTATTCCGGACTGGCAGGTGCGCGTCGGGGTGGCGACATCGTTCCAGCCGCGCTTCGAGGGTTCAGACCGGTATCACGTCGTGGCCGGACCGAGCATCGACGTGCGCTACAAGGACCTGTTCTTCCTGTCGAGCGGCGAAGGGTTCGGGGTCAACTTCGCGCAGGGCGAGAACTGGCGCATGAGTCTCGCCGCCGTCTACGACCTCGGCCGGCGCGCCCACGACGATCCTCAGGAGCTGAACGGACTCGGCAACATCGACGCGGCGGCGGGCCTCAAGCTCTCGGGTGAATATGTCGTTTCGAAGGACTTCCCGCTCGTGCTGCGCGCCGACATCAGGCGTTATTTCGGCGGCTCGAATGGCTGGATCGGCGACCTCGGCGCCTACCTGCCGATGCCGGGCAGCTCGAAGACGTTCTTCTGGTTCGCCGGTCCGAACGTGTCGTTCGCGGACTCCACCTACATGAACAGCTGGTTCGGCGTGAATCAGGAGCAGGCGGCGCACTCGCAGTATTCGCAGTACCACGCGAGCGCGGGCGTCAAGTCGGTGGGTTTCGGCATCAGCGCGGTGTGGCTGTTCGGCAAACACTGGTTCGCGACGGCGGACGGCGCATTCCAGCAACTGGTCGGCAGCGCGGGCAATAGTCCGATCACGCGCGCCAGGGCCACTGGCGTGGCCGACATTTCGATCAACTACCGTTTCTGACGCGAGGCTTTGACGCTTGAATCGAGGGACGACGGCGCTTGCCGTCCCCGCTCTGTCATTAGCCGCGAAGGGCGTCCAGATACTTGTGGGTAGATCGCTTGCTGCCTCCTGATTGCGCGTTAGACCGGGCTTTCCACTGGCGCGCCCGAACCCGAATTGCGCACGCCGCTGAAGGATGGTGACGTTGCCGCCCGCCGGTTCCGCTGTGCTACGCTAGCCGGAACCGAATCCACGCAGGGCGACCCGAATCCCATCATGCGTTCCTGGCGCATCGCTCCACCGCACCGCAGCGCGCAGATCAGCACCGCGCGTGCGACCGAGCTTGTCATGTCGATCTCGCACCCCGACGCCGACGCGCTCGCCGCGAGCATTCTGAAAACCGTCGGCGACACGCTGCCCGTTTCGCAGTGCACCATCTTCGCGTACGAGTTCGACGCGCGGCCGCGCACCGTCTCGGCTGCGGATCATCGCGGCGGCCGGTTTCTGCGCGATGTCGCCGACCGCTACGCGACGCACTTCTATGCGCTCGACGGCAACCGCGCGATCATCGGCGGTGCGCCTATCGCGCCTGCTCGCGACGCGTTGGTGCTGCATCAGCAGCGCAGCGAAGAGATCGAGAACGAAGCGTATCGCGCGGCCTGTTATGCGCAGCCCAACGTGTCCGACCGGTTGTCGCTGCTGGTGCAACCGATGGACAGCGTCTGGCTGTCGATCAATCTGTATCGTGACAGCGCATATGGCAGTTTCGCGCCGGGCGAGCTGGAGCACGTCGAAAGCGTCGCGCATCTGTTCGCGCATGCCGCGAAAAGCCATTACGCGCTTAACGGACAGCATCAGCAAGGGTCGGCGGCGGCGATGCTGGCGCGGGTTCGACGCGCGTGTCCGGCACTCACGCCGCGCGAGCTAGATGTGCTGCGCGGCACGCTCGACGGCGCGAGCGCCGCCGAGATCGCCGCGCAAATGGGCGTCAAGCCCGCGAGCGTTATCACGTATCAGAAGCGCGCCTACGCCCGGCTCGGTATCTCCAGCCAGCGGCAGTTGTTCGCGTTGTGTGTGCAGCCGGAGCGGGGCTGAGCCTGCAAGCCGAACTGTCGCTCGCATTGCATCGCATTGCGTTGTGCAAGTCGGCCGTCGTTTTCAGCCGCTATGCGCGCTTTGCCCGCGCATCGGCCTGAGTCTCGCGATCCCAGCGCTTCAGCCACGGCATGACGAAATCCGCGAACCCGTCCGTGGGCGGCGACAGCGCGCGTTCAGTCGAGCGATACACGCAGACCTCGCGAATGCTTTCCGGATCGACGATGCGCTTCATCACCAGCCCGAACGTGCGTGCCAGCGGCGCGACGTAAGCCGGAGCGAGCGTCACGGCCAGGCCCTGCGACGCGAGGCCGAAGGCGGTGGTGACGTTGTCTACCACGTCCACCGGAATGATGCGGGCTTCGACCGGCAGATTGGCCAGCATCTGCCCGACGGCGCGCTCGTGATCGCGGCCGGTGGCGACGATCGGCACGTCGCGCAAATGCTGCCACTGCACGCGGCGCCGCGTGCTCAACGGATGGGTCGACGCGCACCACATCACCCACGGGCTCGCGAACGCCGGATCGCAACGCACGCGCGCGCCGCTTTGCCGGTCCGGCCCGATCGCGAGATCCACGTCGCCGCTCTCGACCCGCTCCACCAGTTGCTCGACCACAGTGTCGCAAATACGCACGACCACCTTCGGCTTGTCGCGCGCATAGTCGGCGATCGCCGCGGGCAACGCGGTGGCCGCCAGCACCAGCGGCGCGCCGACCCGCACGATGCCGGCGGCGCGGTTGCGGATGTCGTCGGCGGATTGCGCGGCGGCGCGCACGTGGCGCAGCACCGATTCGGCCGACGACAGAAAATCCTGCCCCGCACTCGACAGATTGACGCGCCGCGTCGTGCGGTCGAACAGCCGGAAGCCGAGTTCCGTTTCCAGTTCGGCCAGCAACTGGCTGACCGCCGACGAGGTCAGGCCGAGCCGTTCCGCGGCCGCGCCGATGCTATGCAGATCGACGATCGCAAGAAACGCTTCGAACTGACGGATGGTGACGCGGGTGAGTGGCATCAGGCGATTCTAAAGAAAAACTTACGAATCGTGAAAAATCAATTGATTGTGTGTCGCGAGGCCGTGGCCGACACTCGCCCCGGTCGACGCATCAACCGAAACCCGCTTAGACTTCCGATTAGCCCTGTCGTCCGCAACTCAGCTCATCATCAGCTTGGGACCAGGCCACATCGAGGCCACATCGAGGCCCCCTCGAGGCCGCATTCAAGGACTTGCCATGTTCGACCACATTCCCGCCTATCCGGGCGACCCGATTCTCAGCCTGAACGAGGATTTCCAACTGGACCCCCGGCCGAACAAGGTCAACCTGAGCATCGGCATCTATTTCGACGACGCCGGCAAGCTGCCGGTGATGGACGCCGTGCGCCGCGCCGAGACCGCGCTGCTCGGCGCGATCGGCCCGCGCCCGTATCTGCCGATGGCGGGGCTGCCGCTATATCGCGACCTGGCGCAGGCGCTGGTGTTCGGCGCGCACAGCGAGGCGCGCGCCGCGGGCCGGATCGCGACGTTGCAGACCATCGGCGGCTCGGGCGCGCTGAAGGTCGGCGCCGATTTTCTGAAGCGCTACTTCCCGGGCTCGCAGATCTGGATCAGCGACCCGAGCTGGGAAAACCATCGCGTGGTGTTCGAAGGCGCGGGGCTGACCGTCAACACCTATCCGTACTACGACGAGCAAACGGGCGGCTTGCGTTTCGCCGACATGATCGACACGATCGGCCGCTTGCCCGAGCGCAGCGTCGTGCTGCTGCACGCCTGCTGCCACAATCCGACCGGCGTCGATCTGAGCGCGGCGCAATGGGCGGAGCTGGTGCCGGTCTTGCAGCGCCGCAAGCTGATCGCTTTTGTCGACATGGCCTACCAGGGTTTCGGCGCAGGCCTCGAAGAAGACGCCGCCTGCGTGCGTTTGCTGGCCGACGCGGGCGTGCCGCTGATCGCCGCGAATTCGTTCTCGAAGAATTTCTCGCTGTATGGCGAACGCTGCGGCGCGTTGAGCGTGGTGTGCAAAAGCGCGGAGGAAGCGGGCCGCGTGCTGGGCCAACTGATGTCGACGGTGCGCGCGAACTACAGCAATCCGCCCACGCACGGCGCGCGGCTGGTGGCCAATGTACTCGCCGATGCGTCGTTGCGCGCGTCCTGGGGAGCTGAACTCGCCACCATGCGCGAGCGGATTCTCGCGATGCGCGGCACGATTCACGCGGGACTCGCGGGCCGCGTCGACGAAGTGATGCGCGCGCGTTACGTCGCGCAGCGCGGCATGTTCACCTATACCGGTCTGAGCGAAAGCCAGGTCGAACGCCTGCGCAGCGAATACGCGGTATACGTGCTGCGTTCGGGGCGCATGTGCGTGGCGGGCCTGAACGAACGCAATGCCGGCTATGTGGCGTCGTCGATAGCGGCGGTGGTGCCGGGCGCGTAACGGCGACTTCCCGCACCGGTAGAACGATAACCTGGAGACCCTGATGACAACCGCTGAAAAGCAACCGGCGAGCGCGCCAAAGACCCTCGCCATGCATCCGGACGAATGGCATGCGCGCGTGCAACTGGCCGCGTGCTATCGCATCTTCGACATGCTCGGCTGGACCGAGATGATCTACAACCACATCACGTTGCGGGTGCCCGCGAGCGTGAGCGGCGGGGAGCGGCAGTTCCTGATCAATCCGTTCGGGCTGCACTATAGCGAAGTGACGGCGAGCAATCTCGTGAAGATCGATGCGCAAGGACGCGTGCTCGACCGCTCGCCGTATCCGGTGAACCCGGCTGGGTTTGTGGTGCACGCGGCGATTCACGAAGGCTTGCCCGACGCGCACTGCGTGATGCACACGCACACCACGGCGGGCGTCGCGGTGGCCTGTCTGGAAGACGGCTTGCAGCAAACCAACTTCTATAGCGCACAGTTGCACGACCGTATCGCGTATCACGACTTCGAGGGCGTCACGGTGCACGCGGACGAAGGTCCGCGCCTGCTCGAACATATCGGCGACAAGCAGGCGGTGATCTTGCGCAACCACGGCTTGCTGGCATGGGGCCACACGTTGCCGCAAACTTTCGCGGTGCTGTGGACGCTCAATCGCGCGTGCGAAATCCAGATGGCGACGTTTGCGATGGGGCGCGCGCGGCCGGTGCCGGAACAGGTGGCGATCCGCTGCTCGCGCGACGCGTTGCAGTTCGATCCGAAGCACGGCGCCGGGCAGGATGTGTTCGACGCACTGGTGCGGCGAGTGGACCGCATCGACGCGAGCTATAAGGATTGACGCAGGAATGACGCGAGCATCAGCGTACGAATCAATGCACGAATTGGCTCAAGGATCGAAGCGATGAAAGTTGTTATCTACGGCGCAGGCGCGATCGGCGGCTGGATGGGGGTGAAGCTTGCGC
Source organism: Paraburkholderia ultramafica (assembly GCF_902859915.1). Lineage (GTDB taxonomy): Bacteria > Pseudomonadota > Gammaproteobacteria > Burkholderiales > Burkholderiaceae > Paraburkholderia > Paraburkholderia ultramafica. The sequence goes on from NZ_CADIKK010000010.1 coordinate 92,988, forward strand.
AGGCCGGCCACGAAGTCGGCGTGGTGGCGCGCGGCGCAACGCTCAGCGCGTTGCAGCAGGAAGGCTTGCGTCTGATCGAAGGCGGCGTCACGCATGCCGTGAAGGTCAATGCAAGCGACCAGCCGGCGGACCTCGGCGCGCAGGATCTCGTCGTGGTCGCCGTCAAGGGGCCGGCGATGGCGTCGGTGGCCGCGCGGATCGCGCCGCTGCTGAGCCCGCAAACGATCGTGCTGACGGCGATGAACGGCGTGCCGTGGTGGTTCTGCGACGGACTCGGGCGCGATTTCGCCGGCCAGCGGCTGAAGTCGATCGATCCGGACGGTGCGATCGCCGCCGCGATTCCGACCGCGCAAACGGTGGGTTGCGTGGTGCATGCGAGCTGCCTCGTCGAGGCGCCGGGTGTCATCCGGCATCACCAGGGCGATGGGCTGATCGTCGGCGAGGCAGCGGGGCGGGCGAGCGAACGCGTCGCAACGCTGACCGCAACGCTCGCCGCGGCCGGCTTCAACGCGACGATGTCGGCGCAGATTCAGCGCGACGTCTGGTACAAGCTGTGGGGCAACATGACGATGAATCCGGTTAGCGCGATCACCGGCGCGACCACCGACCGGATTCTCAGCGACGAACTGGTGCGCGGCTTCGTCACGAGCATCATGCTGGAGGCGAAGGAGATCGGCGCGCGCTTCGGGATTCCGATCGACCAGGCGCCGGCGGACCGCCACGCGGTCACGCTCAAGCTGGGCGCGATGAAGACGTCGATGCTGCAGGATGTGCAGGCGGGTAAAGCGGTCGAACTCGACGCGCTGGTGGGCGCGGTGCGGGAACTGGGGCAACTGACTCACGTGCCGACGCCTTATACGGATGCGCTGCTCGGTCTCGCGCGTCTGCATGCGAGCACGTTGGGCCTGTATCCGCGGCACTGACGCAGCACGCCTGAACAACAGGCCGCCGCGCGTTGATCGGGCGGCGGCTTTTTTTCGCCTTGGCTTATGCCGCCGCCGCAGGCGATGACGGCAGCTTCGCCGCTTCGATCAACGTCAACGCGCGCTGCGGGTCGTCGATTTCGGCCATGCAAAGCAGCGCGAGGCGCGCCAGATAGAGCGGCGCCTGCGCTTCGCCTTCGACCGTGAGGGTCTTGCAGAGCGTCGTGTAGACGAGATCGAGATCGCTATCGGTCATGATGATGTGAGTCCTTCTTCGTTAGATCGTCAGCGTCGCGCTCAACGCGCGCTGCGTGGCCGCCGCGCTGCCGTCGCGCCAGCGCGCGAGCACATGGCCGTCGGGGCGGATCAGATAGACGGTGCGGGGTCGCGCGTCGAGCATCTCGTGCAGACGGCCGGTTTGATCGGCCACATACGAGCTGCCGGCGTCCGGCATGTCGCCCATGACCAGCGTCACCGCGTTGAACGGAATCCCTTGTTCGGCTAGCGTGCGTTGCAGTTCCTGCCACGCGCCGTCCTGCGCCGCGTCGGCGCCGAAGCGCAGCGCGGTGAAGCAGGGCCCAAGCAGATCGGTGAGATGGATAGCGACGCTCGCGCCATCGTCCGGACGTTTGAGCAACCGGCATTCGGGCAGCACCGTGCCGGGCGCCGGGCCCTGGCGAAACGCGTCGGCGTGGCCCGCTGCGTCGCCGGCGGCTTCGTTGAGCGGCGACTGAACATACGCGATCGCATGCGTCTGCCGCGGATTGATCAGCGGCCGCACGGCCGCATGCCGCTGCGCGAGACCAAGCACGGCCGTGCGCATCAGATCGAACGCGAACGACGGCGGCGCCATGAATTCGGTACTCTTCATGCCGTAGCTCAGATTCTCGCGCGCCGCGAACACGCGCTCGTCGCTATAGCTGTCGAGCAGACGCGGCGACGCAATGCCGTTGACCACGCAGCCGAGCTTCCAGCCGAGATTGTCGGCGTCGTCGATACCGGAATTGGCGCCGCGCACGCCGAAGATCGGCACGAGATGCGCGGCGTCGCCCGCGAACAGCACCGAGCCGTGCCGATAGCGTTCGAGTGTCAGCGCGTTGGCCTTGTAGACGGTGATCCAGATCGGTGACCACGCGCCTGTTTCGCCCATCGAGTCGAGCACGCTCTGCACACGCGGCATCACGTTTTCGGGCTGTACGGCGGCTTCAGGGTCTTCGTCGTCGCGCAGCTGATAGTCGATGCGCCACACGTTGTCGGGCTGCTTGTGCACGAGCACCGTCGAGCCCGGATTGGACGGCGGGTCGAAATAGGCGAGCCGTTCGGTGGCGCGCGCGCTGTCCAGCTCGATGTCGACGATCACGTAGCGGCCCTCGTACGTGGTGCCGGTGAGCTGGAGGCCGAGCGCGTCGCGAATCGTGCTGCGCCCGCCATCGCACGCGACGACCCAGTCGGCGCGCATCCGCCACGCGATGTCGTTGGTGGCGCCGGTGCGCAGCGCGAGCGTGGCGCCGCCTTCGGGCAACTGTTCGATGCCGGTCACGCGGGTTTGCCAGCGGACCTCGATCAGATCGGCATGCCGTTCGACCTCGTCGAGCAGCAACTGCTCGATCTGATATTGCGCGAGGTTGATCATCGGCGGCAGCGACTGTTCGTCGTCATGGTGCATCGTGAAGCGGAACACTTCGGCGTCGCGATAGAAGCTGCGGCCGCCGGTCCACGGCAGGCCCTTTTGCAGGAAGGCGCCCACGACGCCGAGGCGCTTGAAGATCTCCAGACTGCGCCGCGAAATGCAGATCGCGCGGCTGCCGGTGCAGACGCCGTCGTCGGCTTCGATCAGCACCGAGCGCACGCCCTGGCGCGCCAGCGCGAGTGCGAGCGTCATGCCGACCGGCCCGCCGCCGACAATCGCCACGGCTCGCGTTACAGGGTCGTGTCCGTCGACGAGCGACGGCACCTCGCCCGCGTAGTGGCGCGCCGAAAACGGATAGGGTTTGAAGGGGCGGCTCATGCGTGTCTCCTGTGTCGATCGGAGTTAGCGCTTTAGCGCTTACTCCGATCCCATGCAAAGCGGTCGATCGGAGTTAGCGTGTCGACCAGAGTTAGCGCTTTAGCGCTTACTCTGGTCCCATAGCGCTTACTCCGATCCCATGCAAGATAGTTGCTAGTTCTTCGATATCGAGGGATTGCCCGCCGGGGCTGGTTAGCTCTGCAAAAGGCGGTGCAAATCGATAGCGAAGTATGCTGCAGCGCGCATGTCGGGCTGTCCTCATTTTGGGTACAAGGGCCGCAGGGCCAGCACGCAGCCGCCGCAAAACCGGCACGACGAAAAAAAGCCGCGAGGCACACGCGCGCCCCGCGGCTTCGTTGATTCGTTCATTCGCCCGTTCAACCACAAATGTGCAAAGGCCCGCCTCAATCCGCCCCAGCCACATGCGAAGGCTGACGCATGTGCTGCGTGTTCACCGCCGCGAGGCATTCTTCGATCATCGCGCGGAAGGTCGGCGACGCTTGCGATGCGCCGGTCGCGCCCAGTTCCGCACCGCCCTCCGGCGTACCACCGACAGCCACCACCAGCGTCGCCCTTGGCCGCCATTCCCGCGTGCGCCGCAGCATGTTGCGCAGATACGGCGGCGATTCCGGCGCATCGAGCGTGACGATGCAGATGATCGGCGCGTCCTTGAAGCTCGGCTCGTCGGCGCGTGCGCTGCGGTAGCCCGAGTGCGTGGCCATCAGCGGCGCGAGGCCCTGGCGGCCAAGCAACTGCACGGCGATCGCGGCCGTCACTTCGTCGAACGCGCCGCGTCCCGGCACGCACAGCACAGACGTCCTGTCGGTCTCGTGGCCGTCTTGCGGGCGCGTTGATACCGGGTTGTCATGACGCTCCGAAAGATCCGCCGACGCCAGCAGCGCACTCGCGGTGTCGGCCTTCTCGGGGCGCAACAGGCGGTCCGGCAGGCCGTCGGCGATCTCGAGGTTTTCGACGATATCGACCAGCGACTCGTTGATCCGTTGCAACTGCTCAGGCATCAGCACGCCGCGCATCGCATCATTGCGCGCGAGCTTGAGGCCTTCCAGCGCGACGTTGTCGTAATAGTCGATCAGCGACATCTCGCGCAGCAGGCGCTCGGCCTGCACGATGGCCTCATGCGGATCGTCCGCGAGCAGCCGCTGATAGAAGTTCTGCGCGGGCGTGAGCGCGGGCTGGTCGCCGAGCAGCACGGTGAGAAAATTCAGCCGGTCGGCGTAACGCCCGAGCGTGACGACGCACAACGTGAGCGGCGTCGACAGCACGAGGCCGACCGGCCCCCACAGCCAGCTCCAGAAGATCGCGGCGACCACCACCGCGAGCGGCGACAGACCCGAGCGATGACCATACAGCAGCGGCTCGGCGATCTGCCCGGCCACCACGTCGACGACGATGAACAGGATCAGCGTATAGACCGCCATCGTCCATTGCGGCTGGATCGCGGCGGCGAGCAAGAACGCGAGGATCGCGGCGATCCAGATGCCGATATACGGCACGAAGCGCAGCAACGCGGCGATCACGCCGAACAGCAGCGCGCCCGGCACGCCGATGATCGCGAGGCCGATCGCGATGACCCCGCCCGCGCTGAGGTTCACGCCCAGTTGCGCGACGAAATAACGGCTCAGCCGCCCGGCGGCGTCGTTGATCGCGGTGGTGGTGCGGTGCAGATCGCGCGAGCCGAACAGACTGATCAGGCGATCGCGCAAATCCTCGCGTTGCAGAAGAATGAAGATCGTCACCACCAGCACGATGAAGGTGGTCTCGATCGGCGCGATGGCCGGCGACAGCGCGCGCTGCGCGAGCTGCATCGGCGTCGGCGACGGCTCATGCACTTCGACCGGTTGCGGCACGGCGGGCGCGTTGCGCGCGGCCCGGCCGGTCGGGCGCGGCGGGTTCGGCCTGGACGGCGCGACCCGCTGCAGCGTCGCGGCGGCGCGGCTCATCAGCGAGTCGGCGCGGCCGACGGTCTTTTCCTGCACCGTTTCGATCTTCTGCTCGATCGCCTCCTGATACTGCGGCAGATCGCCGGCCAGTTGCACCAGTTGCGCGCCGATCAGCGCGCCGAGCGCGAGCAACGAAGCGAGCGCGAACAGCACGGCAATGAAGATCGACGGCAGCTGGCCCATATGCAGCCGCCGCAACATCTGCACGAGCGGGGCAAGCAGGAAGCTCAGCAGCACCGAGAGCGTGATCGGGATCAACACCGCGCGGCCGAAGTAAAGCCCGCACACCACCACCACGCCGGTGATCACCGACGCGAGACCATGCAGACTGGGCGTGCCCGGCGGGTAAACGCGGTTCGGCCGCCCATGCGGCGGTAACGATATTTTCATGAACACACTTTCCGATTGAGAAGCGCCGTCGTTTTTTGCAGGCCATGCGCGCACGCGAAACGCGTCGTCCAGGCAAAGCGCTTCAGCAAGACATATGCCCGAATTGTAGGCGCTTTGGCGGGCGGCGGTCCGATTGCCTAGCCGATGTGCAGCCGCAACAACTCGAACAGTTGCGAGCTCGCATACAGCAGCAGCCCGATAAAGCCGCCGACAATCGTCCCGTTGATGCGGATGTATTGCAGGTCCTTACCAATGTTCAGTTCGATCTGCCGTGACATGTCATGCGAGTCCCAGTTCTTGACGGTATCGCTGATATGACGTGTGAGGAATCGCGCGAAGTCCGGCGCCATCGCGCGGGCCGCCTCTTCGAGGTGATCGTTCAGCGATTGACGCAGCGCCGGATCGTGCGCGAGCTCGCGGCCCACCCATTGGCCCATCGCAACGACGCGCGCGTGCAGCGCCGAGTCGCTGCTGTGCAGATCGCGCTTGAGCCACGCGCGCAATTCACCCCACAGGTCTTTCACGTACGCACTGAACGCGTCGCCTTCCATCAGATAGCGCTTGAGCTCCTCGCCCTGTTGCAGAAACACCGGATCGGTCTTGAGTTTGACGATCAGCTTCTGCGCCGCGTCATCGAACTTCTGGCGCAACTGATGCGTGGGGTTCTCGCTGATCTGTTCGAGCATCCGGTTCACGGCTTTGGCAATCGCTTCGGCGCCTTTCTCGCCGAGCCATGCGGACGGCAGGATCTTCTCCAGCGTCGGATACTCGCTCTTCACCCAATCGACGATGCGCTCGGCGATAAACTCGCGCGCCGGCGCTTCGCGCAGCAGCGCCATCAGCTGGCCGATGCCGGCGTCGAGCAGCTCCTGATGGCGGCCGTCGCGCGTGAGCGTGTCGAGAATGGCGCCCAGCGATTGCGACAGATCGACCTTCGCTAACACGTTGCGCAGCGCGTCCTTGATGAAGACCTGGATGCGCACGTCGTCGGTCAATTCGAGAATGCCGCCAGTCAGTTTGACGACGTAGTCGCCCAGCCGCGCGGTGTTGGCCGGCTGGGTCAGCCAGTTGGTGATGCTGCGCGCCGGGTCGTGTTGGTGGATCAGGCCGACCAGCGACGGGACGTCGAGAAACTTGTCCTGCACGAAGACAGCGAGGTTGTCGGCGATCTTGTGCTTGTTCTTCGGGATGATCGCGGTGTGCGCGGAGACGATCGGGATCGGCACGCGGCGAAACAGGGCGGCCACCGCGAACCAATCGGCGAGCGCGCCGACCATCGCGGCCTCGGCGATCGCCTTGATGCCGTCTACCCAGATGCCGCGCGGCATAAAAGCGGTGACGACGAAAACGCAGGCGGCCGCAAGCAGCAACAACAACGGGGTACGCTTGGCGTTCTTCAGTTCGAGTGTCTTGTTCATTGGCGGCGGGGCAGCGGGTCCAGTTCGATGGGAATCATGCGGTACGGTCGACGCGCGCGTCCAGCAACCGCGAGTGTAGCGCCGCTCGCCACCCGATGTACCCCAGGCGCGGGCACTCTTTGCCGCTTCGGCGCGGTAACATCTGCGGTTAGACTGCGAGGCCGGGCTCGAGGCGCGGCAGATTGCAATGAAACGGAATGGACTGAATGGAGGGGCGAGTGATCAGGTTTCTGCACACCGCGGATTGGCAGATAGGCACGCAATTCGGCCAGTTCGAGCCAGATGAGGCCGCGCATCTCGCGCAAGCGCGCTTGGACACCGTGCGCCGCATCGCCGACGAAGCGGCCGCTCGCAACGTCGACGCGGTGCTGGTCGCGGGTGACGTGTTCGATTTGCAGACCGTCTCGGACACGGTGATCCGGCGTCTGTTCGGCGCGTTGCAGGCATTCTCGGGGCCGTGGATCATGCTGCCGGGCAATCACGACGCCGCGCTGGTCGAGAGCGTGTGGACCCGCGCGCAGCGGCTGAACTGCATCGCACCGAACGTGCGGGTGGTCCTCGAACCCGGCGTGCTGTTGCTGGATGCGTGTCGCTGTGCGCTGCTGTGCGCGCCGCTCACGCAACGCATCACCTACGATGACACCACTGGCTTCTTCGATACCGCTGAAACGCCGCCAGGCTATCACCGCATCGGACTCGCGCACGGCAGCGTCAGCGGGATTCTGCAGGAAGGCATCGACTCGTCGAATCCGATCGCGCCGACGCGTGCCGCCAGCGCGCGTCTCGACTATCTCGCGCTCGGCGACTGGCACGGTCATTTGCGTGTCGACGAACGCACGTGGTACGCCGGCACGCATGAGCAGGACCGTTTCCGCGCGAACGATCCGGGCTTCATGCTCGATGTGACGCTGAGCGAGCCAGGGGCGTCGCCGCAAGTCGAAGCGGTGCGGGTCGGTCAATATCAATGGCATCGCTGGGACGAGACGATCTCGGTGCCGACCGATGTGGATGCGCTCAAGGCGCGGCTCGCCGCGTTGGGCAGCCCCGACGTGCTGCGCGTGAGTGTGAACGGCACGGCCGCATTGGCCGACGCCGAAGCGCTTCACGTCGCGCTCGAAGAAGCCCGCGCGCGGGTGCGGGCGCTGCGTGTCGATCTGAGCGGCCTGCAAGTGCTGCCCACCGCCGACGACCTTGCCGAACTCGGCGCGCAAAGCGGCTACCTCGCAAAGGTGGTGGCGCGGCTGCGCGGCTTGCAGGAAGACCCGGAAGCCGACCCGCAGCAGCTCAAGCGCGCGGCCGAGGCCTTGTTGCTTCTGGCGCGTTTTCAACGTGAATTGCCGCGCGACGCGAGGTCCGCATGAAGCTGCAAAGTATTGCGATCCAGGAATTCAAGCAGTTCACCGGACGGCTCGTCATCGACGATCTGCAGCCCGGTCTCAATCTGTTCACCGGGCCGAACGAAGCGGGCAAGAGCACGGTCGCCGAAGCCGTGCGCGCGGTGTTTCTCGAACGCTACAAAGCCTCGCATCTGAAAGACCTGCTGCCTTGGGGCAAGGCGAGCGGACAGCCGTCGGTCGAGGTGAGCTTCGAACTGGACGGCGCACAGTGCAGGCTGTCGAAGCAGTTCGTCACACGCCAGCGCTGCGAGCTGAAGATCGGCCAGGCCGTATTCGGCGAGGATGAAGCCGAAGACAAGCTCGCGGCGTTGCTCGGTTTTTCGCGGGCCGCCCGTGGGCCGTTGAAAGCCGAGAACGCGGGCGTGCCCGGGTTGTTGTGGGTGCAGCAGGGCGGCACGCACGAGGTGCGAGATTCGACGGGACACGCTGCGCAGTATCTGCGCGATGCGCTGTCGCAACTGTCGGGCGGCAGCGAGTCGGCCGGCGAGGATGCGCTGATCGCCGCCGTGCAGCGCGAGCTGCGGCAACTGCTGACGGCGCGCACGCAGAAGTCGACCGGGCCGCTGGCTGAAGCCGAAACGACCCTGGCCGCCTTGATTGCCGAGCGCGACGAACTGGAGCAGCAGCGTCAACAGTTCGATGAGAACATCACGCGGCTTGCATCGCAGCAGCAAGCGTACGACGACACCCAGCGCAAACGCCCCTGGGAGCTTCACGAACAGAAGGCCGTGCTCGCGCAGCAGCGCGCCGATGCCGCCGCGGAACTCGAACGCAGTGTGCAGGGGCTCGCACAGTCGCTGCAGGTGAGCGAGGCCGAACTGGCGTTGTCGCTGCAACAGGAGCAGGGCGCGGCCGAACTGGAAGCGGCCGTCGCGCGCGAGCGCCAGCAGCTCGATGCGGCGCGCGCCAACGTGGCGGCGGCGCAGACCGAACATGCGCAAGCGGCGTCCGGCGTCGCGCAATTCGAGCAGGCATCCGTCGATGCCAGCCGTGCGCTCGAACTGGCGAACGCGGCCGTGACCGCCGCCGATTTGCGCAGCCAGATCGGTTTCTATCGCACCGAGAGCGAGCGGCTCGAAGCGGCGATCGCCGCCGCGGGCAAGGCGAACGACGCGCTGCTCGAAGCTGCGCGCGAAGCGGCGGCCGTCGAAGTCGACGAGGCGAAGTTGAAGCGCCTCGCCGCGCTCAACGGCGAGCTGACGGTGCTGCGCGCCCGTACCGAAGCGGCGATGACGCGCATCGAATACCGGCTGAACGGCGCGTTGACGGTCGACGGCGCGCCGGTCACGGGCGAGGGCGTGCTGCGCGTCGACGACGAGAAACTGATCGGCCTCGGCGACCTCGGCGAACTGCGGGTGATTCCGGGCGTCTCCGATCTGTCTGCGCAGTTGTCAGAACTCGCGTCGCTCGAAGCACGGCACGCGCAGTTGTTGCAGGCGCTCGGTGTCGCGTCGCTGGGCGAGGCCGAGGCCCGCTACGAGCAATGGAAGACGTTGACCGCGCAGCAAAAAAGCCAGGCGAAGATTCTCGACGTGCACGCGCCGCAAGGCATCGACGCGCTGCGTGCCGCGCTGGCTTCGGCCGCCGCGCGCTTGCAGGCGTCGAACGACCGGCTGGCGGGCTTGCCCGATGTGTCCGCGGCGGCGCCGCTCGACGCAGCGCGCCGCAACGCCGAGATCGCGCGCGACGCGTTGGAGGCCGCCAGAAAAGTGCTGGCGCAGGCCGCCGAGAAAAGATCGACCGGCATCGCCACCGCTGAATCGCTTGCCGCGCAGTTGCAGCGCAAGGAAGCGCAGTTGAGTGACGAAGCGTATTGCCGCAACCGCGCGCAGTGGCAGACGAAAATCGTCGAACAGCGCGTGCAGGTCGACGCATTGAGAAGGCAGCGCGAAGGCCGCGAGCGCGAACTGGAAGCGGTGCGTCTCGACGATCCGGCGGCGGAGGCGAAGCGCTATCGCGCGTCGGCGGAACTCGCGCGCAACGAGCAGCACGAGCGGCAGGTGCGGATCGCGCACTTGCGCAGCCAGTTGGAGACGATCGGCGCGTCCGGGCTCGGCGAACGTCTGGCGGCGCTCGACGCGCAGGTCGAGCAGGCCACGCGCCGCAAGGACGAGCTCAGCTTGCGGGCGAGCGCGTTGAGCCTGCTCGACGAGGTGCTGGTCGACGAACGCGATGCGGCGGTGGCGCAATTGCGCGCGCCGTTGACCGAGCGGCTTGGGCATTATCTGAAGCGGATTTTCCCGCAGTCGACGATTGCGCTCAGCGACGATCTGAGTCCCGCGACGCTGGATCGCCATGGCCGCGCGGATACGCTCGATGCGCTGAGCTTCGGCACGCGCGAACAGCTCGGCATTCTGACGCGGCTCGCGTATGCGGATCTGCTGAAGGCGTCGGGCCGGCCGACCTTGCTGATGCTCGACGACGCGGCGGTGCATACCGATGCGGCACGGCGCGATGCGATCAAGCGCGCGCTGATCGACGCGGCGACACGGCACCAGATTCTGGTGTTCACCTGCCATCCGGAGTTGTGGGACGACCTCGGGGTGAGGCAGCGGGCGATCGAGGATTTGAAGGTGGCGGCTTAGGGTGGCTTAGGTGGCTTGGGTGGCTTGGGGACGCGCCGCGCGTTCAGGTGAGATGGCGGCGGCGCGTTGCCCGCTCACTCGTACCAGCGCGGCGTGTAGACCCATTCGGCGCCTTCAGTGCCGCTAGCAAACTTGCGCGTCCTCGACGATCCCACGATCACCATCGTGCGCATATCCACATCGGACGAACGCAGTTCGCCTAGCGTGAGCGTGCGCAGCGTGCCGCCTGGCCGGCCGATGTCACGCCCCAGCACCACCTGGGTCGTGGCCGCACGATAGGCCCGCACGATGTCCAGCGCTTGATCCAGTTGCCACGGACGCGCGCGGGAAATCGGGTTGTAGAACGCCATCACCAGATCGGCTTCGGCCGCATGCCGTAGACGCTTTTCGATGATCGTCCACGGCTTCAGGTTATCGGACAGCGACAGCATGCAGAAGTCGTGGCCAAGCGGCGCGCCGGCTTGCGCGGCGGTCGCGAGCGCGGCCGACACGCCAGGCACGATCGACAGTTCGACGGCGGCCCATGCCTTGTCCTGCGAGGCTTCGAGCGCTTCGAGCACCGCGGCCGCCATCGCGAACACACCCGGATCGCCCGACGACACCATTACCACCGAGCGTCCCGCGCTCGCCAGTTCGAACGCGTGCCGCGCGCGCTGCATTTCTTCGCGATTGTCGGTGCCGTGCACGCGTTGCCCGGCGCGCAACGGGCCGGCCATTTTCACGTAGGTTTCGTAGCCGAGGATATCGGTGGCCTCGTTGAGCGCCTTGCGAGCGGCGGGCACCATCAGGTCGGTGCTGCCTGGACCGAGGCCGATCACGGTCAGGCGGCCGCGCGCGCGGCCGATCGTGTCAGGGTCGATTGCCAGCGGCGCCAATGCCAGCGCGACGCCTGTCGCGATGTCGTTGTGCAGCGTTTCGTAGGGGATGCGCAGAGCGGCATGCAGCAGGTTGGCGGGCGGCTCGCCGTGCTCGGGACGTGTTTGCGCGAAGCGCAACGGCACGTTCAAGCTCGCGGCGGCTTCGGCAAGCGCCGGGTGCGCCATGTGTTCGGACGATGCGAGCAATGCCGCTAACGAAAGCGGCGCGAGACTGTGTGCATCGAGCGCCTCACGCACCCGTGCGACGATCTCCGCACCCGCACCCGCACCCGCACCCGCACCCGCACCCGCACCCGCACCCGCACCCGCACCCATCACCGCCGCCACCACGCTACGCGGATGAATCACCAACTCATCCGCACGCCCATCCCACGCGCGCGGCGTCACGCGAATCGCAAGACGCGCCGATGCGGAGCGAGGCAATTGCGCGTCGTCGAGCCAGGGCGCTTCCCCTTCGATGCGCGTGCTTTCCCCCGCCAGCAGATCCGACACGAAGCGTTTGCCTTGCCCGATATCGGCAAGCGCGTAGCCATCGGGCGGATTGAGCACACAGGTGCCGAAGCGCAGTTCGCCGCTCGTCGTGATCGCGGGCGGCACCGCCAACGCGGCGGCAATCTCGCGCGCCATCACGTTGACGCCGGCGAGCCCGCCGAGCAACGGCACGACCGCGCTGCCGTCTTCGGCGACGGCCAGCACCGGCGGCTCGACGCCCTTGTTCGACAGCAACGGCGCGATGCAGCGAATCACGATGCCGGCCGCGCACAACGCGACGATCGGTGTGCCGCGCGCGTACAGCTCGCACAGATGCGCGCCGAGTTCGGTGTACGGCACGTCGGCGTCGACGCGTCCCTGCAACGCATGCACCTGGCAATTCGCGTCAGCGTCACGATCGTTGTACAGCGCCTGAATACGCCGCGCGGTCGCCAACGCGCCCGCGCCGAGAATCACAATTGCGGGTACCGTCAGCCTTGCCATTTTTCCCCCGGCACGACGAGCAGAGAGAAATATGGCGACGCCATCGGATCGACTTCGGCGAGCGGCACGATGCGCTGATTGCCCATCGTCGCGCGCTCGACGTACAGCGCGCGTTGCGCGAGGCCGAGTTCGCCGAGCACGCGCCGCACCTTGTCGAAATTGCGGCCGAGCTTCATCACGACGGCGGCGTCGGCATCGGCGAGACGCCGGCGCAATTCGTCTTCCGGCAGCACGCCCGACAGCACCGCCAGGCTCTGGTTGCGATACACCAGCGGCGCACCGAGCACCGCCGCGCCGCCGAGCATCGAGCACACGCCGGGCACGACTTCGCTTTCGTAGCGCGCCGCGAGCCGGTCGTGCAGATACATGTACGAGCCGTAGAAGAACGGATCGCCTTCGCAGATCACCGCGACGTCGCGGCCCGCATCGAGATGACCGGCGACGATCTCGGCCGCGGTGTCGTAGAAGTCGGTGATGATCGCCTCATACGACAGCGGCGGTTCGAGCGCTTCGGTCGTGACCGGATAGACCAGCGGCAGATGCTGCTGGGCATCATGCAAATGCGCTTCGATGATGCCGAACGCGTTGCCTTTCTTGCCCTTCGCGACGAAGTATGCGACCACCGGCGCCGCCTTCAGCAGCCGCAGCGCCTTCACCGTGATGAGTTCCGGGTCGCCGGGGCCGACGCCGAGTCCGAACAGACGTCCTTGTGCGGTCATTTATTCGACCTCCGTCGCGAGCGCGTTGACGGCGGCGGCAGCCATCGCGCTGCCGCCGCGCCGGCCGTGCAGCACCACGTAGGGCACGCCGCGGCTGTCGTCGGCGAGCAGCGCTTTCGATTCGGCCGCCCCGACGAAGCCCACCGGAAAGCCGAGAATCAACGCGGGCTTCGGCGCGCCGGCATCGAGCATGTCGAGCAGATGAAACAGCGCAGTCGGCGCATTACCGATCACGACGACACTGCCCGCCAGATACGGACGCCACAATTCGAGCGCGGCGGCCGAGCGCGTGTTGCCGAGCTCGCGCGCGAGCGTCGGCACGTCCTGATGCGTGAGCGTGCAGATCACGTCGTTGTCGGCGGGCAGCCGCGCGCGCGTGATGCCTTGCGCGACCATGCCGGCATCGCACAGAATCGGCGCGCCTTGCGCGAGCGCCGTGCGGCCCGCGGTGCCCGCGCCCGCGGAAAACTGCAGCGCGTCGATCACGTCGACCATCCCGCACGCGTGGATCACGCGCACCGCGAGTTTTTCGAGGTCGGCGGGGATGCGCGACAAGTCGGCTTCCGCGCGGATCGTCGCGAAAGATTGGCGATAGATCTCCTGACCGTCGCGAATGTAATCAAGCATCTGTGTAACTCCGGGCCAGGTGGTCGAGCAGGTCGGCGGCCTGTGCGATCGTCAGTTGGTGCGCGACGCACCGGCCGAAGCCAGGCTGGCCGTCGCGTCGATAAAGGTCATAGGTGCCGGGCGCCGCGGCCAGCAGCGTGTACGGCGCGCAATGCGCGGCGGCGCACGAGCGCGCGCAGCCGCTTAGATGCACATCGACTCCAGATGGCAGGCGCTCGGCGAGTTGCAGCGCGTCGGCTTTGGTGTCGGCGAGACTCTTCGCGCAGCCACTCGAACCGGCGCAAGCGATCAGGCGTGCGATGGGTTGCGCGGGATCGCAGGCGAGGCCGAGCGCGTTCAGTTCTGTCAGCACGGCGGGTAGCGCCTGCGTGGCGATGTCGGTCAGCAGCACGCTTTGCCAGGGCGTGGCGCGTAGCGTGCCGTTGCCGTGTTGTTGCGCGAGCGCGGCGAGGCCGTGCAGCGTCACGGCGTCGAGGCGGCCGAGCGGCGGCTGGCCGCCGGCGTGCCACAGGCCTGGCTCGCGTTGGGCGTGCGCGCCGAGACGAAGCGCGGCATCGGCTGGGGTGCTGCGGTGCCAGCCGGTGAGCGACGCGTCGCGCGACAGCGGGAAATCGACGTACCGTTGGGCGTGCTGCAACAGTGCGTCGGCGCAATGGGTGGCGAGCAGGTGACGCATGCGCGTGGCATCGGCGGCCGCGAGATCGATGAACGTATGCAGGAGCGCGCGCACGAGCGCAGGGACTTGTGAGGGCAGAACGGCGGCTAATGCGTGTTTGTCGTTGGCGTGGGGTTGATGGGTCGGGGCAGGGGAGTCGGTGGGCAGGTTTTGCGCGGATGTGGGCGCACCTGTAGTTGAAGACGTGTTGATACCCGCGACCTTGATCGCATTTGCTTGCGCATCCGCAGGCGGACACCCCGCCAACCCAAACACGAATCTCACACCATCATGGCCTTGCGTTGCCGCCAGCCAAACATCATGCGGATGATCGATCCTCGCAAGACGCTCACCGCCATCCAGCAGCAGTGCGAATTTCGGCGACAGCGCCGTGAAGCGCGTTTCGCTTTGCAGCAGTGTCAGCAGTTCGGCGCACAGCGGCGTCGTATCGATCAGTGCGAACGGATCGTGTCCGGCAGCGGGGCTGATCATCACGTTGCGCACATCCTCCGCGGAACTGATCGTCGCGGCGTTCGAAGGGTCCACCGCATCCGTCATCTGCATCGACCCTGGCATCGGCCCGAGACCCGCCTCGACCAGCGCGGCAATCAACTCCGCTTCATGCCCGCTGCGCACGCCGCGCACTTGCAGGTTCGCGCGATTGGTCAACTCGATCACCCCGGCCGCGTGCCGCGCGCTCGCAGCGGCGACAACCCGCGCCTGGTCCGCGCGCAACTCGCCGCCCGGCAGCTTGATCCGGCAAATCCCGCCGTCGCGCGCCGCGACGATACGCAGCAGGCCAGGACATGCCGAGGGCCGCGGCGTCGGGGCCGCGTGAGGCAACACAGTGGAGGGCGAAGCTTGAGTCAAGACGGACACCGGGTTTAGCGTCGCGCGGCGGCCCGAGCAAGCCGCGAGGCGGATTGCTACGGCATCGGTACACCCCGCCCGATGTTGGCTGGCACGAACAGTCTCGCCGGCAGGTCTCCTGGCTGGCAGGTCATCGTCCGCCGCGGCCTTCCCGGTCGAACCAGTGGCGCGCAGCGCAGGCGGACTCGCCGCATACAGTTGCGGGGGCAGCCACAGTGGCACTGTGTTCCCTCTTCGGCCCCGAAGGGCACCGGCGGCTGTATTATGCCTTTTTTCGAACCGCGCAACGAGGCTGGACGCTTTGACCGGCGTGGCACAGCGCAATAGTTGAAGACACAGAATGAGGATCGAAGCATGCCGGCGTGGCTGACCGTGGTGGGCATTGGCGATGACGGCTTCGCCGGTTTGGGACGGCCCGCGCGGCGCGCTTTGCTGACGGCGTCAGTGGTGTACGGCGGCGAGCGTCATCTGGCGATGCTGCCCGCGCGCCTCGCCGCGCGCCGTGCCGCGTGGCCGCGCCCGTTCGACCTCGCGCCGTTGCTGGCCGAGCGCAGCGGCGCCGTGTGCGTGCTGGCGAGCGGCGACCCGATGCTGTTCGGCGTCGGCGCGACTTTGGCGCGGCAGTTGCCGGCGGACGAATTGCGGGTGTTGCCCGCGCCGTCGTCGTTGTCGCTGGCGGCCGCGCGTCTCGGCTGGCCGTTGCAGGAGGTCGCCACGGTGTCGCTGGTCGGCCGTCCGTTGCCGACCCTGACCGCGCATCTCCACGACGGCGCGCGCGTGTTCGTGCTGAGCGCGGACGGGCGCACGCCTGCCGCGCTCGCCGGGTTGCTGAACGCGCGCGGTTTCGGCGCGACCCGGATGACCGTGCTCGAACATCTGGGCGGCGAACTGGAGCGCCGCATCGACGGCCGCGCGGATCAGTGGAGCGGGGGCGAGGTGGCCGCGCTGAATCTGATCGCGCTCGAATGCCACGCGACGGCGGGCGCGCCGCGCTTGCCGCTGACCTGCGGCTTGCCCGAGGATGCGTTCCGTCACGACGGCCAGTTGACCAAGCGCGACGTGCGCGCGATCACCCTCGCGCGCCTTGCGCCGACGCCCGGCGAATTGCTGTGGGACGTGGGCGCGGGCAGCGGCTCGATCGGTATCGAATGGATGCGCGCGCACCCGGCTTGCCGCGCGATCGCGATCGAAGCACATGCGGAGCGGCAGCGCTTCATTGAACACAATCGCGATGCGTTGGGTGTGCCGGGACTGCAACTCGTCGCCGGCCGCGCGCCCGATGCGCTGCATGGGCTGCCGGTGCCGGATGCTGTGTTCATCGGCGGCGGCGTGACGGTGCCGGGCGTGCTGGACGCGTGCTGGGCGAGTCTGCGCGACGGCGGCCGATTGGTCGCCAACGCGGTCACGTTGCAGGGCGAGGCGGCGCTCGCCGCGTGGCGCGAGCGGTATGGCGGCACGCTGACGCGTATCGCGCTCGCGGACGCGCAAGCGCTCGGCAGTTTCGACACCTGGCGCCAGGCGTTGCCGATCACGATTCTGGAGGTGACGAAGGGGGCGAACACTACGAACGGCACGAACACTGCGAACAGCATCGACGCCATCGCCGCCGCTTCACCTGACCAACCGTAATGCGCGAAGAATCGCCCGAACAACCCGCGCCGCTGCGTAGCGGCTACACGACCGGCAGCTGCGCCACCGCGACGTCGCTCGCGGCGGCGCGTCTGCTGCTCGCGGGGGTGGTCAGCGAGGTCGCGGAGATCGTGCTGCCGAAGGGCCAGCACGTGCCGATGCCGCTGGTATTCTGCCGCCTGACCGCCGATGGCGCCGAGGCGGGCACCATCAAGGATGCCGGTGACGACCCCGACGTGACCCACGGCGCGCTCGTGTTTGCGCGCGTGCGCCTCGTCGCCGAACCGGGCGTGATGTTCCGCGCGGGACCGGGCGTCGGCACGGTGACGCGCGCGGGGCTCACGTTGCCGGTCGGCGAGCCGGCGATCAATCCGGTCCCGCGCAAGATGATGACCGAGCATCTGACCGAGCTCGCGGCGGAGCACGCGTATTGCGGCGGCTTCGAAGTGACGATCGGCGTCGAAGGCGGCGAGCAGCTCGCGCTGAAAACGATGAACCCGCGCCTGGGTATTCTCGGCGGCCTGTCGATCCTCGGCACCACCGGCATCGTGCGGCCGTTCTCGTGCTCGGCGTATATCGCGTCGATCCATCAGGGCATCGACGTCGCTCGCGCGAACGGTTACACGCATCTGGCCGCCTGCACCGGCAATGCGAGCGAAGACGCGATGCGCGCGCACTACGGGCTGCCGGATATCGCGCTGATCGAGATGGGCGATTTCGTCGGTGCGGTGCTCAAGCATATGAAGCGCGCGCCCGTCGAACGGCTGAGCGTGTGCGGCGGCTTCGGCAAACTCAGCAAGCTGGCGGCGGGCCATCTCGATCTGCATAGCCGCAATTCGAGCATCGATCTCGACCGGCTCGCGACATGGGCCGCCGCGCAAGGCGCCGACCCTGCGTTGCAGGCGGCGATTCGCGCGGCCAATACGAGTCAGCAGGCGGTGGCGCTCGCGCGGGCGCAGCAGGTGCCGCTCGGCGATATCGTCTGCCGGCATGCGTTGGCGGTGGCGCGCGAAATCGTGCCGCCGCAGGTCAACGTGGAAATGTTCGCGATCGACCGCCAGGGCAATCTGATCGGAGCGGCGCGATGATGCGGGTCCTGCTGCTCGGCGGCACCGGCGACGCGTTGAAGATCGCGCGACAACTCGGCGCCGCTCACGTGTACAGTCTCGCGGGCCTCGGCAAGGTGCCGGCCGATCTGTCGTGCGCGGTACGCGTGGGCGGCTTCGGCGGCAGCGAGGGCATGGCGCGCTACCTCGAAAGCGAAGGGATCGGCCTCGTGCTCGACGCGACGCATCCGTACGCCGCACAGATCAGCGCGAATGCGGCCGAGGCGTGCCGTACGGCGCGCGTGCCGTGCTGGGCGCTGCGCCGTCCAGCCTGGCAGCCGCAGGCCGGCGACGACTGGCGGATGGTCGGCGACTGGGACGAGCTGATGGCGGCGCTCGCGCCGTTCAGGCGGCCGCTCTTCACGCTCGGCCGCGAACCGCTCGCGCATCTCGACGAAATTCCGCCGCGGCAGTTCTGGACGGTGCGCTGTCTCGATCCGCAGCCGGACCATGCGCGGGCCCGCATACTCGCGGCACGCGGGCCATTCACGCTCGAAGGAGAGCGCGCGCTTTTCGCGTTGCAAGCCTTCGACGTCGTGGTCAGCAAAAACAGCGGCGGCGGCGCGACCGAAGCGAAGCTCGAAGTCGCACGGGAACGTGGCTTGCCGGTGATCATGTTGCGCCGCCCGCTGTTGGCGGCGGTCTATCGTGAATTCGAAAGCGTAGCCGATCTGCTGGAAGCATTGCGGGCTCAGGTTGAACTTCGGGTCGAAGCGGGCACGCGCGGCATCACGGAAAAATGAATCATTGGAGTACTGAATGACGGTGTATTTTATCGGCGCGGGTCCAGGCGACCCGGAACTGATCACGGTGAAAGGGCAGCGCCTCGTGCGCAGTTCTCCGGTGATCCTGTACGCGGGTTCGCTCGTGCCGGCCGCGGTTCTCGAAGGCCATAGCGCTGAGCAGGTGATCAATACCGCCGAGCTCGACCTCGATCAGATCGTCGCGTTGCTCAAGGCCGCGCACGTCAAGGGCCAGCATGTGGCGCGCGTGCATTCCGGCGATCCGTCGCTGTACGGCGCGATCGGCGAGCAGATCCGCCGCTTGCGCGAGCTGTGCATTCCGTACGAGATCGTGCCCGGCGTGACCGCCACAGCTGCGTGCGCGGCGACGCTCGGCTGCGAACTGACGCTGCCCGATGTTGCGCAGACGCTGATCCTCACGCGCTACGCGAGCAAAACGACGATGCCCGAGGGCGAACAGCTCGCCGACCTCGCACGGCACCGCGCGACGATGGCGATCCACCTGGGCGTGCGGCACCTCGCGCGCATCGTCGACGAGTTGCGGCCGCACTACGGCGGCGCGTGTCCGATCGCGGTGATCTATCGCGCGAGCTGGCCGGACGAGGAAAAGATCACCGGTACGCTCGACGACATCGTCGGCAAAGTGCAATCGACCGCGATCGAGCGGACCGCGCTGATCCTGGTCGGGCAGGTGCTGGCCGCCGAAGGTTTCGCGGAATCGACGCTGTACGCGAAGGGCGGCTAAAAGGGGCTGTGTCGCATTAGCGCGGAAACGCAGAAGTGTCGGGCTAAGAGAAACACATTGCCCCCACGATGAAGAAGACATTGACGCCAGGAACGACCCTTGATCCGGGCATTGCCAAGGTTCTGAAGCGGGCTGCGCTATCGGCTTGATGTGATCCTGATGTGCGTGCGTTGGTATGTGGCCGCAAGTCAGAAAGCACAACGCCGCCGCTCCCCCCGCGCCAATCAATCCTCGAGCGGCGACAATGCCTCAAGCGGCATTTTCTTCTCCGCTCCGATATGGAGCGCCGGCACGAACGCCAGCAGCGCGACCACAAAGATCGCGATCACGAAGATCGAGATGAACGTCAGGTGCAGCGACTGGTGCAGCACCAAGCGGATCATGTCGCTGTCGCCGAGACTGGCCGCCTGATTCTGCAGCAGCGCTTTCAACTGGTCCGACGTGACCACCGCGACGCCCTGCGAGTGACTGAGCCCGAAGTTGAGCACCGCGCCGAACAGCGTCGCGCCCAGCGTGCTGCCAAGATTGCGTGAGAAGAGATTCGACGCGGTGGCGCTGCCGCGTTCGTCCGTCTTGACGATCTCCTGGATCAGCACCAGCGAACTGACGCTCGACGTGCCCATGCCGAAGCCGATGATCAGCGAGCCGAACGCGGCGATCAGCGGCGAGGCGCCGGGCGACAGGAACAGCAGCAGTGCCGCGCCGAGCGGCACGAACATGCTGCCGCCGAGCAGAATGCGCCGCAAGCCGAGGCGGTGGAACGACTTCGCCGCGAGCGTGGCGCCGGCCGGCCAGCCGACCATCATCATCGTGAGCGCGAGACCGGCGACCACCGGCGAACGATGCAGCACGCCCTGCACGTACATCGGCAGGAACGTCGTGGCGCCCATCAGGATCATGCCGGACAACAACGTCGAGCCGTTGCACGCGGCGATCGGCCGGCGGCTCCACAGCGCGAACGAGATCATCGGCTCGGCCGCGCGGCGCTCCTGCAGCACGAAGAACAGCACGCACAGCAGGAATGCGCCGCCCGCGAACGACGCCCTGGCGATCTCGTCGTCGCCTGCATAGGTCAGCGCCATCATCAATGCGGCGATCGCCGCCATGAACAGCGCCGCGCCGCCGAAATCGATCGACGGGCGCGCGTGCCGCTCCGATTCGCGCAGGAACGCAATGAAGCCCGCCGCGGACGCGAGGCCGATCGGCACGTTCATCCAGAAGATCCACGCCCACGACAGGTTGTGAATGATGAAGCCGCCGACCATCGGCCCGACGACCGCCGAGATGGCCCACACGCTGGCCAGATAGCCTTGCACCTTGCCGCGTTCGCGTGCCGGATAGAGATCGGCGACGATGGTCAGCGTGACCGGCTGGATCGCGCCCGCGCCGACGCCTTGTATCAGGCGGAACACGATCATGGCCGGCATCGACCATGCGAAGCCGGCGAGCACCGAGCCGAGCAGGAAGATCGCGATGCCGGCCAGCATCACCGGTTTGCGTCCGTACAGATCGGCGAGCTTGCCGAACACCACAGTCATCGCGGTTTGGGTGAGCAGGAACGATGAGAAGACCCAGCTATACAGATGCAGGTCGCCGAGTTGCGTGACGATCTGCGGCATCGCGGTGGAGACGATGGTGGCTTCGATGGCGACCATCGCCATGGAGGCCATGACGGCGGCAATGACGAGAGCGCGCGATGATTGAGGGCTGCGGGACATGGAAGCGTTAGTATCAAGGTGTTGGGCGCGTCTGACGGCCTGGCAGGAGGCCTTGCCGCGACGCATCAGCGCGGCCGCGCGTGGCGGCCGATGTGGAGTATGCACCTTGCGGAGAACCCGCGCTCGGCGCCGGCCGCGGCGAAGGCTCAAGCGGCTTGGCACAGGGTTTGCGCGTTCGAAGTTCTCTTTCGACACATGGAGGATGATTATGAGGATCGAATTCACCGGGCGCCGCGAAGTGGTGGCAGCGGCGCGCGTCGCCTTCGAGGCCAATGTGGACGGGGCGGACGTCTGGTGCAGCGTGTCGCTGGATGCGCTGAATGACCATTTCGGCAACGGCGGCACATCGGCCCACGATCTGGTGGGCACCTTCGAGGCCAATCGCGCGCGGATTGAAAACGCCACGCGACGGGTCCTCGAAAAAAACGGCGGACGGTCGGTGGAACTCGAGACTGGCGATTTCAATTAGGTATCAATGAGAGGTTTCAATGAGAGGTTTCAATTGAGGCCGCGCCGGTCGCGGACATTCGGATAACTGGGGCCCGGTGCGTGCGCGCCGGGCCCGAGCCAGTGGCATTTCATTTGCAAAGCGCCTACGCTGTACACACTGCCTGAACGAAATCCGGTTCGGTTCTCACCCGTCATAACAGTCTTCGTCCGAGTGTGGATGCGAGAAAGAGGTCGAGAGCCCAAGGGCGCTCCGCACGCTCGTGCGGCAAATCCTGACGCAAGTGTTGCTGGCGGCGCGCGACGGATCCGTTTGACTTCACTTCCTCGCGCGCGTGGAGAACGGCATGAAACCAATGCACTCGACCCTGGCCGCCAGCGTGATGGCGCTTGTGGCACTGTGCGCGCCGCTGCAAAGCGCGTTCGCCCAGACGGCGGCGGAGCTGGCCGGTTCGTGGTCGCTCGTCTCGCTGAGCGTGGCGAAGAGCGGCAGCGACGTGGAACTGCTCGGTCCGCATCCACAGGGGCAACTCATCTTCGGCAATGACGGCCGCTATGTGCTGATCGTGCTGAGTTCCGATCTGCCGAAACTCGCGTCGGGCAACCGCGAGTTGGGCACGGCGCAAGAAAACGCGGCGCTCGCCCGCGGCAACGTTGCGCATTTCGGCACGTATAGCGTGGACGCGGCGGAACACGTGATCGTTTTCCATATTCAGAAGAGCACCTTTCCGAACTGGGACGCCGATGTCCAGCGACGCCCATTCACGCTCGCCGGCGACCGGCTCACTTACATCACGCCAGGTGCGTTCGGATATGGATCGTCGAAAGTCGTGTGGCAGCGGATCAAATAGCACGACGGCTTCACCGGACCCTGTTGTTCATGTACAACCCACGCAAGCAGCGTAGAGCCGCTGCATGGCGCTCCACGCCTGTCCGCTGGCGCGGCGGCTTCGTCTACACGCATAGCCAGTTCCAGAACAGCGCGTCGTTCGGCGCGACGCATGGCTCGATGCGCTTCTACAACTACGAAGTCAACGGCAAGTATGCGGTCACACCAGCGTTGAGTCTCGGCGCGGCGTACACGTACACGGACGCGCATGTGAGCGGCACGTCGAGCTTCGGCTCCGATCCGAAATGGAATCAGGTGAACCTGCAGGCCGTGTATGCGCTGTCGCTGCGCACGGACGTCTACGCCGAAGCGATGTATCAGCACGTCAGCGGCAAGGGCTACAGGGCCTTTATCAACACGGCGGGCGGCGCGTCGTCGACCGGCAATCAGGTGGTCGGCACCGTGGGTCTGCGTACGCGCTTCTGAGCGTGATGGTCGGCGGGCCATGCGCTGCCAGTGTGGATGTCGCGCAGCGCGCGGTCCGGCAATTTCTCCAGATCCAACAACGATCCCTTCGATGCGCGGCCATTATTCTATGAGGAAGCGGCGCCTATATTGAGTCCAGCGGTCGCGCAGAGAGTCACTCGAAGCACCGCGGACCATCAATTACTGGAGCTTGTTTTTATCATGACGTCCCTGATCAAGGCTGTTGTTGTCGTCGCTTCACTCGCTGCTTCGGCCACGGTTTTTGCACAATCGAATACCCGCATCACGCGCGAGCAGGTGCGCGCGGAACTGGTTCAGCTTCAACAGGCCGGCTACCATGTCGGCGACGGCGACCAGGCTCACTACCCCGAAGCGATTCAGGCAGCGCAAGCCCGCATTGCCGCCCAGAACAGCAACGCGAGCGCTTATGGCGGCAGCATCGCGGGTTCGTCGCAAAGCGGCCGGCCGGCGGTGTCCGCAGCCGACTGGAACGCGATGTACAGCCGTTGAGGCAGCGGTTGATGTGCGATGAAGCGGGATGCGCTTCGATGGGTCTGGTTGGGTTGCGCTTATGCGTGTTTGCATGTGATTGCGCGCATTAGCGCAACGCATCTGGATTCGAGCGGCGGTGGAAAGGACTCTTCCAGCGCGGCGTATATATCCGCTTCGTCGACGTAGGTAAAGTAGTCATGCACGCACGGTTTCCGGTGTGCGAGCGAGAGAGTTGGCCCCGGCTGGAAACAGCCGGGGTTTTTTTGTGGCGAAGCGAAAGGCGCGCGAGTGATGACGAATACGCGTCTGTATGGAATCTTTCCCGATGTACGTTCGATAGTCGACGCGCGCGTTCACGCCGGCTGGACACAGCTCGCATGCGCGGCTACGGTATAGTCACGCCAACCGATAGCACGCTTGCCGCGGGTCGCCTGCGCATGCGCTGCGAGAGCGGTCCTCGATTGTCTGGAGAACATCGTGCAGGAAATCATCGAAGGTTTCATCCGCTTTCAACGCGACGTCTTTCCGCAGCAGATCGCGTTGTTCAAGCGTTTGTCGGCGGCGCAAAGTCCGAGCACGCTGTTCGTGACCTGCTCGGATAGCCGCGTGGTCCCGGAGTTGCTCACGCAGGCGGAGCCGGGCGCGCTGTTCGTGATCCGCAATGCCGGCAACATCGTGCCGTCTTACGGCCCGGAACCGGGCGGGGTCTCGGCCACCGTCGAGTACGCGGTGGCGGTATTGGGCGTGCGCGATATCGTGATCTGCGGCCACTCCAACTGCGGCGCGATGACGGCGATCTCGACCTGC
Organism: Paraburkholderia ultramafica; assembly: GCF_902859915.1. GTDB lineage: Bacteria > Pseudomonadota > Gammaproteobacteria > Burkholderiales > Burkholderiaceae > Paraburkholderia > Paraburkholderia ultramafica. Next base: position 117,396 of record NZ_CADIKK010000010.1, read on the forward strand.
ATGAATCTGGAGCATCTGCCGGCAGTGGCGGGCTGGCTGCGTCATGCGGATGCGGCCAAAGCGGTCAACGCGTCACGCACTTATCATTCGGACGCCGAACGCCTCGACGCACTGGTCAAAGACAATGTGATCGCGCAACTCGGCAACATTCGCACGCATCCGTCAGTGGCCGTCGGGCTTGCCAACAAAACGTTGCAACTGCATGGGTGGATCTTCGAAATCGAAAGCGGCGTGATGCTCGCACTCGATGGGCGCACCGGACAATTCTTGCCCCTCGTGGAGAACCCGGAAATTTATGCCGTCTGACGCGACGAACGGCAACATCGCGCCATAGCTGCGCGTAGGCACATCAGGCGTGACGTCGCGCGAGCCTCGTTGTTAGATGCGGCGTGAAAGCCGCGTCGCCGGTGTAAGCGCGGCCAGTCACGTCGCGCCAGAAACCTCTTCGGCGCCGCGCAGCGCCACCTATACTGCGAGAGCGTCTGAAGGCGAGCACGCCGCTTCACGGCCTGCCGCCACGCGAATCGACCCTGCTCGCGAGGTGGATATGAACATCCTGGTGGTACTGACGTCACACGATCAACTCGGCAATACCGGCAAGAAGACCGGCTTCTGGCTCGAAGAGTTTGCCGCGCCTTACTACGTGTTCGAGGACGCCGGCGTCGCGATGACGCTCGCTTCGCCCAAAGGCGGCCAGCCGCCGCTGGACCCCAGGAGCGACGATCCCGACGCGCAGACCGACGCGACCCGGCGCTTCAGGCAAGACCCGCAAGCGCAAGCCGCGCTCGCGAATACCGAGCGCCTTGCGACCCTTTCGTCCGTGGACTACGACGCGGTGTTTTATCCCGGCGGCCACGGACCGCTGTGGGATCTCGCCGACGACGCACATTCGATTGGCCTCATCGAAGCCTTCCATGCGTCGGGAAAACCGGTTGCGGCGGTCTGTCATGCGCCTGCCGTGCTGCGTCACGCGAAGGCGCCGGATGGCGCGCCGCTCGTGCGCGATAAGCCGGTCACGGGCTTTGCGAATTCCGAGGAGGCTGCCGTCGGTCTCACCGACGTCGTGCCTTTTCTTGTCGAAGACATGTTGAAGAAGAACGGCGGCCGGTATTCGAAGGGGCCGGACTGGCAGTCGCATGTCGTCGTCGCGGGGACCTTGATTACCGGTCAGAATCCGGCGTCGTCGGAGGCGGCGGCGAATGCGCTGCTTGCGAAACTCGGTGTGGGGTGAGTGGCGGCGTGTTCGCGGCGTGACGTGAAGTGGGTAGGTTGCGCGGGTCGCCGCGGTGTGCGTGACATGCCGTCGCGATGCGGCGCGACGAAGTCGGTGATGTAGCTTGCCAGACTCGCCTTGTACGTGACGGCGGCATTGGACGCGCCCGGCTGGAAATACGCCTGTTCGACCGGCGTGCCCGGCGACTGCACCCACCGGCTGTTGTGCACGCCCCAGACCGGCGCCGGCTGCGGGCCGTATTGCGGCGTGGGGTTCCAGCAGTCGTCGTAGAAGATCGGCGAGACCTTGATGCCGTGGCGCGCGGCGATCCTCAGCAGGTTCTCGAACTTGCTCAGGAATGCCACACGATCGTTGGCCCATACGAGACAGGCTGCTCCGCTAGCTGGCCATTTCGGACACATGGCCTGCTTGATCCGACGATTCGACGTTCGCGAAACATAAACAGACAATTGACTGCATCCAGTTCGCGCACACTTTCGTACGTGAGTTGATCGGCCCGAAGCTGCGGCCGTGACGGCGGCATCCATCGGATCGATCGTCGCCAACCCTCTGATGAATTCGGGCGTGCTCGCGCAATCGCGAACGCGCAGGTTCACTATTGGAAGGGGACAGGTCTTGTATAGCGAGCCCAGAAAGGTAGTTTTCACAGGTCTGGTTATCGGCGCGGTCGCGATTGGCGCTTATGCTTACGTATCGCAGTCCGGAGACGGCTGGTCGCCGGCGGACGACCTCGGCCTGAAGCGTGGTGGCGAGTCGGCGCGTTCCGCCCGCGGCGGCATGGAGAGCGGAACGGTCGCGTCGGGCAGGGTCAAGGCTCGCAACGATCCAGCGGCGACCGAGGCCGCGCGTCTGCAGGCGGCGCGCAATAGTCTGCTGCGCGACGACGTTGCCGCCGCGCGGGCGCAACCTGGCGCGGTACGCCCGGCGCACAAAAACGACGATCAGGTTATCGAACTGCAAAACAAGGATCCGCGTGCGCTGGCGGAGCAGGTGGATCAGGCTCCGCAGCCGGTCGGGACATCGGCGCGAATGTCGTCGTCTTCGCAGGTGAACGCCGGTCACACGCGCGATAGCCGCTTCGCGACGCACGAGCATTCGAACCGCGCGTCGAGTTATGCAAAGAACCGGCATTCAGCTGAAACCGTGACGGCGGGCTCTGGTAGTGATAGCGCGTCGAGTGGCGACGTATCTGCTGCGGGCGCGTTGCCTGTCGCCAGTCAGCCTGCTGATGCGCCGCCCGCAATGAAAGTGGTGGAGAGTGCGCCCACCACGCCCACCACACCCGCTGCTCTCAATACGCCGCCGTCGATGCAGCAACCGGTGCACACGGTGCAAACAGCGCCGTCGAGTCCGCAAGACGAACCGGCCGCGCCAACCGTGATGTCGCAACCTTTGGCTCAACCCGCGCCGTCCAGCGGCACGCTGCCGAAGTCGGACGGCGGGCCGAAAACGCGTGCGCAAGTACGCGCGGAGATCGTCCGTGCGCGTCAGGACGGCAGCCTTCCGGCGTTCGGCAATCCCGACCCCGCTGGACCGGGCGGCGCGCCGAGCCTGACCAGCGCGACGCGTCCTTGAGTGAGCTTGCGGCTTCGCGATGATCGCCGCCGCCATACGCGGCGCTCATCAACAGTGGTCACGGCGGCTACGGGGATCGACGCATCGATCGAAACCCCCGAACTCCGAACCGACGGTTAGCGCAGCGACGCGGCAAGCCGCGCGAAGGTCGGTTCGTCGGTGCGATCGAAGGCCAGCGGCGTGACCGACACGCGGCCCGCTGCCACCACGGCGGTCTCGCTATCGTGATCGTTCGCGCGTGTGCCGCGTTGAAAGCGCAGCCAGTGATAGGCCATGCCGCGAGGGTCGACTTGCGGCAGCACGTCGATATCTTCGACGAGCCCGACACCTTGCCGGGTCGGCGTGAGCGGACCGGCGGCGGCCGCGTCGACATCGGGGAAGTTGATGTTCAGGCAGGTCGGCACCGCGTGCCCGACGGCGAGCAACTGACGGATCACGCCAGGCGCGAGCGCACGCGCGGTATCCCAGCGCACGTTGTCGCGCTTGCTGAAGGTCTGGCTCAGCGCGAACGACGGCAGTCCGAGCAGTAGCCCCGTCATGGCCGCGCCGACGGTGCCCGAAAACATCGTCTCGACGCCGAGGTTGCCGCCGCGATTGATGCCCGACAGGATCAGCGTGGGCGGCGCGTCGCGCATCAGATGGCGCACGCCCATCACGACGCAATCGCCGGGCGTGCCCGTCAAGCCGAAACGCCGCTCACCCTGGCGGCTGACACGCAGCGGCGAATGCAGGCTGATCGAATGCGACGTGCCGCTCTGATCGTGCTCGGGCGCGACCACCCAGACTTCGTGCGCGAGTTCGGCGGCAACCGCTTCGAGCACGGCGAGACCGGGCGCGTCGATACCGTCGTCGTTCGTCAACAGCACACGCGGCACTTTGGATTCGTAGGTGGACATCGCGGCAGGCTCCTCTCGGTGGATGGGGAAAGATAGGGGAATGGACGGCTCATTATCCGGCTATCGGCGAGTCCGTGTCTTATCGTGGCCAGACGGCGCAGGTTGTTAAAAACCGGCGACGTCGCAAAAACACAAGGCCGTAATTAACTGAAAAACGGTCTTTCTCCTTGTCGGCTATTCTCCGCCGCTCGATAGCATTCGCCCCCGCTCGCGTTGAACGGCACGCAATACGGCGGCACGCTCGCCTCGCACCCGTACGACAACGACAACCTGAACAACTCCGTGCGTATCAATAACGCGGTCAAGTACCAGAGCGTCGATTACGGCGGCTTCAAGCTCGGCGCGCTGTACGGCTTTTCGAATGCGGCGGGCAGCTTCGCCGACAGCCGCGCCTCTAGTGTCGGCGCGTCGTACACGTTCGGCGGCCTGAAGGTGGCGGCTGGCCCGAAGTACAACCAGGTGACGTTGCAGACCGCCTACGCGTTGTCCAAGCGTACCGATGTGTATGCCGAAGCGGCGTATCAGCATGTCGGCAGCACGGGCAACTCGGGCGTCACCGCCGATATCGTCGGCGTGAGCGCTTCGTCGACCGACACGCAGGTGGTCGGCACTGTAGGTATCCGTCACCGCTTCCAAGCGGGCGCTCAGGCAGCATGCTGTTGAAAAGCCCGTATTTCGCGGGCTTTTTCTGCTTTTTCGCGCCGAGCGCGTACCATGCGGAAAAGCTTCGTGCGCTGGCGCCGACCGGGTTGCAAGTGGACTTCGTCAGCGTGTGACCGAATCGGCAGCGCACGTAATCCATCACCCCGTGCCAGATGAGTCGCCATGCAGATAGAACCGTTTGAGATCGTTATTCCCGACCATGACATCGATGATCTGCGCCGGCGGATTCGCGCGACGCGCTGGGCGCCGGCCACGCCGTCGCCCGCGTGGCAGCAGGGCGCCGACTCCGCATGGCTGCGCGAGCTGGCCACGCATTGGGCCGAGCATTTCGACTGGCGCGCGGCCGAACGCAAGTTGAATCAGCAACCGCAATTCATGGCCGAGGCCGACGCTCAGCGCGTGCACTTCGTCCATCGACGCGGCGAGGGGATCTCGCCTTATCCGTTGGTGGTCACGCATGGCTGGCCCGGCTCGTTCTTCGAGTTCCACACGCTGCTCGACCAGCTCTGCGACCCGGCCGCGTTTGGCGCCGATCCCGCCGACGCGTTCGATGTCGTCGTTCCGTCTCTGCCTGGCTTCGCGTTTTCGCCCGCGCCGGCGCAACCCGGCACCTCTGCATTTCAGGTGGCGGACCTGTGGGTGGCGCTGATGCGCGGCCTCGGCTATGAGCGGTTCGGCGCCCAGGGCGGCGATCTTGGCGCAGGCGTGTCGATTGCGCTCGCCGCGCGGCATCCGCAAGCCGTCGACGGCATTCATCTCAACTTCCTGCCTGGTTCCTACGAGCCCGCCATCGGCGCGGCCCAGCAGCCGCTCACGCCAGCAGAGGAAAAATTCCTGCGCGATAAAAACGAATGGGTCGCGCTCGAAGGCGGCTATGCGCATATGCACACCACCAAACCGCAGACCGTGTCCGCTTCGCTCAACGATTCGCCGGTGGGACTGGCGGCATGGATCGGCGAGAAGTTTCGCGCGTGGAGCGATTGCGACGGCGACGTCGAGCGGGTGTTTTCGAAGGACGAGCTGCTCACCAACATTTCGCTCTACTGGTACACGCAGAGCATCGGTTCGTCGATGCAGATGTATTGGGAAAATCGCTTGCAGCCGATGCGTTTCGCCGACGGGCAGCGTGTCGCGCCACCGGTCGGCTACGCGCATTTTCCGAAGGAGCTCAGTCATCCGCCCCGCAGCTGGCTCGAAAGAACCTTCGACGTGACGCAATGGACCGACATGCCGAGCGGCGGACATTTCGCGGCGATGGAGCAACCTGCTTTGCTCGCAACCGAGATTCGCCGGTTTTTCAGGCCGATGCGGCAGCGCCGGGGCTAGCCCAGGCTGCGAGCGCGTGGCACGCCACCCGGGCGCGTCATCGATTGGAGAGCGAAGCGCGGGACTGATATTTATTAGTCTGACCCTAAGGCGTGCCTGCGCGCATTGGCCGGGTTGACGGGCACTGGCACAATCGCGAACAAGTAAGTTATTCAGTCACCCTCAACAATGCGCCGCAATTATTGCGCAACGCCAGGGGGCGCGATTGCGATCGATGGCGTGCGCGTTACGTCTCGCTGAGTTTTGGCGGAAAGGCAATGCAAGGACGTGAAACGATTGGCTTTGCCTGATGCTGCGCCCCGGTTCATCCGACTCCATCGCCGCAGCTCAGCGCACCCGGCTCGAGCGTGACGCCATTGAGGGCGCGAGCCGTGGTTCGACGGCCATGCAGCTCGCGTGGGCCTGCGGCCCGCCCCGTCAGTTAGCTGTGGATCAACCTGCTGACAGTAACGGCAGCGCTGGAAAAGCGAACCGTCGCTCACGCGTGGTGAGGCGCAACGTGAATCTTTTTCCTTGCACCCTTGTTTATGTCGATGTGGATGCGACGCCGGGGCCCAACTCGACGAATCGCGATCCGCTGTCGTACGTGAGCCAGGCGATCTGCCTGAACAACAGCTTGCGGCGGGTGGGTATGCCGAGGTTGACCATCATGACCAACGCGCCGGCGCTGGTCGCGCAGCGGCTCGAAAGCTTGCCGCTGGAGAAACGGCCGGCCGTGACGAAGCTCAACGCGACGATCGACTTGCCGAAGAACATGCCGTTCTACGCCGCGCATTTCAAACTCGATCTGTTGGACCAGGTGGCCGAGAGTCTGCCCGCCGACACGATGCTGCTGTTGCTCGACGCCGACATGGTCGCGCTGCTGCCGCTCGCCCCCGATCTGATCGAACGATGCGCGCAGGCCGGCCTCGGTGTGTTCGATATTTCGGATCAGGTGTTTCCGGCGTATGGCAGCGAGCGTGTGGTCGCGGATCTGGAGATCGTCGCGCAACGGCGGCTCAGGAATCCGCGCTGGTATGGCGGCGAGTTTCTACTCGCGACGCCCGCTTCGTTGCGCCGCCTCGTGCCGCGCGCGCGGGCCAGTTACGCGCGCTACCTCAGCGAAAGCGAGGGCCTGAAACATCACGGCGACGAAGCATTCATCTCCGCCGCGCTCAATGCGCTCGTCGACGAAGGGCAGGTGCTGATCGAGGTCGGCGCCTACCAGGCGGTCGGACGTCACTGGGCCGGCAACAACTATCGCGACTTGCGGTGGTTTCGCTGCTGTTCGTTCGTCCATTTACCGGGCAGCAAGGCGTTGCTGGAAAAGGAGGCGCGTTTCCCCGACTTTGTACCGAACCGTTTCTGGCGTCATATGCGTGTCGCGCATCTGCGTGGCCGGTTACGCCACGCGGTGAAGCGGATTATCAGGATGCTGAACGCCGAGCGCATCGCGTCGCTGTCCGCTTACGCGATGCGTGCCGTGAAGAGCTAGACGCGCTTGCGAGAAGCGCGTGGCTGTTCGTCCGTCTCCATGCGGCACGTCGTGGTGCCGTGGCTATCGCGCGTTCGGCCGACGGACGCGAACCGAACGCGCGACACGCTTTACATTTTCACGTCGATGCGTCCATAGACCCCGTCTGCTTCGTCATTCGGCCCGGCGGCAAAGAACAGCGTATTGACCGGCTGATTATCGAGCCCGTTGCCGAACGCGATACCCCACAAACCGTCTTGTACGAACGCCGCGCCGTTGGACAGCGTGAGCGTGCCGTGCGACTGACCGCTGCCGGGATCGAAGGCGTTGATCTTGCCGTCGCCGAAGTTGCCGATCAGCACGTCGCCGCTGAAGCGGCCAAAATTGGTCGGCGCCTGCGCGACGCCCCAAGGCGCATTCAGCGAACCCGCCGAGGCGAAGCGCTGCAACAGATTGCCCGCCGTATCGAAGACATCGACGAAGCCGAGACCGGCGCCGGCGACATTGTCGTGCGCGGGCGCATCCTGTTTGGCGTAGGTCACAAAGAGATTCCCGCCGATCGCCTGAATGCCGAACGGTGCGAAGCCTGCCGGCAAAGACGTGTCCTGAAACTTGCCGGGCATCGCCACCTTCGCGAAGTTTCGGTCGAACACGGCGATCTTGTTGTTATGAAAGTCGGCGGCGTAGAGAAAGTTGGCGCCGCCATTGCTCGCCAGCGCGAGCCCTTTGTACACCGCGCCGCCGCTGCCGTCGTCGAACATGACGATCGCGGTCGTGGGTGCGACCGCGGGCGCCCACGCGGTGATCGTGCCGCCTTCGCCGTCAAAGATGAATGCGGCGACGCCGGTTTTGCCGCCCTGCGTGACCATGAAATCGGTTGTGCCATTGAACACGATGCCGGTCGGATTGGCTGGTCCGCTAGTTCCGCTCGGAATGCTGACCACCAGCGATTGCGGCATGCCGTTGCCGTCATACAGTGTCGCCACCGAGGTTGCGTTGTCCGCTACCCATGCGAACGCCTTCGGGTTGAATGCGATGCCCCACGCGTTTTTCAGGTTGGGGTCCGTATGCGCTGCCGCGACCGCGCCGTCCGACACCAGGATGGTCGAAGTAAACGCTGGCGTGCTGAGCGAATCGGAACTCCCTCCGCATGCGACAAGACTCGTCAACGCCGCGCCGCCCACGACGGCGCCCAATACCTTAAGCACAGACTTCATGGCCGCACCTCTCTGATGACCGATGGTCATTGCGGTTATTCAACGCGTGACGCGGCGGTTTTATTCCTCGGCGTGGCGGGATTTTTGAGTGACGGGGTGTATGCGATTGCGCGCAGACGAACAAACGCGCGCTCTTTTGTTTTTTCTCACCACATGGCATTGGCAATTCGTCGATGCAAAATATAAGCCGGCAATCGCCCGGCGTGATTGCGCCACGCAGTTCCTTCATCTCTGAAAGCTTTCGACGCGAGGCCGACAGCATGACTGCATCGATTACGCTGGTTCTGTTCGATATGGAGGGCGTCCTCTCGCACTACGACCGCGCTGCTCGGGTCGACCGCATGGCAGCGATTTCCGGCCGCACGGCGGAGGCTGTGCGGCATGCGATCTGGGGCTCGGGCCTCGAAGCGCGCGCCGACGCCGGCCTGATCAGCGATGACGAATACCTGCGCGAACTAGGCGCTCTGCTGAACTATCCAGTCAGTCGCGACGACTGGCTCGCGGCGCGTCACGCGTCGATCACGCCCAACGAGCCCGTGCTCGCGCTCGCCGGCAAAGTTGCCGAACGCCACCGTATCGCGATACTGACGAACAACTGCCGGTTGCTGACCGACCACATCGGCTATCTGAATCCGCCGGTGGCTCGACTGTTCGGCTCGCACGTTTACTCGTCGGCCGCGTTCGGCGCGGCGAAACCGGCGGCGCAAACTTATCTTCGCTGCGTCGAACAACTCGGCGTGCGCGCAGCCGAGACGCTGTTCGTCGACGATACCGACGCCAACGTGAACGGCGCGATCGATGCGGGCCTGCAAGGGTACAGGTTCGTCAGTGCTGCCGAGTTGTCGAATGAGTTGCAGCGTCACGGACTGCTGTAGCTGACAAGTTGCTGAGCCGTCGCGACGCGGTGCTGTAGCCGCGCTCGCGCGCTTGCTCACGCTCGCACCCACAAAAAACTTGACGTCGCACGCTTGGCGCCATATAGTTCACCATATGGTGAAGTCTCCTGTCAGTCAACTCGATCGTACGTTTTCCGCCCTCGTGGACCCCACGCGGCGGGCCATCCTCGCGCGTCTCGAGCGTGAGCCCGGTCTGTCGGTGACGGAAATCGCGCGTCCGCTGCCGCTCAAACTGCCGGCGGTCATGAAGCACCTCGACGTGTTGAGCGATGCCGGCCTGGTCGCGCGCACGAAGAGCGGCCGTACCGTGTCGGTCGAACTCGTCGCCGGTCCGATGGAAGAGGCGATGGCGTGGTTAAGGCGCTACGAGCGTTTCTGGTCCGCGAGTCTCGATCGGCTTGCCGATTTTGTCGAAGGAGAAGAAGGATGATCAAAGAAAAGCCCAGCCTGACGATCGTGCGGCACCTGAAGGCGCCACCGGCAAGGGTCTACGCGGCATGGACACGTCCCGAACTGATAGCGCGCTGGTGGGGGCCCGACGCGGGACCGGTGCTGAGCGCCGAAGCCGATCCGCGCGTGGGCGGCCGCTTTCGCGTGGTGTTCCAGACGCTGGATGGCGAAACGCACGACGTCCGCGGCGAATATCAGGAAGTCGAGGCGGACCGCAAGCTGGTCTTCACGTGGGAGTGGGTGACGATGCCTGAACGGCGGTCTCTCGTGACGATCCGGTTGCGTCCGGTCGACGAGGGCACGGAGATGAACTTCACGCACTCGCAGTTCTTCGACGAAGCCGCGCGCGACGGTCATCAGGCCGGGTGGAGCGGGTCATTCGAGAAGCTGGATGGTTTGATTGCCGAGCTGGAAAGCGCGGACGATTGAAGCGGACTCCAACGTTGTCAACGTATACCGAGGTCGAACATGAAGCTCTATTATGCTGAAACGCTAGCGCCCCGAAAGGCCTGCGCGGTTGCCGGATACTTAGGCTTGCCAATCGATTATGTATTCGTCGATCTGCGCAAGGGCGAACAAACCAGGCCGGACTATCTCGCGATCAATCCGAACGGCAAGGTGCCAAGCCTCGTCGACGGCGAGAAAAGCCTGTGGGAAGCCGATGCGATCATCTGCCATCTCGCGCAGCGCGCGGAGTCCGAACTCTGGCCGCGCAGCGTTCAGCAGCAGATCGACGTCTTGCGCTGGCTGAGCTGGAATAGCCAGCATCTATACCGGCATGCCGGCTCGCTTTACTTCGAGTACCTGATCAAGCCGTGGGTCGGACTCGGCGAACCCGATCCGTCGAAGGTCGCCGAAGCGCAGGGTTTTTTTCGCAAGCATGCGAGCGTGCTCGACCAGTACCTCAAGGGTCGCAAGTGGCTGCTCGGACACGACCTGTCGGTCGCGGACTTTTCCGTCGCGGTGACGCTGCCGTACGCGAAGAGCGCGGCGATGCCGCTCGACGAATTCCCGGAAGTGCAGCGCTGGCACGATCAGCTGAACGCGTTCGAAGCATGGCGCAATCCGTTTCCCAGGCGTGAGACGCACGCCGTGGCGCACGCGTGAAGGACAGCTCATGTGCTGCGCGATCATTGCCCTGGCGATGACCTTGCTGGCCGGTTGGCGAAGCGTGTCGAACCCGCTCGGCGGCCGCGTTGGACGGCTGCGCCGGATGACGATCGTGGTCATCGCGATCGGCGCCGCCGCCGGGTCCGCGATGGCTGCGGATCAGTTCGCGGCGGCTGGCGGCGGACAGCCGTCGTGGTTCACGCGGCTCAGCAGCATGCCGATCTGCGGGCATCTCATCCGGTAGCGGTCATTGCCGCGCCGTCGCGGAAGCAGGGTGCTTGTGTGGCGTGCAGCACGCGCCCCGAACATGCTGTGCCGAATTGCCCCGCGACGACGGCACTGCCACGCGTGGCGCAACGCGTGATTCCCTCCACGGGCGAGCGCTTGCCGGTGGTAGGCTGCGGCACCTGGCGCACCTTCGACGTCGGCGACGATCCCGCCGCGCGCGCACAACTCGCCGAGGTGCTGCGCTTCCTGTTCGAAGCAGGTGGTTCGACAATCGATTCGTCGCCGATGTACGGCTCGTCGGAAGCCGTCGCCGGCGCGCTGCTCACGCAACTCGACGCACATGGCAAGGCTTTTGTCGCCACCAAGGTCTGGACCGAGGGACGCGACGCGGGCATCGCGCAGATGGAAGAATCGCTGCGCCGCTTTCAGCAACCGCGCATCGATCTGATGCAGGTTCATAACCTGCTCGACTGGCGCACGCAACTCGCCACGCTGCGCGACTGGAAAGCGCGCGGCCGGGTTCGTTATATCGGCATCACGCATTACACATCGAGTGCATTCGGCGAAGTCGCGTCCGTGATGCGCGGCGAAAAGCCCGACTTCGTGCAGATCAACTACGCCGCCGACGACCGTGCCGCCGAGGACCGCGTCCTGCCGCTCGCGGCGGAGCTGGGTATCGGTGTGGTGATCAATCAGCCGTTTGGCGGCGGCGGCTTGCTCGCGCGTGTCGGCAAAACGCCGTTGCCTACGTGGGCGGCGGAAATCGGTTGCACGAGCTGGGCGCAGATTCTGCTCAAGTTCGTGCTCGCGCATCCGGCGGTGACGGTCGTGATTCCCGGCACGGGTCGTCCGCAATACATGGCCGACAACGTTCGGGCCGGCTCGGGTCCGCTGCCCGACAAGGCGATGAGCGCGCGGATCGTCGCGGCGGTGAACGGCTAGCAAGTCGCACGCCAGGGCGGCGGCCAGGCACTGACAACCAGGCGGGTTCCAGGCGTACCGAACCCTCAGCTGCACTGCAACAAACCCGCCAGCGCGACGACCGCATTGACTCCCCCTGCACAACCCTGGAATAAAACCGGCGCACCGCCAGTCAAGCCTCATGAACCGAGCCGCAAGGGCCGTCCCCGGACGATTCCGCGGTCTGCCTGCGAGTCCTTATCGTGAGGTCACCATGTCGTCACATGATTCATTCGATCCGGCGCGTCGCGGCGCGCTGAAATGTCTTGCGTTCGGGGGCCTGGGCACCGTGTTCGTGCTGTCGGGCGGCGTGCTCACGCCGGTGGAACTGGCGCTCGCCGCCGACGCGAAAACCTCGGCGGCAACAACGGGCGTGCCGCTGTTCCTGCAGATCAGCGACTCGCATATCGGCTTTAACAAGGAAGCCAATCCGGACGTGGCGGGCACGCTGAAGCAGACGATCGACTTCGTCAACGCGATGCCGGTCAAACCCGCGCTGACGATCCATACCGGCGATATCACGCATCTGTCCAAGCCCGCGGAGTTCGATCTCGCGGCGCAACTGATGTCGGGTCTGAAGATCACCGAGCTGCACACCGTGCCCGGCGAGCACGACGTGACGGACGGCCCCGGCACCGAATACTTCAGCCGCTTCGGCAAGGCGTCGGACAATAAAGGCTATTACAGCTTCGACCACCAGGGCGTGCACTTCGTCGGCCTCGTCAACGTGATGCATTTCAAGCCGAACGGCCTCGGCGGTCTCGGCGGCGAGCAACTCGAGTGGCTCGAAAACGATCTCAAGGGACGCTCGTCGAGCACGCCGATCGTCGTCTTCACGCACATGCCGATGTGGACGATCTACGAGCCGTGGGGCTGGGGCACCGGCGATGCCGGCCAGGCGATGAACTACCTGAAGCGCTTCGGCTCGGTGACGGTGATAAACGGCCACATTCATCAGATCGTGACGAAGGTCGAGGGCAACATCACCTTCCACACCGCGCGTTCGACGGCCTATCCGCAGCCAACCGCCGGCAACGGCCCCGGCCCCCTGCCGCTGAAGGTGCCAGGCGATCAGCTTCCCAGGATGCTCGGCGTTACCAGTATCAGGGTCGCGCGTCATCCGCTGAAGGCGACGCTGACCGATACGACGCTGGCTTGATATCAGACCCTTCTCACGCTCAGGAGATCAGTCATGCAAACTACTTTTCTTGGCCGCGCGTTTTTTATTCTGCTCGGCAGCTCTGCGTTGATTGCGGCGTCGGCGGGATTTGGCGTGGCGCACGCGCAAACGCCCAATGCGGTAGTGATCAAGAATTTCATGTTTTCGCCGATGAACCTCACGATCAAAGCCGGATCGACCGTGACCTGGAAGAACCTGGATGGGGAGCCGCATATTGTCGTGAACGAAGCCGGCATGTTCCGTTCCCCGGCGCTCGATCAGAATGACACGTATCAGTTCAAGTTCGATAAGCCTGGCGTCTACAAGGTGTTTTGCGCCATCCATCCGAACATGAAGGAAACGATCACCGTGCAGTGAGCGCGGCCGCGAGCGAGGCGCGGCGTCACGCAGGCTGGCTCGAGAGCAGGCGCTCAGGCGGTATGCAGTTCGCTGAGGCGGCAAAGCAGAATGCCGTAGCCGGTCAGGTGGCCGGGATACACGCTCGTGAACACGCTGGAGGCGGGCAAGTCTTCGATGAGGTGGCGCAACTCCTCCATGTGCAGCGGCGGCATCGGCAGCGGCGGCCGTTCAACCCGCAGGTCGGCGGCCTCGGCCAATTGCCGGTGCGCCGCCACGAGCCTGGCGAGGCGCGCGAGGAAGGCTTCGCGCCACGGCGCGTCGAGCGCGGCGAACTGATCGTGGAACGTGTCGATGGTCTCCAGAAAGTTGACCAGCGAATCGAACGCTTCCTGGTAGCACGCGAAGAGCGGCAGCCGGGCCCGGTTGCGCTTCAGATGCGGCGACACCCATGCCTGTTCGATATCCGTTTTCAACAGCAGATGCGCCTGTTTGAGATTGGTGCTCAGCGCGCGCAGTGTTGCGGCGGCGGGTTTAATCTGCGCGCGGTCCAGCTTGCCGGCGGCCAGTTGCGCGAGGGTGTCGGTCGACTGTTCGTTGCCGTCATTGACGAGCGTGTTCGCCCAGTAGCCGTGATCGGGCGGAAACGCCACCTGCTGGATGATGAAGCCGAGCAGCATGCCCAGCACCACGCCGATCAGGCGCTGTTCGAGCAGCGGAATGTGTTCGCCGGTATAGAGCACGAGGGTCATCGGCACGGTGACGCTGGTCATCTGGAACAACGACGGTCTGATGCCGACGATGCTGAAGATCACCACCGGCAGCAGCAACGCGCCCAGCCAGAGATTGGGCGCGGTCAGCCAGATCAGCAGCGTGCCCAGCGGCATTGCCACAACGTTGGACAGTACGCGCTTGTAAAAATAGCTTCTAGCCGCCGAAATCGAGCTTCCAAGCGCCAGAGTCAGCATCGTCGAGCCGGCGAGCGAGACGGCGGCGTCGGGATAACCTAGCAGCGATGGAATGGCGAAGCCGATCCAGAGGCCCAGCGTCAGCTTCGCGTATTTCGCCGGTTCGGAGAGAGAGAGAGAAGCGCGCGAGAGCGCGGCGAAATGGCGTGAGCGGTTGGTGGATGTAGACGTTGGACATGGTTTTTTGCGGACCGATGACGTTAAGCCAGGTGCGGCCGGTGCGGCCATGCGCGGGCGCAGGCGGACGTGACATTACCACTGCACGCACATTATTTTGGGAATTTGAACAGTAGCAGCTTAAGCACACGACATCTCGGGCCGATCGCGTTTAAAGCGGCGAGCGTCGAGCGGAGCGTGCGACACTTCGACAGGCGTGGTTGTTGCATGTCGGAAAGCCGTAACGCGTGCCTGTCGCGCGCCCCCTTGCGAACCCTTGCGGCAGAGGCAGCCGAGGCCAGCGGCAAGGTTCGCGGCGCTATGCCGTGTTGAACCTTTTACCTGTTCTCCGTGTTGTGAAGCCGCGTTGCGCGGCAACATCCAAAGCGCGGTGGCATTGTGTTGTGGTCGGCTGAGGAGAGAGTTACATTCCCCAGCAGCACTTGCATCGACCCTGCGAAGTCGCGTGATCGAAGTCTGATGGTGGCCTGTCAGCCAGAAGTAGGACGTATTCCGGAGCTATTGCGATGGCTAACGATACCGACTTGCCTCAATCCGAACCAGATGGCCCGGATCCCGGTTCCGTTGAAGCCGACGGCCTGTACGAGACGAATGCCTCGCCACCGCGCTTCGGCCGGCTGGTACTCTGTGTGTCGGCGGCCGGCGCGCTGGCGTTCGGCGTGGTGGGCACGGTCGCTTACGGCGTCTGGTTCAATCATGATCAGCAGGCGTATGCCGAAGCCATGACGGGTGCGCGGCAGGCGCTCGGCGTGCCGGCGGCGGCATCGGGGGCGGCGGCAGCGAGCATGGCGGCGAAATCGGCCGCTTCCACTCGGCCGCCAGTTCCGGCGGCCGCGCCGCGAACCGCCGCGACGACGACGGCACCAGCACCAGCACCAGCACCAGCAACAACAGGAACCGTAGTAACTGCCGCGCCCGCAAATGCCGCGCCCGCGCCTCGGGTTGCAGCGGCCACATCCAGCACACCGCCCACCACGGCGCCAATCAGCGCACAGGCGACCAGCACCCCGTCAACCGCGCAAACGGCGCTAGAGTCGGACGGCGAAGAAGGCAGCAAGCAGGCGGTCTGGTCGGGGCCGGTCGCGCAAGTCCCGGCGGCGAGTGCCCAAGCCACGCTAGCCGACGCCACACCCGCTGCGTCAGCCACAGCCGCGCCTTCACTCCGTTCGAGCCGGCGCGCAACCAACCCCGCCGATCCCGCCGCGCAGCAATCCGCCGCTGGCCGAGCAGGCAAAGACGCACGGCTCGCGCCGCAGGAGCGGCGCGCTTCGGCGGCGAACGCGAGACATAAGAACAGTCTGTTCGCCCGGATGGGTCTGTTCTTTCGACGCGTGAGCTATCGGCAACATGACAACGGACGCCAGCAACAAGACATCTACTCGCATCCCTGAGTCGCTCCAGAGCCGGCGCGCGGATCGCGCACGCGTGCCGACGCGCTTCAGGCCAGGACCCGCGAGCGTCGCCGTTGCGTCGCTGCTGTGTCTGCTGATCGGCCTGCTGTACCTGGCGATGCAACTCAGAACGGTCTTTTCCGATCAGTTGAAGCAGGAATATGCGAGCCTCGTTCTCGAAGCGGCCGCACGCGCGCAAAGCGCGCGCGAACAGGTCGGCGTCTGGCAGCAGATGCCGGGCAGCAGTCCGGCTGACGCGCAGGGCTATCGGCGCGCGCGCGCCGAACTCGCCAGGCGGGTCGCGTCGCTCGCGGCTCTGGTGAATGCGAGCCCAGCCACGGCGCCGCACATTCCGCCTGCCACACTGACCCCGGACGCCAGCCTGGCCGACACCGACGCGTTGCTCGGCAACGTGGCCGCGTATTGGCACGCGCAACGCGACGCCGATAGCGCCGACGTGCGCATGCGGATTACTCACGTTGCGCGGATGCTGATCGCGTTGGCGGCGCTGCTGTTCTGCCTGTTGATCACCGCATTGGGCATGTACGCCAAACGCAATCTCCAACTGGCAGGTCAGTCGCAGGAGTTCGAGCATGCGTCGCTGCACGATTCGATGACGGGCTTGCCGAACCGGCGCAAGTTGCTTGTCGCGCTCGAAGAGGCCGCGAGGATGCCGACCGCCGATGCAACGGCTCACAGGATTGCGGTGCTGTATATCGATCTGGACGGATTCAAGCAGGTCAACGACTCGCTCGGGCATCGCGCCGGCGACGAATTCCTGATCGCGGCTGCCACGCGCTTTCGCGAATCGGTGCGCAAGACCGACCTTGTCGCGCGGATCGGCGGCGACGAATTCGCGGTGCTGGTGCGCGCGTTCGCGACCGACGCGGAACTCGCCGACATCGCCCGGCGGTTGATTGCGTGCGTGGTGCGTACCGACGAGCAGATGGGGATCGGCCTCGTGCGCGCGAGCATCGGCATCGCCAGCTTTCCCGATTCCGTCGACGACTACCGCCGCCTCGTCGCCGCCGCCGACGACGCGATGTATCAGGTCAAGCGCAGCGGCAAGAACGGCTACGCATTCGCCGCGCCGGCGGGGCGAACGGCGGCCGTATGACGTTTGCCTTATGACGTTTGCGTCGCGGCCGTTGCAGTTGTAGTTGCGGTGGGGGGGCAGCTTGACTTCGCGGCGCGTCCGGTCGTTGATGACCTGGTGACGCCGGTGATCGGTCATGCCTTTCCATTCACAGTTTCGCGCAGCAGGATTTCTTTCGCGGAATCGATCCGCAAGTGGCCAACGCCGCGCAGGTAGCGCAAGAGGGCATGACGCTCGATCAACTCAGCGCGGCGCTGAGCGCGTTGCCGGTCGACGTGACGAAATACCATGCGGGCGACCTGACGCTCGACCAGTTTCGCGTTCTGATTCGCGACACCGCACTACGCCAGGGCCGCTTTGTGTTGCTGAACTTCAGGCGGGTGGAGATCGGCGAGACGGGCGGCGGGCACTGGTCGCCGCTCGCCGCGTACGATGTCGCGAGCGACAGCGCGCTGCTGCTCGATGTCGCGAGGTACAAGTATCCGGCCGTCTGGGTGCCGCTCGCGCAACTGTACACACGACATAAAAACGGAGGGGGCTGTCGCTCAAGCGAGCAGCCCCATGACGCACTACGAGTAAAAGCGCTTACTGCACCGATGCGTGCGTCTGTTCAACCGGCCGCGGCTGCGTCGCCGCACTCACTACGACGAACACGACCACGTTCACCGCCAGCGCGAGAAAGCCGATGTTGATGTCCTTCAACGCGTCAGGCAGGAACGGCATCAACTGACCGACGCTCCAGTGCAGCGTGGTCGTGAGCGCGACCACGGCGACGCCCGCCAGGATCCCGCAGAACGCGCCTTGCCTGGTTGCGCGGTTACGCGGAAACAGGCTGCAAATCACTGCGGGGAATAGCTGGGTCACGAAGCTGTAACCCATCAGCAGCAATGCGACGATGGTCTCGCCGCCGTTCAGCGTGAAGCCGACCGCCACCAGCGCGACCACTGGCACCAGAAAGCGTGCCAGCACCGCCACCGTGGCATCCGACGCGTTGCGGCTCACCATGCCGCGATACACGTCGTTGGCGAGCAGCGTCGACGCGGAAGTCAGGATCATCGAGCCCGGCACCAGCGCGGTCAGAACGCCGGCCGCGCCGATCACGCCGACGAACCACGGGTCGAAGGTCTGCAACGACAGGCGGAACAGCGACAGGTCGATGTCGCCGCCCTTGAGGCCCGGCACCCGCAGCGTCGCCGCGAAGCCGACGAAGAACACGAACAGCAGGATCAGCTGATACAGCGGCAGCACCATCGCATTGCGGCGGAAGATGCGTTCGTCCTTCGCCGTGAAGATCGAGCCGAACGTATGCGGCCACATGAAAAAGCCGAGCGCCGTCAGCAGCACGGTCGACTGGAACCACGTCACGCTCGAGCCGCGCGCCGGGAAGGTCAGGAAGCCAGGGCGGGCGGTGTCGATCGCGCGGAACATGTCGCCCAGACTGCCGTAGTAGTGCAGCGGCAGATAGATGCCGAGGAACAGCACGATCGCGAGGATCAGCAGGTCCTTCACCACCGAGTTCCACGCCGAGCCGCGCACGCCGGACACGATCACATAGGACGTCACGACAGCCGCGCCGATCCACACGGCCGCCGTCGACGAGATCGCACCGTACGACGCCGTCGCGACGATGATGCCGAGTCCCTTCAGTTGCAGCACGAGGTACGGAATCAGCGCGGCGACGCCGACCAGCGCGACAAGCGTGCCGAGCGCCGGGCTCTCGTATTTGCGCGAGAAGAAGTGCGGTTGCGACACGAGGCGGTGTTGCTTCGCGTAACGCCAGATCGGCGGCAGCATCCAGTACGAGAGGACGTACGCGAGCGTGCCGTACGAGAGAATGTAGTAGACCGGCGCGCCCTTGCCGTAAGCGAAGCCGCTGCCGCCGAGGAAGGTGAAGGTCGTATAGATTTCGCCGGCCATCAGCAGGAACACGAAGGCGGTGCCGAAGCTGCGGCCGCCCACGCTCCACTGTTCGAGACTCATGTCGTGGCCGCGCCGCGCGCGCACGCCGAGAAAGAGGGCGAACAGCGTGACGGCCGCGATGATGACGAGGGCGCTCATGATCGGACCTCCTCGCCTTCGGCGACGAAATTGCGGTTGGCCGGGTCCAGACGGTAGACGATCGCCATCAGGATCGAACTCAGCACCACCCACATGACGATCCAGGCGAGCACGAACGGC
The DNA here is from genome assembly GCF_902859915.1 of Paraburkholderia ultramafica. Lineage (GTDB taxonomy): Bacteria > Pseudomonadota > Gammaproteobacteria > Burkholderiales > Burkholderiaceae > Paraburkholderia > Paraburkholderia ultramafica. The sequence continues at coordinate 136,730 of NZ_CADIKK010000010.1, forward strand.
ATGCCGAGCACCAGCGGCTCGACGCGATTCACAAACGGGACACCGAGCAGAATGCCGATGAACGGCAGCGCGGCGAGTACACGAAGCAACATAGGGGCAACTCCTCGAACCGGTAAGTACGTCTCGTTGAAAGTGCGGCTTCGCCGAGGACTGTATGCCGGATACTTTGGTTACGTAAAGCAGGTCAAAAAAGTGTAGGCTTTCCGAAAGTTGTGGCTGCATCTTTCGGCTCATGCTTGCTGCGCTGCAAGGCGGCGCGCATGCGGCGGCACGCGGTAGGATGGCTGGCGTCGCGCGGCTTTTTGCGGCCTCGGCTGGCGCGCCGCGATATGATCTGGCCACGCAGTGCGAGCATTGTCCGGACCGCGTTGAGCGGTCCGGCTTCATCAACATGGCGTGGTGTCCTGGGGAGTGCGGACGGATTGTCGAGCCACCCAGGCCGCCGCCAGACAAGGAAAAAAACGCACATGGTCGATAGCCTGATCGCGGACATTCTGTTTGGCTTTACCGGGTTGATCAGCATCATCAACCCTATTGGCATTGCTTTCGTCTTCCTCGACCGGACTGCTTCGTTGACCACCGAGGAGCGTACCGCGCTCGCGCGGCAAATTGCCATCAATGCAATATGTGTGCTGCTGGTGGCGTTCTTTATCGGCACGCCGATCCTGCACTTCTTCGGCATTTCCATCGAGGCGCTGCGCATCGGCGGCGGGCTCGCGGTGGCGGTCGCCGGCTGGCAGATGCTCAATGCGCCCGACACGCAACCGGTCGAGCAGTCGAAGGTCAAGCGTGTCGACGCGGAGAATGCGCGGTCCAAGGCGTTTTTCCCGTTCACCATTCCGTTGACCACCGGGCCGGGCTCGATTGCCACCGCCGTCGCGTTGACCGCGAACCGTACGCACAAACTCTCGGACTTCGTCACGTCGAGCATCGCGTCAGTCGTGATCTCGTTGCTGGTGGGCGTCACGGTCTATCTCGTCTACGGCCACGCGGCGGTTTTCGCCAAGTACCTCGGCGCGGAAGGAACCAAGGTCGCGATGCGTGTATCTTCATTCCTGCTGCTGTGCATTGGCGTGCAGATCATCTTGACCGGCGTCTCCGAATTCCTGATCCCGATCGCGACGATGCCGCCGGTGGCCAAATAAACCCGAGCCCGGCGGCACGCCGTGCCGGGCCACTCAGCCGTACCCGACAGGAGAGCATTCATGTGCCGCTGGCTCGCTTATACCGGCAACCCGCTTCAGCTCGAAACGGTGCTGTTCAATGCCCGACATTCGTTGATCGACCAGAGCCTGCATTCGCGGCTCGGCCACACCACCACCAATGGCGACGGTTTCGGGATCGGCTGGTACGGACATCCGACCGACATTCCGTTTCGCTACCGCTGCATCCAGCCGGCCTGGAGCGACCGCAATCTGCGCGAAGCGGCGCGGGCGATTCGCGCGCCGCTGTTCGTCGCGCACATACGCGCGGCGACCGACACGCCGTCGCAGGAAACCAACTGTCATCCGTTCCGCTATGGCCGCTGGCTGTTCGCGCACAACGGGCTGGTGCGCAACTATCCGGCGGTGCGCCGCGATCTGATGCTCGCGATCGACCCCGAGCTGTTCCCGTCCATCGAAGGCTCGACCGATTCCGAAGTGCTGTTTTTCCTCGCGCTGACCTTCGGCCTGGCGCTCGCGCCGGTCACCGCGCTCGAACGGATGGTGGCCTTCGTCGAGGCAACCGGCCGCAAGCACGGCGTCGATGAGCCGCTGAACATGACCGTGTGCGCGACCGACGGCGAGCAGATCGTCGCGGTGCGCTATTCGAGCGAGGGGCGCTCGCGCTCGCTGTTTCACAGTACGTCGTTCCGTCATCTGCACGCGTTGTATCCTGATGATCCGCGCATCGCGGCGGTCGGCGAGGATGCGTTTCTGGTGCTGTCGGAACCGCTCGCGGACCTGGCGGGCTGGTGGCAGGAGATTCCCGAGAGCACGGCGGTCGTCGCGCGCGGCGGCGAGATCGAGCAGTATCCGTTCAAGCCGCAACTGGCCTGAGCGGCGTGGCGGGGATAGGGCTGATAGATGCGTGGACCGAGCTGGAGCGGACAATGACACCTCAAATAGAAGCGTTCTACGATGCCACCACCGGCACCTTCACGTATGTCGTCCATGCGGGCGACGGTTCGGCGTGCGCCGTGATCGATCCGGTCCTCGACTACGATCCGAAGTCCGGCCGCACGTCGACGGCGTCGGCCGAGCGCGTCGTCGCCTTCGTCAGGGAGCATGGCTTGCGCGTGGCATGGCTACTGGAGACGCACGCTCATGCCGACCACCTGTCGGCCGCGCCTTATCTGAAGGAAGCGCTGGGCGGCACGATTGCGATCGGCGCGAGCATTCGCGTCGTCCAGGGCGCCTTCAAGCGCATCTTCAATCTCGGCGAGGACATGCACACCGATGGCCGCCAGTTCGACCATCTGTTCTCGGACGACGAGCGCTTCAGCATCGGCGAACTGAGCGGCGAGGCGCTGCACGTGCCGGGCCATACGCCGGCGGACATGGCGTACCGGATCGGCGATGCGGTGTTCGTCGGCGACACGTTGTTCATGCCGGACCTCGGCTCGGCGCGCTGCGATTTTCCCGGCGGTGATGCGCATACGCTGTACGAGTCGGTGCGCACCTTGCTGGCGCTGCCGCCGCACACGCGGCTGTGCATGTGCCACGATTACCCGCCGCCGTCGCGCGGGCCGCGCTGGCAGACCACTGTGGCCGAACAGCGCCGCGACAATATTCATCTGAACGACGCCGTGAGCGCGGCGGAGTTCGTCGCGATGCGCACCGCGCGTGACCGCACGCTCGGCATGCCGACGCTGATCCTGCCGGCGATCCAGATCAACATACGCGCGGGCGCGCTGCCGGAGCCGGAAGACAACGGCGTGTGTTATCTGAAGATACCTTTGAATGCGTTCTGAGCCGACGCGAAGGCGGGCGCGCTAGCGCGTGAGCAACATCGAGCTCAATACCGAGAACACCGTCGACGGCAATTCGGCGAGGCGGCTGACCACCACGTTGCGCGGATAGAAATCTTCGACCGCGTCGGTCAGCCACGCTGACGCGCCACCATTCCGCGCCGGTTTCCGTCGCGCGTTGATAGAGGCCAAGGTTTTCGTCTTCGGTCAGTGCGGGCGCGTTCATGGCAAAAGAGGAATGGTCAATTAACAAAATACATTTCGATTTGGCTGAAGCCGCTTGACCGACTATCTTATCTTCGGCAGCTTTCGATCTCCCACGTGAATTATCGCGGGTTGCGCGACTCGTGTTCCGGCTTTCCATGTCGGGCGCGCAGGTTGGCTTTGCCCGAAATCGCGACAGAAATATCACGGCAAAAACAATGAGACTACACGCCCGATTAGTGGCCGCTCCGGCAGTGGCCAGTCCGCTGGCATACGGTCAAACCAGCGTGACGTTGTATGGCCGCCTCGACGGCGGCATCGAATATCTGAATCACATCAACGACGGCGCGGGCGGCAGCGCGAGTCGCTGGAGCGCGGAGGGCGGCGATTGGGGCACTAGTATGCTGGGCCTCAAGGGCAATGAAGATCTGGGCGGCGGGCTCAATGCGATCTTCAACCTCGAGACCGGTCTGCAGGTGATGAACGGCACCACCTACAACCTGTCGAAGCGCACTTTCCTGTACGGCACGGTAGGTTGCGTGCGCAACAGCAGCAACTCGAATTTCTCGCTCGAAGCATCGCCGCGCAATTCGACCAGCAACACGAGTCCGCTGGTCGGCGAGTCGCAAACTGGCGCTTATGTCGGGATGTTGCATCAATTCTAACGCGCGACACGCTTCCCGCTACACCGAATGCCCTCCAGGAGCCCGGCAATTGCCGGCCCCTGCGCTCACGCGCGCCCGCAACGTCTGGTGACTCCGCGCGGTCAGCACCACGAACGGGCGGTGGCTTGACGGGCGGATCGCCATCGGGGACGTGGGTCGGATTACCATCCGGATCGTCGTCCGGCACGGGATCAGGATCGATGGCCGGCGGTGGTGCTTCGGGGTCGACCTCAGGGGGCATCGGTGTGTGCATGTGCAGGCCACGCATGCAGCGGATACCGCGACAGCGGAATGAGGTACTCGATAAAATCATCGCGCTCTCCATGGTGCATCTCTTGATGGACGCAAGCGTCATGCCTTATCCCATCCTCTTTGCGTCAAACGCGGGCCTGCATCGCGAGGAACGGCTATTGCTCGATCCCGGCACACGTGCGATGCCGCTGTGGCAATGCGCACCGCACACGACGCATCGCGCACTGAGAGCGCGGGGACGAGGAAAACACATGGCGCGACATAAGGCCGACGTTGCTGACGATGACTTCGAGATTTACGCGAGCTATCACGGAACAGGCGACGGCCGTTACGTAGGTGGACTGAAGGTGGTCAGAAAGGCGGACAGGAAGATTCTGTTCCCATTCGATGGCGCACCAGAGATCGGGCCCTACGCGACCGCCGACGAAGCGCGGCGGGCCGCGATCGACTACGGGCGCGAAATCGTAGCCGCGGATCGCGCGGCGCCGGAGAAGTGAGCGACAGCGAAGTGACGACTGGCGGCGCGTGCGCGCAGCGTGCCAGGCTATACCTTGCCGGGCAGGCCGCGTCTTATCGCTTCGCCCCGAGCGACGGCGAAATCGTGCTGCCACGGCCCGGATCGTTCGGCTGCTCGTCGGGCATCGTGGGCAGTGCCGACAACGGCGGGTGCGAGCGATAGCAACGGTCGATCGACGTGTCGATCAGGCAGCGCTGGAATGAGTCGGCATCGATTTTTTGCGCGAACTTGTACAGGGTTCGTTCAACCTGCACTTCCGTATCGGATATGCGAATCGTCGTGATCGTCATGACGTTCCCCTTTTTACAATGAATGTCCCGGACCTCCAGCCTTGGCGCCGCAACGGCTGTGCCCACCGGGCGGCAGTCGCGCTGCCGTCGCTCGCATTGCGCGATTGATATGGAGGGGACCGAATGTTGCTTCATTCAAGGGGGGCCCCAAATCAAGGAGAGCGCCATGCAGGACACCAAACCCACTGAAAGCCGTGACGCACCAACTATCTCGCCGGAAACGAAGGCACGCAACAAGCCCAGCGGAGCGCACTACGTCGAGCCGAGCCCGCTCGGTATCGAGCCGGTGGAGCAAACCGGAGTGGACAAGCAAACCAATCCGCCGCGCTCGAGCGAGCGGCCGGCGCAGACCGCCGAAGTGCCGCTCGGCACCGGCACGCACGCCGAGCCGCCGGGCGGCGGTGGGCGCGAATCGCAACGCAAGAATTGATGCGGCGCGCACGTGCTGATGCACGTGCGAGTGGAAAACCGAAGGAGAGTCGTATGCAGCAGAACAGCGAAGCAATCAATCCCGGCGATGCAGCGCCGCCCGACGCGCCGGGTGTCGGCGAAGATCCGTGCGGCGCGTGCCACGGCACGGGAAAGGTGGAAGGGACGCGCTGCATGGTGTGCGGTGGCACGGGCAAAGTGCTGCAAGGTATCGGCGGAAGTTGACCTCGAAAGTTGACCTTTCAGGTGGTGGCCGGCTATCCGGAGGACCAGCAGTGGGACATCCGCCGCGAAGCGCTGTCCCCGCAAGAGCGGCAGGCGATGGACGCGTTGCCGTTCCCCGCGCTGGACCCGATCGACGGCAAGCATGGCCCGCTCGTCGAACATTGGCTGCATGCGGCTTGATGCGGCGCGAAGGCACGCGTGTTGGTCGCCGTCGCGTGCCCTTGTGTGCCCACGCCGTCAAGCGGCGCAACCGTCAGATAAACGAGCCGCCGCCGCAAGCCCACTGAAAGATCCGCCTGCGCTCAAACCTGCGCTCAAACCTCGAGCGCGCCATAGTATGTAAAGCGCCGTGCAGAGTTGCGCGCATCGGCGCATCATCGGTGAGCCTCGCTGCCGTTCCTGATGCGTTGTTCCCTGCCAACACGGTTCGCCGGCCCGCTCGATCAGCGCGACCCGGCCGTCATCTCCACCGTCGAACAAGGAGTGTTCCCATGCAAAACGATCCCGCCCTCGATCAGCTGTGCATCAACACGATCCGCACGCTGTCGATGGACGCTGTGCAAAAGGCCAATTCCGGGCACCCCGGCACGCCGATGGCACTGGCGCCGGTCGCCTACCATCTGTGGCAAAACCATTTGCGCTACGACCCGGACGAGCCGTTATGGCCGAACCGCGACCGCTTCGTGCTGTCGGTCGGGCATGCGTCGATGCTGCTGTATGCGCTGCTGCATCTGGCCAGCGTCAAGGCCGTGGACCACGGCGGCAAGCCGACCGGCGCGCCCGCCGTGTCGCTCGACGACATCGGGCATTTCCGCCAGCTAGAAAGCAGGACGCCGGGCCATCCCGAGTTCCGGTTGACCACCGGCATCGAAACCACCACCGGTCCTCTCGGCCAGGGGCTCGGCAACAGCGTCGGCATGGCGATGGCCGCGCGCTGGTATGAAAACCGCTTCAACCAGCCGGATGCGCCGCTGTTCGACTACCGTGTCTACGCGCTGTGCGGCGACGGCGACCTGATGGAAGGCATCTCGCACGAAGCGGCGTCGCTGGCCGGCCATCTGCAGCTGTCGAACCTGATCTGGATTTACGACAGCAACCGCGTGACGATCGAAGGCCACACCGACCTCGCGTATAGCGACGACGTGGAGAGCCGCTTTCGCGGCTACAACTGGCACACGCTGCATGTGGACGACGCCAACGACGCCGCTGCGTTCGAAGCGGCCCTGGTCGAAGCGAAAAGCATCACCGACAGGCCGACCCTGATCGTGGTCCAAAGCATCATCGGCTGGGGCGCGCCGCATAAGCAGGACACGTCGGCCGCGCACGGCGAGGCGCTCGGAGTCGAGGAAGTCGCGCTCGCGAAGAAAGCGTACGGCTGGCCCGAGGACAAATTCTTCTACGTGCCCAACGGCGTGCACGAACGTTTCGCGGCGGGCATCGGTGCGCGCGGCAAGGCGGCGCGCGCCGAATGGCTGGCGAAGTACGACGCGTACCGCAAGCAATATCCCGAGCTCGCGCGTGAATTCGCGCAGATCGATGCGCATGAATTGCCGGCTGGCTGGGACAGCGACATTCCGGCCTTCGACGCGGACCCGAAGGGCCTCGCTTCCCGCGACTCGTCGGGCAAGGTGCTCAATGCGATTGCCGCGCGCATTCCGTGGATGATCGGCGGCGCAGCCGACCTCTCGCCGTCCACCAAGACCAATCTGAAATTCGAAGGCGCGGGCAGCTTCGAAGCCGATAACTACGGCGGCCGCAATCTGCATTTCGGCATCCGCGAACACGCGATGGGCGCGGTGGTCAACGGGCTCGCGGTGTCGAATCTGCGGCCGTACGGCTCGACCTTCCTGATTTTCAGCGACTACATGAAGCCGCCAATCCGTCTGTCGGCGATCATGGAAGTGCCGGCCATCTACGTGTTCTCGCACGATTCGATCGGCCTCGGCGAAGATGGTCCGACCCATCAGCCGATCGAGCAACTGGCGTCGCTGCGCGGTGTGCCGGGGCTGACCTTGCTGCGTCCGGGCGATGCGAACGAAGTGGCCGAAGCATGGCGCGTGGCGATGCAGGATCCGCAGCGGCCGTGCTGCATCGTCGTGTCGCGCCAGGCGTTGCCGACGCTCGACCGCAGCCGCTACGCCGCGGCGAGCGGCGTGCGCAAGGGCGCGTATGTGCTCGCCGATGCGCCCGCCGGGCAGAAGCCGCAGGTGATCCTGATGGCGACGGGCAGCGAACTGTCGTTGTGCGTCGATGTGTTCGAGAAGCTCAAGGGCGAGGGCATCGCGGCACGCGTGGTGTCGATGCCGTCGTGGGATATCTTCGACCGCCAGGACGACGCGTATCAGGAGTCGGTGCTGCCGGCTGACGTGGAGGCGCGTGTGGCCGTCGAACAGGCTGGCGCGCTCGGCTGGGACCGCTATGTCGGCCGGCTCGGCGCGAAGGTGGTGATGCGCACGTTCGGCGCGTCCGCGCCGATTGCCGATCTGAAGAAGAAGTTCGGCTTCACGCCGGAGCGTGTGTATGAAGCGGCGCAGCAGCAGATCGCGCGGGTTCAGGCGAAGCGCGGTTCGGCGTAGCGTCGTAACGTGCGGAGAGGTGCATAGAGGTGCATAGAGGTGCGTAGAGGTGCGTAGAGGTGCGTAGAGGTGCGTGGTGAAATAGCCGGCGGTGCTGTTAAGTCAAGGCCGCCGGCTTTGTTGTTTACTCGTGCGTGCTACCGCTTGATGCCTCTCTCGAAGCATCGGACCGTCGCCGACCGGTCGTCGATCTATTCGCCGCAATCGCAGGATTTGCCGCCGTATTGCAAGATTTGCACGAGCGCACGCAGCGGGTAGGTGGCGGCTTATGTGGTTTCCTGAGCGCAACCGGCTCGCGCGCAATGCGTCGCGATCACGGACTCGATGCCGTTTTTCGCAGCGGCGTCGCCGCGCTCGTCGAGCGTGTTGCGATAGGCGCGCGATGAGCATCGCGCGTGCGCCGCCTGGTTCTGGCGTGCTCGCATCCGGCTGGGTCACGGCGCGAGGCCGGCTCGCAGCGCATGCTGCGCTTTGGGCGGCGAGCGCGGACTCAGCCGGTTTCGATTTTAGGCTGTGGCGCCTGAAGCGGTTCCCGGCCGAATCGTTCGTATTGCGAAATCACCTGCGCGCCGAATAACAGCAGCGTAGCCAGCCATTCGAGGCTGATCAGGATCACGATCGCCGTGGTCAGCGAGCCATATACGACGCTGACCTGAGACAGTGTCGCGAAGTACCAGACCAGCACGTGCCGCGTAATCTCCCACAAGACGGCGGCGACCACGCCGCCCAACAGCGCATGTTTGACTGACGGGCGCCCGACTGGCATGACCAGATAGATCGACGTCAACACGAAGATCTCGCCCGCGAGTCCCAGCAGATACAGCATCACCCGTGCAGGCCCTTGCAACGAAACATGCAGGCCGAACAGTTCGACGCCCTCGGCCCCGATCGTCTCGAGCCCGCTCGACACGCATGTCACGATCAGCAGGCCCACGCCGAGAAAAAGAATGTAGCAATACGGCAGCAACGCCGAGAGCAGGAAGTGCCGTCGCCGGATCACCACGCGGTGGACGAAAATCAGCGACATCGCGTTTTCGAGCACGGTAAACGCGAGCGAGCTGAAGAAGATCATCGTCAGCAACAGCACCCAGCCGATCACCGCGCGATGTTCGAGGAAATTGGCAAGCTCCTGGACCAGCGCATTCGACTGGCCCGGCACCAGCCAGCGCAGCAGATGTGCGAGCGCCGCCAGCAAGACCTCTTGCGGCACCACCCGCGACAACACGATGACGATCAGGATCAGCAGCGGCACGATCGACAGCAACGCGTAATACGCGACCGCGCCCGCGAGCAGCAAACCCTGATTCGCGCGAAATGCCTTGAGCGTCTGCAGGATGAATCGGCCGGGATGTTTCGCGATATACAGCGCGTGCTGGTCGAGGATGATTTGCATGAGACCCTCGCGATGCGAGTCGGAGCCTGCCGGCTGGCAGCCAGTATCGACACGCCTGCTTGCTTTATATACCGTAAGCAAGAACGCAGCCAGACCACGCGCCGCGCATGCCAGGACCTGGTGCGGTGGTTGCGCGAGCAAGGCCTCGAAGCGGGCGCATTCGATACGCAATACGGTGACGATACCGTCGAAGCGGATGGCGTGCGCACTCTTGTGCCGTTTGCGAAAGCCTATTCCGGTCTCACTGATGAAGAGATGCATCAGGTGGATGCGATCGTGCGCAAGACCACCGTCGAAAAGTTCGGGCCGGTGCGTAGCGTGACGCCTACGCTGGTGTTTTAAATCGGCTTCGAAGGGATTCAGGCGAGCCCGTGTCATAAGTCGGGCGTGGCGGTGCGGTTTCCTCGCATGCTGCGTTGGCGTACCGATAAACAGATCGACGATGCCGATACGCGGGCGATGCTGAAAGGCTTCATCGACGATCGTGCGGGATAACCCGCTGAGCGCAAACCCCTAAAACGTTGGCGCTTTTTCAACGCACTTCCTCGCTTATTCTTTGCATATGGCAACGCTGCTGATGTGCATGGAAAACGCACATTAATTTTTCTCGTAGTGGCACCAACGTTGCGCGCAGCCAGATCGATCAATCACAAGAAGAAGCTTGGCGCGATGCACGCGGCAAGGGCGGCATGCAGCACGGAAGTGCGCTTTATCGACGCCGCATACGTGAGATTCACTAGTGTCTGGATTGAACGAGCCGAATGAATCGACAAGCGGCAATTTATGGCGTGAGCTATGGTGGCGAGGTGTGCCGCTTGCAGCGGCGCTTTGACGGTGGCGCCGAGTAAATCGAAGCTATCGCATGGCGAGCGATGCGCTTGATTCACGCGGTGGGAGCGGGGCTTGCGCGCGTGTTCCAGAACGCCTGTCAGTGACGGTGGCAGACGGAAAAAGCCAGGGAGAAGATGGTGAGGTTCGACGACGCAATGGACGAGAACGACGATGTCGTGGTGTGGCGGCCTATCCGGTATGCGATGGCCTCGCATCGTCGCGTGCTGGTGGTGGACGACTATCGGGAAGCGGCGGAGGCATTGCAGATGCTGCTGAGCGCCGATGGATTCGACTGCCGTGCGCTCGTTGACCCGTTCGCCGTGTGTGACATGGCGCGCGAATGGCAGCCGTTCGCCGTGGTGCTGGACATCAAGATGCCGGGATTGGATGGGCTTGAACTGGCGCGTCGTCTGCGGGCGCATCCGGAGACTTCGCATATGCTGCTGGTTGCCTGTACCGCATTCGCTTCGCGCGACGATCGCGCGCGCGCCAAGGCCGCTGGTTTCGATGCGCATTGCGCCAAGCCGCTGACGCCGGAGCGTCTGTTGCGCGTGCTCGAGTCGGCGGCGGCACTGCATGTCGCCGGACCGCTGTAATGGTGGCGGCATTTGAACAAGTACTTAATGTGATCGACCAGCAATGATTGCAGTTGAAGCGGACCGTGGCATCGGCTTATTGTCAGCTTCATATGATTAAGCGGAAACCCTTAGCGTAAAGCGCATCTTCTGCAACACGTTGCCAAAAAACGCATCGCGTCAGCATGCGTGAATTCAAGAATCTGGCATGCGTGATCGTCTTTTCTTCCGATTCCTGTTTAAAGCGTCAACTACTCCCATCTATCCTCTGCGCAAAATGCCGCGGCTGTTTTCGCGGCAATCTCACGCCTGGTTGCACGGATGAAATGAAACGGTAATCTGGCCACGGCGAGTAATCGCATAAGGACGCGGGGCGTCTGGTGAACAAGGCGGCGATGGTTACCGCCGGATACAGCGGGATTGACCTTCGCGAAGGATCTGGCGCCCGCCAATCGATGAATCCACGCCAGCGATCTCAGGTCCGGATTTTGCTGCCTCAGCGAGCTGACTGTTCGACGGACCAATGGTCCACGCTACACTAAAGGACGCGCGCGAGCGCCTCTTGCGTCCACAGGAACCACTATGTCATCCCAGGCTAGCTACACGACGCGCATCTCGGAAGGCACGCCTTTTCCGCTTGGCGCGACATGGAACGGTAGCGGTGTGAACTTCGCGCTGTTCTCGGCGCACGCGACCAGCGTCGAACTGTGTCTGTTCGATGAAACCGGCCAGAACGAAATCGAACGTATCGAACTGCCGGAGTACACCGACGAGGTCTGGCACGTGTTCGTGCCGAACCTCAAACCGGGCGCGGTCTACGGCTATCGGGTCCACGGTCCGTACGAACCGGAAAACGGCCATCGCTTCAATCCGAACAAGCTGTTGCTCGACCCCTACGCGAAAGCGCACATCGGTGAGCTGAAATGGGCGCCGGAAATATTCGGCTATACGCTCGATTCGGAAGAGGGTGATCTGTCGTTCGACGAGCGCGACAGCGCACCCTTCGTGCCGAAGTGCAAGGTGGTCGACGCCAATTTCTCGTGGAGCCATCCGGAACGCAACGCGCTGCCGTGGGAGCGGGTGATTTTTTATGAAACCCATGTGCGCGGTTATACCCAGCGTCATCCCGGCGTGCCCGAGAAGCTGCGCGGCACCTTCGCCGGGCTCGGCCAGCAGGTCGTGCTCGACCACATCCGCAACCTCGGCGTGACGTCGGTCGAATTGATGCCGGTCCAGACTTTCGTCAACGACAGCCATCTGCTCGACAAAGGCCTCACCAACTACTGGGGCTACAACACGATCGGCTTCTTCGCGGCCGACCCGCGCTTCTTCGCATCGTCGACCGACTCGGTGGCCGAGTTCAAGGAGATGGTGGACCGTTTTCATCAGGCCGATCTCGAAGTCATTCTCGACGTGGTCTACAACCACACCGCGGAAGGCAACGAACGCGGCCCGACGATCTCGTTCAAGGGCATCGACAACGCGTCGTACTATCGGCTGATGCCCGACGAGCCGCGCTATTACATCAACGATACCGGCACCGGCAACACGCTGAACCTGTCGCATCCGCGCGTGCTGCAAATGGTGACCGACAGCCTGCGCTACTGGGTGACGGAGATGAAGGTCGACGGTTTCCGTTTCGACCTCGCGACGATTCTCGGCCGCGAGACTCACGGCTTCGACGAAGGCGGCGGCTTTCTCGATAGCTGCCGGCAAGACCCGGTGCTCTCCAGCGTGCGGCTGATTGCCGAGCCGTGGGATTGCGGTCCCGGCGGCTATCAGGTGGGCGGCTTTCCGCCCGGCTGGGCCGAGTGGAACGACAGCTTTCGCGACACGGTGCGTGAATACTGGAAGGGCGACGAAGGCAAGGTCGCCGATCTCGCCACCCGCCTGACCGCTTCGGGCGACAAGTTCAATCATCGTGGCCGGCGCCCGTGGGCCAGCGTGAACTTCATCGCCGCGCACGACGGCTTCACGCTGAACGATCTCGTGTCATACAACGACAAGCACAACGAAGCCAACGGCGAGGACAACAACGACGGCCACTCGGACAACAAGTCCTGGAACATGGGCGAGGAGGGTCCGACTGACGATGCCGAGATTCGCCAGCAACGCGAACGCCAGAAACGCAACCTGCTGGCCACGCTGCTGCTCTCGCAAGGCACGCCGATGATGCTCGCGGGCGATGAGTTCGGCCGCACGCAGCAGGGCAACAATAACGCGTATTGCCAGGACAACGAGATCAGCTGGGTCGATTGGGACGCCATCGACGACGACGGCCGCGCGCTCACCGAGTTCGTCAAGAATCTGACCACGCTGCGCCACCGTCTGCCGGTGCTGCGTCGTGGCCGCTTTCTCACCGGCGAATACAACGAGGCGCTGGACGTGACCGACACACGCTGGCTCTCGCCCGACGGCGCGGATATCTCGGGCGAACAATGGGACGATCCGTCGATGCGCTGCTTCGGCCTGGTGATCGACGGGCGCGCGCAGGCGAGTGGCATTCGGCGCCTCGCGTCCGATGCGACCTTGCTGCTGGTGCTGAACGCGCATCACGACGTCGTCAATTTCACGCTGCCCGAGATTCCCGAGGGCGACCAGTGGACCTGCCTGCTCGACACCAATATGCCGGTGCGCCCCGAGTTGCCGCAGTTCAGCGCAGGCGACGAGTACCAGGTGACGGGCCGCTCGCTGCTGCTGCTCGCGCTCGAAGCGCCGAGCCGTGCGACCCAGCGCGTCTTCGACCGGCTGGAGGAGCAACTCACCTCCGACGATGGAGAAAGCCCCGGCAGCGCCTGATGGCCTGTGACGCAGACCGGCGGCGAGCGTGCGATCAGCGCTGGCAACGCGGGTGTTTTTCCTTGTGCGCTGTCATAGCGGCTTCTCCTTCAAGGTCGACGATAAAGCGCGACAAACCACGCGCACTGCTCAAACCTCAATATGCCGGTGCACTTGCAAAGCGATTGCGATTCGCACACCCTTCGCGTGCTCTAACGAGCAGCAGTCGCTCCATTTTCGATAATCTCCAGCGCATCCGCGCGCGACAATCCCCGTCCCATCGCATCGATCAAACGCGCGGTATGCGCTTCGCGTTCGCAGGCGAGCACCGCAAGCACGTTACCGTCCTGCAGATACAGCGCGACGAATTGCTGGCCCTCGAGCTCGCCATCGACGACGATCTCGTCCCACTGGTTCGCATGACCGAGATATTCGAAGTGCTTGCCGAAGTGATCGGTCCAGAAATACGGCACGCCGGCATAGCGATTGCGCGCGCCGCACATGTTTTGCGCCGCGATCCGCGCATGCTGCTGCGCGACGCGCCAATGCTCGATGCGCAACGGCTCCTGATTCTCGTGCAACGAAAACGCCGCGATGTCACCCGCCGCATAGAGCCCCGGCGCGGCCTGCATGCCCGCGTTGACGATCACGCCACCATCCTTCTGCAACGGCAGGCCTTCGACAAAACCGGTCGCCGGCGTAACGCCCGTGCCCAGCAACACCACGTCGGCGGCGACGTGCTCGCCGCCTTCGAGCATCACCTGATGCACGTTGCCTTCGTCGCCTTCGAGCGACGTGACCTTCACGCCGAGATGGAACACCACGCCATTGCGTTCATGCAGCGCGCGAAACATCGCGCCCGCGCGCTCGCCGAACTGCTTTTCGAACGGCACTTTATCGGGCGAAATCACGGTGACTTGCGCGCCGCTCGTGCGCAGCGCGGCAGCCGTCTCCAAGCCGATGAAGCTGCTGCCGAGGATCGCCACCTGAGCGTGCCGGGCGTCGTCGCCGAGCGCGTCGATCATTGAAGCAAAGCGCAAGCGCCTGCATGTAGCCACTGCATCGAGCGGCTGTGTCTCGCGCCGTGCATTCGGTGCCGCGCCGCAACACAAGCCGAAATACGATGGATGACTATCCATCAGCAATCGATGTGCCCGATCAACACTCGTGGATCAGCGCCGATGCCTCGTTCAACATGCGTTGGAAGAACGGCCGAAGTGCGGTAAATTTCGAACAAAGGGAGATAGCGCACGAACACCGGCGCGGCCCATCGTCCGCAATGCGCATCCACAATGCGCAGGTGCAGCGAGCATGTGCAACGCAGTTCCCCGATCGTTTTCGAATTTCATGGAGATCGTCCCGTGCAGCGTGCGGAGCGTGTCGCAGTCGATTTCCCGATGCCGTCGCGCAATTTCGCGGCGACGCGGCGCATGCTTCTGATCGTGCTCGCCGTTTCGATTGCGTTTCCGCTGGCCTGTCTCGTGGGCTATGGCTATTTCGACTACCAGCGCCGGATCGCCGATTCGAACGACATGATCGACCGGCTCGCGCGCGTCGCTGAAGAGCAGGCCGTCAAGGTGCTGGACCTGAACCAGCAGATGGCCTCGCGCATCGTCGAATTGCTGGGTAACGCGGACGACACGCAGATTCGCGCGCGCGAATCCGAATTGCACGACCGTCTGCGCGCAATCGGCGGCGACTTTCCGCAGGTGTCGTCCGTTTATCTGCTCGGCGCACAGGGTGACCTGCTGGTGTCGAGCCTCACATATCCCGCGCCGCCTGTTTCGATCAGTCAGCGCGAAGACTTCATGGCCGCGAAAGCGCTGCGCCCGCAGCCGTATTTCTCGTTGCCGATGTTCGGGCCGCTGTCGAAGACCAATGTGTTCACCACCGCAACCGGCCGCTCGGGCGCGGATGGCCAGTTCCTTGGGGTGGTCTCGGTGGCGCTGCGCAGCGACTACTTTGCGCGCTTCTATCGTGAGTTGACCGATGGCGACACGTCGCTCGTGCTGGGTCTGTATCGCCAGGACGGCAGTCTGCTGGTGCGCTATCCGTCGTGGCCGGCGACTGCGAAGCCGACCGCGCAGAGCGCCTTCAGCGCGGCGTTGCGCGACAAGGAGCTATTCGGGCACGTCCGTTTGAACTCGACGGTGGATGGCGTCGAGCGCCTGCTCGCGTTTCGTCGTGTCGGCGATTACCCGCTCTATGTGGTGAGCGCCTACGCGACGTCGTCGATCGCCGACGCGTGGCGCCGGCATTTCATCCTGATCGCGGCGCTCACGGCCGTACCCTGCATCGCGATCTGGCTGCTGGTGTTCCACTCGCTGCGGCGATTGGCCGGCGAGCGCCGCGCGTGGGAGCGCTGGCAAGGCGAAGTGGCGATGCGCTTGTCCGCCGAAGCATCGAGCCGGCAACTGCAGCGCATGGGCGCGCTCGGCAATCTGGTCGCCAACGTCGCGCACGACTTCAACAACCTGCTGATGGTGGTGGCCGCGAACATCGAACTCGCGCGGCTCAAGCGCTACAACAACCTCGAAAAGGAAGTGCTCGCGATGCAGCGCGCCACCGCCACCGCCGAAGCGCTGACGCGGCGCCTGTTGAGCGTCGCGCGCAAGCGGCCGCTCAAACAGGAAGCGGTCGACCTTGCGCGCTGGCTGCCCGGCGCGGCGCCGCTGATCGACGCCGCGCTCGGCGACACCGTCGAGTTCGCGTTGAACGTGGTCGATAACGTGTGGCCGGTGCTGGCCGATCCGACCGACCTCGAATTCGCGATCATGAACCTGGCCGTCAACGCGCGCGATGCGATGCCGCGCGGCGGCCGCTTCGTGATTCGCTGCCAGAACAACCGCCTCGTCGGCAGCGATACCTTGCTGCCGGATGGCGAATACGTGCTGATCGCCTGTTCCGACGACGGCGAGGGCATGTCCGAGGCGATCGCGCAGCGCGCGTTTGAACCGCTGTTCACTACCAAGCTGCGCGGCTCGGGCACCGGCCTCGGGCTCGCGCAGGTGCTTTCGGTGTGCGAGCAGGCGGGCGGCACGGCGAAGCTCGACAGCGTGCCGGGCAGCGGCACCACGGTGCGGCTTTATCTGCCTCGTTATCGCGAGAGCAAGGCGGCGGACGTCGAAATACCGGGGCAGCCGGCGCAGACGCCGGCGAGTGTGGTGCTGCTGGTGGAAGACAACGAGGACGTGGCCGCGGGTGTGACGGCGGTGCTGGAGACCTTCGGCTGCGAGGTGCGTCATGAGCCGACCGCCGACCAGGCGCTCGACGTGCTCAGCGGCGGCGCGCGCTTCGAACTCGTGCTGTCCGACATTCAGATGCCGGGCAAGCTCAACGGCATCGACCTGGCGGAAAAAGTCCGCAGCGCGTGGCCGTCGCAGAAGATCGCGCTGATGACCGGTTACGCCGATGAACTCGAACGCGCGCGCCGTCTGGGCGTGGCGATTCTCGCGAAGCCGTTCAATATCGACGAACTGCATGCGCTGGTGGCTTGCGAGCCGTAAGCGTCGCCGCATGCGGTGCTCGTCCCGGCGTGTTCGAAACGGTTGAGCACTCGCGGCATGGCGCTTGCTGAAAATGACCGCAGCATGGGCGTCGAGCGCAGCCTTGAAAACCTCCGATGGGTCCGTGCGCCAATCCGTCAGGAGCTTCCCCATGACACTCGGGCGCGGCAGGGGGCGGTTGCGGGATTGCGGCTCTGACGCAGTGGTGTGGCGCGCGAATCAATCAAGCAGAACGTGTCGCAAAGCCAAACCCGCATGATCCATCATGCCCTGTAGCGGCACGCAATCAAAGCGACGTCAACGTGTCCGCGATTTCCGCCGCGCCGGTCGGCCGAACCACGCGCGCGACTTCAGCGCCGTCGCGCATGAACACCAGTGTCGGCCACAGCTTGACCTTGAACGAGCGGCCGAGCGGCCGGCCGGGACCGTCTTCGATTTTCAGATGACGGAGGCCGGCATGCGGCGCGAACGCCCTGGCAATCGACGCTTGCGCGCCCTGGCAGTAGCCGCACCAGTCGGTGCCGAATTCGACGACGGTGACGCCCGGCAACGCGTCGAGTTCGGCTCGCGACGGGGCTTTGGAAGAATAGGCGGGCTGGGTTGCCATGCGTGCTCCGATGCTGTTCAAACTGTGCGGGCAGGGTGCTCCGCTGGCGTGGCGGTCCCTGCGCGTGGATTTGCCAAGAGTAGCAGCTATGCCCGGGATCGTCATCGAGGGCGGCTTTAAGCAACGGTGTGGCGGGGCGGCGATCGTGCCGCTTGCACGCAAATTCACATGCGTGGCGCCGCGACGTGTTAAACATCGTCCACGCGCCGTCACGAGGCGGCGAGCCATCGCGTTTGGGAAGGGAAATGAGAGCAAGGATCTATCTGCAACACCCCGGCAAGGACGAAACCGTCGCGGTCGCGACCGGCTTCAGTTGGGGAGCGTGTCTGCTGGGCTTCATCTGGGCGTTGTCGAAGAGAATGTGGTTTGCCGCGTTCGTCATGCTGGGGGTCAGTCTTGTGCTGTTCGGCATGGGTTTGTGGGGCGAAACGGCGGATCTGATCGGACTGGTGCTGTCGATTCTGTTCGCCGTTGCGTGCGGCGCTTATGGCAATCGGTGGCATCGCTGGACCCTCGAAAAGCGCGGCTACATCGTGCTGTGATGCGTGCGCGGGAGCGATTTCGCGGCAGCGGATCTGGCTGGCCACATGCCGCCGCGGGGCCATGTACGTCCGCAGTGGCCTCACCGAGCGCAGCGTGTCGATGATCGTGTTCGGAACTCGTCATGGAGGCATCGTATGCACTTTGCATTTGCAATCGCTACAAGCAGGTCTATCAGATACATCGCGCTGGCCGCGTCGCTCGCCGTTGCGCCGCTTGTGTATGGTGCGGACCCAGCCGCAGCGACGGCCGGCACATCCGGTACACCCGGCACGTCCAGCATGTCTGGCATCTCAGCAGCACCCGGCGCGTCGAGCGCCCCGGTCCCAGTCGCAGCTTCGGCGGCACCCGCCGCCGCCGCGCCCGACGACACCTTCCTGCTCTCCATCTTCCTGCGCCACGACGAATCCAAACCGCTGCCGAAGATCAACGACCAGTTGCGCGCGCAAGGCTTCTTCAAGACCTTTCCGCCGCCCGGCATCGAAGTCGTGTCGTGGTACGTGATGATGGGCATCGGCCAGGTGGTTACGCTGCGCGTGCCGGCGAGCCGGTTGCGCGAAGTCAACCGGGCCATTGAGTCGACCGCGTGGGGCGGCTATCGCACCGAGTTTTATCCGACCTACGACTACAAGGCGCAAGCGCAGCAAATGCGCGCAACGGAAGGCAAGTAGTGGCGAGCGCGCCGTCAGTTCGCCGCTAACGGAGCGCAAAGGGCAGTGCAGCGCCAATTTGGGACGGCACGGTGCGGGTTTACGCGCTCGCAAGCCAGGTCGATAATGCCCCGGTCGTTCCGGCCCCGAGCCTCCGGCGAGCAGCGCGCTTTCCAGGCTCGCTCCACCTGACCCACTGCCCCTCGTGTTGAAAACTTCACGTTTTTTCGACCTGCTCCGCATCCCTGGCTTCAAGCCGCTGGCCGCCGCCACCCTCATGCTCGGTGTGGCGATGTCGTTCACCGCTCCGTATCTATCGCTGTTCGGCGTCGAGCGCGCCGGCATGACGCCGTTCAGGCTCGGCGTCTTCATGACGCTGATCGCCGCGAGCGGGGTGCTCGCCAGCACGCTCGCCGGCCGTTGGACCGACGCCAGCGGACGGCATCGGCCTCTGTTGCTGGCGGCGCTGGTGGCCGCCGCGCTCGGTTATCTGTGTCTGTGCGTGGTGCGCGACTACCGGCTGCTGCTGCTGGTCGGCATTGTCTTCATCGGCGCGGGCGGCTCGGCCATCTCAATGGTGTTCGCGTTCAGCCGCGCGGCGCTGCCGGTGCCGGACCCGGCGGAGCGCGTGTTCGCGAGCGCGACGTTGCGGACCATCCTGTCGGCGGCGTGGGTGTTCGGGCCGGCGGTGGGCGCGCTGGTGCTCGCCGCCAGCGGCTTCTATGGGCTCTTTCTGTTCGCCGCGGCCAGCTTCGCGACCTGTGCGGTCATCGTCTGGCGCATGCGCGAGCCGCAAGGTCACCTCGGCGATCACACGGTCGAGGACACCGCGTCCGAGCCGTCCGCGTCGATCACCGTGCCGCCGTTGACCGCGCCTCGCGAGGACGCGCACGAAGATTTGCCCGGCGTCGCGTCGGCCAACGACATCCTCCGCGCGGTGGCCGCGCTCACGCTGCTCGGCCTCGCCGCGAACGCGACGATGATCGTGCTGCCGCTCTACATCGTGCACGGCCTGAACGGCTCTCATCTGGACGTGTCGATCATGCTCGGCCTCGGCGCATTGATGGAGATTCCGATGATGCTCGCGCTCGGCGCGAAGTCGTCGGTGCTGCACAAGCCGAACTGGCTGGCCGCGTGCGCGGCGGTGCACGCGGTCTACTTCGTCGGGATGTCGCTGGCGGGCAACGTCAACGTGCTGATCCCGATGCAGATGCTCAATGCGTTCGTCGTCGCCGTGACCTCGTGTCTCGGCATGACCTACGTGCAGGATCTGATGCCGCATGCGCCGGGCCGCGCGACCGCGTTGTTCTTCAACGCGGCGCGGGTCGGCTCGATTCTGTCGGGTGTGTTGTCGGGCCTGCTGGTGCAGGCGTTCAGCTATCGCGGCACGTTCCTGTTTTGCGGCTTGCTGGCGCTGTGCGCGCTGGTGCTGTTCGCCGTGCCGGGTTATCGCTATCCGCTGATGTGGCGAGCCGTGAAGCAGATTGCGGGCGAGCAGTACGTGAAGCTTCTGGCGAGGCGCGGGCAGCGCGTGCTCGAGCGCAACGAATGACGTGCAACGCGGAAGCGGGACCGAAGTGCAAGTCCGAAACGCAAGGCCGAGTCCGAGTGTAAGTCGTCCGTCAGCGGGATCGAAACCTGGCGAGCAACGCCGCGCAAACACGCACGCGACGAACTTCACGCCTCGCCACACCTCTGCAAACAGGCGTATCGTCTTCTTCTGACGCGCGCGGCGATACTCGCGTCCGCGCACGAATGATCCGGCACGGCTACTATGTGTCCGGCGTTCGTGCATCGGCGCGACTCCAGTGTTGCGCATCGCCACGCGCCGCCGCCGGCCTTCTCATGGAAGCAACCGGCGAAAACCCGCATCGCCGCAGTACGGCGAACCCACATCGAGCAGCGCAACGAGCCACCTTCCGGAGCGAGATATGCAGCTAGGCATGATTGGATTGGGACGCATGGGCGCAGACATGGTGCGGCGCCTGACGAAGGGCGGTCAGCACTGCATCGCTTACGACATGCAGCCGGCGGCGGTGGCAAAGCTGAAACAGGACGGCGTGGCTGGCGCGGCGTCGTTGCAGGACCTCGTCGCACAACTCGAGAAGCCGCGCGCCGTGTGGCTGATGGTGCCGGCCGCGGTGGTCGATGCGACGCTCGAACAACTCGTGCCGCTGCTGGAGCCCGGCGACATCGTGATCGACGGCGGCAACTCCTACTACCACGACGACATCCGCCGCGGCCACGAGCTGGGCGCGCGGCAGCTTCACTATGTGGACGTCGGCACGAGCGGCGGCGTCGCGGGCCGCGAACGCGGCTACTGCCTGATGATCGGCGGCGAGCCCGAAATCGTGAAGCGGCTCGAACCGATTTTCTCGACGCTCGCGCCGGGGGCCGGCGCGGCGCCCGCCACGCCGGGTCGCACCGCCAGCGCGAGCACCGCCGACCAGGGCTTCCTGCATTGCGGACCGCAAGGCGCGGGGCACTTCGTGAAGATGGTCCACAACGGCATCGAATACGGGATGATGGCCGCGTATGCCGAAGGCCTGAACATCCTGCACCACGCCGACGCCGGCAAGCACGCGCGCGCAGTCGACGCGGAAACGTCGCCGCTGCGCCGTCCCGAACTGTATCAATACGATCTGAATCTCGCAGACGTCACCGAGGTCTGGCGGCGCGGCAGCGTGATCGGCTCATGGCTGCTCGACCTGATCGCGGGGTCGCTCGTCAGCGACGCCGACCTGACGAGCTACGCGGGACGCGTATCGGATTCGGGCGAGGGGCGCTGGACCGTGGCGGCGGCGATCGACGAGGGCGTGCCCACGCCGGTGCTCAGCGCGGCGCTGTTCGCACGCTTCAGTTCACGCGGCGAAGCGGACTTCGCGAACCGCGTGTTGTCGGCGATGCGGCATGATTTCGGCGGCCACGTCGAGAAAGCGGCCGAGCCGGGCCATGCGCCGAACAGCTGAACGCAGCGCTAATTGACCCGCCAACTGACGAGCCAACTGACGAGCCCACTCCAGACAAGGGAGCCGCGATGCAAGCCACCACCTCCACGCCGCACGACGTTGTGTTTCTGTTCGACTGCGACAACACCTTGCTCGACAACGATCACGTGCTGTCGGATTTGCGCACGCACATGATGCGGGAGTTCGGCACGGAGAACAGCGCGCGGTACTGGGAGATTTTCGAGGACCTGCGCGCGGAGCTGGGCTACGCCGACTACCTGGGCGCATTGCAGCGCTACCGGCTGGAGCATCCACGCGACACGCGCCTCTTGCTGATGGCGTCGTTCCTGATCGAGTATCCGTTTGCGAACCGGCTCTATCCGGGCGCGCTGGATGCGCTCCGGCATGTGGGCCAGCGCGGGCCCACGGTGATCCTGTCCGATGGCGACGTGGTGTTCCAGCCGCGCAAGATTGCGCGTTCGGGCTTATGGGACGAGGTCGAGGGACGGGTGCTGATTTACATCCACAAGGAGCTGATGCTCGAACAGGTGATGGACTGCTATCCGGCGCGCCACTACGTGATGGTCGACGACAAACTGCGGATTCTCACGGCGATGAAAAAGTCCTGGGGCGCGAAGCTGACGACGGTCTTTCCGCGCCAGGGGCACTACGCTTTCGATCCGAAGGAGATCGCGAGCAATCCGCCCGCGGACGTGAGCATCGAGCGGATTGGCGAACTGGCGGAATTCGGCCTGGATGCGCTGGTGGGCGCGAAGGGATAGGCGTTTGGCGATGCGCGCCGCTAGCGGCTCTGGATACGCTTCAGGCGCACGAACCCGAGAGCACCGCGCAAGCAGGCAAACCGGACACAACGCGTCAGGAGCCCAGCTCCTTCAACCGCGCTTGCGCATCGGCGGCGCCCATGCGCGCGGCGGCGTCGCTCGCGGTCACGCCATTCGCATCGCGGACTTTCGGGTCCGCGCCGTGCGCAATCAGCAATTCCATGATCGCGGTGCGATTGAACATCGCCGCCACCATCAACGCGGTGCGGCCATCCGGCGATGCGCCTTCGACATCCGCACCGTGCGCGAGCAACGTCTCGATCACCTGGTCGAAACCCTTGAAGGCCGCGCCCGCAATCGGCGTCTGTCCGTTGTCGTTGCGCAGGTTCGGATCGGCGCCGCGTTCGAGCAGCGTGCGCACCGCATCCACGTGACCGTGGTAGCTCGCGAGCATCACGAGACTGTCGCCCTTGTCGTTACGCAGATTGGGCGGCACGCCTTGTTCGATCACCGCGGCGAGCATTGCGGCATCGCCGCGCCGCGCGAGGTCGAAGACCTCCTGCGCGAGCGCAAGCAACTCGGGATCGATCTGCGGTTGGGAAGGCGGGGCGGTATCGGCGTGGTCCGTCAATGGAATCTCCTTGCAAACGAACGCGGCGCCGCAGCGGCGCCAGCAAATCGCTCAGGATACACATTATGCGTCGACGACGCCCACCCGGCGGCGCGCTAGTCGGCGCCGAACAGATTGACCAGCAACCCGAACACGCCGATCAGAATGGCGACGCCCACGCACAGCAGCACGAGCGACAGAACCATGGTCACGAGCACTTTGACGGAACTGGGTTTTTTCTTCGACATGGTGGCCGTTAAAGTAAGAGGCGAGGAATGCGGGACGCGTCAGACGCGCGCCGCCGCTGCGCATTCGGTTCGAGCAGCGCAGATTGAGCAGCTTAATACATTCAATCGGGACGCACCGGGAGTCTAGCGCAAGATGGCGCTCGTGCAGCCATCAAACTGATGCCCATCGCGCTTTGGACGATTGCGTCGAACCATGGCGCGCGCTGCCTGTCACACCCGCTGACGACCCGCCACCAAGGCTGGGGAATTCCCTGGGCACAACGCGTTTGCCGCTACGCCTTCGTTGTGTCAAGTGCATGACAGGATGGTCTCCTTGTTGGCTCAACGCCGAGGCCGCCTCACGAACACCCGCTGCAGCACCCGCTAACCTGCCAGACAGTCCTTTTCGTGGAGTGACGCCATGGCCGAAGCAATCTCGCATCCCACCCCGCCGCAAACCCTGGACCCCGACACGCTGCGCAAGATCGATGGTTATTGGCGCGCGTGCAACTATCTGTCGGTCGGCATGATCTATCTGCGCGACAATCCGCTGCTGCGCGAACCGCTCAAACCCGAGCACATCAAGAACCGCCTGCTGGGCCACTGGGGCTCGGACCCGGGGCAGAGCTTCCTGCTGGTGCATCTGAACCGGATGATCCGCAAGCTCGATCTGGACATGATCTATCTGTCCGGTCCCGGTCATGGCGCGCCGGCCAGTCTGGCCCATTGCTATCTCGAAGGGCACTACTCGGAAGTCTACCCGGACCGCAGCGAAGACGAGGCCGGCATGCGGCGCTTCTTCCGGCAGTTCTCGTTTCCCGGCGGCATCGGCTCGCATTGCACGCCTGAAACACCCGGCTCGATTCACGAAGGCGGCGAGCTTGGCTATTGCCTGTCGCACGGCTACGGCGCCGCGTTCGACAACCCCGAGTTGATCGTCACGGTGATGATCGGCGACGGCGAAGCGGAAACCGGTCCGCTCGCCACCTCGTGGCACTCGAACAAATTCCTCAACCCGATTCGCGATGGCGCGGTGCTGCCGGTTCTGCATCTGAACGGCTACAAGATCGCCAATCCGACGATCCTCGCGCGAATTCCCCGCGAGGAGCTCGAAGCGTTGCTGAGCGGCTACGGCCACAAGCCGTATTTCGTCGAAGGCGACGATCCGGACACGATGCATCAGCAGATGGCCGCGACACTCGAACAGTGCATCGGCGAAATCCGCGCGATCCAGCAGCACGCGCGTGCGAACAACGACCCGTCGCGGCCGCGCTGGCCGATGATCGTGCTGCGTTCGCCGAAAGGCTGGACAGGTCCGAAGGAGGTCGACGGCCACAAGGTGGAAGGCTCGTGGCGCGCGCATCAGGTGCCGGTGCTCGATCCGGTCACCAACAGCAAGAGCCTGAAACAGGTCGAAGACTGGCTGCGCAGCTATGGGCCCGAGTCGCTGTTCGACGAAGCCGGGCGTCTGGTCGAAGAACTGCGCGAACTCGCGCCCGCCGGCGCGCGCCGCATCAGCGCCAATCCGCATGCGAACGGCGGCCTGCTGTGCAAGAGGCTCGATATGCCGCCGTTTCGCGACTATGCGGTGACGGTGAAGAAACCCGCCAGATCGTACACGTCGCCGACCGGCGTGCTCGGCACGTTCTTGCGCGACGTGATGCGCAACAACATGACGAACTTCCGCGTGTTCGGTCCCGACGAAACCGCGAGCAACAAGCTCAACGCGATCTATCAAACGTCGCGGAAAACCTGGCTCGCCGACACCGAGCCAGGCGACGCGGACGGCGGCGAACTGTCGCCCGACGGCCGCGTGATGGAGATGCTCAGCGAACATACGCTCGAAGGCTGGTTCGAAGGTTACGTGCTGACCGGCCGCCACGGTCTGTTTGCGACGTATGAAGCGTTCGTCCACGTGATCGACTCGATGTTCAACCAGCACGCCAAATGGCTGGAGAAAGCCAAACGCGATCTGGACTGGCGGCAACCGGTGCCGTCGCTCAACCTGCTGATCACGTCGCTGGTCTGGCGTCAGGATCACAACGGCTTCACGCATCAGGACCCGGGGTTTCTCGATGTCGTCACCAACAAGAGCCCGGACGTGGTGCGCATCTATCTGCCGCCGGATGCGAACTGCCTGCTGAGCGTCGCCGATCACTGCCTGTGTTCGCGCGATTACGTGAACGTGATCGTCTCCGACAAGCAGCCGCATCTGCAGTATCTCGACATGGACGCGGCCGTCACGCATTGCACGAAGGGCATCGGCATCTGGGACTGGGCGTCGACCGATCAGGGCGTCGAGCCGGACGTGGTGATCGCCTGCGCGGGCGACATCGCGACGATGGAAGCGCTCGCCGCCGTGCAGATTCTGAAGGAGCGCTTTGCCTCGCTGAAGATCCGTTTCGTCAACGTGGTCGATCTGTTCCGGCTGATGCCCGAGCATGCGCATCCGCACGGGCTGTCCGATCGCGATTTCGATTCGCTGTTCACCACCAGCAAGCCGGTGATCTTCAACTTCCACTCGTATGCGGCGCTCGTGCACAAGCTGACCTATAACCGCGCGAATCACGAAAACATGCACGTGCATGGCTATCAGGAGAAAGGCAACATCAACACGCCGCTCGAACTGGCGATCGTCAATCAGGTCGACCGTTTCTCGCTGGCGATCGACGTGATCGATCGCGTGCCGGCGTTGCGCGGCGTCGGCGATCATACGAAGGAGTGGCTGCGCGGGCAGGTCATCGAGCATCTTGCCTATGCGCATGCCGAGGGCATCGATAAGGAAGAGATCCGCAACTGGACGTGGAAGAACTGAGCGAGGATGCTGGCGCGCACTCGGCACGGGCGCTTCACACCGAAGCGGCAAAGCGGATTGCGAGGCATTGGCGGGCGCTGCTGCAAGCGGATGCGGGCTGACGCTATTTCGCTTTGACGACAATGCGATCCGAGACGCCAGTGACGCCGAACAGGCGCGTGACGTCTTCCAGTGCCGCGCTTCGTTGCTGATCGCGTTGCAATTCACCGAGCAGCGTGACGCGGCCACGTGCGACGGTCACCTTGACGGTGTGTTCCGGCACGGCGGCGTCCCACGCGAGGCGGCGGGTTGCTTCCGCGGCGATTTGCGCGTCGCTCAGGCGCGTGGCGGCGGTGCCGGTCGCCCTGCCGGCGCTGGCTGGCTTGCGCCTGGCGGAGCGGGCGGTTGGCATGGGTTCTCCACGGAAGAGACGCTGATTGAAGAACACTAGCAGATCTGAAGGATATTGCTCGTGGCGGTTGTCGAAGGAAGTGAACACTGTGCCGGGTAAATGACAAATTGCTGCCACAGGTACTGGAAAGAACCGGGAAGGCCGCGATTGGCGGTCGCGAGTTCCATGACCATCGTTATCGCGACATTGCCCGATAAACAGACTGGTGGTTTGCCATATTGATGTCCCATCCTGAATTCGACAAAACGTTGTTGTCTCCATTGTCGGGCCGACTACGGTCGTCGTACAACGTGATGGCACGGTTGAGGAAAATGCCGCGCGTTCTTTTCAGCCGTGCGGCGCATTAAAACCCTGTCGCAGCATCCGCAATCCGTCGGATGATCTATTTTTTAAGAAATATCACGATGAAAAAGAAATTTGCCTCTTCGCATATCCCGACGATTATCGCGGCCTCTGATGGGCTACCGGGTTTTTGTCCCGGTATTGCGTTAGTGTGTTCGATTGGCAATGGCAACCTCCGCGGTATGTCCGCAGCATAGGGCTCTCCCATGGTTCTGGATGCGCCTGGCGCGATCTTGAATCTATCATCCCTGCCGACTGCCCGGACGGGACGAATGCCTGGCCGCCACAATGGGTGGTGCCACGAGTTCCGCCGACTTCCTTTTGCGATCACCGCCCGGTCAGCATCCGGAGGATTTTCTGCACGATGCGCTCATGCTGCTCCAGTGCCTCATCGACCGTACGTGCTCCGTAGCTCTTGTTGTCGCGTGCTTCCATTCCGGCGATGCGCGTGACGAACAGCGAAGCCTCCCCGGTTTTCGGTTCGGACACACCCCGGAAGCGGGTCGTGACCGTCACACCGGATTCGTCCAGCAGCGTGCGGCGAAAGATCAGTTCGTTCTCGGTCATCCAACGCGACCACTCGTCGCGATCGAACACCTCGACAGGCCTGTTCTTCGCGTCGAGGATATAGAAGCGTTCCCCGCTGGACGGGACCGGGCGTGCTTTCATCGTTCAATGCGAAGGCGCGAGCAGGAAGCCGATCGCCTCGCGCCACCAGGTTTCGTCGACACGGCCAATCCAGTCGTTATGTTCAGCCGCGTTCACCACCATCAGTCGTCTCGGTTCGGCCAGCGAGTTGTAGAGCGCTTCGCCGAAGCGCGCGGGGACGATGCTGTCGCGTTGCGCAACCACGACGAGGACAGGGCGGCCGAACGACGCCAGGTGGGTCACGCTGTCGTAGCGGTCGCGCAGCAGCCACTTCACGGGCAGCCACGGATAGTGGTAAGCGGCGACGTGCTCGAGCCGGTCCCATGGCGTGATGAGCATCAAGCCAGCGATCTCGTCGCGTTCACGCGAGCCGGCCGCGGCCGCCACGCCGGCCCCGAGCGATTCGCCGATGAGCAGCAGCGGCGCGCCATAGAGGCGATGCGCGAGCGCGATGGTCTGTTGGGCATCGGCGACCAGACTCGCCTCGCCTGGCGCGCCGTCGCGCGGCCCGTAGCCGGGATATTCGGCGAGAATCACGCGCAGCCCGAGCCGGGTGAGCGCCGCGGCATAGAACGCGCGGTGTCCGGCATGTCCTGCATTGCCATGAAAGACGATCACAGTGGCGCGTGCGGATCCCGCCGGCTCGGCCACGAGGCCCCGGAACGCCTCAGGTGTCGGCCACGCGCGAAGGCCGCCGGAAGTGACATCCTCGATAGCGGCCTTCTCGGGGAAGTAGAGAAAACGATCCTGCAAGATGGCGGCTCCGGCGAACACGATCAGGCACGCGACGGTGAGACGGAACATCATCCGGGTGAATTTCATCGCCTTGAGCCCGATCTATCGACCTTTTGCGTAGCGCACCCAGTTTAGCGCGCATTCGCCACCGCCGATGTCCATGCGTTTCGTCAGGCTGAAGAGCACGGCCCGCTGCGCTTGCACAACGAACCGTGGACCAGCGTCGTGCTGCATACTTGTGAATCACACCGCCGAAGGCATCGACATGGTTCCCGACCTTGCACACTCCTGGCTGACCTGCAGCGCGCCGGTGGCCGCTGCACAGGCCGCCGGCCGCCCGCTCGTGGCGCTGGAATCGACCATCATCGCCCACGGCATGCCCTATCCGGAGAACGTTCGCACGGCGCGCGAAGTGGAGGCCTTGATCCGAGACCTGGGCGCCGAGCCTGCGACTATCGCGCTGATCGGCGGGCGAATCCACATCGGCCTGACCGACGACGAGCTGGAACTGCTTGGCCGCTCGGACCAGGTACACAAGGTCAGCCGCCGCGACCTGCCGGCCGTGCTGGCCGGCGGCGGGCTCGGCGCCACCACGGTGGCCGGCACGATGATCTGTGCCGCCCTCGCCGGCATCGAGGTCTTTGTCACCGGAGGCATCGGCGGCGTGCATCGGGGCGCGCCGCAAACCTTCGACATCTCGGCCGACCTGCAGGAACTGGCGAAGACCTCGGTGGCGGTGGTCTGTGCCGGTGCGAAGTCCATCCTGGACATTGGGCTCACGCTGGAATACCTGGAAACGCACGGCGTGCCGGTGCTCAGTTGCGAGCAAGACAATTTCGCTGCGTTCTACACGCGCGACAGCGGCTTTCGCGCGGACTTCAGGCTGGACGACGCGGCGCGGCAGGCACGCTTCATCCGCACCAAGTGGGACCTGGGTCTCGTGGGCGGTGTCGTATTGAGCACCCCGGTGCCTGAAGCGGCAGCGATGGCGTTCGAAGAGATCGACGCGCTAACCCGGCAGGCGCTCGCCGAAGCCACGGCGCAAGGAATCACCGGCAAGGCCGTGACACCCTACCTGCTGGCTCGCATCAAGGCGCTGACGGGTGGACGCAGCCTCGCGACCAACATCGCGCTCGTGAAACACAATGCCGAGGTGGGGGCAAGGCTGGCGCTGGCGTTGGCACACGCGGAGCGCGGGGCGGGCGCCGCGTAGCCGCTGGGACGTCCGCTCTCCACCAGGCTTCGCGTCAGCTTCCGACGACCACTTCTGGTGTGCGCGGTGCAAAGGCGGCGCTTTCCAGCATGTGAATAGAACCTGAAAGGACGACTCGAACATGACCGACGAGCAGGTTTTGGAAGGAGGCTGCGCATGTGGTTCGATCCGCTATCGGGTCAGCGCGCTTCCCGAGGACGCGGGCTTCTGCCATTGCCGTATTTGCCAGAAGACGACCGGTGCGCCGCTCATCGCCTGGGCCGTTGTGGCGATCGACGCATTCGAATACACCCGCGGCGAACCGTGCGTGTACAAATCGAGCCCTTGGGGCGAGCGGCGCTTTTGCCCAACGTGCGGTACTCAGCTCGAGTACCGGGAATCCCACTCGCCCCGCTACGTTGAACTGAACTATGCAACGCTGGACTTTCCGGCACTGATCCAGCCGTCACGGCATATCTGGTGCGCCAGCGCATTTCCCGGCCTCGTCATAAGCGACGACTTGCCGAAGTACGATGGCGACGGATAAGCCGGGGGGCGTCGCCGACTCCGAGCCGTCGCGGCGACGACCCATGTCAATCTTTGCGCTCCCGGTGCACCGCGAATTAGCCAACGCCACAGCGTCGGCGCCGGCGGCGATGCAAACCGGGCTGGATGGGGGTATTCGTTTCGAAAACGTCGCGCGCAATCTCCATCGACGTGCCTTCGAAGGCGACAGGCGAGAAGCAGGAAGTACGCGTCTTCAGGGCGAGTTTCAAATCGGGAGATAAGATCTTTTGCTGAGCGCGCTCGCGGCGCTCGCGGTGGTGGGTGCCGACATCGCGCTATGGCGCTACGGTTCCTGGGCGCTGCCGATCGCCGCGCTGCTGATTGCGATCGGCACCTTGTTCGTGCTGAACATGTCTTATGCGTATTTCGTGGAGTCGGGCGCGAAGCGCAAGTTCGCGAAGCTGTTCGGTCAATACGTGCCGCCCGAACTGGTCGAGGAGATGAGCCGGAACCCGGAAAGCTACAGCATGACCGGCCGGCGGGCCGAGCTGACCGTGCTGTTCTGCGACGTGCTGGGTTTCACCGCGATTGCCGAAACGCTGGAACCCGAGCAGCTCGCGCTGCTGATGAACGAATACCTCGGCACGATGACGGCGGCGATCCGCCAGCAGCGCGGCACGCTCGACAAACACATGGGCGACGCGATCATGGCATTCTGGGGCGCGCCCGTCGACGACAGCGAGCACGCGCGCCATGCCGTTACCGCCGCGCTCGATATGCGCACGGCGCTCGTCGAGTTGAACCGCACGCTGGAGGCGCGCGGCTGGCCGACGTTGTCGATCGGCATCGGCATCAACACGGGGCCGATGACGGTCGGCGATATGGGCTCGGCCGTGCGCAAGGCTTATACGGTGCTCGGCGACGCGGTGAACGTCGCGGCGCGTCTCGAAGGGCTCACGCGGCATTACAAGGTGGACGTGATCGTCGGCGAGGCGACCCGCGAGCGTGTGAGCGCAGTCGTGTTCCGGGAAATCGACCGCGTGCGGGTGGCGGGCGCACTACGCCGGTCGCGCTGTTCGAGCCGCTGATGTCCAGCGGAGCATGGGCGCAGGCCGGCGCCGCGCCGCGCGACGAACTCGCGCGCTGGCATGCGGCGCTGGAACGCTACCGGTCGCACGACTGGGACGCGGCGGCAGCGCTGCTGGATGCGCTGATCGCGCAGCATCCGCAATGCGCTCTTTACAGGGTCTATCAGGAGCGCATCATGGCGTTACGCGAGAGTCGGCCGGCCACGGATTGGGATGGCATCACGACCTTCGGCACCAAATAGGACGTAGCATGAAAGTGCGCATTCTCGGCTGTAGCGGCGCGATTTGCGGCGTCGGCGGCGGCACCACGTCGCTGCTGGTGGACGACGACATTCTGATCGACGCGGGCACCGGCGTCGGCGAACTGAGCGACGCCGAGCTGGCCCACATCGATCATGTGTTCATCACGCATTCGCATCTGGATCACACCGCGTTCCTGCCGCTCATGGTCGACGCCGCCGCCGAATACCGTACGCAGCCGTTGACCGTGCACGCGCCGCAAGTCACGCTCGACATCCTTCACGCGCACCTGTTCAACAACCTGATCTGGCCGGACTTCACGGTCATCCCGTCGGCCGCGGCGCCGGCCGTGCAGTTTGCCGCGCTCGAAGTCGGTCACAGCATGAGCCTGCGCGGACGAACGCTAACCGCGCTGCCCGCGCAGCATGTCGTGCCCGCGGCGGGATACGCGGTGGATAGCGGTGCGGGCAGCCTTGTTTTCAGCGGCGATACGACCACGAATCCGGTGTTCTGGGCGATTGTCAGCGCGATGCCGCGGCTGCGTCATGTGATCGTCGAGACGGCGTTCCCGGACGCGCATCGCGCGACGGCGGTCGCGGCGCAGCATTACTGTCCGAGCCTGCTCGCCGCGGATTTACACGATGTCCGGTTCGATGCCGAATTGCTGATTTCGCATCTGAAGCCGGTGCACGCGGCGCAGATCATGCGGGAACTCAACACCGCGCTGCACCGTTTCGACCCGCATCGCCTCGACGCGGGACGGGTGTTCGAGTTGTGAGGCCTGTACCCGGTGTTGCGCCTCTGGAGGCTCGCGCCTGCTCTGGCTTTAGGTGGTTCGATGCGGCGAGGCTGTTTTGGCTACACTATCCACTGTCCGGTGAGGCGATGCAGCGCGTGCGTGAAGTCTATGAGCGCCATATAGCGCCTCAGGTCCACCAGCGCTGGTAAAAGTCTCGAATCAGTGGAAGGGCGCCGCGCCCTCATCCGAACCGAACGCAATATACCGGCGGCAAATGCGCTGAAACCAGATGCCAGCTTTCGCCGCCATCGTCGGACGTCCATAGCGCGCCAGTGGTCGACCCCATCGCGAGGCGCGTGCCCGAGTCATCTACAGCGAGCCCGTGCCGATACACGAGGTCATACGCCGGTGTGGGCGGCAACCCGTTCGAGAAACGCTCGAACGTGCGGCCGCCGTCGCGTGTGCGCGTGACGACGAACTGGCCGTCTACCGGGATGCGGTACTGGTCTTTCGCAGCGGGCACGAACCACGCGGTGTCCGGCTCGCGCGGGTGCACGGCAACCGCAAAGCCGAAACTGGATGGCTGCGCTTCGATCCGTTGCCAGTGGGCAGCGCCGTCGGTCGAGCGGAAGATCGCGCAGTGATGCTGCGTCCACAGCACATCCGGGTTTGCCGCGCATTGCACGACGCGGTGCGGGTCTTGCACGTTCGGGTCGCCGCGCCGCTCCGGCGGCATGTAGTCGGCCTCCATGCCCTCGGCACTCACGCGCCAGCTCGCGCCGCCGTCAGCGGTTTGCCAGACGCCGCCGCACGACACGCCGATCGTCACGTGCCGGCTGTCGCGCGGATCGACCATCACGGAATGGACGCCCGGCGCATCGTAGCCGCCTCCGAGCCATTCGCCGCGCTCCGGGCGATCCCACAGCGCGCGGTTGAGCACCCATGTGTCGCCACCATCGTCAGAACGGAACAGCCCACCGGGAATCGTGCCGGCCCACAGTACGCCCGGCTCGTCCGGGCCGCCGGTTTCGAGCGACCAGATTTGCTGAAGCGTCCAGGGCGTCGGCGGGCTGGGCGCGGCCGCGCTCGCATTGTCCGCGCTCGGATTCGCGCCGTCGCCGGTACACGTCTCGCCGGCAGGCTGCGGCGGGTAGACGGGGACCGCGCACTCTTGCCAATCCGTCATGCCCGCGCGCCGGCGATGCAGCTTCACGCCGAAGTGGCCGAGATTGAGTGCCGCATACAGCGATCCGTCGCGCGGATCAGGCAGCACCATGCTCACCGGCTCGCCGACGAAATGCGGCTCACCGAGGGTCCAGCCACCCTCGCCACCGGCTTGTAGAACGAACAATCCCTTGCGGGTTGCAACCAGCAATCGATCGCTCATGTGGAGTGTCTCCTGGAGTACGAGTGGAACCTGCTTATCCGCCCGACAGCGACTGTATGACGTAAACCCGGCTTGCCTCGCCGAGCGCATCGGACAGATGTTGCCGGTCGCGCACCCGCCGGCCGTCGACAAACACGGCGAGATGCCTTCGCAGTGAGCCCTGATCGTCAAGGATGTAGCCGCGCAGCCGAGGTTGCTCGACAAAGACGGCGTCGAGCGCTTCTGCGAGCGTGCGCGCGTCGATCTCGCGCTCGGGCGTTGCGACATGCCGTTGAATCGAAGCAGCGAAGAAGATGTGCGCCATGATGAGGTAGCCGAGCGGGAGTGGCCTTGCACGTCGATTACGCAGTTTAGAACGATCCGCCGTGCGAGGCCACAAAGGCGTCCCACGCGCAATGACCGCGCACGCGCTCAGGCTGTTCCGGCCCGATGTCATCAGGCATGCCGTTGTATAGACTTGAGGCGAGTGGACGTGCTTACCCCAGTGTGAAAAGGAGGCGGCTATGTTGACCCAGAGAACGAAGGATATTGTGAAGGCCACCGCGCCCGTTCTGGCCGAACGCGGTTACCCCATCATCCTGCGCTTTTACGAGCGCCTGTTCGAAGCCCACCCTGAACTGAAGAACGTCTTCAACATGGCGCATCAGGAGCAAGGGCAGCAGCAGCAGGCTCTCGCGCGTGCCGTCTACGCGTACGCAGAAAATATCGAGGATCCTTCGAGCCTGACGGCGGTGCTGAAGAACATCGCCAGCAAGCATGCGAGCCTCGGCGTGCTGCCGGAGCACTATCCAATCGTCGGCGAGCACCTGCTCGGCGCGATCCGGGAGGTGCTCGGAAGCGCGGCCACCGACGACATCATTTCGGCCTGGGCACAGGCCTACGGCAATCTGGCCGATGCCCTGATGGGCATGGAAAGCGCGTTGTATGAAGTTTCTGCCGAGAAGCTGGGTGGCTGGACCGGCTGGCGCACGTTTGTCGTTCGCGAGAAGCGTCCGGAAAGCAGCGTCATCACCTCGTTCATCCTCGAACCTGCCGACGGCGGCCCCGTCGCAAACTTCGAACCCGGGCAATACATCAGTGTTGCGATGAACGTGCCCGCTTTGGGTCTGCAGCAAATCCGGCAATACAGCCTGTCGGACATGCCGAACGGACGCAGCTACCGCATTTCAGTCAAACGCGAAAGCGGCGGTTCGCACCCGCCGGGATTCGTTTCCTGCCTGCTGCACGATCAAGTCAATGTCGGCGACGAGGTCAAGCTGACCGCGCCATACGGCAACTTCCATATTGATGTGAACGCCCGGACGCCGATCGTGCTGATCAGCGGCGGCGTGGGGCTGACACCGATGGTCAGCATGCTCAAGAGGGCGGTACAGGACCCGCAGAGGCAGGTGGTATTCGTGCACGGCGCGCGCAATAGTGCGGTGCATGCGATGCGCGACCGGCTGCGCGCGATTGGCGCCGCGCGTGCCAATCTCCATCTCGTGGTGTTTTATAACGAGCCGCTGCCCGCGGATGTTCAGGGCCGTGACTACGATCACGCGGGGCTTGTCGACGTCGATCGGATCAAGGACTCGATCCTGCTGCCCGACGCCGATTACTACATCTGCGGGCCGATTCCCTTTATGCGCATGCAGCACGACGCGCTAAGGAATCTCGACATCCACGAAGCCCGCATTCACTACGAGGTATTCGGTCCGGACCTTTTCGCTGAGTAAAGGAAAGGGCAATAGAGGGGCGAGCTTCGCGCTGCTGTCAGTTCGTTGTTCCAGCGCAGCGTTGCGTATTCGCTGTGGGCGCTTTCGGTCGAAGAATTGCCTCGAGCGGCGCTTGGCTCGTTAGCAGGACGGATCGGCGCACGCCGTTCGTCGCCGCAAAATGAATAAGCACGTGTCGTAGTCCAGTTGCACAGTGCCGGCGATCGCAGCGCCCTGGCGCGCGACGAACAGCCCGAGTCCACCCGCGCGCAACGAGGGCAGCACCGTGCCACGCCGGAACGCTTCGCTCGCAGCGGGCTTCGCGTCACGCGTGAGAATTCCACCGCGACGGCCCGGGCCGTTTATCATAGTGGCCACAAACCAGAACGCGCCGCCCGGTTGTGCAACGGTAACGCACATCATCCACGAGACCCGGCGACTCATGCCGCAACATCATTTATGAACTCCACTCCCGACGCTTCCTCCCGTCCTTCGATCCGCGCGTTGACCTTGCTTGAAGGGCGCGTGCTCGGCGTGCTCGTCGAAAAGCAGCACACCGTGCCGGACAGTTATCCGCTTTCGCTGAACGCGCTGACGCTGGGCTGCAATCAGAAAACCGGTCGCGCGCCGGTGATGAACGCGACCGAGGCCGAGGTGCTGACCGCCGTCGATGGCTTGAAGCGACTGAGCCTCGTGATGGAAGGCAGCAGCAGCCGCGTGCCGCGCTTCGAGCACAACCTGAATCGCGTGCTCGGCTTGCCGAGCCAGTCGGCGGCGTTGCTGACCACCTTGCTGCTGCGCGGCCCGCAGACCGCCGCCGAATTGCGCCTGAACAGCGCGCGTCTGCACGGCTTTGCCGACATCTCGTCGGTCGAGGCGTTTCTCGATGAACTGGCCGCCAACGATCCGCCACGGGTCGTGAAGCTGGCCCGCACGCCGGGCGAGCGTGAGAATCGCTGGACGCATCTGCTGTGCGGCGAAGTGAGCGCGAGCGAGCTGGCGCAGCCTGGTGTCGAGGACGACGCGGTGCCATTGTCCGCGTTCGAGGCGGTGAAGGCCGAGCAGAAGCGGCTTGCCGACGAAGTGAGCCGGCTTCAGGCCGTCGTGCGGCGCATGGCGGCGGAGTTGGGGATCGGCGTCGACGATCTTTGAACATGACGTCGAATGTGGGTCACGTCCTGGCCTTTTGCGAAAGCTACCATCGGCAGGGCGGTTCGAACGAAGCCATCTCTCGCGCAGTTTGAAGGCCCGCACCTGAGACTTAAACCATATCTTTGCAGCGACAGGCACGCATGATTTTGCACCTGAGAACCGTCCCGTCGGTGATTTGGCGTAGCGTTGCATCCGTCGACAAGCATGATTCCGCACTTTGTCGAAACGCCCGGTATTCGTTGCATTTCGTGTGCGCGCATGTGGGGGGCGCCTCGTCGCGGTCCGGCAGCCCACGGGAGGGAGCCCATCGATTCTTCGCCGATAATGGCGTTGTCGGTAGTACAGCCTTGACGGCCCTCATGGTTCGTTTCACGCACAACTGACATACCCGGCCTGGCCGCGTTGCGGTCACGCCCCACGCCTGAATCTGCTTGTCGTAACCAACCTTCCTTTGCCAGCAGGCGCGCTGCCCCAAGCCACCGATGACGACGATTTGCCTTTCTGAGGGGGCATGAGTCGCCACTGAAACGCCGATCGGGTCGCGTGCCGCCGCTCAGCGTCGGGCAGGAAACGGCCACATATGGACACTGATCCGCATCTTCACACAGACCTTCGGGCGTCGGCTCGGCCCCTCGCAACGGACCTTCGCATCCCGAGCGTGCCGTCGCATCACTGGTCATCGAGGCACGAAAAGGCTGCATGGCGGTGGAGTGCATCAGCGCATGTCGAACAGTTCCTGGTGGAGTCCGCGCGCAGCCAGGTCGCGCCGTAGCGTACGACCGAAACCCGCGGCTCCGCAGAACCAGACATCCGCGGACATCCATTCGGGCACGATCTCACAGAGGCGCTTGGCAGTGAGCCGTTCGTCCTTGCCGCTCACCAGGACGTGAAGGCGCACATTTCCACGCGTTGCAAGTTGCTCCACCGCGTCGATGAACGCTTGGTCTGGCGCATTGGTGCTATAGAAAAGATCGACGGCGCGCTCATCCTGATCGCGCACGCGCGCCTGCATCCGCGCAAGGAAAGGTGTGATGCCAATACCGCCGGCAATCCAGACCTGTCTCGGCTTGCCGCTACGAAAGTCAAAGGTGCCGTAGGGTCCCTCAACCGTGACCAGGTCGCCGGGCTTTAGGGTTTCCGGCAATCTCTCCGTGTAATCGCCGATACCTTTGATATGAAAGCGTAGCTTGCCGTCATCGTGCCATGCGGAAGAAATCGTGAACGGATGCGGACCTTCTGCGGGATCGAAAGTGACAAAGGCAAACTGCCCGGCAGCATGACCCAACCAGCGGTCCTTCAGTTTGATGACGATACCCAGCACCCGGTTGTTCCGATGATGTATGAGGTTCTCGATGACCCCGACCGCTCGCCGCGTATGTCCCACGCGGCGCAGCAGCGAGATGGCGGCGGCCATCGCGGCCACGAGCATCAGCAGTCCCATCACCGGGGCGATCGCAGCGTTCCAGTAAGCAGGTTTCGTTAATACAACGGAATGAAACGCCAGCGCCAGATACGCGACTGCCAGCAGTCGATGGGTCTTGAAGAAGTAGCGATAGGGGAAGCGCTTCAGCAAGGCAACGATGATGAGCGCCACTGCCGCGTAGAACGCCCATTCGCCGATGCTTTCAGCGAGGCCGCGCTGACTGCTCAGAATACGGACGATGGCCGGCAGCGTTTCGCCCGATGACAGATCCAGCCTGCGCGATGGCCTCTGCATCCAGCCCAGGCCGATCAACCAGTTCGGTGCCTTGACCCACAGCCAGTGGATCGTAGAAAGCGCCAACGTGCTGATGCCCAGCCATTTATGAAGGCGGTACGACTTGTCGAGGCCGCCGAGAAACGGCTCCACACTGATCGGTCGGATCGCCAGAAACATGCCGGCACTCATGCATCCGAGCGTGAGAATGCCGGTGAAATTGATCATCGAGAGCTGGAAGGCACGGAATTCGTATGGTCTGCTCAATACATCATCGGCAAATAGCCAGAGCAAGGCCAAGCCGGTTAGCAACACCAGATAAGCCAGCTTGATGTTCTTCGTCATGTCGATTCGCTGTACCGATGGGGGTCGTTCCGCTAGTCCCACCGGCAGACTGAAAACCGGGGGTGGCTCTTCTGAAGCGCGGGCTGGTTAGGCGCGTCACCTCAAGCATTCGGACGCCAGCGTTCGGAACGCTGAAATCCTAGCACGAACCGGACACTGAAGAGTGTAAGGGCCAGGGTCGCGGGTGTTTGCCGAGGGCTGCTGCCCGGCAAAGCTGCGTAATGCAGGAAAGCCCATCGCACGCGATGATGCTTCTGGTCCGCTGGTCCCTCGAAAGCTGTCATTCGTCTGTCGCCGGATCGAACGGCAGAAGTGGGTCGAATAACCCTTAACGGGCACGGCCGCTCGCGTCAGGCAGAGGCCGGCCGGACCGCTCATTCGACATCATTGTCCCTCGTGTGCCCTTCCTGGCTGCTGACATGTAGTTGGAGCGGCCCTTGAATCGCCGGACACGGTCTCCCACTTAAAATAGCGGGTAGGCATACGACTGTGTTTTTGACTAACAACAAGCAAGAAGTGATGGAAGTGTTGACGGGGCCGGAGCGCCGGCGGCGATGGTCAGCGGAAGACAAACTGGCGATGGTGCGAGAGAGTTTCGAGCCGGGCAAAGCGGTCTCGATGGCTCCGCGGTACGTAATCGGGAGAAGGGCAGGCCGCGTTTCTGTAAGGTTGAGACGTTCGGAGCAACTCACTGAAGGGCAGCTTCGGGTCATGTGACGAACAACTCGTTCAGCTATTTCTGGCCGCCAGTACAAGGGCCATGCTTCATCGTTGGAATGTGGGTGTGGTACGCGTTCCGCTCGCATCTAACGGGCGCATCCAGCGTGACGCGGTGCACAGCGTGGCTGATTTTTTCGCTCGCCCCAGGTTTCGCGCTCGCGACGGCGGCGCTTGGTGTGTGGCTCGCGAATGCACATGAACTCGCGCCGGTCTTCGCCGCGTGCAGCGCAGTCGCGTTTCTGTTATTCGTCTGCTCGCGCAGCCGCCCCGCGTCGGGCGACGATGCTCGCGGGGCGTACATCCGTCGCTGTGCCGACGCGCTGGGCCGCGAAAGCTACGGTATCTACCTGTGGCACTTCATCTGCGTCTACGCGACGTTGCACTTTTTCGAGGGGTGTTCGGGCAGAGCGGCCGGGAGACGTCGCTCGTGCTCTTCGTCGCGCCGGTGCTGGCGGTGCTCGCCGCGTCGTATGTGCTCTCACGCGTCTCCGACCGGATGATTCATGGACGCGCGACGCGTCTATCGCGTGGCATCCTCGCACATGTCGACCGGCGCTTTCACCGGAGTGGCCGAGCATGACGATCTCGACGAGGTGCTCATGTTGTTGCGCGGCGAGCCTTATCTGCTCTGGAGACCGGTCGATCAGCACGGCACCGGACTACGACGGGCCGCCCGCGTCCGCCTTGACCCTGCGGGGTGTGTTGCGCTCCAGTCTCATGTACAGGTTCGCGGTCACGATGCCGAAGACGATGTGAACGAACAGGCTGGCCCAGTTGCGCGCTTCTGCGAACCACGGAAAAAACTGTGTCATGCCGTAGAAATTAATCAGGTAAACGGCTGCAGCGAAAGCGCCACCCGCCAGTGAGGCCATCCCCATGCTCGAGTCAAGGTTGAATGACGTCATGATCAGACCGAGGATAAGCGCCAATGCGATGGCAAGGGCAAAATGCACCCCAAAGGCCGCGAGCACGATGCCAATTGAGAATGCTTGCGGCGATTGCAATGCGCCTCGTCCCAGAATGATCGCGGCGACCATGCGTGGGGGCTCCAGCAGACTGCCTTCCGTCATCAGTGCCATCAGGATAACCCCTAACGCCAGGAACACAGCGCCCGCAATGATGCCTGCCAGCACGGCTGCCCGCCAGTCGGGCTGGCCGTGTGTGAAATGATGGGAATCCATGTGAAGTTGCACAATTTCTCTCCCGATTGAGATTCGGATAATCCATTCTAGTCCTCCAGCTCGCGAGACTGATAGCGCCGCATGGCTATCGCCACCCCGACGGATGGTCCTCGTTCTGGCGACGACGTCGCGTGATGAACTGTGCGTGCAAGAGACCCTTGAGGCACGTCAGTTGCCGAGAGGCAGGAGGGTTGTCCGCGGCAGACCTGTCAGCGGATCGCTAATTAATCCTTTAGCTCGCAGTGGAGGATCAAATGCCTGCGAAATCGACAGCACAACAGATGGCTGCAGGGATGGCGCTGTCGATTCCCCTCCCGCCTGAAACTTCCACCTGCAACGATGGCTGCCACGGACCCGACGGGTCACTAAAGACCCTGGCCGCCCGGCAAACGGCGCGTCGCTTTCCGCGCGCTTCTGTGTGGGCATATTTTTTGCAGACCAAGTAGGGAGACGAAGGAAACATGCGGTGTCAGGCGCCCGCTCCCTGCATCGACGATGCGCAATTGAAGGCTGCAGCCACGCACGCGTTGCCGACCATCAAGCGTCACCTCGCGACGGCGCAGCAACTCGCTGGCGCAATGAAGAATTCGCCATGAGTTCGATTCCGCTGCGGCCAGCCTATGAGGATTCCCTTATGCACATCACTTTTCCCGACGACCAGCCGGTCTTCGACGGCGCGCATCTGACAGTGCGCTTTACGGCGCGCGTCGACGGCGAGCCGGTTGAATGCGCAGTTACCGCCGAGGCGCTGGAAGATCATTTCGGCGCCCCTTCCGCGCTGGAATCCGCCTGAATGGCTGCTTTCGGCAACGGCCGCAATCGTATCCGTTCGGTTTACGCGGAAGTGATCGCCCAGAACGGCGGCAAAGGCGTAATGTTACATAGCGGACTGTTCAGAGTGGACGGCATGGAACCCGATCGCGGCACCACGGCATAGTCCCGGCGCGTGCCACCGCATGCACCTGTGCCTCGGCGCGGGTGAGGTGGGGCGGCATAGTCTGCAACCGCTAGTCAACGATGGAAGGAGGCCACATGTCACTCATCGTCGCAGCACGCTTCACGACATTCCCCGCCGCTGAAGACGCGGCGCAACGGCTCTTCAATGCCGGTTTCGTCGAGGAGGACGTCACACTGTTTTTCGTCAATCCGCTCGGCCAGCACGCACGTTTTCGGCCCGGCGGTGATACCAGCGCCGACGCAAACGCGAGGGAGGCGCCGAAGGGTGCCGAGATAGGCATCTCGATTGGCGCAGCGGTTGGCGCCGTGGTCGGCGTCGGGATCTTCGCAGCGTTTTCGGCGCCGCTTATCGTGTCGCTGATCGCGGCCGGGCTGTGTGCGTATGTCGGTTCATTGGTCGGCGCGATGGCGCGCACGCGCGAAGCCAGCGACGAAGAAACCCGTGATTCCGGCGTGCTGGTGGCCGTACACGTGTCGCAGGACAGCCAATTGGACGCCGCACGGGTGCTGCGCGATGCGGGAGGCGCGGCGATCGAACGCGCGACCGGCCGCTGGCAACAAGGGCGGTGGGCCGACTTCGATCCGCTCAGGCAGCCTGTGCCGCTCAACGAATTCAGTGAGAAGCACGCCTGATTTGAAGGTGTTTTTCGCTGGGATATTCAGCAAGCCAGGAAATAAAAACGGCCCGGCATTTGTCGGGTCGTTTTGGATTCGGAGCGGTGCGTTCCAGGCACGCCCCATGTGGATAGATCCTGCTGACTGATTTCACCCAGGCGCTGGACGCAACGCCCGTCGCCTGAGGAACGGTCGGCGAAGGGGTCAATGGAAGAAGAATTCCCGCATGCCGAAGGTGTGATGCGCTTCGGCAGCCATCAGCACCAGCAGCACCAGCAGGCACAGGGGCGGTATCAGGATGGCGTACACCAGCGCCAGCCGCTCCCACATCATGTGCATGAAAATCGACACGATCAGCCCGGCCTTGGCGATCATGAGCACGACGATCAGCGTCCAGCGCAGCAGGCCCTGCACGTGGAAGTAATCCACCATGTACGACATCGTGCTCAGTACGAACAGCAGGCCCCAGATCTTCAGGTAGATGCCGATCGGATGCTGCTGGCCGTGCGCGGCGTCGGGTCGATGGGCGAGATCGGTGTGGTCCATGGTCTGCCTCACCACAAGTAGAACAGCGCAAAGATGAACACCCACACCAGGTCGACGAAGTGCCAGTACAAGCCGGCGATCTCCACGATCTGGAAGTTGCCGTGCTCGGTGAACCCCGGCTGCAGGATCTTGCGTGCGACCAGCAGCAGGTAGATCACACCGCAGCTCACGTGAAAGCCGTGGAACCCGGTGATCATGAAGAAGCACGCGCCAAACTGCGCCGCGCCCAGCGGGTTGCCCCAGGGGCGGATACCTTCATGGACGATCAGCTTGGTCCATTCGAAGGCCTGCATCGACACGAAGGTCGCGCCCAGCAGCGCGGTCGCCAGCAACAGTGCGGCGGCGCGCTTTGCGTTGCGCCGGTAGCCAAAGTTGACAGCCATCGCCATGGTGCCGCTGCTGCTGATCAGGATGAACGTCATGATGGCGATCAGCAGCAAGGGCACATCCACGCCGCCCACAGTGAGCGCGAACACCTTGGAAGGGTCGGGCCACGGCACCGTGGTCGACATGCGCACCGTCATGTAGCCGATCAGGAAGCTGCTGAAGATGAAGGTGTCCGAGAGCAGGAAGATCCACATCATCGCCTTGCCCCACGGCACCTTGAAGGCCTGGCGGTCGGCCGACCAGTCCGTGACGATGCCGCGCCAGCCGTCAGGCCCGGCGTCGGTGGGCGTGGTGGCGGCGGATTCGGTCGGGAGCGTGGGCGTGGTCATGGCGCGGCTCCATACAGCGGCCCGCAGATGGCGGCGACGATCCCAGGTGTGATCCACCACATCGCCGCCAGCAGCACGAGCCAGACAGCCAGCAGGAAATGCCAGTAGATGGCGCACAGCGCAATGGCGCGCTGGGTTCGGAAGGGGTCCCCGCGCTGGAGACGCGCGATCGTCACTGCCCAGGCCGCCAGCCCGCCCAGCACATGCAACCCGTGCAGGCCGGTGAGCAGGTAGAGGAAGCTATTGGAAGGATTGACGGCGACGGTCTGCCCGGCCGCCGACAGCATGCGCCAGGCGG
Organism: Paraburkholderia ultramafica; assembly: GCF_902859915.1. GTDB lineage: Bacteria > Pseudomonadota > Gammaproteobacteria > Burkholderiales > Burkholderiaceae > Paraburkholderia > Paraburkholderia ultramafica. The sequence goes on from NZ_CADIKK010000010.1 coordinate 180,289, forward strand.
TCAGTTGTCCGATCACGAACACGGCCGCCAGCACACCGCCGAACACCAGCCACGCCGCGCGGTGTAAGGTCAACTGCCGGGCACGCTGCATGGCAATGCTTGCCAGCACCAGCGCGCCGGTGTTCCACCACAGCAGCGCCGGATGCGGGATCGGCTGCCAGTCGGGCTCGCGCATGCGCATTGCATAGGCGAGCAGCAGCAGTGAAAACAATGTCGTTGCCACCGCCATGAAGACGATCAGGCCGATGCGGCTCGCATTCGGCAAGACAGGTGGCGCGTCAGGAACGAAGGAGCGGCGCAGTGTGGTCATTCGCGTGCCTCGCCGGGTTGAAGCGTCGGCGTCGGGTGGGCCGGTTCAGGCGCTGTCTCAGGCGGCTGGTTTTGCGGGACGAAGTCTTCCTCGTGCCCCGGCGGGCTGTATTCGTACGCCCAGCGGTAGACGACGGGCGGCGCGGCGCCCCAGTTGCCGTGCACTGGCGGCGTTTGCGGCGTCTGCCATTCCAGCGTGGTGGCCCGCCACGGGTTGCTGTCGGCACGCTTGCCGCGCACCAGGCTCCACGCCAGGTTGTACAAGAACAGCAACTGCGCGACCGCAACGATCAGCGCAATGACGGTGATGAACGTGTTGAGCGTCTGCGCCGAATGTGGAATGAAGCTGTAGCCCCGATACTCGTAATACCGCCGCGGCATGCCCAGGATGCCGAGATAGTGCATCGGGAAGTAGATCGCATAGGTGCCGATGAAGGTGACCCAGAAGTGCACGCGCCCGAGCGTGTCGTTGAGCATGCGGCCCGTCACCTTCGGATACCAGTGGTAGATGCCGCCAAACACCACCAGGATCGGCGACACGCCCATCACCATATGGAAGTGCGCCACCACGAAGTACGTGTTCGACAGCGGAATGTCCACGCTCACGTTGCCGAGGTAGAGCCCGGTCAGCCCACCCAGGACGAAGGTGCTGATGAAGCCGATGGCAAACAGCATCGGCACGGTCAGGTGGATATCGCCGCGCCACAGCGTCAGCACCCAGTTGTAGACTTTGAGGGCGGTCGGGACGGCGATGATGAGCGTGGTGGTGGCAAAGAAGAAGCCGAAGTACGGATTCATGCCGGCGATGAACATGTGGTGCGCCCAGACCACGAAGCTCAGCACACCGATGATGATGATGGCCCACACCATCATCTTGTAGCCGAAGATGTTCTTGCGCGCGTGCGTGCTGATGAGGTCCGACACGATTCCAAAGGCCGGCAGCGCGACGATGTAGACCTCCGGATGCCCGAAGAACCAGAACAGGTGCTGGAACAGCAGCGGGCTGCCGCCGGCATGCTTGAGCGTCTGCCCCATCGACACTACGGCCGGCATGAAGAAGCTGGTGCCGAGTGTTCTGTCGAGCAGCATCATCACCGCCGAGACGAACAGCGCCGGAAACGCCAGCAGCGCCAGGATGGTCGCCGCGAAGATGCCCCACACCGTAAGCGGCATGCGCATGAGCGTCATGCCGCGCGCGCGCGCCTGCAGCGTGGTGGTGACGTAATTCAAGCCGCCCATCGTTGCCGCGACGATGAAGATCGCCAGCGACACCAGCATCAATATGATGCCCCATTCCACGCCCGGCGTGCCCGGCAGGATGGCCTGGGGTGGATACAGCGTCCAGCCGGCGCCGGTCGGCCCGCCTGGCACGAAGAAGCTCGACACCAGCACCAGCACGGCCAGCAGGTAGACCCAGTAGCTCAGCATGTTGAGAAACGGGAACACCATGTCGCGCGCGCCCAGCATCAGCGGGATCAGGTAGTTGCCGAAGCCGCCCAGAAACAGCGCCGTCAGCAGGTAGATCACCATGATCATCCCGTGCATGGTGACGAACTGGTAGTAGTGGTTGGCGTCGATGAAACTGAACTTGCCCGGAAAGCCGAGCTGCAACCGCATCAGGTTCGACAACACAAGGCCGACCAGGCCGATGGCGATGGCTGTCAGCGAATACTGCACGGCGATGACCTTGTGGTCCTGGCTCCAGACATAGCGGGTCCAGAAGCTTTGCGGGACGTGGTCGGTGTGCGCGTAGGACATTGCGTCTGCTCCGCTAGGGTTGGGCTGCGCTGCTGGCGGCCGGGCCGCCTAGCGATTCGATGTAGGTCACCAGGGCTGTCAGCTCCTGTTCGCTCAGGTCGAAGTTCGGCATGATCGGTGCGAAGCCCTTCACGACGCGGGCCTTCGGGTCGCGGATGAAGGCGCGCAGATAGGCTTCGTCCACCTTTGCGGTGCTGCCGTCGGCCATCGTTTCCGTCTTGCCGTACAGGCTCTTCCAGGTGGGGCCCACCCGCGGACTGCCGTCCACGGTATGGCAGGCGACGCAGCCCTTGGCCTCTGCGAGCGTCTTGCCCTGGTCAGCGAGCGCCTGGGCGCTGCCGCCTGCAGCGGCGGGTGCGGCCTGCACCTTGGCCTGCTGCCGCTGCGCGAAGGTGCTCTGCTGCGCCAGCCAGCGCGAGAACGTTGCTTCGTCTTCCACCACGACCACGCCGCGCATGTTGGAGTGTCCGATACCGCAAAGCTGCGCGCACAGGATGTCGTAACGCCCTGCCTTGGTCGGCGTGAACCAGAAGGTCGTCACCATGCCGGGCACCATGTTCATGCGCGCACGGAACGGCGGTACGTAGAAGTCATGCAGCACGTCGCGCGACCGTGTCAAGACCTGGATCGGCCGGTTGAGCGGCAGGTGCACCTCGGGCGTCTCGATCAGGTAGTTGTCACGGCCGTTGGGGTCGCCGGGGTTCAGGCCGAAGGGGTTGTCGTTGCTGATGTAGCGCACGTCCGTCGTGCCCAGCTTGCCTCCGGGGCCGGCAAAGCGGAAGCGCCATTGCCATTGCTGGCCGAGCACTTCCATCTGCAGCACGTTGGGCGGCGGCCGTACGAAGTCCGCGTAGACGAAGAGCCCCGGTGCCAGCAACGCTGACACGCCGACAGCGGTCAGGCCGATCAGCCACCACTCCAGCCGCCTGTTGTGCGGCTCGTAAGCAGCGCGATGACCCCTGCGGTGGCGGTAGCGCACCAGTGCGATCACGATGAACAGGTTGATCGCGATGAAGAGCGCGCCGGTAATGACGATCGTGATCGTCAGCATGTCGTCCATGCGCACCCAGTTCGAGGCGATCGGCGTGATCCACCAGGGACTGGCAAAGTGAAACCCCACCGCCAATACGATGATCAGGATCAGGGCAATCGCAAGCGACATAGGTCACCTCGCTGCGCGTCACTCGCTGGAGCCGCTAACAAAACGCTCCTGGCGTCGTCGTGCCGCCTTGCCGTACTTCGGTACTGTGTGCGCCGGTACGTCTCTAGAGCAAAGGTAGTCCTCTCCTCTGCATCGTGCAAGCCAGCGCAAGGGGGAGGCGCGCCCCATATATGGATCGCGCGAATGGAGGAGTCACTTGCTGCGATGCAATGCAAAACTTCCATTCTCCGTTGGAAGCCATTCTCTCAAGTTTCAGCTGGCCCGAAAATTCCTGGGCAGGTCACCTACGCCCCCTGATTGCCTGCGGCAGGCGTACGATAAACAGCATCGACCCGTTGGCGGGATGCTTGATTGATGGAGAGCCGACATGAGACGTCTTTATTTCCTCGTACCTGACACGACGACGGCGAAGGCGATCGTAGACGACTTGCTGCGGGCGCGGATCACATGGCGGCATATCCATGTCCTCGCGAATCACAGTGTCGCACTCGAACAGTTACCCGAGGCATCCTTGCTGCAAAGCAGCGACGTCGTGCACTCGCTCGAACGCGGCGTGGCGCTCGGCGGTGCGACCGGCGCGCTTCTCGGCCTCGTGGCACTGGTGTATCCTCCCGCGGAGCTTGCAATTGCGGGCGGAGCCGTCGTCGCATTGACGTTGGCAGGTGCCGGCTTCGGGGCCTGGACGGCCACGATGATCGGCGTCGACGAACCGAATGCACGACTCGAGCGCTTTCGTGGCGCCATACGTGACGGCCAGCTCCTGATCATGGCCGACGTGCCTGGATCGCGCGAACATGAGATCGAGCAGATGGTCGCACAGCATTTTCCGACGGCCGATCTCGAAGGCGCGGAGCCCACGACACCGATCTTCCCCTGAGAAGCAGTCGAGACGAGGCCATCGGCGCCCCCTTCACGCTAAATATTTTTCCTACCATTGCATGAGGCAGCCGCCTTCAGGAGATAAGCGGTGGGAAGCATTGCAGAGTGGTTGGCATCACTCGGCCTGTCCGAGTATGCCCAGCTCTTTGCCGACAATGGTATCGATCGCTCGGTCCTTCGCGATCTCACGGACCAGGATCTCAAGGATCTTGGCGTCTTGCTTGGGCATCGCCGCAAAATGCTGCGCGCGATCGCCCAACTTGGCGACAGCGCCGTTGCGATATCTCCAATCTCGGCCACGCCCGTGCCACGTGATGACGCGGACCGACGCCAGCTCACCGTCATGTTTTGCGATCTCGTCGGCTCGACTGCGCTCTCGAAGCGGCTCGATCCGGAAGACATGCGGAAGATCCTCGCCGTCTATTACCGGGGTTGCGCGGATGTCATTACCAAGGCCGGTGGCTTCATTGCGCAGTACCTGGGTGATGGTGTGCTGGCCTATTTTGGTTATCCTCAGGCGCATGAGGATGATGCCGAGCGGGCTGTACGTGCCGGGCTGACGCTGGTGCGAGCCATCGGCAAACTCGATTCCGGGACCGACGAAAGTCTGCGAGTGCGGATCGGGATTGCTACCGGCGTAGTGATAGTCGGTGATCTGACGGGTGAGGGCGAAGCCCAGGAGCGTGGCGTCGTCGGTGAGACGCCCAATCTCGCTGCCCGGCTGCAGACATTGGCCGAGGCCGGAACGGTGGTGATTTCTACGAGCACGCAGCGGCTTACGGCCGGGCTGTTTGACTACCGCGACATGGGCCTGGCGACAGTGAAGGGTTTTGACGAAGCAGTGCTGGTTTGGCAAGTGCTCGGCCCCAGCGGGGTCGAAAGCCGCTTCGAGGCGCTGCACGCGGCCACGTTGACGCCACTTGTCGGGCGCGACGAAGAAATCGAACTGTTGCTCAGCCGATGGCAGCGGGCGAAGAACGGAAAGGGGCAGGTTGTGCTGCTGTCGGGCGAGCCGGGTATCGGCAAATCGCGGCTGAGCACCGCCCTTGAAGAGCGGCTTCAATCCGAGCCGCACGCCCGCTTGCGGTATTTCTGCTCGCGCCGCCATCAAGACAGCGCCTTCTATCCGTTCATTTCCCAGCTCGAACGTGCGGCCGGTTTGCGGCGCGACGATACTACTGAACAACGCCTCGACAAACTTGAGGCGTTGCTCGCGTTCGCCGCCGACAATCTGGGCGAAGCTGCTCCGCTGATGGCGGCGTTGCTATCGATCTCGACAGAAAATCGATACCCGGCACTCAACCTCACGCCGCAGCAGTACAAGGAGAAGACGCTTGGCGTGATGCTCGCGCAGATCGAGGGTCTGGCAATGCGCCAGCCGCTGCTGATATTGTTCGAAGATGTGCATTGGGTCGACCCCAGCTCGCTTGAGGCGCTGGACCAGCTTGTCGATCGTATTGCAACGTTGCCTGTCCTGCTGATCGTCACTTTCCGGCCCGAGTTCACATCTCCGTGGATCGGCCGCCCAGAGGTGACGCTCCTTACTCTCAATCGTCTGCACCCTCGGCAACGCGCCGAGATGATCGAGCGGATAACCTTTGGCAAGACACTGCCGAAAGAGGTTACTGACCGGATCATCGAGCATACGGATGGAATACCGCTATTTGTCGAAGAACTGACCAGGACAGTGCTGGAGAGCGGCGTACTGCGCGAGCAGAACGGGCGCTACGTCGTCGATGGTCCGCTGCCGCCACTGGCGATCCCGATGACGCTGCACGCTTCACTGATGGCGCGCCTCGATCGTCTGGCACCGGCGCGGGATGTAGCACAAATCGCCGCTGCAATCGGCCGGCGATTTTCTTATGAGCTGATCAGCGCGGTCGCGTCGATGCCCAAAGAGCGCCTGGACGACGCATTGGATCATCTCGTCAGTGCCGAGCTGGTTTTCCGGCACGGGGCACCACCGGATGCGGAATACACCTTCAAGCACGCCCTGGTGCAAGATGCCGCGTACAGCTCCCTGCTGCGGGACAGGCGACAGCAACTGCATGCCCGCATCGCAACGGAGCTCGAGAATCATTTTTCTGACGTCGCGGAGCAACAACCGGAAATCCTGGCCGAGCACTGCGCCCAAGCCGGATTGACGGAGAAGGCGGCCCGGCTGTGGCGGCGTGCCGGTCACAATACTTCAAACCGCGCCGCTCATCGCGAGGCGTCGGTCTTGCTTGAGAAAGCCCTCACAGCCTATGCGGCCGTGCCGTCCTCAGCAGAGATACTTGGTGAAGTCATCGACATCCGATGGGAACTTAACCACTCGCTTTATCCGCTCGGAGAATTGGCACGGGACCGGGCGAATCTGGAGAGTGCGAAACATCTTGCCGAAGGACTTGGCGACGAGGTACGCCTATCGCGCATTCTGTCAAGGTTGGCTTTTACGCTCGGTTCGTTAGGCGATTTGGTCGGCGCCGTTGAGGCAGGCGAACGCGCCCTGGCGTTGGCGGAGCGGCGAAGCGACCCCGATGCGAAGGCTTGGGCCGCCATGATGCTGGCAAGGTCACGGTATGGCCGCGGAGACTATGAACGCGCGATGGGGCATGCTCGACAGGCGCTAGAACTTCTCCATGAAGACCACGGCATCGGACCCCATGAGGCTTACGTAAAATTCACGCGCGTCAACGGTCGTATCTGGCAGGTGCTGTGCCTTGCCGAACTCGGCCGATTCGACGAGGCTGCCGACATAGGACAGGAGGCGACCGACATGGCACGAGCGATGAATGAGCCAGAGGAACTGATCTTTGCTGGCCACGGTATCGGGCGGATGCACCTTATTCAAGGCAATCCCGACGTTGCTGTTGAGGCACTTGAGCCAGCACTGGCCTTGTGCAGGAGCGCTGAGTTTCCAATCTACGTTCCCCGGATAACCTCCTGTCTTGGGGCGGCGTATGCCTCACTGGGCCGGACCGACGAGGCACTGGTTCTTCTGGAAGAGGCAGTTCGCCAAGCGGCGGCGAGTAATTTAACGTTCGGACATTCGCTAGTGCTCTCAATTTTCGGTCGAGTGTGCCAGCTCGCTGGTCGACAAGATGAAGCCCTCATTCATACACATGACGCCATTGATCTTGCTCGAGCCTCCGGCGAACGAGGTAACGAAGCCTGGGCCTGGTGCCTGTTGGGCGATCTTGTGTCGGATCGCAACGCTACCGCACCTCGGATTGAGGAGGCTCACAATCACTATCGCACGGCGTTGACGATCGCCCAGGAGCTTGGAATGCGTCCATTGCAAGCAAAATGCCTGGATGGACTTTCCCGGCTGCAAAAAGATGGTCGGAAATGAAGCATTGGCCGAGCAACATGCAGCAGACGCGACCTCGCTTTGCCGGGAAATGGACACAAAAACCCCATAGCCTTGTAGAACCTCATTTCACCTTGCACCGTTCGCCGCGAACCGTTCCGTCGAAAGGATTGAAGATCAGAACGGCGGATCATGCGGATGTTTCTGGTCGGAGGGATCCATGTGATCCCAAGGCTGCGCGCCAGAGGTGAACACGACCATCGCTGACCGATAACATCAAATCCCGATTATCACAGTCGCCTTACTTACCTAGCGACTGGTTTGCCTTTTCGGCTGCCGCGTTCAGTGCCGCGGCGGGTTGAGCCTTTCCTAGGTAGACGGATTGCATCGCATCCGACACGGCCTTCCCGGTGTCTTCCCACCCAGTGACAGTCGGTGCGAAGCGCGCGTTCGGCAACAATGCCATGAACACCCTGGTGTCTGGGCTATTGAGCGCCGGATCGCTGGCTTCGGTCTTCGTCGTGGGCAGGAAGCCTTCCGTCTTCGAGAATTCGACGCGCGGGCCCTTCGTGAAGAGGAAGTCGAGAAACTTCCAGGCGATCTTCTTGACCCTGGAGTTCTTGAACATCATGATTGAATCGGTCACCGCATAGCTGGCCTGCGTCGTTCCGGTCGGAATGGGATCGATACCGTATTTCAGCTTCGGCGCCTCCTTCGCGATCTGCTTCGACAGGAAAGGCAAGGAGATAACCATCGCCACACGCCCCTGCTTGAACAGGTTCTGTACGCCTTCACGGTTATACCCTGTGACCCCTGGTTCGGTCAGACCTTCGTCGATCATCGTTTTGTACAGCGTTGCCGCCTTCACACCAGCCTGCGAATTGAAAGCAGCCTTGCCGTCCTTGCCGATCACATCTCCGCCGTAACTCCAGAGTCCATAATAGAAATAGACATCTGTCTCGATCTCTTTGCCTTGAAGACCAAAGCCAGCGATTCCCATCGCTTTCAGCTTCTTCGACGCATCGATTACGTCGTTCCAGGTCTTCGGACCATTCGGATAACCAGCTTTCGCAAGCAGGTCCTTGTTGTAGTACAGCGCGCGCGTTGAAGCAGCGATCGGCAAGCCATACACCTTGCCTTTGATCTTACCCGGCGCCAGCATCTGGCCAATGAAGCGGTCCTTGAAGCTCGCGTCCATGTAGCCATCAAGGGGCTCGGCGACGTCGTCTTTAACGAAGTCCAGCAACCAGCGGGTACCGACAAGCGCCAGGTCCGAGTTCGCGCCACCCATGATGTCCGTCTGGAGCTTCTGTTGCAGCGTGTCCCAGTTTACTTCTTCGATCTTGATCGTCGTACCAGGGTTAGCTTTCTCGAACTCCTGAGCCATCTTGTTGAAGTATGGGCCAGTCGCGTCACTGTAGTGCGAGACGGTGATCCGGACCGTGTCGGCGTGTGACGTTACTGCCATACCTGCAAACGCAAGCGCTACGGCAATCTTGCCCAAAGCGACAGACACACGTACTTGCAATGACATCCTCGATCTCCTACGGGTCCTTCGGAAGCCGCCATTCGCCTCTCGCGAGCAGGAACGGCCGAAGAGGGTCGGCAAGACTCATTCGATTTTCCCGGAACCGGCTGCTCAAAATCGACCTGCTGTAGCGTTCGGCGAGTGACCGGAACGGCCGACGAGCTCGCAGTGGCAATCTTCGCGTCAATGACAGTTCCGCCTCCGGAAGCTGCCATCCGAATGATGAGCCGCCGTAGGACCGCAGTGGGTCGGGGACGGTCGCCGTTAGCCTCGATTCGGACAAACCGCGACCCCTTCGTGTAGCGTTCATATGCAACAAAGCCGACTCAACGCCGGCTTTGTTGTCAAGCATATGATCGCACGTTGTTGGTAAAGCATATCTCTGCACCTCCTGCAAAAATAAGCCTCCTGTTTCACACCGCGTGTGCGATGAATTTTCACGGCCGATCGCTCAGGCATCGCGGCTACGCGGCGTGTCCGTCGACAGCATGCGTTGCGTGCGGTAAAAGATGCGCGGCGGCACGTTCGGCGAATCCTGGGCGAGCCGGTCGAGTTCGTCGCGAATCGCGGTGAGGTAGTGGCCGTCGCGCGCGTCGGCGTCGCCGGCAAAGACGGCTTCGAGTTTGCGACGCACGGCGCCATAGCGCGCGCCGGCCGCGCGGTGCTTCTCCGCACGCTCTGCATAGCGCAGAAAGAGTTGCAACGCGGCCGAGACCACGGCCGCGACGCTCACGAGCCCGACGAAGACCCGCTGTTCCACCGAGACCGCCGTCAAAATCAACGACGCAAACACCGCCGTGCCCACGAAGGCGGTCAATGCGGTCACCAGCCAGCCGAGCTGGCGGTCGCGCGCCGACAGCAGGTCGGCCATGTCGTAGTGGCTCATCTGGGATTCGCGCGCGCGGCGGATCCACTTCAGCAGAAGCTGGTTTTCGTCGACCGGAGGCTCGTAGGCAGGCAATGTCGTCATGTCGCTTGTCAGGGCGGTTCGGTTGCGCAAGCGTTGCGCGTGCGCCTGGCGATACTGTGCCATACGATTCAAGCCGCTGGCGCCTTCGAGACGCGCGACGCAGACTTCGTCGATCGCACGGGCGAGCGCCGCGCTGATGCTCTGCGTCGAGTGAGCAAGGCTCGCGAGGCGGCCGACCACGCGCTGCACGAGCGGATTGTCGTGCGGACTCGACTCGCCTGGGATACCGAAGGTTCGGGTTTTGGCCTGCGTGAACCTCACCGCGTCGCGCAGCGCCGCACGGCTGAGACCCGCGAGGTTCGCGCAATCGGAGAACGGTACGGGAGGAGGCGCAGCGCTAGCAACGAAGTATTTTGTTGATTCTTGGCAGTGGCGGTGCAATGGCATCTCGATGCTCGCCGCGCGGCCAGACTACTGGTTATTCCAAGCCCGCTCACTCGTACGAGAAAAACCCGCCGAACTTCTCGATCCGTTCGAGCGCCATGCCCGAGCCACGCACCACGCAAGTCAACGGCGCTTCGGCGACGAATACCGGCAGCCCGGTTTCTTCCGCGAGCAGCCGGTCGAGATCGCGCAGCAACGCCCCGCCGCCCGCCAGCATGATGCCGCGCTCGGCGATGTCGGCGCCGAGTTCCGGCGGCGTCTGTTCCAGCGCGATCTTCACCGACGAGACGATCTGGTTCAGCGGATCGGTCAGCGCTTCGAGAATCTCGTTGCTGGACACCGTGAAGCTGCGCGGAATCCCTTCGGACATGTTGCGGCCCTTGACTTCCATCTCCTTGACTTCGGAGCCCGGAAACGCCGAACCGATTTCCTTCTTGATCGCTTCGGCGGTTTGCTCGCCGATCAGCATGCCGTAGTTGCGGCGAATGTAATTGACGATCGCGTCGTCGAACTTGTCGCCGCCCACCCGCACCGACCCTTTGTAGACGATGCCGCCGAGCGAGATCACGCCCACTTCCGTGGTGCCGCCGCCGACGTCGACCACCATCGAGCCGGTCGCCTCCGATACCGGCAAGCCCGCGCCGGTCGCGGCGGCCATCGGCTCCTCGATCAGGTACACCTGCGACGCGCCCGCGCTATGCGCGGCTTCCTTGATCGCGCGCCGCTCGACCTGGGTCGAGCCGCACGGCACGCAGATGATGATGCGCGGCGACGGCGCGAACATCCGCGACTCGTGCGCCATCTGGATGAAGCGCTTGATCATCTGCTGGGTGATGTTGAAATCGGCGATCACGCCGTCTTTCATCGGGCGGATCGCCTCGATATTGCCCGGCACCTTGCCGAGCATCTGTTTTGCTTCCTTGCCGACGGCCAGAATGATCTTCTTGCCGTTCGGGCCACCTTCCTGACGAATCGAAACCACCGAGGGTTCGTCCAGCACGATGCCCTTGCCACGCATGTAGATCAGCGTGTTCGACGTGCCGAGGTCGATCGCCAGGTCGTTGGAAAAATAGCCACGCAGAAAGCCGAACATGCAAGTTCCTGTCTCTCGGAGTCGGGCGCGCGAGCGCCGCTTGGGAGCGCCGCCCGATGGCGGCAGGCGACCGGTTGACGGTCGCAAGAGAGGGAAGAATAACAGTTTCGGGTGCAGCGGCGATTTTGGCGGTTGCGCTGGCGGCGGGCCGCGTTGCCCGATTGCCCGATTGCTCCGTCGCCATGCGTACGCACATTACCGGATCGTAATCATCGGCCCTTGCGCTTGACGGTATGATTTCGTTGTCAACGCAAAGCGGAGCACCCGATGCGAATCCTGGTGATCGAGGACGAGCTGAAAACAGCGGCCTATCTGAAGAAAGGTCTTGAAGAATCCGGCTACGCGGTCGACGTGGCGAACGACGGCCCGCAAGGGCTGCTGCTCGCGCAGGAAGAAGAGTACGACGTGATCGTGCTCGACGTGATGCTGCCCGGCATGGACGGCTGGACCGTCGTCAAGACCTTGCGCAGCACGCGCACCACACCCGTGCTGTTCCTCACCGCGCGCGACGACGTCGACGACCGCGTGCGCGGCCTCGAACTCGGCGCCGACGACTACCTGGTCAAGCCGTTTGCGTTCGTCGAAATGCTGGCGCGCGTGCGCACGCTCGCGCGCCGTGGGCCGCCGCGCGAAAGCGAGCTGATCAAGGTGGGCGACCTCGAAATGGACGTGAATCGCCGGCGCGTCAAACGGGGCGGCACGCGCATCGATCTCACGCCGCGCGAGTTCTCGCTGCTGCAACTGCTCGCGCGCCGTCAGGGCGAAGTGCTGAGCCGCACGCAGATCGCGTCGTATGTGTGGGATATGAATTTCGACAGCGACACCAACGTCGTCGAAGTCGCGATCCGCCGGCTGCGCACCAAGATCGACGACAACTTTCCCGTCAAACTGATTCACACCGTGCGCGGCGTCGGCTATGTGCTCGAACTGAAGGACACCGCCTGATGCGCGGCCGTTCGCTCGCCGCGACGCTCGCGCTGGCATTCGGTGTCACCACGCTGGCGGTGTTCGTGCTGGTCGGCAGTTTTTTGTACCTCGCGCTCGAGAAGCAGATCAACGCGCAGGACAATCTCGACATCGTGCTCGCCGCGCGTCACGCGCGGCGGCTCGCGCAGGAGCTGCAGTCGGCGCAGGGGATTCGCGAGCATGGCGAACGACTGACGAGCATCGTGCTGGGCAACGAAGCGATGTCGATGGAAGTGTTCGGCCCCGACGGCACCCGGGCGCTCGAACACAACATCGAGGAGGCCCTCGCGGCGCCGGATGTGGCGAGCAGCGCAACCAGCGGCGCGGCGAGCCTCACCGCGTTGCCGCCGCTCACACGCGTGGCCGCCACCGCGCGCATTACCGAAGCCGACATCGGCGACTGGCGCGGCCGCGACGGCGCGCCGATTCGCGGCATCCTTACCGACGCGCGGCTGCGCAACGGCGACACGGCGAGCGTGCTGGTGGCGCGCAACATGAGCGACCACTGGCTGCTGCTGGACCGCTACCGCGACAAGCTCCACATGGCGGGCGTGGCCGGCGTGCTGCTGGCGATGCTGCTGGGCTATCTGCTGATTCGCGCCGCGCTGCGGCCGCTGCGCGATATCACCGCGAGCGCGAGCCTCGTCACGGTCAATCGCCTCAATACGCGGATCACGGTCGCGCGCGTGCCGAGTGAACTGGAGGCGCTGGTGGCGTCACTCAATGCCATGCTCGAACGTGTCGAGCAGGGCTTTCAACGTCTGTCGCGTTTCACCGCCGATCTCGCGCACGACATGCGCACGCCGCTCGGCAACATGCGCGGCGCCGCCGAAGTCGCGCTGGCCCGCCCGCGTTCGGTCGACGAATACGAGTCGCTGCTCGCGTCGAATCTGGAAGAGTGCGACCGTCTGTCGAGGATGATCGAAAACGTGCTGTTTCTCGCGCGCGCCGAACATCCTCAGTTCGTCAAGCACATGCGCGAGTTCGACGCCGCGCGGGAATTGACCCACATCGCCGACTACTTCGAAGGCCTTGCCGACGACGCGAACGTGCGCGTGCGTGTGAGCGGCGCGGCCAGGCTGACGGGCGATCTCGAACTGTTCCGCCGCGCCGTCAGCAATCTGCTCGCCAATGCGATCCGCTATACGCCGCCGGGCGGCGAGATCGGGCTGAACGCGAACGCCTCGGCCGACGCGGTGCAAATCACCGTGTCGAACGAGGGCCAGCCGATTGCCGCCGAACATCTCGAACGGATCTTCGATCGCTTCTACCGGGTCGATCCGTCGCGCAGTTCGTTGCCGTCGTCGGGGCTATCGCAAGGGGCCACCGGTTCGACGGGGCTCGGCCTCGCCATCGTGCGCACGATCATGGAGCTGCATGGCGGCTCCGTGCATGCCGAAAGCGATGCGCGCAGCACGCGCTTCGTGCTGACGTTCAGACGGCGCGGATGAGCGCTCGCCGGTAGCCGCAAGCGTGCCTCCATCGGCACACTAGGCAGGCGCTCCAGCCGCCGTCGCCGTCGCCGCCGTGTCCGCCGGCCGGTCACCCCACGTGCCGCCCAACGCCTTCAGCAACAACACGCTCGACTCCAGCTGACGCGCGGCGATCTGATCGGCGATGCGCTGGTTCGTCAACGCGATCGTCTGCGCGGTCACCACGTCGAGATAGCTGACCGCGCCCGCGTTGAAGCGGTTCGTCGTGAGCCGCAACGACAGATCGGCGGCCGTTGTCGCGCGTTGCTGGCTGTCGGCCTCGTCCGCAAGCGAATGCAACGCCGACAGATTGTCTTCGACCTGCTGGAACGCCACCAGCACCGTTTGCCGGTAGTCGGCGACCGTGCCGTCGTACTGGGCCGTGGCGCCATGCAGTGTGGCGGTGCGCCGGCCGCCATCGAACAGCGTGCCGGCGAGTTGTGACCCGAGCGACCAGAAGAGACTCGGCGCCGTCAACCACGGCGCAAAGAACGTGCTTTCGAGGCCCGCGCTCGCCGACAGCACGAGATCAGGGAAGAACGCCGCGTGCGCCACGCCGATCTGCGCATTGGCCGACGCCACGCGCCGTTCGGCAGCGGCGATATCGGGGCGCCGCTCCAGCAATTGCGACGGCAGGCCGATCGGAATCGCCGGCGGCGTCGCGTTCGAGCCGTTCGGCGGCAGCGTGAAGGTCGACGCCGGTTCGCCGACCAGCGTGGCGATCGCGTGCTGCATCTGCGCGCGCGTCACGTCGATGTCGGTGTCCTGCGTGCGCGTCGCTTCGAGTTGCGTGGTGGCCTGCGCGACCGCGGAAGCGTCGATCGCGCCATTGGCCAGTTGCTGCTGCAACAGCTTCAGCGCGGCGGCGTATGCGGTCACGCTGTCGTCGAGCAGCTTCTTCTGCGTGTCGAGCGAGCGCAGCGCGAAATAGTCGGCGGCCAGATCGGCGCTCATTGACAGGCGCACGCCTTCGAGGTCCGCCTCGCTCGCCTGGGCGTCGGCTTGCGCACCGGTCACGCTGTCGCGCACCCGGCCGAACAGGTCCGGCTCCCAGCTCGCCGACACGCCCGCGGCATAGTCGGGTATCGTCTTGCCGGCGAGCGCTCTAAATTCGACGTTCTGCGAGGTCCGCGTACGGTCCTGCGTGACGCCAGCGGTGATGGTCGGGAAAAAGCCGGCGCGCTGATAGTCGACCAGCGACCGCGCTTGCTGAACCTGTGCGACGGCCTTGCGCACGGTCTGATTCGAGACGTCGATGCGTGCTTCGAGCTGGTTCAGCACCGGATCGTCGAACACGGTCCACCACGGGCCGCGCGGCGCCGCATCGGCCGGCGCGGCCTGCGCCCAGCCGGGCGCCGCGCCCGCGTATTGCGCCGGGACCTCGGCGCTCGGCCGCTGATAAGGCGGCAAGGTCGAGCACCCGCCAGCCAGCGCGCTGATCAGCGTGGCGACAAGCGAGCGGCGCAGCAGCGGCCTTGAAGGAGACATGGAAAACATCCGCAAATCCTTTCGATGACAGGGCTCAGCCATGCGCGGCCGGTGCGATCTGAACGATCTGGCCGGTGCTCAGCGAATCGCCGGGGTTGTTGATCACGCGGTCGGTGGCCACGAGGCCCGTCGTGATCTCCACGTGCGTGCCGAAATCGCGGCCGACCTGCACGGTCTTCAGCACCGCGCGGCCCTCGCCGTCGACCACGGCGACCGTTACGCCGTCCGGCCGGAACAGCAGCGCGCTGACCGGGAGATCGAGCGCAGGCGAACTCGCCTGCACCTGCAGATGCACCTGTGCGTACGCGCCGGGCATCAGCGCGCCGTCCTTGTTGTCGACGTCCACCTCGACGCGCAGCGTGCGGCTCGTCGGATTGATCGAGCCGGTGCTGCGCGCCACCTTCGCGGCGATGTGGCGGCCCGGATACTGCGGTGCGCTCAAATACACGCCGGTGGCGGGCGTGACGTACGGCGCATCGCTTTGCGGCACGTCGACGAATACGCGCAGCACGCCGGTCTGCTGGATGTGGAACAGCTCGCCCGACATCCCCGCGGTGCCCGGCGTGCCGCCCGCCGTCACCAGCGCGCCGACGTCGACATTGCGCGCGGTGATCACGCCGTCGAACGGCGCGGTGATCTTTTCGTACGACACCAGCTCGGCGAGATGCGCGACGTTGGCCTGCGCCGACGCGAGCATCGCGCGGCGCGCTTCCATGTCGCCGACCTTGGTGTCGGCGTCCTGCTGCGCGACCGACTGGGTTTTCAGCATCGCCTGCCAGCGCTCGGCGGTGGTCTTCGCGAGGTCGAAGTTGGCCTGCGCGGTGGCTTCGTCGGCGCGGGCCTGGCGCAGTTGCGCGTCCAGTTCCGGCGCTTCGATCGTCGCGAGCGTCTGGCCGCTCGTGACCCGGGCGCCGATGTCGGTGTTCCAGTGCGCCAGATAGCCGCTCGTGCGCGCGTAGATCGACGCTTCCGCGAACGGCGTGACCGCGGCGGGCAGCAACAGTTCGTGGACGGCCGGCGCGGCACGCGGCGTGACGACCGCCACGCTGAGCATGTTCTGCGCCTGCGTCTGTCGCGTGAGCGCGGCGCTCGCATGGAGCCGCGGCACGATGCCGGCGAGCAGCAGGGCCGCGGCGAGTCCGGTCAGCGCAAGCGGCCAGAGGCGGCGGCGCGGTTTGGCGGTGGTGGTGCCAGCGGTTGTGTTGGTATCGCCGTCGGGAGCGGCGTGTTTGCTTGCCTTGTCGCGCGACGGTTCGGCGTGCGCAGCGGCATCAGCGGTGCCGGCTTGCGCGCGTTCGTCGCCGTCCGCGGCCTGGTCGGTCCGCTTGGCAAGCCCGGGCGGAAGAGATGAATCGGTCATGAGCGAGGTCTCGTCGAAGTCAATGGGTGCGGGCGGCAATGCCGGCTTCCTGGGTTTGGGTGTGCGCCGCGCGCCGTTTGTCGCGCCACGCGTGCACCATCCCGTAGACGACCGGAACGAGCAGCAAGGTCGACACCGTGCCGAGCGCAAGGCCGCCGATCACCGCGCGTCCGAGCGGCGCGTTCTGCTCGCCGCCGTCGCCGAGGCCGAGCGCCATCGGCAGCATGCCGATCAGCATCGCGAGCGCGGTCATCAGCACCGGGCGGAAGCGGCTGAAGCCGGCATCGAGCGCGGCTTGCAGCGGCGGCTGGCCGCCGTGGTGGAATTCACGCGCGGTGTTGATGACGAGAATGCTGTTGGCCGTCGCGATGCCGATGCACAGAATAGTGCCGGTCAGGGCCGGCACGCTCACGCGGGTGCCGGTGCTGAACAGCATCCACGCGATGCCCGCGAGCGACCCCGGCAAGCCGCTGACGATGATCAGCGGGTCGAGCCACGACTGGAAGTTCACGACCATCAGCAGGTAGACCAGCGCGATCGCGAACACGAGACCGCTCGCGAGGCCGCTGAACGAGTCGTGCATTGCCTGCACCTGGCCGCGCACGACGATCGACGCGCCCGGCGGCAACTGCGGCCTGATCTGGTCGACGAGCCGGGTCACGTCGGCCGCGACGCCGCCGAGATCGCGCCCTTGCGTCGACGCGAAAATGTCGAGCACCGGCTGCACGTTGTAGTGCGAGACCACCGCTTGCTGGGTGCCGCGCGTCAGCGTGCTCAACGCGCCGAGCAGGTTTTGCGGCGCGGGCGCTCCGGAGTCGGCGGCTGTCGTAGCAGTCTTCGTTGCCGAGCTGGCCGCCGACGCGCCGCTCTGCGCGACCGGAATGTTGGCAAGCGCCTGCAGCGAATTGATATCGTACTGAGGCATCATCGCCATCAGCGGATAGCTGACGCCGTTGTGGGGATCGAGCCAGAAATTCGGCGTGGTCTGCGAACTGCCGGACAGCGCGATCAGCAGGTTCTGCGACACGTCGCGTTGCAGCAGGCCGGCCTGGATCGCCCGCGTGCGGTCGACGTTGACGTTGATCGCGGGCGCGTCGCCGGGCTGCTGGATGCGCGCGTCGACCAGCCCGCGCACGCCGCGCAGTTGCGCGAGCAGCTTGTTCGCGACGACGCGGTTCGCGTCGAGCTTGTTGCCGACGATCTGGATATCGATCGGCGCAGGCAAGCCGAAGTTGAGAATCTGGCTGACGATGTCGGCGGGCAGGAACGCGAACGTGACGCCGGGGAAGTCCTTCGCGAGCGTCGTGCGCAGCGTCGCCACGTACTGCGCGGTGGATTGGTGCTTTGCCGCGAGCGAGATCATCACGTCGGCGTCTTCCGGGCCGATCGGATCGGATGAATCGTAGGTCAGGTTGATGCCGCTGACCGGCACGCCGATGTTGTCCAGCAGCGCCGCCAGTTCCTGCTTCGGAATCACCTGACGCACGCGCGCTTCGACTTCGTCGGTCAGACTCGCGGTGTCCTCGATCCGCGTGCCGGTCGGCGCACGCAGATGCAGACGGATCTCGCCGGTATCGACCGCGGGGAAGAAGTCGCGCCCGGCAAACGGCAGCAGCGCGAGCGAGCCGAGGCACAGCACGAGGAAGATCGCGATGAAGCGCCGCGGGCTCGCCAGCGCCGTGCCGAGCACGCCGCGATAGCGTGCGCGCAGCGTCTCGAAGCGCTGTTCGAAGCCGGCCTGGAAGCGCACCAGCCACGCAACCGGTCCGTTGCCGCTGACCGGCGTTCTGCTGCGCGCGCGCATCAGATACATCGCGAGGGTCGGCACCAGCGTGCGCGAGAAGAAGTACGACGCGATCATCGCGAACACGACCGCTTCGGCGAGCGGCACGAACAGATAGCGCGCGACGCCGGACAGCAGGAACATCGGCACGAACACGATGCAGATCGACAGCGTCGACACGAAGGTCGGCACCGCGATCTCGCCGGAGCCGTTCAGGATCGCGTCGTAGAGCGGCTCGCCGTTCTCCAGATGATGCGTGATGTTTTCGATCGCGACGGTGGCGTCGTCGACGAGAATCCCCACCGCGAGCGCGAGGCCGCCGAGCGTCATGATGTTGATGGTCTGGCCGAGCGCGGACAGCGCGATCAGCGAGGTCAGCACCGCGAGCGGAATCGATACCGCGATGATCAGCGTGGCGCGCCAGCTGCCGAGAAACAGCAGGATCATCAGTGCGGTCAGCGCGGCGGCGATCAGCGCTTCGCGCGCGACGCCGACCACCGCCGACTTCACGAACACCGACTGATCCGCCAGCGCGGTAATGTGCAATGCGCTCGGCAGGCCGGCCGCGATATGCGGCAGCATCGCCTTGACCTGCTGGATGATCGTCAGCGTCGACGTGCTGCCGGATTTTTCGATGGTCAGCAGCGCGGCGCGCTTGCCGTCGCTGCGCACGATGTTGGTCTGCGGTGCATAGCCGTCGCGCACATGGGCGACGTCGCGCACGTACACCACGCCGCCGGCCACCGTTTTGACCGGCAGATCGTTGAGCGCGGCGACGGTGTCGGTGCTGCCGTTCATCTGCACGTTGTATTCCTTCGTGCCGATCTTCGCGGTGCCGCCGGGCAGGATCAGGTTCTGCGCGTTGACTGCGTTGACCACGTCGAGCGGCGCAAGCCCTTTGGCCTGCAACGCGCGCGGGTCGATGTCGACCATGATCTGGCGCACCTTGCCGCCGAACGGCAGCGGCACCGACGCGCCTTGCACAGTCGCCAGTTGCGTGCGGATCGCGCTGTTGCCGAGGTCGTACAGTTGCTGCTCGGACAAGGTGTCGCTGGAGAGCCCGAGTTGCAGGATCGGCACCGTCGACGCGTTGTAAGTGATGATGTTCGGCGGCAGCGTGCCCGGCGGCAGCACACGCAGGATCGACGCGGAGTTCGACGCCGCCTCGGCGATCGCGCGATTGATGTCCGCGCCCTGATGGAAAAAGATCTTCACCACCGAAACGCCGTTCAGCGATTGCGACTCGATATGCTCGATATCGTCGACATCCGAGGTCAAGGCGCGCTCGTAGTTCGACGTGATGCGATTGGCCATGTCCTGCGCGGAAAAACCGTTATACGTCCAGACGATGCTGACCACGGGGATGTCGATATTCGGGAAGATATCGGTCGGCGTACGCAGTATCGTGAGCGGGCCGACGATAAAGGTCAGCACGGCGAGGACCACGAAGGTATAGGGCCGGCGCAGCGCGAGCCTGACGATCCACATGACGGGTTCCTGAAAAGAAGCGAAGGACGGCGCGCGTCGTGCCGATGCATCCGGTGGCGCTCGAGGGCGCGCGAGGACGCGTGACGCGGGCTTCGTGAGTCAGGAGTGTGGAGGAGCGGCGCTTACGGGCTGCGGTCGGCTAGATTACGGTTCGGTTATCTGGCGGTTTCATGGCAGCAGCGCTGCGGGAGAAGAGGGGCCATGCGTGGCGACGCCTGGGAAATCAGTTGATGCCTGGATAACCAAACGGTAATCCGCGGGTCAGTGCTCCGACAGCTCGAATGACAAGAATGGGAAGCGTGGTTCAGGCCACTCACTTCTTGCTGATACCCGGAGAGACATCATGAAACTGCTTGCCGCTATTGCCGTTGCCGCCCTCAGCCTGCCGTTCGGCGCGAATGCCTTTGCTCAGACCACGTCGTCAGGATTGACGCGGGCCGATGTGATGGCACAGTTGCAGCAGGCCCAGGCCGAAGGGCTGGTGCCCACGCGGAACGACGACTATCCGCCGTCGGCGGCCACGATTGCCCGAAACCGTGAGATCTACGCGATCCAGCACGGTACGGATCGCTCCGGCGCGATGAGTGCGGCGGCGACGCCCGCCGCGCAAGCGGAGTCGGCTTCGAATTGAGTTCAGGCCGGATCGCTGGAGAGGCCGGCGGCCCGATCCAACGCCGCAGCGAACAGGCTGGTGCCCGCCGGCGACAGATTGAAGGGAGACCTAATTTATATAGCTAGGAGCGCGCCGGCTTGCGAGCGCGGCACGCTCTCGATCCGCGGCGTCGGGTTTCGCGGAGCGCTCACGAAGATGGCCGATCGCGCGAGCCGCGCAGGTGAACACGGGCCATTCCAATTGATGGATCAGCCACAGCGTATCGACGACCGGCGTGCCGCGTTCCACCGCGTGCGCGTTCTATATCAAGTGTTAACGCCCGGAAGTCCATGCGCACCGCGTGCGGACTTTCGAGCTTTTCGATGTACACCATCTCGCCCTGGCTCGGCACGGCCAGGTGGATCGTCTCCGACGTGGTGTTGCGCAATTCCATCAGCGCATCGACCGCCGCGAGGCGTAAGTCTGAACGCTCCCAACTGCGGCTCGCCAGATTGACGAGGCGCGGGCCGAGACCGAACGTGTTGCCCGTCCCCGTACCGACGATCAGCCCTTCGGCCTGCAACGCGGCAACGATGCGGTGGACAGTGGGGCGCGGATAGCCGCTCGCCGCGCTCAGCTTCGCGACGTTGGGCGGCGTCTCCGCATCGGCGACCAGTTGCAGTACGGCTGCCCGCACGACCTCGTGATCGCTCATCATCTTTAAGCCTCCTTTAAGTGGAGGCCACTACATTACGCATCCTTCACGTAACCCACCGCTACACCTCCAAACTATGACCACCAGGAAATATTGGCGCGGCAGCGCTGCCGCTTGCGTTGTGCTCGCGATCGCCGGTACCTATGCGATCAGCCATCGCAACGCCGACGCATCCGTCAGCGAGGCTCATGGCGAGGTCGCCGCCACGAACGCTCTGTCAGGTATCACCGGCACGCGCTCGTCAGCGCCGGACTTCTCCAGCATCGTTTCGCGCTATGGCGCGGCGGTCGTGCATATCGGCGCCAAACAGGCCGCTTCCCGCGACGAAAACGGTGAAGGCGGGCGTGGCGGAGAAGCGCTCGGCTCGGGTTTCATCATCAGCCAGGACGGCTACGTGCTGACCAACAACCACGTCGTCGAAGGCGCCGACCGGGTTACCGTGAAGCTGACGGACGGTCGCGAATTCCACGCCCGGGTGGTCGGCACGGACAAAACGTCCGACGTCGCGGTGCTGAAGATCGAAGCGTCGAATCTGCCGACCGTGAAGATCGGCGACCCCGCCAACAGCAAGGTCGGCGAGTGGGTGGTGGCGATCGGCTCGCCGTATGGCTTCGACAACACGGTGACGTCCGGGATCATCAGCGCGAAGGCGCGTCAAATGTCCGACGACAGCCCGATCCCGTTCATTCAAACCGACGTGCCGGTCAATCCGGGCAACTCGGGCGGCCCGCTGTTCAATCTGAACGGTGAAGTCATCGGCATCAACTCGATGATCTATTCGCGCACGGGCGGCTTCCAGGGTCTGTCGTTCGCGATTCCGATCGACGCGGCGATGCATGTGAAAGACCAGCTCGTGCAAACCGGCCATGTGAGCCGCGGCCGCATCGGCGTGGGCGTGCAGCCGGTCAGCGCGGAACAGGCGAAGTCGCTCGGTCTTGATTCGACGCGTGGCGCACTGGTCGGCTCGGTCGATCCGAGCGGCCCCGCCCAGGCGGCCGGCTTGCGTCAGGGCGATGTGATCGTCGGCGTGAACGGCGCGCGGATCGCCAACACGACGGAGCTGATGGCGCAGGTATCGCAACTCACCCCGGGCTCCACGGCGACCGTCAACGTCTGGCGTAACGGCGGTGAACGCAAGCTGTCGGTTACGGTCGGTGCGCAGTCGCCCCAGGTTGCGTCCGCGTCGCCGCGCATGCAGCGCGAGCCGCAGCAACAGCAGCAGCCGGATCAGGCGCGTCCGCGCCTCGGCGTTGCAGTCCGGCCGCTGACGGCGGACGAGCAGCAGGAAGCCTCGTTGCCTGGCGGCGTGGTCGTGCAACAGGCCACCGGCCCGGCCGCCGCTGCGGGGATTCAGGCCGGCGACATCATCGTGGCGGTGGACGGCAAGGTGATTCGCGGTCCCCAACAGCTCAAGCAGATCATCTCGCAGGCGGACGACAGCGTTTCCGTCACCGTGGTGCGTGACGGTGAAGAAGCGTCGGTGACCGTGACGCTCGGCTGACCTGCCGGCGGCACATCGACGAACGGCACTGCGCGCAGGGTGGCTGCGCCAGTGCCTTTTAGTTGGGCTGGTGGCTCGCGTCCGTTTGCGGCGCGTCGGGTCCGCCACCCAGCGCGACGTAAAGCGACACACCGTTCTGCAGCGCGGTGGCGCGAAGCTGAATCAGCTGCTGCTCGGCGGCGAAGAGGTTGCGCCGCGCATCCACCACCTCGAGATAGATCGAAATCCCATTCTCATAGCGAAGCTCGGCCGTTTCAGCGAGCTGCCGCTGCGCCTCGACCGCCTGCTCCTGCGCGGCAATCTGTTCTTTATAGCGTTGCCGTCCGATCAACGCATCGGACACCTCACGAAAAGCCGTCTGCACGGTGCGCTGATAATCGGCGACCAGTTCGTCGCGCCGCGCGCGCGCCTGCGCGAGTTGAGCCTGACGCTGACCCGCATCGAAAATCGGCATGGCGAGCAACGCACCCATCGACCACGCCTGGCTGCCAGGCACGAACAGGTCGTTCAATTCCGCCGACACATAACCGAAACTGCCCGTCAGCGCGATGCGCGGGAAGAAGTCCGCGCGCGCCGCGCCGATATCCGCATCCGCCGCGCGAAGCTGCTGCTCGGCCTGCAGGATGTCAGGGCGATTGACGAGCAACGCGGACGGCAGCCCCGGATCCAGATCGCCGAACTGTTTGGCGTCGGCAATCGGCGGCGCCTGTGGCACCGCATCCTTAAGCGGACCGCCGACCAGCACCTCTAGCTGATTACGCTGCTGCGCGGTCGTCCTTTGCAGCTCCGCCAGTTGGGTCTGCGCCTGTGTCACGAGAATCGCGGCCTGTTCGTAATCGACCGTCGACGTCACGCCGGCGTCCAGCCGCAGCTGCGCGACTTCCAGTGCATAGCGGCGGCTCGCCAGGGTCCGCTCGGCAAGCTCGATGCCTTCCTCGCCCGAGAGGATCGCGTAATAGTTCGCCGCGACATTGCCGATCAGCGACAAGCGGAATGCGTGCTGCGCCTCGACGCTGGCCAGATATCTGAGGCGCGAGGCTTCGCTCAGGTTGCGCACGCGACCCCAGAAGTCCAGTTCGAACGACGTCACCGCCGCCTGAACGTTGTACTGATTGAATTTGATCGTCGTGTCGGTGTCGGCGAACTCCGGATCGATCGAGCCGAGCGGGGCCTTGGTGCGCGTCGCGCCAGCGTTCACGTTCACTTGCGGAAAGCGCGCCGCGTTCTGGATGCGATAGAACGCGCGCGCCTGTTCGATGCGCGCGACCGATGCCGCGAGATCGCGGTTGTGTTCGAGGGCCGTGGCGATCAGCAGCTTCAATTGCGGATCGGCGAAAAACGTTTCCCAGTCGACCTCGCCCGCGAGGCGCGTGCCTGCCTCGCTGGACGTCGCCGACGTGTCGAAGCGTTCGGCAATCGGCAACTCGGGCTGGCGATACGTCGGCGCGAAATTGCACGCGGCCAGCGCGCAACAGCAGACGAGCGGCATCAGCAGGCGCTTACGCATCTTGCTTGCCTCCGCCGGGTGCGTCGTTGCCGGGCGCCGACATCGACAGGTCGTCCAGATCGCTTTTGCGCTTCTTGCGGCTCAGCCATCGGCGCGCAGCCACATAGAACAGCGGCGTGAAAAACACCCCGAACAGCGTCGCCGTCAGCATGCTGCCCATCACGCCGGTGCCGACCGCGCGCCGGCTCGCCGCGCCGGCGCCGGTCGCGAGCACGAGCGGCATCATGCCGAGCACGAAGGTGACGCTGGTCATCAGGATCGGGCGCAAGCGTTGCTGCGCACCGTTTTTCGCGGCGGCGACGGCGTCGCTGCCTTCGGACTCTTCCTTGATCGCGAATTCGACGATCAGGATCGCGTTCTTCGCGGCGAGCCCGATGATGGTCACGAGCCCGATGTTGAAGTAGACGTCCGCCGACAGGCCGCGCAGCATCGTCAGAACGACGGCGCCGATCACGCCGAACGGGATGATCAGCAGCACCGCCGCCGGAATCGCCCAGCTTTCGTACAGCGCGGCCAGCAGCAGGAACACGACCACCAGCGACAGTCCGAGCAGCAGGCCGATCTGGCCGCCGGCCTGTTTCTCTTCGAAGGCCGTGCCGGTCCATTCGTACCTGAGGTTGCCGGTCAACACGCGCGCAGCGATGCGTTCCATCTCGGCAAGCGCCGCGCCGCTCGAGCGGCCCGCGGCAGCCTGACCCGACACGGTCGCCGACGGAAAGCCGTTGTAGCGTTCGAGCTGCTGCGGACCGGAAATCCAGCGAACACGGCTGAACGCCGAAAACGGCACCATCTCGTTCCTGTTGTTGCGAAGTCTCAGCGCACTCACGTCTTCCGCTCGCATCCGATGCTCGGCGTCCGCCTGCAGGAACACCCGTAGCACATTGCCTTCAAACACGAAGTCGTTCACATAGTTCGCGCCGAACGACAGCGCCAGCGCCTGATTGACCTGGCCGATCTGCAGGCCCAGCGCACGCGCCTTCACGCGGTCGATCTCCACGTACAGTTGCGGCGCCTCGGGCATGCCTTCGGAGCGCACGCCGGCGAGCACAGGGCTCTGCGACGCCTCGATCATGATTCGCCGCGCGGCCTGTTGCAGCGCGTCGCCGCCCACGCCGCTGCGATCCTGGATCTTCATCGTGAAGCCCGTCGCGTTCCCCAACGACGGAATAGCCGGTGGATCAAGCGCGAAGATCGTCGCTTCGGGAATCTGCCGGAACGCGCGATTGGCGCGGCGCACCAGCGTGCTCGCGGAGTTCTCGTCGCCGGGGCGCTCGCCCCACGGTTTCAGATCGACGAAGGACAGCGCTGCCGATTGTCCCTGGCCGAAGAAGCTGAAGCCGGTGACCGACGTAACGTTTCGAACTTGCGGCTGCTGACGCAGAAATGCTTCGACCTGAGCGATCGCCCGCTGGGTGCGTTGCTCGGTGGAGCCCGGCGCACCGGTATAGGTGATGAAGAGATGCCCCTGGTCTTCGGTCGGCAGAAAGCCGCCAGGCAGGCGCACGAAAAGATAAGCGGTGATCGCGCAGGCGACCACGAACACCAGCAGCCAGCGCAATGGCGAGCGCAGCATCGCGTCGACGCCGCGAATATACCGGTCGGTGCCCGTGCCGAGTCCGCGGTTGAAGCCGTCGAACACGCGCTGCAACAGCTTGCCGGCCGCGCCTTTCGGCGCAACTCCGGCATAGGTTTCGTTGCGCAGCAGCGCGGCGCACAACGCCGCGCCGAGCGTGAGCGCAAGCAGCGTGGAGAGCGTGATCGACACCGCCAGCGTGACCGAGAATTGCCGGTAGATGCCGCCGGTCGAGCCGGGGAAGAACGCCATCGGAATGAACACCGCGACCAGCACGAGAGTACTCGCGATCACCGCGCCGGAAATCTGGCCTACGGCCTTCACAGTCGCGCGTGGCGCGCTGAGACCCTCTTCGCGCATGATGCGCGCGACGTTCTCGACGACGACGATCGCATCGTCGTTGAGGATACCGATCGCCACCACCATCCCGAACAGCGACAGGATGTTGATCGACAGGCCGAACAGGTACAGTCCCGCGCAGGTGCCGATCAGCGCGACTGGCACGACCAGCGTCGGAATGAGGGTGGCCCGCCAGTTCTGCAGAAACAGGAACACCACCACGGTGACGAGCAGCAGCGCCTCGATCATCGTGCGCAACACGCCATTGACCGACGTGGTGATGAACGGCGTGGTATCGAACGGCACAGCCCAGCTCACGCCGCGCGGGAAGGTCGGCTGTAATTCGGCCATGCGCTTGCGCACGTTGTTGGCGACCCCGAGTGCATTCGCGCCGCTCGCGAGCTGGATCGCGATGCCGGCCGATTCCTTGCCGTTGACGGTGAGGCGGTTGCCATAGCTGTCGTTGCCGAGCTCGACCCGGGCGACGTCGCCGAGCCGCACGGTCGAGCCGTCCGGATTGGCATGGACGATGATTTCGCGAAACTGCTCCGGCGTCGAGAAGCGGCTTTGCGTGACGATCTGCGCGGTGAACTCGGAGCCGCCAGCGTTGGGCTGGTCGCCGAGTCCGCCGCCGGCCGTCTGACTGTTCTGCTCCTGCACGGCCGAGAAAACCTCGCTCGCCGACAGGCCGAAGCCCGCCAGCCTGGTCGGGTCCAGCCAGATCCGCATCGCGTACGACGAGCCGAACAGCTGCACGTCGCCGACCCCTTCGATGCGGCGCAACTCGTTGACGATATTGTTGGACGCGAAGTTGCCCATCGCCGTCGCGTTGGTGGTGCCGTCGGTGGCCTGCAGCGCGAGCAGCATCAAAAAGCCCGACGACGCCTTGGTCACGCTGATGCCGCGCTGCCGGACCTCGAGCGGCAGGCGCGGCTCGACCCGGCTCAGGCGGTCCTGCACCTGCGTGCGCGCAATGTCGAGATTGGTGCCCGGCTTGAGCACCACCGTGATCTGCGCGGTGCCGTTGGAGCGGCTGACCGACGACATGTAGAGAAAATTCTCGATGCCGTTCATCTCGTCTTCGATGATCGAGGTCACGGTCCGGTCGAGCGTGCGCGCGTCGGCGCCGCTGAAGATGGCTGAAATGCTCAGCGAGGGCGGCGCGACGTCGGGATACTGTTCGACCGGCAGAAGCGCCACCGCCAACGCGCCGAACAGCACCGCAAAGAGTGCGATGACCCAGGCGAATACCGGGCGGGAGACGAAGAAACGATTCATCGGGCGCCCGTCAGCGCGTGGCCGAAGCGGGCGCCGCTGCCGTTGCCGCTGACGCTGCCGTTCCCGGCGCAGGCCGGGCGTCGACACGCTGGCCAGGCTGGACCTTCTGCCAGCCGTCGACGATCACGCGCTCGCCGGGCTTCAGGCCATCGCGGACGGTCCAGCGACCTTCGCCTTGCTCGCCGAGACCAATGTTGCGGCGGACCACGGTGCCGTCGTCCGCGACGAGCGCCACGCTGGCCACGCCGTTGTCCAGTTGCACGGCCCGTTCCGGAATCCGGATGCCTTGCTGGTTGCCCGCCGTGATGATGCGGCCGCGTACGAACTGCCCGGGCAACAGCGTGCGTGACGGATTGGCGAATTGAGCGCGCACCGTTTGCGTGCCCGTGGATGGCTCGACGACCAGATCGGTGAAGTCCAGAAAGCCACGCTCGCCATAGATCTGGCCGTTGGCGAGCAGCAGTTCGACCTCGACATGCTTCATATCGATCGCCTTACGTGTGCCTGACTGAATCTGCTGCTCGACATCGAGCAGCGCGGCATTCGATTGCGCGAACACCGCATTGATCGGCGTGAGCTGATTGACCTGCGCGAGCAGCGTTGCCGCGCCGGCGCTGACGAGCGCGCCTTCGGTGACGAGCGCGCGGCCCACGCGCCCGGCAATCGGCGTGCGGACGATGCAGCGTTCGAGCCGCAAGTTGGCGAGCGTCACGGCGGCCTGCGCATCGGCGACGCTCGCCTGGCCCTGCTGCATCGTGGCGAGTGCGTCGTCATATTCCTGTGCGCTGACCGCGTGACGGGCGACCAATGGCTTGAAGCGCTCCACCACCGACGCCGCATTGTCACGCACGGCGGTGGCGCGCGTCAGCGCGGCCTGCGCCTGCTGCAACTGCGCGCGATAGTCGCGCGCGTCGATCTGGAATAGCGGCGCGTTCGCCGGCAGGTCCCTGCCTTCCTGATAGAGCGTGCGTTCGACGATGCCGTCGACCCGTGCGCGGATCTCCGCGGTGCGGACCGCCTCGATCCGGCCGGGCAATTCGACAACCTCCGGCACCAACGACGAGGAGACTGTTTCGACCAGCACGGGAACCGGCGGCATCACCGCAGGCGCATCCTGCCTGTCGCCGCATGCGGCAAGCACCAGCGGCAGACCGGCGATCAGAATGGACACGACACGACTACGCAGGCTGGACGCGGAGCAGGGCAAGAGAAACTCCTCAGTGAAGGCACTCTTCGTTTGCGCTTCAGATCGGTTGCAGTCTTACGGTCTTGCTGTTTTATCGCGGCAGTTTTTCGCCTGTCAAATTCCCGCGCGCCACCGCGATTGAAGCCAATACGATGCGGGCTGCGGGCGAATAAAGTCTAATCCATGTGGCCACTGTGCGGCGCGTCGGAAGTGGTTGTTATCCGAAAGAACGTGGCATGTTAACCGCTCGTCAATTAAGTCTTTTCAAACCGGGTTTATGGCGAGAGCGACTTGAATCGGACGCAATCGATATAAATGACCGTTGGATATATGACTACCCGGTAAAACCGGGGAGCCGTGCATCGACGCATCGGACTGTTCGGCTAGTCGAATGGACATGCGCCCAGATCCTCGACACCAGTTCGATGTCTAGCGCACTGGCGCGTCCGGGGAGCTCAAAGTGCGCACGCTCAACGCCGGATCGTGCGCGATCGACGCTTCGGAAAACGGCATGCGCAGCCAGCGCTGCGCCGCATAGTCGCGCGTCGCATCGGCGTAATGAGGCGACGCCGGGTCGTCGGATTCGGACGACGCGAGCAAGGTCCGCGCGAGCACTTCGTCGCCGGCGAACGACACGATCTGCAAGTAGCTGTCGCCGGCCGGGTTGACGTTCATCGAAGCGCCGCGCGCATCGAACGGATGGGCCGCGCACGCGGCGGTGAAGTAGCCGCCCGCGTCGCAACCGCCGAACAGCGGGATGCGCTCGGCGTTGCGCTGCACGTAGAGCGCGGCGCTGCGCGGCGCATCGATTGCGATGCCGGCTTTCTCGAGCGCCGCGATCGCATCGTGCAGCGCGGCGGCGAGTTTGGCGGGATCGGCGGCGATGCCCGCGGGCGTCGTCAGCGGTTGGGCGGGATCGAACGGCACCGCGTACAGTTGCGCCGGCGGGATCGTCAGCAGGCGTCGCCACAACTCGTCCCAAAGCGTCGCGCCGACGGCGCCGGCGGCGGCCGTGTCGTCCCATGCCGCGAGCACCTTGCAGGCTTGATGCAGCTCATTGGCGCTTGCGGCGATATTTGCAGCGGTATACGCAGCGGCGTTCGCACCCGCCGTTGCGCCGCTGCCGCACAGACGATCGAGCACCGGCCGCTTGAACAGAAGCGCCGACATCGAACGGCTGTCGAGCGCGGCACGGCCGAGCGCGTCGGCGGACACGCCTGCCGGATCGCTTTGCAATTGCGTAGCGATGCTGTGACCGAGGCGCGTGCGCAGCGATTGCGGCGCATTCGTCGCGCCGATGATCTGCGCGTAGCCGGTCAGCGGCGCAGCCGGATTGCTGAGCCAGTAGCTGCCGTTGAAATTGCCGACATAGTCGCGCCGCAGCAGGCCCGGCATCTGCGCGACCGGCAACGCGCGATGCTGCACCGAGCCGGGCTGATCGCGCCAGTCGCAATCGCTGCGCGAACCGTCGAGGACCGGCACGCCCGGCATCGACTGCCCGAGCGCCTTGCCGACCGGCGGCGTGCAGCGCAGGACCAACTCGTCGGGTACGTCCGGCACCGCGCCGATGTCCGCGTACCACACGCGTGGATCGCCCCGGCCGATCGCCAGCGTATTCACCCACGGCAGCGCCGCATTCTTCTTCTGGATGCGGATGAAGTCGTCGAGCGAGTTCGCCTGGTTCCATTCGAGGAAGTTTTCGAACACGCGGAAGTTGTCGGCATTGATATCGCGCAGCGCGAAAGCCTGCTGCGCATTCCAGGCCAGCGCGGGCGACAGCGCGCCGAGATTGACGAGCGGGCCGAAGCGCGAACGATACAGCGTGCGCGCAACGGTATGGATCGAACCATCGGCCGCGCGTGCGTCGACGTTCAACTGCGTCGGCGTCATCGTCTCGGTCTTGCCGTCGATCTGGTAGCGGGTCGGCGAGCCCGGCACGAGCGTCAGCTTGAACAGGCCGAAGCGCTTCGCGGTGGAGACCGTATGCGCCCACGCGACGTTCTCGTTGAAGCCCATCACGATCAAAGGTACACCGAGGAAAGACACGCCGCTGACATTGAGCTTGCCGGGGATCGTCAGTTGCGCCTGGTAGAAGCGATCCGGGCCGGTCCAGAACCAGTGCGGATTGCCGAGCAGCAACGCGCTGCCGGTGTGCGTTACATCCGCGCCGAACGCAAGTCCGTTGCTGCCGATCCCGGCCTCGCCGCCGAGGTAGGCGAGCGGCGCGCTGGCGGCGCGTTCGGTCTTGCCGGTCCCGTGCGCATCTTCACGTTCCTGCTCGCGCGACGCGTCCGGCGACTGCCCGAGCGCAAGCGGCGGCTTCGCTTTCGCGATCGCATTGACGAAGCGCATTGCGCCGCCGGCCAGGTTCGCCGCATAAAGCCGCCGGTAAATGTCGGCGCTGCCGATCTTGCCGGCCCACGGCGCCGCGCGGCATGCAGCGTGCTCGCCGGGAAAATCCCCGTGCGCAAGCTCGCCGACATAGCGGTTGTAGCCCGCCACGAAGCCGTCGATCAACGCGCGCATCTCGGCGGTCTGACTGTGCCGATAGCGCGAGACGGCCGCATCGTCGACGACGAAACGGAAGAAGAAGTCGGCATCGAGATTGTCGGGCTGTCCGAAGGTCGCTTCGGCAGCAGGGCGCGCGTCTGCACCGAAGTAGCGCGAACGTTCGCCGCGATAGGTGACGAAGCCGTCGGCCAGCGTGCACAGATTGTCCTGCGCCTGCACGTAGCCATAGCCGTAGCCGAGGCTGCCCCAGTCGCCGGCCTTCACATGCGCAATGCCGAGGGTGGTGCGGCGGATCTCGACCTCATACGGTCCCGCGTGCGCGCCGACGTCGGTACTCGGGACGGCGCAGCTTTGCAAGCCGAATGCGCAGGGCAGGGCGGCGAGCAGACGGACGACGGGGCCGCAACGGCGCAGGGAGGCATTCACGGGCATAGCGTATTGACGAGTGTCCTGTTGGCGGTGACGGACTTAACGCAATCGCACCGGATCACGACGTGCCGGTGGCAACCGGCGCCTTACTCCCCCGGACTCACACCAGCGATCGAAGCTTCGACATCGCCCGGAACAGCCGCTGACGCCAATATCCCGCTCACGCCCGCGCTTCTCGCGACCGCTCGCCCCTGGCGGCGCGTCACCCGGCGCTTCAGATACAGCAGCACCGCGCTCACCACACCATACATCATCGTGACGATGAACGCCGCCTGCAACAGCGATTGCGGCGCATAGCTCGACACGTCCTGCGAGCGGTGCAGCAGCTCGTCATAAGGGATCACATAGCCCAGCGACGTATCCTGCACAATCGCGAGGACCGAACTGATCAGCGCCGGCAACATGCTGCGCAGCGCCTGCGGCAGCACGACATACGACATCGCCTGAGACGGCCGCATGCCGAGCGCGAGCGCGGCCTCGCGCTGTCCGCGCGGCAAGGACAGAATGCCCGCGCGCCCGACTTCGGCCGTCAGCGCCGAGTGCTGCAACGCCATCGCGAATACGAGGAAGCCGAGCGCCGGCCAGTCGAAGCCGAGCGCGGGCAACTCGATCACCATGAACAGGATCAGCAGCAGCAACGGGATCGCGCGGAAAAACCCGATATACGCGCCGGCCAGCCGGCGGATCCACGGCCGCTGCGACAGCCGCCAGAGGGCGAGCGGAAACGCCATCGCGGCCGCGCACGCCCGCCGATCTCGCGCAGCACAACTGCCTGCGCTATCTGCATCCGGAGGGCGATCCGCGCTGGCATCTGTCGGATGGGACGAGCGTGCAGTGGGTGATGCCATCGGGCAATCTGCAGTCGGATCATTCGGAGCTGTTGCTGGAGGCGACGCGCGCGGGGCTCGGAATCGCCGGGTTCGAAATCTGGCTGATCCGCGATCTGCTGGTGAGCGGCGAAGTGGAAGTCGCGCTGCCGCGCTACCGGCTCGAAAACGCACTGACCGGCCGGCAGATTTATATGGCCTATCTGCCGAACCGGCGCTTTTCGACCAAGGTGCGCGTGCTGCGCGAGTTCATGGCGGAGCGGCTGAAGGGCATCGGCGAGTTGCCCGACCGGACACTGCTGCCGTCTTTAGCGGCGGGCGATCCCGCTTCAGTGCGGCGCTGACGGCAAGGCTGGTCAGATTGCGCTGCGGGCCGTCGAGGCATCTCCATCGCACAAGCAACTTGCGCACGCGCGATCGGGCGAAGGGCAGGGGCAATCAAATACCCGCCGAACCCCATGCCCTCGCTCTCACTACTGCTCCGGAAAGCGCAGCCTCGAATGATTCGAGGCGAACTACATGACATTCTGGCTGGGCCCAGGCATACTGCGCGCGAGCCGCGCCAACAGTGTCATCGGCGCAAACTCGCGCAGCGCCGGCAACACATGGGGAGTCTGCGGGTGCCGCGCAAACGCGCGGCACGCGACAGGCGCGCCAATGACCCATTGCGCGCCCAATGAAAAAGAGGAGAAAGCATGTCAATCGATATGGCGAGTTTCACGCCGGGCTGGTCCCTGACCGGCGGTCTGGTGATCGGTGCCGCGGCCGCGGTGCTCGTCTTGTTCAACGGCCGGATCGCCGGCATCAGCGGTATTCTCGGCGGCCTGCTGGGCAAGCCCCGCAACGATGCGGGATGGCGGATCGCCTTTCTTGCGGGGCTGGTCGGCGCCCCCGTGCTGGCAAGTCTGCTGGGACAATCGATTGCGCCGGACATTCAGGCCGGATGGGGCGAAATACTCATCGCCGGTTTGCTGGTCGGCGCCGGCACGCGCTATGCAAGCGGCTGTACCAGCGGCCACGGCGTCTGCGGGATCTCGCGTGGGTCGGTCCGTTCGCTCGTGGCCACGGCGACATTCATGGCAAGCGGTTTTCTGACCGTGTTCGTGACCCGACATCTGCTGGGAGGCTGAGATGGGATTGCTCACAGCGTTAGTTTCGGGACTTCTGTTTGGCATCGGCCTGATGGTCTCCGGCATGGCAAACCCGGCGAAGGTGCAGGGGTTTCTCGACCTCGCCGGACATTGGGATCCGTCGCTTGCATTCGTCATGGCTGGCGCGATCGCCGTCGGCCTGATCGCGTTCCTGCTTGCAAAACGCCGCAACCGCTCCCTGCTGGGCTTACCGATGCTGATTCCGCCCGCCAGCGCCGTCACGTCGAGACTGGTGCTGGGAAGCGCGCTGTTCGGCGTGGGCTGGGGCCTCGCCGGGTTCTGTCCGGGGCCCGCGCTGGTTGCACTGGGCGGCGGCTTTCCCAAAGCATGGGGATTTGTGGCGGCAATGCTTGCCGGCATGGCGGCGTTCGAGTTGCTTGAGGGCGTCAAGTTGCGCCGCAAGCAAGTCAACGAGCAGAGGCAACGCGGAGCATAAGTCGCGCGATGGCGTGAATCGAAGTGTTGTGATCGAACGCCAGTCAATACGGAACCCGCCGGGCGCGGTGATCCATCCAGTCGCACCGCATCGGCCTGGCGCACCTTTGACATGGATCATCGGATGCGCGCGGCCGGTTCGACTTTCGCGTCATAACTGCATTCGATCGCGCGCCAGAATCCGCATAACTGAGGATGAACCTCGTCGTGCCAGCGTGGGCCCGTGAAAAGATCGTAGTGATCGCACTGGCCGACGGTCACGCGGCGCTGCCGCGGCGCGTCCGGCGCATGGCATAGCGCGTGCGCGCAATGCGTCTGGCCCGCGCCCGTGATGTCGTCGCAGTCGCCTTCGATCGTGCAAAGTGGCACTTGCGCAAGCGCGCCGGTATCCACGCACCGCCCATCGATCGACCACGCTCCCCGCGCGAGCAGCTGCTCGTGGAAAACCACGCCAAGCATATCCAGGAAGTAACACTCGCTCATATCCACGACGGCGGCATACTCATTCAATGAACGGAGCGCCGTTTGAGCATCGTGCAGATTGCCGCTGAGCCAATTCGACCAGTAGCGCGCCTCCAGGTCGAGTTGACGCGCGGGATGCGCGGTCACGATCGCAGCCTGCTGGATGAAGCCCGGATAGACGCGGCGTCCCGCCCCAAGGTATGGCGGCGGCACTTCGTCGATCAGGTTGTCGCGAAACCAGCGCAGCGACCGGGAACTGGCGAAGCGATCCACGGAAGTCGGATCCAGGCGCGTATCGATCGGTCCGCCCAGCAGCGCGACACTGGCGAAGGGCGGTGTGCCGTTGCTTGCCAGCAGACTGGCGGCGGCGAGGGCAGGCACACACGCCTGGCAGACGGCGACGAGGTGCGCCGGCGCCCCCTGTGCGCGAACCTTCCGGATGTAGCGTTCGAGCGCGCGGACGTAATCCGCCAGCGCGAGCGGGCCGGCCGCGAGTGGCACGTCGCGGGCATCGGCCCAGTCGGTGATATAGACGACGTCGCAGGTTTCGAGCAGCGTTTCGACCGTTTCCCGCAGCATGACTGCGTGATGCCCCGCGAGTGGCGCACAGAGAATAACGGGCCGGTTCCCAGGTGGGGCGGCAATGCTGCTGGCCCGTGTGAATTTGCGCAGCGTGCCGATCGGCATTTCATCGGCAATGCATTCTTCGACGGGAATCCATTCGCCGCCGCTCTGCACCGCGCCTATCGCAAACGGCGGAGCGGTCTCGAAGGCGCACGTGGACCGGATCAGCCAGTCGCGCGCGGCACGGGGCGCGCCGGCGGCGGCCCACTGCGCGCCATGCCATCCGCTGACGATGAGCGCGGTATCAGCGAACGCCTTGGCGAGACGCCGCTGCGTATCGAGTAGGTCGTACCACATGGGCGCCTCTTCGGAGCAGACATGCTGCCAATGATGCCGCGCGGTCGCCGGATGATGGCACGGCACGTGCGGCGCACGAAGCTCAGGCTGCCGGGCCGCCGCTTCCGGTGGTCACCGGTCCGACGCGCGGGCAGGGCTGACAAGCCGGTAATCGCTGCGCCGTCCACCGCGCCGCTTCAGTCCCGGAGCGAATTCAGTGTCGCTGCCCGTGCCGCCTGCGGGCAGATCAGGCTTGGGCGGCGTGGCGGCGGCGGGCACTTCGCCCCTCCTGTCCCCGTGTATGAGCGGGGGCGAACGGCGAACCTTAGTGTGAGCGTAGACCATCCGACTGAATTTCCCAATGCGGCGCACGCCAGGAAGCGGCGCGGGGAGGCGGTCGGGTCGAACGGTATCACAACATCGCCGATGCTCGAACGGAATAATCCTGCGATTCAGCGGCAGTAGACACGTGCGCGGAGCAGACCCGCTGTTTTGCGAGTTAGCACACGGGAATTGGGACGCTCAATTTTCAAGTCGACATGGCAGGTGCCACACCCTCAATAATGAAAGCGCGATAATCCCCCCTTTGAAGCGATGTTCGCATGCAGCCTGATACGAAGGATTGGTATACCAGGTCTTCGCGTCATCGAACGAAGGAAATTCGAGCATCATCATGTCTATATGAACGCCTCCCGTTTGCGACGGTTTTTCGTGTGTTCAGACGACGACAGGATGGGTTGCAGCTCTATATCCGGGCTTGTTGCAGCCTGATACGCTGCGGCCCACT
>NZ_CADIKK010000011.1 GCF_902859915.1 Paraburkholderia ultramafica
ATCGGGCCGCTGAAACCGCCAGCGCCGCGGGCCGCGCCGCGATTGCCGTAGCCGCCGCCGAAACCTGCGCCCGTACCGCCGCCGAAACCGCCGCCCGCCGCACCGCGGCGGCCCTGGCCGCGCGGCTGCTGCTCGAAACGGCTGTGCGACATCAACACGGGTTCGCGCCCAATGAAGCCCATCGAGGTTTGCATTGGGTCCGGCTGCTTGCGCTCCGGCGCCGAATTGCGGCTGCCGCGCTCTTCCGTCGGCGCCTTCAGACCGACCGACGCCATCAGCGCGCGCACCTGGTTGTCCTCGAGCTCTTCCCAGCGGCCGCGCTTCAGGCCCTTCGGCAACGAGATCGGGCCGTGACGCGTGCGGATCAGGCGGCTGACCATCAGGCCGGCCGCTTCGAACATACGGCGCACTTCGCGGTTACGCCCTTCGGCGAGCGCGACGTGATACCAGTGATTGGTGCCTTCGCCGCCGCCGTCGCGGATGCGCAGGAAGTTCGCCGGGCCGTCGTCCAGCTCGACGCCATGCAGCAGCTTCTGACGCATGCCTTCGGCCAGCTCGCCGACCACCCGCACCGCATACTCACGCTCGACGCTGTAACGCGGGTGCATGAAGCGGTTCGCCAGATCGCCAGACGTGGTCAGCATCAGCAGACCTTCCGTGTTGAAATCGAGGCGGCCGACCGCGAGCCACTTGGCGGTTTTCATCGGCGGCAGCTTGTCGAACACCGACGGACGGCCTTCCGGGTCGGCGTGGCTGACGATTTCGCCGGTCGGTTTGTGATACAGGAGTACGCGCGGCGGCTTGTTGGCGAGCTTGCGCTTGACCGGCTTGCCGTTGATGCGGACCTGGTCGGTCGGCATGATGCGCTGGCCGATGTGAGCCGGCTCGCCGTTCACCGACACGCGGCCGGCGACGATCAGTTCTTCCATGTCGCGGCGCGAACCCATGCCCGCTTCGGCCAGCACCTTGTGCAGCTTCGGCGCGTCGTCGTCCGCGACCAGCACGCGCTTGGGCGCAGCCGGCTTGCCACGGCGCAGCATCGGCGCGCGCACGCCGCCGGTGGCGCTGTTGTCCGCATCGAACGCGGGCGAGGTCACGTACGAGAACAGGTCGTCCTGGCCCGCTTCCGTGGCGGCCGCTGCCGGCGCTTCGCCGCCGCGGCGATTCTGGCGCTGGCCGGCTTCGCGCGGCTGACGCTCGCGCTGACCTTCACGAGGCGCGCCTTCGCGTTGACCACCCTCGCGCTTCGCGCCGCCCGCCTGGGCGTTGCGCCGCGAGCCCTGGCCCTTGGCGCCCGCATCCTTGCGCGGCATGCGCACTTGCGCGACCACTTCGCCGTCCGGCGGCGCCTCGGTGACGACCGGCGCCCCTTGCGCGGGCGCGCCTTCGGCGCCCTTCGTCTTCGCTCCGGCGCGGCGCCGCGCGATCAGGCTGCGCGGTCCGCGACGCAGGCCGCGGCGCGGACGGTCTTCACCCTCTGCTTCCGCGGTCTGCGCCGGGCGCTCGTCCTCGCCTGCCGACGCTTGCGTGGTGCGCGCTTCGTCGGCCCGCGCCGACGGCACGGCGCGCTCGGATTCGGACGAATCGGTGTCGTGGGTATGTGTCAAAACAACCTCAAAATGTCAGGTCGCGCACGCCCATTGCGGGCGCGGCAAAAAAAAGTTCGGTTACGTCAGGCGTTACGCGACTCGGGTTCGTCGTCGGTCAGAATGCCTGCGTCCTGCGCGGCATCGCGACGATCCTCAGGATCGCCGTGCGCCGCCGTGGTCGGGTTCGGCTCGGCGGCGTGCTCCGTATTGCGGAGTACGCCCGAGTCGTGCGCGGGTATTGCCGGATCGGCCTGGGAGACCGGATCGTGATTCTGTGCGGACTCGGCGATGCCGGTCTGCGGTGCTGCGTTTGCCGTTTCGGCTTGTTCTTGCGCGGCCGGCGCGTCAACCGCGTGCGGCTGCGGCTGCGATTCCGGCTGCGGCGCCACGTCTGCTGCGCTGCCGGCTGCTTCGACTTCGTGCACGTCAGCTTCGGCTGACTGTACTCCAGCCGCTTCGGCTGGTTGCGCCGACTCCGCCGGCTCTTCAGACTCGCCTTTCGGTCCCGCCGCCAGATCCTGCGCGGTCTCGATATCGGCGAACTCGATCGCATGCTGGCCAAGCAGATCCGCGTTCAGTTGCGCCGACGGATCGGCGAGCGGTGGCAATTCGTCGAGCGCGGTCAGCCCGAGGTCGTCGAGAAACTGCCGCGTGGTCGCGTACAGCGCCGGACGCCCCGGCACATCACGATGACCGATCACTTCGATCCAGCCGCGATCCTCGAGCTGCTTGACGACCTGCGTATTCACCGTGACGCCGCGAATCTCTTCGATATCGCCACGCGTAACCGGCTGCCGGTACGCGATGATCGCGAGCGTCTCGAGCACCGCGCGCGAATATTTCGGCGGTTTCTCAGGATGCAAACGATCCAGGTACGAACGCATCGCGGGCTTGCTTTGAAACCGCCAGCCCGACGCCAGCCCGACCAACTCCACACCGCGCCCAGACCAGTCCTGCTTCAGGTCTTCGAGCAAAGTCCGAACGGTGTCTGCCGACACGCCGTCGGCAAAGAGCTTGCGCAATTCGCCGAGCTTTAACGGCTCCTGCGCGCAGATCAAGGCAGTCTCGAGGACGATCTTCGCCTCTTGGGTATTCATGCAGCTAGGTCAGACCCTGTGGTCAAAGAACCGGATCAAACAGACGATGTGGAACTGAAGACGCGCTCGCCCGATTCTGATCGGTCATATTGATGGGAGCACGCACCGGGGGGAGGCGAAACAGACTATCGAGCCAAACCCAGCCGGACGGAGCAGCGATATTCCTGAAAGGAATCGCGTGACTGAGCGCCATATTACGCAAAAACGATCAGTGCGTAAAGGCGAAATCCCCCGCGCATTTTCTGGCCGGGCTCCAGCCCACGTGCCTGAGTGCAAAAGCGGACGCAACTCGACCGAGACTCCGCTTGTTTCATCAGGCTTTTTCAGTCACTTTGCCGGGCGCCTTTCCGCCAGCGCTCACTAAACGGTTCCGTGTCGCGCCAGGAACCGCTTCAGGCGCTCGACGCCCGCGTCCAGCCGCGCCGTGTCGCACGCATAGCACCAGCGCACGAAACCCTCGCCCTGCGGACCGAACGCGCTGCCAGGCGCCACGCCCAGCCCCAC
Source organism: Paraburkholderia ultramafica (assembly GCF_902859915.1). Classification (GTDB taxonomy): domain Bacteria; phylum Pseudomonadota; class Gammaproteobacteria; order Burkholderiales; family Burkholderiaceae; genus Paraburkholderia; species Paraburkholderia ultramafica. Next base: position 3,191 of record NZ_CADIKK010000011.1, read on the forward strand.
TTCGCGCACCATGGCCTTGCACAACTCGAGGCTGTGCGCGGCGCCCGGCATCGAGAAAAACAGATACATCGCACCGAGCGGCGCCTTGACGTCGACCCCCGGCACCGCGGAAAGCGCGCGCACCAGATGGTCGCGCGACGCCCTCAGGTCGAGCACCAGTTCATGCGTGAACCGCTCGCCTTGCTGAACTGCCGCGATGCCAGCCTGCTGGACGAACGACGGCGCGCACGAGGTGTTGTACTCGACCAGCTTGGCCAGATCGTCCATCAGCACGGCCGGCGCGACGATCCAGCCGAGCCGCCAGCCCGTCATCAACCATGCCTTCGAGAACGAGTTCACGCAGATCACGCGCTCGTCGCGCGCGGCCAGATCCAGGAACGACGGCGCGGTGCGCGCATGCGCGCCGCTCGCGGGGGAGTCGGCATCCGCGTAATAGAGGCGCTCGTAGACTTCGTCCGCGACGATCCAGATGCCATGGCGCCGGCAATGCGCGAGCACAGTGCGCTGGTCGTCGCGGCTCATCACCCAGCCGGTCGGATTGTTCGGCGAGTTGATCATCAGCATTTTCGTGTCGGGCGTCAGCGCCGCCAGCAATTGCCCGACGTCGAGTTGCCACCCCCGTTCGCCATAGCCCAGCGCAACCGTTTCGACATGCGCGCCGAGAATCTTCGGAATCTCGACCAGATTCGGCCACAGCGGCGTCACAGCAACGACGCGATCACCGGCGCCCACGACCAGTTGCGCAGCCAGCATCAGCGCGTTGACGCCCGCGCTCGTCACCGCGACGTGGTCCGGCGAGGTCGCGCCATGCAGTTCGCTGACATAGCTCGCGAGCGCCGCGCGCAACGGCGCGATGCCCAGGTTATGCGTATAGAACGTCGCGCCGGAGGCCAGCGCGGTGCTGGCGGCGTCGCGAATAAACGCCGGCGTGACCCGGTCGGACTCGCCGAACCAGAACGGCAGCACGTCGTCGACCCCGAAACCGGCGTTGGCGACTTCACGGATCTGCGAAGGACGCAGCGCGCGCACGGCATCGCGTGCATTCGGGATGGATGGTACGGGCAGATCCAATTCGCTCATCGAGGCTTCCAGACGGGTGAAAGATAAAGGCTGACGCTCAGGGAAGGCGATAGTTTAGCGCGGCGCCTGTTTTGGGAGCGGCGAAGTCGCCGGCTGGCCGGGCGTGGTCGGAAGGACAGTTGCGGCACGGATTGCTGCTCAGCCCGCCTCGCTTGTGTCGGCCGCGCTTTCTTCGGCTTGCGTCGGCCGCGCTTTCTTCGGATAGCGAGGCGGCGAAGAGTTCATGGATCAGACTCTCTCACCACGCCGCGGGAACTAGTTCAAATCCTCCGCGCGCGCCGGCAATTGGCGGATCAAGCCCCACACCGCCTCCGCCGCCGGCGACAGCGAACGGTCGCGCCGCCGCACCAGTTCGACCCGGCGCTCCGCACGCGGCACCAGCGGCCGCGCCACCAGCGACGCGCCCGCCGGCAGCGGCAGGGCCAACCACGGCAGCACACTTAGGCCCACGCCCGCCTCGACCAGTCCGAAAACGGTCGCGGAATGCCCCAGCTCCTGCACCACCGTGGCACTCACACCGTATTCCTGCATCACGGCGTCGATGATCGGCCGGCTGCCCGATGCGTAATCGAGCATCACGAGCTGCTCGCCCTGGAGGTCCGTCCATGCCACCTGCTGCTGTGCCGCCAAAGGGTGGTCGTCACGCGAGACGACGCAAAACGAATCCGTCATCAGCGATTCGCTGAGCAGATCGTCGGCGGAAAACGGGCCGATGATCACGCCGAAGTCGACCTCGCCCGATTTGACCTTGCGCACCACGTCGCTCTGCACGTCGTCACGCAAGCCCAGCGTGATATAGGGAAATTGCCTTCCGCATGCCGCGACCACGCGCGGCATCAGCCGGCAGGCCACCGTCGGGCTGGCGGCCACTACCACGCGTCCGCGGCGCTGCTCGCCGATTTCGCGGATTTCGCGCAGCGCGTCGTCGAGATCCGACAACAGACGCGACACGCTCGACACCAGGTTGCCGCCGACGTCGGTGAGCTGCACCTCGCGCGTGGTGCGATCGATCAGCTTGAGGCCGATTTCACCCTCGAGTTCGCGCACACAGCGGCTCACCGCCGATTGCGTCAGGCCGATTTCATCGCCGGCCCGGCTGAAACTTTGCAGACGGGCGACCTCAATGAAAACCCTTAGCTGACGCAGCGTTACATTCATTTACCAACCTCATCAATAGCATCATTTGATGCGTATTGTAAGACCAAAACCACGCCGCGCCCGGCTTCGGCGCTCTCGCTGCAATGCAGCAATGCGGCGCAAACGCACGTTGGCCGGGCCTGATTGCACAAGATTGGTGATTGTCCCGATTTGCGAGATGGGTTTTTTGGATTCTTATACGCCCCTAGCTAGCGCCCGCGCTGGCCCGCCGTCACAGGGCTTTCAGGCAGTTGGAATCAGCTTGGCACACTTCCTGCGTTTGCATGCACACAGGGTTGGCGCCATGACTTCTGCCTGCATAGCAGACCGTGGCAAGCCCGACCCCCTTGGCACTCGCCTATCGAGTGCGTGGAGAGTGCGCGGCGCGGGGCAGCGCACCGGATTAGCTTCGCTGAGGTGAAACATGATGCTGTTCGACGATTTGAAAGACAACGAGTGGGCGCTGGTCGAGGCTTTGTTTTGTGCCGAGCCGGCGCGGAGCGAACGGCGCGGTCGGCCGCGGGTAGAAGCGCGCGCGGTTGTCAATGCTGTGCTTTGGGTGCTGTCGACTGGCGAAGGCTGGTCCAAGCTGCCAGGCCGCTATCCTTCGCCGCCGACTTGCCGCCGTCGCTTCGACGAATGGCAAGCCGATGGTACGCTCGCCGAAATAGTTAAGCGACTCGGCACGAGCGGCCGTGAAATTTCGCTGCGCGGCCGGATTGGCGCGACCGCCGCGAAACCGCCGGCACCGCCGAGCCGCGACCGCCTGCGCGGCGCGTTCTGGACCAATCCGGAATCGTGGCGCGCGCCGGTCAAGATGGCCTGACGCGAATTGTTTCACCTCCGGGCGCCTGCGGGCGCCCGGTGTGTATGCGGGCCGCTCTCGCGTGTATCGACACCCGTTGGCCCCGTCATGGGCACCGCCGTCCGGCGCGCCCAACCCAGTCGTCCCTTCCGTTTTGGCCAGGCATTGCGGGTTGCCTCAGGCGTCTGCCGTGGCACAACGACGCTGGGTGAAACATCCATTTACTATTACTTACAGCGTGCTTTCGCGACCCGGCATACCTTATACCTATGCAAACAGGCCTTGAGTCGAACGGCTTGACGGGAGCTCAGCATGAAACCAATGTCACTGCTTCTGTGCGGCATTGTGATTTCATCAATGGCCGCACCGGCGCTCGCACAGCAGCGCCAACAGGCCTGGAACTGGCGGCCGGATCGTGCGGCCACCGCTGAAGCCTCGCAGCAAAGCGCAACGCGCAATCGCGACTTCACGCCGCCTGCGCCACGCGGCGACTTGCGCGGCGATATTGCCAGCAACGTGCGGGCGCGCCCCGATACGCCGCGTGAAAATCCGACGCAGCATCGTTAGAAGCGGTGAGCAGGGAAATCTGCTGCGCGTGATCGTGCGGCAGGACTCCATTGCGTATCGTTGTTACGCGGTAGACCTGTGTTCACCGCCACGATTTCACTAGCGCCCGACGTTTTAACTCAAGCGCGGCAGTGCGAATCAAATAATCGGGGAACCACCCGGCGCCGAGCCAGTCTGATTTAACGCCATTAGCACAGCGTGGCAGTAGTAATTCCGGTACGCCCGTATCCTCGCGATACGGGCTTTTTTTTGCTGGTCGCACGACGCATGCACGACGATGGCCGACGCACAAGGCGCCGGTCCATTCGTCAAGGACGGGAGCAAAAGAAATCGCCGCCCGCCGCCCGGCCCGAAGCGACCGGGAAACAGCGTCCGTGCCGCCAGCCGGACTAGGGCCGGGCTTCGAGAGCGGCGGTAGGCACCGCTTCGGCTGTGGCGACGACGTAGTTGTTCATTCGCTGCGCACTCCAGCTGAGCAGGCGCTCATCATGCGCGAGCCGCGCGAACTCGGCTCTGCCCCGCTCCGTAAGCACGGCAATGTCGACAGGTGCATGAAAGCCCGGTGCCGGCGCGACGGTGCGCTGCCGAACGGTGTCCATCAAGCCCAATGCGCGAAGATATTGGAAAACGCCCGGCCTTCTGGCCCATGGGACCTGGCGATATTGCGCCCGCCGCAGCGCTTCAAGTACCGCTTCGTTGGAATACTTGGTCATCTCACTTCTTTCTTAAAGTGCAGCTATGACACATCTATGCCCAACACGTCACCGCGCCGCCAGTGACGCGCGTAGCACCCGCCCTTGGCTGGAAGCTGGCCGCATGTCGAGCAGCCGGAATCAGCCAGGTGCTGCCTGGTCTCGTTTTCGGAACCCCCGAATGAACGACATGTTAGCGTTCTCTCTACGAGCCGGCGATGCAGCCGCTGCGGTGCAATAGCAAGCCCGTAGATTTGTCCCGAAAGACATACGTTACCCCATTTAAATTGATTCTATTCACTTTATTAGCGCTTTTTTTTGCAGCAATCGTGCGATGGAAGCGCGCCCGCGGCCCTCTCGCCCTGTGCGCGGTCGCCCTGTTCTGGCTGCTCGCCGCCGGCTGGCTGACCGCACCTTTGCTCGATCTCGCGCAACCGCGCCAGCAGAGCGCCGCACCCGCCACCTTCGCGCCGCGCACCGCGATCATCCTGCTGGGCGGCGGCACCATTTACGACGACGACAACGTGCTCGTGCCGCCGCGCGACGTGCTCACCCGCATCGAGGTCAGCGCGGAGAACTATGCCGCGTGCAAACGGACGGCGGCCACGTGCCAGGTGATCGTGAGCGGCGGCAATCCGCAGCGGCATCGCTCGACAGAAGCCGACACCTATCTGCCGTACCTGCTGCGCCGGCGGGTTCCGCGCGCGGACATCGTGCTGGAAAACAGCAGCCGCACGACGTATGAAAACGCGCGCAACGTGTCGGCCATTGTCGGGCAATCGCGTTATGACGCGTTGATACTCGTCACCTCCGCGTACCAGATGCGGCGCGCATTACTCGACTTCCACCGCTTCGGGGTTGTGCCGCAGCCCCTGATCTCGAGCGCGCGGCACGCACGTGTGGGTGTACTACCGCGCTATGACAATCTGGTGAATGCGGAGCTCGCGCTGCATGAGCTGATTGGAATCGCACAATTTCACGTCTATCGCGCAATCGGGTGGTTCTGAAAAAGCCCGACGGCATAACATGCGCTTAACCTGGTGTGCTTAGACATGCGAATTCTTCCGGCACGGCGCATTATCGTGAGATACCCGTGAGATTGCCCGCCCGGCAACCGACTGCAACTTGAGAACCACGAGATGTAACAATTGGTTATCGCAGTTACAAAGCCGTCCGCTGGAGCGGAGATTGCTGGCTAGAATGTTGTGTCTTTCCGACTGGACAGGCAATACTCGGGTCCACAACCAACTGCGGAGGTAACGATGAAAAAAGTGTCCCTGGCAATCCTGGTTTCCCTCAGTGCCGTAACGGGCGCGGCTTACGCGCAAGAAGGCGGCGTCACGATGAGCACCGATCCGGCCAAGGCCGCCGACGTCGAACAGCGTGCGCAAGATTTGCAAAACCGCCAGCAAGCCATGCCAAGCGCACCGGCCATGCCCGAGAAGCACCACAAGATGTCCCCGCATCACCACAAGAAGGCCGACGCCTCGAGCTCGTAAGCACAGTCGCGAAGCGCACCCCGCGGCCTCGCCGCGAAGGTGAAAAGCCGAAGCCGGCCCCGCCGGTTTCGGCTTTTTGTTGTCCTTTTTGTTGTCTAATGGACTCGCAAAGGACTCAAGAGCATTCGCCGCAACGCGCGGCGACGGTTTGACGGCAGATCGCGCGGCCCCACGTCGGCATTGCCCCGGCGGGCCGCGCCAAGCCGACGGCGCCCGGCTTTCGGTATGCTAAAGTCGCGCACCGACCGGCGCCCAGCCGGAATCCCCTAACCCGTGCGCACCTTGGTGCGGAGGACAGCATGAGCAACATCCAGCTAGATATCGAATGGACCGAGGCAGCATCTCGCAAAATTGAAAAACTGATGCCGCGCGGCGGACAGGAAGCGTTCCTCGCGCTGCCGCCCGTCGAGTGCCTGCCGATGGAAGGCGACGTGCTGTTTCTTGGCCCGGACGGCAAGCAGCAACCGTTCATCGTTGCGGAACGCCAGTATCACCACGACGGCGATGCCGACTGGACCATCATCCTGATCCTCGACGTCCCGCAAGCCACCCACTAAAGACCAACGGCGAGCGCCGCGTGGGCCGGATCCGGCTTCACGGCTCACTCGCCGTTGTACGACTCGCCTGAGCGCCTAAGCAATGCTTGCGCAACGCTTATGCTATCTTCGACACGACGCGAATTTCCGCGTGTTCGACCCAATCCGCCACTGCCTTCCTATAAGCCTCGATGTGCGCGGATTTCGCATGCGCGGTGAGCGCCGCCTGACTTTCCCAACGCTCGACAAACACAAACCGGCGCGGCTCCTGCACATCGCGGTGCAGATCGTACTGAAGCGCGCCCTGCTCCTTGCGCGTCGGCCCGACAATGCCTTCGAGCGCCTGACGCAGTTGCTCTTCGTAGCCCGGCTTCGCCACCGAGATTGCGACCACCGCGATTTCCGACATGCCTGCACTCCCTTTTCACGAAAAGCAGCAGGATACCCGCCGCGCACTAAACCTGCAGACGAGTGCGGCAAGCCATCAGCCCGCATCGCGGGGGCACCGTGCCCGATCCGATAAAAATGGCAACGCACGAAACGTCTGAGCACTGTCCTACCGTCCTGGCCTGGAGTTTGGCGGGCGGCCACCTGCCGCCCTGCTACCCTCGGCTTGATGCAGGCAATTAATCGCAATTGAGAATCGGTCTCGCGCGAAGCAAGCGCACAAGAAATTCGGGCGCGACGCCGACGAAGCTACGCCGGACGGGCCTGCGCGGCGGTTTGCGCCGCAACATCCGCAGTCTGGCGTCTGTGATAACCCGCACATTCATGCGAATTGCAAACTGCTAGACTGGATTTGACTAAATTCGCCGGAGTCCCAGCATGGCTGGCATCGCTCTCCGCGTTCCTGGGCTTTATCGATTTCGCCCTGCTGACGCCTGGGCTATGCCTACGTCGCGCGCTGCATGGATTTGCGCGCCCTGTCAACCGCTTGTCACGATGTCTCCATGTCTACTCTCGTGCCCGCCTCTATGCCATCCGTCAGCGAATTGACCCTGAGCGGCCTGCTCCCGCATCTGGTCCGCGGCGAATCCGGCTGGACCGCGACGTGGCGCGCGCTGACCCTGCACAGCGTGTTCCAGCCGGTGCTGTCGGTGACGCATCAATGCGTGGTCGGCTACGAGGGGCTGTTGCGCGCCTTCGATCCGGTCGGCCTGCCGGTCTCGCCCGAAGTGCTCTTCTCCGGCACCCGTTCGGCTGCCGACGCGCGCGAGCTCGACCGCATCGCCCGTTGCCTGCATGTGGCGAATTTCATGGAGCAAGGCATCAGCACCGGCTGGCTGTTCCTGAACACGCGCCCCCAGGTGTTTGAAACCGGCTGGCCGCAACGCGCTTTCATCGATGAGTTGTCCGCGCATTTCGGGCTACCGCAGGAGCGCATCGTGATCGAAGTGCTCGAGCAGCCCGCCGACGACGAGTCCGCCGTCGCCAGCATGCTCGCCGCGTCGCAGCCGCGCGACTTCCTGATCGCGATCGACGACTTCGGCACTGGTTTTTCGAACTTCGACCGCGTGTGGCGCTTCCGTCCCGACATCGTCAAACTCGACCGTTCGCTGGTGGCGCGGGCCGGTAAGCGCGAGGGCGACGATTCGCTGATCGGCCACCTGATCGCGATGCTCCACCAGTCCGGCACGCTGGTGCTGGCCGAAGGCGTCGAAACCGACGAGGAGTTGATGATCCTGATGCAGGCCGACGTCGATTTCGTGCAGGGTTTCTGGCTCGGCCAGCCGAAGAGCTCGGTGCGGGCGGCATGCGCGAAGGTGCCGGCGCTGGTCGAATCGATCTGGAGCAAGTTCGCCGACTACGAACGCGCGCACGCTGGCCATCAGCGGCTCGGCTTCGAAGGGTTCGCGGAAGCGGTGCTGGCCGCCGCCGACACCTTCAAGGCAACCGGCGATCTGCGCCAGGCGGCGCAACAAGTGTGGCATCTGCGCGAAGCGCGCCGGGTGTTCATCACCGATGGACAGGGTGAGCAGACCCTGCCGTCAGTCACGGCCGCGTCGGTGCCGCCGCCTCCGCTGCGGCTCGCGCCGCTCTACTCCGAGACGCGCAGCAACTGGTCGCGGCGCACCTATTTCAAGCATGCGCTCGCCGCACCGGGACGCGTCGCGATGATGGGGCCGCACTATTCGCTGGCCGACGGTCAGGACTGCTACACCGCGGCGATCGCGTTCGAACGTGACGGCACGCATGTGCTGTGCGTCGACTTCGTGCCGAGCGCATCGAATGCGGATACGCGTCCCACCGGGCGCGGCGCCAAGCGCTAATCGTCCACCCGGCCACGGCTGGATTTGATCTCGCTGCGTCTTGCCTTGCTGTCGAGGCGCCGGCGGTTCGACGCGCGCGTCGGCCGGGTTGCGACGCGCGGCTTGCGCGTCACGCTGACGCTTTCGATCAGTTCGTCGAGCCGCGCCAGCGCCGCCGCGCGGTTCATCTCCTGGGTCCGATGCTCCTGCGCCTTGATGATCACCACGCCATCGCGCGTAAGCCGGTGATCGGACAGCGCGAGCAGGCGCATCTTCAGCACCTCCGGCAACGACGAAGCCTGCACGTCGAAACGCAGATGAATCGCGCTCGAAACCTTGTTGACGTTCTGACCGCCCGCTCCTTGCGCACGCACTGCGGTCAATTCGATTTCGTTCGGCGGGATCGGATAGCGGGATGTCATGAGGCTGGCTTGGGCTAGGAGACGTAAGTGTACACAGCACAGCTTGCGCGGCGGTATGCGCTGCGCGCAGCCAATCGCCGGCTACTCGCCATTGACTATCGTGCGCGTCCGCCGATGGGAAAAACTATTTGCGTTGGCATCGCCAGTTCATCGATACTGCGCTTTTCGCTTACAGCGTAAATTCATATGAAGCTCCGCGCTGGCTTTGTGATCGAACTGGCCGTCAACTTTTTGCTGCCTTGGCTCGCCTACCGGTTTGCGCTGCCGCATCTCGGTGAAACCGGCGCGCTGATTGCGTCGGCGGTGCCGCCGATCGTCTGGAGTCTGATCGAGTTGGCGCGCTTTCGCCGCGTCGACGCGCTCAGCGTGATGGTGGTGGCCGGCATCGTGCTGTCGGTTGCGGCGATGGCGCTCGGCGGCAGCCCCCGCGTGCTGCTGTTGCGCGAGTCGCTGGTGTCAGGCGCGGTCGGCGTGGTGTTCCTGCTGTCGCTGCCAATGCGCCGTCCGCTGATCTTCTATCTCGCGCGCGCTACCGTTGCCCGTGAGATGGAAGGCGGCGCCGCGCATTTCGAAGCGCTGTGGCGTGAGCGGCCGGGCCTTGCCTCCGCGATGCGGCTGATGACGCTCGTGTGGGGCGCCGGCCTGACCTGCGAAACCGCGCTGCGTGCGTGGATGGCGCTCACCTGGCCGATCGAGCGCTTTCTGGTGGTCTCGCCGTTCATCGGTTATGGCATCTATGGCGGCCTGGCGCTGTGGACGTTGTGGTATCGGAAGACGATGCGCAACCGCGTCGATGCGCGCGTGCAGCCGGGCGGAATTGTGGGGTGAGGCGGTGGTGAAGTGCGCTTGCGGCTTGCGGCTTGCGGCTTGCGGCTTGCGGCTTGCGGCTTGCGGCTTGCGGCTTGCCACTTGCGGCTCGATGCTGGGGCACCCACCCATGCTACTCACGCTCTCACGCTGCTTCAGACGGCGTGAGCAAACCCCAAAGACGCCCCGCTTACCCACCCACCTCATTGGGCTACCCAGCGCGGCCACACACCTCCGCAATCCGCGCGGCCAGCCCCGAATCACGTTGCGTCGGCGTCGCGATAGCCTGCGCCAGCACGGCGCGCGCGCCGATCACCTCGACTCGCGCGCGCGCGCGGGTGATCGCCGTGTACACCAGTTCGCGCGACAACACCCGGCTGAACACCGACGGCAGCATCAATACCGCGTGCTCGAACTCCGAACCTTGCGACTTGTGAACCGTCAGCGCGAAAGCCGTGTCGTGTGGCGGAAGCGCCGCCGGTGATACCGCCCGCAGACCGCCGTCGTCGGTCCGGAAATACACGCGCAGCGCGCCGCCCGCACCCGGCAGCGCAATGCCGATGTCGCCGTTGAATAACCCCAGCGCGTAATCGTTGCGCGTCACCATCACCGGACGCCCCGCGAACCAGTGCGCGCCCACCGCCAGTGTCACACCTGCGGCACGCCGCACTTGCGCGGCCATGGCAGCATTCACCTGATCGACGCCGCGCGGTCCCGAACGGGTCGCGCACAAAATGCGGAAGCGGTTCAACGCATCGAAAAGCGGCAACGGGTCCGGTGTGTCGGCCGCAAGCGCTGAAGCGAGCGCGTCGGCATAGGGCGCGAAGCCTTCGGCAAGACGCGCTACGGTGCGCTCGGCAAGCGTTGCATGCGTGTCTTCATGCAGTGCCGCAGGGCAGGCTTCAGCGGGGTCGATCAGCAGAACCTCGAGTGCCGCGCTCGCCGCGCCGCTGCGGATTGCGAGCGACAAACGACCAATCGGCGACTCGAGGCCGAACCGGTAGTTGCGCTCGAGCCAGACGACACAGTCGGCAAGCGCGCTTTGAGCATTGGCTACCGACGTCGCTGAAAATGACCGGAACGAAGACGGTTGAGCTGCGCGCCTGCCTTCGGCCGACCCGGTGCTGTCGAACAGATCGCCGGTGGGCTGTTGATCGAATGAATCCGGCTCGGCGGCGTGCGCAAACAGATCGTCAGGCGACGAATCGAAATCGTCGGGCGCATCTGGCGATGCGAAATGATCGGCAGGCGCTGCGTCGAAGTCCCGCGAAACATCCGGCAAGGCCTGCGCGAGCCGCGCCTCTTCAATGCCGAGCGCCTGCGCGATCCGCTGCAGCCCGCCCGGCGTGAAGGCCGGCCGCGCGCTGAGTTCCGCGAACACCGCGCCGGCCTCTACGGCCGCGAGTTGGTCCTTGTCGCCGAGCATCACAAGACGCGTCTGTGGGGCGATCGCATCGAGCAGATGCGCGGCCATCGCGACGTCGATCATCGACGCCTCGTCGATCACCACGACATCGTACGGAAGCGGGTTGTCGCGATGATGGCGGAAACGTCCTCCCGGTCCGGAGCCGAGCAGACGGTGCAGCGTGTACGAAGTCTGCGGCAAACGCGCGGCGAGTTCGGGCGGCAAATCGCCGGCGCGGGCGAGCAAGGCTTCCTGCATCCGCTGCGCGGCTTTGCCGGTGGGCGCCGCGAGTGCGATCCGCAAATCGGCGCGGGCGTCGAGCAGGCAGGCAAGCACGCCGACCACGGTGGTGGTCTTGCCGGTACCCGGTCCCCCGCTGACGATCGTGAGCCGCCCCGACAGCGCCATGATCGCCGCGACGCGTTGCCAGTCGACTTCGTCGTCTTTCGGCGGACCGAAGTAGCGCAGCAGACGCGCGTGCAGTGTTTGGGCGTTGGCGTTGGCGTTGGCGCCGGCGTTGGCGTTGGCGTTGGCGTTGGCGTTGGCGTTGGCGTCAATATCAAAACCGGCCACCGCAGTGTCGCGCTCACGAGCCTGCGAATCCGCCAAACGCCCGTCTCCACCACCCGCATGCGCCACCAGCGACCGCGCAAGACGCCGCTCATAGTCGTAGTATCGCGCCAGATACAACCGCTCTTGTCCATCGATTACCAGCGGCCGCAACGCCGCCGCGCTCTGCGAACCATCGCTGGCCATGCCGCTGGCAAACAACGCCCCGCGCACTTCGGCGCGCGACGCCTCGAAGCGTCGCGCGAGCACCGCAAGCGGCACGCAAACGTGGCCTTCAGCTGTCGCGCGACTCGCGGCAAACGCGCCCCGCGCCGCCCACTTCACCGCCTCAGCCGACGCACCGCTGCGCCGTGCCAGCGTGCCGATACGACGCGCAAAACCTTCGGCGAGCGCGATGCTGAAATCGGCCGGCGCCGGCAAATTCACGCCGATGTCGTCGAGCTCGGGCGGTGTCGACGCGCGCTGTTCGAACGTGCTCATGCGACGCCTCCGATCATCGCCGCATCCAGCAGCGCGACGAGTTCGAACGCGGGCCGGCGCATATGCACGCCGGCGGGACCATCGGCATCGCGCCAATGCGGACGCACGCCGCGCACAAACAGATACAGATACCCGCCGATGTGCGTGTCGTACGAATAATCGCGCACCCGCGTTTTCAGATAACGATGCAGCGCGACCGTATAAAGCAGCGCCTGCAGGTGATACGCGTGGCTCGCCATCGCCGCTTCGAGCGGCGCGGCGGCGTAGTCAGCGGCGCTATCGCCGAGATGGTTCGACTTCCAGTCGACGATCCAGAAGCGTCCATCGTGCTCGACGATCATGTCGATAAATCCTTTGACGAAGCCGCGCAATACGCCGGGCTCCAGCGCGACGTCGGGATAGCCGTGTTCGATCAGCAGCTCGCGCAACGCGGGAAAATCGAGCGACGGCGCCGCAAACAGAAACTCGAGCTCGTTCAGGCGCCGGCGCGGATTGAGCCTCGCCAGCGCCATGCCGGGCACGAGCTCGGTGGCAACGACGTCGGCGATCAGGTTGTGCATCATCGCGGGCAGACGTGCGGCGAGTTCGGGCACGGCGGGCGCCGGCCGCTCGCGCAGCGCGCCACGGATCGCATCCGGCCACGTGTGCGAATCGGTGAAGTCCGCGAGTTCGAACATGCGATGCAGACAGTCGCCCGCCGCCGCGCCGCGCGGAAACGCGAGAATGTCGTCCCCGGCATACGACGGCGCTTGCGTCGCGGGCGCTGGCACCGGCTCGGATACAAGCGCATCGGCAATCTCATCGTGATCGGGCCGCACGTCTTCCACCGGCGTGTGCACCTCCTCGGCTTTGCCGCCGGCCGCGATCAGCCCGCTGAAGCTCGCCATGCGCCACCGATCGCGCAACGGCCTGCGATTGGCGCGCGCCTGCCAATGCGCGCCGTGATCCTGAAGGCTCTCCAACGGCGCACGGCGCGCCACTGCCGGCAGTGCCTGCAACGTGACCGGTCCACCGGCCAGCACCTGCCAGCGCGCGGTCAACGTGGCTTCGTCGGGCGGCTCGGCGAGCCAGTCGTCGAAGCTATGGCCACTGCCGCCCACCAGCCAGTTCAGCACGCTGCGCCGCGACTCCTTGGTCGAACGTGACGACAGATACGTGCCGGCGACCAGATAGCAACGATACACCGCGCGCGTGAGCGCCACATACACGAGCCGTGCCCGCTCGGCGGCCTGTTCCCGCACCGCGTAACGCGACGCGTGCTCGGCCTCCTCGTCGTCGCAACCGTAGTGAAGCACGGCCTCGCCGGTTTCGTCGTGGTACTCGCGCGCATCGGGCAAGCCCGAGGACGGCGGCTCGCGCAACGCGCCGTCGTTCAGAAACGGACAGAACACCACTGCATACTCGAGCCCCTTCGACTTGTGGACGGTGACGATCTGCACGAGGTTGCGGTCTGATTCGAGGCGCAACTGCGCGTCTTCGCCGCCGCCCTGCGCGCGTTGCGCGGCGAGCCAGCGCAAGGTCGGCGCGATGCCCGGCTGCGTGGCGGCACGCGCCTGCACGAGTTCGGCCAGATGGCTCACGTTCGTCAAACGGCGCTCGCCGTCCGCCCCGGCGACCAGCCGTTGCGCGACGCGCAGTTCGCGCATCAGCGTGCGCCACATCACCGCGAAGCCGCGCTCATGCCATAGCGTGCGGTAGCGCGAAAAACGTTCGACCCAACCCATCGCGTCCGCCGCATGCGCGGGATCGTCGGTGACGGAAGGCGCGTCGGCGACCTGTTCGAGACGCCACAGCGCGGCGGCGTCGAGACCCAGCCAGTCGGTTGCCAGCGCGGCGCGCAGACGGCGCAGATCGCCGGGCGTATCGACCGCGGCCAGCACGCGCTCGATCTGCTCGGCGTCGAGCGTCGCGAATACCGAAGCCTGCGCCAGCTCCACGCTGCCGACACCCCACGCCGCCAACACGCGTTTGATCAGACTGCCCTGCTTGTGCGTTTGCACCAGCACCGCAATGTTGCCCGGCGCGAGCGGCGCGTCGCCGATCGTCACCGAGCCTTCGCGCGCGCCGCGCAGGAGCCGCACGATCTCGGCGGCACACGCTTCGCTCGCGGCGCGCTGCGCGTCGCGTTTGGTCATCGCGGCGTCGCCGTGCGGCAAGGTCCAGATGCGGAAATCCCCGGCGTCCGTGCCGGAGTCGGCGAACGGTGGCCTGCGCCGCCCGCCCGCGCGTACCGGCTGATAGTCGAGGCCGTCGAGCACGAACGCCTGAGGGTTGGCTTCGAACAACCGGTTGCAAGCCTCGACGATCGGTGCCGTCGAGCGCTGATTGACCGCCAGCGTGTAGCACGCGGACGCCGCCGCGCGCGCCGCCAGATAGGTATGCAGATCCGCCGCACGAAAACTGTAGATCGCCTGCTTCGGATCGCCGACCAGAAACAGCGGCCCGGCCGGCGCGAAGATACGGCTGAAGATCGCGAACTGCAGCGGATCGGTATCCTGAAACTCGTCGATCAGCGCGGCCGGATAACGTGTGCGCAAAGCATCGGCAAGCCAGGGGTGAGCGGCGAGCGCGCGGTACAGGTTCGACAGCAGATCGTCGAACGACACCACCCGGCGCGTGCGCTTGCGCGCCACCAGCTCGGCGGGCGCGTAATCGAGCCACGTCTGCACCAGTTCGAGCCAGCGCACGCGCTGTGCGGCTTCGGCAGCGAGCACGGCGGCCGCCAGTGCTTCAGCGTGTTCGAAGAACGGATGCTCCGGCGGTTCGAACTTGACCTTGGTGGCTTTCTTCAATGCCGACACCGTCAGCTTCAACGCAGCCTTCGGCGGCGGCGCATGCCAATCGCCCTGCGCGAAGTAGTCGGCCCATGCGGCGAGCGCGGCGCTCACGTGGTCGGGCTTGTGCGTGGTCTTGCTCAGCCGCTCCTGCGCCTGGGCAAGCAGGCTGACAATCACGTCGCGCTCCGCAAGCCAGAGTGCGTATGCCGCGTCAAAACCCGTTTGCGGATCGGTGCTATGGCCACCGGTGTCGACCGTGCCCCAGCGCAACTGCGCCAATGGCTTTTTCAGACGCCGCGCGAGTTGCTCGTCGAGTGAAGCGGGACCGGCGCGTTTGGCCACCAGCCACGCGGCGAATGCAGGATGCGCATGGGCCACCGGCTCCACCTGCTCGCGCCAGAAATCGGCCGCCATTTCGAAGCGCAGCGCGGCGTCGTCGGCTTCCATCTCGAACGCGAACGGCATCGCGGCGGCGAACGGCGCTTCCTGCAACGCGCGCTGACAGAATGCGTGAATCGTGTGAATCGCCGCCTGATCGAAGGTGCGCAGCGCGCGGCGCACCACCTTCACCGCGGCCTCGCGCTCGATGCCCCGCTCCGGCGCGAGAGTCGTTTCGAACAGACGCTGGATGAACGGGTCACCGCCGTCGTCGTCCATCTCGATCGCGCGATGCAGCTCCGCGAGACGGCCGCGAATGCGCTCGTGCAACTCCGCGGTCGCCGCCTTCGTGAACGTGACGACCAGAATCTGATCCGCGTTCAGATTCTTTTCGAGCAGCAGCCGCACGTACAGCGCGCAAATGTTCCACGTCTTGCCGGTCCCGGCCGACGCCTCGATCTGGTTGACGCCGTCGAGCGAACAGGCGAACACGTCGAGCTCCTCGGCGACCAGCGCATGACTCTGCACGGCGCCACTCATGATGCGCTCCGCAGATGCTGGGTGAGCGGCCTGAAGACGATCGCCGCGAGGCTGCCGAACGGTTCGTCGAGCGTGAGCGGCGTGCCGCGCAACGCGATGCGCAACGCGGGGTCGTCGGATTCGCCGCGCACGCGGTCGTTGATCCAGACACCCTGCGCCGCCGACTCGCTTTCGCTGACCCGGGTCCACGCGCTCTTCGGGAAAAAGCGCAGCGGCAGCATGCGGCCTGCCTTGAACAACGCGGCGAGCGGCGCCAGTTCGTCGAGCGGCGCGGCAACCGGCGTGAGCTCGAAGCTCTCGCCGCTGCCGTGCCACACAGTGCGGCGCGGGCCGTCCGGCCGCGCGGCGCAATAGACCAGATGCGCGAGCCACGCGGACAGATAGTCGCGCGCGGTGGCTTTGGCGTAGCGAAAAATCACTTGTCCCGTTCCGGTCAGCAGGTTCAATGTGCCATGCAGTTGCAGCGGCGTTTCGGCTGCCTGACGAAGCAGCGCGTCGTGAGGGCCGAACAGCGCGCCGGCTATATCAGCGCTGTCGGGCCAGCGCGGCGCGATGTCGAGCACGAACGGCAAACGCTCGACACCCGAGGCCAGCTCGCGGCGCACGCTCGCGGCAAGCTGGCGCAACGCGCCGAGTTCGCGCGCGCGCCAGACCGCGCCGGTCGCGCCGCCGGGCAGCTCGGGACTGGCCGCGGCGACGCGGCGTACGCGGTCGAACATGATGTCGTCTTGTTCGGTATCGGCGTCGAGCAGCACGGGCAACAGACGCTCGGCCAACGCGTCACGCCCCGCGTAGTCCAGGTCGAACGGCTCGGTGTCGAGCAATTCGCCCTGCGCATCCGACAGCACGATGCCAAGGCGGTCGCGCAACAGCGCCCGTGCCGGATGACGCCAGAACCGCACGAATTCGTCGAACGCAACCGGCGCGGCGTCTTCCGGCGGCAACGGCCGATCGAAGAACGGCGCGGCAGCGGGATGCTGTGGCGCGGCCAGCAACGTCGCCAGTTCGGCGCGATCCGCGTTGTAGGTGAACAACTCGCGCTGCGACGAAAAATAGTCCGACGCAAACGCCTGCAACGGATGATCGACGATGAACGCATGCCGCGCACGCTCCACCTCGGCAGGACTCGCGTGTTCGCCCGCCGACGCCTGCGCGAGATGGTCGAGCAGTTCGTCGACCAGCGCGGCCGGCGGCAGCGGCGCGTTATCGCGAATGCTGCGGCCCGTGTACGCGATGAAGAGCCGGTCGCGCGCGGCCAGCAGCAGATCGAGGAACAGATTGCGCTCGTCGTCGCGGCGTTGACGGTCGCCGGCTTTACCGAACGCGGCCATCAGGTCGAACTCGTCGGCGCGCGCGAGGCTCGGCAACACGCCGTCATCCATGCCGAGCAGGCAGACGATCCGGAACGGCAAGCCACGCAAGCTGGTCAGCGACGAAAACGTCACGCTGCCCCAAGGCACGCCGCCGCGCGCCGGGTCGTCGAGCGCTTCGGTGAGCGCGCCGCGCACCACCGCGGCGGGCAGCATGACGTCTTGCGCGCCGGCCTGCATCGCGTCGCCCATCTTGTCGATCGCGTCGCGTACGGCGGCGAGCGTTTCGGCAAACTCGACGCCACCGTCGAAACACTGTGCAAGGGTCTCGAGCAGCAATTGCGACCAGGCGGCGGGCGTCTGCTCGATCGCGCAGCGCGCCACGAAGCTGTCGATATCGTCGACGAAACGCGACAGGCGCCCGAGCAGTTCGGCGTCCGAACCGTCGGCGCCTTCGACCGGCAGCCACGCGTCGACCGGTTCGCCGCCGTCGGGCATCGCGTAGCCGAGGTAGAGACGTGTGAGCGCATCCGCGAACGTGTGACGGGCAATCGGCACATGTTCGCCGCTCGGCTCGAACGGCGCGAGCCCGCGTCGCGCACCGGCCGCCGCGAGCCATTCCTGCGCGGCTTCAAGCGAGGTCGCATCGATCCCGTAACGCACGGCAATCGCGTCGACCCGCAGCCATTCGATCAGGTCCGGCGCGCCCACGCTGCGCTCGGGCAACGCGAGCCAATCCAGCAGCAGACGCGCAACCGGATTGGCCTGCGACGGCGGCAAGCCGGTGATCCGATACGGAATGCGGCGGGTATCGCCGGCCGGCGTGGTGCCGAACACCGCGTCGATCAACGGACCGGCCGTCGCGAGATCGGATACGGCGACCAGCACGTCGGACGGCTGCAGATCGTCGAACTCGTCGAACCAGCCAAGCAGGCGATCGTGCAGCGCTTCAAGCTGACGCGACAGGCTATGACATACGTGGACTTCGATGCCACGCTCGATCGGCATCTCGTCGGCGTCGGCTTGCGTGCGCAGATCGAGAATGCCGTTCTGCACGGCGGCGAGCCAGCTCGGTTGCGGGTTCTCGGTGAAATCGCCGGTCTCGCCGGAGGCGGCGCTCTCGGTCAGCTCATGCAGCATGTGCAACTGCGCCTGAGTCTGGCGGCCCCATTCGGCGAGCAATGGATGACCCACTTCCTGATAGTCGAGTTGGCCGGCGGCGTCGAGCGCCTGCACGCGCCCCTCGCTGACGACGTCGAACCAGAACTCGCGGCACGGGTTCATCACGTACAGACGCACATCGACCCAGCGCGACAGTGCGCGCAGCAACGCGACGTGCAAGGGCGGCATGGTCGGCAGCGCGAACACGCTGACCGCTTCGGGCCATTGCGCGTTCGAGATCGCCTCGAGATCGAGCGTGCCGATTTCCTCCAGGAAGCGATACGCCGGCGGCAACGCGGCGGCGGGCGTTTGCGCATCGCCAACGACCACCGCCACTTCGGCGAGCACCGCGCGCCACAGCGCCGCCTGCCAGCGTTCGTCCTCGCGCGCCGCTTCGCTTGCGCCGACCAGACGCGGACCGGTTTCGTCTGCCGCGCCACCGGCGAAGATCGAACCGCCCTTCTGCCATTGCAGCAGCCATTCCGGGCGATAGGTCAGATAGTGGTCTAGCACGGTCGCCACGCGCCGCGCGAGTTCATAGCGCATCGACGCGTCCGCTGCATCGAGATAGGTACGCAGACGCGGCGACGCGTTCCATGGCAGCGCCTCATCCGCGTCTGCCAGCAGACGGTAGCAGCGCCACACGAGCCGGTCCGGCGCAAACGGCGAATGCCTCGGCACGTCGATCACGCCGCCGATCTGCGCCCACAGCCATTGCGCGAGATAACCAAAGTTGACGTTTGCGCAGATACCCTGGCGGTTCGCGATATCGAGTTCGAGCCGCCGCCGCATCGCAGCGCTCGGGACGATCACGGGCTGCACGGTCCAGGGGTCGGACGGCGCTTGCGCGAGGTCGTCGAGCAAGGCGCCGACAAGCGTTTCGTAGCGGTTCGAGTAGAAGAGCTGGAGCATGGATTCCGGATGGGACGTGCGGCGCGAGCGGAACGCGCGAGCCGCGTCAGACGTTGAAGCGACAGCATAACAAACGCGCTCCCAGGGCATAACCTGGCCGAACGGATGAGGTCAGATCGTGCACAAAATCAGTTAGACTCGACGGCAGTTTGGGTCTGCCCCTTCAACCGCGGTTTGCTCAGAGAATGGAATCCAGGTAGTCGATGCGCTATTCGGTTGAAATAAAAAAATTCCTGTACAGCCAGTACTTTTATGGCGGCCTGCGCATCGCCGTCGGCGTGTCGTTGCCGGCGCTTCTGTGCCTGATCGTGTTTCACAACCGCGAACTGGGCTTCACGATCGCCACCGGTGCGCTCGGCGCGTGTGTCGTCGACATGCCGGGCCCGCTGAAGTACAAGCACAACGAGATGCTGGCTTGCACGGTGATCGGCTTTCTGTCCGCGCTCGCCACCGGGCTCGCCACGGTGAACCCGGTGGCGCTGTGGTGCACGGTCGTGCCTCTGACCTTCTTGCTGTCGCTGATCGTCGTGTACGGCAACCGTTGGCCGCAAATCAGCTTCGCCACGCTGTTCATGATGATCTTGACGCTGGAGGAGCATTTCACGCCGATGCAGGCGCTCGTCAACGCGTCGTGGATTCTGCTGGGCGGCCTCTGGTACACCTACTGGTCGACCTTTGTGAGCCGCTGGATGATGCATCGCATCGAGCAGCAGGCGCTCGCCGAAAGCGTGTTCGCGTGTGCCGACTATCTGCTCGCGCGCGCCGCGTTCTACGACCTCGACAACGATCTGGACGAGTGCTATCGCATCCTGGTCGACAAGCAGATCGCCGCGGTCGAACGTCAGGACGCCGCGCGCGACATCGTGCTGCGCAATCTGCCCAAGCTCAAACGCGGCAAGCTCGAACCGCGCCGCGCGATGCTGTTCAATCTGTTCATCAACACCGTCGACCTGCATGAGCTGTTCGTCGGCGCGCACACGGATTACCCGCTGGTGCGCAACACGTTCGGCGGCTCCGATCTGCTGGTGTTCTACCGCGACCTGATTCGCAAAGCCGCCGAGGATTGCGAGGAGATCGGGCTTGCGGTGCTGCAAAACCAGGCACCGCGCAAGAGCGTGAACGTGAAGGCCGAATTGCGCGCGATCGAGTTCGAAATCGAACTGCTGCGCAAGCAGGACCTGGCCGCCAAAAACCCCGAAGCCTATTCGGCGGTGTCGTCCAGTTTCCGGCGCATCTGGAGCGCCACGCGTCTGATCGACAGGATGCGCAAGAGCCTGTCGAGCGACCCCGGCGCGACCGGGACCGAACTGCGTATCGACCAGGCGCTCAGCCGCTTCGTGTCGAGCCGCCGCGTGCCGTTCGGACAGATTTTCTCGAACCTGACAATGGCCTCGCCGAGCTTCCGTCACGCATTGCGTGTGACGATCGCGGTCGCCGTGGGCTTCTGGCTCGGCCGTCTGCTGCCGCTCACCAACGCGTACTGGATCGTGATGACCACCGTCATCATTCTGAAGCCCGGTTACTCGCTCACCAAACAGCGCAACGGGCAGCGGATCGTCGGCACGTTGATCGGCTGCGCGGCGAGCATCGCGCTGATCATCTTCGTCAAGGAACCGCACATCCTGATGGTGGCGATGTTCGCGTCGATGGTGATGAGCTACAGCCTGCTGCTGTTCAATTACACGGCGAGCGTGGTGTTCACCTCGTCGTATGTGCTGTTGCTGTTCGATCTGCTTGCGCCGGGCAGCATGCGCATCATCGGCGAGCGCGCGATCGACACGGTCGTGGGTTGCGCGATCGCGATCGCGGCGAGCCATCTGTTTCCGTACTGGGAATACCGCCTGATGGGCAAGCTCGTCAACAACATGATCAATGCGACGCGCCAGTATCTGGAAGCGAGCTGGTGGTGGAGCGGCAAGCCGGCTGCCGCGGTGGTGGCGACCGTCACCGAAGCCGGCGCGCGCGCCCCGGCTGCGGCGATGGCCGATCCGGCGATCGAGTTCGGCAGGCCCGCGCTTGCTGCCGCTGGCGCCGCCAGCGCTAGCGCCGCTGACGTCAGCGCGAGTGCCGGCACCGCGGCACAGCCGCTCGCGGACGCCGGCACCAGCGCAGGCACCACCACGGTCGGCAACGCGACCGCGAGACCGGCGGCCGGCGCCTCCGCAGCCGCCGCGGCGGCGGCGACGGCACTCGAGCGCGATTACCGCTACCGGCTCGCGCGCAAGAACGTCCATGTGGCGTTCGCCAATCTGGGCCAGGCGTTTCAGCGCATGATGCTCGAACCGAAGTCCGCGCAGAAGTTCGTACCGGAGTTGAACGGCCTGCTGGTGCGCAGCCACGTGCTCGCTTCGCAGATCACAGCGGCCGCGCCGCTGCTGCGCACTTCCGCGCAGCAACAGCAGCAGATCGAAGATGTGTCGCTACAGCCGCTGCAGCGCGCGCTGAGCGTCGTGCGCGACAATCTCACCGAAGCGGAAGCCGGCACCCCGCTGCCCGCCGAACAGGCCGAGCAGGTCAAACTGCTGAACCGGGAACTCGATGTGATGGTGGTCGAAACGGAGAAATCGCCGGACTATTCGGCGGATGCCGTGCATGACATGAAACTGCTCGCCCATCAGTGCAAGCAGATGCTGACGGCGGCGGCGCTGATCCGCAAGGATGCGAGCATGATTCGCCTGCCGGAAGAGTGAGACGAGGAGCGCCAGGACGCGGTTGTCGCGTGCGGCGCTGCTGTCTGGGCAGGCTGCTTTTTACGCGGCGTCGAGCGTTGTCAGCGGGGCTGACGGTCGATCAGGCGCGACGCTCGTTCCGATCACGCGCGTCGTGTTACCGCGCCGCGCCGCTGGCGGGCGTCACCGCGGTCGCCGCAGTCGCCGCCGCTACTGCCGCGTCCGATGTGATCGACGGCGCCGCGTGCTGGCTTTCGAACTCGTGTTTTTCCCGGATGGCGTTGTAGAACAGCGTGGCAATCACCACCAGTATTGCGACCACGATGAAGACGGCAATGCCAAAGGTCGGGTTCTTCTTGCGCGGCGGTTTGTTCATGAGGCGGGCTCGGTTCGCAAAGCAGTGGCGAAGGGTGTTCGGGAAGGCGGCATTCTACGCTCACTGAGCTTGCACATGGCTTGCAGTTGGTGGGGACGGCGGCCCATCCGATGCAGCAAGCGCCGCACCTGCCGGAACCCGGTCCGCAGCGCGCCTTCAGGTCACCGCCGAAGACCGCACCGGCAACGCCGTCGAATACTTGATCTGCTCCATCGCGAAGCTCGAACTCACGTCGTACAGCGGTACTGCGGCGATCAGCAGTTTATAGACGCGGTCATAGTCGTCGATGTCCGACACCACCACGCGCAGCAGGTAATCGGTTTCACCGCTCATCCGGTACACCTCCACCACTTCCGGAATATCCTGCACGGCACGCGTGAAGGCTTGCGCCCAAGCCTCGGTGTGCTGGTTGGTGCGCACCGCGACGAACACCGTCGTCCCGACGCCAAGCTTGCGCGCATCGCAAAGCGCCACCTGCGCGCGAATCACGCCCGCCTCTTTCAGACGCTGCAGCCGCTTCCAGCAAGGTGTTTGCGACAGATTCACACGCTGCGCCAGTTCGGCGATCGGCATCGTCGCGTCTTCCTGCAGCAGTTCGAGCAGCTTCCGGTCGATGATATCCATTCCCATCACGACATCCCCATAGGAAAATATTCTACTTTTCAAATCCCAAGGGGAATTATATGGAAACTCTTTCTCCGGTCAAACGGGTATAAATATCGCTACCCGACAATAACCGATAAGCAGCGCCGCCGCTGCACCACAATCATGAGCCAGGACCTTCGCGCAACCTCGTTCGACCGTCTCTCCGATTCTCCGTCGCCACCGGCTGGAGCAGCTCAAACGCCCTCGTGCACGCAACCGGATATGTCATCGCGCGACCACCGCCGCGCGCCGCTCGCGCGCCTGTGCGATACGCTGGACGCCATCTTCGAAGCCTGTGTGAAATTCCCCGAGCCGTCGGACTCGACATTCTTCGCGCGCAGCATGCGCATCGCGCTCGCCGAAGCGGCAGCGGACCCGGCGTTGCTTACCCCGGCAGAGCGCGAGAGCTCGGTGGAGAACTACCGGCGTCACCTGCTGGCCGCCGATCCGCACGGCCGCTACGCGATCGCCGCGCTGGTGTGGCTGCCGCAGCACGCGAGCCCCGTGCACGCGCATCACACGTGGTGCGGCTACGCGGTGCTGGAGGGCACGTTGAGCGAGACGATCTTCAAATGGAATGGCGCGCAGCACTGCGCAAGCGCCACCCGCACGCAGGCGCGCAAGCATGGCGCGGTGTCGTTCGTGCGCAGCGGTCGCGGCGGCATTCATCGGCTGGGCAATAGCAGTGATGCGCCCGCCGTCTCGCTGCATATTTACGGCGTCTCGGGCGCGCAGATGGCTACGCATGTGAACGACGTCGTCCACGCAACCGACGCAACGGCATTGGCCTGAAATTCACGGGTTTCGCCGCGTGTGCCGACGATGCTCCACTGCACGCCTGACACCGCCCGCGACGTAATCAACTCTTCCCACCGGCTTCCCCCGCCGTAGGAATCTGCGGTGGAATCGGCGCCGTCTGCCCGGTCGGCGGCGGCGCCGGACGCGGCTCGTGCGACACATCGCGCGCCACGGCGAGCGGCGCATGCGCAGCCCGCGCCGACGCCCCCGTCTCAGCCGGCTGATGAGCATGCGCATGCGCATGCTCATGCCCATGCCCATGCCCATGCGCAATGAACCCGGACATCTCGTCGTCCTGCAAAGGCTGCCCTTCGCTATCCTTCGACGACGTATAGATACGCATCTGCGGCACCGGAATCTCGATGCCGGCTTCATCCATTTTGCGTTTGAGCCGCAGATTGAACGCGCGCGCCACGCTCCATTGCTGCAACGGCCGCGTCTTGATCTGCCCTTTCACGACCATCCAGTTCGGATCGAACCGGTCCAGACCCCACACCTCGATCGGCCCGAGCATCTCGCGCCGGTAACGGAAGTCGGCCATCAGATCCGCGCCGACTTCACGAATCATTTGCGTGATGTGATCGACGTCGGTGGAGAACGCCATCCGCACTTCGAACACCGCATAGGCGAAGTCGCGCGACAGGTTCTTGACGATCTTGATCTGCGAAAAAGGAATCGCGTGGATCGCGCCCTGTCCGTCGCGCAGACGCACGGTGCGGATCGACAGATGCTCGACCGTGCCCGCATGACCGCCGTCCACGTCGATCCAGTCGCCCACCGTTATCGTATCTTCGATGATGATGAACAGCCCCGTGATCAGGTCGGTCACGAGCGACTGCGCGCCGAAGCCGATCGCGAGACCGATCACGCCGGCGCCCGCCAGCAGCGGCGTGACATTGATGCCGAGGTTGGCCGCCGTGACGATGCCGGCGATCGTCATGATCGACACGAGCAGCACGTTGCGCACGAGCGGCAGCATCGTGCGGGCGCGCATGCTCGGACTGCGCGCCTTGTTGCGCGGACTGCCCGGATTGAGCGCCTCGGTGATCGCCGTGTCGACCAGAATCCACAGCAGCCAGGCAATGAATACGGTCGCGACGATCGCCGTCACCGCATGGGCGATACCGCGCGCCGCCACGTTTTTCTCGACCATCGCCGCGAGCGACACATCCCATAGGCGCGCCGCGAGTTCGAAGAAGAACAGCCAGATGAAGAGCGTCAGCAGCGTGCCGCAAAAACGCAGCAGACGGGTCAGATAAGGCGAACGGCGACGGGCGCGCGCACTGCGCGGACGCGTCATGCGCAAGACGATGGCTGACAGGAAAAACGCCAGCACCAGCAACAGCGCGGTCACGACCGAAATCTGCAGCACGTTTTCGCTGGAACCCGACCCGCCGAGCGTGGCGACCACCGACGCCGTGGCCAGCACCAGCACCGGCACGTGCCAGAGCGCGGCGAGCACGTCGAACGCGTCGGTCGCGGCCTTGTGGCGGTTGCGCTGCTCGTAAGGCCGGTTGCGGATCAGATGCGCGACCGGCCGGCGAAACGCAAGCGCGAAGTAGCCGGTCAGCACGGCGGCCGTCATGTTGGCCGCCGTCGAAATCAACGCGGCGAGATTCGATCCGAGCTGCTGAGCGACGTCGTAATTGACGGCCGCGTCGCCGAGCGCGCCGCACACGCCGACCACGAACAGCACGCGCCGCGCATGATCGATCAGCAGGCGCACCGCGATGCGCCGATGCCCCGAGCCGAACAGCGAAAACATGATCAGACAGATGGCGGAAAACACCGCGCCCGCGACGATCGCGTAGGCGACCACCATGCCGAGCGTACGGCCGAGCGCATCGGGCATCGCGCGCACGAACAGCAGCGCCGCGACGAAGGCGATGATCCACGGCCCGACGCGGCGCAGCGCGAAGATCAGCAGCTCGCGCGTGGTCGGATTCGGACGCAGCCCGATGACGACGCCGAAACGCCGGTACAACCGGTGTTGCAGAAAGATCAGCGCGCCGGCGCATGCGCCCCAGCCGGCCAGCATCGCCAGCATCGAGAACAGAATGCTGCCGAAGCCCTCGCGCCCCTGGCCCGAGACGATCGTGTAGAGCTCGTTGCCAGCCGCAGTGAAGCGTCCGCCCCAATAGCGCACGGGCGTGCGGCCCTGATGCACGTCGGCTTCGAACGACGCGATGCCTGACGCGATCGCGCCAAGCAAGCCGGGGCTCGGTTGCGCGGGCGCGGGCGGCGCCACGGTCTGTGAGACGTCGCGCAGCTTTTTGAGCTGGGCGACGAGCGCGGTGCGCTGGCGGTCGTTGTCGAGCGTGGCGATCACACTGTCGAGCGAGCGCGCCAGTTCCGCCTGGCTCGCCGGCGACGGCGCGGATGCCGCCTCGGCGGCCGATGCGCCCGACGCGGCGGACGGGGGTGTCACCGTCGCGCTGTTGATCAGGCTCTGCAAGGCCGGAATGACCGGCGTGCTGGTGCCTGTGCCGGTACTGGCGCCGGCAGCCTGCGCTTGCAAGGGCAGCCAGCCGACGCACAGGATCAGCGCGACGCCGAACGCAGCCGTCCATGCGCCGAACCACGCCACGATTCGCGCGCGCACGCTGGGGCGCACATCGGATCCGGTCTGGTCTGAGGAAAAATGAAGGACGGCGTGGGTCGCCGGCTGGCCGCCGTTGGACGGCGTAGCCTCGGACTCACGCCGCGATGGGCATGACTGCATGGCAATCCGTAGGAAAACGGGAGACGCCAGTGTAGCCGCAGTTTTACCCGGCGCGCCCGAACATGCGTAACCGAATGTTAGGGCGCTTGCGCAGGCTTCAAAAGCACGGGCAATAAAGTCGACGTTCACCGCGCGTGCAGCACGCCTCGCCTCAGTAGGCAACCGTCGCGATCTGCCGAACGAACCGCCCCTGCTCCAGCTCATCGACGAACGCGATCGCGTAATCTTCCGCCGAAATACGGCTGTTGCCTTCGGCGTCGGCCAACAGCGTGTTCGCGCCCGTGCGGAACTTGCCGGTGCGCTCGCCCGGCGCGATCAGCGCGGCCGGCGCGAAGAACGTCCAGTCGAGATCGGTGACGCCACGGTAGTAGTCGAACGCGTCGCGGTGCGCGAGCGCGATCGCCTTGAATGCGTCCGGAAAACTGTCCGTATCGACCAGTTGCTTGCCCGGCGCGACGTCGAGCGAACCGGCGCCGCCCACCACGACGAGGCGCTTGACGCCCGCCGCGCGCACACCTTCGACGAGCGCACGGGTTGCCTTCGTGAGCGTCGCGAGGTCGTCCTGCGGCGGCATGTAGGCGCTGGCCACCACGTCGTGACCACGCACCGCGGCGCCGACGCTCGCGGCATCGAGCAGATCGGCTTGCGCCGCTTGCAGATTCGCGACGCCGGCCGGCACGCGCGCCGGATTGCGCGCGAGCGCCGTCACCTGATGGCCGCGACGGGCCGCTTCCGCGGCGATTCGCGAACCGATCATGCCGGTCGCGCCAAACAAGGCGATCTTCAGTTGCTGGCTCATTGCACTACTCCTGATTGACTTATATGTAACCAAATCGAGTACATATATCGCGAAAAAAAGAGGGGCTCGAGCCCCCGTCCGTGTTTCAGGCGCGTGCGCTGCAACCGCTGAGTTGAACACGCGCCCTCCCGTACTGCTTCGTTGTTACGTCACGCTTGCGACCGGCGCTTGCGCTCCCGCTGCTTCTCCGCGCGCACCACGTCGGCGGTGGCGTCGGCCAGCGTGCGTGCACCAAGCGATGCCTCCATGGCCTGCTGCGCTTCGCCGATGATACCGCGCAGCACGCCCTGAATATTGCGCCCGACCATGCACGCCGGATTCGGCTCCTCGCGATGCAGCGCGAACAATTGCGCGTCGTCCACCGCGCGATACACGTCGAGCAAGGTGATCTGCGCGGGCGGCCGGGCCAGCAGCGCGCCGCCGCCCGAACCGAGTTGCGACGTGGTGAGGCCCGCCTCGGCCAGCATGGTCAGCAGCCGCCGGATCAGCGCGGGATTCGTATTCACGCTGCCCGCGATCATCTCCGACGAAAGCGGCACGCCCTCCTGCAACGACAACAGCGCGAGCACATGCACCGCAAATGCAAACCGGCTACTCGTATTCACGGCGAACCCGCCCGGCGACGACAATGTGTAACCATGGTAATTACATTTACCCGGACTGTCAAACGGCTGAACAGAGTGGCCGGCATATCACTTGTCCATCTGCTTTTGCGCGTCGGCGGAATCGCCCGCCGCCGATGACGAAGCCGACGCGTTGGTCGACGACGCCGTGCTCTGCGCTGACCACTCCTGCAGCTTGCGCCCCGCCGTTTCGAGGCTCTGGCCGGTGAGCGACGCGGCCTTGCCGAGTTCCGCGTGGGTCGCGCTCGCCGCGCTTTGCAGATTGGCCTGCGCGCTAGAAGCAAGTGCGTTGGGGTCGATCTTGATCGACGGCGCGGACGCGGATTCGAGGTTCTGCTGCGCGGTGGCTTTGGTCGCGTCGACCTGCTGGCCAACATAGCTAGCCGCCTGATCGAGTTTCTGACCAACGGCCTGGGCGGCGTCGTTGAGCTTGCCGGCAACCTGGCCGGTCGAGGCGTCGTTCTTCTGGCACGCAGCGAGTCCACCAAGCACGACGGCCACGAACGCCGCACGGCGCAGCAACGATGAATGAAGAGATGAAGTCATGATTGGGTGTGAGCCGTGTCGAGCGGCTTCCTCTTGCGAAAACGCGCCCATGATACGCCGTTGCGCCGCACGCCCTCGCCGGCAAACACATGGAAACAGGTTCGCGTGAAGCGGCGCGCCACTCACTCGTGTCGATTGCGTGATCCGTCGCGGTTGTGTCAAACGTGATGGAGTAGACTGCCTGAGCATCGATGAACGTCAAGGTAAGTGAGCTGTGTTCCGTTGATCAACTGGAGGCATACGATGGCGGCAAAGAAGATTCTGTTCCTGACCGGCGACTTCGCCGAGGATTACGAAACAATGGTGCCGTTTCAGGCGCTGCAGGCAGTCGGCCATGTAGTCGACGCGGTCTGTCCGAACAAGCAAGCAGGCGATCGCATCAAGACCGCGATCCACGATTTCGAAGGGGACCAGACCTACACCGAAAAGCCCGGTCATCAATTCACGCTCAACGCCACGTTCGACGACGCCGATCCGCGCCAGTACGACGCGCTGGCGATCGCCGGCGGCCGCGCCCCCGAATATCTGCGGCTCAATCCCAAAGTGATCGACGTCGTGCGGCAATTCGCCGAAGCGGGCAAGCCGATCGCCGCCGTCTGCCACGGCGCGCAACTGCTGGCCGCCGCCGACGTGATTCGCGGCAAGCGCATTTCCGCGTACCCGGCCTGTGCGCCCGAAGTGAAACTGGCCGGCGGCGAGTATGCCGACATCCCGGTCGACGCCGCGATCACTGACGCCAATTTCGTCACCGCTCCCGCATGGCCCGCGCATCCCGAGTGGCTGCGTCAGTTCCTCGTGCTGCTCGGCACGCGGATCGAACTCTGAGCCCTGGCCGGGTTCGACGGCGAGCGCCATGCCCTTGCGGCACCAGGCGCTCGCCTGAATGAAACAAGAAAACCGTATTTGAGAATTGTCCGATAGTTCGCAGTGAAATGCTTTCCTATAGTCGCGGCTGACTTGGGAGTGTGTTTCGATGGAACTGATCGACTGGATCGTCATCCTCGCCATTACGTTGATGGCGATTGCATTTTTCTGCGCGCGCACGCCGGCCAGCTGGTCGCGAGATAACCGCGCACGGCGTCTGACAGGCACACGCATGCTGGTACAGGCCGCGTGTTCGCTGTGGGCGGCGCTGCTGATCGCCGCGCGCGGCCTGTTCACGATAGGCGGCTTACCCGGCCTGCGCCCCGCACCGCTCGAGACCTTGACGGGCGTCGTTATTCTGGTTGCCTGCGGCTGTTACTGGTCGATTCGCGGCAGCAAGCTGCTCAAACCGCGGCGGCTCTTTACCGCGCACTGAGCGGCGCGCTCATTGATACACACTGCTTACCGCGTGCTGATGTCGGGCTCATCGACGGGGTACGCAGCCGGCTTGCCACTCGCGCTAGCGCGCTCACGACCTTCGAGGTCCGCACGCCAGTCGCGCCCATCTCGAATCGCCTGAATGCCAGCCGCTCCCAGCGGAGCATGCGTCCCGGCAATCGCTTCGTCGAAGCGCATACCGGCTTCGGGCAGCGACAGATAAAACGTCGTGCCCACGCCCTCTTTCGACTCCGCCCACACGCGTCCGCCATGCCGCTCCACCATCCGGCGCACGAGCGCAAGGCCTACGCCCTCGCCGGCCGTCGCATTGCGGTGCAGCCGCTGAAAAGCGTTGAAGAGCCGCGGCAAAGCGACCGCCGGAATACCCAGACCGTTGTCCCGCACATAGAAGATGCGTAGCGAGTGCACGCCCGGCGGCGCGGGCGTCGTCCCGATTTCGATCCTGCCCTCGCGCGCCGGGTCCAGATAATTCACCGCGTTGCCCACCAGGTTCGCGAACACCTGTTCGAGCGCGGTAGGGTCGCCCCAGACGGCGGGCAACTCGCCGACGTTGACCTGAGCGCGCCGCGACCGGATCGAGCCCTGCATCGCGTCCACCACGCGCTGCACGATATCGCGGACGTCCACCTTCTGCCGCCGATACTCGACCCGGCCGACCCGCGACAGCCGCAGCAGCGCGTCGATGATGTGCGACGCGCGCAATACGGCCGTTTGCAGATAATGCAGCGCTTCGCCGATATCCTCGTCGACCACCCGTTCGATCCCCTGCCGCGGCCCGGCTGCGAGCGACGAATCGCGCACCGCCGCGCGCAGTTCGTCGCATGCACGGATCAGTTCTTTCGAGAAGCCTTGCAGATTCACCAGCGGCGCGCGCAGATCGTGCGACACGCTGTAAATGAACATTTCGTTGTCCTGGGTCTGCTGCCGCAAGGTCTCGTTGATCCGCGCCAGTTCGCTGGCGCGGCGCGCGAGATCCGCCTGGAAGCGTGCCTGGATGCGTTCGGCTTCGAGCAGACGCCGGCTCGTCTCATGCAGGGTCAGGTCGAGGCGGGCGATTTCATCGCGGCCCGTGGCGATCGGCGCCAGCGGTTCATTGCCCGCGAGGCGTCCGGCGTTGTCGGACAGCAGCGCGAGCCGACCGCGCACGCCGCGCGTGAACAACCAGACCGCCAGCGCCACAAACAGCAACGAGCCGAGCGCGGCCGCGACGATCAACGTCTGCTGCTGTTCGCGCGCGACACTGGCGGTGTTCGAGCGCTGCGTATCGATGCGCCGCTCCTCCGCCTGGAACGCGACCACCTGCTGACGGAAGCGATCGAGCACGTCGGCCTGGGCCAGATCGCGCAAGCGTTCGAGCACATCGCGCCGCCGCCCGGAACGCAGCAGATCCTGAATCCGATCCGACCATTGGCGATACGCCTGCACTGCCTGCCGCACCTGAACCACGCGCTCGACCTGGGCCGGATTGTCGGCGACCAGTTCGGCCAGTTGATCGATGCGGCGATCGACGTCCACCCACACCGCCACCGGCGTCGCGAAGTGCGTGTCGTTGGCGAGCACCGCGCCACGCAGCGCCACGGACTCACCCAGCACCGGGTCGAGAATCGCGGCGCTCTGACGCAGCACGTCTTCACTATGGATCGCCCAACGCTCCGCCAGCGCCGCGTCGGACTGCGCCTTGACCAGTCCGGACAGCAGCGCCAGTTCGAAGACGGCCGGAATGGCGATCAGCAACAGGCCTTTAGTGGTCAGTCTCATGCGTGAGCATTGGAAGTCGTTGGCCGGCAGATCATGCGCGGGGTCGGCACATTATGTCGGGGTTTGCGCAGGAAGACAAAGAGGGTCCGTCACCGCTGTTTCGTTTGTCGGCCCCGATCGCGAACCGGCGACGAGCGTACATCGCAGGGTTCGCGTTTCTCGAACTCGGTACGGTCCGCAAAAAGAATCAGGTCAATGCTCTCGTCAAGATTCTGGTGGATTTCTCGGTCTCGACGGTCGCGTATTTCTTCATCGGTTACACGATGGCGTACGGCGTGCAGTTTTTCGGCAGCGCCGAGTCGCTGGCCGCGCACAACGGCTATGCACTGGTGCGCTTCTTCTACCTGCTGACCTTCGCCGCCGCGATTCCGGCGATCGTGTTGGGCGGCATCGCGGAGCGCTCGAAATTCAATCCGCAACTGTTCGCAACCTTCATGCTGGTCGGCTTCATCTATCCGTTCTTCGAAGGGATCGTGTGGAACGGCCACTCCGGCGTCCAGAACTGGCTGACTCAGGTGTTCGACATGCCGTTCCACGACTTCGCCGGCTCGGTGGTGGTGCACGCGTTCGGCGGCTGGGTCGCGTTGCCGGCCGTGCTGCTGCTGGGCGCGCGGAACGGGCGCTACCATCGGGACGGCGGCATCGCCGCGCATCCGCCGTCGAATATTCCGTTTCTCGCGCTGGGCGCATGGGTGCTGACGGTCGGCTGGTTCGGCTTCAACGTGATGAGCGCGCAAACGGTCGACAAGATCAGCGGCCTCGTCGCGGTCAATTCGCTGATGGCGATGGTCGGCGGCACGCTGAGCGCGTGGCTCGCCGGCCGCAACGACCCCGGCTTCACGTATAACGGCCCGCTGGCCGGCCTGATGGCGGTTTGCGCGGGCTCCGACGGTCTGCGCGCGCTCGGCGGGATGGGCGGGGTGTCGTTCGGCGCGCAACTGGTCGGCACGCTGGGCGGCGTCGTGGTGGCGACGCTCGGCGGCACGCTCGTGTATGGCGCGATTCGTTTGACGGTCGGTCTGCGGCTCGACCAGGAAGACGAATACAACGGACGGCGCCGACCTGTCGATCCACAAGATTTCGGCGACTTCGGAGTGAGACAGCGTCGGAAGACGCTTGCTTCGTCTAACGTGGCGGCCGCGCGCTGAACTGGCGCGCACGTCTTGTCGCCAAGCACGTCAAACACGCCGAATTCACTCGGGCAGCGCGTACGGACGACGGACGCGCCGCCCTGTCGTCACGGCGCGGACCTGTCCCCAGATGCTCCCGCCGATGTTAGACTGCGGCGCTGGAGATGGCATTTTCCATTAACCGCCCTTGTGGCTGATGATGCCTGCGTCGCCCGGAAGACCGCGGACGTGGCATCGCCTCGTCCACGCTCAGCCCGGCTTGTCGACACGCCGGTTTTGCCAGACTTCTTCCCATGTATTGGTCCTTTCTCGCTGTCGCCATTGGCGGCGCGCTCGGCTCGCTGTTCCGCTGGTTCCTCGGCTTCCGTCTGAACGGCCTTTTTGGCGGCTTGCCGCTCGGCACGCTCGCCGCCAACGTAATTGCCGGCTACGTGATCGGCGTCGCGGTCGCGGGATTTGCGCGCGCGCCGCAACTCGCGCCGGAGTGGCGCCTGTTCGTCATTACCGGCCTGATGGGCGGCCTCTCCACCTTCTCGACTTTCTCGGCGGAAGTCGTGCAGCGCCTGCAGGATGGCCGGCTCGGCTGGGCGGCGGGCGAGATCGTTATTCATGTTGGCGCGTCACTTGCGATGACTATCCTGGGGATTGCGACCGTCTCACTGCTGTCGCGCTGAAAGCGCGGCGCTTGCCGGGTAATTATGCGTCGCGTCATGTGAGTAGCCGCCGCTTCGTGCGTCAGCTCACGAAGTCCGCCGGCCTCTGTTGGCAGACTGTGCGCAGGCTAGATCCGGCGGAACAACACGTGCCGGAATGTAATGGCCAATGCAGGCCGGAATGGCCTTGAAGCAATGGAAATGGCCGCGACAATATGGGCGAAAAAAAGGCGTCACGTTGCCGTGACGCCTTAAAAAGTTCTAGCCATTCCGAGGGCCGTGCTAGAACCTGAGAGACGGTAGTCGAAAGGTGGGCCGCCGATGCGTAGCCCCCATGCGGGCCATGGCGGTGCACTGTGAGAAGACACTCGATCACACACTACACGAGCCGTGGCGAGTTCAGAACGCTCAAAATGCAGAATCTGAAATCGTCTTTCGAAATAAGGTTCCATTTTTTATGGTTATGCTGACTAAGTCAAGCAAAATCTAAAGAGGCTTCATTCATTACGGCAAAATATTCCGATACAATGAATCTTCTGAGGAAAAATCAGCTTGATGTCCCGTTCCGGGGCGATTGGCGGCCCACTGCGGCTCGGTTGTCAGCAGATTGCGAACGCATAAATTGAAATATAGTTCCAAAAAACCACATGAACCGACCCACGCCCCCCAGAACCGCAGCAGACCCGGTCAAAGACAAGGACGGCCCGGGCGATGAAGTCACCGCACTCGCCCGCGGCCTGACCGTGCTGCGCTCGATTGCCGCCGCCGACGCGCCGCTCAGCAATCGCGAGCTCGCCGAACTGACCGGCATTCCCAAACCGACCGTCTCGCGCATCACCGCGACCCTGGTCGGGACCGGTTTCCTGTTCCGGCTGCCTGACAGCGAGCGCTTCGTGCTGACCTCGTCGGTGCTCGAATTGAGCAACGGCTTTCTGCGCAACTTCGATATCCGGGCGCGCGCGCGGCCGTTCCTGATCGAACTCGCCGAACGCACCGCGCTGTCCGTGCATCTGGCCGTGCGGGACCGCCTCGACATGGTGGTGATCGACGCGATCCGGCCACGCTCGGCGGTGCTGGTGTCGCGCCTCGAGATCGGTTCGCGGATGAATCTGAGCCGCACCGCGGTGGGCCGCGCGTATCTGGCGGCGCTCGCGCAGCCGGAGCGGGACAAACTGCTGACCGGCTTGCAGGCGGCCGAAGGCGACGACTGGGGCTACATTGGCAGCCGGCTCGAAAGCGCGCTGCAAGACACCATCGAACGCGGCTTCGCGATCGCCACCGGCGAGTGGCACGACGGCCTGAACGCCATCGCGCTGGGCTTCGTCGGGCCGTCGGGCGAGCGCTATGCGGTCAATTGCGGCGGCTCGGCGGACCAGTGCCCGCGCGACTGGCTCATCTCGCGCGCCGCGCCGGCGCTGCTCGAGTGCATCGGCAAGATCGTTCTCGAGATCGGCGGTACGCCGGGGCGCCGGCTCGACAACTGAAGCGCCCGAGTGCCCGCCGCCCGGCGGGCACGGCAACGCGGGGCCGACTGTAACCTTCGTAATCAAAAGAAAAATACGCAGGTGGACTGTTACAGACCGCGCAACGTACGATCTTGCATTACCGTCGCGGGGCGCTCGCCCGGCGAGTCGTTATCGGCATCGAAAACGGCTCGGCAAACCTGTGATGATGCCGCATTGCGTTAACATCTCTGTCCCGCGCCTCGGGTAGCACCGCGCTGAACAAGCACGGCGCACCCGCTGTCGAAACCGCCTGTCATGCCGCCCGCGTGCCGGTCCGCCGAATTTTCATCGCGGCGCAACCGCACGGGCGGCTCATACCCAAGCCAGCCACCTGATCGAACCGATGGACGAACAACAACAGCACACGGAATCCCAACGCCCTGCCGCCCCGGCTTCGCAACCGTCCTCGGGCGCCGCTGGCGCGCCAGACAATGCTCCCGGTATGGTGAAACGGCACCGTGGCCGCAATATCGCCCTGATCGTCGCGGCGCTGGTCATTCTTGGGGTCGTGCTGTGGCGCTGGCATCCGTGGGGCAGTCCGAGCGGCGGCGCAAGCGGCGCGGCCGGCGCCCGGAGCGCGAGCGGCGGCCGGGCTGGCCGCGGCGGTCCCGGCGCGATGGCCAACATGCCGCAACCGGTTCACGTGGCGAGCGCCACCACGGGCGAAATGCCGGTGGTGCTGACCGCGCTCGGCACGGTCACCCCGCTCGCCACCGTCACCGTGCTGCCGCAGTTGAGCGGCGTGCTGCAGGACGTCTATTTCAAGGAAGGCCAGATGGTCAAGAAGGGCGACGTGCTGGCCCAGATCGACCCGCGCCCGTATCAGATCTCGCTGGAAAACGCGCAAGGCACACTGGTGCGCGACGAGGCGCTGCTGCAAACCGCCCGCCTCGACCTGAAGCGCTATCAGACGCTGCTCTCGCAGGACTCGATCGCCAGCCAGCAGGTGGACACGCAGGCCTCGCTCGTGCGCCAATTGGAAGGCACAGTCAAATCCGACAAGGCAAACGTCGACAGCTTCAAGCTCGACCTCATCTACGCTCGCATCACCGCGCCGGTGTCGGGGCGCGTCGGCTTGCGCCAGGTCGACCCGGGCAACTACGTGACGTCGAGCCTGAGCACGGGCATCGTCGTGATTACGCAGTTGCAGCCGATCAGCGTGATCTTCACCACCTCCGAAGACAACCTGCAGCAGATCATCCGGCACACGCAGAACGGCGAGCAGCTGTCGGCCACCGCGTACGACCGCGCCAACACCACGCCGCTCGAAATCGGCACGCTCAAGACGATGGACAACCAGATCGACACCACCACCGGCACGGTCCGGCTGCGCGCGATCTTCCAGAACGACGACAGCCGGCTGTTCCCGAATCAGTTCGTGAATACGCGCCTGCTGGTCGATACGATCAAGGACGCGGTGATCGTGCCGACCACGGCCGTGCTCAACGGCTCGATGGGCCAGTTCGTGTACGTCGTGAAGGCGGACAATACGGTGACGGTGCGCCCGGTCAAGATCGGCCCGGTCGACGGCGAGCGCACCAGCATCAAGTCCGGCCTGCAGGTCGGCGAGCGCGTCGTGACCGACGGTTCGGACCGGCTGCGCGAGGGTGCGAAGATCACGATTCCGGCCGAGCGGCCGCGCGCCGCGTCCGGCGCGCATGGTGCTAGCGGCGCGGCCGCGGCATCGGGCGCTTCAGGCGCTTCGGGCACACACGCGCGTCACGGCAAACACGCGGCGCAAGCCTCGCAATAAGGGCATGGCACTTACCGCATGAATCCATCCCGCGCTTTCATTCTGCGTCCCGTCGGCACCGCGCTGCTGATGGCGGCGATCATGCTGGTCGGCCTCGTCGCGCTGCGCTTCCTGCCGCTGTCCGCGCTGCCCGAGGTCGACTATCCGACAATCCAGGTGCAGACCTTCTATCCGGGCGCGAGCCCGGACGTGATGACGTCGTCCGTCACCGCGCCGCTCGAGCGGCAGTTCGGGCAGATGCCGTCGTTGAACCAGATGTCGTCGCAAAGCTCGGCCGGCTCGTCGATCATCACGCTGCAATTCAGCCTCGATCTGCCGCTCGACATCGCCGAGCAGGAAGTGCAGGCCGCGATCAACGCGGCGGGCAATCTGTTGCCGGCGGACCTGCCCGCGCCGCCGATCTACGCGAAGGTCAACCCGGCCGACGCGCCGATTCTCACGCTCGCGATCACCTCGAAGACGCTGCCGATGACCCAGGTGCAGGACATGGCCGACACGCGTCTCGCGCAGAAAATTTCGCAGGTCGCGGGCGTGGGTCTGGTGAGCCTGTCGGGCGGCCAGCGCCCGGCTGTGCGGATTCAGGCGAACCCGCGCGCGCTCGCCGCGTACGGTCTGAATCTGGACGATCTGCGCACCACGATCTCGAACCTGAACGTCAATACGCCGAAGGGCAACTTCGACGGCCCGACGCGCAACTACACGATCAACTCGAACGACCAGCTGACCGACGCCGATCAGTACAAGACCGCAGTGATCGCATACAAGAGTGGCCGCCCGGTGATGCTGACCGACGTCGCGACCATCGTCGAGGGCGCGGAGAACACCAAGCTCGGCGCGTGGGTCGACAACACGCCCGCAATCATTCTGAACGTGCAGCGTCAGCCGGGTGCGAACGTGATTCAGGTGGTGGACAGCATCAAGAAACTGCTGCCGCAATTGCAGCAGGCACTGCCCGCCGCGCTCGACGTGCAGATCGTCACCGACCGCACCACCACGATCCGCGCCTCCGTGCGCGACGTGCAGTTCGAACTGGCGATGTCGGTCGTGCTGGTGGTGCTGGTGATGTACCTGTTCCTCGCCAACCTCTACGCGACCATCATTCCGAGTCTGTCGGTGCCGCTGTCGCTGATCGGCACGCTCGCCGTGATGTACCTGTGCGGCTTCTCGCTGGACAACCTGTCGTTGATGGCGCTAACCATCGCGACCGGCTTCGTGGTCGACGATGCGATCGTGATGATCGAGAACATCGCGCGCTATGTCGAGGAAGGCGAGTCAGCGCTCGAAGCCGCGTTGAAAGGCTCGAAACAGATCGGCTTCACGATCATTTCGCTGACGGTCTCGCTGATCGCCGTGCTGATCCCGCTGCTCTTCATGGGCGACGTGGTCGGCCGGCTGTTCCACGAATTCGCGATCACGCTCGCGGTGACCATCGTGATCTCGGCGGTGGTGTCGCTCACGCTGGTGCCGATGATGTGCGCCAAACTGCTGCGCCACACGCCGCCGCATGAAAGCCACCGCTTCGAGGCGCGGGCGCACCGCTTCATCGACTGGGTGATTGCCCGCTACGCGGTCGCGCTCACGTGGGTGCTGAACCGGCAACGCTCCACGCTGGTCGTCGCGCTGCTCACGCTGGTGCTGACCGGCCTGCTGTACGTGTACATTCCGAAGGGCTTCTTCCCGGTGCAGGATACCGGCGTGATCCAGGCGATCACGCAGGCGCCACAGTCGGTATCGTTCGCATCGATGGCCGAGCGCCAGCAGCAACTCGCCGCGCAGATTCTGAAGAACCCGGACGTGGAAAGCCTCACGTCGTTCATCGGCGTGGACGGCAGCAACATCACGCTGAACAGCGGCCGCATGCTGATCAACCTGAAGCCGCGCGACGACCGCAGCAACACCGCGAGCGAAGTGATCCGCCAGTTGCAGAAGGACGTCGCGCATATTGCCGGCGCGTCGCTGTTCATGCAGCCGGTGCAGGATCTGACGATCGACTCGACCGTGAGCCCGACGCAGTACCAGTTCATGCTGACCGATCCGAACATCAGCGAATTCACGACCTGGGTGCCGAAGCTCGTCGAGCGCCTGAAGCAGGCCCCCGAACTCGCGGACGTCGCGACCGATCTGCAGGACAACGGCCGCTCGGTGTTCATCGAAATCGACCGCGCCACCGCGTCGCGCTTCGGCATCACGCCGGCCACCATCGACAGCGCGCTGTACGACGCGTTCGGGCAGCGCATCATCTCGACCATCTTTACGCACTCGAACCAGTACCGCGTGATTCTGGAAGCGATGCCGCAGATGCAGCACTACACCGAGTCGCTGAACTCGATCTATCTGCCCTCCTCCACGTCCACGGGCGGTCAGGTGCCGCTGTCGTCGATCGCGAAGTTCATCGAGAAGCCCGCGCCGCTGCTGGTCACGCATCTGAGCCAGTTCCCGGCTACTACCGTGTCGTTCAACCTCGCGCCGGGTTCGTCGCTCGGCGCGGCGGTGAAGGCGATCAGCCGGGCGGAGCAGGACGTCGGCCTGCCGGCGTCGTTCCAGACGCGCTACCAGGGCGCGGCGCTGGCGTTCCAGGCGTCGCTGACGAACGAACTGTTCCTGATTCTCGCGGCGATCGTCACGATGTACATCGTGCTCGGCGTGCTGTACGAAAGCTTCATCCACCCGATCACGATTCTCTCGACGCTGCCTTCGGCCGGGGTCGGCGCGCTGCTCGCGCTGCTGATCACCGGGCACGATCTGGACATCATCGGCATCATCGGCATCGTGCTGCTGATCGGTATCGTGAAGAAAAACGCGATCATGATGATCGACTTCGCGCTCTATGCCGAGCGCGAGGAAGGCAAGCCGCCGCGCGAAGCGATCTACCAGGCGTGCCTGCTGCGCTTCCGGCCGATCCTGATGACCACGCTCGCCGCGCTGCTCGGCGCCCTGCCGCTGATGCTCGGCACCGGCGCCGGTTCGGAGCTGCGCCGGCCGCTCGGTATCGCGATTGCGGGCGGCCTGATCGTCAGCCAGTTGCTGACGCTGTTCACCACGCCGGTGATCTACCTCGCGTTCGATTCGCTGGGCCGGCGCGCGCGTGAGCGCTTCAATCGCGGCAAGCCTACGCCGCCGCCCGCCACCGACATAGGGAACTGAGCGATGAACCTGTCGCGTCCGTTTATCTCCCGCCCGGTCGCCACCACGTTGCTGGCGATCGGCGTCGCGCTGGCCGGTATTGTCGCGTTCACCAGACTGCCGGTCGCGCCGTTGCCGCAGGTCGATTTCCCGACCATTTCGATCCAGGCCACGTTGCCGGGCGCGAGCCCGGATACCGTGGCCACCAGCGTCGCGAGTCCGCTCGAACGGCATCTCGGCTCGATCGCCGACGTCACGGAAATGACCTCGTCGAGCTCGGTGGGCTCGACGCGAATCACGATGCAGTTCGGCCTGGACCGCGACATCAACGGCGCTGCGCGCGACGTGCAGGCTGCGATCAACGCCGCGCGCGCCGACCTGCCGACCAACCTGCGCAGCAACCCGACGTATCACAAGGTCAATCCCGCCGACGCGCCGATCCTGATTCTGGCGCTCACGTCGAATACGCTGACCGCCGGCCAGTTGTACGACTCGGCGGCCACCGTGCTGCAGCAGTCGCTGTCGCAGGTGGACGGCGTCGGCGAAGTGGACGTGAGCGGCTCGGCCAACCCGGCCGTGCGTGTCGAACTGCAGCCGCATGCGCTCTCGCACTACGGCATCGGTCTCGAAGACGTGCGCGCGGCGCTTGCCGCGGCCAACGCGAACAGCCCGAAAGGCTCGATCGAGTTCGGCGCGAACCGCGTGCAGATCTACACCAACGACCAGGCAAGCAAGGCGTCGCAATACAAGGACCTCGTCATCGCATATCGCAACGGCGCGGCGGTGAAGCTCTCGGACATGGGCGAGGTGGTCGATTCGGTCGAAGATCTGCGCAACCTCGGCCTCTTCAACGGCAAGCGTTCGGTGCTGGTGATCCTGTACCGCCAGCCGGGCGCGAACATCATCGACACCATCGAGCGCGTGAAGGCGATGCTGCCGCAACTGCACGCGTCGCTGCCCGCCGACGTCGACATCACGCCGACCGCCGACCGCTCCACCACGATCCGCGCGTCGCTGCGCGACACCGAGCGCACGCTGATGATCGCGGTCGCGCTGGTGGTGATGGTGGTGTTCCTGTTCCTGCGCAACTGGCGCGCCACGCTGATTCCGAGCGTGGCCGTGCCGATCTCGATCATCGGCACGTTCGGCGCGATGTACATGCTGGGCTTTTCGATCGACAACCTGTCGCTGATGGCGTTGACGATCGCGACCGGCTTCGTGGTCGACGACGCGATCGTGGTGCTGGAGAACATCTCCCGGCATATCGAGAACGGCGTGCCGCGCATGAAGGCCGCGTTCATCGGCGCGCGCGAAGTCGGCTTCACCGTGCTGTCGATCAGCATCTCGCTGGTCGCGGTGTTCCTGCCGATCCTGCTGATGGGCGGCATTGTCGGCCGGCTGTTCCGCGAGTTCGCGCTGACGCTGTCGCTCGCGATCGCGGTGTCGCTGGTCGTCTCGCTCACCCTCACGCCGATGATGTGTTCGCGCCTGCTGCGCGAGCCACACGAGAAGGAGGAAGAAGGCCGCTTCGGGCGCTGGCTCGAACGCGGCTTCACGTCGATGCAGCGCGGCTACGAGCGCACGCTCGGCTGGGCGCTGCTGCATCCGCGCCTGATCGTCACGATTCTGCTGCTGACGATCGGCCTGAACATCTGGCTCTACATCATCGTGCCGAAGGGCTTCTTTCCGCAGCAGGACACCGGGCGGATGATCGGCGGCATTCAGGCCGATCAGAGCACCTCGTTCCAGGCGATGAAGGGCAAGTTCTCGCAGATGATGGACATCGTCGGCAAGAACCCGGCGGTGGAAAGCGTGGTGGGCTTCACCGGCGGCCGGCAGACCAATGCGGGCTTCATGTTCGTCTCGCTGAAATCGAAAACCGAGCGCAAAGTGTCCGCCGATCAGGTGATCCAGCAACTGCGCGCCCCGCTCGGCGACGTGGCCGGCGCGCGCACCTTCCTGCAGGCGGTGCAGGACATTCGGGTCGGCGGGCGGCAATCGAACGCGCAGTATCAGTTCACGCTGCTGGCCGATTCGACGCCCGACCTGTACCTGTGGGGGCCCAAGCTCACCGAGGCGCTGCAGGCGCGCCGCGAACTGGCGGACGTGAACTCCGACCAGCAGCAAGGCGGCCTCGAAGCGATGGTGACGATCGACCGGGCCACCGCGGCGCGGTTCGGCATCAAACCGGCGCAGATCGACAACACCTTGTACGACGCGTTCGGCCAGCGCCAGGTATCGACCATCTACAACCCGCTGAACCAGTATCACGTCGTGATGGAAGTCGCGCCGCAGTACTGGCAGAGCCCCGAGATGCTCAGGCAGCTCTTCATCAGCACGTCGGGCGGCAGCGCGAGCGGCGCGCAGACCACCAACGCGCCGGCGGGCACGGTCACGTCGAACGCGGTCAAGTCGAACGCGGCTACGACGGCCGCGACCACCAGCGCGACGACTGGCGGCGCCGCGGGGACCACCGCAACGAGCGCGGCGAGCATCGCCGCCGATTCGGCGCGCAACCAGGCGATCAACTCGATCGCGGCGAGCGGCAAGTCGAGCGCCTCGTCGGGCGCGGCGGTGTCGACGTCGAAGGAAACCATGGTGCCGTTGTCGGCGATCGCGAGTTTCGGGCCGGGGACCACGCCGCTGTCGGTGAATCACCAGAGCCAGTTCGTGGCCTCGACGATCTCGTTCAATCTGCCGCCGGGCGTGTCCTTGTCGACGGCGACCCAGGCGATCTACGACACGATGGCGCAGATCGGCATGCCGGGGACGATCCACGGCAGCTTCCAGGGCACGGCGCAGGCATTCCAGCAGTCGATGTCCGACCAGCCGATCCTGATTCTGGCCGCGCTCGCGGCAGTGTATATCGTGCTGGGGATGCTGTACGAGAGCTACATCCACCCGCTGACGATTCTGTCGACGCTGCCTTCGGCGGGCGTGGGGGCGTTGCTCGCGTTGCTGCTGTTCCAGACCGAGTTCAGCATCATCGCGCTGATTGGCGTGATCCTGCTGATCGGAATCGTGAAGAAGAACGCGATCATGATGGTGGACTTCGCCATTGAAGCGTCGCGGCAGGGCATGTCGTCGCGCGACGCGATTTTCCAGGCGTGTCTGCTGCGCTTCCGGCCGATCATGATGACCACCTGCGCCGCCCTCCTCGGTGCACTGCCGCTCGCGTTCGGACGCGGCGAAGGCGCGGAGTTGCGCGCGCCGCTGGGGATTGCGATTGTCGGCGGACTGATTGTCAGCCAGATTCTCACGCTCTACACGACGCCGGTGGTGTATCTGTACATGGATCGGATCCGGGTGCGGTGGGAGTCGAGGAAGGCGCGCAGAACAGGTGTTGCGCCGTCGTGATGTTGCGGTTGCGCGGTGCGTATTGTCCTAGCGATGCGGACAGCGCCGCGAAACCGGCGCGCAGCAGTTCGTCGCTTGCCGACGTATTGCTGACGCTCGCGCGGATGAACTGGGGCGTCGCATCACGCCTGACCGAAAATGCTTCGGCCGAAGTGACGAGGCAGTTCTTCCGCGCCAGTTCGGCCTGAACGTTCCACGCCCGGCCGGGCGCCGGCACCTCGATCCAGAAGTGCGGACTCTGTGCGCTCGTCCGGTAGTTCCGTTCAGTCAGCAGGTCGGCCACGAGACCCTTTCGACGCTCGATTTCCGCCGCCTGCTGGCGCATCAGCATCTGCGCCGCCCCATCTTCGATCCAGCGGCTCGCCAGTTCCATCTGCAGCGGCGTCGCCATCCAGCAGGTCG
Source organism: Paraburkholderia ultramafica (assembly GCF_902859915.1). GTDB lineage: Bacteria > Pseudomonadota > Gammaproteobacteria > Burkholderiales > Burkholderiaceae > Paraburkholderia > Paraburkholderia ultramafica. Next base: position 46,700 of record NZ_CADIKK010000011.1, read on the forward strand.
ACCTTGACGCGGCGCCGAGCCGGCTGATCAGAGGCAGCGGCGCGTGCACGTAGCCCACCCGAAGCCCCGCTGCCACACCTTTGCTCAAGCTGCTGATCAGAACGCCGCGCTCCGGCGCGAACCGACTGATCGGCGGGGGGCGATCGGCCATCAGCACGCCGTGCGCTTCGTCTTCGATAATCAGCACGTTGTGGGCACGGCAGATCCGCGCAATCGCCTCGCGGCGCGCAGTAGAAAGCACCGACGTCGTCGGATTCTGGATCGTCGGCGTGCAATACAGCGCGGACACGCGATGCGTGCGGCACGCGTCGAGCAGGGAGTCGGGCACCAGCCCCTCCTCGTCCATGTCGATGCCTAGCAGCTTGATGCCGAGACAACGCGCAGCGCCGATCAGTCCAGGATAGGTCAGCTGTTCAGCGGCGAGAATGTCACCCGCACGCAGCAACGCCATCAGCGTGCAAAGCAATCCATGCTGGGCACCGTTCACGCACACGACCTGATCCGGCATGGCAGCAAACTCGCCGTGGCCTAACCATCGCGCTCCCGCCTGACGATGGCGCAACGCACCGACATCCGGCGCATAAAGCGTGAGATCCCGCAACGCGGATGCGTCGCCGGCCAGGTCCTGAAGGCTTTTCGCCAGCAGACCGACTTCGCCCCCGGGAATGTGCATGCTGTGACTCATATCGATACACGGCTGCGGCGCGTCGATGGCGTTACGAAAACCGCTGTCTTTCGGCCGCTCCAGACCTCGCTGATGCACGAAAGTCCCGTCCCCCACTCTGGCGACCACCAAACCCATGCGCTCCAGATCGGCATAGGCGCGACTCACCGTGCCGATGGTCACACCGAGCCTGTCGGCCAGCAGCCGGTGCGGCGGCAGTTTGGCGCCCACTTCGATGGAGCCGTCCTGAATCTGCGCCTGCAGCGCCTGCGCAAGCCGTTTGTATTTGGGTGTCTGCCCACCGGCAAGCGCGGATTTCAGCATTGGAACCGTGTCAATAATTGGTTTGACTGCCACTGCTCACCTCAATAGTCTTATTGAATTGATCAATATCGATTCTAATGATTTTTCATGAGTTTATTTAAGATAAGAGAACAATTGACACTATGCCAACAACAGCCAATCTTGAAAGCCCGCTAAAAGAACGCGTACGCTGGCGAGCGGGTATCGTGACTTCGTTGCTCTTCCTGATTGTCTGTTTGAGTTGGGGCACCACGTGGCTGGGAATCAGGATCGCCGTGGAAAGCACGCCGCCACTGACTTCAGCGGGACTTCGGTTTCTGATTGCGTTTCCGCTGTTCCTGGTCTTTGCGCTGGCACGCCGCGAATCGGTGCGCTTCCCGCGAGAAAAAACCGGCTTCTTTCTATTCGTCACATTGTGCTACTTCAGTGTTCCATATTATTTTTTGAATTACGGCGAAATACATGTGTCGTCGGGATTGACTGCGTTGTTGTTTAGCTGCATGCCGGTATTTATCTTGATATTCTCCGCATTGTTTTTACGGGAAAAAATCCACCTTTCGCAAGTCATGGGTATTGCGATCGGGTTCTGCAGTCTGTTCATGATCCTCAAGACGCAGGGCCTGCACATGGATCACGCCGAGCTCTTTGGCGTGCTGGCGATCCTTGCCGCGGCCGTGATGCACGCCCTGTGCTACGTCGTGACAAAGCATCAAGGGGCGAACATCAGCGTGATCACCTTCAATACGCTGCCAATCGGCATCGCTGGATTGCTGCTGTTCGTCTCGGGATGGTTGATTGAGCGTCCAAGACTTTCCGACATCACGCTTCGTTCGTGGAGCGCGCTCACTTATCTTGGACTGGCCGCGTCCGTCGGCGGCTTTATCGTCTATTTCTTTCTGCTCAAGCGGATCAGTCCCGTCATCCTGTCGTTCGTGTTCATCATCTTCCCGGCGTTCGCCGTCATCATCGGTTCGTGGTATGAGGGGCTGCCGGTTTCGAGAGATCTGGGCATCTTTTCCGCACTGTTGCTGCTTGGCTTCGCGATCACGAAGTTGCCTGTGGAAAGACGTGCGGTAAAGAAAAACCAGCCGTCTGCGTGAGGCAACGATGGAGCTACTCAGTCATGAGAATTTGCTGCGCATTTGCAACCACGCGTGCAGCACGTACCCGGAGGAGTGCTGCGGCTTTGTACTCGCCGATGGAACCGTGCACTGCGGGATCAATATCCAGAGCGAGTTGAATCGACGCCAACCTGATATCCATAAACGTACGGCCGTCAATGGTTACACGTTTTCAGTCGCCGACACCCTTGCCATCACTCAGAGCCTTCGAAGCAACAACCCCGTCGCAATCATCTACCACTCGCATCCGGATGTTGGAGCGTACTTCAGCCGCGAAGACGAGGACAAAGCGCTATTCATGGGTAAACCGGTCTACCCGGTCGGCTATCTGATCGTCGATATCCGCGAGGGCCGTGCGCTGGCAGCCAGACTCTTCGAGTGGGACCGTGATCAGTTTGCCTGCACCCGAGAGTTCCAGGTTAGTGAGACAAACTCAGTAATAAGCATAAGGAGCTGAACCATGACCGTCGTGATTTTTCCGGAAGTCCTCGCAAGAGCGGCACAACTGCCGTCCGATCGTACGGAAAGCGAGGGCAGCACGCTGCGCGAGCTGATTGAATACATTTGCAAGCGTCACTCGCAGTTACGCACGCACCTCTTCTATGAAAACGGTTCCTTCAAGGAGCACTTTCTTCTGACCTGCTCAGGAGAGCTAGTCGACCTCGACCACGTACCGACACCCGGCAGCGAAGTTGAAATCATGCTCGCGACCTCCGGTGGATTGGACACCGACCGCTTATCCAACGACGAGATCCGCCGCTATGTTCGCCATATCACCCTGCCGGGCGTCGGACGTGCGGGTCAGTTACGATTGAAGAAGGCGAAGGTGTTGATTGTCGGCACAGGCGGTTTGGGCTCCCCCGTTTGTCTCTACCTGGCGGCCGCAGGTGTCGGAACCCTCGGTTTGATAGACTTCGACGTCGTGGAAAGCAGCAATTTGCAACGTCAGATCGTGCATGGAAACAGCACCCTCGGCATGCTCAAAGTGGAGTCTGCGAAACAGCGGTTACAAGATCTCAATGCCGACGTTCAGATCGACACCTACGCTGCCACATTGGATGCGGACAACGCCATACAGCTTATCGGGCAGTACGATCTGGTTGTCGACGGCACTGACAACTTCTTTTCACGCTACTTGGTCAACGACGCATGCGTCCAATTGGGCAAACCACTGGTATACGGCGCGATATATCGCTTCGAAGGCCAAATGAGCGTATTCAATCATCGCGCAGGACCATGCTATCGCTGTATCTTCCCCGCTAGCCCGCCTCCCGAACTGGCGCCGAACTGCAGCGCCGGTGGCGTTATCGGCGTGCTGCCGGGCGTGGTCGGACTCATTCAGGCGACAGAAGCCATCAAGCTGATCCTCGATATCGGCGAGTCATTGGCCGGGCGGCTGATGCGTTTCGACGCCTTAACAATGCGATTCAGCGAACTCCGACTCCGGCGTCGCCCGGACTGTCCCGTCTGCTCCGCGAACCGCAGCGGCACACGTGTCGAGCCAGACGGAGTGTCGTGTGCCGACGCTAGTCCGGGACGACCGCGGCTAGCGCCCGACTTTTATATAAAACCGCGTGCTCTCGAGTCGATCATGGCGCAGAAAGACAACAACCATGTGCTGCTTGATGTGCGCGACGCGAATGAACTGGAAGTATGTCAATTGCCCGGCGTGCTGCATATTCCTTTGGACGAGTTAACCGACCGCATCGGCGTACTCGATCCAAGTCAAACCCATTATCTGATCTGCTATGGCGGCACGCGGGCCGAGCGAGCCGCAAGCACGCTTCGGGACGCCGGGTTCGCGCACGTGAAGGTGCTGGAAGGCAGCATGAAGCGTTGGGTAAGGGATGTCGCCCCCGACATGCCGATCTATTGATTCGGGCCGGAGTGCTGACGCGATGATTTATAAGTCGATAGTCGAAGCTATTGGCAACACACCGATCGTTCAACTGGAAGCGTTTTCTAGCAATCTTGGGCTGAAGGTTTATGCGAAACTGGAATCGCTCAATCCAGGTGGAAGCCACAAGGCGAGGATCGCGCTGGGCATGATTCACGACGCCGAGCGCAAAGGCATTCTTGTAAGAGGAAATCAGCAAACCATTCTGGAACCCAGTGGCGGCAACACGGGCATTGGCCTAGCCATCGCCGCCAACGTCCTCGGCTACAAGGTGGTGCTGGTGATACCAGACAACTACAGTATTGAGAAGCAAAAATTGCTGCGCCTGTATGGCGCCGAGGTGGTTCTCTCAGACAGTCGTCTGGGAAATAACTCGCACGGACAAAGGGCCATGGAATTACAACTCGAGAATCCCACCTATGTGATGCTCAATCAACAAAGAAACAGTGCCAATCCAGACACGCATCGACATACCACCGCCCAGGAAATCGTCCGCGATTTCGGCGACTGGAAAGTGGACTGCTTCGTAGCTGGTATCGGTACAGGCGGACATATCACCGGCATCGGAGAAATACTCAAGCGGCAGTGGCCCGAGCTGCGCGTTTTCGGTGTCGAGCCCGAGCAATGCGATCTGCTTGCTGATCGCCACGCTCCACATGATATTCAGGGACTATCCATCGGCATCATTCCGAGCATCCTGAACCTGTCAGTGCTCGATGGAATGCTAAAGGTTTCCAGACTCGAATGTGAAGAGATGGTTCGGAGAATCATGCGAAGGGATTCGATCAGCCTCGGCATTTCCTCAGCGGCCAATCTGGTGGCAATCTCCAAGCTAGCCAATGAATTACCCAGTAACGCCACCGTGTTGACCATGATCTACGACGGCGTAGAGTCTTACTTATCCGATTTCGAATAGCCTCGGCAATACAGCGCTATCGCTACCTATTCCCACGCTCTCCCTGAATACTGACTGCCCCGTCTGGTTGCGGACGGGGACTTGGGCACAGGGATCGAGCGGACTCACGCGTGGAAAATGCCTGTGTTGAATATCGCGTCGCTGAACGAACAGGACAGGCGCTCCTTCCCCGCCCCCATGCTCTTCCGTCGAATTTCCATTCGCCCAATCGGCTTTGTATTACTGATGTGGGTGCCCCCACAGGGAATAACCTCGCCCTCGCATTCCCAGTATCGGGCGTCAGCGTATGCTGCATGGGCATAGACACGCACGTCGCTCGCACGTGAAACGAATGCGTTAGCGATAGTTTCTATCTCATGGACTTCCTCGTTTGAGATACGTTCCTCGACCCCGAAATCAAGTCGTGCGGCATCTGCACGAATATGGCAGCCGAGTATCCATTCAACCGCATCGGGCCTAATCTGTTGCACCCCTAGCAAAAGCAGGTGGCATGCTGTATGGCTCAGCGAGAGTTGCGAACGACGCAAACGGTCGATTCGCACCTCAACCGGATCGCCAGCCTGTATGCCGGAAAGATGGGCAATATCATCGGGATGAACGACATGTTCAATCACCCCTCCAACTTGAATCTCAGGGAAATTCGAAATGGCCACATGATCGCAATACATTTTCCTTGCGTGAATAAAGCGAATTTCACAGCCATTCTGTAGAAGAATGACTCCGTTATCAGCGTCCTGTCCGCCGCCTTCCGGATAGGCGACGGTAGCATCGAGTTCCACGTGACCGGTACCTGACTTGACGACTTTCGCGACGCATCGGTCCAGATGAAGGTCATCGTAGTAGAGCTTATGGGTCTTTCGGTTGAGTGAAAACATGATAATCAAGGTAGGTTCAACGGGATTCTAACGAGCGCTGAGGTTGTCGCCTTCTTGTCAACTGAAGCTCGGATTTGAGCGTGACGATCGAATCTGACGGAATATCTTCTGTAATAACGCAGTGTGGCGAGATGAACACATCATTGCCTATAACCACATCGCCAAAAATCCGCGTAAACGCTCCTATCTCTGCCCGGTTGCCTACTGTCGGATGGCGTTTTCCTGAAGGGTTCGCCGATATGCCCGTGGCGCCGAGAACAACACCGCCGAGAATGTAGCAGTCGTCGCCGATTCGCGATGTTTCACCGATAACGGTCCCCCACCCGTGGTCCAAAACGAAGCCCCGCCCGATGTAACAGCGCGGATGAATCTCGGCGCCGGAAAGCAACTTGCCCCGAGCCGACACAAGCGCGGCGGCACTTTCGATTTCCCGACCATGATCACCGTCGAGCCTGGCTATATCGAGAAGTGCATGCGCAAGTCGGTAGTGCAGCACCGCCTTATAGGATGAATATCCGAACGCGATATTCTCGACCGCCCCACGAGACGCCGGGTCTTTTGCGGCGAAAGCGTTCAGATCATTCTCAGCAGCCCTGGCCGCCGCAATGAACTGTGTATGTCTCGCAATTGTTTTGACCAGAGCGGGTGTGCAACATTCCATCATCGCTGCACACAGTAGATTCTGAACAAGATCTGTCGGCATTTATACGTCCGCGTTTGCGATTAACTATGTTATGCCAACATTCAACAAATAAACCTATGGGATAATTCCGAAATACAAGAGATATTCGTTGGGGTCGGAGATAGTTGTGTATCTGCTTCGCCGCGTCATGTTCTGAATGCCGGCTATCCACTTTGCCATTTTTGACCTGGCTGGCATTTTCTTTCTGATGTTGCACAACGTCGGCCTTTGCTTCCGCCATTGTTCTATCCGCAGTGCCAGCGCGTGCTAATAGAACACTAAGAACACTATCGGCCCATGCGAAGCCAACGCTGCTGGCGCAAACCAACCGCGTGCGCAAGAACCTAAAGCTTCTGCTCCATCGCCAGCAAAAAAATCCGCTGCCATTGCTTCGCCTGCCGCTCCCCCGACATCGGCACAAGCCAATCGGCATGCCTCGGGTCTTTAACCTTCAAAGCGACCTGCGATTGACCCTCGCGGCCCTGAACCTCGGCCCCGCGCAGATCGGCAAAAATATATGCGCCGCGCTCTGCGCCGACATGAATCTCGCACAGCCGCTTGCCGGCAGCGAGCCGGACCGAACCCCAGTTCCCTTTGAGCTCATGAGTCCAGTCGCCGTCGTGAACGTTCGGCGCGACTTCCTGGCGGCGGCGCCACCAATATGCGGCGGCGGCCATCAGCAGCAACGCAACCAGCACGGCCACGCCGACCGCAACGGCCAGCCCGAAGGCCGCCTGCAACGCATAGAACGCGCGCACCGCGCCGTACACCAGCGCGATCAGCGCAATTAACGCAACGACAATCGGCATCGCAAGCTCACCCGGCAAAAAAGCCTAGCCTAGCATGAGCGATGCCTCATTCCCGGCGCAAGGCACCATGGCGAAAAACGCGCCGCCGCGCGTGAGCCCGGCGTGACGGCCGCTTATTGCTTATGCGTCGCCGCCCACTCCTTCACCGCTTTCAACGTGTTCTCGACGTGCTTCTCCGGCGACAGGCTCGTGTACTCATAGATGATCTTGCCGTCCGGCGCGATCACATACGACACGCGATTGGCCATCGAGCCATGCATCGGCATGCCGGCGTCATAAGCGCCGATCACTTTCGCTTCGGCGTCCGCTGCAACCGGGAACTTGCTACGGCATTCGCTCACGGAAAACTTCGTCAACGTGTCGATGTTGTCGTGCGACACGCCGATCACCGTCGCGCCATATTTCTTGTACTCGTCGACGGCATCGGCGAACTCGTGCGCTTCGATCGTGCAGCCCTTGGTAAAGGCCGCCGGATAGAAGTACAGCACCACCGGCCCTTTCTTCAACTCGTCGGCCAGTGAATACGTATAGGTCTTGCCGCCCAGCGAGGCCTCCGCGGTAAACGGCGGCGCCGCGTCGCCCGGCTTGAGCGTCGCGGAGGCTCTCAACGAATACATCGCGAATCCGGCCGACATGACGACGGCCAGCGCCATCGGTATGAATTTCCCTTTCATCTGCTGCTCCTCCTTGGCGTGACTTCACGCGCTTAGTCCAATGAACCGAGGTTGGCGGCGTTCAGTGGAACCCCAGCCAGCTCTGCACGCTATTGGAACACGTCCGCACGGAATACGTATGAAGAAGCCTGAAGGGTGCGTAAGACAGACATGCGCGGGGCACGGCGCCCTCGACCACCTCAGACAGCCGCTTCCTCGACATGCGCGCCGAACCACGCCGCCGCCGACAGATTCAACTCGGACAGCACGTCGGGAGTCAGCGCCGCGAAGCCGGCCGGCGCATCGGGTGCCGCGGCAATCGACGCGGCGTCGCCCCCCTCGCCCGCCACTTCGGCAAGACGCAGCAAGGTGCCGAGTTCACCGCTGCCCGACACGATCGCTTCGCGAATATGCGGCGCGAGGCCGAGCTTCTCCAGCACCACGCGCGGCTTGCTGCCGAGCACCACGTGGACCAGAGAAAAAATACCGGTCATGAACGCGGCATCGGCAAAATCATTATCGGACGGGCGCAGCCAGCTGGCGGCAAGCTCCATGAAGCGCGAGCGCGTGCCGGCCAGCTGCACCAGCGGATCGGCGCGCCACGGCAGATCGCCGCTGTCCGCATACAGCAGCAGTTGCGCCCAGCGTGCAATCTGCCGCGTGCCGGTGGCGATGATCGCCTCGCGCAGCGACGCGATATTGCGTCCAAGCCCGAACGCGCTCGAATTGACCAGCCGCAGCAGTTGCACCACCACGCTCGGGTTCAGCTTGAGTTCGGCCTCCAGCTCGACAATGCCGGCATCGCGCGACAGCAGCGCGAGCAGGCGCAGCAGGCCCGGACGCACCGAACGGCTGTGCGGCGCGGCCAGCACCTGCGGCCGCGCGAAGAAGTATCCCTGGAACAGATCGAAGCCGAGTTCGCGCGCGAGCGCGAAGTCCTCGCGCGTCTCGACCTTCTCGGCGACCAGCGTCTTGCCGTGGCCGCGCAGCGTGGCGGCCAGTTCGGCGAGCGCGGCGCGCGGGGTTTGCAGAAAGTCGATCTTGACGATGTCGGTGTACGGCAGCACGTCGATCAGCTCGTCCGACAGTTCGCCGACATCGTCGAGCGCCACCTGGAAGCCGGCGCGGCGCAACTCGCCCAGCCGGCGCGTCAGTTGCGCGTCGAACCTCACGGTTTCGAGGATCTCGAGCACGAAGCGCTCAGGCGGCATCAGATGGACGATGTCGTTGAACAGCAGCGCGCGGTCGATATTGACGAAGCCGCGCAGCGGCCCCAGCACCGCCGGCACGCCGATCCCGCCGAGCGTGTGAGCGACCACCTGCGCGGTCGCCTGCGCGTCGTCGCTGACTTCGGCGTAGTTGTGCGCGCCGGTCCGGAACAGCAGCTCGTACGCATTGAGCGCGCCGTCGCGATCGAGGATCGGCTGACGGCCCAGGTAGATGAACTGCGCGGCGGAGCCTCGCTCGGCGTCGTCGACGGATGAGTCAAGCACCTCGATGCGCCGGGCAAGGGCCCTGGCAATATGACGTTCGGACATGGATCATCGGTGCAATTATTCGGAAAGGCTACGCAGCAGCGACGTCACAGCCGGCACTGCACAACAAGGATTGCCCTGTTAACGGACATCAAGCGGCGCCACTTTAACCGAATCGCGCCGGCGGCGGCGCCCCGGCGCGCACGCGCTTGCTTACCCGATGTTTTTTCTGGCCGCCGCTAAAGATTTTCCGGCCGGGGTCGTTATCTCGTTCTGATGGGGCGGCCTGATACCTCTTGACCGCCCGAACCAGCGGCAAGCGAGCCGCCCGCCTGCCAGACGAACACAGGTTGCCAGCGACAAACATGGAAGCGAACAGGATCACCGCGCCCCGCCGGGGCTCCTTGCGCACGGTCATGGACCGGCTTCGTGCGTTCGGCCGGCGCGTGGACGGCACACAGCAGAGCGGCGCAAGCCGCGCTGCGCAACTGGAACAGGTGGTCGGCGCCGTCGACCTGCTGGCGCACGTCGACGATGCGCTGCGCTTCATCTACGTGTCCGACGCCAGCCTGCGCTTCATCGGCTACCACCGCGAGTATCTGGAGACGATCACGCTGCACGATCTGGTCGCGCCGGCCGACGTGGCGCGCCTCGACGCGCTGCTGACGCGCGCCGCGAGCTCCGGCAACGTCGAGAAGGCGACGCTCGGCCTGATCAAGTCGCTGACCTATCCGATCACCGTCGAATTGCGCGTGGTACGCAGCAGCCACGACGGCACCGACGGCTATGCGATCGCCGGCTTCGACGTGTCGGCCTGGCGCGCCACCGAGGAGCGGCTGACCCAGGCGCTGCATCTGGACCGCCTGACCAATCTGGCCAATCAGTCGGCGCTGCTGCCCGCGCTGCTCGACGCCCAACAACAAGCGGACGCGCACGGCACGCCGGTGGCGCTGCTCCTGCTCGACCTCGACGACTATCAGCGCGTGAACCGCGCGCTCGGCTACGACGTCGGTGACGAGATGCTGCGCGACACCTCGCGGCGTCTGTTGAACATGACGGGTCCGAACGAGACCGTGGCGCGTGTCGCAAGCGACGAGTTCGCGATCCTCGTGAAGCCCGCCGCCAGCCGCACCGACGCCGCCGCAGCCGCCGAAGCGCTGGCGCGGCGCCTGCTGACCGCGATCCAGCAGCCCTACGGGTTCAAGGGCCAGCAGGTGCATCTGTCGGCGAGCATCGGCATCGCGCTGTATCCGGACGTGCGCCACGCCAACGACACCGCCGCGCACGACACCCACCTGCTGCGCTGGGCCGACCATGCGTTGCTGCAAGCCAAGGCGGCCGGCGGCAACACGCTCGCGTTCTATGTGCCGGACGACAACCCCGCCGATGCCGAACGCCTGAAGCTGGAGGCCGATCTTTACGACGGCGTGCGCAACGGCGAGTTCTCACTGCACTTCCAGCCGATCACGAGCAGTCGCACGCACGGCGTGGTCGGCGTCGAGGCGCTGATCCGCTGGACCCATCCGGTGCACGGCCTGCTGCCGCCGTCGATGTTCATCCCGCTCGCGGAGTCGATCGGCCTGATCAACTTCCTCGGCAACTGGGTATTGAAGGTCGCCTGCATGCAGTTGATCCAGTGGGACGCGCAAGGCATCGAGCTGCAATACGTGGCGGTGAACGTATCGCCGCAGCAGTTCCGCGATCCGCGCTTCAAGGACTCCGTGCGCGAGGCGATCGAGCTGACCGGCATCGATCCGCGCCGCGTCGTGTTCGAGATCACCGAAAGCCTGCTGATGCACGACCCGGCGCACGCCAAGGGTCTGCTCGAAGAACTGACGGCGATGGGCATCCGCTTTGCGGTCGACGATTTCGGCACCGGCTATTCGAGTCTGGCTTACCTGCAACGATTTCCGCTGGCCAAGCTCAAGATCGACCGGAGTTTTGTCGAGAATCTGCTAACCTCGCGAAACGATCAGGCAATCGTTAGCGCGGTCGTCGGACTCGCTCAAACGCTCGATCTCGAACTGGTTGCCGAAGGCGTCGAAACGGAAGCGCAACGCACGCTGCTCACCGAGATGGGATGCGATCACATTCAGGGCTGGCTGGTCTGCAAGGCATTGCCCTCCGACGAACTCGCGCGGCGTTTCGAAGCGCGCACGCTTCACTTGCACTCCGCCTAGCAAATGCAGGCACAGCGCTTAGGCAGTGGAACAAGCCGGCCCGAGGCCGGCGTGGCACTCATTGGAACATGTATGGTTTTTGCGGGACTCACATGGTAAAGGCGGCAGTGCTCGACCGGCTCTGGACGCGAATGAGCGAGCGCGGCGATTTCCCCATGCTGTCGCAGTCGCTGCGCACCACCATGGCGGCGATGAACAATGACGACCTCGATTTCAGCGGCCTCGTGCAAGTGGTGCTGTCGGACTTCGCGTTGACTCAAAAGGTGCTGCGCCTCGCCAACTCGGCCATGTATATGGCGTTCGGCGGCAACATCACGACCGTGTCGCGCGCGCTGATGGTGCTCGGCATGGACGCGGTCGGCCATCTCGTCGTCGGTCTGAAGATCGTCGATCACTTTCATCACAGCGCGCCGCGCCGCATCGACGCGAAACTCGAACTGAACCGCACGCTGCTGTCGGGCTGCGTCGCGCGCAAGCTGACCGAGCGCGGCGATCTGCGCGCCGGCGAAGAAGCGGTGGTCTGCACGCTGATGCGGCAGATCGGCAAGCTGCTGGTGGTGTTCTATCTGGACGCCGAGTGGGACCAGATTCGCCGTCATATCGACGACGGCACGCTCGAAGCCGATGCGTGCGTGCTGGTGCTCGGCGTGACGTTCGACGAGATCGGCGCCGAAGCCGCCGTGCGTTGGCGTCTGCCCGACATGATCCGCTCGGGCATGGGCGAGTTCGATCCGCAGGATGTCGAACAGCCGCGCCAGGTGCAGTGGCTGCGCGCGATCACCAATTACTCGACCGCGGTCGCCGACGTGCTCACCCAGCAGAACACGCCGGACTGGGAGCGTGAAGCACGCATCGCCGAACTGGCGCAGGAATACAGCGGTGCGTTGAATACGGACCCCGAAGTGCTGCTCGAGATGAGCGTCGCGCTCGCCCGCGAAGAAGGCGGCGACGGCGTGATGCGCGAAATCGTCGAGCTGCGCGCGAATGCGGATGCGATCGCGCGCGAGGCGCTCAACCCGGAGGCGCGCATCGCGGTGGGGGTCGAAGATCTGCGCGGCCTGCCCGACGGCAGCCCGCTCGCGCCGGCCCTGGCGATAGCGTCGGAAACCGTGTTGGCGGCCCTCGGCTTTGCGCGCACGGTAGTGTTCGTCAAGCACAGCAACGGCACGTTCAAGGCGCGCCTCGGCCTGGGTCCGAAGACCGACGCGGCGCTGCCGAAGCTGACCTTCAGCACGGCGTTCGAGCCCGACGTGTTTCATCTCGCGATCGCGAATTCGGTGGGCATCTTCATCGAGAATGCGCGCGACCCGAAAATGATCGCGCGCTTGCCCGAGTGGTTCCGCCGCTCGTTCGACGACACCCGCGCGTTCGTGCTGTTACCGGTGGTCGATGACAGCGACCAGACCGTGGCGCTGTTATACGGCGACTGGTCTCATACTCAGGAGCCACGCCGCATCTCGCAGAACGAGATGAGCGTGTTGAACGAGTTGGCGAAGGAGTTGGGACGTTTTTTTGGCCTGGGGCAGATGCGGGAAATGGAGACGATGTGAAGACCTGGCGTGATCGTTGATCACGGTGCTTCACTCTCACCGATTCTGTATTTGCCCTGCTTCAACGCTGTTCAACACTGATTCAGTTTGCCGAGGCCCGCGCACGCGCCACCTGCGCCGCATGCCGTGCCTCGGCTTCGGCTCCGCGCTTTACGCTCGCGCCGCCCCGCGCTCAGTCCTCGATCCTTTCCAACCCTTGCGCGCTGCGATCCGCGACGCCGGCCCATGCGCCCGCCTCGAGACCCATCTGCGCGAGCTCTTCCACCGTCAGCGGCTGCAGGCGCTCGCCTAGCGCGGCAACCCGCTCCCAATCGCCGCGCTCCAGCGCTTCGACCGTCCTCAGCAGCACACCCAGCACGCCCTCGCGACGCAGAATCGCCGCTTGAATCGGACGCGACAGCGTCAGCACGTTCAACGTGCTTTCGAGCGAGCCGCCGAACACCGCGTCGACGAACGAGAACACACCGGTCAGAAACGCCGCATCGGCTTCGTCGCGGCCGGCTTCGGGCAAACGCTCGATCGCCAGTTCCATGAAGCGCGCCCGGGTCGCCGCGAGTTGCAGCAACGGGTCGTCTTCGAGTGCGACCTTGCGGCCGTCGGCATAGAGCAGCAACTGCGTCCAGCGCGCGATGCGGTCGGTGCCGGTCGCGTTGATCGCGTCGCGCAGCGTCGTCACTTTATGGCCGACGGCGAGACCGCTCGAGTTCGCGAGCTTCATCAGGTGCATCACCAGCACCGGGTTCAGCTTCAGTTCGGCTTCGAGCTGCGCGACGGTCGGGTCGCCCGCCAGCAATTGCAGCAGATTCAGCAGCGCGTGGCGCGGCGCGCTCACACGCCGGCTCGCCGAGCTTTGCGGCCGCGCGAAGAAATAGCCCTGAAAGCGATCGAAGCCGAGCGCATGCGTCGTTTCGAAATCGGCCTGCACATCGATCCCGGAAGCGACCAGCAGCTTGCCCGCCGACTTCAGCACGCTCGCGAGCTTGGCCAACAACGCACGCGGGGTGCGCGTGACGTCGATCTTGACGACTTCCGCGTAAGGCAGCAGTTTGGCGAACGTCTCGTCGGGCTGGGCCACCTCGTCGAGCACGAAGCGGTAGCGCCGGCCATGCAGTTGCACGATCCGCGCGATCAGTGCGTCGTCGACTTCGAGCGCCGGCGACAGTTCGAACATGACGCGGTCGGCGGGCAGCCGCAGAATGAAATCGTCCAGCAGCATCTCGCGGCTGACGTCGACGTAGGCCGGATGCCCGGTGAGCGCGCCGCGCACGTCGCCTTGAATCAGGCCGCGGATGATGGCTCGCGCCACGCGTTGCGCCGGCTCGGGCGCGCGGCCCGGCAACGCATCGGGGCTCGCGTGCGCCGCCGCTTCGTCTGTGTTTGCGTCTGTGTTTGCGTCTGCGTCGGCCACCGGCAACGCCGGCGCCCGCACCTTGATCTCGTAACCGCACAGCATGCCGTCCCGGTTCAGGATCGGCTGCCGGGCGAAGCTGGCAAGCAGTTGCGCGTCGTCCGTCGCGCCGGTCTGGCTCAGAGTCTCGATTGCGATGCTGGTCATTCCGGTCCCCCGCTCGGCGCCGTCGGCGCCTCCCGCTGTATTCTGGTTTTAGCCGCCCCATGGCGCGCGTTCGTTGACCTGAGTCAGGCCCGTGGCGCCGACGGTATGCCCGGCGATTTTAGCGCAGGCTATCAACCCCGGACATGTCAACGACGCAATATCTCGAAATAATTGGTGAGCAGTCCGACGACGATCGGGCAAGGAATCGACGATACTCTGATGCAGTGCAGAAGCGTTCCAACCGCGTTTAACCACCAAGGACAAACATGGACGTCAAAAGCGTGCTGTCAAATGCCTTCGCGATGCCGATCACGAGCCCGGCATTTCCGATGGGCCCCTATCGTTTCATCGACCGCGAATTCCTGATCATCACTTACCGCACCGACCCGGACAAACTGCGCGCCGTGGTGCCCGAGCCGCTCGAGATCGGCGAACCGCTGGTGCACTACGAGTTCATCCGCATGCCGGATTCGACCGGTTTCGGCGACTACACCGAAAGCGGCCAGGTGATTCCAGTGTCGTTCAACGGCGTCGCGGGCGGCTACACGCTGGCGATGTATCTGGACGACCACCCGCCGATCGCCGGCGGCCGCGAGTTGTGGGGTTTTCCGAAGAAGCTCGCGAACCCGGTGCTCGCGGTCCACACCGACACGCTGGTCGGCACGCTCGACTACGGCCCGGTGCGCATCGCCACCGGCACGATGGGCTACAAGCACCGGCAACTCGATCTCGCGCAACAGAAGAAGCGCCTCGAAACGCCGAACTTTCTGCTCAAGGTGATTCCGCATGTGGACGGCACGCCGCGCATCTGCGAACTGGTGCGCTACTACCTGCAGGATATCGATCTGAAAGGCGCCTGGACCGGGCCGGCCTCGCTCGAACTGGCGCCGCATGCGCTCGCGCCGGTCGCCGAGTTGCCGGTGCTGGAGATCGTCGAGGCGCGCCATCTGCTTGCCGATCTGACGCTCGGCCTCGGCGAAGTGGCGTTCGACTATCTGGACCAGCCTGAGGCGAACGTGCGCTGACCGGCTGTCAAGGCGCGCGACGTGCGTATCGCATCGTTCGTGGTTTGCCGGAGGCCAAATGCAAACGGCCGCATGTAGCGGCCGTTTGCATCAAAACCAGACTTCTACGCGTAAAGCGAAAAGCGCAAAGCGCTCCACGCAACGCCTTACTTCATCACGACCTTCACATCGAAGTACTTCGCGGCGAGGCGATCGATCGTACCGTCCGCCTTCAGTTCCTTCAGCGCCTCGTTCAGCGCATCCTTCAACGCCTTGTCGCCCTTGCGGATGCCGTAGCCCACGCCCGCGCCGAGCAGCTTCTCGTCGGTGACGGCCGGGCCCGCGAAGTCGAAGCCCGCGCCTTGCGGCTTCTTCAGAAAGCCTTTCGATGCCGCTTCCGCGTCCTGGAACGACGCGTCCAGCCGGCCCGACGCCAGGTCGGCGTAGATCTGATCCTGCGTCTGATACGGCACGACGTCGACGCCGGCCGGCGCCCAGCGCGCCTTCGCGTAGGTTTCCTGAATCGTGCCCTGCAGCACGCCGACGTGCTTGCCCTTCAGCGACGCGGCCGTCGGCAGCAGACCGCTGCCCTTCTTCGCGATCATCTGATTCGGGATCGTGTAGATCGGATCGGTGAAGTCGACCGCCTGGCGGCGTTGCTCGGTGATCGTCATGTCCGAGTTGATCGCGTTGAACTTGCGCGCCGCGAGCGCCGGGATCAGTCCGTCGAACGAGTTCTCGACCCACACGCATTTGGCCTTCAGCTTCGCGCACACGGCGTTGCCGACATCGATGTCGAAACCTTGCAGGTCGCCCGACGGCGACTTCGATTCGAACGGCGCATACGACGCCTCGACGCCGAAGCGCACTTCCTTGATATCCGCGGCCGCCGATGCGGTGCCTGCCGTTATGGTCGCCGTCGCGAACAGCGCGAGCGCAGCCATGTTTCGCCAATTCATCTTCATTACGGGTGTTCCTCTACGGTATTGAATAAAACGGAGCCGAATCCGGGCCAGCATGATTGCCGCGCCAAAAATGCGATTCAAACCCGTGCGGCCGCTGTGGTGCAGCGCAACAGCCGCGCGGCCGCGATTGTACAGGCAACGCCGGGCGCGCTCGCCTAGACGAGCTTCGACAGCGTGTCCGCGGTGGTTTCGATCACCAGCAAACCGGCGCGCAAGCCCGGCTTGACCGTCGCATTCGGAAACACGATGCGCTCTTCGTCGTGGCGCACCGTATAGCGATACTCGCCATCGCGCGCGAGCAAGGTGTCTTTGGCGAACGGCGTGAAATTCGGCACGTCCGCCGCCAGCAGCAATTCGAACGCGTCGCTTTGCTTGGTGAGTTGATCGATCACGGTGAACACGCGCGGCATCGACGCGTCCGCATTGCCGTGCGTTCCGGCCAGCAGATGACGCAACGCCAGGTCCGCACCGGCAAAACGCGTCAGATCGTTCTCGCCGAACGGGCGCACCTTGCCCAGTTCCAGGGTGCACGCATCGGCCCCGCACGCTTGCGCGGTGAAGTGCGAATAGGTGTTGCCTTTGGTGGTATGCAGCAGCACTGCGCTGATGCGTGCGTCGCCGAGCCACTCGAACATCGCGCGCGAAAACGGCTTGCCGGTATGCGGCAGCAACGCGAACTGCTCGAACGCGGACGCGCGGATCGCCGTGTGCATGTCGATATGCCAGCGCGCGCCGGGTGCATCGGACGCCGCCGCGAAGAACTGCGTCGCGGCCCGCTCCAGCGCAGCGGCACGCGGCGCTTCATGGCTATCCGGCACCTGCAGATGACGGCCGCCGAAGAGGCGGTTCAGATCGTCGTCGCGATAACGGCACGCTTCACGCATCGCGTCGACGTTGCCGAAAATCACCAGCACGCGGCAGGTCAGCGCGGCGCTGTCATGCGCGATATCGTGCACCAGTTGCGACAGCAGTTCGATCGGCGCCGTCTCGTCGCCGTGTACGCCGGCCGACACCAGCACGCTGCGCACGCCCGCCGGTTGCGCGGCGGGCTCGACCACCAGCACGCCGTCATCCTGCCACGACCAGCGCACGCCGTTCGCGCACACGCCGTGGGTTTCATTCGCGGCAGGCCGCGTCCCCCCGAGCGTATAGGCGAGGAAATCGTTGAGCATCGGAATCGGAACCTGAACCGGCATCGGGTGCTCAGCGCTGGAAGTCATACAGCGAACCCAGCCCGAGAATCTGCGTCAGTTCGTCGAGCGCGGTGCGCGACTCGGCGAGCAATTGCGGATCGGTCAGATCTGCCGGCGCGAGGCGGTCGCGATAGTGCTTTTCGATCCACGCATCCAGGCGGCCGAACAGCTTGTCGTCGATCCATACGCCCGGCGTCACCGCCGCGCGTTCCGCGTCGTCGAGCACCACGCGCAGACGCAGGCACGCCGGACCGCCGCCATTCTTCATGCTCTCGCGCAGATCGAACACGAGCACATCGTCGATCGGGCCCGAGTGCGCGGCGAGGTCGTCGAGGTAGGCCGCCACGCGCGGGTTTTCGCGGCATTCCTGCGGCACCACCAGCACCTGCTTGCCGTCCGGGCGCGTCAGCAACTGACTGTTGAACAGATATGACGTGACGGCGTCGGCCACGCTCACCTGCGAGTCCGGCACTTCGATCACGTCGAAGCCGGCCTTCAGGCCCGCGAGCTTCGAACGCAGTTCGTCGTACACCGCGTGCTGTTCGACGAACGCAAGTTGATGGCAGAACAGCGTGTTGCGATTGCCGACCGCGATCACGTCGTTATGAAACACGCCCGCATCGATCACGTCGGGGTTCTGCTGCGCGAACACCGTCGCCGCGTCGCCCAGGCCATGACGGTGCGCCACCGCGCGGCTCGCCTCGAACGTCTGACGCGCGGGAAAGCGCTTCGGCTCCAGTCCGCGACGGTATTCGCTGCGGCCGTACACGAAGAATTCGACGCCGCGTGCGCCATAGTCCGCGCAAAAGCGCGTGTGATTCGCCGCGCCTTCGTCGCCGAGCGCCGGCGTGCCGGGCAGCGCCTCGTGCACCACGAAGCGGTCGGTATCACTGAAGATCGCGCGCAACGTGCGGCGCGTCGATTGATGCTCGATCGCGCGATGCAGCTTGCTGCACAGATTGGCCGGCGTGAAATGCACACGGCCGTCATGCGTATCGGCCGACGGGCTCACGGTCGCCGCGTTCGCGGTCCACATCGCCGACGCCGAACTCGCCGCGGCCAGCAACTCGGGCGCGTCTTTCGCGACGCGCGCGATCACCGACGCGTCGTCGCCGGAGAAGCCGAGTTCGCGCAACAGGCGCATCGACGGACGCTCCTGCGGCGGCAACACGCCCTGATGAAAACCGAGGTCGGCGAGCTGCTTCATCTTGCGCAGGCCCTGCCTGGCCGCCGCCTTCGGATTCGCAACCGACTTCTCGTTGTTCTGCGACGCGACGTTGCCGAACGAGAGCCCCGCATAGTTGTGGGTCGGGCCGACCAGGCCGTCGAAATTGGCTTCAGTGGCTTGCATCGTCGATCCTTAGAATTGAAGGCCCGGCGAGACGCTCGCGGGCATTTGCAGTTGCGCGCTTTCGACGGATGCCATCGGATACGCGCAGTAATCGGCGGCGTAGAACGCGCTCGGCCGATGATTGCCCGAGCGGCCCGGACCGCCGAACGGCGCGCCCGACGACGCACCGTTGGTCGGCCGGTTCCAGTTGACGATGCCCGCGCGGATGGTGCGCTGGAAATGCGTCCACAACGCCTCGTCGTCGGCGAGCAGGCCGGCGGAGAGGCCGAACTCGGTGTCGTTGGCTTTTTCCAGCGCTTCGTCGAAGCTGCCGTAGCGGACGATCTGCGCGAGCGGTCCGAAGTGCTCCTCGTCGGGCAGGTTCTTCACGTTGGTCACGTCGAGAATCGCCGGCGTGACGAAGCCGAGCTGCGGATCGCGCTGCTCCATCTTCAACAATGCCTGCGCGCCGTCGGCGAGCAGACGCTCCTGTGCGGCGACGAGCCGTGCAGCCGCGCGCGCCGAAATCACGGCGCCCATGAACGGCTGCGGATCGGCGTTATATTCGCCGACGCCGATGCGCGACGTGACCTCGGTGAGGCGCTCCAGGAAGCGGTCGCCGAACGCGTCGTTCGGCACGAAAATACGGCGCGCGCACGTGCAGCGCTGCCCCGCCGACAGAAACGCCGACTGGATCGTGTGATGCACGGCGGCATCGACATCGGCCACCGGGCCGATCACGAGCGGATTGTTGCCGCCCATCTCCAGCGCCAGCACGATCTCCGGCCGGCCGCCGAACTGCTTGTGCAGCAATGTTCCGGTGTCCGAACTACCGGTGAAGAACAGGCCGTCGATCTGCCGGTGATTCGCCAGCGCAATGCCAGTCTCCTTCTCGCCCTGCACGAGATTCAGCACGCCGGCGGGCAAGCCCGCATCGCGCCAGATCTGCACGGTGACGGCGGCCACGCCCGGCGCGAGCTCGGACGGCTTGAACACGACCGCGTTGCCCGCGATCAGCGCCGGCACGATATGCCCGTTCGGCAGGTGGCCAGGGAAGTTATACGGCCCGAACACGGCCACCACGCCGTGCGGACGATGCCGCAACACCGCGCTGCCGTCGGCCATCGCCGAGCGCTTCTCGCCGGTGCGCTCGTTATAGGCCTGAATCGAGATCTCGACCTTCGCGGCCATCGACGCCGCTTCGGTGCGCGCTTCCCACAGCGGCTTGCCGGTTTCGCGGCCGATCGCTTCGGCGAGCGCTTCCTTGCGTTCGGTCACGAGCGCGGCGAAGCGGCGCACCACGCCGCAACGCTCGTCGAGGCTCAACGCCGACCACGTCGCGAACGCGCGGCGCGCGCTGCGCACGGCGCGATCGACATCGTCCGCCGACGCGCTGTTGCCTTCCCATACCGTCGCGCCCGTACCCGGGTTGCGCGACGCGAATGCGGGTCCTGTGCCGGCGGCCCATTCGCCGTCGATGAAAAGCTCGCTCATGATCATCCTTGTTTGTGTTTCTGCAGTTGCACCCGCACCAGGTCGCCGCTCTTGACGCCGAGTGCGGCGGCCTCGAGCGCGCTCAGACGGAACACGCCGTCTTGCGGCACACCCGCCACCACGCCGACGCGAAAATCGCCCAGCGACGTATTCGACACCATCGACTTCGGCCCATCCTGCGGCGCGCCGGCTGGCGCCTCGGCGATCTCGACCGGCGCCAGCACGCTTTCGCGCACCGTGCGCAAGTCGGCGATATGGCATTCGAGCACCGGACCGGCGTCGAAGATATCGACGTGATTCTCGTAACGCAGCCCTTCCGCTTCGAGCATGCGGCGCGCGGGAATCGTGTCGTTATGCGTGAGGCCGACGCATTGCTGCGCCTCCTCCGGCAACAGTTCGACATACACCGGATAGCGCGGCATCAGCTCGGCGAGAAACGCCTTGCGGCCATGCGAGCTCAGATAGTCCGCTGCGTTGAAATCGATCTGGTAGAAATGCGAGCCGACCGCGCGCCAGAACGGCGAAGTGCCTTGCGCGTCGAAATGGCCGCGCAATTCCGCGCACAAACGCTGCGGAAAGCGCTCGCGAAACTGCGCGAGAAACATGAAGCGCGAACGCGACAGCAGACCGCCGACGCCGCTCGCGCGATAGCGCGGGCTCAGGAACAGCGAGCACACTTCGGCATAACCGGTCAGGTCGTGCGAGATGTTCAGCGCGCGCATGCGCGTCCAGATGCCGAGGTCCTGGCTCGCGTGCACCACCGTGCTCACGCGATAGTTGTAGAACGGCTGTTGCAGGCCGACCGCCGTTTCGATGCCGCAGACGCCGGCCACGTCGCCGGTGTCGGTGTCTTCCATCACGAAGAAGTAGCCCTGCTCATGCGGCTCGGCCTTGTCTTCCATCGTGCGGCGCGCACGTTCGACACGCGCAGCCAGTGCATCACGGTCCGGCTTGAAGGTGGTGAGGCCGGGGCCGGTTTCCTGCGCGAGCCGCATCAGCGCGTCCACATCGCCTCGTTGCACAACGCGAACGACGATCATTGCGCGTCTCCCGATTGTTCATCCTGATGCGGCGCATGCAGCGGCACGCACCGCACCGCATCGCCCTCCTCCACGCCGAGCGCGGCGCGGGCCGCGTACGACAGCGACGCGCCGGCCTCCTTGCTCGCGGCCAGTTCGCCGAGCACGCAGCGGAATTCGCCGTCGGCGCCGTTATGCGCGATCAGATACGTCGAGCCACTCGCCGCAGCCGACTCGCGCACCAGACGCGTTTCGTTGCGCGTGACACAGGCGCTACGATCCACCTGCGCGGTCAGCACCGGACCCGCGTCGAAGATGTCGATGAAACGATCCGTCTCGAAGCCTTCCTCGAGGTGAATCTCATAGGCGAGCAAGGCCTTCGAATCCGGCTCGCCGAGCACGCGCTGCGCCGCTTCCGGCAGTAGCGGCACATAGATGGGGTAGGTCGGCATCACTTCGGCGATAAAGGTGCGGCTGCGGCCGCCCGATTCGATTTCGATGTCGGCGAAGTCGCGGCCGAAGAACTTGCGCCCCACCGCTTCCCAGAACGGCGACACGCCGTTCTCGTCGGTGACGCCGAGCAGCAGCGAGAACACCTCGGGCGTGAAGCGCTTGCGATTGGCTGCGACGTACATCATCCGCGCGCGCGACATCAGCTGCGCGGCGGCGTCGCCGCGCAGCGACGGGTCGATGTAGAAGCCCGCGAGCCGGCTCTTGCCGGTCAGTTCGTGCGACATGGTCAGCGCGTGAATCTTGCGGTTCACGTGCAGTTCGCGCGACGCATGAATCAGCGCGTCGTTGCGAAACGCGTAGAACGGGTCCGCATAACCGGCCGCGGCGACGATGCTCGCGGTGCCCATCAGCTTGCCGCTTGCGCCATCCTCGAGCACGAACAGATAGAACTCCTCACCCGGAAAATCGACATCCGCGCGAAACGAGTCTTCCGACAACGCGACGCGCGCTTCGAGCGCGCGCCGGTCGTGCGGCAACGAATGCAGCACCGGTTGCGCGGTGCGCGCCATATGTTCGAGCGCATCGAGATCGGCAAGGCGCCCTGGACGTACGAAGAGCATCATCGTTCCTGTTGAATGTGACGCATGATTCGGTGCGTGAACCCGGTGGGCTGAATCAATTCGACGCCGCTTGCGCATTCGCGCCGACGATTTCCGCGAAGGCCTTGGTCAAGCGCTCAAAGCCTTCGCTCATGTCGTCGAGCGGCATGATCAGCGACGGCACGAAACGCAGCACGTCCGGACCCGCCATCAGCATGA
This sequence comes from Paraburkholderia ultramafica, assembly GCF_902859915.1. Lineage (GTDB taxonomy): Bacteria > Pseudomonadota > Gammaproteobacteria > Burkholderiales > Burkholderiaceae > Paraburkholderia > Paraburkholderia ultramafica. The sequence goes on from NZ_CADIKK010000011.1 coordinate 69,656, forward strand.
TCACGCCGTGCTGACCCGCCGCGGTGACGAAGTCTTTCGCGCGGCCCTTGAACGCGTCGGTCAGCTCGGCGCCGATCAACAGCCCCTTGCCGCGCACTTCCGTGAAGAGGCCAAAGCGCTCGTGGAGCTTCGCGAGGTGTCCCTTCAGCGCTTCACCGCGCGCGCGCACGCCTTCGAGCACCTTCGGGTCGCTGACCAGCTCGACCACTTTCTCCGCGATCGCCGCGCCCAGCGGATTGCCGCCGTAGGTCGTGCCGTGCACGCCGACCTTGAAATGCGCGGCCAGTTCGGTGGTGGTCAGCATCGCGCCGATCGGGAAACCGTTGCCGAGCGCCTTTGCCGTGGTCAGGATGTCCGGCGTGACGCCCGTGTCCTGATACGCATAGAAGTAACCGCTGCGGCCCACGCCCGTTTGCACCTCGTCGAAAATCAGCAGTGCGCCGTGCTGATCGCAGGCCTCGCGCAGCGCTTTCAGGAACGCCGGATCGGCGGGGATCACGCCGCCCTCGCCCTGGATCGGCTCGACGATCACTGCGCAGGTTTGCGAGCCGATGGCTTTCTTCGCCGCTTCGATGTCGTTGTATGGCAAGTGGGTGATGCCGGCCGGCACCGGGCCGAAGCCCTCCGAATACTTCGGCTGGCCGCCGACGCTCACCGTAAAGAACGTGCGGCCATGAAACGACTGCGTGAACGCGATGATTTCGGCCTTGTGGGCGCCATGACGGTCGAACGCGACGCGGCGCGCCAGCTTCAACGCCGCTTCGTTCGCTTCCGCGCCCGAGTTGGCGAAGAACGCGCGCTCGGCGAAGGTCAGGTCTTCGAGACGTTTGGCGAGGCGCAGCACCGGCTCGTTCGTGTAGCCATTGCCGATGTGCCACAGCTTGCCGCCCTGCTCGTGCAGCACCTTCAGCAACTCGGGATGGCCATGGCCGAGCGCGGTGACGGCAATGCCGCCGGCGAAGTCGATATAGTCGCGGCCTTGGGTATCCCAAACGCGTGAGCCGAGACCGCGATCCGGTACGAAGGCGGCGGGCGAAAACACCGGCACCATGACTTCGTCGAAAGTCTGGCGTGTCACAGTCAGGTCGTTCATGGCAAATCCTCGTTACAGGTGAGAGGTAGTACAGGTAGTGTAGGAAACCGCACGCGATACGTCTTGCGCATACGCGACGCTTTCTATGAGGTTCCGCGCGAGCGGCGGGCCCTGGCGTCCAACCGTGCGGCCGGATTCGCTTCAATCCGCCTTCGATTGGGTTTCAATCGGCCCAGGTTCACTTCAATCCGCCAGGTCCGGCCGCTCGATCAGCGCGGCCGGCCGCGGCTCGCTGGCCGCGGCACCGGTCTGCTTGTCGATCCAGTTGCGACGATCCTCGCGCGGTGTGACGCCAAAGCGTTCCCGGTAAGCATTCGAAAAGTGCGCCGCCGACGAAAAACCGCACGCGAGGCTGATCTGCACCACCGACTTGCTGGTGCGCTGCAATTGCGTGCGCGCTTTCGACAGCCGCAGCCCCAGATAGTATTTGGACGGCATCGAGCCGAGATACTGGCGAAACAGGCGCTCCAACTGCCGCCGCGACACGCCCACGAGACTGGCGATTTCATCGGTGGTGAGCGGGTCTTCGATATTCGCTTCCATCAGCAGCAACGCATCGTTCAGGCGCGGATGACGCTCGCCCGGCGCGGTCACGAACGGAATGCGTTGCCGTTCTTCGCCCGCGCGCAACACGCCGACGCCGAGCGCGTCGGCAATCCGGTCGGCCAGCTCGGGACCGTGCTCGCGGCCGATCATCGCCAGCATGAAGTCGACGCTCGCCTGACCGCCCGCGCAGGTGGCGCGATCGCGGTCGATTTCGAAGATCTGCTGGGTGACGATCGAGCGCTCGAACTGCTCGGAGAACTGCTGATAGGTCTCCCAGTTGACGCTCACGCGATAGCCGGACAACTGCCCGGCCATCGCGAGCCACCACACGCCGTGATGGATGCCGGTGACGAGCGGCGTGCGCTGGCCGACGCGCGACAGGCTGGCGAGAAACAGGCGATAGTCGGCGAATTGCTGAAACCGTTCGCTGACGATGATCAGCCAGTCGCACGCGATCGCGTCGCCGAACGCGGCGTCGGCGGGCCACTGCGCGCCGCCCGCGAGCGGCACCGCGCGGCCGTCCCACGAACACACCTGGACGCGGTACAGCGCGCGGCCGTCGATTTCATTGGCGAGATTGAGCGCGTCGACAATCGGCCCGACGCCCGACATCGACACGGGCGGCAACGCGACGATTGCGACCTGCGTGGTGCGAGCCGGGCTGGACGTACGGGCCATCGCTGATCAGTAAAACGCCAACGTGAGCCGCGCGTTACTTCAGGCTGCCGGACAGGAACTGCTTGAGCCGTTCGCTGCGCGGCGTGGTCAGCACTTCGGCGGGCAAGCCCTCTTCTTCGGTGCGGCCCTGATGCAGGAACATCACGTGGTTCGACACGTTGCGCGCGAAACCCATTTCATGGGTGACGACGATCATCGTGCGGCCTTCTTCGGCGAGCTTCTGCATGACCTTCAGCACTTCGCCGACCAGTTCGGGATCGAGCGCCGAGGTCGGCTCGTCGAACAGCATCACGTCGGGGTTCATCGCCAGTGCGCGCGCGATCGCCACGCGCTGCTGCTGGCCGCCCGACAGATGCGACGGATACTGCTTTTCCAGACGCGGCGCGAGACCGACCTTCTCGAGATATTCGCGCGCGCGCTCCTCGGCTTCGCGACGCGGCACGCCGAGCACATGAATCGGCGCTTCGACGATGTTCTCGATCACGTTCATGTGCGCCCACAGGTTGAAGTGCTGGAACACCATCGCGAGCTTCGTGCGGATGCGTTGCAGCTGCTTGTGATCGGCGACTTCGAGATTGCCGGCGCGGTCGGGTTTCGTCTTCACCGCTTCGCCGTCGACGACGATCTGCCCGCCGTTCGGCCGCTCGAGAAAATTGATGCAGCGCAGGAAGGTGCTCTTGCCCGACCCGCTCGCGCCGATGATGCTGATCACGTCGCCCTTGTTCGCGTTGAGCGACACGCCCTTGAGCACTTCGTTGTCGCCGTAGCGCTTGTGGATGTCCTGTACCGCGAGCTTGCAAGCTTCGGTCTGAGTGGTATGGAGCAAGATGCTCTCCCTTTGAAAATACGGATCAATCTGTGACGGCGCCGCTGCACGGCGCCAGCCGAGGCCAACAGCGCGCGCTCAATGCGTGCGCACCGCCAGGTAAGCCAGCCAATGACGCTCGGCGCGGCGGAACAAGGCCACCAGCGCGAACGACACCACCAGGTAAAGCAGCGCCGCGAGGCCGAACGCATTGAACGACTGGTAAGTGGCCGAGTTCACGTCGCGCGCCACCTTCAGGATGTCCGGCACGGTGGCCGTGAATGCAACCGTGGTGGCGTGCAGCATCAGGATCACTTCGTTACTGTACAACGGCAGCGCCCGGCGCAGCGCGGACGGTATCACAATGCGGCGGTACATCGTGAACCAGCTCATGCCATACGCACGGGCCGCCTCCACTTCGCCGTGCGACGTCGAACGGATCGCGCCGGCGAAAATTTCGGTGGTGTACGCGCAGGTGTTCAGCGCGAACGCGAGAATTGCGCAGTTAAAACCGCTGCGGAAGAACGCGTCGAGCACGCTATGCGAGCGCACGAAGGCGAGGCTGTAGATGCCGGTGTAGATCAGCAGCAACTGCACGTAGAGCGGCGTGCCGCGAAACACGTAGGTGTAGAGGCGCACCGGCGTCGACAGCCAGCGCTTTTTCGACACGCGCGCGACCGCCAGCGGAATCGACACGACGAAGCCGATCCCGATCGACGCCACCAGCAGCCACAGCGTGACCGCGAGACCCGAGATGCGCTGACCGTCCCAGAACAGGAACGCGCGCCAGAATTGATTGAGAATGTCGATCATGGTCGCTCAGAGCTCCGCGTGCCGCACGCCGATCGAATAGCGCCGGCCCAGCCAGATCAGCACGAAATTCGATACCGTGGTGATCGCCAGATAGATCAGCGCGGCGATCAGAATGAAGAAGAACATGTTGAAGGTGCTCTTGCCCGCGTCCTGCGCGGCCTTGACGACGTCGGCGAGACCGATGATCGACACCAGCGCCGTCGCCTTGACCAGCACCTGCCAGTTGTTGCCGATGCCGGGCAGCGCGAAGCGCATCATCTGCGGAAACAGGATGCGCGTGAACACGCGCGCGCCGCTCATCCCGTATGCGCTGCCTGCTTCGAGCTGGCCGCGCGGCACCGCCAGAAACGCGCCGCGGAAGGTCTCGGTGAAATACGCGCCGTAGATGAAGCCGAGCGTCAGCACGCCGGCCACGAACGGATCGATATCGAACTGCTGCAGATTCAGCGCGTCGGTGAGATCGTTGACCGCGATCTGGATGCTGTAGAACAGCAGAAGCATCAGCACGAGGTCGGGCACCGAGCGGATCAGCGTCGTATAGCCGGTCGCGATGGCCCGCAGCGGGCGGTTGAACGAGAGTTTCGCCGCCGCGCCCGCGAGGCCGAGCAGCACGGCGGCCGCCAGCGACAGGACGGACAGCTCGATCGTCTGGATCGTACCGGCCAGCAACACCGGACCAAAGCCGTATAGGAACACGCGTGTCTCCATCCAGGTTTATTGAGGTTGTCACGGACGGCGTCGGCTTGGGACTGCCCGACTCATCCGGCATGGCGCGGAGTCTCGCAAGCGAAAATCAATTTCTCAAATAGAGGGCACCGGCTCTGTTGCAACGCAACATAACGCGCTTTGGCGCGGCGGGCCGCCGGTAGCGCTTGGTTTTGCGGGGGATATGTTTTTGTAATGTGAGGCGCGGGCGGCGGGCGCTGCCGCGATTTAGCAAGTTTCGGGTCGCTTTTTCGATAGGCCGCGCAAGCCTCCCGATGCGTGAATTGCGCGCGGCACAGGCGGCAATGACTCATATATGAGTCATGAAGGCCTCTCGTGACTCATATATGAGTCAAATGTTGTTTTTTCGCCGTCTCGCACCCATAATGATTCACAAACGAGTCACGAAGGCCCTTCGTGACTCATATATGAATCAATCGGCTTTTACATGCCCACCATCGCCACTCGTCCCGCGTCGCGCTACAGTCTGGACGCCGCATTCCTGCTCGGGCAATTGATCCGTCGCGCGCGGCTTGAACGGAAGATCACGATGGCGCAGTTGGCCGAACGCGCCGGTCTGTCCCGCAGTCTCGTTCAGCGGATTGAGAAAGGCGATCCATCCTGTTCGATCGGAGCGGTTTTCGAAGCCGCCGCCGTCGTCGGCGTACGCCTTTTCGATGCCGACTCGTCGACCCTCGCAGCGGTCCTCCAGGCTAACGCGGAGAGACTGACGCTGCTGCCGCGTGCGGTGCGCGCCCCTCGCATTGAAACGAAAGATGATTTCTGACTCCGCCTACCACGAAGCTTTTGTCTGGGTCTGGCTGCCCGGCGCGACCGAGCCCGTGGTTGCCGGCCGGCTGGCCGCCATGGGCGAGCAGATCCTGTTCAACTACGGCCAAAGCTACCTGGCGCGCGACAACGCGATCCCGCTCTATGCGCCCGAACTGCCGCTGCAGCGCGGCACCATCGCGCTGGCCAACGGCCTGTCGATGCCCGGCAGCATCCGCGACGCCGCGCCGGACGCATGGGGCCGGCGCGTCATCATCAATCGCAAGCTTGGCGCGCGGGGAGCCCAGATCGACACGACCGACCTGGACGAGCTGACCTATCTGCTGGAGTCCGGCTCGGATCGCATCGGCGCGCTCGACTTCCAGTTGTCGCCGACCGAATACGTGCCGCGCGAAACCGCCACCGCGTCTTTCAGCGATCTGCTGAATGCGGTCGAGAGCGTCGAGCGGGGGGTGCCGCTGAGTCCCGATCTGGAGCGTGCGCTGTTTCATGGCAGCTCGATTGGCGGCGCGCGCCCCAAAGCGATGATCACCACGCACAACCGCAAATTCATCGCGAAGTTTTCTTCGCAGAGCGACGTCTACAGCGTCGTGAAAGCCGAATACATTGCGATGCGCCTCGCGTCCAAAGTGGGTGTTCATGCCGCGCCGGTGACACTCAAGCACGTCGGCGGCAAGGACGTGCTGCTCATCGAACGGTTCGACCGCGTGCGCGCCACGAAGGGCTGGCAGCGCCGCGCGATGGTGTCCGCGCTGACGCTGTTCGGACTCGACGAAATGATGGCGCGCTATGCGAGCTACGAGGACTTCGCCACGCTGATCCGCCATCGCTTCAGCGATCCGAAAGCCACGCTCAAAGAACTGTTTGCCCGCCTGCTGTTCAACGTGCTGTGCGGCAACACCGACGACCACGCGCGCAATCACGCGGCCTACTGGAACGGCCGCGAGCTGACGCTGACCCCAGCCTACGACATCTGTCCGCAAGCGCGGGCGGGCAACGAAGCCACCCAGGCCATGCTGATCGCCGGCAATCAGCGCTTCAGCCGGATCGACACCTGTTTGAAGGCGGCGCCGCTCTTCCTGCTGTCGAACGACGACGCCATGGCGCTGGCCCAGCACCAGATCGAGGTGATCTGCGATAACTGGAACCCGATCTGCACCGACGCGCAACTGAGCGAGGTCGACAGGAATCTGATGTGGCGCCGCCAGTTTCTCAATCCGTTTGCGTTTGAAGGCGCGCCGCCGGCGCTCGCGGCGCTGCTTCAATAGCGTCGACGGCGGGCTCGCGCGGGGCCGGCCTTAGTCGATCCCCAGCCGCGCGCGAATCGCCGGCAGCATGTGTTCGACCGCCGCGCGCCCTTCCTCGATCGCCGGCGCCGCGCGGTGAAAATCGAAGATCCCCATCCCGCCCAGCCGCGGCTGAATCAGGATGTCCGCCGGCTCCCCTGCGAGGCGGCTGCGCGAAATCCGCACCTGCATGATGTCGATGCTTTGCGCGATCGAGCTCAGCATCGACGGCACGCGGGCACTCGGCGCGGGCGCCACGCGCACGTCGCCGGTGACGCTCGCGTCGGCCGGCGCGAGCCAGCGCGGCCAGGGCTTGCCGTTGCGGCGCAGCGCAACCGGCGGCGGCGCGCCCGGATCGAGCGCGGGCGTTTCTACGACTGCGCCGCCGAAGTCACGGCCGTTCAGAATATCGTTGTTCAGGTCGATCGCGATCACGCAGTCCGCGCGCATGCCGCGCGCCACCGAGACCGGCACCGGATTGCACAGGCCGCCGTCCACCAGCCACATGCCGTTGTGCCACACCGGCGTGAAAATGCCGGGAATCGCAATCGACGCGCGCACCGAGTCGATCGTGCTGCCGTCCTGCAACCAGATTTCGCGGCCGGTATCGAGTTCGGTGGCGACTGCCGCGAACGGCATGTTCAACTGCGCAATCGAGTGGCCGTTGAACCTGTCCGCGAATAGCTGGATCACCTTGCGTCCGCCGAGCAGGCCGCCCGAGATGCGCAGATCGAGCAGACGCACCACCGTCTGCCACGTGAGCCGCGAGACCCACTCTTCGAGCCAGTCGAGGTCGCCATTCGCGTACACCGCGCCCACCAGCGCGCCGATCGACGTGCCGCACACCACATCGGGCTTGATGCCCGCGTCATGCAGCGCGCGAATCGCGCCGATATGCGCCCAACCGCGCGCGGCGCCGCCCCCCAACACCAGCCCGATACGGCTGTACCGACGTCGACGTATCATTGTTACCCCGCTTTCTTCTATCGCCCTCGTATCACGTCCGAACGCGATGTTGTGTAGACCTTCAGATTCTGGTCGAAGTGCACGTTGAAAATACCTTCCTCGGTCACGCCGCGTTCGCGCCACTTCCAGCTCCACACGGTTTCCGGCTTGAGCGGAAACACCGCGATCTCACCGGGCTTGCCGAGCAGCCGGCGCACTTCGTCCTCGCTCATGCCCATGCGGATCTTCGCGAAGTTGGCGGCCGTCAGCACCTGCGTGATGGCTTGCAGTTTGCCGTCACGGTCGATGTCGACCATGTAGGTGTTCAGCCCTTGCGGGCCGCGCGGATATTCGAAGCGCTTCGAGCCATCGGTGAACGTGCGCTCGGTTTCCGGCTTGCCCATCTGGTCGCGGATCTGCGCTTCGGTCGTGACGCCCGGCGTCATGTCCTTGAGTAACAACGCATCCGGCTTGATGGCGTTGAAGAAGTCCTTGAGTTTTTGCACGGCGCGGTCGCTCTGTTGATCGTCGCAGCCGGTGAGCGCGACGCACGCGGCCAGCATCACGACGGTAAGCAGTTTGAGGCTCACAGCGAGTTCCCTGTCTGGATGCGCCGCAAACGCGCGCATTCTGGTGTGTAGTGTGTGCCCTCGAGGGCACTTCCTTCAGTACGTTTCCCAACGGGACTTCCTTCGGGGCGTGCTACAGGATAACCGCGCACGGAGAAAACCGCGAGCGAGGCCGGCACGGCGGCGCGCAGAGCGCGCCGTGCGAGTTGGCTGAGCGAAACACGTGGGGATCGGGAAGGCTGCGCGGCATACGGCGAAGCCGCGGTGAAAAGCGTTGCCACAAGCAAAAAGGCGACGCTGTACAGCAGCGTCGCCAGGTCGGTCGATACAGTCAACCGGAACGTGAAAGCGGCCCTCAAGCCGCCAGCTACGAAGCACCGCGGACGACGCGCAGCGGTCTGGTTCCGGACGAAGCGGTGAGCAACCTTGGCTGCTCACCTTGCGCCATCGCCGGAATGGCAAACCGCTGCTTGTTTGGCCGCCCTGGTCCCTCGATAAGCCTTCCAAGTGCAGATAATCTAATCGCATTGGACGATTTAGACGAGAGCGCGTTTACACCGAATTGGCAGATGATTTGCGTCGTGCGGGAAGCTATCCGAACCGTGCGCGATACGGCCGCGCGTCTGCTCGAACCCCGGCCAGGCTCGCGAGCGGTGGCACCGCCGGGAAGTTGAACCATTCGATCCGGTACGGCAGGTCTTCCAACTGGCCGGACGCTTCGAGAATGCCGCGCGTTTGCAAAGCCTGATCGCCGACCTTCAGCACCGGCAGACCGGCCGCGCGGGCAAGCGCGGCGCACAGCATTGCCGATATCGCCGGCGCAACGGCGCCGAGCGGCCTCGCCCACGCGCGTGGTGAAACAGAGAGGATCGCGAAGGAAAAACGGAAAGTCGTCATGGCGGCGCTTGCCTGATGGCATGAGGTGAATTGCCATCGACGATAAGGTACGCATCTGTATAAGACAAACGCATTATTCTTCCAAGCAAATATGCGAATTTTATTCAGAGGCAATGCGTGCGTGCGCAGCACCGCGGGTATCATCGAACGCATTCTTTGGCGCCCTCACCCCGTCACATTTCATCATGAAGATCGACGAAATCGACGCATACGTCACCGTGATTCGCTGCCAATCGCTGCAACAGGCGGCGCTCGCGCTCGGCCTCACGCAACCGGCGATCACGCGCCGTCTGCAAAATTTCGAAGAGGCGCTCGGCGTCGAACTGCTCGACCGCAATACACGTCCGCTCAAGGCGACGGCTGCGGGCCGCATCGTCTATGAACAATGCCGCGTGATCCAGCGCGAACTCGACGTGCTGCGCGAGATCGTCGCCACCGACACGCCACCGGTCGGCACGCTGCGCGTGGGCGTCGCGCAGACCATTGCCGACATTGCGCTCACTGGCGCGATGCGCGATCTGAAAGCGGCCTACCCCGATCTGCAGGCGCGCGCGTCGACCGGTTGGGGCAGCCAGTTGCTGCAACGGCTCGAACAGGGCGAACTCGACGCCGCCGCGATCCTGCTGCCCAGCAACAAGACCTTCGACGACACGCTGTCGGCACGCTCGCTCGGCCGCATCAAGCTCGCGGTGGTCGCGCAGAAAGGCATGCTGAGAAAGCGCGCGCATACGCTCGCCGAATGCCAGTCGATTGGCTGGGTGTTGAATCCGGATGGCTGCGGCTTTCGCGACGGGCTGCAACGCGCGCTGACCGGTTTTGGGGCTCGCGCTCAAGCTCAATCTGGAAACGCCCGGCACCGGGTTGCAACTGCAACTGGTCGCGGCCGGCAACGGACTCGGTCTCGTGCCATTGCCGCTGCTGCGTGCCAGCGCACACGCCGACGCGCTCGACATCGTCTCGCTCAGCGACTTCAAGCCGCTCATCGATATCTGGCTCGTGCGGCCGCGCGTGCTCGGCAAGCTGCAACAGCCGGTCGAGCGATTCGGCGCGGCGATCGAACGGCAATTCAAGGACACACGCAGGCAGCGCGCCGCGTGAGTTGCACGCTGCCCCTGCCTGCTCAACGGCTCAATGGCTCATCCGCATCTGCCCATCCGCCTCGCCCGGACGAACGGCTCAGATCACGCGAAATCCATGCGTGCCATCGCGTCCAAGCTGCGCGACGAGCCCATACTCCCACTCCAGATACGCGTTCATCGCTTCGCGCGCGTTATCGGTGCCCTCGTACGGACGCCGGTAACGATCGATGCGCGGCGACGCCATCCGCGTCTCGCCGCTCTCGAGCGGCAAGCCCGCTTCGATCCAGGCCGCCGTGCCGCCGCTGAGCACCTGCACCGGCCGCCCGCTCGACGCGGCCAGCTCAGGCGCGGCAAAGCGCGCGAGCTCGCTGCTGCCGCAGGTCACCACATAGCGCCGGGCATCCGGCAACTTGCGCAACGCAGCGTCGAGCTGGCCGCGAATCACGAACCACGCGCCCGGAATGTGCCGCTTCACATAGTTCGCGCTGCTCGTGAAATCGAGCACGACCGTGCCCGGCGATTGCAGCAGCGTGACCAGTTCGGCCGGCGCGATCTCGTCGACGGCGGGCGGCGTGGGCGCATGACGCGCGGGTGGCGCCGCGCCTTTTTCACCGAAGTCCGCGGCCGTCAGACCATCGACCACGTACACCTCGACGTTCATCTGCGCGAGCCACGATGCGCTCATGTTCGCGCGCACGCCGTCGTTGTCCGCGAGGATCACGCGCGCGCCGCGCACCGGCGCGAACATGTCGGTTTCCTGCACCAGCTGGCCGCCCGGCGCGCTGCGAAAACCAGGCACGTGGCCCGCTTCGTATTCCTCCGGCGTGCGCACGTCGAAGCGATACACAGTGCGTACCGCTTCGTTGGCCCAGCGGCGCGCTTCGTCGCGCGACGTGCGGCCCACCTTCGCGCGATCCGCGACCGCGCGGGCGCCGTCCGCGGTTGCGAGACGAAGCGCGTCGTCGACGATCGGCTCGAAGCGGCGCGAACTGCCGTGCGCGAGCGCCTGACCCGCCAGCGTCCAGCCGATCGTGCCGTTGCGCAGCGCCGCGACCGGATTCGGCACGCCCGCATTGATCAGCGACTGCGCGCCGATGATGCTGCGCGTGCGCCCCGCGCAATTGACGATGATCCGCGTGGCCGGGTTCGGCGCCAGCTGCCGCGCGCGCAGCACCAGTTCGGCGCCCGGCACGCTGATGCTGCCGGGAATGTTCATGTTCTGGTATTCGTCGAAGCGGCGCGCGTCGAGCACGACCACGTCGGCTTCGCGATCGAGCAACGCCTGCACCTGCGGCGCGGTGAGCGACGGCGTATGGCGCACGCTGTCCACCAGTTCACCGAACGCCTTGCTCGGCACGTTGACGTCCTGGAACAGCTCGCCGCCGGCCTCGCGCCAACCTTGCAGACCGCCTTCGAGCAACGCGACGTCGGTGTAGCCCAGTTCGGTCAGACGTTGCGCGGCGCGTTGGGCGAGACCTTCGCCGGCGTCGAACACGACAATCGGCACCGCCACGCGCGGCAAGCGTACTGGCGCGTCCAGTTCGAGCCGCGACAACGGCAGATTGGCGGCAAAAAGCGGATGACTGCGAGCGTGCGGATCTTCCTCGCGCACATCGACGAGCGCGATTTCGTCACGTTCGATCAGCGTGAAGCGCACGTCTTCGAATGATCGGGTACGGAATTCGTTATTGACGCTCATGAGATCAGAGACTCCCTCGAAACATCCCGGATATTCGGCAACAGCTCGTTCGAATAGCCTGAGATAAAAGCCTTGCGGCCCGCGCCGCCGGTATGGACCGAGCGCGTCACCGCACCGATGTTTCCACCGTACACGTGAATGCTGATCGACGTACGGTCACCAAAAGCATTGCTCACGCGATGGAGGTCGCCGATACGCGGCGACACCGCGTAGCCAGCGCGCCGTCCCGGTGGACACGGTAAGCCTGTGCAATTTCCGCGCCACGCAGCACGCCGATCAAACCCCACACGGTGTGATCGTGTACCGGCGTCGACTGCCCGGGGCCCCACACGAAACTGACGATTGAAAAACGCTGCCGCGAGTCCGCGTGCAACAGGAACTGTTGATACCGCTCGGGATCGGGCCGCGCGAACGCGTCGGGCAACCAGTCGTCGTGGGCGATCAGTTCGCGTAATGCGGCGGCGCCGGCCTCGAGCAGATGCGCTTCCTTGCGTGTCTCGCTATGTGGGTCGGTATGTGCGTCGTTATGTGCTGCGTCGTTTGCTTCATCATGCGCCGTTTCATCGACGAGCGACGCGATCCGGCTGACGAACGCGCGCAGCCGGTCCGGCCTGAAAACTTTGGTCATGGACGAGGATGCGGTCGAAGCCCGCGGCTTCGTGTGCGGGGGCGAATTGCTCCGCATAGCCGATGTCGATCACGGGATTTTGCGGCGCGTGGGTTTCAGAGACCTTGCGGGTCTGGATCATGCCGATGAATTCGATGGACACGTCGATGTCTCCGTGCATGGTTTCCGCCCGGCGGGGCGGTGGCGTGTTTCGCTGGCTGCATGACGCTGTTCGAGGGGTTTGAGGTAGCAGTGCACCATGCGCCTGTTAAATATTGATCGGCCATATCTATACCGGCTTTGCATGTAACGGCCAGGCGCTGCGGGGCTGCAACTGAAGTGTTTTGCCCGCCGTGTTTGCACGAAGGCAAACAAACCCCCTTCGAAGAACGTGGGCATCCGCTCACCGTCAGCAGAAAAACCAAACCTTTGCCACAATGCCCCATCGCGCGAAAGCGCCGCAAACAGCAAGTAAACAGACAATGATCCCCTTCTCGGTCCTCGACCTCTCGCCAGTCATCGCGGGCGCCACGCCGGCGGACGCATTCAGGAACACGCTCGACCTCGCCCAGCAAGCGGAACGCTGGAACTACCGGCGCTTCTGGCTGGCGGAACATCACAACATGACGGGTATCGCCAGCGCGGCCACGTCGGTGGTGATCGGCCACGTGGCCGGCGGCACGAAGACGATCCGCGTCGGCTCCGGCGGCATCATGCTGCCGAACCACGCGCCGCTCGTCATCGCCGAACAGTTCGGCACGCTCGCGTCGCTGTATCCCGGCCGGATCGATCTCGGCCTCGGCCGCGCGCCGGGCACCGATCAGAGCACCGCCCGCGCGCTGCGCCGCGACCTGCAAAACAGCGCCGATTCGTTCCCCGACGACGTCGTCGAGCTGCAACGCTATTTCGCCGATCCCGTGCCCGGCCAGCGCATTCGCGCGGTGCCGGGCGCGGGGCTGCATGTGCCGCTGTGGCTGCTCGGCTCGTCGCTGTTCAGCGCGCAGTTGGCTGCGGCGCTCGGCCTGCCGTTCGCGTTCGCATCGCACTTCGCGCCCGATTACATGCTCACCGCGTTGCAGGTCTATCGCTCGCAATTCAGGCCGTCTGCGACACTCGACAAACCGTATGCGATGGTCGGCGTCAATCTGTTCGCCGCCGACACCAACGAAGAAGCGCAGCGTCTGTTCACCTCGCTGCAGCAGCAGTTCATCAACTTGCGACGCGGCACGCCGGGTCAATTGCAGCCGCCGGTCGAGCGGCTCGAAGCGTCGGAGATGGAGTTGAACGGCGTCGCGCACTCGCTCGCCTGCACCGTGCTCGGCGATCGTGATGCGGTACGCGCAGGACTGCTGTCGATCATCGACCAGACCGGCGCCGACGAATTGATGCTCACCGCGCAGATCTACGATCACAACGCGCGGCTGCGCTCGTTCGAGATCGGCGCGCAAGTGCGCGAAGAGTTGATGGCCAGCAAGTAACAGCGCGGGCAAACGAAAGAAGGGCGGCCGATGGCCGCCCTTCTTTATTCGTTCGAATCAGTTGCTGACTCAGTCGCTCAGATTCAGTGGCTCGGATTCGGTGGCTCAAACTCAGCGGCTCATTCAGCAGCGAATTCAGTGATTCGCCGACACCGCCGCCATCCCTTCCAGCAGCGCCTGATGAAACGCCTGCGGATCCTGCATCTGCGGCGCGTGCCCCAGCCCCGCGAATTCGACGAGCGTGGCATGCGGGATCGCCTTCGCGGCCGCCTTGCCCAATTCCGGGTAATGGCCGATCTTCGCGCGCACCGCCGCAGGCGCGGCATCCTTGCCGATCGCGGTGACGTCCTTCTGCCCGATCAGCAACAGCGTCGGCATGCTCAACTGACCAAGTTCGTAAACCACCGGCTGCGTGTAAATCATGTCGTACAGCAGCGCCGAATTCCACGCGACAATCTGTTTGCCCGGGCCACGGTACATCCCCGCCAGCATCTGCACCCACGGCTCATAGTCCGCGCGCCACTGGCCCGCGTAATAGGTGGATTGCTCGTAGCGGCGGATGCCGTCGGCGCTCGTCTTCAACTCGCGCTCATACCACTGGTCGACCGACAGCGACGGCACGCCCTTCGCCTTCCAGTCCTCGAGACCGATCGGGTTCACCAGTACCAGTTGCTGCGTCGCGTGCGGATACGTCAGCGCGTAACGGATCGCCAGCATGCCGCCGGTCGAATGGCCGATCATCGTGACGTCGCTCACACCCAGCGATTCGAGCAGCGCATGCGTGTTGCGCGCGAGCTGTTGAAAACTGTACTGATAGTGCTCGGGCTTGCTCGATTTGCAAAAGCCGATCTGGTCCGGTGCGATCACGCGATAACCGGCGTCGCTCAGCCGATGAATGGTGGCGTCCCACGTCGCCCCGCAGAAGTTCTTGCCGTGCAGCAACACCGCCGTGCGGCCGTTCGGATGCGCCGGTTTGACGTCCATGTACGCCATCTGCAGCGGCAGGCCTTGCGACGTGAAGTCGAACCGCTCGACCGGCGCGGGATAGTTGAAGCCCTGCAGTTCGGGACCGTAGGCCGGACCGGCATGGTCGGCGGCGGCGCCGGCGGCGACCGGGCTGGCCTGGCTCGACGCCGCCGCGCCGTTCGCCGGCGTGGCGGCTGTAGCAGAGGAAACGGCGGGCGCAACGACCCACGCGCAGACGCTCAACAGGGCAAGCAGGGTATAGCGGCGAAAACTCATTGATATTTTTTGCAAGAAAGACGCAGCGGAGGACATGCCGGGTTCGGGCGGCGTACGCGCCTGAACCTCCGGCCAGCAGCGCACGATTCTACGACGCGCCGCCCGACCCTGCTGCCGCTCGCGCAGGCCGGCCGCCGTATCGGCCGGTTTGGCATACATATTGCGACGCCTCACCTTGCGCTCTATGTGTCGTGCCGCGCGGATGCCCGCCATGCAAGAGCCGATCGTGCGCAAGATGGGCGCGCGGGCGGCGTCCGCACAATTCACAGTACGCGCTTGCGGCCAATCGGTGTAGAACTAGCGGACGCGTCCGCAAAGACGGAGCGCCTGGCAGGACGAATCATCAGCGCAGAGCAAGCGACCAGATCATCCGGGGCATACTAATCAGGAGACAGACATGGACACTCCGGCACGGCTGAACGACATCCAGCGCTCCACTCTCGCCATCGTCCTCGCGGGCGGACGAGGCACGCGGCTCGGACCCCTCACCAACAAGCGCGTCAAGCCGGCGGTGCATTTCGGCGGTAAATACCGGATCATCGACTTCGCGCTCTCCAACTGTCTGAACTCCGGCATTCGCCGCATCGCCGTGGTCACACAGTACAAGGCGCATTCGCTATTGCGCCATCTGCAGCGCGGCTGGGGCTTCCTGCGCGGCGAGTTCGGCGAATTCATCGACCTGTGGCCGGCGCAACAGCGCGTGGAAGGCGCGCACTGGTATCGCGGCACCGCGGACGCGGTGTTCCAGAACCTCGACATCATCCGCTCGATCCGGCCGAAATACGTGGTGGTGCTGGCGGGCGACCACATCTACAAGATGGACTACACGCGGATGATCGCCGATCACGCGGAAAGCGGCGCGGACTGCACGGTCGGATGCATCGAGGTGCCGCGCATGGACGCCGTCGCGTTCGGCGTGATGGCGGTGGATGAAAACCGCCGCGTGACCGGCTTCGTCGAAAAGCCCGCCGACCCGCCGGCGATGCCCGGCCGCCCGGATACGGCGCTCGCCAGCATGGGCATCTACGTGTTCAGCGCCGACTATCTGTATGCGCTGCTCGAAGAGAACATCTCCAGCATCGATACCGATCACGACTTCGGCAAGGACATCCTGCCGCGCGTCGTCACGCAAGGCTCGGCGATCGCGCATCCGTTCAGCATGTCGTGCGTGTCGTCGGACCCGAACGTGGAGCCGTACTGGCGCGACGTCGGCACGATCGACGCGTACTGGGCCGCCAACCTCGATCTCGCGTCCACCATCCCGACGCTCGACCTGTACGACCGCAACTGGCCGATCTGGACATACCAGGAACAGTTGCCGCCCGCGAAGTTCGTGCGCGACATGAAGGGGTTGCAAGGCACGGGCAACAACCTGATCGTGTGCGGCGGCTGCGTGATCTCGGGCTCGCAGATTTCGCGCTCGGTGCTGTCGTCGAATGTGAAAGTGAGTTCGTTCTGTAATATCAATGAGGCAGTCTTGTTGCCGCAAGTCACCGTCGGCGCGAGTTGCCGGCTGCAGAAAGTGGTGATAGACCGCGGCTGCGCGATACCGGACGGCACGGTGATCGGCGAAGATCCGGTAGCGGATGCCGAACGCTTTTATCGGACCGACGACGGCGTCGTGCTGGTCACGCCCGAGGCGTTGCGGCAGAAGCAGACGATGGAGTAAGGCCGGCCGGCTGCCGCCGCTCGCCGCGCGTGGCCCGGCGCCGACCGTAATAACTAGCCGGAATAACCCACAGGAACGAGACCTGGCCTATGACGATTCGCGCCCTGCACGTCGCAAGCGAGCTGTATCCCCTCCTCAAAACGGGCGGTCTCGCCGACGTCGCGGGCGCGCTGCCGCCCGCGCTGATCGAGCGCGGCGCCGATGTGCGGGTGCTGCTGCCGGGCTTTCCGGCGGTGCTCGCCGGTGTGGCCGACTTGCATCCGGTCGCGCAACTGGGGCGCCGTTTCGACACGCCGGGCGTGACGCTCGAACGGGGCACGCTGCCGTCGAACGGTCTGATCGTCTATGTGATCCGCGCCGATACGCTGTACGACCGGCCCGGCAATCCCTATCTGAACGACGAGCATGTGCCTTACGGCGACAACGCGCAGCGGTTCGCGCTGCTCGGCTGGGTCGCCGCGCAACTGGCACAGCAACTGGACCCGGCGTGGTCGCCGCAGATCGTCCACGCGCACGACTGGCACGCGGGGCTCGCGCCCGCCTACCTGAAAGCGGCCGAACGCCAGCATGGCCGCACGCTCGCGCGCAGCGTGTTCACGGTGCACAACCTCGCTTATCAGGGCGTTTTCCCCGCGCATCAGTTCGGCCAGTTCGCGCTGCCCGACGATTTTTTCAGCGTGTACGGCATCGAGTTTTACGGACAACTGTCGTTTCTCAAGGCGGGGCTCTACTACAGCGACCGCATCACGACCGTCAGTCCCACCTACGCCCGCGAAATCCAGACGCTCGCCCAGGGCGGCGGGCTCGACGGGCTGCTGCGTCAGCGCGCGCATGATCTGAGCGGCATCCTGAACGGCGTCGACTATGCGGTCTGGAATCCCGCCGACGACGCGCTGCTCGACAGCCACTACAACGCCACCCGCCTCGCCGGCAAAGTGGCGTGCAAGGAGGCGCTGCAAAAGCGCTTCGGCCTCGCGCAGAAAAGCGATGCGCTGCTGTTCGGCGTGGTGAGCCGCCTGACCGAACAGAAAGGCCTCGATCTGCTGCTCGGCGCGGTGCCCGAAATCGTCAAGCGCGGCGGGCAGCTGGTGGTGTTCGGCACCGGTGATCCGACGCTCGAGACCGGTTTGAAACGCGTGGCGCACGCGCATCCGGAGTCGGTGGGGGTGGAACTCGGCTTCGACGAAACGCTCGCGCATACGATCGTCGCGGGCAGCGACGTGATCGCGGTGCCGTCGCGCTTCGAGCCGTGCGGGCTCACGCAGCTGTATGCGCTCGCTTATGGCTCGCTGCCGCTCGTGCATTGCGTCGGCGGCCTGGCGGATACGGTGGCGGACGCATCGCTCGAAAATCTCGCCGACGATCTCGCCACCGGGTTTGTGTTCGAACGGTTCGAACCGAAGGGGCTGGCCGCCGCGATTCGGCGCGCGTTCGCTCTTTATGACCGGCACAGCGAGTGGAAAGCGACGCAACGGCGCGCGATGCGCCAGGACTTCGGCTGGGGGGCGTCGGCTGAGCGTTATCTGGCGTTGTATCGGGAGTTGGTTTGAGCGGCTAAAGCGGCTAAAGCGGCTTGCTCGCCGCGCGCCGCGGGAAGTACGCGAACGGCCCGAGCCGCGCTCCCTCGTCGCCGCATCGCCGCATCGCCGCCGCGGCCAGCGGCACTAAAGCCTCCCTCACCGCCCACGCTCCCCGCCGTTTTGATGATTCGGCACAACAACGCGGGGGACGGATCGACTCGCGCGAGGCAAACTCATGTATTGTTTCCTCACAATGCAAAGCGCGCATTTTTCTTGCACTATCTGAAGCAGTCCTGCCGCACGAGGCGACCGGCCACTCTCGGAAACGCCAGCGCGGCGCACCCTTCCGGCTTCCTTTGATCGCGCATCACCGCTTGCGCGGGCCATACCATGACGAAAAACGTTCTGAGCATCCAGTCACATGTCGTCTTCGGACACGCCGGCAACAGCGCGGCCGTGTTTCCGATGCGCCGGCTCGGCGTCAACGTCTGGCCGCTCAATACCGTGCAGTTCTCCAATCACACGCAATACGGCCATTGGACCGGCAGCGCGATCGATTCGTCGCAAATGGAAGACCTGGTCGAAGGCATCGGCGCGATCGGCATGCTGCCGCGTTGCGACGCCGTGCTCTCCGGCTATCTGGGCACGCCCGAGCAAGCGCAGTCGGTGCTGGAGATCGTCAGGGCGGTGAAGGCCGCCAATCCGCGCGCATGGTACTTCTGCGATCCGGTGATGGGCGCCGCGAGCGGCTGCAAGGTCGAGCCGGGCATCCAGGAATTTCTGGTGCGCACCATGCCGGAAGCGGCCGACGCGATGGCGCCGAATCACACCGAATTGCAGCGGCTGGTGGGCCGCGAGATCGAGACGCTCGAAGAAGCCGTGACGGCGTGCCGTGAAGTCATCGCGCGCGGGCCGAAGCTCGTGCTGGTCAAGCATCTGCTCGACCGCAACAGTCCCGCCGACCGCTTCAACATGCTGGTCGTCACCGAGCGCGAGGCATGGATGGGGCAACGCCCGCTCTATCCGTTCGCGCGGCAGCCGGTGGGGGTCGGCGATCTGACGAGCGCGGTGTTCGTCGCGCGCACGCTGCTCGGCGATTCGATTCGCGCGGCCTTCGAGCACACACTGGCCGCCGTGAACGCGGTGGTCAGGGCGACCTGGCAGGCTGGACGTTATGAACTGGAACTGGTCGCCGCGCAGAACGAAATCGCCCAGCCGCGCGAGTGGTTCGATGCGTGGGTGGCGGAGACGGCTTAGGTGGTAGGCATCGCGCACTCCGCCCCACGCCTGCACTCACTGACGGCACCCGGCAATCAATCGCCTTCCACCCGCGCCGCACGCCGCGTCTGTCAGCCAGCCGTCCTATAATGCGTGCCGCGTGGACGAGGCAATCGCCGTCCACATGGCATTTTCCAGGCATCCGCATTCAGCAGACGAGGCATCGATGGACGGTTATATCCGCAGCGAGCGGGAAGAATTTTTTGAGCAGTTGTGCATCAGCGTCGACGCCGACGAAGCGCACGAGCAGGAAGCGATCGAGTACTTCGAGAACCAGTTCGACCAGGCTGACTTCGATCCGGCGCAATGGCTCGACATCGCGCTCTACTACTCGCCGGCCGTCGCGCTCGGCATCGTCGACATGGTGACGGCCGACGACAAGGCGCGCAGCAACATCGCCGAAGTGATCGCCGACAACCTCGACATCTCGTACGGCGAGGACGAATGCCAGCAGTTCGCGCAGACCATCGAATTCGCGCTGAACAACGGCGTGCCGGTGGACCTCGACCTCGTGCTCGACGGCTGCCAGCGCGCGATCGACGATCTCGACAGCTGGGCCGACGACGACACCAAGGCGCCGCTGCTGCGTCTGCGTGAAGAGTTGTTGCGCCAGCAAGGCGAGCATTGAGGGCCCTCAGCCAACCCGAGTGACCGACCCAGGTGACACAGCCGGCGCGCTCGCGCCGGCTTTTTAAGCATGTGCCGCAATCCGCACCCCACGCGCCGGCACTGACGGCCCGCCAGCTGGCGCGCCGCGCGGCCTATGCCGAAATGCTCATTCAAAACGGCTCGAACTGCCAAGACGGCGGCAAATTGGCTTTCTATATTCGCGCCAGATGACCGCGCGTAAACGCTACTGAGCGTATTCCAGCATTGTTTATCGCGACCGATCATTCGTAGTCTCTCGGTGCGCGCGAGGCGAAGCCTCGGCCCGCGTGCCGATCCAGCGTTACTGCCTTGCCGCTTTCACACCCTGAACTGTCGATGGAAGGAGAGACCATGAGTCTTCGCTACACGCTGAAACCGCTTGCCCTGTTCGTTGGCGCCATCTTCGCAATCGCGCCGCCGGCCAGCTTCGCCGACGACCTGCCGGTCAAGATTGGTTTTGCGGCGCCGCTGACCGGCGCCAATGCCGGCTACGGCAAGGATCTGGAGAGCGGGGTCCGGCTCGCGATCGAGGAAGCCAATGCGCAGAAGATCAAGATCGGCGACAAGGTGGCGCAATTCACGCTCGTCTCGCAGGACGACCAGGCCGACCCGCGCATCGGCGTGCAGGCCGCACAGAAACTGGTCGACTCGGGCGTGGCGGTGGTGGTGGGCCACTTCAACTCGGGCACGACGATTCCGGCGTCGCAGGTGTACGAACAGGCCGGCATTCCGGTGATCGACCCGGCCGCTACCAATCCGGTCATCACGGGCCGCGGCTTCGCGAACACCTTCATGGTGATTTCCACCGACGGGCAAAACGCCGGCAACGCGGGCGCCTATGCGGTGGACGTGACCAAGGCCAAACGCATCGCGATTATCGACGACCGCACCGCGTTCGGCCAGGGCGAAGCCGACGAGTTCGAGAAGGCGGTGAAGGCGCACGGCGGCACCATCGTGGCGCGCGAATACACCGACAATCACGCGGTGGACTTCAGCACGCAGATCACCAAGATCAAGGGGACCAATGCGGACCTGGTGTTCTTCGGCGGACTGGACAACCAGGCGGCCGGCTTTGCGAGGCGGATGAAGCAGTTGGGCCTGAACGCGCAACTGGTGGGCGGCGGCGGCGTGATGGACCCGGACTTCATCAAGCTCGCCGGCGAGGCGGCCGATGGCGTGATGGCGTGGGAGTACGGACGCCCGCTCGCGCAGTTGCCCGGCGGCAAGGACTTCTCCGCGAAGTTCAAGAAGCGCTACGGCGAGGACATCCTGTCGTATGCGCCGTTCGGCTACGACGGCGCATGGGCCGCGATCAAGGCGATGCAGCAGGCCAGGTCCAGTGCGCCGACGGCGTATCGGCCGGCGCTGAAGGCGATCGATTTCGAAGGCGTGACCGGAAAGATTTCGTTCGACAGCACGGGCGCGTTGAAGAGCGGCGCATCCACGCTGTATCAGGTGAAGAACGGCGCCTGGGTTCCCATTGTGACGAAGAGCGGGACATAAGCCGCGTCCGGCGCTCGCCAGCTGCAGGTCCGGGCCGGCCCGGACCTGCAGCGGCGCCGCTACTTCGAGTTCACCACCTTGACCACCAGTTCGGCATCGAGATCGCGCGCGATCCGCACGAGGTCGTCCTTCATCCCGGCGAATTCATTAGCGGAACACATCTGATGTCCGAAGGCGGCATGCAGGTGCCGGCTGACCTGCAACATCCTCGTCGCCGGATCGAATACGTAGCGCGATGAAAACGCCAGGAAGCGATCCTGCACCGCCGTATCGGCGGGCAAATCCGTCACGCGGACAAAGCGCGGCAGCGTCATTGCCAGCGTCTCGTCGAACTCTCCGCCGACGCACGCCCACGGCTGGGTCCGCGCCGGCTCGGCGAGCCATGTCTGCACCTGCGAACCCATTCCGCCGGACAGACTGGTGAGCGCCGGCACCGCCGTCGTGCCGTCCTTCCAGACGAAGTGCTCGAGGCTGCCCTGCATCGACGTGGCGAAGGGTCCGCTGGTCGCAGCTACGTCGTCGGTGCTCATCTGCGCCGTGCCGTGCAAGCCCGTCAGCAATAGACGGTTCGCCGCGATCTGTTGCGCGCGCTGCCGCGTCGCGCGGCGAAACGTATTGCGCTCGATCTCCGCGGTGAAGCCGGTATCCTCGACGCGGTACGCGTAATTCGCCGCGCCGCTTTCATCGATGTCGATCTGCAGGCGCACCGTGCGCTCGCGCAATTGCGTGGCCGGCGTGCGCGACAACACCCCTTCGCCGACCAGCAGCACCGGCCGGTCCATCACGCCCAGCGGCAGATAGCCGAAGCTCGTGCCGCCCGCCGTCGTATCCGCGAACAACGACAACTCAGGAATCCAGATAATCGCGTGATTGATCGCGCTCGTGCCGTAGCCCGGCACGTCCGGCAGGCTGTAGTACGGCCCGAGATTGAGCAGCACCGCCTCGCTGCGGATGCCGACCGCCGCCAGCAGCGCGCTGTACAACGCGACGTAATCCTTGCAGTCGCCATAGCGGTTGTGCAGGATGTCGATCGCCTTGTGCGGGATCGCTGCCGTCTCGCCGAGAAACAGCGCGACATAGCGGATGTTCAGGCGCATCCAGTCGTACAGCGTCTGCGCCTTCGCGCGCGCATCGGCGGCCCCGGCCGTCAGACCCTGCGCGAGGCGGACGATCGCGGGATCGTTCATGGTCTCGTCGATGGCCGGCCCGCGATAACGCGCGGCGAAGCCCGCGAAGTCCGGCACCGTCGACACCATCAAACGGTCGCCCCAGTTCGCGTAGCCGACCGCGCCCGCTTCGAGCCGCGCATACGGACCGTGCCGGTAGTCGAACTCGTAGCGGGTCCGGCCATTGGCGGTCACCGGCGGCACGGCCGCGTAGCCGCGCGCGTCGGCATACAGCGGCACGTCGGCCGGCAGATCGAAGATCAGCCGTTGCAGTTCGACGGGCTCGCGCGTCAGCTCGACCAGATACGCGAAGGTGCCCGCCTGCAACGGCTGCGTGCGGGTCTTGCGAAACGCCAGATGCACGCGCGAGCCGGGCTCGACGCCGGGGAAGATGACCGTGCGCAACACGCCGTCCTCGAAACTCGGCGCGCCGGCCGAGCGCGGCTCCTGCACGTCGCGGATCGCCTCGGGGCCGACCGGATGCGCGACACCGTTCGGATCGATCGTTTCCGCGGCCTGCAGTTGCACCTGTTCGATGCCCTTGTTGAACCACACGTAGCGTTGCGCGATATCGTCGACGCCGCTCGTCGTGTTGGCCCGCACGATGGTGTCGTCGTGTTCCTCGATCGAGCCGTCCTTCTGGATCACGAACAGGTGCACGTCGCTCTCCGTAACGGACGGCGCGCGGTCGTCGCTGGCGGTGGCCGGTGCGTTGTCGTCGGCGAAAGCGAAGGCGGCGTATGCGCCCAGCGTCAATGCGGCGGCCAGTCCGATGAACGCGGCCTTCCCTGTCATGAGCGACGCGCCCTGCCCCACGCGCGCCACGCACGCGGGCTCGCGGCAAACTCCGCGCGAAACGCGTGATTGAAATTCGACAGATCGTTGAAGCCGCAATCGAGCGCGATATCGACGATCTTCGCGCCGCCGTCCTGAAGGCGCAGCGCCGCTGCCCGCAAACGCGCCCGCAACAGGTACTGATGCGGCGTCACGCCGGTCACGCGCTGGAACGTGCGCAGGAAGTAGAACTCGCTCAAGCCCGCAGCGGCGGCGAGGCTCGTCAGCGAGTGCGGCTCGCCCGGGCTCTCGTCGATCAGGCGTACGATCTGCGCGACGCGCGAGCTGGCCATCGCGCCGGCCGTGCCGCTGGCGGGCGCTTCGGCGCGCGTCAGCGCGCCGGCCGCAGCCAGCGTCGCGGCAGCCAGTTCGACGGCCAACTCGTCCCATACGGCTTCGTTGGCCCCGCCGGACTCCGCGCTCGCGCCTGCACAGGCCCGCGCAATCAGCGGCGAGAACGCACGCTGCGACGGGATGCGCGCACGCCTGAAGTTCAATTGGCCGCTCGCGACGCCCGCATCCGCGGCGAGCCGCTCGAAGTACGCCGGCGCATAACGAAACGCGACGCAGCGATCGCCGGCCCCGTGCCGATGCCCGCACTCGAAGCACTCGCCCATGTTGCCGAGCAGCAACGCGCCGGGCGTGAGCAATTCGCGGCCAGGAGCCGCGCGGTAGTCGAACGAGCCGGCCACCACCATCGCGATGCACACGCCGGCGTGCCGTTCCTCGAACGGCTGGTCGCCCGGGCCGAAGGTGCAAAGCAGATCCGCGACGTCCCAGCCTGCGCCCTGGGCGAGCGCGCGCGCGGCCATGCCGCCGCGCACGCCGTTCTGTGCGCGCGAGCCGAGCGCCTGCTGCAACGTGACGGCAATTTTCCCCAAGATGCACCTCGGCAGAGTCCGTATCGTGGTTTTAGCACATCGGCGGCCGGTGCGGTTCGGCCGGTTGCGGCGATGTCGGTCCGACTATGAGCCCATGGAGCACCCACGATGAACAGACTGGAGAACGACCTCGGAGGCGGCTTCCTCGCCGCGTTGAGCGCGCCCGCGCGCGCCGCCGACATCGACGCCGCCGACGATCTGTACGGCTGGCTGATCGGCAGTTGGGAGATGGACGTGGTGCATTACCGCGTCGACCTTCGCGATGCGCCGCGGCGCGGCGAGATTCATTTCGGCTGGGTGCTGGAAGGCCGCGCGGTGCAGGACGTGTGGATCATGCCGCCGCGTCGCGAGCGCGACCATGGACTCGCTGCCGGCGATGCGAGCGATGCAGGCGACGCGGACTACACGATGTACGGCACCACGCTGCGCATCTGGGATCCCGCGCTGCGGGTGTGGCGCGTGACCTACGTCAATCCGCGAACCGGCCAGCGCGACGAGTTGACCGGCCGGCGCATCGGCGACGATCTCGTGCAGATCGGCACGCATGCCAACGGCACGCCGATTCGCTGGAATTTCACCGACATCACGCGGGATTCGTTCCGCTGGACCGGCGTCGTGCTCGCGCCGGACGGCGTGACGTGGACGCTCGAAGCCGAGTTTCACGCGCGGCGCAAAAGCTCGTTCGCGGCCCGATAGCGGCGGCCCGATGAGCGTAGCCGAGCGAGCCACTGAACCCACTGAGCCACCGGCTGCGCCCGGCAACGCCCGCTGCGCCGCCGGCCTCAATCGCCGTCGCCGAGTTGCCCGAGTAGCGCCTGCAAGCTCTCCACATGCCTGAGCAGCAAATGGCGATGCTTCTCGATCTGCTCCAGCCGGCCCGCAAGGTCGGCCTGGATCGGGTCGTCGAGATCGGCGGCGGCGATCACCTCCTCCACCTTCGCGCGTACCGACGACAACTCCACCGGCGCGTGACTCAGATGCCGCTCGAAACGCCGCACGTCCTGGATGGCCAGATCGCGGACCTTGCGAAAGTGCGCATGACGCCGATGCGCTTCGGCGTCGAGCGTTTCTTCTTCGACGCGTCTGGCCGGTCCCGGCTGGCCGAAAATCGGCTCCGGCGGCCGCAGCACGGTCTTCTTTCGCACCGGATGCGCGGTGCCGCGAAAGCGCGCAAGCGGCTGTTCGTTGTCGATCGCCTCGCGGGCGTTGGGCGGTATCTCGTGCCCGGTATGCGGCACGTTCATCCAGCCATGCGGCAAACCGGTGACCGCCTCAATGCCGCGCACGAATTCCTCGCTGAATTCGCGCTGACCGGACAGCATCAATTTCAGGTAGCTCGCGGAGAAGGTCATCATGCGCGCGAGGCGGGTCGCCGCGCCGACCTCGCGGGTCAGCAGCACCAGGTTCGCCCGCCAGACCGGGAGCAGCAATTCGTCGGAATCTTCCATCGCTGGGTCTTCCATCTTGTTGCCCGATGTAGCGATGACACGCTCACGCGCGTCATCGCTTTGAAAGGGTAGCCGCTTCACTGCGTCGCGCGCAATCCCGACCCGCGCATTTGCGCAACCCTCGGCCGATATTTCGAAAATACACGCTACCGCGCGTCGCCGCGCGGCTGCAAGCGCTTGCGACGTGCCACCTGTTGCATTGACGCACGTATTCGCGCAGCGTTCCTGCGCGTGACGCGCGCAATGTGGCATGCTTGCGTGCCGATGCGACACGTCCCGTGCTGTATCGGTCGCTCCACAACATTGACTTAAGGGTTTTGTAATGAAGAAAATCGTTCTCGCCATTGCCGCAGCTGTCGTCACCTTGAGCGCGATCGCTCCCGCACAAGCTAATGAGCATCATCACGAATGCCACAAGGTGCGTATCCATCATCACTGGGAAAAACGCTGCCACTAATGGTGGTGATGCTGTGCCCAACGGGCACGGCACGCATCGCAAAGCCCCGCCGAAGCGGGGCTTTTTTGTAGCAAGCCGGGTTTGACGCGGCACGGCGCAGATAGAGGTACGACGCTCTATACGTTCCGCGCGAAAATGGCGGCACGCAATCACGGACACATGCTGTTACACCTTCGCGGTGTGAGCCGACGCGGACACGGTTCCATGCAACCGCGCAGCACCGTGAACCGCGTGGTGAAGAGATGAATTCAATCGCAGCGGCGACGCTGGCTTCATGCCACTTCCAGGTTGCGTCTCAAGCCGCCTTGACGCGCTCCAATGCCATCGTCACGAGGGCTTCCAGCAACGGCTCGACCTTCGCGGCCAGCGTTTCGTCATACGCATACGGCATTCGTTCCTCCATATACGTGATTTGCGACAACTCGAGCTGCATGGCGTGTACGCCTTGCGCCGGCTGCCCGTACTGCCGCGTGATGTAGCCGCCCTTGAAGCGGCCATTGGCGACCGCCGTATAGCCGCCATGCCGCTCGACCATAGCGGCCAATTCCTCGGCCACTCCCGCCACCGCGCTCGCGCCATTCGACGTGCCGAAGTTGAAATCCGGCAGACGTCCTTCGAAGAAGCGCGGCACATGCGAGCGGATCGAGTGCGCTTCCCACAGCAGCACCTTGCCGTGCTTCGACTTGAGCGCGGCGAGCTCGCCGGTCAGCGCGTCGTGATACGGCTGCCAGTATGCGTCGCGGCGGCGCGCGACTTCGGCCTCGTCCGGCAGATGCCCGTCGAGATACAAGGGCTCCTTGTCGAACGTATCGACTGGCAACAGACCGGTCGTGTCCTGCCCCGGATAGAGGTTCGCGCCATCGGGCGCGCGGTTCAGATCGATTACGTAGCGCGCGTACGTCGGCGCGAGAATCGATGCGCCCATCCGTTTGGCGAACGCATAGAGACGGTCCAGATGCCAGTCGCAATCGTCAGTGCGTTGCGCGGCCGGGGTCATCGTCGCGGCGATGTCGGCGGGGATCTGCGTGCCCAGATGCGGGATCGAGATCAGGAATGGCAGGCTTCCCTGATGCAGCGAGAAAACCGGCGGAGTGTTCAATGCAGTCATGTCAGTCCGGAATCGAGGGGGATCGAAGGATCGCTTCAGCAAGTCATTTGCGCAGGTGAGGCGGGCAACCGATGCGCACGGCTCATTGGAGCCGTTCATTGGAGCCGTTCACCTGAACCATTCATTTGAGCAGCTCCGCGAGCGCCGTGCGATAGCGCGCGTAAGCGCCCTCTTCGTCGCGATGCCTGCGGTTGTCGACAACCTTGTCACCGCCCGCGTAGACGTCACGAATCGGCGTCTCGCCGTGCTCACAGAATACAACGCCCGAGAGCCACGCGTCGCGCGCGTGCTCGGCGATGCTCGCGTGATCGGCGTCGAGCACGAGCCAGTCCGCGCGGCGGCCGGCCTGCAACGCGCCGACCGCGCGGCCCGTGGCGTGCGCGCCACCGTCGAGCGCGGCGTCGAACAGACGGTCCGCGACATGCGTGGCTTGCGCCGACGCCAGCACGTTGCGCTGCCGGCGCGTCAGACGCTGGCCGTATTCGAGCAGCCGCAATTCCGCGCGCCAGTCGACGCCGATATGGCTATCCGAGCCCACGCCGATGCGCCCGTGCGCGTCGAGGTATTCCTGTGCCGGGAAAATGCCGTCGCCGAGATTGGCTTCGGTGGTCAGGCACAAACCGGCCACCGCCCCGCTCTTCGCGAGCGCCAGCGTTTCGTTCGCGTCGACATGGGTTGCGTGCACGAGGCACCAGCGGCTGTCGACGTCGAAACGATCCAGCAGCCATTGCACCGGACGCGCGCCTTCGGATTCGACGCACGCGTCGACCTCGGCAGTCTGTTCGGCGATATGGATATGCACGGGCGCGTCGGCATCGATCGCGCCGAGCAGCGCACGCAACGACTCCGCCGACACCGCGCGCAGCGAATGCGGCGCCACGCCGTAACGCAGCGCGGCGCTCTCAGGACGCGCCGCGCGCAACGTGCCGAGCAGATCGAGCAGGCTTTCCGGCGTGTTGATGAAGCGCCGCTGATCGTCACGCGGCGCGCGCGCGCCGAAGCCGCTGTACTGATACAGCACCGGCAGCATCGTCATGCCGATGCCGCTCACCGACGCGGCATCCACCACGCGTTGGGCGAGTTCCGCCTGATTCGCGTAGCGGTTGCCGTCCGGCGTGTGATGCACGTAGTGGAACTCGCACACCGACGTATAGCCCGCCTTCAGCATTTCGATGTACAGCCATTGCGCGACGCTCGCGAGGCCCTCCGGCGTGATGCGCGCGGCGAAGCGATACATCAGGTCGCGCCAGCTCCAGAAGTTGTCGGTGGCGCCTGTGCCAGACGCGGCGCGATACTCGGTGAGGCCGGCCATCGCGCGTTGAAACGCGTGCGAATGAAGGTTCGGCATGCCAGGCAATACCGGGCCAGCGGCTTTGGGTACACCCGCAGGCGCAGCGGACGTATCCGGCGTGACCGCCGTCAGCGTGCCGTGCGCGTCCCATTCCAGCAGCACGTTGCGGCGCCAGCCATCCGGCAGGTACGCGTAGTCGGCGAACAGCGATTGATTCGATTGGGTCATCGGTTA
The DNA here is from genome assembly GCF_902859915.1 of Paraburkholderia ultramafica. Taxonomy (GTDB): domain Bacteria; phylum Pseudomonadota; class Gammaproteobacteria; order Burkholderiales; family Burkholderiaceae; genus Paraburkholderia; species Paraburkholderia ultramafica. Next base: position 98,924 of record NZ_CADIKK010000011.1, read on the forward strand.
AGTTGTCTCTCAGGTCTTAGCTCAATTCACGCCGCGTATAAACCGTCTCGCCCGCGCGCACGACTCGCGCGCACAACGGACGCCCAATCCAGTAAGCCAGCTCCGCCAGCGAGTCGACCGACCACACCGCGAAATCGGCCGCCCGCCCGGCTTCCAGCGCGCCATGCGTGTCCGCTTTGCCGAGTGCGCGCGCCGCGTGCGCCGTCACGCCTTGCAGCACTTCGGGCACGGTCATGCGGAACAGCGTGGTCGCCATGTTCATCATCAGCAGCAGCGACGTGGCCGGCGACGTACCGGGATTGCTGTCGGTCGAAATCGCGATCGGCACCTGATAGCGCCGCAGCAATTCGAGCGGCGGCAATTGCGTCTCGCGAATGAAGTAGTACGCGCCCGGCAGCAGCACGGCCACCGTGCCCGCCGCTTTCATTGCGGCGACGCCGGCTTCGTCGAGGAATTCGAGGTGATCGGCGGACAGCGCATGATGACGCGCCGCGAGTGCGGTGCCGCCGCCGTTCGACAACTGCTCGGCGTGCATTTTCACCGGCAGCTTGTAGCGTTGCGCGGCGTTGAACACACGCTCGCTTTGCTCGAGCGAAAATCCGATGCGCTCGCAAAACACGTCGACCGCGTCGACCAGGCCTTCGTCGGCGAGCGCGGGCAGCATCGTGTTGCAGACTTCGTCGATATACGCATCCGCGCGGCCGGCGAATTCCGGCGGCAATGCGTGCGCGCCGAGGAATGTCGTATAGACCGTCACCGGATAGCGCTCGCCCAACTGCCGCGCGACACGCAGCATCTTGCGCTCGCTGACGAGATCGAGGCCGTAGCCGGATTTGATTTCGATTGCGCTCACGCCTTCGGCCAGCAATGGTTCGAGCCGCGCGGCGGACTGGCGGAACAGCGAGGCTTCATCCGCGGCGCGCGTGGCGCGCACCGTCGAGACGATCCCGCCGCCCTGCCGCGCGATTTCTTCATAGCTGACGCCCGCGAGACGCTGCGCGAATTCGTCCGCGCGCTGCCCGCCGTACACCAGATGCGTATGGCAATCGACGAGGCCCGGCGTCACCCACGCGCCGTGCAGATCTGCGCGCGGCCATGCGGCGTAGTGAGCGGGTAATTCGGAGGCTGCGCCGAGCCATGCAATGCGGCCGTCTTCGACGGCGATCGCGGCATCGGCGAGCGTGTGCTGAGGGTCGCCCTGCGGGCAAAGTTTCAGGTGATGCCAGACGGTTTGCTTCATCGCGTGCTCGTTGCAGCTCGTTGCGTGTCTGTGGTGGTTCGCGTGCGGCCGCCGTGCAGCGGCTGGGCGGGCACGCGAAACGTCGTCATCGTTGCGTATAGCGGATGCTGATCGCGAGCACCGCGCCCGCGCCTTCGAGCGCGCAGGGCAACGCGTTCGGCGTGTCGATGCGCAGCGTGTCGCCGGCGTCGAGCGGCTGGGGTTCTGTGTCGCCTAGCGTGACCGTGACCGAACCGCTCGCGCAGAACAACAGCACCACGTCGGCCGACAAGGTGCGCTGCGTGCTTTGCTGCGTGCTTTGCTGCGATTGGCCGCGCCACACTTCGACTTCGCCCTGCGCCGCGTCACGCCGCACCATCAGGTTGAAGTCGCGCGTCGCGCCGTCGACCAGACGCGCGTCGATGTGCGCCTCGCCGTCGAAGCGCGCGATGTCGAGCGCTTGCGTCAGCGTATGCGACTTCACCACGTTCAGGGCGTCCACTTCATCGAGCACCATCCCCGCGCCGGACAACAACGCCAGCGTGCGATCGACGCCCGCAAAGCGCGAGAACGGCCCGGCTTGCGCGACATCCGCGATGCTCACGCGCCACACGAAAGCATCGAGCCCCGCGTGCGCGGGACACGCGGCCACTTCGCGCGTGACGCCGCCGCCGTTCTTCCACGGCGCCGCCACGAGGTCGGCGCCGCGAATCAGCGTGAGGGTTGCCATGCTGCCGACCACCGTCACGATCAACGGCCCAGCATCGGCAGCTTGAGGCCCGCCTCGCGCGCGGTTTGCTGCGCGAGTTCATAGCCGGCATCCGCGTGACGCATCACGCCGGTGGCCGGATCGTTGAACAGCACGCGGCCGAGGCGCTCCTTCGCGGCAGCGGTACCGTCCGCGACGATCACGACGCCCGAGTGCTGGCTGAAGCCCATGCCGACCCCGCCGCCGTGATGCAGCGACACCCACGACGCGCCACCCGCCGTATTCAGCAGCGCGTTGAGCAGCGGCCAGTCGCTGACCGCGTCCGAGCCGTCCTTCATCGATTCGGTTTCGCGATTCGGGCTCGCCACCGAACCGGTGTCGAGGTGATCGCGGCCGATCACGATCGGCGCCTTCAGTTCGCCCTTCTTCACCATCTCGTTGAACGCCTGGCCCAGACGATAGCGATCCTTCACGCCGACCCAGCAGATCCGCGCCGGCAGACCCTGAAACGCGATCCGTTCGCGCGCCATGTCGAGCCAGTTGTGCAGATGCGGATCGTCGGGGATCAGTTCCTTGACCTTCGCATCGGTCTTGTAGATGTCTTCCGGATCGCCCGACAGCGCGACCCAGCGGAACGGGCCCTTGCCTTCGCAGAACAGCGGGCGGATATACGCCGGCACGAAGCCCGGGAAATCGAACGCGTTCTCTACGCCCATTTCCAGCGCCATCTGACGGATGTTGTTGCCGTAGTCGAGCGTGGCCGCGCCGCGCTCCTGCAGCGTCAGCATCGCCTGCACCTGCCTGGCCATCGACTGCTTGGCCGGCTTGACGATGCTGTCCGGCACGGTCTTCTGACGCTCGCGCCAGTCTTCCACGCTCCAGCCTTGCGGCAGGTAGCCGTGAATCGGATCGTGCGCGCTGGTCTGGTCGGTCACGCAGTCCGGCGTGATGCCGCGTGCCACGCACTCGGCGAACACGTCGGCGGCATTGCCCAACAGACCGATCGACACCGGCTTGCCGGCCTGCTTCGCCGCGTCGAGCATTGCGAGCGCTTCGTCGAGCGAGGTCGCTTTCTTGTCGACGTAGCGCGTCTTCAGTCGGAAGTCGATGCGAGTCTCATCGCATTCGACCGCGATCATCGAGAAGCCCGCCATCGTGGCCGCCAGCGGCTGCGCGCCGCCCATCCCGCCGAGACCACCGGTCAGAATCCAGCGGCCCTTCGGATCGCCGTTGAAATGCTGGTTCGCCACCGAGAAGAAGGTCTCGTAGGTGCCCTGCACGATGCCCTGGCTGCCGATGTAGATCCAGCTGCCCGCGGTCATCTGACCGTACATCATCAGACCCTTGCGATCGAGTTCGTGGAAGTGTTCCCACGTCGCCCAATGCGGCACCAGGTTCGAATTGGCGAGCAGCACGCGCGGTGCGTCCGCATGCGTGCGGAACACGCCGACCGGCTTGCCCGACTGGATCAGCAGCGTTTCGTCTTCGTTCAGGTCTTTCAGCGACGCGAGAATCTGATCGAAGCAATCCCAGTTACGCGCGGCACGGCCAATGCCGCCGTACACGACCAGTGCGTGCGGATGCTCGGCCACTTCGGGGTCCAGATTGTTCTGGATCATCCGGTACGCGGCTTCCGCGATCCACGTCTTGCAGGTCTTTTCCGAGCCGTGCGGTGCGCGGATCGTGCGGGTCGGGTCGAGTCGCGGGTCGATGTGTTTCGGGTTGTTCATGATGGCCCTCGGAATGCTTGGAGATGTTCGGGAGAGGTTCGAAAATGCGTCGAAAATGCGTCGAAAAAGATTCGGGAAAAGCGAAATCAGAAATGACCGGTGAAGCGGTAACGGCTGCCCGGATGCCACAAATTCGCGATCGACGCGACCTGGCTTTGCGACCACGTGCGTCGATGCAGCACGAGGCAAGGCTCGAGTTCGTCCATCGTCAGCAACTCGCGCGTGTCGGCGTCCGCCGCCAACGCTTCGATCCGGTACTCGACCCGCTGCAACGGCGCCACACGCACGAGATACTGGTTCGGCGTGGTGTTCGTGAAGTCCTGCAGCGCGTACTCGGGCGCGACTGCCGGATTGACCCAGCGCTCTTCGAGTTGCACCGGCTCGTCGTTTTCGAAATGCAGCACGCGCGAACGAAACACCGGGCTGCCCGCGCTCACCTGCATCTCTTCGGCGAGCGCTTCGTCGGCGATGCTCGCGCCGATGTGCAGCACCTTCGCCTGATAGCGATGAGCGCGCGCGACGATTTCGTCGGAGATGCTGCGGATCGCCACCAGCGTCGATTCGTACTTGGGACGCGCCACGAACGTGCCCGAGCCCTGCACGCGCGTGAGCACCTGCTCCGAGGTCAGCTCGCGCAACGCGCGGTTGACCGTCATGCGCGCGACGTTGAATTCGCGTGCGAGCTCGTTTTCGGAGGGCACCTGGTCGCCTTCGGCCCACTCGCCCGCGTGAATGCGCGCGAGGATGAAGTCCTTGATGCCCTGATAGGCCGGTGCGTTCATGGCTGGGTCCGCGTGCGCAAAAACTTACTGTTCAGACACGAACGAGAACGGGCTCAGCTTCGCGATCGTGCCGTTCTGCACGAGCTGCGTGACCGCCGCGATATCCGGCGCGAAGTAATGATCGAGTTCGTAATGCGCGACGTCCTTGCGTACCGTGTCCATTGCCTTCTGCAGGCTCGGGCTGGTCTTGTGCGGCGCGCGCAGATCGACGCCTTGTGCGGCGGCGAGCAGTTCGATCGACAGAATGTTCGCGGTGTTCTCGGCGATGTCGCCGAGCTTGCGCGCGGCGAACGTCGCCATCGACACGTGGTCTTCCTGGTTCGCGGAGGTCGGCAGCGAATCGACCGAGGCCGGATGCGCGAGCGTCTTGTTTTCCGACGCGAGCGCGGCCGCCGTCACGTGAGCGATCATGAAGCCGGAGTTCACTCCGCCATCACGCACGAGGAACGGCGGCAGGCCCGACAGCGTCGCGTCGATCAAGAGCGCGATGCGGCGCTCGGCCAGCGCGCCGATTTCGGCAGCGGCCAGCGCGAGGTTGTCGGCGGCGAACGCGACCGGCTCGGCGTGGAAATTGCCGCCCGACAGCACTTCGCCGGTGTCCGGGAAAATCAGCGGATTGTCGGAGACCGCGTTGGCTTCCAGCAGCAGCACGTCGGCGGCGTGGCGCATCTGGTCCAGGCACGCGCCCATCACTTGCGGCTGGCAGCGCAGGCTATATGGGTCCTGCACCTTGTCGCAATCGGCGTGCGAAACGTTGATGCCCGAGCCTTGCAGCAGCGAGCGGTAAGCCGCGGCGGCGTCGATCTGGCCTTGATGGCCGCGCAGTTCGTGAATGCGCGCGTCGAACGGCTTGACCGAGCCCATTGCCGCATCCACCGACAACGCGCCGGCCACCAGCGCGGTGCGGTACAGGTCTTCGATCGCGAACATGTTGTAGAGCGCGAGCGCGGTCGATGCCTGGGTGCCGTTCAGCAGCGCCAGACCTTCCTTCGCTTGCAGCGTGAGCGGCTTCAGGCCGACCAGCGCGAGGCCTTCGGTGGCGGGCATGCGCTCGCCCTTCGCGAACACTTCGCCGACGCCGAGCAGCGTCGCCGACATATGCGCGAGCGGCGCGAGGTCGCCCGATGCGCCGACCGAACCCTTGACCGGGATCACCGGCAGCACGTCGGCGTTGAACAGCGTGATCAGCGCTTCCATCACTTCGCGGCGGATGCCCGAGTGGCCGCGGCCGAGGCTCGACAGCTTCAGCGCGATCAACAGACGCACGACCGGACGCGACATCGGCTCACCCACGCCGACCGCGTGCGACAGCACCAGATTGCGTTGCAGCAGTTCGAGCTGGTCGCGCGGGATATGCGTGCTGGCGAGCCGCCCGAAGCCGGTGTTGATGCCGTAGGCCGGCTCGCCCTTCGCGGCGATGTCGGCGACGGCTTGCGCGCAGGCGTCGATGGCGGCGTGGCTGGCGGGATCGAGTTGCAGCGTGACGTGGTCGCGCGCGATCTTGCGCAGTTGCGGGAGAGTCAGAAAACCGGGCTTCAGAATCATGATGTCGTCCTGTCTATACAAGTTCAGTGAAGTCTAGCTGTGCGGCCTTGTATATACAACTTGTTTTTAATTCTTTTGGCCTAGGGACTTTCCATTAGATAGGGGCTTTCATGCCAGGCTCGTGACCCTGCCCGGGCCGTTGGATGGCAACTCGATTGACATCGCTTACCGCGTTTTGGCGCCGAACTTGTATATACACGCCCAAATAGCACGCGTGCTCACACAGGCAGCGGACTCATCCTAAGCGTGCCGCTAGAGCTTCACGCGCGCCGCGATGAAATCCAGAAAGCACTGCACGCGCCCGGCCAGCGACGCGCTCTGGTAATACACCGCGTTCACCGGCTGCCGCTCGTCCACCAGCACGCCGCCGAGAATCGGCACGAGGCGCTGGTCGCGCACGTCGGCCGCGGTCATGAAGTCGGCGAGACAGGCGATGCCCCATCCCGACAGCGCCAGTTGCCGCAGCGCCTCGCCGCTCGACGCGGTGATCGCCGGCTCGATCTTCAACGACCCGGCGCGGCCCTTGCGCCTTTCCCGCACCCGCCAGCGGTTCAGGTGCTCCGGCGCCGTGAAGCCGATCAGCCTGTGGGCGCGCAACGCTTCCACCGTTCTGGGCTCGCCATATTCGGCCAAATACGCCGGGCTCGCGAGCACCCGCAGCTTGCTGCTGCCCAACGCGCGCGCGTGCAGCGTCGAGTCCTGCAACGCGCCGATCCGGATCGCACGTTCTACTTCGTCGAAAGCGGCGAAGCGTCGTTCCGCGACATGAGCGCCGCGATCGCGCGCGTGATGAAACTCGGCGCGCCGCAAGACTGGCCGCTCGCGTAAGCGCAGGAAGAATGGGGTTACGAAATGGCCTCGTATGGGCTCGGCTCGAATAGCCGTGTGCGTGGCGAGCGCGCGCGCAAGCTGCCTGGATGGCAACCGAAGCGTACATCCGTGATCGACTGGATCGAGCACGACATGCTGGCGCCAGAGGGGGTTTCCTTCGGGGCGTGATCCGAGGGACTTCCTTCAGGGCGCCCCCCAAAGGTGGCCTCCCTCGGGCGTAATCCGTGTAAGCCCGGCCGTTGCGAATCCGTAAGCTCTTCTCGATAAAATCGCACTCACCTGACCGTGCGATTCGTTCATCCGAGTCGCCCATGAGCCCGGATTTGATCGATGACCTTCGCGCTGAACTTCGAATGGCTGACCAACCTGCTGGCGATTCTATTCGTCGTAGCGTGCCTGTACGACTCACGCTACGACGAATATGGCGTGTTGACGCTGGCCGCGGCCGCGATGGGCCTCGCCGTGATGGCGATGGAATTTTTCCTCAAGCCCGCTTTCGATATGGCGCTTTGATGCGCCCGATGCGCCCGATGCGCCGCACCGTATCGCTCAGGAACCGCACGCCGCTCAACCGCCGCGCGTCTCGTCTTCATACCGGTCGTGATGCCTGACCCAGTCGGTCAGATTGCTGGCCTCATTGCGTCCTTTCGGCGTCACGTCCAGATGCGCGTACGTGTTGATGAACCGTTCGTCGCCGCGTCCGTAGCAGGAATACGTGTGATACACGTCGCCTTTGTCGTCCTTGTAGAACACGCTGTGGCCGTGTTGCTCGTCGATGCCGACGTCCTGCTCGGTGAAGTTGTAGAAAGCCTTTTTGCTGGCTAGCTCCTCGGGCGTGAACGACACGTGATAGTCGAAATTGAAATCGCTGCCGCTCGACGACACCCACGGAAAGGTCCACCCCATGCGCTTTTTGAAAGCCTCGATCTTCGCGAGCGGCGCGTACGATACCGTCACGTACGACACATCGTGATGCTCCAGATGCGTCACGATCCCGGTCATGTGATCCGACAGGAACGAGCAGCCGACACAGCCCTCTTGCCAATCCGGGCCCATCATGAAGTGATACACGATCAGCTGGCTGCGGCCGTCGAACAGATCGGCGAGCGTCTTGCGGCCCTGCGGCGTATCGAACGAATAAGCCTTGTCGACCTTGACCCACGGCAGCGCGCGGCGTTTGCGGGCGAGCTCGTCGCCGGCGCGCATATGCGCTTTCTCTTCGGCCAGCAGCGCCCTGCTCGCGGCCAGCCATTCCTGTCTCGTGCCAATGCTGTGTTGCAGTTCCATCTGCGTCTCCTTCCCTGCGTCAGGCAGGCTAGTCAGGCACACTCAAACGAATCCAGAGCGAATCCCAAGCAGTTCGAACGGATTCAGCCGACATAGCGTTCCAGCGAATCGAGCCCATCGGTCCAGCCGCGGCGATGGTCTTCGCACTGCGCGTCGTCGGCGAAACGTTCGTGCGTGAGCGTCAGCCACGTGCCGTCGCCCGTCGGCTCCAGCAACAGTGTGACCTGCGATTCCGGTTCCGGGCGATGACGCCACTTCCACGTGAAGACCAGCTTGCGCTCGGACACCACCTCCAGATACTGGCCGCCGACTTCGACCTCGCTGCCGTCCGGCTTGCGATACAGAACCGTGTAGCGCCCGTCGATCCGCACATCCAGTTGCGCGCGGACCACGTCGGCGCCGCCCGGATGCATCCACGTCATGAATTGCGCCGGTTCCGTCCACGCGCGGAAGACTTTGGCGGGCGTGGCGTTGAGTCGCCGCTGGAGGGTGAGGCTGGGCTGGGCGGACATGGAGCGGGCTCCTCTTCGACGAAAGCGGCAAGACGGTCGAGCGACTCGGACCAGAAGCGCTGATAGCGGCCGAGCCACTCCATGGCTTCCTCCATCGGCCCGGCACGCAGACGGCACGCGACCGTGCGGCCGGTTTTGCTGCGCGTGATAAGACCGGCCCCGGACAGCACGTCGAGGTGTTTCATCACCGCGGGCAACGACATCGCAAACGGCTCGGCGAGTTCGCTGATCGACAGATCGTGTTCCGACAGACGCGCGAGCAACGCACGCCGCGTCGGGTCCGACAGCGCGGCGAAGGTGCGATCGAGTAAGGCTTCATAAAACTTAACCATGAGGTTAAGTATAGAAACGGGTGCGTCAATGTCAAGGACAGGTACGCACTTTCTCGAAGGGCGCGGAAACAGCGGCGCAGCGGGACGGCCCAAAAAGATACGCGGCACGCAGCAGATAAAACCCTGCAACGCGCCGCGTCAAGGAGGAGAACAACCGACTACATGTCCAGGCGAAGCGGCCAACATTCGATCGCCCCGCCCTCGCATTCCAGCAAAGATGCAGCAGACTTCGGGCAAGACCCGGGCAAGCCCAGGCGAGGCCAACCCCGCTCAGATCGCCCAGCCGCCGAGATAAAACCCGACCAGCACGACAGCGATGACGACCGTGCCCACGTTCAGCTTGCGATACTCGCCGCTCACCACGCGGCCGATCACGAGCGTCGCGAAGCCGAGCATGATGCCCGTCACGATGTTCGCGGTCAGCACGATGAACACCGCGCACATCAGCCCCGCCATCGAGTCGACCATATCGTCCATATGCAGCTTGCTGACGTTCGACAGCATCAGGAGCCCCACGTACATCAGCGCCGGCGCCGTCGCATACGAAGGCACGAGACCGGCCAGCGGCGAGAAGAACATCACCACCAGGAACAGCAGGCCGACCACCGCCGCGGCCATCCCCGTCTTCGCGCCGGCCGCCACACCGACCGTCGATTCGATGTACGCCGCCGCCGGCGCGCCGCCGAGCAGGCCCGAGAAAACCGAGCTCAGCGAATCGGCCGTCAACGCGCGTCCGCCGTTGATGATGCGGCCGTTCTCATCGAGCTGGCCCGCCTGTCCCGCGACCGCGCGAATCGTGCCGGTGGCGTCGAACACGGCAGTCATCACGAGCGCGAGCACGCTGGGCAGCACGGCCATCGACAGCGCGCCCTTGATGTCCATCGCACCGATCAGCGACGCATGGCCCGGCGCACTGAGCGACGGCACCGCGAACACGCCATGGAACGACACGGCCGGATCGATCGCGAGCGCAAGCGCCGAAATCGCGACGATCACGATCAGGATCGAGCCCGGCACGCGGCGGCGCACCAGACCGAAAATCGCCGCCAGCCCCGCCACCGACATCAGCGCCGGCAGCGCCGTGATATGGCCGAGCGACACCGGCAGACCGGCGCCCGGATTCTTCACGACCAGACCCACGTCGTTCGCGGCGATCAGCAGCAGGAACAGGCCAATGCCGATGCCCGTGCCGTGCGCGATGCCGGTCGGCAGATTGCGCAGAATCCACGAACGCACGCCCGTCACCGAGATCGCGGTGAACACCACGCCCATCAGGAACACCGCGCCGAGCGCGACGTTCGGCTGCAGCCCCTTGCCGAGCACGAGGCCGAACGCGGTGAACGCCGTCAGCGAAATGGCGCAGCCGATGGCGATCGGCAGACGCGCCCACACGCCCATCAGCAGCGAACCGAACGCGGTGGTCAGACACACGGCGACAAACACCGCGCTGGTGTCGAAGCCCGCTTTGCCGAACATGCCCGGCACGACGAACACGGAATAGACCATCGCGAGGAAGGTCGTGATGCCCGCGACGATCTCCCGACGCTGCGTGCTGCCGCGCGACGCGATTTCGAAATAGCGGTCGAGAAAGCCCTTTCCGTCGAATGATTCGGTCGCGACTTCGGAAATCGCCTGGGCGTGGGGTTCCATCATGATGAGTGTCTCCTTTATCAGCGTGCTGAAGCGGCCGTCGATACGGCCGCCGTCAGGTTCGTCTCGTAGCGTTGGTTTAATGTGGGACGTCGTCTCGTTTGCTGTCTCGAAATGTAGGACAACACAAATATATCTCCCATCGCATGGATGGCATGCCGGTCATGTCGCGCTGCTTATATCGTTTAAGGGACGGCAAACCCGCCGACGCGGCGCGCGTTTACACCTACGGTTTGTCATCAAGGTGTGAAAGGGTTCTGATGGTTTCGCGGGCTGCGCCCCTTTGCCGGAATCGCCTGCAAAATCGGGGCCGCCCGACGTCGCGGGTTAAACTCTGGCCCGTACCTGTGATAACCGCGGCGGCCCACTGCGCCCGTCCGCACCGGCCCATGGAGTTGTTCCTGATGACTGGCGGCTTTTCGCGTCCTGCCTGGCGCGTGCTGATTCTCGCTGTGTTCGCGCTCTTCGCGCTGTCCGGTTGCAGCCTGTTATGGGGCCCGCAGCAGGCGCCGATCGTCGATGCGACGGTCATGCCCGTCGAGCCGGCCAGCGCGCCGGTGGCGGCCTCCGCGCCCGAACCGGTCGAGACCGAGGCGAACGAACCCGAGCAGCCGCACAAGCCGAAGAAGCCGGTCGTCAAACCGCACAAGGTCGAGCCGCCGCCGCCCGTCGCCACGCCCGCGCCGCCGCCTCCTCCCGCGCCGGCGCCGCTGATCGTGTTGCGCACGATCGAGCGCAACGAGGCGCGCACGCTGCTCGACAGCGAAGTGCAGAAGCCCGACGGCAAAGTGGTCGGACGCGCGGTCGACATGATCGCCGACGCGCTCGGCAAGCCGCGCGAGATGGTCGTCAATCTGCAGGGCTTCCTCGGCGTCGGCGACCGCAAGGTGAACTTCCCGTGGGGCGCGTTCCGCTTCACGCCGACCGCGAAGGCCGCGCCGATCACGCTGAACGCGGCGGCCGTACCGGCCAGCGCGGCCAAAACCACCGTCGTCCAAGTGCCGCTGATCGACGCCACCGTCGAGCGTTCGAACGGCGCCAAGGTCGGCCGCGTGATCGACGTGCTGATCGACGGCAATGCGCAACCGCAGGCCGTCGTGCTCGACGTCAACGGCATGGTCAGCACCGAGCGGCGCACGATCGCCGCGAACTGGTCGGCACTGCGCTTCGTCACGCGAGACAAGGAACTGCATCCGCAACTCGAACTGAGCGACGCGCAGATCAACGCGACGCCGCCCTACGCCAGCGACAAACCGATCCGCGCGGTGTCGCCGGCGCCGCCGCCCGCTCCCGCCGCCGCTTCGGCGCCTGCCGCCGCCTCCACGGCCATCGCGGTTTCCAACGCACGGGCGGCCCGATGATCGGCCGCACTCTCGTCACGGCGCGCAGTCTGCGGGCGCTCGATTGGCTGAATTTTTTCGTCGCCAACGTGCAGACAGGTTTCGGGCCGTTCATCGCGTCGTATCTCGCGTCGCACAAGTGGACCCAGGGAGAAATCGGCATGGCGCTGTCGGTCGGCACTATCAGCGCGATGGTGAGCCAGGTGCCGGGCGGCGCCGCGGTCGACGCGCTGCGCAACAAGAAAGCCGCGGCCGCGTGGGCGATCATCGCGATCATCCTGAGCGCGGTGCTGCTGGCGGTCAGTCCGACCGTGCTGCCGGTGATCGCCGCCGAGGTCTTCCACGGCTTCGCCAGCTGCATGCTGACGCCGGCGCTCGCCGCAATTTCGTTCGCGCTGGTGGGGCGCGCGAATCTCGGCGACCGGCTGGGGCGCAATGCGCGCTGGGCGTCGATCGGCAGCGCGGTGGCGGCCGGCCTGATGGGCGTGTTCGGCGAGTACTATTCGCCGCGCGCCGTGTTCTGGCTGACCGCCGCGCTCGCGGTGCCCGCGCTGATCGCGCTGTCGATGATCCAGCGCACCGATACCGTCGCTCTGCCGAAGGCCGCGCCGACGCCGCAGCAAATCGAACGGCGCGAGAGCTTGCGCGAGTTGCTGCGCGACAAGCGGATGCTGCTGTTCGCGGCGTGCATCGTGCTGTTCCATTTGTCGAATGCGGCGATGCTGAACCTGGCCGCGGGCGAAGTAACGGCCGGCATGGGCGACAACGTTCAACTGGTGATCGCGGCGTGCATCATCGTGCCGCAAGCGATCGTCGCGATGATGTCGCCGTGGGTCGGACGCTCCGCCGAGCGTTGGGGGCGCAGGCCGATTCTGCTGCTGGGGTTTTCGGCGCTGCCGATCCGGGCGTTGCTGTTTGCCGGGATCAGCAGCCCGTATCTGCTGGTGCCGGTGCAGATGCTGGACGGTTTGAGCGCCGCGGTGTTCGGCGTGATGCTGCCGCTGATTGCCGCCGACGTGGCCGGCGACAAGGGGCGCTATAACCTGTGTATCGGGCTGTTCGGGTTGGCGGCGGGGATCGGAGCGACGTTGAGTACGACGGCCGCCGGGTTCGTGGCGGATCATTTTGGCAATGCGGCCAGCTTCTTCGGTTTGGCTGCCGCGGGTGCGCTGGCGGTGCTGCTGGTGTGGGCGGCAATGCCCGAAACGCGCGATGCGGCGGCTGCCGGGAATGGCGCGCCGGTGGAGGATGGGGGAAAGTCGGCGGTCAGGTGATGAGAGGCCGTTGACAGGCGAACCCGGGAGCAGAGCAGGTTGGTCACTGTTACGCACTAAACCGGCACGGCGACTCGCCGTACATTGAAAGAGGCGCGATGATTTTTCATCGCGCCTCTTTTTCTTTTCGGCGGGCGATTCGGCACTGCAATTCGGAAACGTTCGGAAAATACTTTGCGGCGCTGTTGCATAACCCTACGAATTCGCTACTACCTCCGGCAAACAAACAGAGCCTCTCTACACTCGAATCAGATTTTTCAGGCTTTTTCATTAGCGTTGGTTACAAGAAGATAAGCGCTGCCAATCTCAGAGTTCGCACGTCGGCCATCGTCGATAAAGAAGTCCGCCCGCCGTCCGCACCCTCTTCAACCGGCCGCCACAGACCGGCTACGGCACAGCGGTCGCTAACAAAAAAATCTGCTGTAGAAACTCGCCATGCCCCTCATGAATGACGACCGAGCGAACGTGGACGCTCTTGTGATGCACGCCGATACGCATTTTTCCGCGCGGCGCATGGCCGAGGCGGCGGCCTGTTACCGTCAGGTTCTGTCGATGCGTCCACGCGACGCGCACGCGTTGCACCGCATGAGCCTCGTCAGTGTTCATCTGGACGAGCTTGAACAGGCTCGCGCCTATGCGACGCAAGCGCTGCAAGTCGCGCCTCAGCGCGCCGATTGGTGGGAAATCGCGGGGCTGCTCGCATCGTTGAAACGAGACTATGAGTCCGCTGAAGCGTTCTATCGTCAGGCGATCATCATGGCCGGCCACACCGCCAGCCTGCACAGGAACCTGGCCGACTGCCTGCGCGCGTCCGGACGTGTCGGTGAGGCAATCGGCCATTACGAACAGTCGCTCAGAATCGAGCCGCAGTCGCAGCATGCCAATCGGGCGCTGGCGCGGATCAATGCCGAACTGGGCCATATCGATCAAGCGGTGGACTTCTGGATGCGCGCGTGGATGCTCCAGCCGGCGGGATCGCAGGAAGACCTCGACGAGATTGTTGCGATCACGGCAACGGGTCACGCCGCGTCGCTCGACGAAGCCATCCATTGGATCAGAACACATTTTGCTGCCGATACAGCGGCCTTGAAAGCAGTCACGTATGTCCTGAACAGACATCATCGTTATGAGGACGCGGTCGCAGTGGCCCGGCAAGCGCTGGCTATCGACCCGCACGACGCGATCCTGTGTCACAACGCGGCATGGGCGCTCAGGAAGCTGGGGCGAGTCGCCGAATGCCGACCATACAGCGAGAAGGCGGCGCGAATGGCGCCTGACGATCCGACATTGCAATATCACTTCGCAGGCGTGCTTCTTTGTCTCGGCGAATTTGAAGAAGGCTGGAAACGCAACAAGTCGTTCTATGAAGTCCCCGCGAACCGGGCGCTGATGGCCTGGCCCGACTTCCCCGCGTGGCATGGCGAACCGGTTCGCGGTCGTCAGTTCCTGCTCATCGGCGAACAGGGACTCGGCGATCAGATACAGTTCCTTCGGTTTGCGACGTGGCTTCACCAGCAAGGGGCGAGCGTCGACGTTCTGGTGGACATGCCGATCGCGGTGCTTGCGGCAACCATGACCGGCGTGCGAGCCGTCTTCACCACCATGCCGCCCGGCCCTTACGACTACTGGTGTCATATGTTCAGTGTGCCCGAGCCTATGAAACTCGATTTGCCGATGCTTCCCGTCGCGATGCCGTATCTCGCCGCCGCGCCGGAGAAGGTGCGCTACTGGCGGGCTCGCATCGACACCGTCTCGGTGAAGCGCAAGTCCTCAAGGAACCGGCGTATCGGCATCGTGTATGCGGGCAGCCCTACCCAGTATCTCGACCGCTTCCGCTCCGTCCAGCTCGATACATTGCAAGCGTTGTTCGCTATACCGGACATCAGCTGGTATTCGGTCCAGAAAGGCGCCAGGGAACGTGAACCCGAAGCGCTGGCGCAGCAGTTCGACATCCACACACTGGGACCAGCCATTCATGACTTCACCGATACCCTCGCGATACTCGACTCGCTCGACCTGTTGATCACTGTCGATACGTCGGTTGCGCATCTGGCCGGAGCGGCGGGCTTGCCGGTGTGGGCTCTCATCCCCGCCTACACGGACTGGCGATGGATGATCGAAAGAACGGACAGCCCCTGGTATCCGTCGATGCGGTTGTTCCGCCAGCGCGAGTTAGGTGAATGGGGCCCGGTTATCGATCAAGTGCGGGACGCGTTACGCGTACCCATGCACGCCTTTAACAGCACAAACAATTAACCCGAGCAAACAGACCTGTGTCAGATTCCCGCCTATCCGTCGCCGAGATCGCTGCTGCGCATATCGCGCGCGCCGATGCCTGTTTCGACAAGAACCTCCTGCCGGACGCCATCGAAAACTACCGGCGCGCATTAGACCTGATGCCGCGCAATGCCCATGCTCTGCATCGTTTGGGGCTGGCGTGTTTTCGTAACGACCAGATGGAACTGGCGCGCGTGTTCCTGAACCAGGCATTGCACGCGGCCCCCGAACGGGCCGACATTGGCGAGCACTGCGGGTTGACGGCCGCATTGGCGGGCGACCTGGTTGCGGCCGAGGCTTTTTATCGTCGTGCAATCACGCTGGCCGACGGCACCGCTACGCTGCATCGCAATCTTGCCGATTGTCTGCGCCTGTCCAGACGCTTGGACGAGGCGATGATTCACTACGCGAAGGCGCTGGAGCTCGATCCAACCCTGCATCACGCGGCGTATGCGCTAGCCGGGATCAGCACGGAGTGCGGCCGATTCTCAGACGCCGCGGACCACTGGCAACGTGCATGGTCGCTCGATCGCACACAACTGCGCAGCGGCCTCGGCCTGATATCGGCGTTAAACAAAGCGAAGCGCGATAGCGAGATCGACGCCGTCGTCGCGCAGATGCGCTCCGACTTTGCCGCCGACGCGATAGCGCTCAAAGAACTCTCGTATGCACTGAACTGCATCGACCGCTTTCGGGAAGCAATCAGTATTGTCGAACAGGGCTTGGCCATCGACCCGAACAATGCGTGGCTGCATCACAACGCGGCGTACGGGTTTAGCATGCTGGGCGAATTTCCAGCATTCAAGGCGCACAGCATCGAAGCTGCGCGCCTGATGCCGGACGATGCGGTCATGCAGTCCAACCTGGCGAATGCGCACCTTCTTTTCGGTGAATTCGAACAGGGTTGGGCGAAAGACAGATGGCGCGAAAAAATGCCGATGAACCAGACTCTGGTGCGTCCGAACTTCCCTGAGTGGCAAGGCGAGCCGCTCTCGGGAAAAAGGTTTCTACTACTCGGTGAACAAGGGCTGGGCGATCAGATTCAGTTTCTGCGCATGGCCGCGTGGCTGCATCGGCAAGGAGCGACTGTCGACGTGTGGGTCGACGTTCCGTTGGGTGAACTGGCGCGTGGCGCACATGGCGTCAACGCAGCATGGGTCACGCTGCCTGCCGGTCCTTACGACTACTGGAGCCGCATGCTGCGCATGCCCGAATATGCAAAGCTCGATTTCGCGATGCTTCCCGTCGCGATGCCCTATCTCACCGTCACGCCTGAAAAGCGGCATCAATGGCAAACATACCTCGACGGCATTTCACGAGCCGGGCACGAGGAGAACCAACGCATCGGCCTGGTATGGGCAGGCAACCCGGATTACGCAAATGACCGCTACCGGTCAATCAAACTGGACGCGCTGCAATCGGTGTTGGCGCAACCCGGCGTCACCTGGTATTCGGTGCAAAAAGGCGCCGGGGAGCGTGACACCGAACCACTCGCGCAACAGTTCGAGATGCACACGCTCGGGCCCATCATCCGCGACTTCACCGACACCCTCGCGATACTCCACTCGCTCGATCTGCTGATCACGATCGATTCATCGGTCGCGCATCTCGCCGGCGCGGCCGGTTTGCCGGTGTGGGTGCTGATCCCCGCCTACGCGAACTGGCGGTGGCTGACCGACGGCACGCACAGTCCGTGGTATCCGTCGATGCGGCTGTTCCGCCAGCGCGAACTAGGTGAATGGGGTCCGCTTATCGAAGAAGTGCGGGACGCGTTGCGCGAATGGTGCGCCACGCACGCCAGCCCGCACGTCAATCAATCGGCCTGCCCGCCGTCTCGCGCATGAACGGCAACGGCAGCAACGACACCAGACCACAGCCGATCAGATACCAGGCCGGCGCGAGATTGTTGCCGGACAGCTGGATCAACCAGGTCGCGAAGAACTGCGCAAACCCGCCGAAAATAGATACCCCGAGGCAATAGACAATCGACATCCCGGTCGCACGAATCGCGCGCGGAAACATTTCCGGCAGCATGACGATGTTGGGCACGGCGGAAAACGCAACCAGCACCGCGAGCCCCGCCACCACCGACAACAACACCGGCACTGTCGGCGCGGCGTTGATCATCATGAATGCCGGATATACCGCGACGATCAGCAACACGCGCGACACCCACAACACGCGCTTACGGCCGACACCCGCTCCCTGGGGCTCTCGCCGGCCGCCGTGACCAAGGCGATGCGCGAACTGGAAGCCGATCTGCACGCTCCGCTGGTGGTGCGCAGCGCGAGCGGCGTCGCGTTCACCGAGTTCGGCCGCGCGCTGGTCGTGCACGCGCGGCGCTTGCGATAAACGTCGAGAATCACCTGCAACAGATCGATGCGCTGTTCGATCGTGGTCTCGCTGTACGCGGCAAACGCGCGCTTCGCGGCGGCGACCGCGCGATCGACATCGGCTGCGCTGCCGAGCGAAATTTTCGCGAACGCGTTGGCGGTCGACGGATCGATCACGTCGAGCGTCGCGGGTTGCGTCTGGTCAGCCGGAGCGACAGGGTCAACCCACTGGCCGTCGATATAAAACTGTGTGGCGTGCTGCATGGCCTTGTCCTCAACATGAAACGTTTCAGGTCAGATGCGGGGCGGTCCATCGCACCCGTTGCGGCGTCGCGCGTCGCGGCTTCACCGCTTCAAGCTTAGTCGCCGGCACCACCGGATGCACGGTCACATTACGCCGCGATCCGCTGCGCAGCCAGCGGCGGCCGCGCGGTCCCTACACGTGGCGAGATCGAAGAAGAACGGGGGCCTGCTGCAATACGCTACCCGCGAGGCCCGCGCCGCCCGCACGGCCCGCACCCGCGCGCGTCAAGCGCGTCAATCGAGAAACTCCGCCGCCCGCTTGCGCAGCTCCGCGCCGAAGTCGTCGAGCCAGCCGATCGACAGACGCCAGCTCTGCCAGTACAGATCGACATCGATCGGCTTGCCCGGCGCCATCTCCACCAGCTCGCCGCTCGCCAGATGCGCGGCGATCATCCGCTCCGGGCACATGCCCCAGCCGAGCCCCGTCACGCAGGCCCGCAAAAAGCCGGCGACGTGCGGAATCCAGTGCAACGGCGGGTCGAGTTCCGCGCGCGTGATGCGGCGCATGAAGCGCTTTTGCAACTGGTCCTTCGGATTGAAATCGACGCACGGCGTGCGCCGCAGACTTTCGCGCGTGACGCCGGCGGCAAAGTAGCGCGCGAGAAATGCCGGCGAGCAGACCGCCAGATAGCGCATCCGCCCGAGCCGCGTCGAGCGGCAGCCCTGCACCGGCTCGGCCTGCGTGGTGAGCGCGCCTTGCACACTGCCGTCGCGAATCCGCTCGGCGGTGTGGTCCTGATCGTCGATCACCAGATCGAGCAGCATCTCCCGCTCGACGCAGAACGGCGCCACCGCGTCGATGAACCACGTGCCGACGCTGTCGTCGTTGACGGCCACGCGCAGCGCCGGCCACGGCTCCACCAGCGCGCCGGGCAGCGCCGGCAGGCGGCCGTTGAGCTCCGCTTCGAGCAATTGCACGCGTTCGGTATGGCGGCACAGCAGCGCGCCCGAGGTGGTCGCGACGCACGGCTGGCCGCGCTTTACGAGCACGCTGCCGACCCGCTCCTCCAGCAGCTTGACCCGCTGCGACACCGCCGACGGCGTGACATTCAGTTCGCCGGCCGCGCGATCGAACGAGCCGTGGCGCACCACGGCGGCCAGTGCATCGAGCAACGCATAGTCGAGCATTAGCGCTCCTTAATTGGCATTAAATTTATTAGCTTCTCTTATGAGACGCAAAACCGCAGACTAGCGCCTTTCGCTTGCCTCCGTCTACTGGATCGTTTATGAACTGGCTGTCTTTCTCCCACGGCGCCGCCCTGTGCGCATCGCTGATCGTGACGATCGGCGCGCAGAACGCCTTCGTGCTGCGTCAGGGCATCATGCGCTCGCATGTCGGCAAGATCATCGCGCTGTGCGCGCTGTCGGACTTCATTCTGATCGGAGCGGGCGTCGGTGGCGCATCGGTGCTGGTGCAACGCTACCCGGTGTTCGTCCATACGATGCTGTATGTCGGGCTCGCCTATCTCGTGTGGTTCGGCATCAACGCGCTGCGCCGCGCGGTGCGGCCGGAGAATGCGGTGCTGGACACCAATGCGAGCGGCGCGGCGCCCACGCAACGCGCGATGCCGATCATCCTGATGACGCTCGCCCTCACCTGGCTCAACCCGCACGTGTATCTCGACACGTTCCTGCTGATCGGCACGGCCGGCGCGCGTGAGCCGGAAGGCGCACGGGTCGCGTTCGCGCTCGGGGCGATGGTGGTCAGCGGGATCTGGTTTATCGGCCTCGGTTACGGCGCGCGCGCGCTGGCGCCGCTGTTTCGCCGAGCCACTGCGTGGCGCGTGCTGGATGGCGCGATCGGCAGCATGGTGTTGCTGCTCGCGGTCACGCAGTTGCGCTGAATGCGGCGTTGCATGAAGGCGCGCGTGAGACCGCCGCCTTCGTCAAACAGCCGTCATTCGACTTCGAGCACCCGTGCCGGGTTGTGCCCAGCAGGCGCGATGGTGTGATCGCCCGGCACGAGGTTCATCAGCCGTGCGAACACCGGCCATTTGACCAGCGACTGCTGATACGACTCCTTCGCCTGCCCATCGAAATAGTTGGCCGGATCGACTTCGGGCAATCGACGCGCGAGGCCCGTGATGTCGTCCACCGGCCAGCCTCCGGCGTTTGCATCAGCATTCGCGACAGCTTTCACACCCACCCCCGTCATTTGCCATCCACCCATACGCCGTCCGGCGTCTTCACCACGTAACCGGACGCCGTCTTCATCGTCACCGTCCCTTCGTTTTCGCCGATCATCTGCGTTTGCGGCAGATTCGCCGCGTACTGCGACAAGGTCACGCCCGGCTTGAACGGACTGTTCGACACGAGGTTCGACAATAGTTGCGCAAGCGCGAGGAAACTCGTCGGATTGTCGATCACGGTGGTCGCCCCATGATTGCCCTGGAAGCCGACCAGGCGCACGCCCGCGGGTCCGTGCACGACGCGCGGCGTCGGAATTTCACGCAAGCCGGCCACCTGGTTCGCGTCGCCACGCAGTGCCGCGCCGTGTTCCGGCACGAACACGATCACCGCACGCCGGCCCGACGCCGCGATCAGATCCGCGAAGCGGTCGAAATCGCTCATCAGTTTGTTCACACGCTGCGGGTACGAATCGATGCTCGACAGACTGCTGTTCGGCAGCCGGTTGCCGTCGTGCAGACTGATCGTGTTGTAGTACAGCGCGACCGGCCCCGGCGTGCTGGCGCGCTGCGCGTACCAGTTGGCGAGCGTCGCATAATCGTCGCGAATCGGCGAGCCGTCGAACGCATGCATCGCGACCGGCACACTGGTATTCGAAATCATCGGCACGTTCGGCACGCCGGCGTTGTCGTGCACCAGTTGCAGGAAGTTATCGAAGTGGCCGTCGTGATTCAGCATCGTCTGCGGCGTGTAGCCCGCTTGCGCGAGATCGGCCAGCAGATGGCACTGTTGCGGCGCGTCCTTGTAGAGGTCCGCGTGCGCCTGCTGGCCGCAGCTCGCGCGCAGCACACGAATCGCCGCCGGTCCGCTATAGCTCGCCGCCGTGCTGAAGTTCGTGAACAGATAGTCGAAGTGGCTCAGCATCGGATGATTGCGCGCCTTCACGGCGTCGAGATCGTCCCACGACAGCGAACAGATATGCAGCACGATCACGTCGAACTGCGTGCTCACGTCGGCGCCGAGATGGCCGAATGTCACCTGCCGCTGCGACTCCTGCGTGCGGAACGCGGCCAGCGCCGCGTTATGGTCGAGCGGCTGCGCGGCCAACGCATTGCTTGATGCGGCCACCGCCGGCGCGCTGCGCCATTGCGCGAGCACCGTGCTGCCCTCCTGCCATAGCGGAATCGCGACCAGCGCGATCAGCACGAACGTCGCGACGCGCAGCCAGCGGTTCACGATCAGATAACCGATCAATCCGCCGACGGCGGCAAGCAGCAGCATCGGCGGCAGGAAACGCTGCGCGAGTTCGAGCCAGTAGCCGAAGCTGAACGTCGTGAGGTTGCCGAACTCCTCGGTCAGACGCGAGAACGGCGGCACGTTCGCCTCGTGATACATCAGCGGCACGCCGATCGCGAGTCCGAGCAGGTTGCGCAACACGCGCAGCCCGCGATGCCGCAGCGTCGCGCTCGCGGCAAGCACCAGCGCGAAGCCGATATTGGCGAGCCACAGCGGCTGCAGATGCCCGCCGGTGAACAGGTACAGCTTGATGATGAAATACAGGTTCCACAGAGTCATGAACAGGTTTCTCTTATTGGCCGGGCGCGCACGCCAGCGGCATTAATAGCGTGTACGGTCCAGCGCGAGCAGCGACTGGCACGCGCGCAGCACGCCGGCCAGCAGCCTCGAATAGCCTTCGATCCCCATCGTCAGAACGTCCTTCAGGCCGCGCAGCGGCGTGTCCTCGACGGTTTGCTCGTCCCAGTCGAGCCACGCGTCGGCGCGGCCGAACGTGCATTGCACCATCTGCCGTTCCTGTTCGAGCGTCAGTCCGTCGAAGCGCACGCCCAGGTTGCCGCCGACAAACCGGCTCACATACACCGGGAAATGGAATTGCCGGTCGCCGCGGCTAAGGCACACGCCAAGGCTGTCGCCAGGCGCGAGTTGCAGAGCCGGATCGACCTCCAGACCGAGGCCGCCGGTCGAATAGTCGCTGGTAGTGCACGCCACCGTCGTGCCGTCCGCGAGCAGCAACGTGGCGGCCGCGCGCATCGCGATGCGATGGGTGACGCGCACCTGCTTCGCCTCGCGCGCCACGCTCGCCGCCGCGCCGAGCATCACGAGGTTGTAGAGCGTCCAGAACACGTTCATCAGGATCGTCGGGGTCTCGCCGCCCTGCCCGAACATCAGCCGGTACACGCCGGCCAGCAGCGCGCATGCGTTCAATCCGAGCAGCACCAGATACGGCTTCGACACGGCCCAGTCGAAGTAGCCTTCGTCGATCCGGCCGCCCTTGTCGGTCACGTTGAACTTGCCGTGCTTCGGGCTGAAGAAGGCGATGGTGGTCGGCAGCGCGATGTACCACGCGAGCACTGACTCATACACTTCGGCCCAGAACGAGTGGCGGAATTTGCCCTGCATCCGCGAGTTCGCGAGGTTGGCGAGCACGATGTACGGCAGCACGAATCCCGCAATGGTGGTCGCCGACGCGTTGATGAAGTACATCTGGAAGAACAGGTACGCCATCGGCATGGTCAGGAAGATGAGCCGTGGCACGCCGTAGAAGAAATGCAGCATCGCGTTGCCGTAGCACAGCCGCTGGAAGAAGCTCAGGCCGCGGCCGAGAAACGGATTGTCGATGCGGAAAATCTGCGCCATGCCGCGCGCCCAGCGCGTGCGCTGCTTGATGTGGCTCGCGAGACTTTCGGTGGCGAGACCGGCGGCCTGCACGGTCGGCAGATAGGCGGTCGTGTAGCCGCGCCGGTGCAGCTTGAGCGCGGTGTGCGCGTCCTCCGTGACGGTCTCCACCGCGACGCCGCCCACTTCCTCGAGCGCCGTGCGCTTGATGACCGCGCACGATCCGCAGAAGAACGACGCGTTCCACAGATCGTTGCCGGACTGCACGAGTCCGTAAAACAGGTTGCCTTCGTTCGGCACGCGGCGGAACGTGCCGAGGTTGCGCTCGAACGGATCGGGCGAGAAGAAGTGATGCGGGGTCTGCACCATCGCGCAGCGGGCGTCGCGCAGAAAGGTGCCCATCGTGGTTTGCAGGAACGAGCGCGTTGGCACGTGATCGCAATCGAAGATCGCGATGTACTCGCCGTGCGTCTTCTCCAGCGCCCGGTTGATGTTGCCGGCCTTCGCGTGACGATTGTCGTCGCGCGTGAGATAGCCGATGCCGCTGTCGCGCGCGAATCTCCTGAATTCTTCGCGATGGCCGTCGTCGAGCAGATACACGCGCAGCTTGTCGGCCGGCCAGTCGATGCCTTGCGCGGCGAACACGGTCGGCCGCACCACCGACAGCGGCTCGTTATAGGTCGGAATGTAAATATCGACGCTCGGCCAACGGGTGGTGTCGGCGGGCAGTTCGGCGACCGCGCGGTCCAGCGGCCACGCGGTCTGCACGAAGCCGAGCAGCAGAATGATCCACGTATAGGCTTCGGCGCCAAACAGCAGATAGCCGAGGATCGCCTCGCCCGGCGTCTGGAACGACAGCGTCTGCGTCACGCGCCACCAGACGTAGCGCACCATCGCGAGCAGCGCGAGCGTCGTGAGGATCAGCACCGGCATGCGGCCAGGGAAGCGGCGCAAGATCAGCGCGACGATCACCAGCACCGCGAAGAACTCGAACTCCCCGCCCGACGACAACGGTGACGTGCCGATCAGGGTCCACAAGCCCGCGCCCGCCAGCACGATGAGCGGCAGTAGCCAGCGAATGTGGCCGATGCGCTGCGTGCCGGCTTCGAGTTGCTCGCCCCAGCGCTGCCACGGCAGGCTCGGCAGCATCGCTTCGAGACGGCGGCGCAGGCGGCGCCAGCGCAGCAACACCGGCACCAGCCAGCGATCGATCCAGTCGAGCGCGGCGCGCACTTTTGCCGCGCCGCTCTGCTCGGGCAATCGCGGCGCGCGCACGAAAGCGCGCCACAGCCATGCGCGCAGACGATGCGGTTCGAGCACGCCCCATTGCAGCGCCAGATGCAGCACGGCGGTTCTGATCCAGCGGCGCGCGTAGTCAGGCTTGCCCGGCGCCGGCGGCTGGAAGAACAGGCGCACGAACCAGTCGAGCGGCGTGCGGCCGGCGGGTACGCCGAGGCCGCGCGCGAGCCAGTCGAGCATGCGTTGGCGCCGCGTGCGCGGCGGGCGGCCAGCGTTGATGGGCTCGCCAATGGGTTCGATTGCGGGCGCTTCGCCAGGCTCGCTGCCAGGGCTGCTCATTGGCCTGTTGATCGGCCCGTTCTTCGGTCCGCTCATACCCGCTCACCGTGACCGCGTGCGGCCGTCGCCGGTGTGCCGGCGACCCACGCGTCGAGCCAGTTGGCCAGACCATGTAGATCGTGCGATGCCTGCGAATGCGGGGCGTCGTCGAAGAGCCACGTGCCGCGCGCGAACGACTCGGGCAACGCCACGTCTAGATGCACGCGCTGCGCGAGCGGCAGACCGTTGCCGAGCGCTGCCGCGAGCATCGCGAGCACATCGCGCTGCATGTCGCGCGCCGGATTCAGCCGGTTCACGATGATCCTGAGATTCGCGCCGTCGCGCCGCAGTGCATCGAGCTGCGCGACCAGCGTCGCGCAGGCAGCCGGTTCGGGCGGCGTCACGCATAACACGAGGTCGGCGCAACGCACGGCCTGATCGGCTTGCTGCGACGGATAACGGGCGGTGTCGATCAGCACGACGCCGTCGCGCGGCAGAACAAGTTGCGCGAGCGCGTTCGCGAGCCATTGCGGCTCGGCGGCAAGCCGCGCATCGCAGCGCGCGCTGTGCGCGAGCGATACCGCGCCGTACGGCACGAACAGCACGCCCTCGGCGTTGCGCCACGTATGCGTATGCCACGCGCCGGCCTCGTCGAGCAACGCTTGCGCGATGCCGGCCGGCGCAAAACCGTCGATCCCGAGATGCGCGCCGAGCATGTTCTGCGGATCGAAGTCGAGCGCGACCACCTGGCGGCCGCGCCGCGCGAGCAACACCGCAAGTGCGGCGCTCAGCGTCGTGCGGCCCGTGCCGCCTGCGGTCGAAACGACGGCGATCGTTTTCATCGGGTGGCCTCGTCGACGCTCTGTGAGTCCGGCAACAGCCTGGCGCGCAACGCGACCGGTTCGATGTCGCAATGCACCGCGTCGCGCGGATCGAAGCCCCGCATTGCCGCGAGCCCCCGGCGCGCACTGCCGCGCTGCCAGACGATCCACACCGGGACCGCGAGGATCAGACCGGCGGCGAAACAGGTCAGTAGAAATTCCATCACTCGCTCTCCTTGTTGCGCACCGGCATGACGCAGGGTTCGGCGCGGCGGCGTGGCGGTGTCGCGCGTGAGGTGGCCGGGCGTAGCGCGGCTTGAGCTTGCTGCGGCGTCAAGCCCTTGAGCGTTTCGTTGCGCGGCATCGCTTCGGTGGTATTAGCGGCTTCGGTATTAGCGGCGTCGTCGGCTGCGAGCGCTTCGTCAGCTTCAGCACGCGCGTGACTCAGCGCCTCCTCCACCATCGCGAGTTGCTCAGCCGCCGCCAGCGCCCCCTCTCGCGACCTCTCCCCTTGAACGCCCGCAGCCTGCGTCTGCGCATCGGGCTGCTCATCCCGCCGCGGCGGCGCAAACAGATCGCTGTAGTCAGCAATCCGCGCGCGCCGGTTCGCCGCGTCCAGCGCGTTCAGTTCATCGCCGATGCTCTGCTCCGCCAGATGCAGCAGCGCGTCCGCGAGCCGTTCGACCGGCACGTCGAAGATTCGCGCGAGCGCGGCATCCGCATCGGCCAGTCGGCAGGCGAACAGGAACACGTACAGATGCGACGCGTCGGCCGTGAAAACATCGCCCGCGCGACGCGGCACGCAATGCCTCAGCGCGTCGACATGCGCGCACTGCGGCAGCAGCGTCAATTTGACGAGCACATGCGGCAAGTGCAAAACCGCGCTGCGATCGAGCACGGTCCGCACCCGCTCGCAGAACGCGCCTGGCGGCAGATAGCCGAGCACGGCGTCGCTCAGCGCGGCGCTGAGCGCGCTTCGATAATCGGCCGCAACCGGACGCGTGTGGAGCTGCCCTTGCATCGATTGCAGCAGCGACTGCATCCGCGAGAACGGCAGGTCGCGGCCCAGCACGAGGTTGGCGCCGAGCGTCAGCACCAGCAGTTCGTATTGATGGCGCAGCACTTCCCCGCGTTCGACGATCACGATCTTCAGCGCGCGGCCCGCCTGACGGCGCAGCGCATGGACCGCCGCGCACAGCGCGTCGAGCTGCGCGCCGCCCGCATAGTCGAGCACCACGGTCGCCGCCTGGGCATCGGCGCAGGCGGCCAGCACCGCCGCCTGATCGGCCAGCACTTCCCAGTGCGGCGGCACCCACGCTTCATGGCCGCGCACCACCGCGCGGCTGACCACGACCCGCTGTTCATCGCGCGCGAGCAGCCCGTCGCCGCGCGCCATCACGCCGCCGCCTGGCGCATCCGGCGCGACGCTCAGGCGGCCGTTTTCGGTGAAACGCAGCGCGCGGACTTCGCCGGTCACGAGCGAGCGGTTCGAGCGCCAGAAGTCGACATGCCACAACAACTCACCGTGCGTGCGCTCCATTCGCGCGACGCCCGAGCACGCAGCATGGAATTCATTGCGGCCGGCCTGCGCACCTGCGTTTTCCGCCGGGATCCCGGCGTCAAGCCAACCAGCGTCCTCGAGCTCGGCCGCGCTCGACGGCGAACCTAGCAGCAACACCAGCGTGATGTTGCGTGCCGCGCACCAGTTCGCCAGCATCCGGCCTTCGCGCGCGAGCGCGGCGGCGTCGACCCAGTTGAACCAGCGCTCGGCGCCTTCGACGAAATACAACGAACGCGAGCGAAACCCGAAGCGCTTGAGCGCGCGCAGACCGCCGAACACTTTGCCGAGCACGACCGGCGCGGCCGCCGGCGCCGCTGCCGCCGCTGCATCGGCTGCGCGGCTGACGGCCGGCGGCATCGCCAGCACGCTCAGGTTGCGCGGCCAGCCCGAGGCCGGCGCGTTGGCGTTGAAACCAAGTTCGCGCAGACGCTGCGCAACGTCGGCGCGCTCGCGCGCGAGCACGACCGTGACGTCGCGCGTTTGTGCGTCGCGCGCGCTCTCCCAGATCAGCGCATCGACGCCCGGCGCATCGGCGCCCGACGCATCGGCGCCCGGTGTGCGTGGCGCCGCATAGATCGCGTAGAGCTTGCCGGTTTCAAGCGCGGCCCATTCGTCGGGCAACGCGTCGACGGCGAGCCGCCCGAGCCGTCGCGCATGCGCCTGCGAGCCCGTCCGGCCGAACGCTTGCAGCCAGCGTCGCACGAAGCTGCCGGCCGCCGCCGGCTTGGGTGGATTCGAATCGGTGCTCACGCGTGGTTTCCCTGATCTCGTTGCATCGCCGTTCAATAGCTGGAGTAAAGACGCACAGGTCTCGGCGACAGACTGTTGTCCT
Source organism: Paraburkholderia ultramafica (assembly GCF_902859915.1). Taxonomy (GTDB): domain Bacteria; phylum Pseudomonadota; class Gammaproteobacteria; order Burkholderiales; family Burkholderiaceae; genus Paraburkholderia; species Paraburkholderia ultramafica. Next base: position 126,580 of record NZ_CADIKK010000011.1, read on the forward strand.
GCTTGCGTGCGTCGAACGTATAGCGCAGATAAACCAGCGCGGAACTCGGTGCGTAGTCATGCGAACGATCGATGCTCAGTTGCGCGCCCGCCAGCAGATACGGATTGAACCGGTATTGCACGATGCCGGCGAGCCCGTATGAAAACGCGACGCCGCGCGTCGAGCTGCCTGTATTCACCAGGGCATCGAGCCCCGGCGCCGCACCGAGTCCGGCGGGCAAACCGTTCGGGTAGTACGGCGAATTCTTCTCGTACGAATTCGACACGCCGACCGTCGCGGTCAGGTCCCAGTTCAGCGCGTCATGCCGGCCGGCCCATTCGATCGGCACGCCGAGCGACAGATAGCGTTGCGGGCTGTAGTAGCCGCCCTGGCCGAACGAGTAGAAGCGCTGGTTGTTCGTGTAGTGCCACGCGTTGCCGACCAGCCCGGTGCTCACGAGCGTATTGATGCGCTGATAGACCGGCACCGTGAAGCCGGTGCGCAACGTGATCTCCTGGTTGCTCGCGACATTGCGTCCGGTCAGCATGCCCGCGCCGAGATCGGCGAACAGGCTCGTCCTGCCGACGTCGAGCGACGAATGCAGATCGATCCCGTCGCGCCGCACGCCGCCCCACACGGTGCCGGTCACGGGGTCGTGCATGCCGGCATACGAAAGCTGGCTGCTGGTCTCGGGACGACGCGATCCGCTGACCGAAAAGCTCGCCGGTCCGGCATCGAACTGATAGCGCGCGCCGCCGACCAGGTAGTGCACGGGGAACCCGAGCGGCGTCGTGCCGATGTCGAAGCGCCACGCGTCGGAGGTATAGCCCGCGCCGAGCGCAACGCCGGTCACCGGCTGATGCAGATACGGCAAGCGCGCGAACTGCGCGGCGATCGTCTGCGCCGGAACGCCGAGCGACGTCGCGAGGTTGTCCGCGGCGCCCAGCGTGCCGAACGTATTGCGCGTGAACGCGTTGCCTTCGCTGACGTCGAGCGTGCCGGCATCGAGATGCACGGTGTCGACATGCGCAAAAAAATGGCCGTTGTAGCGATACGGAATCTGCACGTACACCGGCGCCTGCCATGCGTGAAACTGCGAGATACCCGCATCGCCCGATTTATACGCGGGCAGCCAGCCGGTCTCGATCTCCGGATTGCGGCGCTGCCCGAGATCGGCCAGTGCCGCTTGCGCAGGCGTGCCGTCGGGACCGGCACTCACGCCCGCCGCGCGCTCCTGCGCGAGCGACAGCCGATACAACGACGCGGCCTGCTCGTACTGCCCCAGGTCCTGCGCGACGCGGCCGCTTTGCACGGTCACGTCCGGCCGCGCCGGGTACGCGACCCGCAACGCCGACGTGATCTGTTGCGCTTCCTGCGGGTGGCGCAACGCGGCAAGGCGGCGCGCCGCCGAGAGCCGCGTATCGATGTCGTCGGGCGCGGCGCCGTCGAGCACGCTGCGCACGAGATCGAGCGCGCTCCGGCGCTCGCCGCTCTGCTCCAGCACACGGGCTAAGGCCAGTTGCGCGTCCGGGTCGCCAGGCGCCGCCGCCAGCACCGGACTCAGCGCGGCGCGCGCGGCCGCGTAGTGCCCTTGCAGCCGTTCGAGATCGGCGACTTCGAGCGCATAGCGTTTGTCGCGCCGGCCCGCCGGACTCACACCGGCGAGCAACCGCCGCGCCTGTTCGTCATCCTGACGATCGAGCGCTTCATCGGTTTGCCGCAGCGCGAGGCGCAGCGCCTGGTCTTCGAGACGCGCGCTTTGCGCGGTGCTCAGTTTGATCTGCGGGTCGTGGCGCAACTGGGTCAGCCACGCATCGAGTTCGGCATTACGTCTCGCGCTGCCGAGCAAATCGCCGTAGCGCAGACGCACATCGGCGTCGGTCTGCTGCGCATGCGCGTCCATCCAGTCCTGCAGCAACGCGAGGCCGCGCTCCGGCTCACCCTGCTCGATCCACGTCGCGCCGACCGCCGCGAGCAGATTCGGATCGTCGGCGGCCAGCGTGCGGGCTTCGTCGAGCGCCCGCGTGGCACCCGCCCGGTCATCGAGCGCGAATGCGGCGCGCGCTTTGGCCAGCCACTGCTGTGCTTGCAGATTGCGTTCGAGCGCGCGCATGCCGTCGGTGCGGTCGCGTTCGGCAATCGGCGCGAGCACGGCTTGCGCGCCGCTGACGTCGTCGAGCGAGTTGCGGTACAGCGCGCTCGCGTAGCGCATTTCGGGCGACGCGGCGACCGCGAGGCCGTCGTCCATCACGATGCGGCCCAATTGCGGCAAGCCCAGATCGCGATACAGACGCGCCAGCGCAAAACGTGTCCACGGCGCGTCGGGCGCGGCGCGCAAGGCCGCTTCGTAGCGTTGCGCGGCGGGACCGCGCTGGCCCGCGGCCAGCAGCTGGTCGGCCTGTCCCGTGAGCAGGTCGGCGCGCAGTTGCGCGAGGCTCTGGCGATCGTCGGCGGCGGTGAAGCGGCTCTGCAATGCGTCGAGCAACGGCTCGACTTGCGCCGCGCGCCCGGTGTTCTCGAATAGCGTCTGCGTGCTGCGCAGCGCCGCGACACTCGGCGCGCGCGCCGCCAGCAAGTCGCGCAGCAGCGGTTCGGCGGCGCGCCAGTCGTGTTGCGCGAGCAGTGCGTCGGCGAGCATCAGCTGCGCGTCCGCGTTGCCGGGCTCCATCGCGAGCGCGGCGCGCGCGAACCGCTCGGCGTCTTGCGGCCGGCCGGCCGCGGCGGCCTCACGGCTTTGCGCCAGCGTCCCCCAGAACTGCGCGGTGCGCGCGAGGCTCTCCCACTTCGCGCGATTGTCCGGCGCCAGCGCCGCCGCGCGCAGAAACAGCGCGTGCGCTTCGTCGTGCCGCCCTGCCCGCATGCGTGCCAGACCCAGGCCGCCGAGCGCTTCGGCATCATCCGGCCGCGCCTGCGCGGCACGCGCGAGCAGCGGTTCGGCGGTCGTCAGATCGTTGCGCGCGAGCGCCTGCAAGCCGCGTTGCTGAGCGATGTAGTCGGGGTTGCGTGCGAGTTGCCGCTGCGCGTCGAGTTGGGCTTCGATCGCGGCGACGCGCTCGTTGAATTCGGTGTCGTCCGGGACGAGTTGCAGATAGGCGCGCAACGCGGCGAGATACGCCGGGTCCGCGCCCGCCGATTGCAGCACGTGACGCCAGGCGTCGAGCGACGCCGCGCGATCCGAGTCGGGTCGCGTCGCCAGATTCCACGCGATGCGATTGGCCTCGGCGCGCGTATCGCCGCGCTCGTTCAGCAGATTCGCGAGCACCAATGCCGAATCCACATCGGACGGATCGGCGGCGACCCGCTGACGCAACGCACCGATGGCCTGCGCACGGCCCTCGGGTGTGCCGGCGATGATCTGGTAGTACTCCGCGCCCAGCGAGCCCGACGGCGCGCCATGTGGAAACAGCGCCCGCAGGCGGCGCGCCGCCTCGGCGGACTGGCCGCTGCGCGCGAGCAGACGCACCGTCGCGAGTTCCTGGCGGCCGTTGGTGGCGACGCGGAATTCATCTTCGATCTGCTGCGTCGCCGCTGCGCCCGGCGCGTTCGACCGCAGACGCGTCAGCGTGGTTTGCGCGGCTTGCGCCTGACCAAGACGCAACTGGATACGCACCTGCTCGGCGAGCAAGGCCGGATCGCCGGGCGCGATCAGCAGCGCTTTCTGGATCGCCTGCAAGGCCAGATCGTCGCGATGCTTGGTCGACCACATGCGGGCCGTTGCGAAGAGACGCTGCGCGGCGGCGTCCTGGGGTGTGGCGGCGGTGTGGGGTGCCACGGCGCGCGCCAGCGCCGGCTCGGCGAAATGCGCCCACGCGCTGCCCGCCACGCCCGTCCACGCGAGAACGAGGAGCCGCACCGCGCGGCTTATTGAAGCGAGGCGCGACACGGCGAACTCCAGTGCGGATCGAGGGTGCCGTCGGCGGCGAAACGATAGCGTCCGTCATGCCAGCCCAACGCAAACAGGCTCAGCACACTGGTGTAGTAGCCAGCGGCCGTCTCGCGATTCAGTTGTTCCGCGCGCGCGATCTGCGCATCGGCGAGCGCGTGCTCGCCGCGCGCGTCGAGAAGCGGCACGGCCGCCGCGGAGAAGCCGGCGTTGCCCATGTTCACGCCCGCGTTGCCGTTCGTCGTGTCGACTTTTTCGGGCGGTGCGCCATGCGCGGCGATGAAGTTCGCGAACGGCGCGAAGCGCGCGAGCAGCGTCGGCGCAAGCGGATCGCGCGGATCAAGCATGCCGGCCCACAGATACACGCGAATCGCGTTATACGCGCTCTCGGCCTGGGTCTGCGGGTCCGGCGCGAAACCCTGCTTCGCGCGATACAGCGCCCAGTCCGGCGCAAAGCCGTGCGGCGCGGTGTCGGTCAATACCTGACCGGTGCTGGCGAGAAGACGCGGCCAGCGCGCATCATCCTGCAGCCGCGTGGCGATGCCACGAATCACTTGCGGCGGCGCATAGCTCGGATTGACGCGCCACACATCCGCCGCCGGATGAAAGCCGGCCGGACCCGGCAGCAGCGTCAGGCCGAGCCCCGGAACGCTGGCCGTTTCCTCATCGAGCACGCGCTTCGCGAGCACCGCGCCGCGCGCCGTGTAGCTGCGCTCCCGCCACGCGTGGCCGGCTTCGAGCAGCGCATAGGCGATCCACAGATCGGCGTCCGACGACGCGTTCGCGTCGAGCACCTGCCACTGCCCGTCGTCCGAGCGGCCCCACAGCCAGGCCGGCAGATGCGCGGTCAGGTCGCCCTGCGCGAGATGCTGTTCGGTCCATTGCAGGATCGTGTCGAAGGCCGCGCGATCGTTCGCGACCAGCGCGAAAAAGAGCGCGTACGACTGACCTTCGGAGACGGTGCGCGAATCGGTTGAGCCGACGTCGATCACGCGACCGTCGGCGGAAATGAAATCGCGCTTGAACTGCTGCCAGCGCGGCCATGCGGGTAGCGCACAGTGTGCGGCGGAAGCGGCGGCGTCTACGGACGCGGGTGTGTTGGCCGTGTTGGCCGTGTTGGCCGTGTTGGCCGTGTTGGCCGTGTTGGCCGTGTTGGCTGTGCTGGCTGTGTTGGCTGTGCTGGCTGTGCTACCCGTGTTGGCCGTCCGCGGCACCCCGGCCGCGAACGCCCGTTGCGTCATCACGCCCATCACCATCGACGCGCACGCCACGGCCACCGCAATGCCAACCGCCCGCGCGACAATCGCTGCCACCTTGAGGCCCACACTCAAGCCCGCATCCCTCCGCGCGTTACCCCGCCCCCACCTCAGCGGCGCCTTGCACTCCACCGGCGTCATCGATCAGACTCCCCGGCGGCGCGCGGCCAGTTCCTGCAACGCGGTGAACGCGCCGATCGCCAGCAGCAGCCCAGCCACCGCGCCGAGCACGCCGAGCAGCACCGGATGCTGGATCGCCTTGCTCCACAGTCGCGCATACCACGGCACATAGCCGACCAGATACGGTTCGCCGACGCGCATGCTGTCCACTTCCCCGCCACGCAGCAACGCGACGTCGCCTTGCAGTTGCGCGACGCGGTCCGGCTTTTCGAGCATGTCGAGCAACTGCGACAGCTGCTGCTGATCGGTGGCCGTCAGCGCGACGACGCTGCGTCCCTTGCTGCCCGGCAGTTCGAAACCGATCAGCGCGGCGAGCGGACCATCGCGCTCGAGCCGCGCGCTGCCGTCCGGCAGATGCGCGCCGTTGCGCCACTGCTCTTTCACCGAGAACGACGCGCGCGTGATCGCGCTGTCAGCAGCGCCATCGCTCGAAGCCGCGCCGATGCTCAACGGCAGCGCCTGACGCCAGCGCGCGAGCAACGGCGCCGAACCGTTGCCGCCGATCACCAGCAGATCCTTGCCGGTCAGTTGCGTGAGCTCGCGAGACCGCGCGATCTGCACGCGCAGCGCCGGATAGCCGGTCCATTGCCCCATGTGGCCGAGCATCGTCAGCATGCTTTCCAGCTCTTGAGGCGCGGGATGATCGGGAATCACCACCGCCGTCTGTGCGAGATCGGCATAGCGCGTGAACGGGAAGCCGCTGTTCGCGAAGTACGCGAGATTCGGCATCTGCGCGTAGTGGACGAAGCCCGAGAAGTCGATCGTCGAATCGGGATCGACCGCCGCCTGCACCGGATTCGAAGCCACCGACTGGCACAGCCCGGTCTTCTGCGAATCCAGATTGAAGCGCAGCTGCAACTGGTTCGAGCTGCCGACCCGGAACGCCGGAATGTCGAGCGCGCTGCTCGAACTGTTGCCGCCAGTCGACAGCACCGGCAGTTGCAGACGGCCTTGCGCGTCGTCGGCGCTGGCCGGCGCGAGCCGGTACGACTTGACGAGCTGGTCATTGATCTGCACCGCGAGCGCCGAGTTGTTCTGCACCGTCGGCGCCGTGTAGCGGTACTTCAGATTGAGCGGCACGCCCGCGCCGTTCCACGAGAACAGGTCGGCGGGCACGCGCAGGTTCAGACGGATCGCGTCGGGCGCACTGCCGTGCACCTGCAACTGGTTCGGATCGTCGATCAGCTCCTTGAACGCGACCGGACGATCCACCGGCAGCCAGCGCGGCGCGTCGTACGGTTTGCGCGGCGCGCCGATGTCGATCTGGCCGATCTGCACGGCCGGTCCCGCCATCGCCGTCTTGCCGAGCACGAGCGCGGCGCTGGCCTGGTCGACTTCCGCCGCGGTGCGGCCCGTCACGATCAGCAGCTTCTTGCCGGCCGCGGCGGGATTGTCGGCGACGATCAGCATCGGGCCGTTGACCGGCGGCAGCTTCAGATCGGCGGGCAGTTGCGTGCTACGCGCGACCACCACCGCGTGCGTGTCGGACGGCAGCGCGGACAACGCCGGAAAGCGCGCCTGACGATAATCGGCCTGCGCGCCGAACCACGATGCCAGCACGCCGGCGCTGCGCAGCGTCGCGTCGTCGGCGGCGGCCGGCAGCACGAACGGCAGGCGCAGCCGGCTCCCGTCGCGCCGGTCGAAAAACGGTGCGGGCAGCAACGCGAGATCGTTCGGCAAGCGAATCGGCGCGGTGTCGAGAATCAGCTCGCTGGTCGGACTCACGTCGGCCCACAGCGACGAGTTTTCCGGATCCTCGCAATGATCGAGCGTGTAATGCGCGATCAGACGCAGACCGAGCTGGTTGTAGTCGGTGAGAAAACGCGGGTCGAGCGCGATCTCCTGCGTGACGATCTGCCCGGCGTGCTCGCGATCGAACGGCACGGTCGCGACCACTTCGTTGTTGATCGACACCTTCAGATGCGAGAGCGGAAACACCAGCGCCGGCGAGTACGTGTAGCGCAAACGCAGCCGTGCCGCGGTAACCACGCGGTCGAGCCGCACGCCGACGCTGACGCTGCGCGCATCGTCGACCCCGCGCAGATTCAGCGGCTGATAAGCGCCCAACGCGGCGAACGACAGGTGCGTGGCGGTCGAGCCGGGCGTGCTTGTCGCGGTGCTGGCCGCGTTGATCGCGCTGGCTGCGTTGATCGCATGCGCCGCGTTCGCGCCATTGGCGGCGGCCACGCTGACAGCCGTCGATGTCGAAGGCGACGCGCCAACAGCAAGCGCCGACGCCGCGAGCGCTGACGATGCAGCAGGCAGGGACGGTGCAGCGGCCGATTCAGCGGCATGCAGGGCGCCGAGCGCGGCGGTCAGCGAAAGGCACAACGGCACGACAGGTTTCATGAACAGATCAGCTTGTTAGACCTCGGCCGTCCGCCCTTGACTGCGTCGGGCACTGTGCGAATTCGGTCTGCCGCACGAGCGCGCGGAAATGGAAACGGTTTGCTAGCGACCGCGACGCGGTCCTCTGCCCTTGTATACGGAAGATTTGGAGAAACCTTGAATGACGAGCGAGGCGACGGGCGTGGCCAACACATGGAGCGGTCCGGCCCTGCGTGCCGGTGGGCTCGTTCTGCTAATGTTCGGTCGCCTGTCGGTCAGGCGTACCTGCGCCGTAGGGCGGCGGAAAGATAGCACAAATCCGTGACAATTTGTGACATTTGACGCATGCTGCCATCTTCCCGAAACTACCCAGATCATGAGCAATCCGACCGAATCTTCACCGGCCTGTCCACCGGCCAAACGCAGTGGGCCTCTGCGCGCACTATTCGCGCTGCGCCACTCGTGCGACGGCATCATCGCAACGTTGCGCGAGGAGAGCGCGTTTCGTCAGGAAGCCGCGCTCGCGGCGGTCCTGCTGCCGGGCGCTTTGCTGATGCCGGTCAGCGCGATCGAGCGGGTGTTGCTGATCGTGTCGGTGCTGCTGGTGCTGCTGGTGGAGTTGCTGAATTCGAGCATCGAGGCCGCCATCGACCGGATTTCGCTCGACCGGCACGAGCTGTCGAAACGCGCGAAAGATTGCGGCAGCGCGGCCGTGATGATCGCGTTGCTGATCTGCGCGGTGACGTGGGGCGTGTTGTGCGGACCGATTGTCTATCACTGGCTGCGTGGATAACGCGGCGGAGATTCGACGTTATCCATACGATTTCGCTCTCGGCGTGACGGATTCGCATGCTCGCGAACGTTAGCGGACGTACGGACCGCAATTTCGCTGATCTGCACCGCGCGTTGCTGTGCGTGACTTGATCGGCCAGCAACTCGCCAGAATGGCCTGCACCATCTGTTGCACTGCCCGCAGCCTTGGGCACACCTATTGCTCCATTCCGCTCACCGGCAAAAACCCGTCAAAGCACGCAGTGCCCACAACGAGTCGCCGCTTTTGACTTCAATCCAGCCATCCATCGGTGGGAGGCCCCATGCTTCGATACGCTGTAATCTTCTTCATTATCGCCATCATCGCCGCGGTGTTCGGCTTTGGCGGCATCGCCGCAGGCGCAACGGAAATCGCCAAGGTCCTGTTCTTCATCTTCCTGGTGATCTTCCTCGTCACACTGCTGATGGGCGTAATACGACGTTGACCGCCACATTCCCCACATAGCAGCAGACATACTCGCCCCGATGCGAACAGCAGCGCTTCGATGCAATACTTGCCAGATGGTATTGCAATAGTTGCCGCCCGCATCGGGGTTCACTACTTCGCCACGCCCGATTCTCCGCCGTGCGTTGATACCCGCAGTCAACGCACCGCAGCACCTCTTCATCGCAACCCATTCAAGCCGCGTACGCAATCGGTGTCGTCACGCTCAGACGATGCGACCAGCTGGCGAGCGTGCGCGTCGCCACCGGCGGCTTGCTCAGAATCGCGCTGTCGTAGTGCTTGCCATCAAAGCGCGTGAAGTCGACGATGCGAAACCCCTGGCCGCGATAGAACGCAATCAGATCTGCAGCCGGTTGCGGCGTATCGAGCGCGAGCTCCGCATAGCCTCGCGTCGCGGCCCAGTGCTCGGCGAATGCGATCAGCAGCGTACCGATGCCGCGTGCCTGCCACACCGGTTCCACCGCGAACTGCCGCAAGCTGGCGATATCGTCGCGCCGGTATAGCTCGCACGGCGATTCGCGGTCCGCAGCGTAAAGCGTCATCGTGCCGACAATGCGCCCCTCGCAGACCGCCACATAGCAATCGCCGCGCGTGGCGCGCAAGCGCGTCGTCTCGACGGTCTGATCCACACACGTGCAGTTCAGACCCATCGCGCCGAGCGGCGTGAAAGCCCGATGCAGCAATGCGGTCAATGCGACGAACGAATCGCGCGCCGGATCGAAGCGGCGCAACTCGACATGGCCGATGCCATGACAGACGTAGTCGATACGAACGGTTTGCTGCTGTCTTGCGCGTCGCTTCACGTTGAGCACCTCATACAATCAGGATGCTCGGAGTGTAGATTTCGCCCGTGAGTGTCTCAAGAAAAAATGTCGTAAAAACTCACAGGGAAATCAGGCGATGTTTTCCGCTTCATAAAGACGCCGGCCCGCGGCATCCTTCGTGCCGAGGATTGGCTCGAAATCGATCGGCCACTCGATGCCGATGTCGGGGTCGCGCCACAAGATGCAGCGCTCGAGTTCGGGGAACCAGTACTCGGTGGTCTTCCATACGCATTCGGCCACGTCGGACAGCACCACGAAGCCGTGCGCGAAGCCCGGCGGCACCCAGACCTGGCGCTGATTGTCCGCGCTCAGATGTGCGCCGCTCCATTTGCCGAAGTTCGGCGAATTGAGCCGCACGTCCACGGCGACGTCGAACACTTCTCCCCGCACCACCCGTACCAGCCGGCCCTGCGGACGTTGCACCTGATAGTGCAATCCGCGCAACACGCCGTGCACCGCGCGCAAATGACGGTCCTGCACGAAATTGAAACCTTGCGAGACGTCCTCGCTAAACTCGTCCGCGCTGAAGCTCTCGAAGCAGAAGCCGAATTCGTCGCAAAACACTTCGGGTTCGATCAGTTTCACCTCCGGCAATGCCGTCGCCGTTACCTTGTTGCCCATTGCCACTATGCTCGTAAAAAGGCTGGCCGGCGAGGATACGGCCGCGATTGCGGCCGCGTTCAACGGTGCTGAGGCGCACCCGTCGGCACGGGCGCCTGCCTGGATACTATGCCTTGTTCGCGACCCGGCTGCGCGCGCGATATTCCGTGGGCGATAACGCCATGCGCTTGCGGAATATCTTCGCGAGACGATCGCCGTTGCCGGTGCCGCTGCGCCGCGCAATCTTGTCGACCGGCAATTCGGTCTCGGTGAGGAAATTGCACGCGATGCGCAGCCGCACTTGCAACAGATAGTCCGAAGGCGTGACCTGCATTTCGTGCTTGAAGCGCCGCAGAAAATTGCGCTCGCTCATCGCGGCCACCTGGGCGGCATCGGCCACCGACACCGCGCGATCGCAGTTCGCCTCCATCCAGCGTGCCGCGGCGCGGATTTTCTCGGCCACGCTGAGCGTGCCGCCTTCGGCCGGCAGCGGCACCCACGTTGCGGCCATGCCGGGCATCACGCGGTCGGCGACGCTGCGCGCGATGTCGGCGCCGAGGTCGCGTTTGATGAACATCAGCGCGCTGCGCGCGCAATCGTGACGATCATTGGCGGCGCTGAGCGTGGCCTCGCTCGCGACACCGCCGGGATAGCGGTTCATCTGCAATCGGTCATGGCCGGTCGGACAGGCGGCTTCGAGCACCAGTCGGCCCTCGCCGATCGTTTCGATCGCCCGGGTCCGCGCTTGCACCGAGCGCAGCCAGCCGAGCAGCCGCTCGTCGCGCGCGGCCGCATGCGCGCCGTAACCGCCTGCGATGAACAGCACGTCGAAACCGCTGCCGAAACGCACGTCGATGCGATCGGTCCAGATACGGGCCGATGAAGAACTGGCGACACTGCCGCCGTCCATTGACAGAAATTGCACTTCGTACGGCGGCTCTTCGCCGGTTCGTGAACTCGAGAGCTCATTGGCGCTCTGGAACATTTCGACCACCATACCCGGCCCCAGCAGCCAGAAACCGTCGAACAGCAACACGCCGATTCGCCGCGCTGCAGTACGGACACTCAAAGTCGGCGTGTGCAGCCACGTAATTCTCGCAGTATCAAGATGTATTTGCGGCATGACCTTTCCCCAAACGGTCTTACGTTGTGGACCCCGATGCCCCGTTAGCCGACCGAGACGAGCAAATGAATTATTACGGCTGAAACCGCCAGCGACGCCGCTTAACGGATTAAGCGTGATGGTAGCGGAACGGATCGCTATAGTAAATTTAAAAACAAACCGCCATCACGAAAGAGAATGTATGAAGAAACGCATTATCATGCGTTTCATATGACAACCCGTTGATGCCGCGCCGGCGCAGCGGCGCACACCGCAGCCATTTGCGACGCCAAACGCACAACCAGACACAGTCTTGCTTTCACGGCAGATTCAGCGAATCTTTCAGATTCTGTGAAGAAGCGGCTTTGCAACATTCATGCGATCTTGCCCGAGTTCAAAAATGTTTCAAAGCTGAACTCGACAGCTTTCGGATAATGACCATTCAATCCTGTTTTTATTCGCAAATTGGGAATTTATCGACTTGATAGACGGACCCGGTCGCCGATATTCGAATCCAGCCCAATTGATATTTCAAAGCGGATTTCGGCGGGCGTCAAAAAATGTTTCTATATTGAAACATCGAGATCATTTACGTATGATTTAAGCCTTTATACATCAGATGATTAAAGGCAGCGCAGCAATCGGCACTGCGACGCGACGCGCAGAACGCTTCACCAGATTCAAGCGCAGGTTCAACTGCCAACGCAGCGGCGCAACCAGATTGCGCCGCCGCGCTGCCTCAACCGTTCGTGCCCTCGCCCGCCACCACGGCGGCACTACGCTGCGTTCTCGCGAGTACGGACCGCAACGCCGCTCCGGTGTGGCTGGCCGCGACGCGAGACAATTCTTCCGGATCCGTAGCAGCGACAATCGTCCCACCGCCCACGCCGCCTTCCGGACCGAGATCGATGATCCAGTCCGCCTCGGCAATCACATCGAGATCGTGCTCGATGACGACGACGCTATGCCCGCCATCCGCGAGACGATGCAGCACGCGAATCAGCTTCGCGACGTCCGCCATATGCAGGCCGACGGTCGGCTCGTCCAGCACATACAACGTATGCGGCGGCTTCTGACCGCGCCGCGTGATATCGTCGCGCACCTTGCTCAACTCGGTGACGAGCTTGATCCGCTGCGCCTCGCCACCCGACAGCGTAGGCGACGGCTGACCGAGCGTGAGATAGCCGAGCCCGACGTCCTTCATCAATTGCAACGGATGGGCGATGTTCGAGATAGGCGCGAAGAACTCGACGGCTTCGTCGATTTCCATCGTCAGCACGTCGCCGATATTCTTGCCGCGCCACGTGACCGCAAGCGTCTCGGGATTGAAGCGCTGCCCGTGACACACATCACAAGGCACTTTCACGTCCGGCAGGAAGCTCATGCCGATAGTGCGCACACCCTGCCCCTCGCAGGCCGGACAACGGCCTTCGCCGGTGTTGAACGAGAACCGCGACGCCGTATAGCCACGCGCACGCGCTTCGAGCGTGCCCGCGAACAGCTTGCGGATCGCATCCCACACGCCGATGTACGTGGCGGGGCACGAACGCGGCGTTTTGCCGATCGGCGTTTGATCGACTTCGAGCACGCGGTCGATGCTCTCCCAGCCGGTGACCGACTCGCACCCTTGCCACGCATGCGTGACGTTCAGCGGCGCGCGCGGCGCCGAGCGCGCCAACACGCTGGAACGCCGGTTCGCGGCCGGCTTCTCTTCGGCGGCCGCACGCGCACGCCGCGTGGCCGGCGACGACAGCACCGAGCGCCCGACTGCATCGAGCAGATTGGCCATCAGCACATCGCGCGCCAGCGTCGACTTGCCGGAACCGCTGACGCCGGTGACCGCCACCAGCCGCGACAGCGGAATGCCGACCGTGACGTTACGCAGGTTGTGCAGCTTGCCGCCGTGCACGGTCAGCCAGTTCTCCGGCACCGCGGCCGCGCGCTTGCCCGGCGCGACCACTTCGCGGCGCGGCTGCAACGGGTGCACGATGGGCTGCGCGAGAAACTGTCCGGTCAGTGAATCGGGCTGCGCCGACAGGTCGGCCACACTGCCCTGCGCGATCAGCGTGCCGCCGCGCTTGCCGGCGCCCGGCCCGATATCGATGATGTGATCGGCGCGCCGAATCGTGTCTTCGTCATGCTCGACCACCACCAGCGTATTGCCCTTCTCGCCGAGCTTGCGCAACGCGCTCAGCAAAATCTGATTGTCGCGCGGATGCAGGCCGATGGTCGGTTCGTCGAGTACGTAGCACACGCCTTGCAGGTTGCTGCCGAGTTGCGCGGCGAGCCGGATGCGCTGCGCTTCGCCACCGGAAAGGCTCGGCGCTGCTCGATCGAGACTCAGATAGCCGAGCCCGACTTCCTCCAGAAATTGCAGGCGGCTGCCGATTTCGCTGATCACGTCACGCGCGATTTCCGCGTCGCGGCCGGTCATCTCCAATGTGTCGATCCACGCGCGCGTGTCGGACACGGTCCATTGCGCGACATCGACGATCGCGTGCGCGTCGAACGTGACCGCGCGCGCGGTCGGGTTCAGGCGCGTGCCCGCGCAATCCGGACACGGTTCGTCGACGAGGCCTTCGGGTTCCTGTTCCTCCGACGGCAAGCTCTGCTCGCGGCCGCGATTGTCGTCGACGATGATCGTGTCGTCGTACGCGGCGCGTTGCTCGCGCGTGAGCGACAGACCCGTGCCCACGCAGGTCGTACACCAGCCATGCTTGCTGTTGTACGAGAACATGCGCGGATCGAGTTCGGGATAGCTCGTGCCGCACACCGGACACGCGCGCCTGGTGGACAACACCTTCACCGCGCCGAGCTTCGCCGTGGGATGGCCGCCGTTGATCGCGTCGTGCAGACCGTCGAGCGGCGCCAGCAGATGCATCACGCCCTTGCCGACTTCCAGCGTCTGATCGAGCGCGTCGCGCAATTCGGCTTCATGGTCCGCCGACACGACGAGGTCGGCCACCGGCAATTCGATCGTATGTTCACGGAAGCGATCGAGCTTCGGCCACGGATCCACCGGCACGAACTCGCCGTCCACGCGCAGATGGGTATTACCGCGCGCTTTTGCCCACTTCGCGAGGTCCGTATAGACGCCCTTGCGGTTCACGACCAGCGGCGCAAGGAAGCCGACATGCTGCCCCTTGTGATCGCGCAGCAACTGCGCTGCGATCGATTCGACGCTTTGCGATGTGACCGGCGTACCGTCGTGAATGCAGTGCTGCAAACCGAGCTTCACATACAGTAGACGCAGGAAATGCCACACCTCTGACGTGGTCGCCACCGTGCTCTTGCGGCCGCCGCGCGAGAGCCGCTGTTCGATTGCGACGGTCGGCGGAATGCCGTACACCGCATCGACCTCGGGCCGCCCCGCCGGCTGCACGATGGAGCGCGCGTACGCATTCAGCGATTCGAGGTAACGGCGCTGGCCTTCGTGGAACAGAATGTCGAACGCAAGTGTGGACTTGCCCGACCCGGATACCCCGGTAATCACGTTGAACTTGCCGTGCGGGATGTCCACGTCCAGCGCTTTCAGGTTGTGCTCACGCGCATTGACGATGCGCACCACGTCCTCGCCTTCGATCGCCCGGCGCGCGCGTGCAGCGCTCAGCGCCTTTTGCAGCGGGATGCCTTGCGACTCCGGTTCGGCCGCCGCGCCCATCGCGCGGTCGTACTGCAATAGCGCCTCGCCGGTATGCGACTGCGCACACTGCTTGACGTCGTCCGGCGTACCGGCGCACAGCACGCGGCCACCGCCGTCGCCGCCTTCGGGGCCGAGGTCGATCAGCCAGTCGGCCGCGCGAATCACGTCGAGATTGTGTTCGATCACGATCAGCGAATGACCGCTTGCGAGCAGTTTGCCGAACGCCTGCATCAGCTTGGCGATGTCGTCGAAATGAAGGCCTGTGGTCGGCTCGTCGAACATGAACAGGCGCTTCGCGACCGGCTGCTTCGCGCTGCGCGCACTGCGCGCCTGGGCCGATTCGGCGAGAAAGCCCGCGAGCTTGAGCCGTTGCGCCTCGCCGCCGGACAGCGTAGGCACCGGCTGACCGAGTTTCACGTATTCGAGGCCGACGTCGACGATCGGCTGCAGAACGCGCAATACTTCGGCGTCCTGCGCGAAGTAGGCGGTGGCTTCACTGACGGTCAATTCCAGCACGTCGGCAATGCTCAGCGCGCGCGCCGGCTCGCCGCGCTCGATCTTCACTTCGAGCAGTTCCGCGCGATAACGGCGCCCATCGCAATCCGGGCAGCGCAGGTACACGTCGCTCAGGAACTGCATTTCGATGTGTTCGAAACCCGAGCCGCCGCAGGTCGGGCAACGGCCGTCGCCCGAGTTGAAGCTGAACATGCCTGGGCCGTAGCCGCGTTGTTGCGCGAGCGGCGCCTTCGCGAACAGCTTGCGGATTTCGTCGAAGGCGCCGACGTAGCTGGCCGGATTCGAGCGCGCGGTCTTGCCGATCGGCGACTGGTCGACGAACACCACGTCGGTGACCTGGTCGGCGCCGGTGAGATTCCTGAACGCGCCCGGCGCTTCGGTGGCGAGCCCGAAGTGCCGCGCCATGGCCGGATAGAGCACGTCCTGCAGCAGCGTGGACTTGCCGGAGCCCGACACGCCCGTCACGCAAACGAGCCGCTGCAACGGAATCTCGACCGTGACATCGCGCAGATTGTGCTGCGTCGCGCCTTCGAGCACGACACGCGGCGTGTTTGCGTCCACCGGACGCTGCGACCAGTGCGCCGCGTCGGCCACGTGCCGCCGTCCGCCCAGGTACTCGCCGGTGAGCGTGCCGGACGCACGGATCGCCTCGGGCGCGCCGTCGAAAATGATCGAGCCGCCGCGCTCGCCCGGCCCCGGACCCATGTCGATCAAACGATCCGCCGCGAGCATCACCGACGGGTCGTGCTCGACCACCACCAGCGTATTGCCCGCGTCGCGCAGCCGGTGCATCGCTTCGACGATCCGGTTCAGATCGCGCGGATGCAGGCCGATGCTCGGCTCGTCGAGCACGAACAGCGTCTTGGTCAGCGACGTGCCGAGCGCCGTGGTCAGGTTGATCCGCTGCACCTCGCCGCCCGACAGTGTGCGGCTTTGGCGGTCGAGCGTCAGATAACCGAGGCCGACGTCGCACAGATATTTGAGGCGCGTGCGCACTTCGGCGAGCAGCAGTTTCAGCGCGTCGTCGAGCAACGCGCTCGGCAGGCTGATCTCGTCAAAGAAGCGGCGGATGCGCTCGATCGGCATCAGCATCAGGTCGTGCACGGTCAGACCCGGCAACGCTTCGAGCTGCGCGCGCGACCACTCGACGCCGCGCGGCAGGAAGCGCCGCCCGGCCTGCAAGACGTCGTCCGCATTCGCTTTGCTGCCCAGACGCCACAGCAGCGATTCCGTTTTCAGACGCGCGCCGCCGCAGGTTTCGCACGGCGTGTAGCTGCGGTATTTCGACAGCAGCACACGAATATGCATCTTGTACGCCTTCGATTCGAGATACTCGAAGAAGCGTTTGACGCCGTACCAATGGCTCTGCCACTTGCCGTTCCAGTCCGGCGAGCCGTTGATGACCCAGTCGCGCTCGGCGTCCGTCAGCTCGCCCCACGGCGTGCCACGGCGGATGTCGGCTTGCGCCGCGTAGCGCATCAGGTCGTCCTGGCATTCCTTCCACGCGGGCGTTTGCATCGGCTTGATCGCGCCATCGCGCAGCGTCTTGCGCGCATCGGGAATCACCAGCCCGAGGTCGACGCCGATCACGCGGCCGAAGCCGCGGCAGACTTCGCACGCGCCGTAGGCCGAGTTGAACGAGAACAGCGCCGGTTGCGGATCGGCATAGCGCAGGTCGCTTTCCGGGCTGTGCAAGCCGGTGGAGAAACGCCAGATTTGCGGTTCGGCGTCCTGACTCTGCGGCTCATCCGACGTGGCCGGCAGCACGTAAATATTGACGCGCCCGCCGCCGCGCTTGAGTGACGCCTCGATCGCCTCGACCACCCGCTGCTTGTCGACCGAACGCAGACGGAAGCGGTCGGCCACCACGTCGAGCAGCTTGCGCTTGCCGGTGGGCGAATCGACTTCGCGCTGCGCCTGCACACGCGTGTAGCCGCTGGCCGACAGCCACTGCTCGACTTCCTGTTCGGACGCGGACTCCGGCAACTCGACCGGGAACGTGACGACCAGCCGCGGTTCGTGCTGCGCGGTGCGCTCGAGCAACTCGGCGTAGATCGTCTCCGGCGTGTCGTGGCGCACCTGCTGGGCGGTCTTGCGGTCGAACAGTTCGGCCGCGCGCGCGTACAGCAGCTTCAGGTGATCGTTGAGTTCCGTCATGGTGCCGACGGTGGAGCGCGAACTGCGCACCGGATTGGTCTGGTCGATCGCGATGGCGGGCGGCACGCCGTCCACCCGGTCGACTTGCGGCCGGTCCATGCGGTCGAGAAACTGCCGCGCGTACGCGCTGAAGGTTTCGACGTAGCGCCGCTGCCCTTCCGCGTACAGCGTGTCGAATACAAGGCTCGACTTGCCGGAGCCGGACGGCCCGGTGACGACCGTCATTTCGCCGGTTCGCACGTCGAGGTCGACGTTCTTGAGGTTGTGCTGGCGCGCGCCGCGAATCTTGATAGTGCCGTTAGATGACAATTTTTCCGACCGTCTGAATGAGTGGGCCACCTCTCACGGACGCCTCGCGACCGCGCAAGTTCGGTGCAACCGGGGGCGGCGGCGCGCACACGCGGTGAACGCGCCGCACGCGCCGAAGCTCAGCTTGCAACGGGATACTATACTGTATATTTATACAGTTTTCCATGACACGGCACGGGTGCGCTTTCGAGGCGCTGCAAGCCTTGACCGGCGGCAAAAACCGCGCGCCGTTCAACCGGGCAGCAACCGTTGTGCCGATTTGGAAAAGACATTGAGAAGCCGCGCGAAGCGGCAAGCGAGAGGAAGAACGACCGGGCGGCGACGATCCGACCAGGACGGCGAACCGTCACGAACCATGACCGGCCCGCGACACGTGGCATGCCGCACACCGACACCACATCGTATGCGGCGCCAACCAGCCACAACCTAGCCGTATGCGCTTTCCACGCTAACGCGACCCGCAACCGGCGTCGCCGATCCGGCCACGGCGGCCTCCTGCTGTACACCACTCGCGCCGAGCGCATGCGCGACGCAGCGTCTTGCCAGCACCTCGGTCGGATCGACGAGCCGCACCACCCGCCCGCCCGGACACGCCAGCACCGCGTCACGCAGCAACAGCGGCAACTCGGTGCACGCCAGCACGATCACTTGCACGCCTTGAGCCACCAGGTCGTCGACCGCTGCCGCGAGGTCGTCGCCGCACTCGCCCGACGTGTAGCCTGCCTTGGCGCCGCACGGTCCGTAGATGGCGTTCATCAGATGCCCTTGCGCGAGCGCGGCCGGCGTGATCTGCACAAAGCCGCGCGCTGCGAGCGCCTGCTCGTAGACGCGGCTCGCCAGTGTGCCCGAGGTCGCCAGCACGCCGACTTCGCGCAAGCCCGGACAAGTCTCGCGCAGATAATCGGCGGTACAGGTCAGCATATTGACGATCGGAATGCCCAACGCCGGCTGGATCTGCTCGACGAACGCGTGCGCGGTATTGCATGGAATCGCGATCAGATCCGCGCCGCCCTCCTCGAGCGTCTTGCATGAGGCGTACAGCGCGAGCGTCGGATCGTCGCCGTTGCCGAGCAGCGCGTCGGTGCGGTCCGGAATCTGCGGGTTCTGCTCGACCATCACCTTGATATGATCCTGATCGCGCGCGGCTGGCGTATTGCGCACCAGCTTGGCCATGAAATCGACGGTTGCCGCGGGGCCGACGCCGCCCACCACGCCCAGCTTGAAACGCCGTTCCCGCGGCGCATAGTGAGCCGCCGCGACATAGCTCGCATAGGCCTGATTGGCATCGACCAGCGGCACCACTTGCGGGCCAAGTGCGTGCGCGAGGAGGCCGATTTCGGCCAGCCCCGGCAGGATGATCTCCGCGCCCTGCGCGATCAGGTCCGCGCAAGCCGCGCGCAGCAACTCGACCGGCCGGCCATACAGACGGCCGTTCGTGATGCCCTCGTCGCCATACACGGCGCTCGTCACGCAGTCGATGCCCGTGTCGTCACGCGGATGCAGCACGTCGAACTGGCCGGCGTCGAAATAGCGCTCAAAAAGGCCATTTTCGCGGATGGCGCCGGAGGTCAGCACGCCGATCCGGCGCACCGACGCAAACGTACGCCGCACGTGCGCCACCAGCGCCGTCATGATGTTGGCGACCGGCACGGCCAGGTTCGCCGTGAGTTCGTCGATGAAGGTATGACTGAGGAAGCACGGCAGGACGATCGCATCGACACCGCGCTTTTCGAACCCGCGCATCGTGTCGAACATGTGGATCTTGAACTGGGCGTTCGGCCCGTCCGGCTCAGCCGGCCCTTGCCAGCAGCGCGGCTCGAGAACCAGATCGAAGCGCCGCGCCGCGCCGGGCCGGCGCGACGCGGCGCTGATCCTGCTCAGGATGTCGGCGCTGGCGAGCTGGGCCGCGCCAGCCGCCACACCCAGCGAACGAATGCGATTCATGATGACCCCCGTCGTTTTTGTCCGTCCGCCTTGATGGCAGGCGGCTTGGCGCGCTTGAGGATGACATCATGTCGGCCGCGCATGACGTGGGGTTAACCACGAAATAATGATTTCTTTCCGTTTCCCGAGGGGCCGCCCGACGGCAAAACCACCTAAGCCACCTAAGCCACCTAAGCCGCTTCGACCACGCCGTGCGCCGCGCCCCGCTTGCGGCGTTCGAGCGTGCCGATGCACACCAGCGAGACGCCCGCGAGACAGCTATAGAACACCGCAAGCGGCCACCACGCGCCCGGATACCGATGGGCGAGCACCGTGCCAATCAACGGCGTCAGGCCGCCGGCCAGCGCGGCGCATACCTGATACGACAGCGAAATCGCCGAATAGCGGACCCGCACCGCGAACGCCGTCGACATGAAGCCGGCCATCACCGCATACGAGCTCGACATGCACATCACCGCCAGCGCAATGCCGATCACGATCGCCACCGGCCGCCCGGTCGAGACCAGCGCGAACATCGGATAAGGCGACAGCATCGCCAGCGCCGCCGCGCCCTTCAGGAAGCGTCCGGTGCCGATGCGTTGCGCGAACCAGCCGGAACCCAGCTGCGTGAACAACTGGATGAACGCGACCACGAACAGGCAATCGAGAATCAGCGAGCGATCGAGGCCGAGCGTCTGCGTCGTGTAATTGAGCATGAACGTGTTGACGAACCACGCGCCGGCCACGCCGATCACATTCGCGCCGAGGCACAGCAGCACGGTGCGCCACGCGTCGCGCAGCACGTCGGCGACCGGCAGCGCGGCCACGCGACGTTGCGCCTTCAGCGCATTGAATTCGGGCGATTCGCTGACACCCGAACGGATCAGCAGCCCGCCACCAGCAGCACCGCGCTGGCGAGAAACGGCAAGCGCCAGCCCCATGCGAGAAACACGTCCTTGTCCATCGACGCCACCGCGCGAAACGCGAGCAGCGACAGGATCAGACCCGCCGGACTGCCGAGCTGCGCGAACGACGCGAAGAACGTGCGCTTGCCTTTGGGCGCATGTTCGCTCGCCATCAGCACCGCGCCGCCCCACTCGCCGCCGATCGCGATGCCCTGCGCGACGCGCAGCAGCACCAGCAACACCGGCGCCCAGATGCCGGCGCTCGCATAGGTCGGCAGGAAGCCGATGCCGACCGTGCCGACGCCCATGATCGCGAGCGTCGCCACCAGCGCTTTCTTGCGGCCGATGCGGTCGCCCAGGTGGCCGAACACCAGGCCGCCGAAGGGTCGCGCGAAGAAGCCGACCGCGAAGGTGCCGAACGAAGCCAGCGTCGCGAAGAACGGATCGCTGCCGGGAAAGAACAGCTTGCCGAATATCAGCGCGGAGGCGGTGGCGTAGATGTAAAAGTCGTACCACTCGATGGTGGTGCCGACAAACGCGGCAGCCGCCGCGCGCGTGGGTTGCCGGGTTGCGGCGTGAGCGTCTGGCTCGCAATTCATGTGCATGTCTCCAGGATCGTGCTTTTCTGAAAGGCGCGGCTTCTGCGTGCCGTCGCCGGAAAACCGCGGGCGCTAGGTGGTGACCAGCTCGGCCCTGAGCACGCCCGCTTCGAACAGACGCTGCTGGGTGGCCGCGTCGATACCCAATGCGTCGAGCACGTCGCGCGTGTCGGCGCCGAGCGCCGGCGGCGCGCTGCGATAGGTCGCCGGCGTGCGCGACAACTTGATCGGCGATGCGGTGCCGCGATACTCGCCCATCTCGATCACCATGCCGCGATGCAAAGTGTGCGGATGGCTGGCAACCACATCGACTGTTTGCACCGGGCCGCACGGCACGCCTGCGTTGATCAGCGCGTGCGCGAGCGGTTCGCAGTCGTGCGTGGCGAGCAGGCTTTCGAGCGCGGCCTTCAGCGGCTCGCGATGCGCGCAGCGGCTGCGGTTGTCGGCGTAGCGCGGATCGTCGGCGAGTGCGGGTGCGCCGAGATGCGCGCACAGCTTCGCGAACTGCCGGTCGTTACCGACCGCGAGAAAGATCGGCGCGGTCGCGGTGCGATAGCTGTCGTACGGCGTGATGTTCGGGTGCGCGTTGCCGCTCCTCTGCGGCGTGCGGCCCGAGCCGAAATAGTTCGGCAGATGCGGATGCAGCAGCGACACGCCGCGCCGCGTGCAATGGCGCAGTTGCGGCGGGTTCTTATCGGCGGACGAGGCCCACACGTCGAGTTCGTCGGACGCGCGCTGGCCCAGCGAAACGAGTTGACTTTCGAGCTCACGGTACAGTTCGTCGCCGAGATGCAGCCTGATGAGCCGCGCGAAGTCCGGATCGCTCGTGAAGAAGTTGATGCCCCGGCTATCGGGAATGTTGGACGAACCGTGTGCCGGCTGCGCGGTGATTTCGCTCGTGCTTGTCTCCTGTGTCGACCGGAGTTGGCGCTTCAGCGCTTACTCCGGTCCCATGCAAAGCTGTCGACCGGAGTTGGCGCTTCAGCGCTTACTCCGGTCCCATGCAAAGCTGTCGACCGGAGTTGGCGCTTCAGCGCTTACTCCGGTCCCATGCAAAGCTGTCGACCGGAGTTGGCGCTTCAGCGCTTACTCCGGTCCCATGCAAGATAGTTGCTTGTGGACAAAGCATAAAAGCGGCTTCGATAATCGTCTAATACAACTTATATCCAGTACGATAGACGCAGCTTATCGATAAAAAACGGAGACTGCCGTGGACCTGAAGCAATTGCGCTATTTCGTGGCGGTCGCCGAGGAGCTGCATTTCGGCCGCGCGGCCAAGCGGCTGTTCATTTCACAACCGGCCCTCAGCTTCGACATCCGCAAATTCGAGGAACAGCTCGGCGTGCAACTGCTCGCGCGCAGCAACAAGTCGGTCGCGCTGACCAACGCCGGCCAGGTGCTGCTCGGCGAAGCGCGCCGCCTGTTGTTGCAGGCGAGCGAAGCCGAGCGCATCACGGTGCGCTCCGCGCACGGCCTCGCCGGCCGCTTGCGGATCGGCTTCGTGAATTCGATGCTGTACCGTGGGATGCCGCGGGCGGTGAGCTGCTTCGAGGCCGACCATCCGGGCGTCGAAATCGTGCTCAAGGAGATGAATACCAGCGAGCAGGTGCATGCGATCCAGCGGATGCAGCTCGACATGGGCTGCGCGCATTGGGGCAATTTCCCGTCCGACGTGATTTCCACGCCGGTCTGTTCCGAGCCGTTCCTGTGCTGTCCGCCGGCCGATCATCGGCTCGCGCGCAAGCGCCGGGTCGATCTGCGCGCGCTCGCGCAGGAGCCGTTCATTCTGTTTCCGCGCACGGTGTCGCCGCATTATCACGATCTGATCATCGCGCAGTGCGTGGGTGCAGGCTTCAGTCCATTGATTCGCCATGAGGCGCGCTTGTGGCAGACCGTCGTCACGATGGTCGGCTTCGGCATGGGGGTCGCGCTGGTGCCGTATACATTGCGGCAGGTGCAGGACCCGCGGGTCTGCTTTTTGCCGCTGCTCGGCGAGACGCTGCTATCGCAGGTGCTGCTGTTGCGCAGGAGCGGTGACGCGGAGCCGGTCGCCGACCGCTTCGTCGAGTATCTCGTCGACGCCGCCGGCAAGTCCGGGAAAATGCCTCATTCGCCGCCGTCGCGGCGGCCGTCGTAGGCCGTCAGAAGCTTGTGGGCGATCATGTCCACCGCGGGCTTGACCAGCCCGTTCTTGTCGGTCCAGACCTTGGGCGTCAAGGTGCCGCTCAGCGCGACGCTGTCGGCGTCGCTCAATGCGAGCAGCGCGGTTTGCACGTCGTCGTCGAACGCAATCACGTTGACGAAGATCGTGTCGCCGTCGTTGGTGCCCGCCCGCACCTTGCAGGTCACGAAGCGCCTGCCGTTCTGCCCGGTGCGGATCTGCGCCTCGCCATACAACCGCCCGCCCACCAGTCCATCGATCATCGTGTTGCTCCTGTTATTGCGTCCCCAAGGGGATGTCCTTCAGGGCGTTCCGTGCAAAAAGCAGGATCGCCCAGCACGGTGCGCATGATCCCACGAGAAGGCGCGCGGTCCGCACAAAAAAACCGGTCACGCGTGAATCGGCCAGGTGGCGCTGGCTTATCGCTTGCGAATCAGCGGCTCATTACACGCCAATCACAACGCCCGTTACGCGCCAATCGTCAGGTCCACGCCGCGCACGAGACGCTTCGCCAGCCGGGGTTGCCGCAACTGTTCGAGCCACCATTGCAACGCGCGGCCCTCATGGTCGCCGCGCCACGCGACGTACAACACGTTCGGCTCGCGCGGATCGGCGGTCGTCTTCTCAACCAGTTCGCCCTGCTTCAGCAGCGATGCCACCCGCTGACGCGGCAGCCACCCCACACCCAGACCATCGCGCTGCGCGAGGATTTTTGCCCGCATGCCCGGCACGGCCAGCGACGCCTGTCCGCCGATCACGCCATAAGCGCGCCCTGCTGTCGTGCGCGACGAATCGGCGACCACCACCGCGCGATGTTCGAGTATCCGTTCGCGGCCGAGCGGCCCTTCGACACCTGCCAGCGGATGACGCGGCGACACCGCGAACACCCAGTCCATTACGCCGAGCTCGAACCAGCGCAGGCCGGGAATTGCCGGCGGCTCGTTGGTCGCGCCGACGATCAGATCCGCGCGGCCGTCGCGCAACGCCTCCCACGTGCCGCTCAGCACTTCGTGCGTGAAGCGCAGCTTGACGCCGGAGTTCAGCGCATCGAAGGCGCGCACCACCGGCATCAGCAGTTCGAATTCGAGGATCTCGTCCGTGACCACCCATAGCCGGTCCTCCCAGCCGCTCGCGATCTGCCGCACACGCTGCGTCATGCGCGCCATGTCGAGCATCAGACGCGCGGCTTCGTCGGCGAGGAGCTGGCCGGCAGGCGTCAGTTGCAGCCGGTAGCGGCGCCGGTCGAACAGCAACGCGTCGAAGCGCGTCTCGAGCTGCCGCGCGGCGTGCGAAACTGTGGACGGCGCCTTGCCGACGCGCGCCGCCGCGCGCGACAGGCTACCGGTTTCGCGAATCGCATCGAGTAAGGCCAGTTCGTCTTCCGACAACATGTTCCATTCCTTCGAACGAGTTCGACGAAAAGATGGTACGGCAAAGCGCCGGCATGAGTCCACTATAGCGATATCGCGGCGACGACCAGCCGTAAAGACAGCACGCCGCGCATTCGGAAAAGCCGCATGATCTTCATCAGGCACAGCCGGCCGGCTTGAACCCGCAGCGGGAACATTCATTGCGCCGCCGTCGCATGATCCGGCATGATCCGGCATGACACGACATGGCACGACGGCGCACGCACCAGGGAGCAACGACATGGGACTTCTAGTGGACGGTCAATGGCAGGACCGCTGGTACGACACGAAGTCGACCGGCGGGCGCTTCGTGCGCAAGGACGCGGCGTTTCGCAACTGGGTGACGCCGGACGGCGCGGCAGGTCCGAGCGGCGTCGGCGGCTTCGCGGCGCAAGCCGGGCGTTATCACCTGTATGTGAGCCTCGCGTGCCCGTGGGCGCATCGCACGCTGATCGTGCGGGCGCTCAAGGGTCTCGAAGCGATGATCGATGTGTCGGTCGTGCACTGGCTGATGCTGGAGAACGGCTGGACCTTCGCGGACGGCCCCGGCGTCGTGCCCGACAGCGTCAATCACGCAACGCTGCTGCACCAGCTCTACACGGGCGCCGATCCCCACTACAGCGGCCGCGTCACGGTGCCGATCCTGTGGGACAAGCAGCGCGCGACCATCGTCAACAACGAGTCGTCGGAAATCATCCGGATGCTGAACTCGGCGTTCGACGGCCTCGGCGCGAAGCCCGGCGATTTCTATCCGGCGCCGCTGCGCGCGCGGATCGATGCGATCAACGCGCGGGTCTACGACACGTTGAACAACGGCGTGTATAAAGCGGGCTTCGCCACCACCCAGCAGGCGTATGAGGAAGCCGTCACGCCGTTGTTCGAGACGCTCGACTGGCTCGACGCGCAACTCGCGACGCAGCGCTACCTGACCGGCGCGCAACTGACCGAAGCCGACATCCGGCTGTTCACCACGCTGATCCGTTTCGACGCGGTGTATGTCGGGCACTTCAAGTGCAATCTGCGCCGCATCGCCGATTATCCGAACCTGGCCGCTTACACGCGCGACATCTATCAACTGCCGGGCATCGCGCAGACGGTCGATTTCATGCACATCAAGCGGCATTACTACGAGAGCCATCGCAGCATCAATCCGACCGGCATCGTACCGCTCGGGCCGGTTCAGGATTTCTCCGCACCGCATGCTCGGGCGCGGCTTGGTGCGCCAGCGGTGGCGACGGCCGTTCGCTCGCAAGCGCAATTGCAGGTGGTGAAGGAGTGACGCTCATGCAGACAGCTTCTGTCGATCATCCGCCCGTGCTGGGTCTGCGCGTCAGCAACGTGGCGCTCGCCACCGGCGATCTGGAGGCGACGATCGCGGTCACGACAAGCCCTACGCCTTCTCCCCAGCCGCTTCAAAAATATCCCGCAGCCACTGCGCAAACACCCGCACCCGCGACGACAATTGACGGTTCTGCGGATACAACACCGAAACCGGCATCGGCGGTGGCGGAAAATCCGCGAGAATGATTTTCAGCCGCCCCGCCGCCAGTTCTCCCGCGACCCGGTACTGCGGCACCTGCACGATGCCGAGTCCTGCCAGCGCCGAACCGGCATAGAGATCGGCGCCGGTCACCGATACCGCGGATGGCAGAACCATCGCCGTGTCACGGCCATCGATGCGGAATTCGAGCGGCACCGGCTTGCCGGTTGCGCTCGACACGTAATTCACCGCCCGATGCCCGGACAACGCCGACGGATCGGCCGGCTCGCCATAGGCCGCGAGATACGCCGGACTCGCCACCGTGACTTGCGGCAGTTGCGCGACGCGCCGCCCCACCATCGACGAATCCTGCAGCGTCCCCGCGCGCAGCACGCAGTCGATCCCCTCCCGCACCAGATCGACGAGGCGGTCGTCCTCGCCGATCATCAGCTCGATCTCGGGAAACCGCGCGAGAAACGCCGGCAACGCCGGCACGACGAAGTGCCGCGCCAGCGTGCCCTGCAAATTCACCCGTAGCAGTCCCTTCGGCGCGAGGTTCGAAAACGAGCCCTCGGCCTCTTCCAGGTCGGCTATCAGCCGCACGCAGCGGCGGTAATACGCCTCGCCGTCGTGCGTGAGCCGCACCGTGCGCGTGGTGCGCTCCAGCAGCCGCGCGCCGAGTCGCTGCTCCATGCGCTTCATCAGGTTGGTGACGGTGGCGCGCGGAATCTGCAGGTCGTCGGACGCGCGCGTGAAACTCTGCCGCTCGGCGATTCGCACGAACACCCGCATTTCCTCGAAACGATCCATGGTCGACGCCTGGCGGCGGCTTACCCGCCCATTGTTAAAACAAATGGAATGATGATGGTCAGTCTAACCCGATTATCTAAGCGCGGAAAGCGTCCATGATTCGTCTCACCCACCCATCACACCGAAGGAAACGAATCATGAACATGCTCAACAACACACAAGTCGCTATCGTGACCGGCGCATCCCGTGGCATCGGCGCGGCAATCGCGCAACGTCTCGCGAAGGACGGCTTCGCGGTCGCCATCAACTATGCGTCCAGCTCGGCCGAAGCCGATGCGCTCGTCGCCGGACTCAAGGCCGCCGGCGCGAAAGCGATCGCGGTGAAAGCGGACGTGTCGAACGCCGACGACGTGCGCCGCATGTTCGAGAGCACCGAACAGCAACTCGGCAAGGTGGACGTGCTGGTCAACAACGCCGGCGTGCTCAAGACCGTGCCGCTCGCCGACACCAGCGACGCGCTGTACGACCAGACCTTCGACATCAACGTGCGCGGCACCTTCAACACGTTGCGCGAAGCGGCCACGCGGATGAACGACGGCGGACGCATCGTCAACTTTTCGAGCACCACGCTCGCGCTGAACCTGCCGGGCTACGCGATCTACAACGCGACCAAGGCGGCCGTCGAAGCGTTCACGCATGTATTCGCCAAGGAACTGCGCGGCCGCAACATCACCGTCAACGCGGTGGCGCCGGGCCCGATCGCAACGTCGCTGTTCCTCGACGGCAAGACCGAAGAGCAGATCCAGGCGTTCGCGAAGATGCCGCCGCTGCAACGCCTCGGCCAGCCGGACGATATCGCATCGGTGGTGGCGTTCCTCGCCGGCGCAGATGCGGGCTGGCTCAACGGTCAGATCCTGCGCGCGAACGGCGGCCTCGCTTAACGCGGCTCACGCGCTTCACGCCCTCAAGGTCATATCACTGTCATCGAATCGATTCGAATCGGAGCAAAAAATGCGCAAGAACGTCATCCTGGTCACCGGCGCCGGCACAGGCATCGGCAAACTCACCGCCCAAGCGTTGGCCGAAGCCGGCCACATCGTCTACGCGACGATGCGCGATGTCGAAGGACGCAACCAGCCGCGCGCCGACGCCATGCGCGCGCTCGCCGAATCAAAGGGCATCCAGCTGCACCCGCTCGAACTCGACGTGCTGTCGCAAGAGTCGGCCGACGCCGCCGCCGCGACGATCGTCCGCGAGCAGGGACGACTCGACGTGGTGATGCAGAACGCCGGGCATCTGGTAGTCGGCCCGACCGAAGCGTTCACGCCCGAAGAAATGATGAAGGTGTTCGACACCAACCTGCTCGGCGCTCAGCGCGTGAACCGTGCAGTGCTGCCCTACCTGCGCCAGCAGGAAGCCGGCTTGATGCTGTGGATCAGCAGCTCGACGACCAAAGGCGGCTTCCCGCCGTTCCTCGGCCCGTACGTCGCCGCAAAGGCCGCGATGGATTCGCTGGCGGTCACGCTGGCGTATGAGATCGCGCGCTTCGGCATCGAAACCTCGATCGTGGTGCCGGGCGCGTTCACGCGCGGCACCGAACACTTCCCGAACGCCGGCAAGCCCGCCGACACCGAACGCGTCGCTGCGTACGCACGCTATGACGGCGTGATGGATCGAATCGGCGAGCGCCTGTCCGGACTCACGCCGGAGGACGCCGATCCGCAAGCCGTCGCCGATGAAATCGTGCGGATCGTCACGCTGCCGCCGGGCGAACGGCCGATGCGCTCGGTGATCGACTTCGTCGGCGATGGCGCGCGTGAAGTGCTCGACGTTTCGGAGCGCGTGCGGATCGAATTCGCGAAGCGGATCGGCATCGGCGATTTGCTGGAAGCGCGAGTCAAACGTCACTCGTTGCGGGCAGCCGCGCACGTTCGACGTTCAACGTTCGACGCTTGAAGCGGGCACGCGCGCCTCGCTGCGTCCTTGGCGTTTGTATTTGGCCGGACCGTCTGGATCCGCATGTCATGAAACGACCGACTCTGATCGCTTGCGCGGCGCTGCTGCCGTTGCTCGCCGCCTGCGATACCCGGCAGCCGCCGCTCGACGCTTCGATCACCACGCGGAGCACGACCATGGAACCCACAGTCACCTACCTTCATCTGTTGAAGCACACGCCGTTCTTCACGAGCCTCACGACCGCGCAGTTGCGCTGGGTGATCGGCCACTCGCATGAATGGGAAGCCCGCGCCGGCACCGCAGTCGCGCAATGTGACGACGGCGCGACAGACAGGCAGGATCAAGCCATGTGGATTCTGCTGGACGGCGGCTGGCAAATCGAAGCCGCCGGCCACGCGTATCCGTCGGATCATGCGAGCGCGGGCAAGTGGTTCAGCGCGGCAGTGACAGAGCGGTCATGCCGCGTCGTCACCACCGAACACAGCTATGTGATGAAGATCGAACGCGCCGACTTCGACGCGATGCTCGCGCAAGGTTTTGCGTTCGGCCCGCATGTCGACGCAGGCCGCCGCTACTACAACGAGCTTTTCACCGCTGCGGCCGAACTCGCGAAATAACGTCCAGCCGGAGCGTGGCGCTTCGACGTAAAAAGCAGCGCGGCTTATACCACCTTCGGATTACGCTCCCCGAAAACTTCCTGATGCCAGTACGGATAAGCGGGACGCACGGCGCTCGCCGCGTCGAGTTTGGCAACCTGCTCGGGCGTCAGATTCCAGCCCACCGCGCCGAGGTTCTGCCGCAGTTGCTCCTCGTTGCGCGCGCCGATCAGCACCGTCGACACCGTCGGCCGTTGCAGCAGCCAGTTCAAGGCGATTTGCGGCACCGTCTTGCCGGTTTCGGCGGCGACCTCGTCGATCGCATCGAGCACGCGGAACAGATACTCGTCCGGCACCGGCGGGCCCATGTCGGCGGTCTTGTGCAGGCGGCTCGAATCGGGCAACGGCTGGCCGCGTTTGAGCTTGCCGGTCAGACGCCCCCAGCCGAGCGGACTCCACACCACCGCGCCGACACCCTGGTCGATGCCGAGCGGCATCAGCTCCCACTCGTAGTCGCGGCCGACCAGCGAGTAGTAGGTCTGATTTGCGACATAACGCGGATAGCCGTAGCGGTCCGCGACGTCCTGCGACTTCATTAGATGCCAGCCGGAGAAATTCGACACGCCGGTGTAGCGGATCTTGCCGGCGCGCACGAGATCGTCGAGTGTCGACATCACTTCGGCGATCGGCGTTCTGGCATCGAAGCCGTGCAACTGGAACAGGTCGATGTAATCGGTCTGCAAGCGCTTGAGCGCCGCGTCCACCGCCTGGGTCAGATGGAAGCGCGACGAGCCGACGCTGTTCGGGCCGTCGTCGAAACGGAAGGTCGCCTTGGTCGAGATGATCGCTTTGTCGCGCTTGCCCTTGAGCGCTTCACCGAGCACCGACTCGGACGCACCGCTCGAATAGATGTCCGCGCTGTCGAACATGGTGACGCCCGCATCGAAGCAGATGTCGAGCAGGCGGCGCGCTTCGGCGACGTCGGTGGCGCCCCACGCCTGGAAAAACTCGCCCTTGCCGCCAAACGTGCCCGTGCCGAAACTCAGCACCGGCACCTTGAAACCGGATGCACCCAGATGTCTGTATTCCATTGATGAATCTCCGTGGCCTAGCCGTCGATAAACGGACGTTCAGTCTACGCGCGTCTGGGCAAGCGCGTCGGCGGGCGTGTCGGGGATTGTCGCGGGCGGTTGGGTTGGTGAGCGGCGTGCGCTGCGTAGGGACAGCCGGCGAATCATCGCCGGAGCGCCTTCTCGAGCACAAACGGCATGTTTCTACGCGCTAGCCGCCGATCACGCGCTCAACGCGGCCAGCGCCTCGCGCGTGGCCTGCATCACGCTCTCCCAGTCGCCCAGCGCGGGCTGCCTGAACAACCTCGCGCTCGGATACCAGGGCGTGTCGCTGCGCTCCAGCAACCAGCGCCAGCAACTGTCGAAGCGGTTCAGAATCCAGACCGGCTTGTCCAGCGCGCCGGCCAGATGCGCGGTGGATGTGTCCACCGAAATCACCAGATCCAGGTTGGCGACCAGCGCCGCGGTGTCGGCAAAATCGTGCAGCTCTTCCGTGTAGTCGACGACGCGCCCGCGCAGCTCGCTACCCGGCAGTTGCGACGCCGCCGCGCCCTTTTGCAGGCTGAAGAAGCGCACGTTCGGCACATCGAGAAGCGGCGCGAACCGCTCGAACGCGATCGAGCGGCGCCCATCGATCTTGCGCAGTTCCGCGACGTGCGAGCGGTTTTCTCCCGCCCACACCAGGCCTACTTTGAGGCGGCGATCCGCTTGCGCGTGCGCTGGCGTCTGCGCCGGTGCGTCGATACGCTCGCGCCATCCGCGCGCGGCCTCGGCGTCCGCGAAAAGATAGGGCGTCACCGATGGAATACTGGCCTCGTCGGTTCTGAACGCGAGCGGCAGACTCATCAGCGGACAGTGGCAATCGAACGGCGGCAACGGTTGCCCCGCTTCGATCAACTGGTCGACGCCGTCGAGCGTGGCCATCAGCCGCAGCAACGGCGACGGCACTTCGAACACGACCTTCGCGCCCAGCTTCGACAGCAGCGCGGCATAGCGGCAAAACTGCAGCGTGTCGCCGAGACCCTGCTCCACGTGCAGCAGAATCGTCTTGCCTTCGATCGAAACATCGCCGAGCCAGAGCGGCTGCGCGAAACTGCGCTTGCCCGCCTTGATCCGGGCACGCTCCCACCGCCGTTCGTATTGCTGCCAGCCGGCTTCGAACTGACCCGTTTGCAGCAGACACAGCGACTGGTTCCAGTGCGTTTCCACCGACGCGGGATTGATTGCCAATGCGCGCTCGTAACTCGACAGCGCTTGCGTGTGCTGATTGAGGTCGATCTGCGTGAGGCCGAGATTGCTCCAGGCCTCGGCGAACGCCGGGGCCAATTCCAGTGCGCGCCGGTAGCTGCGCTCGGCATCCTGCGGCTGGTTCATGTCGCTGAGCACATTGCCGCGATTGCTCCACGCAGCGGCATAGTTCGGCTGCAACGCGAGCGCGTGATCGAAGCTCGCGAGCGCCTCGTCGGCGCGGCCCATGTCGCGCAGCAAGCAGCCGCGATTGTTCCAGCACGTCGCGAACTCCGGCACTAGCACGATGGCGCGATCGAAACAGGCGAGCGCATCGAGCGGCCGGTGCAGATTAGCAAGCGAATTGCCGCGATTGTTCAGCGCGTCGGGGAAGTTCGGCTGCAGCGCGAGCGCACGATCGGCGCTCGCGAGGCCTTCACCGTAGCGCTGCAACTCGTTGAGCGCGCTGGCCAGGTTCGAATGAACCGGCGCCTGTTTCGCGTTGACGGTCAGCGCCTTCCTGAGCAGATCGACGCCTTCTTGCAGACGGCCCGTTTGCAGCGCGAGCTCGCCGAGCAATTTCAACGCGTCGAAATGGCGGGGCTTGAGTTCGAGAATCTCGCGATAGAGTTCTTCGGCCTCGACGATCGCGCCGTTCTGCTGAAGCGCGATGGCTTGCCGAAGCATGTAGTCCAACTGTTGCGGCAGATTGCCGGGCTTGCTCATACGGTCAGCTTTGATGGAATGCGCGAGAAATCGCCGGTGCGCTTTTGACACGCATGCGTCGTGCGGGACGCCGCGCGGTGAGCGCGAAAAGAAAACCGCGATTATCGCCGAAAAGCACCGATTCGAACGACTGCCGGCCTGCGCGTGAAGGCGGTGTGGGTTGCTGCCCACCTTGGCGCGCGCCGGGCATTCAAGCTGCCCGGCGCCGCGCATCAGGCATCACGCATGACGCATGACGCGTCACGCCGCAACGTGACACGCGTAAAACGCCTTACTGCGACAGATGCTTGCGCCTGGCAAGATCCTGCGCCATCGCATAGTGCTCCTGGATGGTCGGCAAGGCCTTCTTTGCCGCGTCCTTCAACTGCTCGTCGCGGCCCGACGCGATTTCCGCCTGGAATGCCGACAACGCCTTCTGTTCACCGGCGAGCGCAACCTGTTCGATATACGTCTTGTCGAACTCGGCACCGCGCAGATTGTTGATGCTCGCGAGCACCGCGGTGTCCGGATCGTTCTTCGGCACGTCGACACCACGCGGGCTCGCCGCGCGCAGCGCGTCCGAGATTTTCGCGTTATCGCTCGACACGCGTTCGGCAAACGCCTTCACGTCGCGATCGGTGGAACGCGACGTGGCGATGCGCGCGGCGTCGCGTTGCGTCGCGACGGCCTTGGTGCCGTCCGCGATGAACGCCTGGTCGGCGGCATGCAGCCGGCCGGCGGCCGGTGCGGCTGGGGTGGTCTGAGCGCTGGCCGCGGTGGCGACAACCAGAAGACCGGTCAGGCAGGCACTGGTGAGGGTGGCGAGAGGCAAGCGGATCATACGTTCTCCTTGAGGTGGAAACGAAACAACAGCGATGCGTGTGCGCGTCGAACATCGCGCTGCGCAAAACCTTGCAGCCGGCTTGCGCGCCGCTGACGGGGCCACGCTTTTATCGCTGTCGATTCTAGGAGGCGCATTACGGACCATGTGAAACGGTACTGTCGCTTGTGTAACCTTAGGTAAGCTTCATATCAATGCCTTGACATGGTGGTATTGCGGAGGTTCTCCCGCAAGTTGCATAAGCACCCGGCAGTGCGAGCGCACTGAATCGTCGGCGGCGCGAGCGATTCTACGTTCGTTTCGCCGCTCGAACCAGGCCGCCGTCCGTCGTTACGCTGCATCGAGCGCATCGTGAAGATGCTCGGCCAGGTAGTCGATCAACGCCCTCACCTTCGGCGGCAAAAAACGGTTCGGCGGATACAGCAGCCACACCGACCCCTCGTACGCGCGCGCCGCGAGGCGCCAGTCCGGCAGCACCTGCACCAGTTCGCCGCTCTGCAACGCGTGAGCGGCGGCAAACTCCGGCACGCTCGCGATGCCGAAATCCTGCTGCGCGGCTTCGAGCCGCGCGTCCGCATGATTGGCGATGTAGCGCCCTTTCACGTCGACGCTTTGCGTCTCCGCGCCGCGGCGAAAGCGCCAGCGGTTGTCGTCGGCGGTTTCGCCGAGATAAATGCACGCGTGCTTCAGCAGATCGCGCGGCGTTGCCGGCGTGCCGCGCTCGCGCAAATACGCCGGCGACGCCACCAGCAGCCAGCGCACCGCGCCGAGCCGGCGGCCCGCCAGACCTTGCGGCGGATGCTCGGTCAAGCGGATCACCAGATCGACGTCGTCGGCGAGCGGATCGACGTCGTGGTCGGTGAACAGGAGTTGCAGGTCCACTTCGTCATAAGCGCGCAGGAAGCCGGCGATCAGCGGATGAATCACGGTCTTCGCGAACTGGGTCGGCGCGCTCACGCTCACCTTGCCTTGCGGCCGCGCCGCCAGTTGCCCGGCGGCGTCGACCGCGCCCGACGCGGCGCTCACCATGTCGCGACAGAATCGCGCCACCTGGGCACCCGATTCGGTGACCCGCACCGCGCGGGTGGACCGTTCGAGCAGACGGGTTGCGAGCGCGTCTTCGAGCCGCTTGATCTGCCGGCTGACCGTGGACGGCGTGCTGCCCAGTTGACGCGCGGCCAGCGAAAAATTGCCGGCATCGACGACGCGCGCGAACACCGCCATGTCCGGCAACAGCGCGAAAAGCTCGGTTGGGGTCATCGTGGCAGGCTCGCGGGCAGGTGGTCAATTAATGCAAACGCGACATAAAAGCTGTGCGCGGCGACCCGATTATCTTCTCCCGCGCAAAGTTCGACAATACGCGCTCCACTGCTCGAGGTCCGCCATGTCGAAACAAGAACGTCTGCTTCTGCTGTCCGATCTGATGCTGCTCGCGGTCGCGGTCGTGTGGGGTACCAGTTACGGCGTCGTCAAGAGCGCGCTGGTGTTCTATCCGGTGCTGGGTTTGCTGGCGCTGCGCTTCGGCGTCACGTTCGTGATCCTGTCGCCCGCATTGCGCCACCTGCGCGCCGCCGACGCCCGCACGCTGCGCGGCGTGCTGAGCGCCGGCATGCTGCTGCTGGGCATCTTCCTGTGCGAAACCTTCGGCATCCTGATGACGCGCGCGGCCAACGCCGCGTTTCTGATCAGCCTGTGCGTGGTGTTGACGCCGCTCGTCGAATGGCTGCTGCTCCAGCGCAGGCCGAGCCGCGTCGAATCGGCGGCGGTGGCGCTGTCGCTGCTGGGCGCGTGGCTGCTGGCCGGCGACGGCGCGCTGAGCTTCAATCCCGGCGATGCGCTGATCCTGCTCGCGGCTTTGCTGCGCGCGTTGACCGTGTGCGTGACCAAACGCGTGATGCGCGATTCGGCGCTGCCGCCGTTGTCGGTGACCGCGGTTCAGTCGGGTGTGGTGGCGTTCGGCAGCGCGGCGGCGGCGTGGCTGTTTGCGCCGCAACAGTGGCAAGCGCTGCCGACGCTGACCGGCCACGCGACGTTCTGGGTCTACGTCGCGTATCTGGTGCTGGCGTGCACGCTGTTCGCGTTCTTCGCGCAGAACTTCGCGATCAAACGCAGCAGCCCGACGCGCGTGTCGCTGCTGATGGGCAGCGAGCCGGCGTTCGGCGCGCTGTTCGCCTGCCTCTGGCTAGGCGAACGGATTTCGGCGACCGCGTGGGTCGGCGGCGCGCTGATCGTCGCCGCGTCGATTCTGGCGACGGTGCGCTGGACCGCATGGCGAACCAGCGCTGCGCGGGCTTGAAGCACAGCCCGCACGAACGCCACACATCGGTCGATCAACGGCGCGCGACGACGCGCCGCCGGCACGCCCGACTCGAATTCGCCGAGTTGATTCGATGTCCCGATGAAAAGCGAATTGACCGCACTGACGCGCCCCAGCATGTCATCCGGCTTGCGCAGTTGCACGAGCGACAGACGCACCACCACGTTGATGGTGTCCGATGCGCCCAGCACCATCAAAGCGAACAGCAACACGAGGAACTGATGTGACAGACCGAACACCACCGTGGCCAGGCCGAACGCGATCACGCCGCCGAACATCGCCGCGCCGGGCCGGTTGCGCAACGGGAAATGCGCAAGCCAGATGGTGCCCGCGAGCGCGCCGATCGCGGTGCCCGAGCGCAACAGGCCGAGACCGAGCGGACCGGCGTGCAGCACGTCGCGCGCAAAGCGTTGGAATGGGAAGTGTTTCGGCAGGCTGAAGGTTGGGGAGTCGGTGGGATCGGCGGGATCTGGGGACATCGGTGTGTTGTTCGCCATACATGGCTGGCTTGGGCGGCAGGTAGTTTAGAGCAGGATGACCGGGCTCGCTTGTGGTCAGTATGGCGGCGCTCGCCCGTAGCTCGCAAGTGCGTCTAAGATGGGACATATCTGGTCACCGACCTTCGTGAAAGATAATGCCGCGCGCCGACGGCTGTCGCTACCGTTTGCGATCGGACCATCCAGCGGTTACCCGACTCTGCGGCGGCTTCGCGCTTGTGAACGAACCTTGTCATGCTCCTGATTCGAGGTCATTCATGAATATCGGTGTATACGGAACGCTAGTTGCAGCGTCTCTCGTCCTGCTCCTCGGCGAAAAACTCATCGAACGGGTTGGCTTCCTGCGAACCTACTCGATTCCCGCTCCGGTAGTGGGCGGATTGATCGTCGCTGTAGCCGTCCTGATAGTGCGAGCGGCATCACATGTCGAAGTGAGGTTCGATTCCGCGCTACAGGTCCCTCTCATGCTCGCGTTCTTCTCGACGATCGGTCTTAACGCGGATATGGCCAGCCTGAAATCGGGTGGTCCCGTGCTGATCAAATTTCTCGCCTTGGTCAGCGGGCTACTGATATCGCAGAACGTGGTGGGTATTCTGCTGGCTTTTGCGCTCGGCGTCGATCCGCTGTATGGACTATTGGTCGGGTCGATCACGTTGGCAGGCGGGCACGGTACGGGCGCGGCCTGGAGCCAGGTCTTCACGGAACATCATGGACTGCAGTCTGCAACTGAGATCGCCATCGGTTGCGCGACGTTCGGCCTGGTGATGGGCGGCGTCCTCGGGGGGCCAATCGCACGCCTGCTCATGCGCAAAATTGGCGATGATGAAAGACAGCGAATCAAGGATCAGGAAGAACAGACGCTCGTTTTCGAAGAGCCCAAGGCCGAACAGCCGACCACGCCGGCCGCCTTCATCACCACGCTCGCGCTGATCTCGGTTTGCCTGACCGCGGGCGAGATAGTCGCCGACGGGCTGGCCGGAACGCCCATTGAATTGCCCACTTTTGTTTGTGTGCTGTTCGTCGGCGTGGTCCTGAACAATGGGCTGGCGCTCATGGGCGTACGGCTCGAGCAGCATGCAGTCGCGCTCCTGGGCAATGTCAGCCTGGCGTTATTTCTGGCGATGGCGCTCATGAGACTCGACCTTTGGGAGCTCGCCGAGCTTGCGCCTCCTGTCGCCGCGATCCTCGCGGCACAGACCGCCCTCATGGCGGTCTATGCAGTTTTCGTGACCTTCCCGACGATGGGCCGCAACTACGATGCAGTCGTCTTGAGCGCTGCCCACTGTGGACTGGGGCTTGGCGCGACGCCGACCGCAATCGCCAACATGCAGGCTGTGACCAACCGCTTCGGCCCCTCCCATATAGCGTTCCTGATCGTGCCGATGATCGGCGCATTCTTCATGGATATCATCAACGCCATCGTTATAAAGCTGTTTCTCGCGCTGCCGATTTTTCATTGAGGGAGCATCTGAATGCGGAATGGAGATTACCTGCAGCGTTCCGATGCCCGCGAAGCATCCTGCGTCGGCACGCCCCGGCAAGCTCATCCGTCTCAACAAGCGGCTGAAAGGTAATCCGCCAAACGAGCCAGCATGGCATCGCAGTCGCTCAATTGCTCGACGGTGACGAATTCATCCGGCTTATGCCCCTGGTCCATGCTGCCCGGTCCGCAGACCACCGCAGGAATGCCCGCGTGCTCGAAGAGTCCGCCTTCCGTGCCGAACGCTACCGTGCCGAACTCATTGGAACCGCTGAGCGACGCCAACAGACGCGCCGCTTCGCTGTGGGGCGACGTAGCCAGTCCCGGATAAGCGCAGAGCGACTGAAAGCGGATGTCGGCGTTGGATTTCACGGCGCGCATCTTCGGCAGCAACTCAGCTTCGGCGTAGGTCTGCAATTCGTCGGCTACCCGGCGGGCGTCAAAACCCGGCAGCGCGCGCACTTCGAAGTCGAATTCGCATTCCGCCGGCACGATGTTCAGCGCGCGGCCGCCTTTGATCACACCGGTCTGGACAGTCGAGAACGGCGGATCGAATCGCGCGTCGTGATGCTCGGGCTGCGCCAGTCGCTCGCCGATCGCTTCCAGACGGCCGATCATCCGCGCCGCGTACTGAATGGCGTTGACGCCATACGGCGCATAGGCCGAATGGCAAGGCGCGCCTTTCACCTGACAGCGCATCGCCAGCTTGCCCTTGTGGCCCAACACCGGCTTGAGCTCAGTCGGTTCGCCGATCAAACACAGCACTGGCCTATGCGGACGCCGCTCGAGTTCCGCCAGCATCGGCCGCACGCCGAGGCAGCCGACTTCCTCGTCGTACGAAAAGGCGAGATGCACCGGCAGCTTCAACTCCCGCGCGAGGAACCTCGGCACGGCCGCCAGCACCGATGCGATGAAGCCCTTCATGTCGGCCGTGCCGCGGCCATACAGTCGCCCATTGCGTTCGGTGAGACGGAATGCCTCGACGGTCCACGCCTGGCCTTCGACCGGCACCACATCCGTATGACCGGACAGCACGATGCCGCCTCGCTCACGCGGACCGATGGTCGCAAACAGATTCGCCTTGGTGCGCTCGGCGTTGTAGAACAGCTCGCTCTCGACACCGAGTTCTTCGAGGTAGTGTCGAATGAACTCGATCATGTCCAGGTTCGAATCGCGGCTGACCGTGGCGAACCCGATCAAGCTTTCGAGCAGCGCACGGCTGGATCTGTCATTCATTGCCCGGCACTCCATAGCTGGGCGCGGCGCTCGGATTCAATGCCCGGGTCAGGTAGTCCTGCATCTGCGGCCGATACGCGTGCCACAAACCGTCGAGCTGGCCGATGGGATCGTCATCCGCCCAATCGACCCGCAAATCGACGATCGGCCAGCTAAGCTCGCCTGCGATGCTGAGCGCCGCCGAATGCACGGGCCCCGCCTCCCCGCCGGCGGCCATCGCCGCATGCATGGCCGCAAGCAGTCGATCAGCAAGCGCGCCGGATGCCTGTTCGAACGCCGGCACCATCGCCTCGATCACATCGACGCCGGCGAGCATGTTGCCCGCGGCTACGCATTGCTTGCCGGCGACGGCGTGATACGTGCCCAACGCTTCCTTGCCGCTGAAGAATGCCGTGCGGCCCTGGCTATCGACCACCGTCACCTGCCGATATTCGCTCCACTCGCTCGCGCCGAGCGCACGGTCCAATGCGGCAGCGGGATCGACATGCCCGCTCTCGAGAAGATCGAGAACCTGCGGGCCAAGTGCGGGCAGCGTGACGTTCTGGGTCGCCACTGCGCCAACGCCTGCCCGCACCCACGGGCATCGAGCGCCCACCGCGATGCTCGAAGAACTGATCGCGATACCGAGCTGCCCCGATTGTGGACAACGTCCGACGATAGAGAATGTCATGTCCCGCTCCTTAGGCTCCCGGCCGCGTCCATCCATCCGGAATGACGGCGATAACATCGATCTCCATCAGCCATTGCGGCTGCCCCAACGCGACCACCACCAGGCCGGTGGAAATGGGAAATACGCCTCTCAGCCACTTTCCGACTTCCTGATAGACCGGCTCGCGGTAACGGATGTCGGTCAGGTAAGTGGTCGTCTTGACGACGTGAGACAAATCGCTGCCCGCCTCCTCGAGCAATTGCTTGAGGTTCTTCATCGCTTGCTCGGCCTGGGCTCGCGGATCGCCGAGGCCGACCAGACGGCCCTCGAAATCCGTACCCACCTGGCCGCGTACATAGACCGTGTTGCCGGCGCGCACGGCCTGACAAAGATCGTTGTCGAGCGTCTGGTTCGGATAGGTATCCTTCGTGTTGAACATGCGGATACGGGTATGCGTAGGTTGGCTCATCAATGCACCTCAATGCTGGGAAGAAATAGATCGCGGACTAGAGAGGCGTTTGGATCAATTCACGCCCATCTCGCTGACTCGATGGACGCGTGAACCGGCGGATGCGCCATTGGCACATTCAGCGCTTTCCTCGCCGCGGCCCGGCGCATGGTGTTGCGATCGATCGTAATACGCCAGATATTTGCGTTGCGTAACGATGTGATCGGCGATGTGCTTCGCGTCGTGCCACACGCCCCAGATAAATGCCGAGCCACGACGCGACAGCCAAGGCAGACCGAGAAAATAGACGCCCGGCTCATTTGATACGCCGCGCTGATGTTTCGGCTTACCCTTTTCATCGAAGGCGTCGACATTCAACCAGCTGAAATCGACTGCATAGCCGGTCGCCCAGACAATCGACGTCACGCCGGCTTTCGCCAGGTCGAGATCGTGCAACGGATGAGTAACGCACTCCGGATCGGCGGGAATCACGCGCGCTTCGGGCTCTCGCGGAAGATCGAGACCGTTGCGCTCGGCGTACGCGTCGGCCGCGTCCAGCAGCGACAGATAGTTCTCGTCGCCGCGCGCGATGTTCGCCGCGAGATCGGCCTCGAAAGTCGCCACGCCATTGCCGAAAGACTTCGTGAGACCAACGAGCGTGATGCCCTGCTGCGCGAGACGCCGGAAGTCCACCGTATGACCGCCGCGCGAGCCGCTCACCGCAATGGTGACGTGCTCCCTGCCGGGTTTCATGACCTCCGCGTCCCATTCGCCGAGCACGCCCAGCCACCAGCAGAAATCGCGGCCGCGATAGGCGCGCGGCGGACGATCATGCGCGCCAACCGACAGATAGACGCGTTTGCCCGCACGTTGCAACTCGTCCGCGATTTGCACGCCGGACGATCCTGCACCGACCACCAGCACGCCCCCTTCGGGCAATTGCGCGGGATTGTGATAGTCGGCGGAATGAATCTGCGTGAGACTCGAATCTTGCGGCGCAATCGGCGGAACGACCGGGCGCTGGAAAGGTCCCGTCGCGACGACCACGCGATGGGCCTCGATCGTGCCCTCCGACGTTTCGATGGTGAAGCCCTGCCGCACCGCATTGCGCACGATCTGCTTCACTTCCACGCCGGTGCGGATCGGCGCGTCGAACTTCTGCGCATAAGCGACGAAATAGTCCGCCACCTGCTCCTTTGAAGCGAATCCGTCCGGGTCGACGTCCGTGAACTCGAGATTGGGGAAACGATCGTGCCATGCGGGACCGTTGGCAACCAGCGAATCCCAGCGCCCCGTGCGCCAGCGCTCGGCGATACGCGCGCGCTCCAGCACGAGATGCGGCACGCCGAGCCTGCTCAAATGTTCGCTCATGGCGATGCCGGCCTGACCGGCGCCGACCACCAGCGTATCGATTGAGGTTCTTTCCACTGTCATGACCATGTCCTTCTGAAGAGGCAGATTATTTCGATTCGATCGCGGCCTCGCGGCCCCGCCGCCTGGGCCGTTCGTCTGCGTGAAAATCTACCCGCCCGGTCAGAATCTGAAAAATATATTTAAAAAATGCACAGCATCGGATTTCCCTATGCAAGGCTTTTTGACCGCTTCACAATGCCGCCCATTGAGGACCCTGAAGATGGAGCGTCGTCGATGGAGAATCACCCGTTGCGCTATTCGTTGCGCCAGTTGCGCTATTTCGTGGTCACGGCGGAAGCGCTGTCCTTCACTGCTGCCGCGAAGCGTCTGCACATCTCGCAGCCGTCGATCTCGACGGCGCTTGCGGATCTGGAAGTGTCGTTCGGCGTGCAACTCTTCATACGGCATCACGCGAGCGGTCTCTCGCTCACGCAAGCGGGACGCGATCTGCTCGGGCAAGCACGCAATCTGCTGAAGATCGCCGAGGAATTGCAGACCACCGCCAAGGAAATGGATGGCGGCATGACGGGCGCCATCGCGCTCGGCTGTCTCGTCTCGCTCGCGCCGCCGCTGATGCCGGGGCTGATCAGCCGTTTCACGAGCGAGCACGCGGGCATTTCGTTTCGCACTGTCGAGGCGCATCAGGACGGCCTGTTGCGGGGCCTGCACGATGGTTCGCTCGATATCGCCCTCACCTACAGCCTCGACCTGACAGAGGACATCGCCTTCACGCCGCTGCTCTCGCTGCCGCCTTATGCGATCCTGCCGAGGACGCATCGGCTCGCGCGCGCGCGCAAGGTATCGCTCGCGGACCTCCTGCCCGAACCCTATGTGATGCTCGATCTGCCGCACAGCCGCGAGTATTTCGCCGCGCTCTTCGATGCGGTGGGCAACCGTCCTGTGCCCGCATTCCGTTCGTCGCAGCCGGAAGTCGTGCGCGGCTTGGTGGCCAACGGTCTCGGCTACAGCCTGCTCAACTTTCCGCTCAAGTCGAATCGCACCGTGGATGGCGAAGAGTTCGTGATTAAACGCTTCAAAGACAACGTCAATGCAACGATGCTCGGCATCGCGCAATCGCGCACGATGAAGCCGCGCCAGGTTGTGCATCGCTTTGCGTCGTTCTGCGAGAACTATATCCGGCG
Source organism: Paraburkholderia ultramafica (assembly GCF_902859915.1). GTDB lineage: Bacteria > Pseudomonadota > Gammaproteobacteria > Burkholderiales > Burkholderiaceae > Paraburkholderia > Paraburkholderia ultramafica. Next base: position 169,437 of record NZ_CADIKK010000011.1, read on the forward strand.
ACTGCACATCAACGCATGAGTCACAACGTTCAATCGTCGGCTTCAAGCCTGTACACGCTGCATAGGTAAAAGCTTTGCTCTGTATCTAAAAACAATATTTTGGCTTGCAATTTGGCTTGATAGATTGATGTCCATGTTGAGCGCCACGCCGCAAAGCCTCGCGACGGCACGCTCTTACCGTGATGAATCAAGGGAGACACCCATGGCCAACCCGGCAAGGACGATCGCAGTGCAAGCGCCGCTCGCGAAGCCCGGCCACCTGAGCCATCTCGAACGCCCCAACTATGACTTCGCGCGCTATGTTGCCAGCAAAGTCGTCGCAGCGAAGCTCGGCACACATTGATTACGACGCACCATCGACAGGACGCGATCACGATGTCAAACCCTTCCTTCATTTCGTTCTCGCGCGTGAGCAAATCGTATGACGGCGCCCAATACGTCGTTGAAGACTTGAATCTCGACGTGCGCAAGGGAGAATTCCTGTCGCTGCTCGGCCCCTCGGGCTCGGGCAAGACGACCACGCTGATGATGCTCGCGGGATTCGAATCGCCCACCCAGGGCGAGATACGCCTCGATGGCCGCCGGCTCGACGACAAGCCGCCGCATCAGCGCGACATCGGCATGGTGTTCCAGAACTACGCGCTCTTCCCGCATCTGACGATTGCGGAGAACATCGCGTTTCCGCTCTCCGTGCGGCACGTGAGCCGCGCCGAGCAGAAGGCGCGCGTGAAGCGCGCGCTCGAGATGATCGAGCTGCCGCACCTGGCGAACCGGCGTCCCGCCCAACTTTCCGGCGGACAGCAGCAGCGCGTGGCGCTTGCGCGAGCGCTCGTGTTCGAGCCGAGCGTCGTGCTGATGGATGAGCCGCTCGGCGCGCTAGACAAGCGCCTGCGCGAAACCATGCAATACGAAATCATGCGCCTGCATCGCGAGCTGTCGCTCACGATCGTCTATGTGACCCACGATCAGGCCGAAGCGCTGACGATGTCGGACCGCGTCGCCGTGTTCTCGGACGGCCGTATCCAGCAGGCCGCCGCACCGAGCGAACTGTATGAGAACGCGCAGAACGCGTTCGTCGCCAACTTCGTCGGCGAGAACAACGGCTTGACCGGGCGCGTCGTCAAGGCGGGCGAAGGCTGGGCGACGCTCGCGCTGTCGGACGGCAGCGTCATTCGCGGCCGCAGCGACCACGGCCTGCGCGCAGGCGACGAAGCAATGCTCGCCTTGCGCCCCGAACGCGCGCATATCCCGAGCGCGGAAGGCGCACACGCCGACGAACACAACAACGTCGTGCGTGCGCGCGTCGACGAACTGGTGTATTGCGGCGATCATCATCGTGTGCATCTGACGCTCGGCTCGCGCGATTCGATCGTCGTGAAAGTGCCCAACACGCAGCGCCACGCACTGCCCTCGGCCGGCAACGCGATCGAGGTCGCATGGCGCCACGACGACTGCAAGATTCTTGCGATGAGTGCGCCGCGAAGCGCGCCCGCGATTCACGTATCCACACCGCCGTCACCTTCCCTTATCACGACCGCACCAGCAGGAGCCAACTGACATGCGCACTCTCATCAAAGCACAATGCGCTGTACTTGCCGTACTCGCATTCGCCACCATGACCACCCAGGCAGCGGAGACGCTCTCCGTCGTGACGTTCGGCGGCGCGTATGAAGCGGCAGCCAAAAAGGCCTATTTCGAACCGTTCACGCAGGCCACGGGAATCGGCTTCTCGACCGAATCGTATGACGGCGGCCTCGCGAAACTCTCCGCGATGGAGCAGGCGAAGAACACCACGTGGGACCTGATCGACCTCGAAACCAACGATGCGATCACCGCCTGCGACGAAGGCCTGCTGCAGAAGTTCGACAAGAAGACGATCGGCAAGACGAGTGATTTCATCGCTGGCTCGATCAGCGATTGCGCGGTCGCGAGCATGGTCTGGTCCACGGTCTACGCGTACGACGCGAGCAAGCTCAAGACCGCCCCGACCACCGTCAACGACTTCTTCGATCTGCAGAAATTCCCGGGCAAGCGCGGGCTGCGCAAGTCGCCGAAGGTATCGATGGAATGGGCGTTGATTGCGGACGGCGTCGATCCGAAGGATGTCTACAAGGTGCTCGCTACGCCCGCTGGCGTGGATCGCGCGTTCAAGAAGCTCGACACGATCAAGCACAGCATCGTGTGGTGGGAGTCGGGTGCGCAGGCGCCGCAGTTGCTCGCGGACGGCGCGGTCGTGATGACGCAGGCCTACAACGGCCGCATTTCCGATGCCGCGAAGAAGGATAACAAGCCATTCAAGGCCGTCTGGGACGCGCAAGTCTACGACTTCGACTGGTGGGGCGTGCCGGCGGGCGCGAAGCACGCCGACGCCGCCGCGAAATTCATCGTCTCCGCCTCGCAGCCGAAGGCCTATGCGGACTTGTCGAAGTACATCGCGTATGCACCGCCGCGCAAGGACGCGATCGCGCTGGTCGACAAGCAGCGCCTCGCCGACCTGCCAACCGCACCCGAGAACTTCAGGCGCGCATTGCAGATCAACGCGAACTTCTGGGCCGACAACGCGGACCAGATCAACAAGCGCTTCCAGGTGTGGCTGACGCAGTAACACCATCGCCCGACGAGAGCTCAACGTGACTACCAGCATGCCCGCTTCCGCCCAACGCACGGCCCCGGGCTCTCCGACGAGAGCCGACGGCCGCGCGTCGTTTCAGAAGGCGCGCCGCCGCGCATCGATGCAGGCGCTGTTGCTTGCGCTGCCATTGCTCGTGTTTCTGCTTGCGACGTTCATTGCGCCGATCATGCTGTTGCTCGCGCGCAGCGTCGAGAATCGTGAAATGCCCGACAGCATGCCCGCGCTCACACGCGCGCTCGATGCGTGGGACGGTCGCGGCGTGCCGGACGAACACACGTTCGCCCTGCTCGCTGCGGGGCTCAGAGAGGCGCAGCAGAGCGGCCAACTCGGTACCGTGGCGCGGCGGCTCAACTTCGCTCAGCCCGAGTTTCGTAGCCTGTTGATGCGCACCGCGCGCCAGTTGCCCGCCGCTGCGCCGCCGGCGTGGAAACCGGCGCTCGTCGGACTCGACGAACGCTGGAATGCGCCGGAGACCTGGCGGTTGCTGAAGCGCGCCGCCGCGTCGCCGACGCCGGACTATCTGCTCGCCGCAGTTGATGCGCAAGCGACGCCGCAAGGCGCGGTCGCGTTCGTCCCGGACAACGCTTCCGTCTATCGGCAGGCGTTCGTGCGCACGATCTCGATCAGCGCCACGGTCACGCTGCTGTGCCTCGTGCTCGGTTATCCCGTCGCATGGCTGCTCGCGAACTTGCCCGCGAAAAGCAGCAACCGCCTGATGCTGCTGGTGATCGTGCCGTTCTGGACCTCGCTGCTGGTGCGCACGACCGCGTGGTACGTGTTGCTGCAACCGGGCGGCGTCATCAATAGCCTGCTGATGGGTCTCGGTCTCGCCACGCATCCGCTGCCGCTCATCTTCAACCGCGCGGGCGTGCTGATCGGCATGACACACGTGCTCCTGCCTTACATGATTCTCGCGATCTACTCGGTGATGAAGAGCGTGTCGCCGGTGTACGTGCGGGCCGCGCAATCGCTCGGCGCGCATCCGTTCACCGCGTTCGTGCGGATCTACATCCCGCAGACCCTGCCGGGCGTCGGTGCGGGCTGCTTTCTTGTCTTCGTGCTCGCGCTCGGCTACTACATCACACCGGCACTGCTCGGGGGCGCAGGCGACGAGATGATCAGTCAGCTCATCGCGCTACAGACCAACACGCAGCTCAACTGGGGCCTCGCCGGCGCGCTCTCGGCCTATCTCGTGATCTTTACGGCGATCGTTTATTTCCTGTTCAACCGCATCGTCGGCATCGACCGCTTGCGCTTCGGTTGAGCCCCGGTCGAAACACGCACACAAAGAAGGAACGACATGCAGGTTCAACGCAACAAGGTGCTGACGGAACGCATCGCCGCGCGCTGGGTGCGGCTGCATACCGCGCTCGTGCTGTTCTTCCTGATTGCGCCGATTCTCGCGATCATCCCGCTCTCGTTCAATTCGGGCTCGTACTTCTCGTACCCGATGCAGGGCGTCTCGCTGCACTGGTACGAGCAGGCGCTCACGAGCGCGGACTGGCAACGCTCGCTGCTGAACAGCATCGGCATTGGCGCGGCTTCGACGCTGATCGCCACGTGTCTCGGCACGCTCGCCGCGCTGGGCCTCTCGCGCGCGCAGTTTCCGCTGCGCTCGCTGATCATGCCACTCATCATCTCGCCGATGATCGTGCCGATCGTCGTCGTCGCGGCGGGCTTCTATCTGATCTTCGCGCCGCTCGGCCTCGTGAACTCCTATGCCGGCGTGGTGCTGGCGCATGCGGCGCTCGGCACGCCATTCGTCGTGGTCACCGTGACGGCGTCACTGCTGTCGTTCGATCACAGTCTGTTGCGTGCCGCTTCCGGGCTCGGCGCGCCGCCCTGGGTCACATTCAGGCGCGTGACCTTGCCGCTCATCACACCGGCGGTCGCGACCGGCAGTGTCTTCGCTTTCGCGACCTCGTTCGACGAAGTGATCGTCATTCTGTTCATCGGCGGCCCGGACCAAACAACCGTGCCGCGGCAGATGTGGAGCGGTATTCGCGACTCGATCGACCCGTCGATTCTCGCCGTGGCGACGATGCTGATCGTGTTCGCAGTGCTGCTCTTCGCGAGCATCAACTGGCTGCGCGGCCGCACGGCCGCCGCCAGCAACGCTCCTAGCTGACGCATCGAGGGCATCTGGGGCCGAGCTTATGGAGACTCCGCACTGGCTTCTCACTCGATGATGCGAAGACGATCGACGACCTGCTGGAACGGTACGCGCTTGACGTCGTACCTAAAAAAGAAATCACGATTGGGAAATCGTTAAGCCGCAAAGGCTTGCTGGAAGGGTGGCGGAGAGAGGGGGATTCGAACCCCCGATAGGCTATTAACCTATCGGATGAAGTCAAATAAACGGATACTTTTCAATCATTTAGCAACCGAAAGTTGTGCCATTAAGCGTCCGGGATTCGAGCTATAAATCATTGATTTCATTAGCAGCTCCATCTCGCAATGGCACACCCTCCACCTGCCACTCTCCTGCACCCCGTGCACCCGAGGAACGTCTTGTGAACCCATGTCGACTCTCGCATCATGCCAATTCTCTTCTAATGACCGGAGTTAGCGATTTGCCTCCACGGGCGGCTCGGCTAAGGTCGCTCCAAGCTGGGCGGATGTCCGCGTTGCCTCGGCGGTTTTGGAGGAACAGCCTTGGGGCTCTGGCTCATAACAAGGTCTTGGTAACGAACCGGTCCATGTGCGACAGCAAGTTCCAGGACTCGGTAGAACAGCATGCCTCGGCTACGTGAGCGGCGGCGGTTGAAACGGAACACGAACTCGTCCAGGTAACTGCGCAGGTGTGCAGAATCCACCGCTCGCTGGTGGGTGCCCAGTAGTCATCGTTTTGCAAGGGACGCTATTCGATGCACGCCTGGCAGAAGTTCTCCGGGGTCCTCGCCCCGCGCCGACGCGGCCCGCTGGCTACAACGGTCATGGATGTACCCATTCTTCGGGGGTCTACGAATGTATCGAGTCCGACTGTGGACAGGTGACCCGGCCGATGTGCGGCGATGTCCCGAAACAGCTGTGAGATGACGCTCTGCGGAAGGTTATAGGCCTCCATGTGGCCTTCAACTGCCAAGCGTTGAATGCCCGGAACGAGTCCCCAGTGCCCACCGATGACCCGCTCAACGAGGCCTTCGTGAGCAAGGTGATTCAGGTCCTTTCTCGCCCCATCGCCTTGTGCGCCTGCATAAACCAGTGTCAGATTCCGCGGCGCATCGCACTCATCTTCGGTCGAGTCGAGGAATAGCTGTTCCAGTGCGACCGCGATTTCCTCAGCTAAGCCAATACAGACGAAGCCACCGGTCGGCGACTGTATTGCCTGGGCGAATCAATCTGACGGCCTGTTGGACGCTAACGATTTTGCCTGGGCTAACACCGCTTGCAGCCGCAGGGAACGGATTTTGAAAGCCTGCACTCATGATGTCTCCAACCTGTACCATGAGCCGGGCTCCGGCGCTATGTATTTGTTCGGCTGGCCGCAACTCGACGACTGTCTGAATCCAGCAAATGCTTCAACCATCCTCGCCGGGCGGATAACCGGGTTCAGCCAAAACTAACCGGCTTATCCGCAAGAATATACGCCTCGTGCGGCAGTTCTTGCGTGCCGGGCGACCACGCGCGTCCTCTCTCGCGGGAGTTTGCCATGTCGGCGGGACAAGAATAAGACTCCCGTCGTTCCGTCCGCGCCTCGAGGCCTCATTCCGCGTCCGGCTGCCGGGACGGTTCCGCCTGCTGGAACGCGGGCAGTTCCATGGCGTTGGAGGCCAGACGCGTGATTGTCGGATAGCCAGTCAGGGGAATCTCAAAGCGCCGAGCATTCCATACTTGCGGAACGAGGCAGAGGTCTGCAATCGTCGGTGTCTCGCCATACACGAACTTGCCAACCCTCGGCTCGGAGCGAAGCCGAGCTTCAAGCGAGCTAAAGCCGACATCAATCCAGTGCTGATACCAGTCGGACTTTTGCTCGTCTGATATTCCGAACCGCTTTTTCAAGTACTGCAGTACACGAAGGTTGTTGACCGGGTGTATTTCCGAAGCCAGCTGGAGCGCAACGGAACGTACGCGCGATCCGTAGCTGCCGAGGGCAGTAAAGCGGGCTCCGGATACATTTCATCCAAGTATTCAATGATGGCGAGTGACTGCGTGAGTACATTCGCGCTGTCTTCGAGAGCAGGAACCAGCCCGTCAGGGTTGACTTCCCGATAGGCGAAACTAAACTATTGTCCACCCTCGCGCAAAAGATGGACAGCGCCGTAATCGTACGAGAGACCCTTCAAGGCAAGTGCGATGCGCACGCGATACGAAGCAGAGCTTCGGAAGTAACTATAGAGCTTCATTGGTTTTGCCGTGTTAAGGTAGGATTTGGCTAACAGAAATGACTACAATCACGATGGCCATGACCCTGCGCACGACATTGTCCGCCGACATCGATAAGGGGTTGTGTCGAGATAAGGATGGCAGGACGAGAAAGTTTCTATATGATAAGGATAGCTTAAATGACCATCGAATAGAATTTCTCAGCGGCAGTGCGCTGAATTCCGGCGTCTTTCATCTGCCCTTTCCGGATCATGTGCATCACTTCGGTTCCCGATAGGTTAATGCGGGCGCAACGAAAATCCTTAAAGCCCATCATCGAGTTCGATTGACAGCTGTGCTGTCCAATCTGCAAGGAATCCATATCTATATTGAACACTTCAATCACACTACCTATTTTCACCAGAGCCTCCAAGACCACCCTGCCGTCGCAAATTGCATTGAAGACAAGGGTACGCCAATGTTGGTGTCTACTTTAATCACCGACCTCAGCCACGGGGCGGTCGCGCCGCGCAGATGACGCTAAGGGGAAGGATGCCTCCCACCCACCCCCCAACGCCTTGAACAAACCAACGAGGGAGAGCGATACGTCCGTGGTACTAACAACACTTGCCTGTTGGGTATCCAGCAGATCCCGCTGGACTGTGAGCACATTCAGGAAGTCCGTGGCACCCGCGACGTATTGCCGACGTGCGTTTTCGAGCGCGACCTGATCCTGTGCCACAGCGGCGTCGAGCTTCTCATGTCTCGTCTGACGCGTGTCGTAATCGCTCATCGCATTGTCAACTTCGTGCCAGGCGTTGAGCACGGCCCGCTGGTATTCGATCATGGCCTCGCGCTGTTGAGCCTTGCGCAACTCGAGTTGTCCTTTCAGCCGACCGCCCTCGAAAATCGGGACGGTCAGCGCGGGACCTACCCCGAACATGCGCGAGCTCCATTCGCCTAGATCACCGAAATGCGTGGCCTGAAGACCCAGGTTCGCTGAGAGTGTGATCCGCGGATAGAAGTCTCCGACTGCAACGCCGATATCGGCTGTTGCCGCATGCAGACGTGCTTCCGCCTCCCTGATATCCGGACGACGCTCGGCGAGTTGGGAAGGCAGCCCTACTGGCACGCGAGGCGGTACAGGGGGAATCGGCTGCACCGTGTCGAGTTCGTGCTCCAGTGTCCGGGGCGGTTCACCAAGCAGGAAGCTCAGTGCGTTGATCAGATGAACGCGCTGGTTTTCAAGCGCCGGCAGGCGTGCCTCATTTTCACTTACCTGTGCCGCAGCCTCCGCGGTTTCGAGGTGCGTTGCAACCCCGTCCGCGAAACGTATCTGCGTCAACTTCAGGTTCTGGCGCGCGATCTCAAGGTTCTCCCGGACGATAACCTGTTGTGCCTGCACTCCCCGCAACTGGATGTAATCACTCGCCGTCTCCGCCATCGCTGACAGCAGCACATCGCGACGCAGGTCGGCACTCACCTGCACCGACGCATCAGCCGATTCGATTTCGCGGCGCACACGTCCCCAGAGGTCAAGCTCCCAGGAAGCATCAATCCCCGGCTGCCAAAGGTTATAGTCACTCTTGCCGTTCAACCCGGAGATGTCCACGAGACCATTCTGGCTCGAACGCGAATGTTGATACGACGCCGAACCCTGCAACGCGGGCAACGCGTCTGCACCGGTCACACCGCGTGCCGCCCGCGCCTGCATGAGGCGTTGTGTGGCTACTTTGACATCGAGGTTGGCGCCCGCTACACGCTCGACAAGTGAAGAGAGCTCTGCGTCTGAGAACACCGTCCACCAGCGAGCGTCGACATCGTCTGGTACCGTGCGGCTGTGATAGGCCGGGGTGCCCTGCGTGACCTGATCCGCCCAGTGTGCCGGCAACGCGGCCTTTGACTCATGGTAATCCGGCCCGACTATGCACCCGGCAAGCATGGTCAGCAACACCCCTGTGGCGACTCGGGCAATATGCGGACTCATTGCAAAACGCCCTCCTCGTTGCCGTCCCCAGGCGAACCTCCCGTGCGAATGGTGGCCTCGACCGACATCCCCACGCGAAGTCGCTGCAACGCAGGCTGTCCAGGACGCAGCAAGATTTTCACCGGAATGCGCTGGACTACCTTGGTAAAGTTACCGGTCGCGTTATCGGGTGCAATGGCGGCGAAGGTCGCACCCGTTGCAGGCGCCAAGCTGTCCACAGATCCGTGCAGGACAACATCGGGAAACGTGTCCACATGGATATCAACAGTCTGCCCGCGACGCACCGAGGTCAGCTGCGTTTCCTGGAAATTAGCAACAACATAGGCTTTCTGCAGCGGAACCACTGCAACCAGCGGCGTTCCTGCAGTGACATAGGCACCCAGACGCACCGCACGTTGCCCAGCCATACCATCGACGGGGGCCTCGATGCGTGTCCACGACAGGTTCAGCTGGGCTGTGTCCAGCGCCGCAAGCGCGTGTTCGAGCGTCCCTTGCGCTCGTTCCCGGTCAGCCTGAAGAACTGCGATCTGCTGCCCGGCGGCTTTCACTGTGGCTTCGTTGCGGGACACATCCGCGCGTGCGCTATCGATGTGGGACTGTGCTTGTTGCGCGCTCTGAACACTTCCTGCCCCGTGACTCGCCAAGTCCGTATAGCGATCGTAATCAGCCCTGGCAAAGGTATAGTTCGCGTGAGCCGAGGCAAGCGCAGCATTCGCCTGTTCAATGACGGACCGCTGCTGCACGATACTTGCCGACGCATTGTCGATAGCGGCTTTCGCCATTGCGACATTCGCCTCCGCGGAAGCGACCGCTGCCTTATAGTCCCTGTCGTCGATCTGTGCGAGCAGTTGCCCCTGGTGGACAACCTGATTGTCATCGACCGAGAGGACCGTGATCTGACCGGCCACGCGAGGCGCAACCACCGTGTAGTCGGTGGTCACGTATGCGTCGTTGGTCGTCTGCGACGGCGAAAAACCGAACCCGGCGACCACGCCCGCCCCGACGATCACAATCAGGACGGTAGCTGCGGCGATATAGAGCTTTCTCTTTTGAGTTGATTCAGACATGGCTACACAAGACGTTATCGAGTCGGATTACTGGCGACGGCACGGGGTGGATAGACACGCGGGGCAATAAGCGGGATCAGCACGATGAGCGCTACGGCAACCAGGGCCATCAGCCGCAAAACATCGGCAGAAGCGAGAACCATTGCCTGCTCCCGTATCCGTTCGTCAAGAATGGGGAGAAAGGCTTGATGCGGCAGCCCTGTCGCCTTAGCGAATTCATTCTTTGCCACACCCAATACCTGCGGCCGGTTACCCAACTGGTCGACGAGCAGGTTCGAATGAAAATGCTCACGCATGGTGAAGAACCCTTCAGTGACACCCGTGCCGATAACTGACGCAAAGCCCTTTATCGTGTTGAACCAGGCGGAGGCAAATGGTCCATCTGCAGGCGCCATTCCGTTTGTGGCCAGCATGAGAAGCGGAATCACCGCCATCGGTTGCGCGAATATCTGAATGATCTGCAATACATAGAAGTCGTTGCGTATCCAGTCCGACGTGAGGTAGCTGCCGATGTCGCACGTCAACACGATCAGGCCAAGACCCGTGGCGAGAATCCAGCGACAGTCAATCGCACGGACGTTGCACAAGGCAGCGACGAGGGGAAGCGCCAGCAGTTGCGGCACCGCCACGCACAATGAAAGAGGGGCGCTCTGCAAAGGCCGATAGCCCCTCACTTCGGCAAGGTAGGCTGCAGGAATGCCCGCGACCGCGACCAAGATGAGCAGGACACCGCCGAGTGTGATCAGTGCATGGGTCAGGTTCATCCGCGCCAGCAACTGAATCTTGAGGAACGGCAATGGATGGAACCATTCGTTCACAAGAAACAGCACGAGCATAATCATGGCCCCGATGAACAGCAGGCAGATCAGCGGCGAGTCCGTCCAGCCCAGCCGCGTACCCTGACCTAGCGCGGCGACAAGCATTCCAACTGCAGGAAAACCCAGTAACACCCCGCGCCAGTCAAATTGCCTGCATCGCTCGAGACGCAGCGGATCCTGCGGAAGTCCCCAGGCGACCATCAGAATGGAGAGCAAGCCTAGCGGCGCTATCTGCCAGAACAGGAATCGCCAGTTGAGGTATTCAGTCCAAAATGCTGCAAGCGGCGTGCCGAGGGCCGGGGCGAATGTAGCCGTCAACGCGTAGGCACCAAGCCCATACAGCTTGATCCCCGGGGGCAGAAAACGCAGCGCGACAGTCATCAGCATGGGTGGCAGGCACCCTCCGGCGAAACCCTGCAACGCGCGCAATATGTAGAGCGCCCCCGTGGAAGGAGCATATGGAAAGATGAGCCCGAGCGCCGAAAATGCCGCGACCGCCCCAATCGTGAAGCGCCTGAGCGAAAATGTCGTCGCGCACCATGGGGCGAACATCATCGCCGTCACCTGCGTAACCTGATAAAGCGTGGACAGCCACGATGCATCGTCATGGCTGATTCCCATGGCCCCACGAATATCCACCATCGCGATTTCGGTCACGTGATCGTTAAGCTGCGCGATCACAACGGCGAGGAGAATCCCACCCATACCGACGAGAATTCGCCTACCAAACGCCGCCGGCGCGCCAGCACTGGCGGGAGCATTCGAAGGAGACGCGGCCCGCGGGGCCGCATGCGCGACACTACTCATGGGCTTACAGCCTGGCACCGCAGGGGCGCTGCGATAGCGTCAATTGACATCTGGAAAAACTTCACCGCTTCACCTTCTGCAGACCACATTGAATGCGGTAAGTCTAGATGCGGCGAATCAATCCGAAAATTGAAAACTTTGCACTGCTACCGTGCGTCAGACGCACTCATCGCGAAGGCGACATAATACCGGGGGCGCCACTTGCGTTACTTGCGCAAAGTTCACGAATAATGCGGCGTAGCCATTGATGTGCGCCGTCACTCTGAAAACGAGGATGCCATGCCTGGACGACGACGACTGTCTCGAGCGGAAGGGGTAGCTCGAACGAGCGCACCCGCAATCCCATCCGCCGCACCGCCCACGCAACGTGCTCGGGTACGGTCAGTATGAGGTCTGAACTCCCGAGCATGAAAACGCCAGAATGGAATGTCGGAGCCACCAATGACACACGTCTGGAAAGGCCAAGACGCTGCAGGGCCACGTCAATCGGGCCGTTTGCGCGTCCACGCCGGGATACGCTAATTTGGTCGTATCTCGCGAAGCTTTCCGGCGTGATTTCATGGTCGAAAATTGGGTGCTCATCACGCGCCATCCCCACGAATTTCGTCGTGAACAGCGATTGAGCGTGAACGTCCATGCCCATCGGCCGCATGGCGCTGATGTACAGGTCGACCTTACCATCCTCCAGTACCGTGTCTTCCGTATCCCGCTCCGGAGAGAAGCGCAACAGTACATGCGGTGCCTCGGCACACACCCGCTCCATCAGAGCCTGACCGAATGCGCTGATGAAGACATCATTTGCATGCAGACCGAAGCTTCGTTTGAGGGATGGCAGATCAACTTCCCGGTCGGGCTCCAATAACCGGCGGGCGCTCTGCACCGACTGATGGACCTGTTCTCGCAATACCAGCGCGCGCGGCGTGGGGACCATTTTGCGCCCGACTCTCACGAAAATAGGGTCGTCGATTGTCTCGCGAATACGTGCCAGAGTGCGGCTCATTGCCGGGGCGCTCAGGTTCATGCGGCGCGCAGCGGACACGACAGATCCCTCTTCGAGCAACACGTCAAGCGCAAACAGAAGATTGAGGTCAGGTAGTTGCATGACTGAGAAGTATAGTTGCTGCCAGCATCATCTGGCTGGGCCGTTCCGTGCGCCGGCCGCACCGCAGACATGCGTGGAGCGGCATTTCCCATCGTTTGCCGGACAGGCAGAATCCAAGTCCCTGCATCCTCTCAACGCTCTGCCATGTTTCATGATCTACTGGTCCCTCTCGACGGGACGGCGCAAGGTGACCATGTCGTAAAGCTTGCGGCACGTGCCGCTATCGCAAGTCAATCCAGATTGCACGTCTTGTGTGTGGTGGATCCGGCGTACCTGACATCGCCTGAGGACGTCAGAGGAACCGAGCCCGATGGGCTGTCATACCCTCCTGCAAACGAACAGTCGGCACGCGCTGTCCAGATAATCTCAGCGGCCGTCGAAGTGCTGAAACGCAAGGGGTTCAACGCAACAGGCTATCTTTCCGGCGGCGAGGCGTCTGACGCGATCATAGAGCATGCCAACCGCCTTCACGCCGACCTGATCGTAATGGGCCACCGGCATCTGTCCCGACTCCGGCGCCTGTCCGATCCGTCCACGGCAGGTAAAGTCATCGAGCGAGCGCCCTGTCCAGTTCTTCTGGAGACCTCCTGGAGTAATTAACTTCCGTTCGACCGTGTTGAATTCGTGAGCTTTGAAGCAAGCAGCGAAAACGAGGATGATATTAGGGGGTGTATTTTCTGAGCTGCGCGATGTACGGCGTGCGCAAGGCAAACGCTATGCGCTGGAGTTGCCTCTGTGTGCGATCGTGATGTCGATGATGGCAGGCGCCAACTCGCTTTGGACGATTGAGCTGTTCATTGCCGAGCGCCTGGCGCAGCTGAAAGGAGGACTCGATGCATGGGAACACCACGGCTAACCAGTCGAGCCGCTCGCGCTAAAGACGGATACCGAGGGAGACTCAAGCGGTCTGTCGGCATCGACAATCGACGACCGCGATCCTGTTATTGACCGAACTCTTGCTCCTAAAGGCAACCTGTAGACAGAGTAACTTCGCCCATTATTCAGGCGCTCGAGCGCCCCGCCGCCTTACTCCTGTCCTTATTAAGGCTTGCCGGAAGCAAGCTGCTCGTTGCGGTCACTGAGAAGCTTGATAAGGCCGTCCACACCAACTTCTGGACTTCCGCCTCGAACTGAAGCCGATATATCTGCACTAGATGCTATGGGAGGGCCGTGGAAGTCAGCCCGCTGGAGTAAAACGGGATTTCCAGACTCGTTTTCTCCGAAGGAGCACGCAAAATGGATGCGACTTACACAGCCCTTGATGGGCAGAATACGACGGCAGGTGGCCGGCTGTACATGGCATTTGAACTGGGCGAGAAGAGCTGGAAGCTCTCACTGGGTGATGGCCAGCGGGCGCCGAGCCGGTTTACGGTCGCCGCAGGTGATACCACGGCGGTCCTCACCGCCATCGCGACCGCCAGGGCGCGCTGCCACCTCAGCGCCGACACACCCGTCTACAGCTGTTATGAGGCCGGCCGCGACGGTTTCTGGCTGCACCGGTGGCTGGCTCAACAGGGTATTGCCAATCTCGTGGTGGATTCGGCCAGTATCGAGGTAAACCGGCGGGCCCGTCGTGCCAAGACGGACCGGCTTGACAGCGACAAGCTGCTGTCGATGCTCATGCGTTATCACACCGGCGAGCGGCGAGTATGGGCGGTGGCACGCATCCCCACGCCTGAGCAGGAAGATGACCGGCGCCTGCACCGCGAGCTCGAACGCCTGCGGCAGGAACGTACCGCGCATACCAACCGGATCCGCTCCCTGCTCGTGCTGCACAACCTGCGCGTCAGACATGTCGGCGGCCGGATCTGGACTCACTGGTGGGCCCGGCAGCGCGAGCTGCTGGCCCCCGGTCTGCGTGCCGAGATTGATCGCGAATGTGAGCGGCTTACACTGGTGCGCCAACAGATCCGTACGCTCGAAGCGCAGCAGGACCAGCAGGTGCGCAGTGGCACGCACCGGCATGGCGTTGCTGGCACAGCTTGCGGGCATCGGCAACGGCAGCGCGTGGACGCTGGTCAGGGAACTGTTTGGCTGGCGGCAATTTCGCAACCGGCGTGAAGTCGCCGGCTGCCTGGGTCTGACGCCCACGCCGTATGCCAGCGGCACCAGCGAAGTCGAACAGGGCATCAGCAAGGCCGGCAACAAACGATGCCGATGGCTGATGGTCGAGCTCGCCTGGAGCTGGTTGCGCTTCCAGCCTGACAGCCAGCTCAGCCACTGGTTCAATCAGCGCTTTGCCGGCGCCGGCAAGCGGCTGCGCCGCATCGGTATCGTGGCGCTCGCACGGCGTCTCGCAATCGCGCTGTGGCGCTATCTCGAACACGGCGAGATTCCCGCTGGTGTGGTACTCAAGCCAGGGGCCCTCAATAACGTGAACATCTGAATGACATCAGACGCAGCAAGGCATCGAAAGGTCAACGCGCCCGGAACACGCTCGGGCTGCCCCTACGGGTAGCCGTTCTCCTAGATGGGGCGCGTCGGTGACAGAGTGGCTCCAGCGCTTCGCGCATGCGGCATAAGGTGACCGGCCTGCTAGGCCGGCACGGATAGAAGGTCGACCCGGCACTGACCGGTCAACAGACACTCTGACCTGAATGACATTGAGCTGCCAAACTGCAAGAGGAATGTATGGCATCGGTGTGGCCCTCTGCGCCTCCAGTTGTCTGTGGCCAGCCTGCGTCTGGTCGTAGCAGGCGACCCCGCAGGCTGGCCACAGACAACTGGCAAGGAGATTTGCTTCGCATAGCAGAATTTTTTACATTCAACAGCGCTTGACTTTCTATGCCCCATAGAAGGGCGTGTTCGCACTATCTGAGTCCATCGACGATGAGGGCGAAATTGATGAAAGCGAGGAACATCACGTCCAGTTTGTCGAAGCGGGAAAAGATGCGGCGAAAGCCTTTGAGGCGGCGAAACAGGCGCTCCACTTCGTTTCTGCGCTTGTACATTTCGCGATCGTATTCCCATGGTTTAAGCCGATTGCTTTTGGGCGGAACAACCGGAATGAATCCGAGGTCGAGCGCGAGTTGTCGCGTCTCGTCGCCTTCATACGCCTTGTCCATCAGCAGATGCAATGGCCGATTGGGCGAGCCAAGTCGTTGCAACAGGGCACGCCCCTCTGGTGCATCACCTGCCTGGCCAGGAGACAGGGCGAACGTTATGGCTGTTCGAGCATCCGCGGCAACCATATGAATCTTGGTGGTCCATCCGCCTCGGGATTTACCGATTGCTTGAGGTCCGTTTTTTTTAATGCACCGGTGCCATCAGGATGAACCTTTACCATCGTGCTATCCAGTGAGACCGCCTCGATCCTGATGCGAACGATCTGCTCGCGCTGCAATTCAGTGAACACACGATCCAGCACGCCATTCCTGGACCAGCGGTTCATTCGTGTGTAGATCGTGTGCCATCGGCCAAAACGCTTGGGCAGTCCACGCCATTTGCAGCCGTGCTCGGCCACATAAAGAATCGCATTCAGCACCTGCAAGTTTGTCAGGCTTACATTGCCACGCTGTCGCGGCAGGCAATGCTCAATCCGCTGATATTGGGCTTCGGTGATTTCCATCACCGAAGTATACGATCAAATAGCAGTAGTGTGAACACGCCCTAGCCAAACCCCCATCAAGTTCAGGCCATACACGCGCCAGCCCTGCGGTGTTCGGTACAAGCAGTAATCTATTTCTACCGGACTACCGTTATCCCTCGCGATCGTCCGGACTACTACGTCGGTTTGAGCGGGCTCGATCCGCGATGGCGGGTAATGCAACTGTTGATCGCCGTGCAGCAGCGCTAGTGCACCTGAATACGTGTGAATTAGCAGGAGCGTGAATTGTGCGACCACCTGCCGCTGTCGTGCTGGTGTTGCGGCGTGCCAGTAACGGCCCATCGCAAACTGCGTCGTCCGCCGGATATCCGCGTATGGAAGGATGTCCCTGTTCACGATCGACATGATGGGGGCATCGCCTGGCTTGATCGCTCGAGTCCTGACTTCGTCGAGTATTTCCTGCGTCGCGGTCTCGATGAGTACCTGCGGCCGAGTCTGGTCGGCGATCTGCACGAACTTGGCGTCGCCCGATGCACAGATCGACCAGATGCTGCCACAAACAGCAAAGGATATTGCCAGTGCTGAACGAGTGACGGAGCGTCGCAAGAGTACGTTCATCGCTAACCTCCATTTCGAAAGTACCCCTGCACGCAAAGGGGCAAATGAAAACTTGCTCGAAAAGAGTCCGGACTGTTGAAAGCGAGTGCTGGGTAGCCTGCAGTCTACCGAGTTCTGCCGATTCGGGCGCCAAGAAACTCCATGAATGGTCGCCGCGGCTGCGGTTAAAGTTTCGACTGTCTACCCTTGCTGACGTCTGCGCCAGCACGAAGCAAGGGCGAAACTAATCGCGCGACCTCGCGCGTTCGATCGACATGTGGGTGGGCATCATGTTTTCATTGGCGTTGTGCATGACCCACAACGACAAGCCGACAATCACCGAAATCAGTAATGCAGTACAAACAAAGATGCCTGTATTGGCCAGCTGATCGCGCGACGCGCCGATATGGAGAAAGAAGACCAGTTGCACGACCAGCTGTGCAACGCACAGGACGACGATCGTAGCGAGGCCCAAGCCGCGCGGCACGACCTCGGTCATCACAGCGCCGAACGAAGCCAGCGTCAATGCCAGCGACAGGACCGCCCCAATCATATAGCTCTTCAGGCTGCCATGTGGCGCCACGTGAATGGTGTCGTGCGACGCATGCTGGTGGGATGACTTGCTCATACGAACTCGCGCAGATAGACAAAGGTGAACACGCAGATCCAGATGAGATCCAGGAAGTGCCAGAACAGACTCAGGCAGGCGAGCCGGCGACGCGTCACGCCGGTCAGGCCGAACTCGTAGACCTGGTGCATCATCACCGCGATCCAGAGCAGGCCACAGCTGACGTGCAAACCGTGCGTGCCGACCAGCACGAAGTACGACGACAGGAATGCGCTGACGTGCGGCCCCGCGCCGTCGCCGATCAGTTTCGTGAATTCGACCAGTTCCATGCCGACAAATCCAGCGCCGAGCGCGAAGGTTACGGCAAGCCACGCGATCACCTGCGCATGGCGGTGGGCCTGCATTCCGAGCATCGCCAGGCCGAACGTCAAGCTGCTGGCCAGCAGCAGCAAGGTTTCGCCGAGCGCGTAGCGCAATTCGAACAGGCCTTTGCCGCTCGGGCCACCCGCCGTGGCATTCGCCAGTACACCAAACGTGGCGAACAGGGTGGCGAAGATGACGCAGTCGCTCATCAGATAGATCCAGAAACCGAGCGTGGCTCTGGCCCCGTCGTCGTGCGACGTAGGGTGCCCATCGTCATGTCCGTGGGCGTGATGCCTTGCAACAGTAGTCATGATCAGGCGGCCTCTTTCAGCTGCGCGTAGCGTGCACGTTCAATCCGGGCGACCTCGTCCGCCGGCACGTAATAGTCAACGTCAAGTTCATAGCTTCGGACGATGAAGGTCGCAATCATCCCGACAAGACCGGCCGCTGCGAACAGCCACATATGCCACACCAGTGCGAAGCACAACAGCAAACTGAAGCCCGCGATGATCACACCTGCGCCCGTATTGCGCGGCATGTGAATGTCCTCGTATTTTTTCGGCTGCACGTACGCGCGGCCTGCTTCCTTGTTGTCCCAGTGCTGCTCGAGCGACGTAATTACCGGCACATGCGCGAAGTTGTAGAACGGTGCCGGCGATGCCGTCGACCATTCCAGGCTGCGGCCATTCCACGGGTCGCCGGTCAGATCGCGATTGGCATCGCGATCGCGAATGCTGACGCCGAACTGAATCAGCATCGAGGCAATGCCTGCTGCGATAAACACCGCACCGATCAGCGCGACGACCAGCCACTTATGCCACTCCGGTACCGCGTAGTGGTTTATGCGTCGCGTCATGCCTTCGAAGCCGAGGATATAGAGCGGGGTGAAGGCGAGCCAGTAGCCGATCAGCCAGCACCAGAACGAAACCTTGCCCCAAAACTCGTTCAGCGTGAAGCCGAACACCTTGGGGAACCAGTAGCTGATCCCCGCGAGGCAGCCAAATACCACGCCACCGATGAGCACGTTATGGAAGTGCGCCACGAGGAACAGGCTGTTGTGCAACACGAAGTCCGCGCCCGGCACCGCCAGCAGCACGCCGGTCATGCCGCCCACTGCGAACGTGACCATGAAGCCGATCGTCCACAGCGTCGACGAGTGGTAACGGATGCGCCCACGGAACATCGTGAACAGCCAGTTGAACAGCTTCACGCCGGTCGGGATCGAGATGATCGACGTCATAATGCCGAAGAACGCATTCACGTTGGCTCCCGAGCCCATCGTGAAGAAGTGGTGCAGCCACACGAAGAACGACAGAATGCCAATCGATGCGGTCGCGTATACCATTGATTTATAGCCGAACAGCGGCTTGCCGGCAAACGTCGCGATGATTTCGGAGAATGCGCCAAAGCACGGCAGGATCAGGATATACACCTCGGGATGGCCCCATACCCAGATGAGGTTGATGTACATCATCGCGTTGCCGCCCAACTCGTTGGTAAAGATGTGCATGCCGAGATAGCGGTCAGCGGCAAGCAATGCGAGCGTCGCCGTCAACACCGGGAACACGGCAACGATCAGGATGTTGGTAATGAGCGCGGTCCAGACGAACACCGGCATCTTCATCAGGTTCAGGCCCGGCGCGCGCATGCGCAGGATCGTCGCGATGAAGTTGATACCGGTCAACGTGGTGCCGAGTCCCGATATCTGCAGTGACCAGATGTAGTAGTCGACCCCCACGGTTGGGCTATATCCGAGCTCCGAAAGTGGCGGATACGCGACCCATCCCGTCGCGGCAAAATCGCCGACGAACAGCGACAGCATCACAAGCACCGCGCCGACCGCCGAAAGCCAGAAGCTCAGCGAATTGACGAACGGAAAAGCGACGTCGCGTGCGCCGATCTGCAGCGGTACCACCACGTTCATCAACCCGATGATCAAAGGCGTCGCGACGAAGAAGATCATGACCACGCCGTGCGCGGTAAAAATCTGATCATAGTGGTGCGGCGGCAAATATCCGGCCGCGTCGTTGTATGCGATAGCCTGCTGAGTCCGCATCATGATCGCGTCGGCAAAGCCGCGCAGCAGCATCACGATCGCGAGCACGATGTACATCACGCCGATGCGCTTGTGGTCGACCGAGGTGAACCACTCGCGCCACAGATAAGTCCATTTGCCCGCGTAGGTCACGGCCGCGAGCAGCGCCGCGCCGAGCACGACGACGACCGCCAGCGTGCCCATGATGATGGGCTCGTGATACGGGATAGCGTCGAGGTTAAGTTTTCCGAGCATGGCGACTACTCCACAGCCTGATGGGCAGGTGATTGGGTTCCAGGACGTTTAATTGAAAGTGCGGTCCTGGCCTCCCCGCACATCGGGTTGCCGGCCGCACCGGGCATGTACTGATCAACGACGTCGTCGAACAGACCGGGGGGAACGCGTGCATAGACCGTCACCGGATCCTTCTGGCTAGGCTTTTCCAGTGCCTGATAGGTGACCCTGTCGAGCGACAGTGGCGACTGCTTCGCGTTGGCGATCCATGCGTCGAAATCCGCGCGACTCGTCGCGATCGTATTGAAGTGCATGTCCGAGAAGCCTGGGCCGCTGAACGCCGACGACCTCCCCTCATAGACGCCAGGACTGTTGGCGATCAGGTTCAACTGCGTGCGCATGCCGGCCATAGCGTAGATCTGGCTGCCGAGTTTCGGAATAAAGAACGAGTTCATCAGCGATTCAGCAGTTATGTCGAACGAGACAGGTGTGTCGACCGGAATCGCAAGCTGATTGACCGTAGCCACGCCGTAGTCTGGATAGATGAACAGCCATTTCCAGTTCAGCGCAACCACCTCGACGCGGACCGGTTTGGTCTGCGACTCGATCGGTTGCGATGGGTCGAGGCTGTGCGTGGACCGCCAGATCACGAGACCCAGGATCGCCACGATGACGCAAGGGACCGCCCAGACGACGACTTCAATTGCATTGGATTCGGCCCATTCTGGCGCGTAGGTCGCGCTTTCATTCGACGCCCGATAGCGCCACGCGAAGTACAAGGTCAACAGGATGACCGGGATGACTATGAGCAGCATCAGGCCAAGGGCAAGCAGGACCAGGTGTTTCTCCTGCGCACCAATGTCGCCCTTGGGATCGAACAATGCCATGCTGCATCCGCCGAGCAGGCCGGATGCGCCAAGTGCCAAAACACGGCCTGCGGCAACGGCAAACCGTTTGATGGTCTGAGATTGAAGGCGCGCACCTGGATCATCAGAGGGAATTTTTCTGCACAAGCCTGGACTCCGCATGTCATGTACCTTCGTTGCAGTGTGTTTTCGAGTCGCTTTCGAACGACAGGATCGCCTGTTTCGATATGAATGTGAAATAGATTAAATTGAAGCATTGATCATTTAACTTGATCGCGCGCAATAATGGATCTTCGCGATCTACGCTATTTCGTTGCCGTTGCAGAAGAAGAGCATTTCGGACGCGCGGCCAAACGCCTCCACATCGTGCAGCCTGCGTTGAGCTTCCAGATTCGTTCGCTGGAGGAGGAACTCGGCGGGCCGCTTTTCCAGCGCACGAGCAGGCGCGTGGTGCTGACTGAGGCTGGCGGCTTTTTGCATCGCTGATGCGCAGCGTCTGCTCGCGCAAGCGGACCGGGTGCGTTCGGATGTCCAGCATTCGATGAGGGGCGAAATCGGCAGCATGCGAATCAGCTTTGTCGGAGCCACCGTCTCGGAGCATCGCTCAACGGCGAATTGGACGTCCCCTAGGGCCCGAACGTTTTCCTGCCTGGTGATTCGCGATTGCACGTAGAGCGTGTGGGGCGCTGCCCGCTCGTCCTCGCGCTGGCAGACGAACGTCCGTTCGCTTCGAAAGGGAGCATCTTGGCGCGAGACCTGCAGGCCGAGCGGATCATTCTCCCCGCGACCGGGAAACACGAGGGGGGATCCATGGCGCTGGTGCGCGCGATCCTCGGTGACGATGTTCGCGTCATCGAAAGCGCATTAAGCACGAACGCACTCTTCGCCTTAACAGGGCACCACGCGTCGTTTACCCGGCCGGGCGAGCCAGTCAGGCTACGAGGAATTTTCCAAGCAAGCGGCGTAGTTCGTTGAGTTCCGACTCAGTGAACTCCTTGACTTGCGCGCTCAATATTGCGGGAGCTATCTCCGGAATTCGAGCGACAACCTCTTCTCCCTTCTTTGTCAGGACCAGATTCACTATGCGCCGGTCGTCCGTATTTCGGCTACGTATCAGCAAACCGCCTGTTTCGAGCCTGTCTAGAACGCGCGTCATCGCGCTTGTGTCCATATCGAGCCGCCGGGCCAGTTCGAACGGGGTGTCGGCCACGCCGCGGCCGAGTAAGTGGAGAATGCCCATTTGCCGGCTGGTGACACCCAAGCCCCGCAGCGCAGTGTCAATCTGCGACAGTAGACGGTTGCGCACCCGGTCGATTGCGAAGTACACGCTTTCGGTCGGATTGAAGGTTTCCTTTGTGTAATGCTTCACCGCGCTTTCCCCCACCCACGAACGCACCATCCGTGATGTACACCACGGCTACGGCTCCTCGCCTTCCCGATGCGGACCTGTCCATGCTGCAACAGGTCGGACTGGAAATCTCCCAGTTCCCGTACAAGGAGCGTGCGTGCGCGCCAGGGTCTTCGGCCACGCCGGGTGGACGATCGGTGATGACCGACAGACGCGGATGATCGGTACCGGATGTCCCTCGTACCAATGCGCTGAGCCGCTCTGCAACGTCCGGGAACCTGTTTCTCACGATGGCGAACACGCTTCAAGTTCGCGATAGGCGCGTTCAAGCTGGAAATTTCGAAGGTGTCCGTTTCATCCCAGTCTGAGGCAATTTCAACGCGAATTGTGACTTTCATTTCCACCTCCGGCGAGCGTGACTGGCGAAATCCCAGGCGCCCTGCGCTGGAACCCCAAGGTCTTTAACGCCCCCCTCATGACCTCACATCCGTCAAGCGTTGTCAGCGCACGCTCGTCCGCCTCCAACATCGACGGCACCTCTTCGCGAAGCAGGTCAATGAACGTCCGGATCTTTGCGTCGAGGAAACGCCGCGACGAATACAACGCATAGACGTTCACGGACTGCGCCTCATATTCCCTAAGAATCCGCACCAGTGCACCCGAGCGTAAACCGCGCAGCGCAACGCCAGCCGGCAGGATGGCGATGCCAAGTCCTTTCACTACCGCCGGCTCCAACGCTTCCATGGCGTTGACCGTCAACCGAGCCGAACCGATATTCACCTCGAACGTCTCGCCTGCGCCTCTGAATACCCATTTATCAAACGGAAAGACGGGCGTGGCTAACTGAAGGCACTGATGCTTGCGCAAGTCTTCAGGCGCTCCTGGTACGCCGTAGCGCGCCAGGTACCGTGGGGATGCGCATAGCACGCCGGCGATACTCCCGAGCTTTAGACTCACCAACCCCGAGCTCGTCAATTCAGGCGCGAGAACGATCGATGCATCATAGCCTTCCTGGAGCATGTCGGGCATTGTTCCAGTCATCGCGACCTCCACTCTGAGCGAGGAAAAGCGCTCCTGATACTGCAGTATTGCCGGCACCACCAACTGATGGCCGAAGCTCGAAAGCGCGTGCACACGCAACCGTCCGGTTGGATACGCCGTCGTCGATCGCGCTTCGGCTTCCGCGTCGTCGAGGCTCGAAAGAATGCCCTGGCATCGATCCAGGTAGCGCTCGCGCGCCTCCGTCAGGGCGATCTGCCTCGTCGTCCGGTTTAACAGCCGGCTGCCCAGATGTGTTTCGAGTTGGGCGACAGCGCGTGAAACGGCGGGCACGCTCAAGTTGAGCCTCCTGGCCGCCGAGCCAAAGCCTCCGTCGCTCGCGACTTTCACAAAGATGCGCATGCATTGAAGAGTTTCCATTTATCGTCCCTCACAACGGAGAAGCTACGTCGAATCTTTTCTGGTCCAATCACCGCTCTATTTCCCGACGGTTGACGCCATGCGTGCCGGCGTCATGCGCTCCCCTGTCAACGCTTGATTCCCCGCGGTCGCGGCCCATGAATTTGTACTCGCAAGCGCGCATAGCATCAGGACGCAGCACGCCGAGAGGCTTCGCCGAATCTGCTTCATCTTCAACGTCAGATCCTCTTGCGCCGCTGGCGCGGCGGCGCCCGGGACGAAAGATACGACGTGACCGTCGCCCACGAACACATCCATCACCGTGCGGAGCCCTTAATCCCCGACAGGATCTGCGAAACAATCAGCCGCGCGACGGCTCTACTTACAGCCAGCGGCGGTTCGCGCAAACTTCTCAAGATCAACCCCATCACGGTCGAGTGAATAAACGTTGCAGCCAGATACGGGTCAAGCTCAGCACTCAACTGGTTGCGAGCGATGGCTGCCCTCAGGGCGCGCGCCATCTGATGCTCGGCGCCGCGCCAGCTGGCATGCAAGCGACTCCAGAGCCACTCGGTTTCAGTGGACATCTCGCAGCGCATCAACATGATCAAGTAAAAGCGCCGCGAGGGACCTGCCGATAGCACCGTGGCGAGAAGCCCGGCCAGCCTTCTTTCAAGTTGTCCGAGGGGATCGCGCTCCCCCTCGGACCATGACATGACAAACGGGTCGTCCGCTAGCGAAGCATGCTCGAACAAGGTTTCGAGCAAAGCCATCTTGTCCTTGAAGTGCCAGTAGACTGCGCCACGCGTGACGCCCGCCAGATCGGCAATTTCAGAGAGAGAGGCGCGCGACACACCACGCTCGACAAAGACTTGCTCCGCAGCCCTCAATATTTGCGCTCGCGTTCCGAGCGCCTCCACTTTCTTGCGCTTCATTGCCGACCGTCATCAGGAATCGGCTACCGTATCGGCGCTCTCGGCATGACGCAGCTTGCGCGTGACTTCATCGAGCTTGTCGCCAAGCAGGCGCCGTACCGCCACGTAGAATGCCGGAATCAGCAAGAGACCCAAGAACGTGGCAAACAGCATGCCACCGATCACGCCCGTGCCGATCTCATGACGCGACGCGGCACCCGCCCCGCTGGACAGCACCAGCGGCAATACACCGACGATGAAAGCCATCGATGTCATCAGAATGGGCCTGAAACGCTGCTTCGCCGCGTTCGTTACCGCCTCGAAAAGCGTCATACCCCGCGCCTGGCCATCGACGGCGAACTCGATGATTAGAATCGCGTTCTTTGCTGCAAGCCCGATCACCGTGACCATGCCGATCTTGAAGTAGATATCGTTGGGCACCTTGAACAGATGGCAGAACACCGACATTCCCAACAGGCCCAGCGGCACGGTCAACAGCACCGCAACGGGGATAGACCAGCTCTCGTAAAGCGCCGCGAGACAAAGGAACACCACCACAATCGACAACGCCATCAACGCCATCGCCGAATTTCCCGCGAGGAGCTCCTGGTAGGACTGGCCGGTCCAATCCGAGGCAAAACCTGCCGGCAGCGACTTGTCGACAATGTTGTCAAGAATCTGCATCGCCTGGCCGGTGGAGTACCCTGGCGCCGGCATGCCCACGATCTCGACCGCCGAATAGCCGTTGTAGCGCGGAAGTGCCTGCGGGCCGAGATCCCACTTTGCCTTCACTACACTCGAGAGCGGCACCATGTTGTACGGACTGATAGCGCTGTTGCGCACCGATGGATTGACAGGGCTCAACGCACCGCTCACGCCGGCGGCGGCGCCGCTGGAACCAGACGACGTGCCCGTCACGCCGCTCGGGGTGTAGATGTGCCCCAGGGCGTCTAGCCCCATCCGGAACGGCGAATCGGCCTGGAGGAACACGCGCTTCACACGTCCGCCGTAGGTGAATTCATTCACGTAGACGGGCGCGAGGTCCATTTGAATACTGTTATAGACATCAGGCAACGACAGACCCATCGATTGCGCCTGAACGCGGTCCACGGCCAGCTGAAGCTGTGGCGCCTCCGGCAACGAATTTGGCCGAACGCCGAAGAGCCTCGGATCCTGGCTCGCTACCGACAGCAATTTGCCTTGCGCCTGCGCGAGCTCGGCCCTTGATTGGCCATTGCGCGCTTGCAGGTACATATCGACGCCGGCAAACTGGCTCATTCCGCGTATGGTGGGCAGGTTGGTAACGAAGATCCTCGCGCCGTCGATGCCGTGCAGTATCTTGTTGGCCTGCGGGATCAACTGCATCGCGCTTTGCGAACGTTTGCTCCAATCGGTGAGCTTGATGAATGCCATGCCGACGTTTTCGCTTTGACCGACGAAGCTGAATCCTTCGACTGCCAGGACGCCGTCGATGTCCTTGCCGATCGGGCTCTTCTTGAGCCTTCCGTCGATTTCGTCCATGACCTCCTGTGTACGCGGCAGCGTCGCGCCAGAAGGCAGATTGACAATCGCCAGCATGAAACCTTGGTCCTCATCGGGAACGAACGCCGTCGGCAGGTGCGTGTAAAGAACGCCGGCCAGCGCGGAAAGTGCAACGAACAGAATCATCCAGCGCGGCGTGCGTCGGACAATCCGGCCGACGCTGGCCACATACAAGTTACCGAACCGGTCGAACCCCCGGTTGAACCATTGAAAGACGAAGTTCGAGGTTGCATGATGCGAAGGTTTGAGGATCGCAGCACAAAGCGACGGCGTGAAGGACAACGCGAGGAATGCAGAGAACACCATCGATACGGCGATTGTCAGCGCGAACTGCGAATAGATCATGCCGGTAGCACCCGGCTGCATCGCGGACGGTACGAACACCGCAGCCAGCACCACCGTGATCGCGACGATCGCCCCCGAGATCTGGCCCATGGCCTTACGCGTGGCCGCTCTGGCACTGAGACCTTCCTCACGCATGAGGTGCTCGACGTTCTCGATCACGACGATCGCGTCGTCCACCACGATGCCGATGGCGAGAACCATCCCGAACAGGTCGAGCTGGTTCAGCGAGAAGTGCAGCAGCGACAGACCGATAAACGTGCCGAGCAACGCAACCGGAATGACGAGAGTCGGAATGATGGTGGCCCGGACGTTCTGCAGAAAGAGCAGCATCACGAAGAACACGACGATGATCGCCTCGACGAGCGTATGCACGACGTCGGTGATCGAGGCCGTGATAAACGGCGTCGTATCGTACGGAACGGTCCATGTGACACCGGGAGGGAAGTCGCGAGCCAGTGTCGCCATTTCGGCCTTGACGGCCTTGGCCACGTCGAGCGCATTCGCACCTGGCAGCAGGTAGACGCCCATGTCGCCCGCAGCTTTGCCGTTGTAGGCGGCGGAGGTGCCGTAGCTTTGCGCGCCGAAGCTGACGCGCGCGACGTCGCTCAGCCGAACAACGCTGCCATCGTTGTTCGTCCGCAGGATGATGTCGCGAAACTGCTGCAGCGAGGAAAACAGCTTGTCGCCCGATACCGTTGCCGTGAAGACCTGGCCATTGACGGCGGGATCTGCTCCCAGCGAACCGGTTGCGAACTCGGCGTTTTGAGCCTGGACGGCGCTCATCACCTGCGAAGTCGAAAGACCGTAGCCTTGCAGCTTGTCGGGATTGACCCAGATCCGCAAAGCGTATTCCGAGCCCAGCATGAAAGTATTGCCCACGCCGTTGATACGGCCAATGACGGGCTGTATCTGCGAGGCAATGATGTCGCTGAGGCGCGCCGTATCGACGGCAGGATTGCTCGATTGCAAGCTGACGAAAAGAAGAATGTCGGCGCTCGCCTTCGCTACGACGATGCCCTCCTGCGTCACCTCGGGCGGCAGCAGCGGCTGCGCGAGCGCCACCTTGTTCTGCACCTGCACCTGTGCGATGTCCGGGTTGGTTCCAGGCGCGAAGCTCAACGTGATGGTGGCTGTCCCGTTGCCATTGGAGGTCGAGCTGAAGTACAGCAGGTTGTCAATGCCGGTCAGTTGCTGCTCGATCACCTGCGTGACCGTCGATTCCATCGTCGAGGCGTTGGCGCCCGGATAGGTTGCCGTCACGGTCACCTGGGGTGGAGCAATGTCCGGATAAGAATCAACTCCGAGATGCTGCAGAGAAATCGCACCGAACAGGCAGATGAGAATTGGGATCACCCAGGCAAAGACTGGACGATCGATAAAGAAACGTGACATGAAGCCTCCCTACTAACTGCGGCCGGCACGATGGCCGCCCGATGACTGAACCGGGCGGCTCTGCGATAACCTGGTGTCCTTGTCGGTACCCCGCCACGGCGTGGCTTTGGCGAGCATCCCCTCGCGCACGCTCTGCACACCTGTGACGATCACGCGATCGCCGGCCGCCAGCCCACCCGTGACAATCCAGTCGCTACCGTGGCTATCGTTGGTATCGACATCCTTGCGGACCACCTTGCCATCGGCGCCCACCACCATCGCGTAGGAACCGACGGTGTCGCGCTGTATCGCTTGCTGGGGAACCAGATACACATCGTTACGCTGGCCGAGGTCAACATCGAGCGATACATACATGCCCGGCAGCAGTTGATGCTGCGGGTTGGGTATCTGCGCGCGCAGGCTGACCGCACCCGTGGTCGCGTTCACGGATACATCGGTGAAGTCCAGCGTGCCTTGCTGATCGTATGGCGTGCCGTTGGGCAGGATGACCTGAACGGTGGTCTTGTTTTGCGCGGCGAGCGCGACATCACCTTTGCTTTGGGCCTGCTTCAGCGTGATCAGATCGGCGGCGCTGATCGTGAAGTTCACGTAGAGCGGACCGATCTGTTCCACCGTGGCGAGCAATGTGCCGCCAGAACCAGCATCGGTCGTGCCGTTGCCAACTACCGCACCGGCGGTGACCTGTTGCTGTCCGGCAATGCCGGTAATGGGCGACGTCACCTTCGTATAACCGAGATTCACGCGCGCGCCTTCGACGGCGGCCTCGTCGGCCTTGACCTTGGCCGCAGCACTGCGTTGCGCCGCGTCGGCATCGTCCACCGTCTGTTGCGAGACGGAGCCGATCGGCAACAGCTTGTGATAACGGTCGGCAGTGACGCGATCGTTCACGTAGGTCGCCTGGTCTTGGGCGAGCGTGGCGAGATCGGTGTTGAGCACCGTCTGGTAATAGGCGGGATCGATCTCGAACAGCGTCTGCCCTGCCTTGACCTCACTGCCCTCCGTATAGAGGCGCTTCACCAGCACGCCCGAAACCCGCGCTGTGACATTAGCGCTGTAATAGGCAGACAAGCGTCCGACGAAGCTGCGGGTCAGCGGTACGTTGCTGGGTTCGGCTTCCATGACGCCGACCTGCGCCGCAGGTGGCGCCGGCGGCGGATCGTTCTTGCCGCAGCCGAAAAGTGCCAGAAGGCCGATGGAGATAATGGATGAGCGAAGAAGTAGTGACATTATTGAAACCGTGCGAGCAAGAACGGGGAAAGGGAACAGCGCTCAAACCTGCCGAGCATGCTGTCAGCGGCTGCTTCTGGACGAAGCCACGACGTCGGCAGGAGACTCGTTTGCTTCGTCCCATCGCCATCCTCCACCCAGGTTTTTGATCAGCGTCACGCTGCTCAGCGCTAGCGACGCCTGCGTGTCCGCGAGGTTCTGTTGAGCCAGCAGCAACGTGAGTTGCTGACTCAAGAGATTTTGTCTGCTTGCGGTCCCGAACTGGAACTGCGCCTGCTCGCTCTCGAAGAGTCGCTTGTTGCGCTGATAGATATCCGCGAACGCACGTTCCTGTTGTGCAAGATGGTTCCAGGAGGACAGGCTGTCCTCTACACTTTCGAATGCGGACAGCACCGCCTGGCGATACGCTGCCACCGCCTCGTCGTACGTCGCGCGAGCTTCGTGCATGGCCGCCGTTCGGGCGCCTCCGTCAAAAATCGTCCCCGCCAGTTCGGGGCCGAGCGTCCAGAAGCGGTTTGGCACAGAGAAGAGATTGGCGAGCGAGCTATGCTGGAATCCGCCTTGTGCCGACAGTGTCAGGGTCGGGAAGAACGCCGCCTGGGCCACGCCGATCTTCGCGTTGGCCGATGCCGCCGTGCGCTCGGCGCTCACGACGTCATAACGCCGTTCGAGCAATTGCGAAGGCAATGAAAGTGGAACGGCTGGGGCGACGAACGCATAGTGCGGGTCGGGCGCAATCGAAAAATTGCCGGGCGGCACGCCGATCAAGACCGCGATGGCATGCTCATACTGTTCGCGTGACGTTTGCGTCGACTGAAGATCGGCGATGACAAGCTCGAGCGTGTCCTGCGCGGCCAGCACGCTGTCGCTCGACGACTCGCCTTGTGCGTAACTCGCCCTCACCATATCCAGAATGCCGGCATCGATCCGCTTTTGTTGCTCGAGCAGATCGATATCGACATCCGCCCGGCGCAGTCCGAAGTAATCGGCCGCAACGCTTGCGGCAACCGACAGACGCTGCCCGGCCAATTGCGCGTCGCTAGCCTGCGCACTCGCCTTGCTCGATTCGATCTCGCGGCGGATTTGCCCCCATAGGTCGAGCTCCCAGCTGGCGGCGGCGTCCGCAGTGACGGTGTTGTGCACACCGGAATTCAAAGCGCCGCCATTTGCCGCGACTGCGCCGGCACCCGCTCCCGCACGCGAACCCGAGATACCGGCCGAGATCGTCGGAAAGAGGCCCGCGGTATTGGCGGCCACCGTGGCTTGCGCCAGCCGGTACGCCGCTTCCGCTTGCGCGACCGATTGATTGGCCTTGAGCGCCTCTTGCACAAGGTGCGTCAGCGTATCGTCGTGGTAGTCGAGCCACCACTTGCCAGGGAGGGTCGCTTTGGGATCGACTTGTGCCCGCTGCCACTCGACGCCCTCCTTGAAGCTTGTAGGGATATCGATCGTCGGCTTGCGGTAGTCCGGCCCCACCGCGCAACCCGCGGTCATCAGCGCCGCGGCAACCGCGCAACCGCAAAGCACGACACGCCGGAAAGCGCGCCTGCGGCGTCGCGGAGCGCCATCGCGCAAGCTGCATGGAACATTCATGGTTAACCTGCTCGTAAAGGTCGCCCGAAAGGCGAGTTGGCGCGACCGGCGAGTCAGGGAGCGACGACGATGCCCGGTGTGCCGCCATCGGTCTTGATCGCCGATGCAAACACGCGCCGCGAGGACGTGTCAGGGACGCTCGTCGACGAGCAAGCCTGCGTTCGCCGTCGTGAGTTTTCAAGCGACAGGATCGCCTGTTCACAGGCGGATGTACAATAGATTGAATTGACAGATTGATCAGTTAATCTGATCGTTGGAGTTGACATGGACCTTCGGCATCTACGCTATTTCGTTGCTGTCGCAGAAGAAGAGCATTTCGGACGCGCGGCAGAACGCCTCCACATCGTGCAGCCCGCATTGAGCATGCAGATTCGTTCGCTGGAGGAGGAACTCGGCGGGGCGCTTTTCCAGCGCACCAGTCGGCGCGTGGTCCTGACCGAGGCCGGCAGCATTTTGCTTGCGGATGCGCGGCGTCTGCTTGCGCAAGCCGACCGGGTGCGTTCGGACGTCCAGCGTTCGCTGAAGGGTGAAATCGGCAGTGTGCGAATCGGCTTTGTTGGATCCGCCGCGTACGGCGGCGAACTGATAGAGGACTTGCGGCGCTTTCGTCAGCTTTACCCGGAAGTGGAAGTGCACCTGGACGAAGTCGCACCGCAACAACTGGCCGAGGCATTGCTCAACGGCGAATTGGACGTCACCTATAGCCCGAGCGTCTTGCTGGCCGATGATTCGCGATTTCGTGCAGAGCGCGTGGGGCGCTGGTCACTCGCCGTCGCCGTGGCGGACGACCATCCGCTCGCTTCGAAACGACGTGTCTCGGCGCGGGACCTGCAAGCTGAGCAAATCCTCCTCCCCGTGACCGAGAAAGATGGGGAGGGATCCGTGGCGCTGGTGCGTACGATTCTGGGTGACGATGTTCGCATCATCGAAAGCGCATCGAGCACGAATGCTCTGTTCGCCATGGTGGCTGCCGGACTGGGAATCGCGGTGATTCCCGCTGTGCTCTCCAAGATGGCGATGCCCGGATTGAGCATACAGCCACTCTCCGGCGTCTCCAATTTCACAGACCTCGTCCGATTCAGTCGGGCCGACGAGACAAGTGGCGCGGTGCGCGCCTATATGGACTGTGCACGCAGCCTGAAAGGCGCCCCCGCGTTCAAGCCTCGCACGACTTCGGATCACTGACCGTTCGGCTGCATCCTTGCGTATACGCCGGTGCCTTTTGGCTTCGAGAAGACCCGGCGCAACATGGGTTCGAAGGCCTCCAGCGGCATGGACTCCAGATCGGGATTGAAGGCTGCGCCGTCGTAGAGCGCGCAAAACTCGGCGGTCTGCTTGAAGTACGGGCTGTCGCGATGCTCGTCGCGCATGTCCTTGTCCAGGCCCAAATGATGGAAGAAGTAGTATCCCTGGAAGATTCCGTGATGCTTGACCATCCAATGGTTCGCCTCGGACACGAACGGCTGAAGAACGACCGCTGCAAAGTCAGGGTGATTGAACGAACCGAGAAGGTCGCCAAGGTCGTGCAGCAAAGCACAAACGACATATTCTTCATCACGCCCATCTCGGCAGGCGAGCGTAGCCGTTTGCAGCGAGTGGGTAAGGCGGTCAACGGGAAATCCGCCGAAGTCACCCGCCATCAACCGCATGTGCGCCATGATCCGATCGGGCAATCGGGAAACGTGATCGTGGTAGTGCGCCATCAAGGCATGCCAGTCTTCGGCCGTCGAATGGCCGATGTGCGTAAATGTGGGCTGGTGGTCGGTGTTCATTATGCCTTCCACAACGATTCAGCTCTGGGCTGCCGGTCAGCGGCATTCACCGCCTCGATGAAGTAAGGCGTCAAGGACGCGACATCTCGCGAGGCATAGCCGTGCCCTATCGCCTGCATGACCTGAGCCATCGCCGCCTGCATCCCGGGAATCGGAACGTCAAGGGCTGCAGCTTCGGCAGCAATCGCGTGCATATCCTTATAGAGACCGGCTACGTCGAATGCAGCGGTCGAATTCCCGCCCAGGATGACTTCTTTTTTCGCCGGCAACATGGCAAGGGCGGCCGGGCTGTCGATCACTGCCTCGAGCATGAGTTCGCGCGGCAGAACGCCTCCACATCGTGCAGCCCGCATTGAGCATGCAGATTCGTTCGCTGGAGGAGGAACTCGGCGGGGCGCTTTTCCAGCGCACCAGTCGGCGCGTGGTCCTGACCGAGGCCGGCAGCATTTTGCTTGCGGATGCGCGGCGTCTGCTTGCGCAAGCCGACCGGGTGCGTTCGGACGTCCAGCGTTCGCTGAAGGGTGAAATCGGCAGTGTGCGAATCGGCTTTGTTGGATCCGCCGCGTACGGCGGCGAACTGATAGAGGACTTGCGGCGCTTTCGTCAGCTTTACCCGGAAGTGGAAGTGCACCTGGACGAAGTCGCACCGCAACAACTGGCCGAGGCATTGCTCAACGGCGAATTGGACGTCACCTATAGCCCGAGCGTCTTGCTGGCCGATGATTCGCGATTTCGTGCAGAGCGCGTGGGGCGCTGGTCACTCGCCGTCGCCGTGGCGGACGACCATCCGCTCGCTTCGAAACGACGTGTCTCGGCGCGGGACCTGCAAGCTGAGCAAATCCTCCTCCCCGTGACCGAGAAAGATGGGGAGGGATCCGTGGCGCTGGTGCGTACGATTCTGGGTGACGATGTTCGCATCATCGAAAGCGCATCGAGCACGAATGCTCTGTTCGCCATGGTGGCTGCCGGACTGGGAATCGCGGTGATTCCCGCTGTGCTCTCCAAGATGGCGATGCCCGGATTGAGCATACAGCCACTCTCCGGCGTCTCCAATTTCACAGACCTCGTCCGATTCAGTCGGGCCGACGAGACAAGTGGCGCGGTGCGCGCCTATATGGACTGTGCACGCAGCCTGAAAGGCGCCCCCGCGTTCAAGCCTCGCACGACTTCGGATCACTGACCGTTCGGCTGCATCCTTGCGTATACGCCGGTGCCTTTTGGCTTCGAGAAGACCCGGCGCAACATGGGTTCGAAGGCCTCCAGCGGCATGGACTCCAGATCGGGATTGAAGGCTGCGCCGTCGTAGAGCGCGCAAAACTCGGCGGTCTGCTTGAAGTACGGGCTGTCGCGATGCTCGTCGCGCATGTCCTTGTCCAGGCCCAAATGATGGAAGAAGTAGTATCCCTGGAAGATTCCGTGATGCTTGACCATCCAATGGTTCGCCTCGGACACGAACGGCTGAAGAACGACCGCTGCAAAGTCAGGGTGATTGAACGAACCGAGAAGGTCGCCAAGGTCGTGCAGCAAAGCACAAACGACATATTCTTCATCACGCCCATCTCGGCAGGCGAGCGTAGCCGTTTGCAGCGAGTGGGTAAGGCGGTCAACGGGAAATCCGCCGAAGTCACCCGCCATCAACCGCATGTGCGCCATGATCCGATCGGGCAATCGGGAAACGTGATCGTGGTAGTGCGCCATCAAGGCATGCCAGTCTTCGGCCGTCGAATGGCCGATGTGCGTAAATGTGGGCTGGTGGTCGGTGTTCATTATGCCTTCCACAACGATTCAGCTCTGGGCTGCCGGTCAGCGGCATTCACCGCCTCGATGAAGTAAGGCGTCAAGGACGCGACATCTCGCGAGGCATAGCCGTGCCCTATCGCCTGCATGACCTGAGCCATCGCCGCCTGCATCCCGGGAATCGGAACGTCAAGGGCTGCAGCTTCGGCAGCAATCGCGTGCATATCCTTATAGAGACCGGCTACGTCGAATGCAGCGGTCGAATTCCCGCCCAGGATGACTTCTTTTTTCGCCGGCAACATGGCAAGGGCGGCCGGGCTGTCGATCACTGCCTCGAGCATGAGTTCGCGCGACAGGCCACTACGCTCGGCCAACGCCAGGCTCTCGCCAAGCAGTTGCCAGTAGCTGCAAAGAATCAAGTTCAGCGACAACTTCATCGCCGCCCCCAACCCAACCGATCCCAGCCACCACTGTTTGCGCGAGAAGGCCTTGAGAACCGGTCCCAGTAACGGCTCGTCACTCGCCGGCGCACCAACCATACTCACCAACTGGCCGGCCCGAGCCGGCCCGACGGTTCCAATAACAGGCGCGTCGGTATAAACGCCCCCATATCGCGCGACGATGCCCGCTACCTGGCGGTGTGTGCTTGGCCGCACCGTGCTCATTTCGAGAAATCGACGGCCATCTGCCACAAGTGCGAGGCGCGCATATAGGTCGAGCACGCTTGCGTCATCATGAAGCATGGTAATCACGAGATCGCTGGTGCGTACGAGCGCTTCGGGGGTTTCGGCAAGCGTGGCGCCCACCGAAATGACGGGCTCACACCGCGAGGTGGTACGGTTCCATACCGTGACGCTGAAATCGGCACCCAGAAGCCGCGGCACGATCGCTTGGCCCATGCGCCCGAGGCCGATGAAGCCGACGTGTTGGATAGTGTTCATTTTCAATGCTCCTATCGCAGACTGACGACCCGCTGCTCCAACGGCTTCCACTCTGCATATTTGGCCTTGGCCCCTTCAATCCATGTCGCCGTCTCGCCGTAGATCAAATATTCCGGCGGAAGAATCATTCCGCGCAGAAAGGTGGTCTTCGCGCCGTCACGCACCGTCGAAACAAGCGGATAGGCACCTTCCTCGTACCAGACATCCCCTCGTCTGGTGTTGACTGTGTTTTCCCCTTTTTCCGATTCGGTGCGAAGATCGCCTTCGATCAAGCAGCGAATTCCCGAACCGGGGTGGGAGTGCAATCCCGTTGT
This sequence comes from Paraburkholderia ultramafica, assembly GCF_902859915.1. Taxonomy (GTDB): domain Bacteria; phylum Pseudomonadota; class Gammaproteobacteria; order Burkholderiales; family Burkholderiaceae; genus Paraburkholderia; species Paraburkholderia ultramafica. The sequence continues at coordinate 204,888 of NZ_CADIKK010000011.1, forward strand.
TCCTTCGAACCCGACGATGCAATCGAGGCGGAATAGCCACTTCGAGGTAGGCATCATTTCGAACATTTTTACGCGGCGTGCCATTCGCAGTCTGGACAACACACCTGTACCGCTCAACAACCCGAGGCCGGCGTCGTCTCGAACCAGTCCCCATCGCCACAATTCCGCACCCACGCTGCCCGCTTCGACGGTCAGGATTTCCTCGGCATAGCAGGCCTTGCCCGCGGCTAGTTCCACACCATTTACGAGAGCCGAGCCCGACGCGATATAAACCATCGAGTGTTGCGCGGGTACCTCCGGAATCGTCTTCGCGCCGGGAAGCAGTTGATCGGCCCATTTCATCAATTTATACATTATCCAATCCTTACCAATAATTGTGATCATTCCCCCGAAACTGAAATTTCCAGTTAGTTGGACTTGCCCGTATGCGCCGGCAGTCTCAAGCCGGCTATGCGTTTACAGTTCGAGCACGAGCCTTTCACCGCCGCACGAGCGCGAACAGCAGGTCATCATGCGATTGTGCGCCTCGCGCTCGGCGCGCGTGAGCACCATGTCGCGATGGTCCACTTTGCCAGCCAGCACCCGTACCTCGCACGACCCGCACAGGCCTTCTCGACAGTCACTCTGTACGTCGATGTTGGCCTGCTGCAGCGCCGCGAGCACCGTCTGATTCGCCGCGACCGGAATCACAAGGCCAGAGTCTTTCAGTTCGATCTCGAACGCATGTTCCTTCGACGGGTCGAGAGTAGTCTTTGTCGATACGAAATGCTCTACGCGCAGCGCGTCTTCCGGCCAATGCGCGCAGCTCGCCGCCACCGCTTCGAGCATCCCCACCGGCCCGCATGCATAAATGTGCGCGTGCTCGTCCGCTAGCGCGAAGAGTGACGTGAAATCGTTGAGTGAGCCTTCTTCCAATACGTGCACATTAAGGCGTTCGCCGTGCAACGCGGCCAGCTCGTCGAGCATCGCCATCGATGCGCGGCGTCGCCCGCTGTAATGAATCGTGTAATCGATACCCCCAGCCTTTGCTGCTCGCGCCATCGCGCTGATCGGTGTGATACCGATGCCGCCGGCGATGAAGATCGCCCTGTGCGAATCGGCAGCGAAATGGAAGTGATTGCGCGGGCCGCGAATCTTCAGTACATCGCCCGCCTTGACGTTGGCATGGATCCAGGCCGATCCGCCGCGGCTCTCCTGCTCTCGCAGCACCGCTATCTCGAAGGCGCTGCGATCCCGCGGATCGCCACAAAGCGAATACTGGCGTGAGAGTCCGGAGTCGCCGCAGATAACATCGATATGTGAACCCGGCGCCCAGCCCGGCAATGGCTTGCCATCTGGGGAGGCGAGCCTTACACGCACGATCCGATCCGCGCACGCCGACACGCTCTCGACTATCACCGCGCGGCTCACCGCATGCGACGATGGCTCACCGATCCGCACCGTTGCGCGCGCCTTCAGCACGGATGGTTCGTGGCGCTCCGGATTTTGCGCAGGATCCCATTCCACATAGAGATGCTCCGGCCCGCGAAACGACGTGTTCGGCACGTACGTGAAGCGCTGTTCGGCAAGCCGCATGTGCGGCAGTCGGCGGGCGAACTCGTCGAGAAAGACCTGCATCTCCATGCGCGCGAGGTTCTTGCCCATGCACTGATGCGAGCCATAGCCGAAGGTGAGCTGATCGCTGGCGTTCTCGCGGCGGATATCGAAGAGGTCCGCGTCCGCGAACCGGTGCTCATCGTGATTGGCCGACGACGTCACGATGAGCAGCTTCGAGCCCGCCGGAATGTCGACGCCGCCGATGGTGACGTCTTTCGTCGTCAGCCGGCGCCACGCGGCGACCGATCCGTTGTGGCGCAGACATTCCTCGACGGCGTTGGGAATGAGGCTCGGGTCCTCGCAGATGTCGCGCCATGCCTGCGGGTGCTGCAAGAGCAGCTTCATCGCATTGGCGGTCGCGTTGGCCGTCGTCTCATGCGCGGCGACGATGCCAGCCATCATCATCGAATGCAGATAGGAATCCGTCACCACGTCTGGCAGTTCTTGCTGCTTGCGGATGCCGTACTGCATCCAGCCCGGACCGGACGGGTCGCCGCGCATCTTGTCGAGCACCTTGCCCGCGAACTGCCAGAACTTCCCGACCGCATGCGCGACTTCGACCTGCTCTTCCGGCCCCGGGCGGCCCCATGTGTTCACTGTGTGCGCGATCGAATACTTGCGCAACGTGTCCATGTCCTCTTCCGGCACGCCAAGAAAATGCAGCGCAACCGTGAGCGGGACTTCCCACAGCATCTGGTCGACAAGGTCGGCGCGGCCGTCGTCGATGAACCGATCTACATACTCGCGCGCGAGCTCGCGCACCATCGGCTCATGATGCTTAAGCGCCTCGGGTGTGAACGGATCCATCAACGCACGACGGCGCGGCATGTGCGCTGGCTCGTCTTCGTTCACAAGCGTGCGGTTCATCGCGTAGCGATACGACTCCAGCACCGCATTCGCTTCAGCGCCGGTCGGCGTGATTTTCTCGAGCGCGATCGACGGGCTGAAGGTGAGGTTGTCGCGAAAGATCGCCTTGATGTCGTCGTAGCGCGTGACAACCCAATAGCCGAGCTTGGGGCTGTAGAAGACCGGCTCCTGCTCGCGGGCCCAGCGCACGTATTCGGGCGGGTCCTGCTGATACCCGTCCTCGAACGGATCGAACGCCGCAGCGCGTGCGCTCACCGGCCAACCGCCGGGCGTGAGCGCAGCGTCAGGCGCCGCGCCATGGAAAGGACACTTCGATACACCGGGATCTGGGGCGACTGCGGTCATGTTCTTCTCCGAATGCGATACCATTTGCGTAACGATAATACGCAATGCGTAAATAAGTAATCCGGGTAAACCTTGCCATATGGGGGCGTCTCAGAATTCGGAAAAAATCGTACGCTAAGGGTTGGCCAGAGGCCGTAGCGGCCTGAACTTGCCTGTGCCCGCCTTGACGCTGTTGCGCCACAGATAATCGCCGGTCAGGTTGATGTGTTCCCAGCCCAGCGGCGACAGGTATTGCAGTAACGCGTCGTCCACCAAGTGTCCGTGGCCGCGCAGGGCACCGGTCGCGCGCTCCAGATAGACCGTATTCCACAGCACGATGGCTGCGGTCACCAGATTGAGGCCGCTGGCCCTGTAGCGCTGGTGCTCAAAGCTGCGATCACGGATTTCACCCAGGCGGTAGAAGAACACCGCCCTGGCTAGCGCGTTGCGGGCCTCGCCCTTATTCAGCCCGGCGTGAACACGGCGGCGCAGTTCCACGCTTTGCAGCCAGTCGAGGATGAACAACGTCCGCTCGATGCGGCCCAGCTCACGCAGAGCAACAGCCAGACCGTTTTGACGTGGATAGCTGCCGAGCTTGCGCAGCATCAGCGAGGCAGTCACCGTACCCTGCTTGATCGAGGTGGCCAGTCGAAGAATCTCGTCCCAATGCGCGCGGATGTGCCTGATGTTCAGCATGCCGCCGATCATGGGCTTTAGAGCGTCATAGCTGACGTCACCCTTCGGGAGGTACAGCTTGGTGTCGCCAAGATCGCGGATGCGTGGTGCGAAGCGGAACCCCAACAGGTGCATCAGGGCGAAAACATGGTCAGTGAAGCCTGCCGTGTCCGTGTAGTGCTCTTCGATCCGCAAATCTGACTCGTGGTACAGCAGGCCGTCGAGCACGTAGGTCGAATCCCGAATGCCAACGTTGACCACCTTGCCGCTGAACGGCGCGTACTGGTCGGAGATGTGTGTGTAAAACATCCGACCCGGGTCGCCACCGTACTTCGGGTTGATGTGCCCGGTACTCTGGGCCTTGCCACCTGCCTTGAAGCGTTGGCCGTCCGATGATGACGTGGTGCCGTCGCCCCAATTCCCGGCGAAAGGTTGGCGGAATTGGGCATTGACCAGCTCGGCGAGCGCTGTCGAGTAGGTTTCGTCGCGAATATGCCAGGCTTGCAGCCACGACAGCTTGGCGTAGGTCGTGCCGGGGCACGACTCGGCCATCTTCGTCAGACCGAGATTGATCCCGTCGGCAAGGATCGCCGTCAGGAGGAGTGTCTTCTCCTTCGCGGTATCGTTAGTCTTGAGATGCGTGAAGTGCCTGGTGAAGCCGGTCCACTCATCAACCTCCATCAACAGCTCGGTAATCTTCACGTGCGGCAACAGCGCGGCCGACTGGTCGATCAGTGTTTGGGCGGCATCGGGCACAGCCGCATCCAGCGGCGTGATTTTCAGTCCGGACGCACTGATGAAGGCATCCGGCAGATCGTTGGTCGCCGCCATACGGTTCACTGTTGCGAGCTGCTGTTCCAGCAGCGACAGGCGCTCGTCCAGGTACTGATCGCAGTCCGTGGCCACTACCAGCGGCAATTCGCTGGTCAGCTTCAGGTGGGCAAACTTTTCGGCGGGCACAAGGTATTCGTCGAAGTCCTTGAATTGGCGCGAGCCTTGTACCCAGACGTCACCTGAGCGCAACGCATTTTTCAGCTCGGACAGTGCGCACAACTCGTAGTAACGCCGGTCGATGCCGTCGTCGGTGAGAACCAGTTTTGCCCAGCGCGGTTTGACGAATTCGGTCGGCGCGTCGGCAGGCACCTTACGAGCGTTGTCGGTGTTCATGCCACGCAGCAGATCGATGGCATCGAGCACGCTTTTTGCGGCTGGTGCCGCACGCAGCTTCAGCACCGCCAGGAATTCCGGCGCATAACGGCGCAAAGTGGCGTAGCTTTCGCCGAGGCGATGCAGGAAATCGAAGCCCTCAGGCTGTGCGAGCTTCTGTGCCTCGCTGACGCTGGCGGCAAAGGTCTCCCAGGGAAGCACGGACTCGATGGCCGCGAAAGGATCGCCACCGCTCTGCTTGGCATCGAGCAAGGCTTGGCCAATCTGTCCGTAAAGGCGCACCTTGTCGTTGATCGCCTTGCCCGTGGACTGGAACTGCTGCTGATGCTTGTTTTTGGCAGCATTGAACAACTTTCCGATGATCCGGTCGTGCAGGTCGATGATTTCGTCGGTGACAGTGGCCATGCCTTCGATCGCCAACGCCACCAGCGTGGCATAGCGCCGCTGCGACTCGAACTTGGCCAGGTCCGCGGGCGTCATCTGTCCACCCTCGCGGGCGATTTTGAGCAGGCGGTTTTGGTGTACCTGCCGGTCAATGCCGGCAGGTAGGTCGAGTGCTTGCAAGGTTTTGAGACGCTCAATGTGTTCGAGCATATGACGCGAGTTCGGTTTGGTGGGCGACTGGCGCAGCCAGGCCAGCCATGTCGTCTTGCTGCCGTCCTTGCGTTTCAGCAAGTCGGCAAGCCGCTGACAGTGAACGTCCGACAAGGGATCGGTTAAAACCGCGTAGATGCGCCGGTTGGCGCGCGTGATGGCCTCGGCGCATACGCGTTCTACGACATGCAATGCCGGGACGATGACGTGTTGCGCGCGCAGAGAATCCAGCGCGTGCCCTGCGAGCACAAAACCTTTGTCGGTCTGTAGCGCGATTTCAGTTAGCGCATGCACAGCTTGCCGAAAGTGGCCCAGGCCGAACGGCATCAAGCCCAAGTAAGTACGCAGTTCGAGTAGATGTTCGCGCCGGGTTTCCTCTCGCTGGGCGTACTGCGACCAGGATGCCGGGTCCATGCGCAATTGCGTAGCGACCCACTGTAATAGGTATGCGGCTCGTCTGGGCCGTTATGGACAGCGCATTGAGGGTTTGGGTAATTTGGTGTCCACCAAATTATTGCGGACACCAAAGTGGACAATACATTGAAGGCGCGGGCAGCCGGTGGCGCATATAAGCGACCGAATTTCCCTGCGGAGTTCAAACGGCGCGTGGTAGAGCAGTCATTTGAGCCGGGTGCCTCGGTGGCGTTGATTGCGCGTGCCAACGAGGTCAATGCGAATTTGCTGTTCAAATGGCGACGGCAGTATCTGCAAGGCGCCTACGGCATCCCGTCGCTTCCCAACCCCACGATATCCGACCCTGACCGGGAGAGTGCGCCGCTGTTGCCGGTGAGCATTGTCGCCGACACGGCCGAATCGACCCCGGTGACGGTGCGCGATGCGGGCGGCGTGAACACGGTGGTTGAGAACGTGTGCGAGGTGGTGTTCAGCAATGCGTGTCTGCGGATCCGCGGCGAGGTCTCGGCCGCCACGCTACGTCTGTTGATCCGTGAGCTGTCGCGATGATCGGCCTGCCGGCGGGCACACGTATCTGGATCGCCGCAGGGGTGACCGACATGCGCTGCGGCTTTCAGGGCCTGGCCGCCAAGGTACAGATGGCGCTTGAGGAGAATCCGCTGGGCGGTCACGTGTTCATCTTCCGCGGCCGTCGCGGCGACCTGGTAAAAATTCTTTGGGCCACCAGCGACGGGCTATGGCTGCTTGCCAAGCGGCTCGAACGTGGCCGCTTCGTTTGGCCGCAGGCCGATAGCGGCAAGATCCATCTGACCCACGCCCAGCTGTCGATGCTGCTCGAAGGCATCGACTGGCGGCAGCCACGCCGCACCGCTGAGCCACTGTCGATGTTGTAAACCGCGCGGCACCTGCGTAAACTGCGTGGCATGTCTGATGCCAGCGACCTTCCTGACGACATCGATGCACTCAAGGCCTTGCTGCTCGAGGCGCGGGCGTCCCTAGCCGAACGGGATCTGGAAATCGAACGGCTCAAGGCGCAAATCGACAAACTCAGGCGCATGCAGTTCGGCCGCAAGTCCGAGAAACTGGACCGGCAAATTGCGGAACTTGAGACCCGACTGGAGGACCTGACCGGCAGCCGTGGTATGGCCGAGACGCGCGAAGCGCAGGCCGGCAGCAGCAAGGCAAGCGCGAACCGTGCTTCGCGCGAGGCGCTACCGGAACACCTGTCGCGCGAGGAGCATGTGCTGGAGCCGGATCCGGTTTGCCCCGAGTGCGGCGGGCAGATGCAACCGCTGGGCGAGGACGTCTCCGAACAGCTTGGCCGCATCGCGGCGGCGTTCACGGTCATCCGCACCATCCGGCGCAAGAAGGTTTGCGCGTGCTGCCGCCGCATCGTGCAGCCGCCTGCGCCGAGCCTGCCGATCGAGCGCGGTATCGCACACCCGAGCCTGCTTGCCGACATTCTCGTGGCCAAATACGCGGATCACCAGCCGCTGTACCGGCAGTCGGTGATTGCGGCACGCGACAAGGTCACGCTGGACCGGGCGAGCATGGGCCGATGGGTCGGCATGTGCGAGGCTCTGGTCGATCCGCTGGTAGAGGCGTTGCGCTGCTATGTGATGGCCGGCACGAAGCTGCATGCGGATGACACGCCGATTCCCGTGCTCGCGCCAGGCAACAAAAAGACCCGGACCGGACGGCTATGGGTCTACGTGCGTGACGACAGCCGGGCAGGCTCGAAGGAACCTCCTGCCGCGTGGTTTGCCTACTCGCCCAACCGGCGCGGGGAGCATCCCAAGCGCCATCTGGCCGGCTTCAGCGGCATCCTGCAGGCGGACGCTTATGCCGGTTTCGACGAGCGGTTCAAGGATGGCTCGGTTCGCGAAGCGGCGTGCCACGCGCACGCGCGTCGCAAACTCTACGACATTCACGTGCGCACGCCGTCGGAGACGACCACCGAAGCCCTGAGATGCATCGCCGAACTCTATGTCATTGAAGCCGGCATCCGCGGCAAACTGCCGGCCGAGCGACTGCGTGTGCGGCAGGAGAAGTCCAGGCCCTTGCTCGAGGGCTACGGCACGTGGCTCAGGGCCAAGCTCAAGACATTGTCGGCGAAGTCAGACACGGCCAGGGCGATCAACTACTCGCTCAACCAGTGGGATGCGTTGACGCTGTATTGCAACGACGGCGCGGTGGAGATAGATAACAACATCGCCGAAAATGCACTGCGTTGTGTAGCCCTGGGTCGCAAGAACTTCCTCTTCGCCGGCTCCGATAGCGGTGGCGAGCGGGCGGCGGCGATGTACTCGCTGATCGCGTCGTGCAAACTCAATGGCATCGACCCGCGCGCTTACC
>NZ_CADIKK010000012.1 GCF_902859915.1 Paraburkholderia ultramafica
CGTGAAACGACTCCACGCCGATGATAGTGCGGATTGCCCGTGTGAAAGTAGGTAATCGTCAGGCTCCCCAGCAGCAAGCACAAACCCCACCTGACCCGGTGGGGTTTTTGCCGTTTACGCGTGCATGAGAACCGCGCACATCTCATTTCACGCGTACATGCGATTCGCGTGCCGGTTGCCGCGCCCACATTCCCCGAAAAACAGAAAGCGGCCGTGAAAGCGCCTCTCACGGTTCCTCCTCCGGTCTTCAGTTCTTCCCGACCCGCAACGCGTTCGCGTAACCGGTCAGCTCCAGATAACCCCGTCCCACCTCCGCACCTTCGCGACTCACCCGCACCGCACCCTCCCAGTACACCGCGCCGGTTGATTGCCGTGAATCGAGCTCCTGATCGTCCATCAGCGGATCGAGTTGCCACATCAGCGCGCCCGTCTTAACGGTCATCGAGACAGGATACGAAGTGTTAGTGCGCGGCGAGCGCCATGTGCGAACCGGCGTAAAGTCGACCTGATCGGGGCCGAACGTCATCACCCGGCCAGCGGTGTTGCGAAGGGCGGCATGTGCCCACATCGCGTGTCCATCGCGGCTACGCACCTTGAACGCCATCAGGGCCGAGCCGTCAGTGAGGTTGGCGCCCAGCCAGTCCCATCCGACCGCATTGGTGTCGAGCAGCGTGCTCGACCACTCGTGATCCAGCCAGGCCATACCAGTCACCGCAGTCTCGCCGTGCGATGAACTCCCCACAGCGTTCGGACGTACCACGCTGCCAGTCACGCGTAATTGCGGCTCGCTGTAGTAATAGCTCGCCTGTTCCGGCCGCGGACCTTTGCGCGAATAGCCGCGTTCGCCCTGGATCAGCGGCGCTTGCGTCGGCGTCAGCGTGAGATGCAGCGAGAATCCGTTCGCATCGACATTGACGTCGTAGTGACCGTCCGCAGCGCGAATGATTTTCCATGCGTCGAGCTTGACGTCAGTAGTGGACGGCCGCGCATAAACGAGCCCGAAACCTTGACGGGCAATGCGCTGATCATGAGCGAGGTGCCCGAGAGCAGGATCGCTTAACGCGGCATGTGCAATGATCAATTGCGAAGGCGCGAAAGCACTCGGATCGGCGGCGTCGTGACCCGTTGCCGAGCGGAAAAAAGTGATCTGAAAGCCAAGCGGTTGATTGTCCGGTGTCGTGAGCCACCCCGTCGCATACCACCACTCGGTGCGAAATGCCGCGTGCGCGCCACTGTCCTGCGGCAGCGCGATCGGGTGGTCTGGCGTGACCGCTGCGAATTCGGCAGGCGCGGCGAATCCGGACGACGCAGCGAGCATGCCGACGCAAAGCAGGCAGCGAAGGCGAGGGCGGAATCGCCCCAGACTTGTCACGCCGCGAAGGCGAGGGCGCGATCGCCACAAACTCGTCATGCACGCGAAAGCGGTTGTCGACTCGCACGGCAGCTCGCGCGGCGGGACCGCCTTAACGTAAGCGGCGCTTATCTTCCGCACTGCGAGCGCAACCCGAGGCGCGAGTCGATGCAGCGTGACGCAAGATCCGCGGGCCGCATCAAAGCACGCTATCGCGTTGCGCATCGACTCATCAGCCAAATCAGCCAACTCACGCGACCAATGCCACATCACCAATCCTCCTTCACCGCGCGCACCGCATCCACCGACACCGCGCCGCGTCCCGCGATCACCGCCGTCGAGCACGACGACGCCAGCATCACCAGCGCGACCGTACCGAGCACCGTCCATGGCACGTGCAGCGACATGCTCCAATGAAACGACTGCGGATTGACGACGAACACGAGAATCAGGCTGATCGCAAATCCGAGCAGGAAGCCCATCGCGATGCCGCAAGCCGTGAGCATGCCACCTTCGAGCGCAAGGATCGCGAGAACCTGCGTGCGGGTCACACCGACGTGCCGCAGCATGCCGAACTCGCGGGCCCGCGCGAGTGTCTGCGCAGAAAACGTCGCCGCGACGCCGAACAAGCCGATCACGATAGCGACCGCCTCGAGAAGATAAGTCACCGCAAAACTCCGATCGAAGATCACCAGCGTACGCGCGCGAATCTCGCCCGGTTGCGACAGGTCCAGCGACGCGCCGAAGGGCAGTGCACGCAGCCCGGCAATCACACTTTCAACGCGCGTCCCCGGCTGAATGGTAATGGCGACATCGGTCGCGCTCGTGTCGGCGGTCAGGCGCCGGTAGTCGGCGAGCCGTATCTGGATCGCGCCGCTCTGCCGCACGTAATCGCGCCACACGCCGGCCACGACGAACACATGGCCGTTGTCGCCAAGCGGCAACTGCACACGCTGACCAAGCCTGTATCCATACAGATCGATCATTGCTTCGGATACCCAAACAGGTGTTTCGTTGCTACGAAGCTCGGAGGGCGACAGTACCGTGCCAGTCATCTGCAGTTTCGCACCCGGATCGGCAGCGTCAATTTCACGCGCCAGCACGGCAACGTCCGGCCGCGCGGGATCGAGCGTGAGACGCGACGTGCGGGCAAGCGCGGCGTTCTTGATGCCGGGCACGGCTGCCAGCAGGCTTTGCTCGCCGGGCCGCAAGCCACCGGTATCGCCGTTCGGTGCCACCCGTACGTACAGATCGGCGTAGAGCAGATGAACCAGCCAGTCTTCGACGGACACGCGGAAGCTGGCCACCATGATCGCCATCGCGACGATCAGCGCGAAGCTCGACAACACGCCGCCCATTGCGATCGACGCGTGGCCCGGCGCATTCGCGAGGCGCGCCAACGCGAGCGTACTGGCTGCGCCCGCGTGGCGTCGCGCGGCGAACGCACGGCTTGCCGCGCCGAATATCAGCGCAGTCACACGCGGCATCAGCGCGATCCCGCCGACCAGCAGCAGCGCGACGGCGGCATAGCCGGCAATCGGCGCGTCGAACCACGGCGGTAACTGTGTGAGAGCAGCCGCGGCCAGCAGGCAAATCAAAGCGGGCCAGGGCGTGGCGAGCCGAGCCAGCGCGCCTTCTTCGGCGCCTGCCTTGAGCGCCGTCGCGGGTCTTGCGCGTGCCGCTTCCAGCGCGGGCGCAAGGCTGCCCAAGACCGACACCGCGATGCCGAGCGTCAGAAACAATGCGCTAGCCAGCGGTTCGAAACCGACCTGCGGTTGCACGCCGGGAAAGTAGCCACCGCCCAGGTCGCTGCCGAAAAAGTGCAGCGCGCCGCGTGCCATCGCATAACCCAGCGCGAGCCCGGACAGCGAGCCGAGCAGCCCCAGCAGCGCGCCTTCCAGCAGGATCTGACGCAACAGCTGGCCGCGCGTCAGTCCGAGCACGCGCAGCATCGCGAACTGCGCGCGACGCCTCACGACCCCCAGCGCCTGGGTCGAAAATACCAGGAACGCGCCGGTGAAGAGCGCGACCAGCGCGAGCACATTCATGTTGATCCGATAGGCGCGCGACAGACGATCGGTGCGGCTTTCGGCGTCGCGCGTTTCGGCGACCACCCACTGATTGCCAAGCCGCGCTTGCAGATCGCGCTTGAAGCGTTCCCGGTCGACGCCGCGCTCGAGCTGCACGTCGATGCGCGAGAGCTTGCCCACCTTGCCGAACTTCCACTGAGCGGCGGCGATATCCATCACCGCGAGCCGCTGACCCGGGCGGGTCCTCACGAGGCCGCCCGCGACGCGCAAACGGACGATCGACGTGCCGCTTTGCAGCGCCACGTCGTCGCCGGTTTTTACGTTCAGCCATTGCTGGGCAGCCGACGAGAGAAACACCGTATCGGACGCGAGCGTATCGAACGGACGGTCCGGCGACGGCACGCCCATCAGATCGGGCGCAATCCTGCTTGCCTTGAACACGTCGATGCCGAGAACCGGCAGCGCGGCGTTCTGGCCCGGCACGCTGACGTCGAGTGCGAGCACGGGGCTGGTCAACGCCACACCAGCTTCAGTCGACAGACGTGGATAGATGGACTCGCCGAACCAGGGCTGTGCGCCGCGCACTTGCAGGTCGGCTTCGCCGGAGAGACTGCGGGCCGCCGCCGAGAATTCGTTGAAGGCCGCGCTGTTGATCAATTGCACCGCGTAACCGAGCGCGACGCCGAGTGCAATCGTCGCGATGGCAACCAGTGCGCGTCCACGATGACTGCGCCATTCGGAGCCCAGCAGCCAGCGCGCGAGCACGCGATGTCCCCGCGTGCGTAGCAGTGGGCGGAAATCAGCGCGCATCGTCGGCTGAGCGTGCGGGGGATCCGCGCGCGAGATGCTGGCCGGAAAGCGCGCGCTCGACGGAGGGCTCGTGCAAACCGCCGTCGCTCAGAATCAGGATGCGGTCGGCAACGGCCGCCGCGGCTTCCGAGTGCGTCACCAGGATCGTGGCCGCGCCGGTTGCCTTGCTCTGCGCGCGAAACAGGCCGAGAACGTCGTGTGCGGTAGCGGGGTCGAGGTTGCCCGTGGGTTCGTCGGCGAGAATCAGTTTGGGACGATGCACGAGCGCTCGCGCAATCGCGACGCGCTGCAGTTCGCCACCCGAGAGTTGCCGCGGAAAGTCATCGCCGCGGCCGCTGAGGCCGACCGCCGCGAGCATGTCGAGCGCGCCGAAAGTGGGCAGATCGTTGAGCAGCAGCGGCAGCGCCACGTTCTGCGCGAGCGTCAGATGAGGCAGCACGTGAAAAGCCTGGAAGACGAAGCCGAGTTTGCGCCGGCGCAGACGCGTCGCCGCATTGTCGTCCAGCCGCGCGACGGCGCTGCCGTCGATGATCACGTCGCCGCTATCCGCGCTGTCGAGGCCGGCGATCAGATTGAGCAGCGTCGATTTGCCGACGCCCGAGTCGCCCATGATCGCGACGAATTCACCCGGCCCGAGTGTGAAGTCGAGCTGCGCGAGCACGATGCGGCCCGCGCCGTACTGCTTGCTCAGCCCACGGCATTCGAGTGCGGGAACGACAACTTCGTCACGAAGCGCCATGCGGTATCCGAAAAGTTTGGCGGGCGTTGGGCGGTGTCCGGGCAGACGGATTGAGTGTGCTCTGTCGCGTGCAAGTCCGCCGGCGAACCGCCGAAGTATATTCGGCTTCTGTAAGGCGCGCGGAAGCGGCGCGCGTCGCGTGGCCGTGAACCGGGCAATCTGGCAGCTGAATAAAGCAGCCTTTTTCAGGCGGCCGCCACCGCTAATTTAGAGTGCCGGACCAAAAAAATTTTCTGTTCGCAAACGGACGAAATTCTTGCCTGCGGCCCGAAATCGGCGTTCAGCGGAGCGCCTGCGCCCGCATGATCTATTCGAGCGCGAAGCGTGGACGGAACCGCTCACGCAACGGTCGCTAATTCGCGGCCAATTGTTATCTTCTGTTTGTAAAATTGCTTGCATATATTGAGCGCAAATGAGTTTGTGCAAATGCACATTTTTATGCGTTCCGCAAGCTTGTGTGCGGCAACAATATATTGTCGAGCGCGTTGCAGCGATGTTGCGCTGCAAAAGTATTCTTATCTTGGTAATCTCCCACCCTTGATCATTCGACTGCGGGTAAACGTGTAGCGGGGACCACCGCTTGCACGTCAATTTCAGCGAAATCCGGCTTACATATCCATTTCAATGCCTTCTGTTTTGAAGGCATTGAAGCGGCGTTTTGTACTTCAAGTTTTTGACAGAGCACATGCCATTGCCTCTTCTTAGCCTTCTCATCTGGATCCCTATTGTCGCCGGGCTCGTCGTTTTGCGTGGCGGATCTGACGCGGCGCGTAGTCGCACCCGTTGGCTCGCGCTGACCGGCGCGGTTGCAGGCTTCCTGCCGGTGATTCCGCTGGTCGCGAATTTCCGCAACGACGTCACGTCGATGCAGTTCGTCGAAAACGTTCGCTGGTCGCCGACGTTCGATATCGCATGGCATGTGGGGGTGGACGGGATTTCGCTTTGGCTCGTCGCGCTGACCGCGCTCACCACGATCATCATCGTGGTCGCGTCGTGGGAATCGATTACCGAGCGCACCGCGCAGTACTTCGGCGCGTTCCTGATGTTGTCGGGCTTCATGCAGGGTGTCTTCACGTCGCTCGACGGCATGCTGTTCTTCATTTCGTTCGAAGCGACGCTGATTCCGCTGTATCTGCTGATCGGCACGTGGGGACACTCGAACCGCTCGTACGCCGCGGTCAAATTCTTCTTCGTGTCGTTCCTCGGCTCGCTGATGATGCTGATGTCGATGCTGTACCTGTATAGCCAGACGCACAGCTTCGACCTCGCGCTGTGGCGTGAAACGCACCTCGGCACGCTGCCGCAGGTTCTGATCTTCCTCGGCTTCCTCGCTGCGTTCGGCGTGAAGGTGCCGATGTGGCCGCTGCATACGTGGCTGCCCGACGTCCACCTCGACGGCCCGACCGGCGCCGCCGTGATGATCGGCATGCTGAAGCTGGGCGGCTACGGTCTGCTGCGTTTCGCGTTGCCGATCGCCCCGCAAGCGAGCCACTTCTTCGCGCCGATGATGATCACGCTGTCGCTGATCGCGGTGATCTATTCGAGCCTGCTGGCGCTCGTGCAAACCGACATGCGCCGCCTGCTCGCGTATTCGACGGTGGCGCACATGGGCCTCGTGACGCTGGGTCTGTTCGTCTTCAACCGCATCGGCCAGGCCGGCGCGATCGTGCAGATGCTGTCGTACGGCGTGGTGTCCGGCGCGATGCTGCTGTGCACGGGCATGCTCTACGACCGCACGAAGACCGCGTCGATCGCCGAGTACGGCGGCGTCGCCAATACGATGCCGCGCTTCGCCGCGTTCGTGATGCTGTTCTCGATGGCCAATATCGGCCTACCGGGCACGTCGGGTTTTGTCGGCGAGTTCATGGTGCTGATGGGCGCGATCCGCTTCAACTTCTGGATCGGCGCAATCGCCGCTTCGACGTTGATCCTGAGCGCGGCCTACACGCTGTGGTTGTACAAGCGCGTGATCTTCGGTGCGATCGCCAATGCGCGCGTCGCTAAACTGAAGGATCTCGGCAAGCGCGAATTCGCGCTGCTCGGCGCGATGGCGTTGCTGGTGCTCGCGATCGGCATCAATCCGAAGCCGTTCACCGATGCGATCGATCCGTCGGTCGGCACGCTGCTCGCTCAATCGGAGCGCTCGGCTCATCCTTCGGACGACTCGGCGCCGGCTGACGGTGGCGGGCATCTTCAGGCAGCGGCGCCCGCCCCGCTCGCTGCCGCGGTCCGCACGCCGGGCTGAATGCGGAAAGTGTGGTGCAAATGCAGCATGCGCGTTCACGAATGCTGCTTTGCTCACGCGTCTTCACGCATCGACTTCAATTCCTTGCAAGCATCTTGAGCGGCGTAACGATCCAGGTCATGCCGCGTTTTAGCGCTTTTTTAAGGGACTTTTGTGATGCGTCAAGTTTTAATTGCTTTGCAATAGAGCATTGCAAACCGCCGCTTGCGCGCAACGTGTGCGGCAACGTGTCGCACACGTTGCGACGCAATAGATCTTTGCAAAATCGAGGGTTTATCGTCGTCTGGCGTGCCCCTACTATGCGAGCGCTTATTAAAGGAGAGCCGTCGAATGACGTTCGTTGAAGTCGTAAAGAAGAGGCAATGGATATGAAAGGAAGGACTCTGCGAGGGTCGATAAGTTTCCTTTCCGCCGGCCTCGCGTTGTTGCTCTCGGGTTGCAGCAACCTCGATATCTTGAATCCGAAGGGGAGTGTGGGACTGGCGGAACGTGATCTGATTGCCACGTCTGTCTGGGCCATGCTGATCGTGGTCGTTCCGGTGATTGCGCTGACGCTGCTGTTCGCATGGCGTTATCGCGCGTCGAACAAAAGCGCTGAATACCGTCCGAAGTGGGTTCACTCGACCGGTATCGAAATCGCCGTCTGGACGATTCCGACGCTGATCATTCTGTTCCTGGCCGTGTTGACGTGGAAGAGCACGCATGAGCTCGATCCGTATCGTCCGCTCGAGTCGCAGGTCAAGCCGATCAACGTCGAAGTCGTCGCGCTCGACTGGAAGTGGCTGTTCATTTATCCCGACCTCGGTATTGCGTCGGTGAACCAGCTGGCGATCCCGGTCGGCACGCCGGTGAACTTCCTGATCACCTCCGACACGGTGATGAACTCGTTCTTCATCCCGCAGCTCGGCGGCCAGATCTACGCGATGGCAGGCATGCAAACGCGTCTGCATCTGATCGCGGACGAAGCCGGCGACTACGCCGGTACCTCGGCCAACTTCAGCGGCAAGGGCTTCTCGGACATGAAGTTCCGTACGCTCGCCAAGTCGCCGGAAGAGTTCAACGCATGGGTTGCGAAAGTGCGCGCGTCGTCGGACACGCTCAGCATGGACCGTTACCACGCGGTATCGGAGCCTAGCGAGAAGGATCCAGTGCGCTACTTCTCGACGGTTGATCCGAAGCTCTTTCACAACATCATCGCCCGATATAACAACGGCAACGTCATGGACAACATGAAGGATGCCAACTGCGGGCCGAAGGGATAAGCATGTTCGGAAAACTCTCACTAGACTCGATTCCGTACCACGAGCCGATCATCATGGTGACGGCCGCGGGCATCGCTATTGGCGGTGCGCTGGTCCTGGGTCTGATCACCTATTTTGGCAAGTGGCGTTACCTGTGGACCGAGTGGCTCACGTCGGTCGACCACAAGAAGATTGGCGTGATGTACATCGTGCTTGCGCTGGTCATGCTGTTCCGCGGCTTCGCGGACGCGATCATGATGCGTACCCAGCTTGCGCTGTCGTATAACGCGCCCGGTTTTCTGCCGCCGCATCATTACGACCAGATATTTACCGCGCACGGCGTCATCATGATTTTCTTCATGGCGATGGTGTTCATGGTCGGCCTGATGAACCTGATTGTGCCGTTGCAGATCGGTGCGCGCGACGTGGCTTTCCCGTTCATCAACTCGCTGAGCTTCTGGATGACGGCTGTCAGCGTGATCCTGATCAACATCTCGCTGGTGATCGGTGAATTCGCGCAGACCGGCTGGCTGGCTTACCCGCCGCTGTCCGAATTGCAGTTCAGTCCGGGTGTCGGGGTCGACTATTACCTGTGGAGTCTGCAGCTCTCCGGTGTCGGCACCTTGCTGACGGGCGTGAACTTCTTCGCGACCATCGTGAAGATGCGCGCGCCGGGCATGACGTTCATGAAGATGCCGGTGTTCACGTGGACCGCGCTGTGCACGAACGTGCTGATCATGGCGTCGTTCCCGATCCTGACCGTCACGCTCGCGCTGCTGGGTCTGGACCGCTACCTCGGCATGCACTTCTTCACGAACGATGCCGGCGGCAACGCCATGCTGTACCTGAACCTGATCTGGGCCTGGGGTCACCCCGAGGTGTACATCCTGATCCTGCCGGCGTTCGGTATTTTCTCGGAAGTCGTGGCGACCTACGCGAAGAAGCCGCTGTTCGGCTACAAGACGATGGTGTGGGCGACCTGCGCGATCATGGTGCTGTCGTTCCTCGTTTGGCTGCACCACTTCTTCACAATGGGCTCGGGTGCGGACGTCAATGCGTTCTTCGGTATTGCAACGATGGTGATTGCGATTCCGACCGGTGTGAAAGTGTTCAACTGGCTGTTCACGATCTACAAGGGCCGTCTGGAATTCACGACGCCTATTCTGTGGACCATCGGTTTCATGGTCACCTTCACGATCGGCGGTATGACCGGTGTGATGTTGGCGATTCCGGGCGCGGACTTCATGCTGCACAACAGCCTGTTCCTGATCGCTCACTTCCACAACGTGATTATTGGTGGCGTGGTGTTCGGGTATCTGGCCGGTTTCAACTACTGGTTCCCGAAGGCGTTCGGCTTCAAGCTGAACGAGAAGTTGGGCAAGGCAGCGTTCTGGTTCTGGCAGATCGGCTTCTGGGTTGCGTTCACGCCGCTGTACGTGCTGGGCTTCATGGGCATGACGCGCCGTCTGAATCACTATGACAATCCGGATTGGCATCCGTGGCTGGTCTTCGCTGTGTTCGGCGCGGTTTTGATCGCTATCGGCATTGCTTGCCAGGTGTTGCAGTTGTACGTGAGTATCCGCGACCGCAATTTGCCGGAAAACCGTGACTTCTCGGGCGATCCGTGGAATGGCCACACGCTGGAATGGGCAACGAGTTCGCCGCCGCCGGTGTACAACTTCGCGATCATCCCGACGGTGCACAAGCTGGACGCGTTCGCCGACATGAAGTCGCAAGGCAAGCAGGCGAAACCGGTGTATCGCGACATTCACATGCCGTCGAACACGTCCGCGGGTCTGCTGGTGGGTCTGTTCTCACTGGTGCTCGGTTTTGCCGCTGTGTGGCACATCTGGTGGCTGGCGATCGTCGGCCTGGTCGGCGCGATCGGCACCGTGATCGTCTACAGCTTCCAGAAGAACGAAGGCTATTACATCCCGGCCGCCACGGTCGCGGCGATTGAAGAAAAACGCTCCGGCGCCCGTGCGCAGGTCGCGTTGGAGGTGGATTGATGTCAAACAACACTCTTACGGCGGACTCGCATCACCACGATGCAGATCACCCGCCGTCGCATTCGGTATTCGGCTTCTGGCTGTACCTGATGACCGACTGCATCATCTTCGCGGCGCTGTTCGCGGTGTTCGCGGTGATGCAGCATCAGTTTGCGGGCGGTCCGAGCGGTAAGGATCTGTTCGAGATTCCGGGCGTCGCGCTCGAGACGACGATGCTGCTGCTGAGCAGTATCACCTACGGATTCGCGATGCTGGGCGCACACAAGAACCGCAAGGGCGCATTGCTCTTCTGGCTCGGCGTGACGTTCCTGCTGGGTCTCGCGTTCCTCGTGCTGGAACTGCGCGAGTTCTCGCACCTGATCGCCGAAGGCGCAGGTCCGGGCCGCAGCGCGTTCCTGTCGTCGTTCTTCACGCTGGTCGGCACGCACGGTCTGCACGTCACGTTCGGCCTGCTGTGGATGGTGGTGCTTGCCGTCCAGGTGTTGGGTCACCGCGACCTGACCGAACGCGACATGATTCGCCTGACGTGCCTGAGCCTTTTCTGGCACTTTCTGGACGTCGTGTGGATCGGCGTCTTCACCTTTGTCTATCTTGCGAGCGTGATCTAAATGGACCATAGCCATAACGCACACTCGGGTGAAGGTCACGGCAGCCTCGGCAGCTATATGACGGGTTTTGTTCTCGCCGTCATCCTGACTGTCGCGGCGTTCGGCCTCGTGATGACCGGAACGTTGACGGGCCAGAACGCGCTGTTCGCAATTGCGGGCCTCGCGTTCGTGCAGATCATCGTGCACCTGGTGTTCTTCCTGCACATGAATACGTCGTCGGCGCAGCGCTGGAATGTGACGGCGTTCGCGTTCACGGCGCTGACTGCTGTGATCGTGATCGGCGGCACGTTGTGGGTCATGCATAACGTCAGCATGAATATGATGTCGCGCTAATGCGCACAACGCTTTAGGCTGGAAAAAAGCCCCGCAAGATGGAAATCTTGCGGGGCTTTTTTTTTGTGTTTTTTTGCGTCTTATTGGCTGTGGTGGTGATTGTCTCCGGCTCGCGCCGCGCACGCATTCGCCGTGCGGGAAGACTTTCTTATTTCACTCCGAGCAACGCGTGAGCTTTTGCTGAAAGCGCCATGCCGCATGCAGGAGTCCGTTGCGAGTCCAGCGAATTGCCTTGAGTAGTGGCCGCATCCGGTTGCCGCGCACCTTTTCGAGCGGCCGTGCGGCTTGCGGCGCGAGCTGTTCGACTACGGCCTCCGGTGTTGTGAAAAGACGCGTGTTCCAGTCGAAATAGAGCGGGTAGCGCAACAGCACGCCCGCGCACAACATGTCCAGCGTCAACGTGCGATGCCGCCATGGCACCGGCGCGAGCGCGTCATGTGTCAGTCCCCAGCCGGCATAGAACGGCAGCCCGTACGTGAAGACCGCCTTGCCGCGCAATAACGCGTCGAAGCCTGCGAGCGACGACAGCGTGTGGACTTCGTCCGCGGCGTCGACGAGCGACAGCAGGTCCGCTTCGGTGTCGACGATATCCGCGAGTTGTTGCGCGTCGATCAGGCCATTGCGATTGCCCGAAAGAACATCGGGATGTGGCTTGTAGACCACGAATGAATCGGGACGCAGTCTGCGCACTTCGCGCAGCAGCGCATCGGCGGTGCCGATCGCGCGCGTGCCCAGGCGAATCGACGCATCGTCGGCGACCTGACCGGGGACCAGTACCACCTGCTTGCCGGCAGGCGCGGTCCAATCGGGGCGATGGCGGCCGAGGTTGTATTTGGTGACGCCGAGTTGCACAACTTTGCTGCGTAACGCCGCCGCGCGAGCCAACTCTGCTTCGCTGAACTCGGTGTCGTTGAGCAGCACGCTGAGATCGCTCGGCTGGCTGGCGTCGAAGTAAAGGCCGCGGCGATCGATCACCTGGCTGCGCGGAGCGATCATGTCGGAGCCAAGGCCCGTTGAATGAAAGAAGCCGTCTTCGATTCTGACGCGGCGCACTTCGGGGGCAAGGCCGTCCGCGCTGCGCGCGCCCCACAGTACCGCGCATTCGTGTGCTTGCACGGATTGCGGCTCGTGTGTCCAGCGTAGTGCGGTGTCGCCGGCGCTGATGTATGGCGTCGCGAATGGGCGCTTCCACCACTGGAAGCGGATTGCCGCCACCTGTCGCAGATCGGCGAAGCGTTGTTGGACTGCTTGCTGCAACTCGATGCTGTCGAGCAGATCGTCGAGCGTGCCGGGCGCGTGCGTGGCCGGATTCAGGTAGCGGGTGAAGCGCAGGAACACCACGTCGAATAACACGGCGAGCGTGGGGCGGGCGGTGCGGTTCGGCAAGGGCAGATCGTCATCGGTCAAGCCCCAGCCGGCGTAGTACGGCGCGCCGAACACGTGCACTGGCACGTTGGCAAGCAGTGCGTGCATGCCCTCCGACGCGCCCAACGTATAGACGTGATCGACATGATGCAGCGCGGCGCACAATGATTCGTGTTCGGCGATACGACGGGTGCCGGGTGGCATGGCGTCGACCGATGCGGAAAGCCAGTGCCCGCTGCCAGGGTCATTCGATCGCGCGATCCAGAATTCGGCTTGCGGATGGGCCTTACGCGCGGCTTGCAGCATTCGCGTGAAGGCCTGCCGCGAGTTGCGTGTTGGGATGGCGCCAAGCCCATTCGATCGTGCGCGCTCGTCGATCAGCAGGACGCGCGTTGTGCTTTTGGTTTCAAGCAATGCGGCGGGGCAGGCAGTTTGCGATTGACGCAGCGTCGATGCCTGGTTGCGTGCGAACCGCTGCATAAGTCGCTCGACGTCTACCTCGGGCGAAGTGCTGATGTTGCGGTCATGTTCGAGCGCAGTGGCAAGCGCCGAATTGAGTGCTGTGGCAAACGCCTCGGCGCTGGCATCGGTAACCGGCACGCAGAGCCACGACAGCAACGGCGTGCCTGCAGGGCCGCGTGACCAAACCGGTCCGGGCCACGCAGCAGTCACACGCTTGCTGCATACGCGAGCGAAGCGCAGTGCGACGCGCCCGTGCCACCGATCAATCCACAGATGTTCTGAACTTTCGCGGAACCCGCTTAGCGTGCGTGAGCCGCGTGTGAGGCTGCGCAGATCGATCGCGAGGCTCATGGGCGCTTTGTTTCCAGCGACGCGTTGCTTCATTTAACGCAGCGTCTCAAGAAAGCCGTCGACGTGCTCGAAATGCTCCGCCCAGGTCGGTTCGCGAAAACGTTCGATGCGCGTCAGCTGCGCATCGCGCTCGGGGCTATTCGCACAAGCGTATGCCTGAATGCGGGAGAGCCAGCCGGGGCCGTCGAGCGGGTCGAGGTAGTCGGGAATGTCGTCCGCGATTTCGTGAAAGACATCGAGATCACTCGCGAGTACCGGTACTTTCAACGCGAGCGCTTCGGCGAGTGGCATGCCGTAGCCTTCGACGAACGACGGAAATAGCAGCGCCTGTGCGTGCTGCAAATAAGCGTGCAACTGTTCGTCGGAACAGTGCGCTTCTTCTATCACGACGCCCTTCAGATTCTCGCAGCGCTCCAGCATGTCGACGACGTTTTCACATTCCCAGCCGCGGCGGCCGATCACGACAAGCTTCGGTGCCGCCGCGCCGAGTTGTTCGACGAGACGCCGCCAGACGTGCAGGATGAACCAGTGGTTCTTGCGCGGCTCGATGGTGCCGAGCATGACGAAGTAAGGTGTGGGCAGAGGGCGCTCGGCGAACGGGCGTTGCGTGACGCCGGAGGCGAGGCGTGCGACGACGGTCGGCGGCAAAGGAAGATTGGCGCGCCGCGCTTCGGCTGCGAGCGAGTCGAGAGTGGCCTGGGAGTTCATGATTAACCCGCTCGCGTGCTTCAGCGCCGTGTGCATGCGGTGCCGATGCGTTGCGTCGACGCCTGGGCGGCAATACTCGGCGTGGGTGAGTGGGATTAAATCGTGGACCATGAACACGGGGCGAATTTGGCGTTGTGCCATTGCGCTGTAATAGCGACTGAATTCCATCCCGTTGTGACTTGTGTGCAACAGAATTCCGCTGAGTCTTGTTTCTCGCAGGCGATTAAGGCACGCGCGGGCGACTAATGCGCGAATAGCATTTCTATTACATGCGGGTGAAAGAAGTGCTGCAAACGTTTGCAGCGAGTCTCGTTCGCTTAATACCGTGGAAAAACCGCGCTCGCTGAGAACTGCGCGCGCTTTTTCGCCGTACTTCTGAATATATGCGAGGCCGACGCGGTCCACGCCCGTAGGCAAAAGCCCGTCGTAAAGGCGCGTGAGGAGGCGTGTGACGTCCAGGAAGAGGGTTGGCACGAGAGTGTGAGTCGATTTGTTAGCTGGCGCGCAGAATTTTCTGAAATTTCTGGTGTGGATTTTTTGACTACAGCGTGCCATTCTACCCGAGTGCATGAGACAATTCGCGCCGAGGTTTTACTCGCTAACTTTTTTTGTCAAAAGTAGTTATAAATGCCGCGTCTGTCTCGTTGTACTGTTTTCACCGCAGTCGTCTTTGGGGCGATTTCACTTGGCGGGTGCTCGAGCATTCCGACTTCCGGGCCTAGCCGTTCGCAAATTAGCAGCGCTGGAGCGGCCGCAAATCCGGCCGGTATCCAGATTGTCGATGTCACGGACGACGTCGCGCGCAAGCTCTTTGCAGAACGTAGTGTCGGCGATTTCTCGGCTACGCTGGGCAATAGCACCTCGTTCCAGCAGCAGCTAGGTGTCGGCGACACGATTGAAGTGTCGATTTGGGAGGCGCCTCCCGCGACGCTCTTCGGCGCAGCGCAAATCGATTCGAAAGGCGGCACGACAAACGCGCGTGTGACCGTTCTGCCGGATCAGACGATCGATGGCGACGGCAAGATCAACGTGCCATTCGCAGGTGAATTGAGAGCGGTCGGCCGTACGCCGAATGAGTTGCAGCGAGATATTGCTTCGCGCCTGAAGAATATCGCTCACGATCCGCAAGTGCTGGTGAAGCTTTCGCGCAACGCCACATCGTATGTCACCGTGGTGGGTGACGTCGCGAGTAGCAACCGGATGGCGCTGAGCGCGCGTGGTGAGCGTTTGCTCGATGCGCTGGCAGCCGCGGGAGGCGTGAAGCAGCCGGTCGACAAGATCACGATTCAGGTGACGCGTGGCGACACCGTGGCTTCGTTGCCGCTCGAGACGGTGATTCGCGATCCTCGCCAGAATGTGCCGCTGCATGCTGGCGATGTGGTGACGGCACTGTTCCAGCCGTTCAGCTTCACGTCGCTCGGGGCGACCGGTAAGAATCAGGAAATCAATTTTGAGGCACAGGGGATCACGCTTGCGCAGGCGTTGGCTCGCGCAGGCGGTCTGGAAGATTCGCGCTCGGACGCACAGGGCGTGTTTATTTTCCGACTCGAAGATGCGAAGGCGTTGCCATGGCCGAATACGCCTGTGCGTACTACGGCGGACGGCAAGGTGCCGGTGGTTTACCGCGTGAATCTTCGTGACCCGAACTCGTTCTTTGTGGCGCAGAGCTTCATTATGGATAACAAGGATCTGCTGTATGTGTCGAATGCGCCGATCGCCGAGGTGCAGAAGTTCTTGAATGTGGTGTTCTCGGTGGCGTATCCAGTGATTACGGGAGTTCAGACGTTTAGGTAAGCAGAGTAAGCGTCTTTCCACATCCGTCAAGTGCTGACGGCGAACGCGCACGTTGCGATAGGTAAGAGCAAAACGGCGTGCGTGTTTCGTGCAATCTGACTTGCGTGGTGTCGACACTGTAAGCTTGCGCACCGCCTTCGGGGATGCCATGTGTAACTGTTTTTTTGACTTCGGTTTGGCGATTTCTGCGTGTTCGCAATTGCGATGCCGCGCCTGTTTGCGTCTGATTTTGCGAGTCGCGCCATGAGCATTACGTCCTATGCGCAGAATTTCGAAGACGTTATGCTTTGGCGGGCGGTAGGGCATGTCGAGCACGGCCGATATATTGATATTGGTGCCCAGGATCCGATCATCGATTCGGTTTCACTCGCGTTCCACGAGCGTGGGTGGCACGGGGTGCATGTCGAACCGACGTTTCACTATGCCCAGTTGCTCAGAGAGCAGCGGCCTGGCGATACGGTTATTCAGGCTGCGGTTGGAGATAGTTCAACGCTGCTGCCGTTCTTTGAGATTCCTGGTATAGGCATCTCGACGGCAGATGCCAAAATTGCGGAGCAACATCGTCAGCGAGGGTTCGATATTCGTGAAGTCACCGTACCCTGCATTACGCTAGCCGATTAAACATTGGCGTCTTATCAAACCAATCAATCAAGCAATTTCGGTGGGTATTCGGAAAGTAAAAATGTCAAGCAATCCCTTCGCTGGCGCAGCGTTCGATCTGAGTTCATTGTTGTCGACGGACGATATCCAGTTTATCGAAAGCTCTTATTTCACGTTGTTGAAGAGGGCGCCTGATATCGACGGAATGAACTATTATCTCGCCCGTTTGCGCAATGGCGCGCCGAAAATTCAAATCCTTGCGCAACTATCTAATTCTGGCGAGGCGCGGGCGACTGGCGTTGATCTCCCCGGGCTTAAAGAGGCTATCCGCATTTATGAGCTTACGCGATTCCCTATAGTCGGGCGTCTGCTCAGGCCGGTATTCAGGCTCGATAGCGGCGCAAAATCGACTTTCGTTAGCCAGTACGCAAACGGGAAGTCCACGGCCAAAGGAATCTTTACGCGGGCAAAGTATTCTCCGGAACAAAAAAGGGAAACGTCGGTAGCTCAGCAGGGCACGACGGCTCCTGCTGCGGCACTGGAACTCGACAATTCGTTGAAAGAACTGCTGGGCAAGTCATCGGAAGTATTCTGGGCTGGTGATCGTCCTCCCCTTGGTTGGATGAAGTCGAGCTCTCGCATCTATAATCCGAAGTCCGATTTTCGACTTCCCGCTGAGTTTCACCAGAGCTTCGATGTGGTCTATCTGACGGAGCGCGATCTTGGCTCTATTAAGGCGTGGCCCCTCGTAGTCGATGAAGCACTGCGGTTGCTTGCGCCCGGCGGGAAATTGCTGATTCGCATGTCGAATACGGCATTGCTAACTATTTTTGAACTCAAAAATCTTATCGCGGAATGGGGTGATACGAAGATTGTCTTCGAACATACCTACGATGCCGGGTCATGCCTGTTCGCGGTAGTGAACACTCGCACGATTCGCCGCACAAATGACCTCGCCGGGTTCTCCTTCGGTGTGGTAACCGACGGCAAGCGTCCAGAGTTATTACGAGCTTTCATTGAGAGCGTGGAAAACGTCGAACGTGTCGCCGGTCAGACGGTGGAGTGCATTGTCTGCGGGCCGGAGTCGTTGAAGACCGACTTGGGTGAGACATACAAGCATGTGACGTTTGTTCGTCAGCCCGATGAATTTCCGACTCTCGGCTGGATCACGAAAAAGAAGAACCAGATTGTCGATGCCGCTACGACTGAAAATCTGGTCATTGCTCACGATCGCTACACGATTCCGTCGGATTTCATCAAGAATCTCAGCGCGTACGGTTCCGACTATTCTGTTCTCGTTTGTCGGCAATCTCGGCCGGATGGTCGCAGGATGCCAGATTGGGTTACGTTGGGGGGTGAATGGTCGCTTACGTCACCGGCGACGCTTGAATACGGAGATTGGTCACGTCACGTTTTCATCAATGGCGGAATCATGATCGCCAAAGCGGAAGTGTTGAAACGTGTGCGCTGGAACGAACTCCTGTTCTGGGGGCAGGCCGAGGACGTCGAACTGACGCGCCGCCTCCGTGCCGCCGGCTACGTGGCTCGTCTTGCGAGAAATGTGCACGTCATATCGACGACGATGCGTAAAGGCTTGATGGACGGCTTTGAGGCGATGCCGGTGGTTGGCGACAAGCATATGGTGCCCGGTGGCGGCAATCCCACTGCGGAACAGACCACCCCGGCGGTTGGTTTTGGAAGGAAAGTCAATTTTGGCGGCAAATGGGGGCAAAAAGCAGTCCAGATGGGGGTCTACGTGGACTCCGCCTGGGAAGTGAACGTAGAAGCGATTGTCCTCACGGCTGAGACATACGGCGAAATCACATTCAAGCTACCCGTGACGCCTACTGATGCGATCCTTGTTCAGATTGAGGTCGAGGACACTCAAGTTCTGCCCACCATCCTGGCAAACGACGTCCCTGCGACGGTGACGCCGATGTCCGGAACGCTGTTGCGCGTCGAATTGCCGAGAGAGGTATTTCTCACGAACAATATTTTGCGGATGCACTTCCTTGTGCCTCGTGATGAAATGAAGCTCCGCCACATTCTGGTAGAGCCGCCGCCTATCGTCCGCACGCCGCAGGCGGAAGGCAAGCAGTTGTTTTCTAGCGGAGGAACTGGCATTGCTGCGCTGGGTTCGGGTTGGTCCCAGCCGGAACCGTGGGGCTGCTGGATGCTAGGGGATGAAGCGCAACTCGTTCTTCACTCCAACTACCCGGGATGCGACCTGGTCGTCGAGGGCTACGCCAAAGGGTTTGTAAGACCTCCCGCGTCAAGGACGGTAATCAGTGTGACAGTCAACGGAATGGCCGTGGGCCATTTCGCCCTCAACGCGAGTTTCGACGATCAGCCGTTCCACTTTAGTGTGCCGAAGGAGCTATTGAACCGAACTGCAGTACTTCGAATTTCGTTTACCCCTCAAGATCCTTGTTCTCCGCAAGAAATCGGCATGGGCTCGGATCCGCGGCTGCTAAGTCTTGGACTGGTAAGCCTTGAGGTCTTCAAAAAGTCGTAAAGAACGATCAATAACTTAGACAGTCCTGGTGGCGTCGCCTTCCTGCAGGCACTACCAGCAAATCGTCCAGGAACTTAGAGGGTGGTCATCATTAGGACCTTATTTATTGTAGAACCGGATTTCTTGAGCCTTCACGTCGGAGTAAGGCGAGTCATTCTCTACTACGCGGGGAAGCTTGAAAGTCGCGGTTGGCGCGTAACATTCGGCGCGCCGAAAGAAGGAAAGATATATCTGGGACGCTTTAGTGCAAGGACAAAGTCTGTGAAAACGCAGGCTTCGCGCGGCCCTTATTGGTCTTCGCGATCGGGTGCTTCCACCACCGGCGCATCGATGGGCAAGACAGAACAGCCTTTTGCCGTCGAATGGACTTCCGAAACGATCAATCCGGATGATTTTGACGTTAACGTGGTGACCGCGCCCTGGATATGTGATTTGGGTGTTCCGCCTATGCCGCGCGTGGTTGGCATCGTCTATGACCTCGTACCGAATTTGCTGGCAACTGCTTGTCTGCGTTTTCCAAACGAGTTGGACGTCTACGACTTCGCTCGACAGCACGATCTGGGATTCCGGTACTACCTCGCAAATGCGGAGCGGGTAGTGTGCATCAGTGAATCCACGCGGGTGGACTTCATGAATCTCTATCGCACTGCGGATCAGGTGCCATCGACCATCACGGACATTCCTTTCGAATGCCAGGCCACCACGCTAGCGGGTTCGGCAACGCGGACCGTCTTGCTAGTGAACGTGCTGGATTGGCGTAAGAATCTCAAGAACATCGAATTGGTCCTGACGGCGGCGGCAAAGCTGACCTCTTTCCGTTTGAAAGTAGTCGGTAAGGAACGGATCAGCATTAACGACGCTTTGCGCTTCTTCTCAAACATGGAACGGTTGGGGCTCGACGTGGAGTGGCATCGCGATATCGACGACGAGGTATTGGCTAGCCAATACGCCCAAGCTTCGGTCCTGTTATTTCCATCTGTGTATGAGGGACTTGGATTGCCGATTCTGGAGGCCCAGGAGTACGGTGTCCCGGTCATTACATCTAACGTGTCGTCATGCTCCGAGGTCAACATGAATGCGAGCATCTGCTTCGATCCAAGTGACGTGGCTGGTATGACGGCCTCGTTGGTCGACATTGTGAACGGAAAATCTGGTGTGCTTAGTGGAGCATCATTGAAGGCTACTCTGGACAAGTACCTTGCGTCGAATTGCCGTCCGGTAGAAGCGTTTACATTTTAATGGCCCGTCAGCGCTAACCTGAAGGCGTTGTGCCTGACGGAAGGCCGGTATCTTCTTCGAACGAAATGAGCAATTCCAAGCTTAAGAACATCAGAATTTCCATTGTTTGTCCGTGGTTTCTGCGAGGTGATGCCGTTGGGCATTCTGCGAATGACTACTACAATGCATTGCGCGAAACCGGCTTTAGCAATGTGCGTGCGCTCGGCGTTCGCAACGATTTTCCGGACATGAACTTCGAGCTGTGTGAAGATGCGAAAAGTCTTGAGGAGAATCGTTGGTTCAGGCAATCGGACTTGATTGTTTATCATTTTGCGATTCATCACGAACTTTTCGAGGCGTTGGGCAACCCGAAGAAGACGGGAAAACATGTGGTGTGTTTTCATAATGTAACGCCAAAGCACCTGATGCCCAAACGGATTTGGGATGTGATTGACAGGTCGTTTGCGCAAATAGCGCTGTTCAAGAACGCTGATGCCATCTGGGTCGACAGCCGGGAAAACTCGGAAGAATTAACTCGACAAAGCATCAAGGATCTGCCGTTCATTGAGTTGCCGATAGCTGTTGATCGTCCCGCGATCGGCGCTCTGGAAGACAAACCCACCCGACAAATCGATTTAATGTGCGTTGGACGGTTCTTTTCGTCGAAGGGCATTCTGGACATTGTCGATGCCCTTGCGAAAGTGAAGAGAATGACGAATCGGCACTTCGTTCTGCGACTCGTGGGTAATACCGACTTCTCAGACCCGGAGTACATTCGGGAAGTCAAGGAAAGAGTGTGTCTGTACGGACTCGGGGAAAATGTCGACTTCATCGGCAAAGTCGACGAGGTGACATTGGCGCGAGTCTTCCGGCAGTCTCACGTTCTGGTTTCCGCTTCGTATCACGAGGGATTTTGCGTGCCGGTTATCGAAGGGTTGCGGGCCGGCATGATCCCTGTGACGTATGACGCGGGCAATTTGCGTTGGATTGCAGGAGGGCGTGGACGTACCGTCACGACCGGCAATGTCGATGGCTTGGCGGACACGCTGGTTGAGATCATTGAAGGCGTTGCCGAATCCTTTGATGATCCAGCGGCCCCGGTTTTGCCGTTGGACGGTGGTATGAAGTCGGCTCAGCAATTCTCGAAAGATGCTAAGACTTACGCCTCAAGTTTCAGCTTTGACAATTTCACGGGAAGATTGGAAAGAGCAGTTACGCATGTGTTTGAGACGAATGCTTAACGATCGCGCCCTGCGGTGGGATCTCATTTGACAGGGTGCGTGGCTCCCGCTTTCGATTGACATTGCGTGAATCGATGCAGCAGATATTGACTGGCAAGCTCGAAAAGTCAGGTACAAATTTTGAAAATATACATACACGCAAACTGTCAAGGTGGCGCGCTGGCAAAGCTGATGGCCGAGACTCGGCCGAATGATGTTCAAATCAAATATCGAGAAGTTTTCAGCGTAGATGTCAACACGGAATTTGAGAGCTTCAAGTCGGATATTGAGGAAGCTGACGTCATTATCTCGCAGCCTGTGGCGGATAACTATCGGGATGTGGAATGGCTGGCTACGGATTGGATAAGGAAGAATAGATCGCCGAAATCCCGGCTGATCATATTTTCGGCGGTCTATCACCGTGGTCAGATTCCCCAGTGCTTTCCGCTCAGAGATCTCTATGACGGGCGCCTTGCTTATCATGATGCCCACGCGATCGACTACTTTTTCGCCGGAAAGGACGTCAGCGAATTCCTGCGCGATACGCAGAGAAGCGATTTCTTTCCTCCCGACTTTGTTCGATCGGAAGCGTTTCTGACGACGAGAGAACTGCTTCGCCGTGAGAGGGCCGCTGGCTGCGATGTGATGGTTTCGGACATCATCGAGGCGTACTCAACCACAGACCAACCATTATTTACCGTTAACCATCCGTCGCGAGCTGTGTTGGCGACGCTTGGCAATCGCATGCTAAGCCTTCTTGGCATCGAATGGCGAATCTCACTGACCGGACCTGAGGTTCTCGACCAGATCGTTATTGCTCCCTATCTGTCGACCGCGTTGGCGCTGGGACATGAGGGGACCGGCCTGCGCCTCGATGAAATGCGCTCTGCAAATATTTGGGAAAGTCGCGCCGAATATTTTGCTCAAGTATTCGATGCTTATAGGTCGATTGGCGCAGACAGGCTTCGGGAAGCGATTTTGAAACACGGCGAGCTCACGGCCTATTTGCAGCGGTTCAAGCGATCCAAAGGTGTCGTTGATTTCGAAGATCAACGAAAACTCGTTGAATCGCTGTACACGACATTCCTTGGCCGCGATCCCAATTCTGGCGAGGTGTTGCATCACTTGAAGTCATTGGAATTGCGAGGTTTTGACGCAGTGGTGAAGACGTTTCCTACGTCGACGGAGTTTCATAAGGCAGGAGGTGGCAAGACTCTCGACACAAGGTTTCCTTTCAACGGCGACTAATTTTGTGTGTTAGCGCGGCAAAGAAATATCTCCTAGAAGAGACAATCGATCTGGATTAATAGAATGCTCAATATAGTGATTCCCATGGCGGGGGCCGGCAGTCGTTTTGCAAAAGCAGGATACGTGGACCCGAAGCCACTGATTCGCGTTCACGATGTTCCAATGATCAGACTGGTGATCGAGAACCTCCGTCCGACGGTGGAGCACCGGTTCATCTTCATTTGCCAGGCCGAGCACATTGCTGCTTACGGGCTGAAGATGCGGCTCGAGGCATGGGTGCCCGGATGTAAGATTATTGCCCTGAACGGCATAACGGAAGGGGCCGCGTGCACAGTGTTGGCGGCAAAGGATCTTATCGATACCGACGAAGCACTGATGATCGCCAACAGTGATCAATACGTAGACGTTTCCATTGACGCCTATGTGGATCAACTACCGGTGCACGCCCTCGACGGTCTGATTATGACCATGACAGCAGATGACCCGAAATGGTCCTTCGTCGGTTTCGATGAAAACGGCAAAGTTTCGCGGGTGGTGGAGAAGGAAGTTATCTCAAGCGAAGCTACCGTTGGAATCTATAATTTCAGACGAGGTTGCGATTTCGTGCGCGCGGCGGAGTCGATGATCGCTAAAGACCTTCGTGTTAATGGCGAGTTTTATGTCGCGCCGACTTATAACCAGCTGATTGAGGAGGGTCAACGGATTGGCGTTCATAACATTGGAAGTGAAGGTGCGGGTATGTATGGACTTGGCATCCCTGCCGACCTCGACACTTTTCTGGCGCATCCCGTCTCGAATCGCGCAGTGCAAAAGGTGGCATCATGATAGTACTCAGTCATCGAGGCTACTGGCAGGATGCCAAAGAGAAGAACCGAGAGATCGCATTTTGTCGTTCCTTCGATCTCGGATTCGGCACGGAAACGGACATTCGGGACAGAAACGGGTCGCTCGTCATCTCGCACGACATGCCGACCGGAGATGAAATCTCGTTTTCCGATCTTCTTCGAATTCTGAGAAACCGTGACTTGCCTTTGGCACTGAACATCAAGGCTGACGGTCTCGTCGGAGCGCTAAGGGAGACCCTGATAAGCAGATCTCTTGGCAAATGGTTTGTATTCGACATGGCCGTACCGGACATGCGGGCTTATCTGGAGGCAGGTATTCCTGTATTTACGCGAATGAGTGAAGTCGAAAGGCAGTCAGCCTGGTTGGAGCAATCGGATGGCGTATGGCTCGACGCATTCTCAGACATTTGGTACGACGCCCGTACGATTGAAACCCTATTGCGTGCCGGTAAGAAGGTTTGTGTCGTTTCATCCGAGTTGCATGGCCGAGACGCCGAGGCGCAATGGCATATGTTACGTGAATTGCCGACACATCCTGATCTGATGCTGTGTACCGACCATCCAGAGAAGGCAAAGAAATTTTTTGGAGACCGTTTAAATGATTAAAGCTGTAATTTTCGATATGGATGGGGTCCTTATCGAGGCAAAAGACTGGCATTACGACGCGCTCAATAGGGCACTGCGTCTGTTCGGGTTTGAAATCAGCCGGTATGCGCACCTGACCACCTACGACGGTCTGCCGACGAGCAAGAAGTTGGAAATGTTATCTATCGAGAGTGGTCTGCCGCGCGAACTGCACGGGTTCATCAACGAGATGAAACAGGCATACACGATGGAGCTGGTCCACTCACTGTGCAAGCCGCGCTTCGTTCACGAGTACGCGCTGTCAAAGTTGAGCGCGATGAACTACAAGCTGGCCGTCGCGTCGAATTCGATTCGGCAGAGTATGGAGGTGATGTTGAAAAAGGCGCGTCTGGATGTCTATCTCGACCATGTCATGTCCGCCAGCGACGTCAAGCAGGGCAAGCCGTCTCCAGAGATCTATCTGAAGACGATTGAGCGTCTGGGTCTTGAGCCTCATGAGTGTTTGATTGTCGAAGACAACGAAAATGGTATTCGTGCTGCAACTGCTTCAGGTGCGCACGTACTTGCAGTTCGCGAAGTTGAAGACGTCAACATTTCGAATATCCTTAGTCGCATTCGGCAGGTCAATGAGGGCACACGTGCATGAATATTTTGATTCTGGCCGCCGGTGGCGTTGAATTGCATGATGGTGACTATCCTCTTTGCATTGCTGAAATCGACGGTAGGCCACTTCTCCAGTGGGTGATTGATGCTTGCAGCGGAATTCGCGGCGCGAAGTTCATCGTTGCGTTGCGCGAGCAGGACATCCGGCGTTATCACCTTGGCAACATGGTCGGCCTTCTCGCTCCGCGCGCGACAGTTCTTTCCGTGCCGGAAAATACACAAGGCGCGGCGTGTACAGCGTTACTGGCTACACCGCATATCGATACGGACGATGAACTGCTGATTCTGAACGGAAACGACTTGCTGGAAGCGGACTTTAGCGCCGTGGTTTCGGATTTCCATCACCGTGATCTGCATGCTGGGACTGTCACGTTTGCTTCCGTACACCCGCGCTACTCATACGTACGTTGCGGTGAAGATGGGCTGGTTGTCGAGGCCGCCGAGAAGAACCCCATCAGCCGCGCGGCAACCGCAGGCTTCTACTGGTTCAAACGCGGTACGGACTTTGTTCGGGCAGTCCAGAACATGATCCGAAAGAACGCGTCTGTTAACGATCTTTTCTACATCTGCCCATCTCTTAACGAGTTGATCTTGGAACAACGACGCATCGGTACATACACGGTGGAGCAGAATCATTATCACCCAATGAAAACACTGCAGCAGGTATCCCAGTGTGAAAGTCTGATTCTTCAAAGGCGTGCGGAATGAATAGCGCAAAACTGGATGACATGGTAAAGGGGTGGTTTGTCGGTGCGTTTTCACCAACTGCTTATAGCACGGACAATTGTGAGGTTGCGGTCAAGCGCTACAAGGCGGGCGACAAGGAAGGCGCACATTACCATAAGGTGGCCACGGAAATTACGCTTGTAATGTCAGGAAAGGTCCGGATGGCTGGAAAAGAGTGGGGAGCGGGTGACATCGTCGTGCTTGAACCAGGCGATGTGACGGACTTTGAAGCGCTAACTGATGCAGTCAACGTTGTTGTCAAGACGCCAGGTGCGCTCAACGACAAGTTCGTTTTGTAGAGCTTTGGTTCCGCATGGTTAACCTGTGGGCGACGCAGTATGTGTCGGCAGTAAAAAACTTCGCTTACTAGCATTTCCCGAAAAAATCGATTGGAATTGGGCATCTGAGAGCCATGAATAAGAATGTTGCGGTGGTTACTGGTATCACGGGGCAAGATGGGGCATATCTCGCTGAACTTCTGCTAAACAAGGGCTACGTTGTGTACGGAACGTACCGGCGCACGAGCTCGGTGAACTTCTGGAGAATTGCCGAGGTGGGTGTTTCGGAGCATCCGAATTTGCATCTAGTCGAATACGATCTGACCGATCTTTCGTCAAGCATTCGCTTGCTTCAACAGTCAGGGGCTACAGAGGTTTACAACCTTGCGGCTCAAAGTTTTGTCGGCGTATCGTTTGATCAGCCTGTGACGACAGCCGAGATCACGGCGATTGGTCCGCTTAATCTTCTGGAAGCAATCCGAATCGTCAATCCGGCGATTCGCTACTACCAGGCAAGCACGTCGGAGATGTTTGGAAAGGTGCAAGCGATTCCGCAGGTGGAAAACACACCATTTTATCCGCGTAGTCCGTACGGTGTTGCCAAGCTGTACGCACACTGGATGACGATCAATTACCGTGAAAGTTACAATATCTTCGGATGTAGCGGTATTCTTTTCAATCATGAATCCCCGCTTCGCGGTCAGGAGTTCGTTACGCGTAAAATTACTGACAGCATTGCCAAGATCAGTTTAGGCAACCTGTCAACGCTTGAGCTCGGCAATCTTGACGCGAAACGTGATTGGGGTTTTGCCAAAGAATACGTCGAAGGCATGTGGCGCATGATGCAGGCAGACCGACCCGATACCTATGTGTTGGCCACGAACCGCACTGAGACTGTTCGGGACTTCGTTTCCATGGCCGGCAAGGCCGCAGGCCTCGACATCCGATGGGAAGGTCATGGCGAGAACGAAGTTGGCTATCACGTATCTTCCGGAAAGACGATTGTCAAGATCAACTCGAAGTTCTACCGACCTGCTGAGGTTGAATTGTTGATTGGCGACCCCGCAAAGGCACGAACTGAACTGGGCTGGGAGCCTAGGACTAATCTGGAGCAGTTGTGCCAGATGATGGTGGAAGCAGATATTCGTCGCAACAAGAGCGG
The DNA here is from genome assembly GCF_902859915.1 of Paraburkholderia ultramafica. Classification (GTDB taxonomy): domain Bacteria; phylum Pseudomonadota; class Gammaproteobacteria; order Burkholderiales; family Burkholderiaceae; genus Paraburkholderia; species Paraburkholderia ultramafica. The sequence continues at coordinate 27,107 of NZ_CADIKK010000012.1, forward strand.
ATTCTCGTTTTGAGCATGATGAATACCTCGCGGATCGGCGTTGCGGAAACTGCAGGAGAGGTAATGCTGGAGAGTGACGGGTGAAGTTAATCCTTTCAGTGGATGCTTTGGTGCCACCACTCACTGGCATCGGGCGTTACACGTGGGAGCTTGCGCGCTACTATCAGTCGCGGGATGGACGTGTCGACTCCGTGAGGTTTTTTCGTGTTAATGAGTGGGTTGCCGACCCTGCGAACATGTTGCGGATACCTGCGCTTCGCAAGAAACAGGGATATTTCCGCCGACAGATACCAAAATGGTGGCGTGCATGGGCGTTACGTAGACAAATGGCTGACGCCGTTTTTCACGCGCCCAACTACTTTTTGCCTGAATGTGTGGATTCGGGAATAGTGACTGTTCATGATCTCTCTGTATTCAAGTATCCGGAAACCCATCCGGTGCAGAGACGTCGACATTTCGAGGTTGCGTTCGGCTCGACGCTTGCGCGTGCCAATCACATCATTACAGACTCCGAGGCGATCAGGCTTGAGGTGGCGGAATTTTTCGGCTGGTCAATGGACAAGATTACGGCCATACCGTTGGGCGTTAGTGGAAAGTTTCGACAAAGATCGGAATCGGAACTCGCTGGGTCGCTACGGGACCATGGCCTTGTTTACGGAAACTATTCGTTATGCGTATCTACCTTGGAGCCGCGCAAACGGGTGGATCAACTAGTCCGCGCCTACAGCCGTCTGCCAGCCACATTGCGGCAAAGGTTTCCGCTGGTGCTCGTTGGTAGCAGGGGGTGGCTGAGTGATGATCTGCATACCGATCTGGAACGCGGTGAGCGGGAAGGGTGGCTTCGCTATCTGGGATTTGTGCCTGAGGCGCAGCTGCCTTTCTTATATGCTGGTGCACGTGCGTTCTTTTTTCCGTCAACCTATGAGGGTTTTGGACTGCCTGTGCTTGAAGCGATGGCGAGTGGTGTGCCGACATTGACGTCCAACAGCTCTTCATTGCCAGAAGTAGCGGGCGACGCAGCGTGGCTCGTTCGATCTGACGACACTGATGCGCTAATGGATGGTATCAAAAGTGTCCTGCTGGATGAATCGTGGCGAACAGCGGCAGTAGCGCGCGGTCTACGTGTTGCGGGACGGCGAAGCTGGGAGGCTTGCGCGCGTCAGACCTTTGAACTCTGTCGTAGTTTCGCCTGAATGCGCGTCATGCAAGATCGGCAAGCAAATGCTTGAGCTGTTCCGCACTTTCAGACCAGGTTAGACGTTGCATTGCTTCGCTTGAGGGCGCCTGGCGAGTTGCCAAGCGCGCAAGCCATTCGTTTATTTCTGGGGCAAGCTCCGCTCCTGATCTTGCGGCGAAATAGGTTGCATGTTGCTCCGCGACTTCTCGGAATACAGGTATGTCACGTGCGAGGATCGGCAATCCAAATGAGGCTGCCTCGATTAGCGGCAAGCCAAAGCCTTCGGCTTCTGACGCGACGATAAGACCATCAACCGATAAATACATTTCCGATAACTCGTCGTCAGTCGCGCCGCTTTGCCAAATAAGGTGCTTTCCCCATTGCTGGTGGGTACGCAAGCGCTCAACCAGATTTTCGACATGCCAACCCATCTTGCCGATGATCACGAGAGTGGCGCTGCAGCCATTCGCCCAGAGGATGTCGAACGCATCCAGCACTAACGTGTGACCCTTGCGGGGCTCAAGCGTGCCGACCATCATGACCGTTTGCCGTAGCGAATTCTGACTGGATACGGACAAGCCGGCGGGGAGGCGCATCTGGAGGGGGCTTGCGTGGGTGTGCAAATCTGCGCCTAGATGAAACCACCGAACGGCTAGGTTATGCGCGGCTGTTCCCAGTTTGTCATCGAGCCACGTTCGAGTTTCTTCGGCGACGGTACGGGAAATGCAAAAGACGGCGTCCGCGTGAACGCTCAGTGTCTGCAACCAAAGCCGAAATGACTTCTGTGCGACGGTCGTGAACCACTTCGCGCTAGTGAGAGGAAGCAAGTCGTAGACTACAAAGCATAAACGGACGCCCTGACCACGCCATTTAAGCAGATCGGATTGTCGGCGAGGAATGATTCGACCGGCTAGATCCAGCCCGAGGAAGATATCTCCTTCTGTGACGCGGATGCATTGATCTGCTACCAATGGCTTGACGCCCCTCAGTGAGCAGAGGTACGCGTCCGCATATTCGTATGTTCGTCTGCGGGTAGCCCGGACTGGGCGAACTTCGAATCCGTCGGGAGGCGCGGCAATGAGACGAACGAGCAATGAACGAACAGCGCGCTGAATGCCAGTGCCGGCATCGTGCGAAGCGATGACTGACACGTCGACAAGCAATTGCCGCTGCGGGTTTTGCGCGATGCGTTCGAAAGTTGCCGCTTTGCTGCGGTGGCCAAGTACCAGATTCCGGGCGACTGCCAGTAGTCGCTGGGATCCTAGAATGATGGCGAGCCGGAGCAGAGCCAATTGGAGTTGATTGCTCAAGCGATGTCTCCGAAGAGGCGGATCATTGCCGTTCCGGGGCTAGCCGGCGCTTTCTTGGTAGAAAGCGTAGGCTTCTTCAATATTCTCGAACGTGTGCAGTTTGCCACGCACCAAAACGGCGGCACTGTCGCAGTGCTCCCGTATGTACCCGGCGTCGTGACTGACAATAATCAAGGAGCGGTCGGTGCGCTTCTCGAAGAGTTCTTGGTGGCACTTCGCATGGAAGCGGCTATCGCCGACGGCGATGATTTCGTCGATCAGAAAACAATCGAATTCGATTGCCATCGAGATAGCAAACGCCAGTCTCGCGCGCATGCCAGCGGAGTAGGTCTTTACAGGCTCGCGCAAGTAGTAACCTAGTTCGGAGAACTCTTGGACGAACGGTTCGGCAGCCTTTGCGTCGGCGCCATAGACTCTGCAGATGAAGCGCAGATTATCCATGCCCGTCAGACTACCCTGAAAAGCACCACCGAATGCAAGGGGCCATGACACGCTCATATCACGCAGAATTCGCCCGGAGGTTGGCAACTCCGCGCCGCTAATCATCCGGATAAGGGTAGATTTACCCGCGCCGTTTCGACCGAGAATTCCGATGTTTTCGCCTTTGGCAACGCGCAGATTGACATCGTTAAGTACTCGCTTGCGTCCCTGCCGGGTATGATAATCCTTGCAAAGTTTCTGCAGTTCGATCATTCCGGCTCCACACGTTTGCTTGCGTCGGCTACGAGGAACAGTCCGCAAACCAGAAGCGTTAGATCTGAAAAGATCATATACTCGACGTCATAGTGCGGCTTCACGAGTGAACCAAAGTAGCCACCTCGCAACATTTCCACTCCGTGCACCATCGGCAGCAGAAGGGCTAGTCTTTGCACTCCCTCTGGTAGCCAGTTCACCATGAAAACTGCGCCGGAAAGGGGAAACATCAGATATGCAATGGTGTGCCAGACACGTTCCACGACTTCGCTTCGCTCGCTTAGCGCTCCAATGGTCAGTCCCATGCCGGTTCCGAAAATGCACAGGAACAGCCAGCCGAAGATCATCAGCGAAATATTTGCGGGCGGCGCCATCATTCCCAAGGTGACAAAGAAAACGGTAAGAAACAGAAATGAAAGCGAGGCGCCAGTTACCTCGAGGATAATTCGAGAAAAGAACAAGTCGATTACGCGAACATTGCGGTGATACAACAGGCTCTGATTTGGCATGATTGCAAGCGAGCATCGGTTCGCACAATTTCGCCATACAAGGACCGACGAATATCCCGTCACCGCAAACGCCGTAATGGGAAGGTTGGACCCATGGACCGACTTGGATGCTGTCCAGAGTGCCGTGATGCCGAGGGTGAACACCATTGGCTCGAAGAAGACCCAGAGAAATCCGATGTTGTGCCGTCCATAACGAGTAAGGATCTCGCGCATCAGGAGCGCCCCAACTACGCGCAGCTGAATCTTCATCGATCTGATGAGCGGGGTGTTATGTTGCATGGTTGCCCCAATTTGTCAGTCGTGGTGCTCGCGGACGCCAGCGAGCAGCAAGCTCAGAACGCCCCAAACGAGCATTCCCAACGCAAACACTTCAAAAATCGATTTCAGTCGTTTCGGTTCGATTGCGATGTCAGGCGTATTTGGCTCAACCAGTCTTTCCAGATAAAGCTGCTTTCGTTGGGCTTCAGAGCGCGCGCTTTCAAGTGCCGCCATGGCTGACGCCAATTGTTTGTCGGCAAATTGTGAGTCGAGTTGCAGCCGCGCGTAAGCCGCCGCCTTGTTCGACAGAGAGTTCTTTCCTCCCGTCACGCCACCCGTTGCCGCTTCAATCTGCTTTTGAAGTGTTGCAATACTGGTCTTCAGAACAGGAATTTGCGGGTTTTGCGGGGCAATTGATTGCAATTGCATCAGTTGCGTCTGTGCCGCAAACATTTGAGTCTGAAGCGCAGTCACTTGCTGCAACTGCAGTGCAGATTGCTTTTCCGGATCGAACACCGTGTACGAGTCTCGGTACGTCGCTAGCGCCGCAGCCGCATCCTTGGCCTTGGCAGCTGCTATGTCAACTTCGTGCTGGGCAAATTGAACCGTGTCCGTAGCAGCACGTTTGTTCATGCGGTTGACCAGGCGCTCACTCATTTCAAGTAGCGTCTCATTGATTTTCTGAGCGTCTTTGGCGGTATAGCCGCGAACCTGCAACGTTGTAATGGCCGACGTCGAGTCAAGATCAACCGAGACAATATGCTTGCTGTAATATTTCCACAGCGCTTCGAAGCTGTCGTCTAAGCTTCGGGGGAAATGGCTCAAAAAATCGCCGTGGTTACCATATGCGTCCGCAATATAGTCGTTTTGGTTCAGTTCCTTGAGGGCGTCGCGCGACTGAATGTAATCGATCACCGGATAAGTGTCGTCTTGCGCGCGGGAAAATCCGGTGCCTTGCAGCAGGGCGCCCACCACGCTCGTCTGGCTTTGCCGTTGTGGGCTGCGAACGACGAAGCGGGACTCCGAGACGTAAACGTCCGATGCGATCAGCCCGAAATACGCAATCGCAATGGCAGTCGGGCCGACGACAGTCAACGCAAAGATGCGATTAACTCCCTTGATTCGTTCGACCAGCCCTTTCTTTTTCCCCGAGGGCGGCAGCGCCGCGTTGTTGCTAGATACTGTTTCCAACGTCTTATCCAACTTGAATGGTTCTTTCAATTCCCTTGTCGCCGGCCGAGCGAACAGAGGGAAGAACGGAAGCGCCCGCAAAGTGTTTGCGACTAAACAGGCCGCAAACGTTTTACGTGAGCCAATACGAATCCTTACGCGATGTTTTTGCCAGGATTGCAAACGCGTTTTATGCTTGGCAATCCTTACGTGGAAGATATCGACGTACGCCTACCCGATACAGCGAGGCCGGCCGATTATAGCCACCCGATATGGCTGGCGCCATCCACCTTCGTATCCTTCCAACAAATTTCTTAAATTTTCGTAACTTTGCGATTTTTTACCTTGCGATGTTGTATTCTTCGGTCCTTGCTTAAGACCAGCAGCTACTATTCAAACGATTCCGAGGTTTCCGGGGGAGGGCGCGGCACATTGCGTTCTGTTGGAATGCTCGGGCCGCTTTCGAAGCACTCACATGCACCGCTCTTTTCTCGCCCTGCAAGGCACGGCGTCTCCGTTTTTCAGTCGCCTTGCTACCGCATTGCGCGAGCGCGGTCACGCCCTACGTCGTGTTAATTTCTGTGGTGGCGATCTGTCATACGCTGGTAATAGTGATGCGTGGAATTTTCGCGGACACGTGGGCGAGTTATCCGATTGGTATCTCGATAAAATGAAATCGAGCAGTTTTACCGACGTAATAATGTTTGGTGACTGCCGCGAGATCCACCGCCCGATACACCCAATTGCACGAGCCAACGGCCTGCGTGTCCACGTGTTCGAAGAAGGCTACGTCCGCCCCCATTGGCTGACACTGGAAAAACACGGCGTAAATGGCCGCTCGCAATTACCGCGCGATCCCGCCTGGTATTTGGATCAGCGCCGTTTCACGCCGCCAAGTCCAGTCGGTCAACCCACCGGCTATAACCTCTACGAACGCGCCTTCCACGACATCCGTTATCGCAGCGCCAATACACTATTCGCGTTGCGCTTTCCGCATTACCGCAGCCATCGTCCGAGAAACGGCTTCTTCGAGTACTCGGGACTGGCCGCTCGCGCATTGCGCAAACGCAAACATCATTGCAATTCCGACCAAGTCACTCGCGACCTGCTCGAAGCCGGTCACGCGTACTACATCTTTCCGCTGCAACTGAATTCGGATGCGCAGATCGTCGTCCACTCTCCGTTCGACAGCGTGCGCGAAGCCATTGCAAAAGTAATGACCTCGTTCGCTCGTCACGCACCGGCGGACAGTTGGCTCGTGATCAAGAACCATCCGCTCGACACAGGTCTGATCGACTACCGCCGTCACGCCGAGCGACTCGCGCGCGATCTCGGCATTAATGAGCGCATGCGCTTCATCGACGCCGGCCATCTACCGACGCTGCTCGACCACGCACGTGGCGCAGTGGTAGTAAACAGCACGGTCGGCTTATCGGCACTGCATCACCGTCGCCCGTTGATCGCGCTGGGCACTTCGATCTACAGCATGCCGGGCCTGACGTGGCAGGGCTCGCTCGACGATTTCTGGCAGCACGGCGAGCCGCCTGACATGAATCTGTACCAAGCCTTTCTGGACTACGTCGTCCACCACACCCAAATCAACGGCGACTTCTACACCCGCACTGGCATCGCGATGGCCACAGCCGGCGCGGTGCAACGTCTCGAGGCGGCCGCGCATGCTTAACGCCGCTGCGCGCCACATCGTCATCACCGGCGCAAGCGCGGGGCTTGGCCGCGCGCTCGCGCAGACCTATGCGGCACCAGGTGTGGTCCTCGGCCTGATCGGCCGCGATGGCGAACGTCTCGAAGCGTCAGCACAAGCCTGCCGTGCAAAAGGCGCGAAAGTAGAAACAGGCCTGATCGACGTGCGCGACGCTGAAGCGATGCAAACCTGGCTACACCGTTTCGACGACGCGCACGCCATCGACCTGCTAATCGCCAACGCCGGCGCCGCCAGCACGCTCGGGTCCGCAACCGATTGGGAAGAACTCGAACGCACGGCCGCAATCGTCGACACCAATTTCTACGGTGCGATGCACGCGGCGCTGCCCGTCATCGCCCGCATGCGCGCACGCAAGCAAGGCCAGATCGCGCTAATCAGTTCGCTCGCGGCGCTGCGCGGCATGGCGATTTCGCCCGCCTATTGCGCAAGCAAGTCGGCGATCAAAGCATACGGCGACTCAGTGCGTCCGATCCTGTCGCGCGACGGCATCCGCATGTCGATCGTCTTGCCGGGTTTCGTGAAGACCTCGATGAGCGACGTGTTCCCCGGCGACAAACCGTTCCTCTGGTCAGCGGACAAAGCTGCCCAACACATCCAGCGCAAACTGAAAGCGGGTTGCGCGGAAATCGCTTTTCCGGGCCTGCTCGCTTTCGGCATGCGTCTTCTGCCGTTGCTGCCCGCGGTATTGGCCGATGCGATTCTCGGCGGCCTGTCGTATCTGCCGCGCGAGGAGCGTTGAGTGGACGCAACGCTCGCGCTCAGTTTCGCGGCCGCGGCCGGCCTCGCGCTTCTGCCTGAAGCGATTGCGATGCCGCGCGCATCGTTGCGCCGTTCGCCGGTTGCGTACGCGTTGCACGTCGCTGCCATCGGGTTCATCTGTTTGTGCGTGTTGCTGCTCACAGGCCGCGTGAGGTTCTCGGCATTCGTCGCGATCGCATTGGTCGCGCTGCTGGCCAGCGTGAGCAATGCCAAGTACGCGTCGCTGCGCGAGCCGTTCGTCTTCACCGACCTGAGTCTCTTCAGCCAGCTTTTTGCACATCCGCGTCTTTACTTGCCGTTCGTCAGCGCGGGCACGGTGGTGGCGATCGTGATCGGCGTCGTCGTGGTGGTCGAGGGTTTCATCGCGGATAAGCCGCTCGCGCACAGGCCAGTCGGCGCGCTTCTAACCGCTGCCTGCGCCTGCCTCACAGCAGCCTATCTCTGCGCCGCACGCTTGCCGCTCAAGCTGAACGCCGTCGACGATCAAAAGCGCCACGGCTTCTTCGCGGTCTTCGTCGCCTATCTGCTGAACGGAATGAAGCCGGCCACGGCGCGGCGGTTGCGCGACGTATTAGCCTCCGGTCCTTTCGCGAGCGGTGTGCCGCAATCGGCACCCGACGTGATCCTGATCCAGAGCGAGTCGTTCTTCGACGCACGGCGTCTTTCCGCGTCGATCGACCACTCCATCCTGAGCCACTTCGACACCGCGCGCCGCGAGTCGGTCCAACACGGTGAATTGACGGTCCCCGCATGGGGCGCGAATACGATGCGCACGGAGTTCGCGGTACTGACCGGCGTCGATCAGACGCAACTCGGCTATGCGCGTTTCTATCCGTACGCGTTCGTCCGACGAGCATGCACGTCGCTCGCCTCATGGTTCAAACACGGCGGCTACCAGACGCAGGCGATCCACCCGTACTACGCGGATTTCTTCGGCCGCGAGCGGGCCTTCAAACATTTGCAGATCGACCGTTTCGTCGACATTGCCGCCTTCGCCGACGCGCCGCGCGCGGGGCCGTACGTGTCCGATCAGGCGGTCGCGGACGCGATCGTCAAAGCGCTTGGCGAGCCGCGCGACAAACCCGCGTTCATCTTCTCGATGACGATGGAAAACCACGGCCCGCTGCATCTGGAGCAGGTCGAGACAGGCGAGGGCGCCGCGTTCCACGCGCTCGGCGACGACGCGCGCTGGCGCGATCTGACCGCCTATCTGCGCCACCTCGCCAACGCCGACGCGATGCTCGGCCAACTGCTCGGCACGCTGCGCGCGCGGGGTCGCGATACGGTGCTGTGTTTTTACGGCGATCACGTGCCGGCGCTGCCGCACGTGTACACCGAACTCGGCTGCGAACCGTCGCGCAGCGACTACTTCATCTGGCGCAACTACGGTGACGCGCCTGCAACCCGAAAAGATCTGTGCGCCGAGCAACTCGGCGTCGCCCTCGTTCGGACTCTCGAGCCGGCCATGCCGCGCGGGACGCCGGCGCGTACGCTGCACCCAACAACAGAATGATGACCAAACAGATTGCGATTGTGGGGATGGCTTGCCGCTTCCCCGGCCATGTCCACGGGCCCGAAGATTTCTGGGCATTGCTGCGCGACGAAAAAGACGCGGTGACCCAGGTGCCGGCCGAGCGTTTCGGCACGGAGTTTTATCAGCATCCGTCCAAACGTGAAGCGGGCAAGAGCTATACGTTCTCCGCTGGCGTACTCGACGACGTCGCCGGCTTCGACGCGGCCTTCTTCGGCATTTCACCGCGCGAAGCGCAGCAGATGGACCCGCAGCAGCGCCTGCTGCTCGAACTCGCATGGGAAACCTTCGAGGACGCGGGCGTGCGTCCGCGCGACATGGAAGGCAGCAATTGCGCGGTCTACGTCGGCGTCGCGAGTCCGGACTACGGCAATCGTTTCGTCGACGACCTGAACGCGGTCGATCCGTATTCGGCGACCGGCAACACGCTGAGCATTGCATCGAACCGTCTGTCGTATCTGTTCGACCTGCGCGGGCCGAGCGTGTCGGTGGACACTGCGTGCTCGTCGTCGCTGGTCGCCTTGCATCAGGCGTGTCAGGCGCTGCAATCGGGCGATGCCGAGATGGCGCTCGCGGGTGGCGTCAATCTGCTGCTGCATCCGTTCGGCTTCGTGACGTTCTCGAAGGCGTCGATGCTGTCGCCGCGCGGCCGTTGCCGCGCGTTCGACGCGAGCGGCGACGGTTACGTCCGCTCCGAAGGCGGCGCGCTGGTGATGCTGAAAACGCTGGAGCGCGCATTGGCCGACGGCGACACGATCCACGCGGTGATCGCCGGTTCGGGCGTCAACTCGGACGGCTATTCGCAAGGCGGCATCAGCGTACCGGGCGCGGCCACCCAGGCGGCGTTGCTGCGCACCGTGTATGACCGCGCGGGCGTCGATCCGCGTTCGCTCGCCTATGTCGAGGCGCATGGCACGGGCACGGCGGTCGGCGATCCGATCGAAGCGCGCGCGTTGATGGAAGTCGCGTCGGCGGGGCGGCCGATCGACCGGCCGTTGCTGATCGGCTCGGTAAAGACCAACGTCGGCCACCTTGAAACCGCGTCGGGCATGGCGGGTTTGATGAAGGCGATCCTGTGCCTGAAGCATCGCGCTGTGCCGAAGACGCTGCATTTCGAAACGCCCAATCCGGCGATCGATTTCGTCGGCGGCCGGCTGCGCGTCGTGGATCGTCTGACACCGCTCGACAGTGGCACGGAGCCGCTCGTGATCGGCGTCAACTCGTTCGGCTTCGGCGGTACGAATGCGCATGTCGTGCTGCGCGAAGCGCCCGCAGCAACCGCGGCCACTGCTACGGCTGCTGCCGCTACTCAAGCCGAATGCGAAACGGCGCCGCTGTTGCCGCTCATCCTGTCGACCCGCTCCGCAGCCGCGCTGCCGGAACTCGCGGCACGCTACCTGTCTTCGCTCGATAACGGTACGCCATGGAACACGCTGGCCGCCAACGCGGCGCATCGCCGGCAGTGGCTCAAGCATCGCGCGATCGTCGCGCCGTCGACGCTTTCTGAAGCACGCGCCGCACTCGGTGCGCTGGTCGCGCCGACGCCCGATCACACCGAGCCGGCACTCGTGCAGGGCGATACTCCCGGCGACGACACGCGTCTCGCGCTGGTGTTTTCCGGCAACGGCTCGCAGTGGACCGGCATGGGCAAGCAGTTGCTCGAACAGGAGCCGGTGTTCAGCGCGGCGCTCGATGAACTCGATGCGTTGTGGTGCGCCGACGGCAGTCCGTCGCTCATCGATGTGCTGCGCGAAGGCGTGAGCGCTGAGCGTCTCGCGGCGACCGAGCACTCGCAGCCGTTGCTATTTGCGATTCAGGTCGGCGTGGTGCGCGTACTCGAAGCACGCGGCGTCGGTTATGACGTGTGTCTCGGCCACAGCGTCGGCGAAGTCGCGGCGGCGTGGGCGTCGGGTGCATTGACGCTGGCGCAGGCCGTGCATGTGATCAAGATCCGCAGCCGGGCTCAGGCGAGCACGCGCGGCACGGGCCGGATGGCCGCCGCCGGTCTCGGCGAAAGCGCGATGCGCGCGCTGCTGGCGCAACTCGGCGTGGACGCCGTGGTGGAAATCGCGGGCGTGAATAGCCCGCAAGCGGTCACGCTGGCCGGCCCGCTCGGCGCGTTGCAGACGCTCGAAGCCGCGGTGAAAGAGAGCGGCCGCTTCTTCCAGATGCTGGACCTCGACTACGCGTTCCACAGCCGTCAGATGGACCCGATCGAGCCCGGCGTGCTGGCTGGCCTCGCGGATCTCGCACCGAGCGCCGCGATATGCAGCTTTGTGTCGACGGTCACGGGCGCCGAACTCGCGGGCACCGATCTCGACGCGAACTACTGGTGGCGCAACATCCGCGAGTCGGTTCGTTTCGGCGATGCGGTCGCGCAGGTCGCGCAAATGGGTGTGCGTCTGTTCCTCGAAATCGGCCCGCATTCGATTTTGCGCACCTACGTGACGCAAACGCTCGACGACGCGCGCGTCGTCGGCCGCTCGCTGCCGACGCTCAAGCGCAATCACGACAGCGCGCAGATGCTGGATCACGCGATCTACGCGATGATCGCCAACGGCGCGCGTGTCGACGCCGAATGCTTTGCTCCGTCGAGCGCACGCGTGCCGCTGCCGTCGTATCCGTGGCAGCACGAACATTATTGGCTCGGCCCGACCGCCGAGGCGTACAACCTGGTCAATCGTCGCCGCGAACATCCGCTGCTCGGTTATCGTCTGCATGAGCATGCGCTCGCGTGGGAAAACCAGCTCGATCCCGCCGGTTTGCCGCTGCTGGCCGATCACGTGGTCGATGGCGGCGCGGCGTTCCCGGGGGCGGGCTACGTCGAGATGGCGCTGGCCGCCGCGCGCGTGCATTTCGGCACGGCAAGCTGCGCAGTCGAGAACATCGAAATCCGTTTGCCGGTCGTGTTTCAGCCGCAGCATTCGAAGCTGTTCCGCTTCACCGTCGATGTGCGTACCGCGAGCTTCACGATTGAAACGCGCGATCGCATGTCCGACGAAGCGTGGTCGCTGAACGTCACCGGCCGTTTGCTCGCGAGCGGCTGCGCGCTGGGCGCGGACACCGAAGCGGCCACGCTGCCGGCCACGACGCTGATCGATCTGCTTGCCCGACCGGCCATGTCGGGCGACACGCTGTATGAAAGCACCGCCGCGATCGGCCTGAGCTACGGCCCGGCGTTCCAATGGGTACGCTCGGTGCACGTCGATGCCGACGCCGATATCGCGCTTGCTGAAGTGGAAATGCCCGCGGTGCTCGCGCAATCCGCAACGGCACACGACGCATATTCGCTGCATCCGGCGCTGATGGACAGCGGTTTCCACCCGCTGTTCGCGCTGCTCGCGTCGCCGGATCGGGCGCAGATCGAACACGCGGCTTATGTGCCGGTGCAACTTGGCCGCATCGATTATTTACGCGGCGACGCGATCCGTTATGTGATGGCGCGGATCGAGCGGCGCAGCCCACATTCCGTGGTCGCGTCGTTCGAGTTCGCCGATGAGCAAGGCACGATCGTCGCGCGGCTCGGCGCCTGCCGTTTCCGCCGCGTCGATCTGATGGGCCGGCGTCAGCAGGCGCCCGGACGTTACGCGTATATCGTCGAAGCGAAGCCGCTCGCCGGCGACTTCAACGCGCGCAGCTTGCCCGAGCCGGCTGCGTTGCTCGACGATGCCGCCGCCGCATTGGCGACGCACGAAGACCAGCCGCGCCGGCAGTCGCATCTGACTGAAATGCTGCCACTGCTCGACGTGCTTGCCGGCGCCTACGCATTGCAGGCGCTCGACGCGTTGAACGTGTTCGCGCAGGCAGCGCTGCCGGATTGCGCACACCCCGCGCTGCTCGCACGGCTGGCGCAGATGGTCGTGGAAGACGGTCTTGCGCGTCGTGACGGCACGCGCCTCGTGCGTGACGCCGAGGCCTGCGCGAGCCTGCCTGGTATCGACGAACTGTGGCGCGAGCTACTCGCGCAATCACCCGCGCACGTCGCCGAACTGACGCTGCTCGCGCATTGCGGCGCGGCGTTGCCCGCTGTGTTGCGCGGCGAAGTGAGTGGCGCGCAGATTCTGCCGCCGTCGCGCAGCAGTCTGGTCGAGCATTTCTTTGAGGCATCGCCGACGTGGTCGCATGTCAATGCGTTGGCCGGCGCATGCCTGCATCGCGCGATCGAAGGATGGAGCGAGCCGCGCCGTCTGCGTGTGCTCGAACTGGATTCGCCGCTGAGCGACGTGCTGCAACCACTCGCGATCCATGTGCCGGTGTCGCGTTGCGACTACACAATTGCGGGCACGCGTGAGCAGTTGAGCGGTTTCGACGCGAGCGAGCATCCGTCGATCCATATCGCCACCGTCGAGTTCGGCGACACGCCGCGTCTGTCCGGCATCGAGGCGGGCGAGCGCTACGACGTCGTCGTCGCGAGCCACGTGCTCGCCGCGCAGAGCGAGCCGCGCGCACTGCTTGCCGCGTTGCGCGGCTGGCTGGCGCCGGGCGCACTGGTCGTGATCGCGGAGCCGCGCAATAGCCGCTTCGCCGACATCGTGTTCGATCTCGACGCGGACGCCGCGCATGCCAACGCGCGCCGCGCGGCATGGTTGTCGCCGCTGGCGCTGACGCAACATCTCGAAGAGGCGGGCTTCGAACAGATCACGCGGCATACGGAGCAGGGTCTCGATCTCGAAGGCGCGCCCACGTTGCTGGTGGCGCGCGAGCCGCTCGCGAGCGTGGCCTCGGCCTCGACTTCGACCGATACCGCAAGCGAAGCAGCCGAAGTGCGCACGCCGCCCGCGCATTGGTCGTTGCTGTACGCGGCGCAAACGGTGGCCGACGATACGCTTGCCGTCGCATTGCAGGCCGCCGGCCACACGGTGTCGAGCAGCACGCTGCAAGCGTTGCGTCACGACATGAGCAAGCTGGCCGGACCGGCCGGGCGCGCGCATCACGTGGTCTTCATCGCGCCGGATCAACATCTGTCCGCCGACGCGGACGGCGCCGAAGTGATGCACGTGCAGCAGCAGACCACGCTCGCACTCGCGCAACTGGTGCGTGATCTCTCGGCGGTGGCCGGCGTGATGCAGCCGCAACTGTGGATCGTCACACGCGGCGGCGCGCCGGTCGCCACGCCGTTCGCGGATGCCGCGTCGCTGCGTCCCGAGCAGGCTGCGATGTGGGGGCTCGGCCGCGTGCTGGCCAACGAGCATCCGGAACTGTCGTGCCGTCTGATCGACGTAGCGGTGGCGGGACGCGACGCGGCTGCGCTGCTGGCGCGTGAACTGCTCGCGTCCGATGGCGAAGAAGAAGTGCTGTTGACACCGCAGGGCCGCTACGTGCCGCGCATGTTGCCTGCGGCGAGCGCGGTCTTGCGTAGCACGGCGGCCACGCCGGTGCGTGCGCAAAACGAAGCCGCGGTGCTCGGCTTCGCGTCGCCGGGCTCGTTGCGCAACCTCGAATGGTTCGCGCTGCCGCAACGCGAACTCGCGGCGGACGAAGTCGAAATCGAACCGGTTGCGACGGGCCTGAATTTCCGCGACGTGATGTACGCGATGGGCCTGCTGTCCGACGAAGCGGTGGAAAACGGTTTTGCTGGAGCAACGATCGGCATGGAGCTGTCGGGGCGGATCGCACGCGTCGGCCGCGACGTGCAGCGTTTTGCACCGGGCGATGCGGTGCTCGGTTTCGCACCCGCGTCGTTCGCGAGCCATGTGCGCACCAAGGCCGAGGCCATCGCGCACAAACCCGCGCGCCTCACGTTCGAAGAAGCGGCCACGGTGCCGACCACCTTCTTCACCGCGTACTACGCGCTGTGCGAGCTGGCGCGTCTGCGCCGCGGCGAGCGCGTGCTGGTGCATGGCGCGGCGGGTGGCGTCGGGATCGCGGCGATCCAGCTCGCGCGTCACCTCGGCGCGGAAGTCTTCGCGACGGCGGGCAGCCGCGAGAAGCGCGAATTCGTGCGCCTGCTCGGCGCCGATCACGTGTTCGATTCGCGCAGCCTCGCATTCGCCGATGAAATCCGCGAGCGCACGCAAGGCGCCGGCGTCGATATCGTGCTCAATTCGCTGGCCGGTGAAGCGATGGTGCGCAGTATCGACACGCTGCGTCCGTTCGGCCGCTTCCTTGAACTCGGCAAGCGCGACTTCTATGAAAACAGCCGCATCGGGCTGCGGCCGTTCCGCAACAACATCAGCTATTTCGGCATCGATGCGGATCAATTGATGAGCGCGCTGCCGGACCTGACCGCGCGTCTGTTCGAACAGGTGATGCAGCTGTTCGCCGATGGCGTGCTGCATCCGCTGCCGTATCGCGCGTTTCCGGCCGAGCGGGTCGAGGAAGCGTTCCGTCACATGCAGCAGGCGCGGCAGATCGGCAAGATTCTCGTCACGTATCCGGACGGCACGCCGAACCCGGCGCGCGCGACGGGCACCGCTGCTACGCTCGAACTCGATCCGGCGGGCGCGTATCTGATCGTCGGCGGCACGGGTGGACTGGGCTTTGCCACCGCGCGCTGGATGATGTCGCGCGGCGCGCGACATCTGACGCTCGCGAGCCGTTCCGGCACGCTCGCGCCGGAGCTCGCGGAAGAAGCCGCGCGTTGGCGCGAAGCGAACGGCACACAAGTGCACACGGCCGCCTGTGACGTCACCGACATCGCCGCACTCGACGCGTTGCTCGCCGACATCGCGCAACGCGGCACGGCGCTGAAGGGCGTGCTGCATTCGGCGATGGTGATCGACGACGGCCTCGTGCGCAATCTCGACAACGAGCGTTTTGCCGCCGTGCTCGCGCCGAAACTGGCCGGCGCGTGGAATCTGCACCGCGCCACCCGTGACGCGAAGCTGGACTTCTTCGTGGTCTATTCGTCGGCGACGACCTTCCTCGGCAATCCGGGGCAGTCGAGCTACGTGGCGGCCAACAGCTTCCTCGAAGCGCTGATCGCGCAGCGGCGTGCCGCCGGTTTGCCGGGCACTTACATGGCATGGGGCCCGCTCGACGACGTCGGTTTCCTCGCGCGTAATGCCGAAACGCGCGAAGCGTTGCAGGCGCGCATCGGCGGCCTGTCGATCACGTCGGCTGAAGCGCTCGCCGCGCTCGAACGTGCGCTGGTCGAAATGAACGCGGGCGAGGCGGTGGTGCGGCTCGACTGGCAGGCGCTTGCGCTCGGCATGCCGGCGGCGCGCGCGCGTCGCTACACGGAACTGCACGCGCGCGGCAGTCACGAACCGGCGCGCCAGGGCGGCGTGCAGATGCGCGAACAAATCGCTGGCTTGCCGTTCGCGGACGCGCTGCATCTCGTCGAAGAAACCTTGCAGGCGCAGATCGCACGCATCCTGCACATGTCGCCGGAAAAAATCGAAACCAGCCGCTCGATCCTCGACATGGGGATGGATTCACTGATGGGAATGGAGCTGGGGATGGCCGTCGAAGAGAGCTTCCAGGTCAAGCTGTCGATCATGACGATGGCCGAAGGCGCGACGGTGCACTCGCTCGCGCAACGCATCGTCGAATCGATCCAGACGCAGGACGACGCGGCCGAGCCGAACGGCGTTGCGGCGCAGGTGGCGGCGGTCGCCGCGCAACATGCGCTCGACGTCGGCGCGCATGCGCTGGCTGACGTCGCCGATGCGCTGTCGGCCGCGTCGGCGCAGACCGTTGCGACGGAGCTCGTCTGATGCGTGCGCCCGCGGGCTGGAGCAAGCGCGAAGGCACGCTCGCGCGCGCGTTGACGTTGAGCGGCCATGGCCTGCATACCGGCCGCCGCGTGAACGTGCGCATTCTTCCGGGCGACGCGAGCAGTCCGCGCGGCATCGTGTTCCGGCGCGTGCAGGGCGGCCGCGTACTGGCGGAACTGGCCGTGAGTCCCGCGTTGCGGCACGGCCAACCGCTCTGCACGATGCTCGAAGCCCCCGGCGGGATCCGCGTGCGGACGGTCGAACATCTGCTGGCGTCGCTGCTGACCTGCGAGATCGATCGCGCGACGGTCGAACTCGATGCCGAGGAAGTGCCGATTCTCGACGGCAGCGCACAGCCGTGGCTCGACGCGATCCGCGCATGCGGGCGGATCGAGTTGCCGCACGCGAAGCGCTTCATTCGCGTGCGGCGCGCCGTGAAGATCGCCGATGGCGCGGGCACGCGCGATGAACGCAGCATCTCGATCGAACCGTCGTCCGTCTATGAAGTGGCCGTGCGCAACGACCTGAAGGGTTTTGGCGAATTGCGCTGGGATGGCGCGCTGACGCCCGCGAGTTTCGCCGGCGAGATCGCGCCGGCGCGTTCTTATGGACGCGTCAAATGGGCGATCCCGGCGATTCTCGCGGGCTACGTGCGCGGCATGCCGATTTTGCGCGGCGCACGCCTGTCGTGCACCGCTGCGATCTTCGGCAACCGGGTGCTGGGCGGCATGCGCGTACCGGACGAATTCGTGCGGCACCGCGTGCTCGATCTGGTCGGTGACATGGCGATGGCCGGCGCGCCGTTGCTCGGCCGCGTGAACGCGTTGCGGCCGAGTCACGAAATGAATTACCGGCTCGTCGCCGAACTGCTCGCGACGCGCGACGCGTGGGAATGGGCTGAATTTACCGACTGACCTTCGAGGTCGAGCCGGCACACAGGATTATCGGAACACTATGGGACTGGGCGATCACATCCGCCAGCAACTCGCCGCGAAGGCGTTGATGCGGCAACTGGAACGCGTCTCCGAAGCGGCGCAGACGCCGGGCGCGCCGCTCGCCGCGACGGGTGCACGCGCGGCTCAGGACGCCGAGCGCGCCGCGCTGTGCAGCTTCGAGACGATGCCGGGTTATCAGCAGGTCGAAATATTGCGGCAGATGGGCGAGAAGCTGCAGGTGCAGTCACCGTTCTTTCGCGTGCATGAAGGGATTGCCGGCGCGACGACGCGCATCGGCGGCGCCGAGTATCTGAACTACGCGAACTACAACTACCTCGGGCTGGCCGGCGATCCGCACGTCGGCGCGCGGGCGAAAGAAGCGATCGACCGCTACGGCACGTCGGCGTCGGCGAGCCGGATGGTGGCCGGCGAACGGCCGGTGCAGCGCGAACTGGAGACGGCGCTCGCGTCGTTCTACGAGGTCGACGATTGCGTCGTGTTCGTGAGCGGTCACGCGACCAACGTGACGGTGATCGGCTCGCTGTTCGGTCCCGGCGATCTGATCGTGCACGACTCGCTCGCGCACAACAGCATCGTGCAGGGCGCGCAGTTGAGCGGCGCGAAGCGCCTGAGCTTCGCGCACAACGACTGGCAGGCGCTCGATGCGCTGCTCGCGCGTGTGCGGCACGACTACCGGCGTGTGCTGATCGCGATCGAAGGCTTGTACAGCATGGATGGCGATATTCCCGATCTCACGCAGTTCGTCGATATCAAGCGCCGGCATGCGGCGTTTCTTATGGTCGACGAAGCGCACTCGCTCGGCGTGCTGGGTGAGCGGGGCAAGGGCGTTCGCGAGCATTGCGGCGTCGCGAGCGGGGATGTCGACATCTGGATGGGCACGCTCAGCAAGACCCTGGCCGGTTGCGGCGGTTTTATCGCCGGCTCGCAGGCGTTGATCGATATTCTGCGGCATCTCGCGCCGGGGTTCCTGTATAGCGTGGGCCTCGCGCCGGCACTCGCGGCGGCGTCGCTGGCCGCGCTCGAATGCCTGATCGCCGAGCCCGAACGGGTGGCGCTGCTGCGCGCACGCGGCAAACAGTTTCTCGACGAAGCGCGCGCGGCGGGCCTCGATACCGGCAAGAGCGCGGGCTATGCGGTCGTGCCGATCATCACCGGCAGCACGCTAAAGGCGGCGCAATGGGCCAACGCGATGTTCGCGGACGGCATCAACGTGCAGCCGATTTTCTATCCGGCAGTCGAAGAGAAGGCGGCGCGTCTGCGGTTTTTCATCTGCTCGACGCACGAGCCGGAGCAGATCAGCCGGACCATTGCGGCGCTCAAGCGCCTGCCTCGCTAACGAGAACGTAAAGAGAAGACATGTCATGTACGCCGTTGAACCCGCGCGCGCCGAAGCGCTCCGTCGTGACCCCGAGCCGCGCCCGTTGCGCTTTCGCCCCGCGAGAGCGGAAGATGCCGAGGCTTGCGCGCCGCTGATTTTCGCATCGGGCGTGCGGGAGTTCGGCTTCTTTCTCGGTGAACCGGTCGACTGGTGCATCGAGTTTCTGGTGTTCGCGTTCGCGTCGAAATTCGGGCGCTTCTCGTATCGGCGTCACCGGGTTGCGGTTACTGGTGTCAATCAGGTGGCGGCGGTGCTCGCGGTGCACGACGGCCGCAGCACGTGGTTCGACGATCCGCATATCGCGCTGATGCTGCTGCTGTTTTTCGGCGTGCGCCGCACGATTCGTATGTTGTTGCGCGGGCTCGTGCTGGAGAGCGAATTGCCGGCGCCGAAGTCGTCGCAAACGCTGATCGCCCATTGCGCGACGCGCGAGACGATGCGCGGCACCGGGGTGTTCAGTGCGCTGTTCACGAACGCATTGCATGCGGGCTCGATGGATGGCGACGGTGGCCGGCAGATCGTACTGGATGTGCTGGTGAGCAATACGCGTGCATACGATCTGTATCGACGCTTGGGGTTTGTCGAATTGCCGCGCCATGGCCCGGTCTCGCCGCGTTTGCCGCGCGAGCTCGAATCGGTGCGGATGGGGTTTGTGGGAAGGGGTTGAGAGGCTCCGTTCGACGCGCGGCATTGACGGCGCGATGCAATTAACTCAAGAAAAAACCTAAAAAGGAATGAAGACCATGCAAATCTATCCAGTGATTCTTTGCGGCGGCAGCGGCACCCGGCTGTGGCCGATGTCGCGCGGTGGATACCCGAAGCAATATCTGAAGCTGACCGGGGAAAACACCCTGGTTCAGCAAACCGCGCTGCGCCTGCGCGGAATTCCCGACATCGCCGCGCCGATCGTCGTCACCAACAACGAGCAGCGCTTTCTGGTGGCCGAACAGTTGCGCCAGGTCGACGTGGCGTCGTCGGCGATCGTGCTTGAACCAGCCAGCCGCAATACGGCCCCGGCGATTGCCGTGGCCGCGCTGTTGGCGATGCGCGATGCGCCGGATGCGTTGCTTCTGGTGTTGCCGTCCGATCATGTGATCGCTGGCGAAGCCGCCTTCGTCAAAGCGGCCGAGGCCGCCGCGCAGATCGCCAGAGACGGCTACCTGGTCACCTTCGGGATTGCGCCGACCGAGCCGCATACGGGCTACGGCTACATCCGTGCCGGGGCACCGCTGGTCGACGGCGCACAGACGTTCGCAGTCGACTCGTTCGTCGAGAAGCCGGATGCCGATACCGCCCAACGGTTTATCGAAGAGGGCCGCTACTACTGGAACAGTGGCATGTTCATGCTGAAGGCTTCCACTTACATGGAAGAACTGCGCCGCCATGAGCCGGAAATCGCGCTGCAGGCCGAGCTTTCGCTGAACGCCGCGCAGCGCGACCATGACTTCGTGCGCCTCGACGCGCAAGCCTTCTGCGCGTGCCCGAACATTTCCGTCGACCATGCGGTGATGGAGAAGACGAAGCGCGCCGCCGTGGTGGCGGTATCGGATCTCGGCTGGAACGACATCGGCTCCTGGACTGCGCTCGCCGACATCGCCGGGCGCGATGCGCAAGACAACGCATTGATTGGCGACGTGCTCACCGATGCGGTGACGAATTCGTACATTCGCGCTGAACACCGGTTGGTGGCGGCAATCGGTCTGGACAACGTCGTGATCGTCGAGACCGCCGACGCCGTGCTCGTCGCGCATCGCGATCAGGCGCAGGACGTCAAGAAGATCGTTGCCCAATTGAATGAAATGGGCCGCCACGAATCCGTCACTCACCGCCGCGTGGTGCGACCGTGGGGCTCGTATGAAGGCATCGACAGCGGTGATCGCTTCCAGGTCAAGCGCATCGTCGTGAGTCCGGGTGCGCAACTGAGCTTGCAGATGCATCATCATCGCGCTGAACACTGGATCGTCGTGAAGGGCACCGCACTCGTCACCAACGGCGACAAGGAAATCATCCTGACCGAGAATCAGTCGACGTATATCCCGCTGGGGATTACACATCGGTTGCTGAACCCGGGCAAGATTCCGCTGGAGTTGATCGAGGTACAGTCAGGCGCCTATCTTGGCGAGGACGATATTGTTCGTTTCGAAGACACCTATGGGCGTGTAGCCAAGGCGTAATGGCGCGCGCCGTGCGATGACGCGTGCAAAGCAGGCAACCCGGCCATGTCGTGCGAGACATGAGCGGGGCCTGCTTCGCTGTTTCGCATGTCGATGCGCTCCGCCTACAGCGGCACCACATGCCCCGGCTGCAAAGGCAGGTTCCTGTAGGGCATGATGGTCGGTCCGCAACCGATATGAATTGGCGGAAGATCGCCCCAGCCGCGTCGGATCAAAGCCGGCATCGTTGTGCCGGGATTCTCCACGGGTATTTCGGGCGTCACCTTGGCGATGCCGCCGCGCACGGATTGAGACGCCGCACGGTCGAGCGCGTCGGACCGGGACAGGTCATTGAGGATCAGGGTGGTCATGGTGGATCTCCGACAAGGTTGGATGGGCAATGAGCCCGGACATGGCCGCGCTCAAGCGTTCCAGTCGCACACACCATGCCATGCAGCGCAAAGCGGCACACGCGCGTCATCTTACGCAGGCTCGTGCGCGAAAAGTGACCGCTACGAACCAACTGGCGACGCGCCGGTGTCGTTGCGCCGCCGACATTTCTGCAAGGGCAGGGATAAAGATCGCGGAACCGGCAAGCATACCTCACCGGCTCGCGCCCCACCGCTCAAAGGCTGTGCGCACACCCCCTCGCGCGAAGCTCGAAAGCTCAGTCCTTATACCCGTCGCTCAGCGTTTTCATGAACGCGATGATGTCCTGAATATCCTGATCGGTCATCGCGGGCTGGTCGCCGAACTTGCGATCGAGCGGCGCGTCAGTGGCATCGACGTTGGCGTGATACTGCGGCGGCAGATCGTTGTACTTTTGCACCTTGCCCGACGCATCGCGAGGATAGATCTTCTCGGGCGCCGTATTGCGCAGGTTGTAGAAGTCCATCACCTGCTTGAGGTCGTGATACACGCCGTTATGGAAGAACACCTTGCGCCCGGCGACATTGCGCAACGTCGGCGTCAGGAACATCCCGCAGTACTGCGTCTGCTTCGCGAGGTCGTCGCGCCATGGACCGCACACGCCCATATCGAAGTACTTCGGATCCTTGTTGGCCGGAATCGCCGGATTGCGCGGCACGCCGAGCGCCTCATACTGCGTGTCGGTGAAGACCGGCGGCAGGCCGTCGCGGCTCGGCTGGCTCAAATGGCAGCCCGCGCAATTCGCCTTGTCCTTGTCGTTGAACAACTGCAAGCCGTGCAACTCGGCATGCGTCAGTCGCGCCTTGCCTTCGAGCCAGTAGTCGTACTTGCTGGTGAACGCATGGAACGATGGGTCCTCGATCTGATAGCGGCCGACCGCGAACATCGCTTCCGAAACCAGCAGGCTCGGATTGCTGACGATCGACGGGCCGAAGATCTGCTTGAACTGATCCAGGTACTTCGTTTGCAGCAGCTTGCGCGCGACGTCTTCTTCGGTCGCGTTGGCCATCTCGACCGGATTCGTCAGCGGCCCGAGCGCCTGGATCTGCAGCGTGTCGGCGCGGCCGTCCCAGAACAGTCCGCCTTGCGGCACCATCGCCGGAGTGGCGGGCGCGGCGAGCGCGGTCTTCTGCGCGCGTTGCATGCCGGCGGCCTGCGTGGCCAGTTGCGTCATATCGACCGGCACGTCGGTATCGCCCTGATCCGGACCGATGCTGAACGGCGCCTGGCGATACAGATACGCGAGCGACGGCGGCGGCCGGTAACCGGCCTGAGTCAGATGCGCGCCGCCGGGCTGGACCGGGAACGCATTATCCGGCGCGTACGAATGCTGCGGCGAGTGACACGACGCGCACGACTGCTGGCCCGAAGCCGACAGCGTCGGGTCGAAGAAAATCTGTTTGCCGAGTAACGCAACCGCGCTCAACGGCGCGGTTTGCGGGCGCATCAAATGCACCGGATTAGGATTCGCGCCGGTGATGTCCTCGACGATCGCGCCGACCGCGGGCGGCATCCGCTCCGGGTACACGAGCGCGTAAGCACACAGGACGGCCACCGCGAGCACGATGCCGGCCGCGCTCCACGCAAGCAGCCTGAGCCACGAGCGGCGTGTGATGACGGGGCCCGGCTCGCCGCCCGCGGGCAGAGGCGGCCGCATGACGGCGTCTGAAGGATGATTCATGGCGTTGACAGGTAGTTCGATCGGATCCGGTAAACAGGAAAATCGAGCCAGCACGTTTGCACTGGCTCGATCCCAACTACAGTTCGTCGCGTCTCGCGCTCGTGCTCACGCGCGCTCCGGGTCGCGATGCAGGCCGACGGCGGCTGCATCGCGCAAGGGCCAGGCCGGAGAGCAGAGCGCTCGCCACGGCGGCCGGTCAGATGGCCGGCGCTGCCGACAGCTTGATGCCCAGGTTCTGATCCAGATACAGCGGCGGATTGTTGCCGGAGCCCGAGAAGTTGAACATGTTCATGATGCTGCCAGCGCTCGCGTCGAACGAACCGTTGCCCAGGCGTTGACCGCCGAGCCAGTTGTCCTCGATGAACTTCACGACGGACGCCTGGGTGATCGGCGTATCGTCGACGAAGTTGACCTTCGCCCACGGCGACACCACGATAAACGGCGTGCGCGTACCCGGGCCGCAACGGCCGTTCACCGCGCCGCCGTTCACGCCTTGCGGCTGCACTGCGCCCGCTGCCGTGCACTGGCCCGCCGCGCTCAGGTTGTCGCTGCCCGCCACCGTCTTGCCGCCGGCCGATTGCGCCGTGGTGGAGTCGAACGACGAGCTCGTCGGCGCCTTGTAGCGATGGTCGTACCAGCCGTCCGAATCGTCGTACGCGATGATCACGGCGGTGTTCTTCCAGTCAGGCTGTTGCTGCAGGAAGTTGATCACCTTCGTGACGAACGCCTGTTCATCGATCGGGTCCGAGTTGCCCGGGTGGGCGTCGCCGACTGCCGTCGCCTTCAGGAAGCTCACCGACGGGTAGTTGCCCGCCTTCACCGCGGTGAAGAAGTCGTCGGTGTCGTACTGGTGGTGAACCGGCGTTGCGGTGTTGTCGAGCGGATCGGTCGCGCCGATCACCGCCACCGACGACGGCCGCGTGTGCGCGAAGTTGGCCGTGCTCGGGTAGTACTGGAACCACGCGTGATGCTGCACGTAGTCGGCCTTGGTCGCGTTCAGCACTTGCGAGAAGGTCGAGCGTGCGCAACCGGTCGTGCCGTTCGCGTTGACGGTCTGCAGATTGAAGCCGCCCATGAAGCCGCCCCACGTGAGGCCCTTCGCGTTGAGCAGATCGCCGATGTTCTTGTTGTTCGACGACATCAGGCCCGTCACCGTGCTGCCTGCCGCGGTCGTGCAGACGTCGCCGGTCGGGTCGAGGTCGCCGACCATCGTGAAGCTGCCTGCCGAGTCAGGAATCGCGTTGACCGAGGTTCCGCCTGTCACGACCACGCCGTTGTTCTGACCGGACACCACTTCGAGCGCGCCCGGCGTCGACGGACCATACGTGTCCGTGTACGCGTTCTGGTTCATCGCGAAGTTCTGCGCGTAGTTCCACAATGCCGTGACCGTGTTGCCGTCGAAGTAGCCGAGCACCTGGCCCTTCGTCGCAAACGCGCCGGTGCTGCCGGCGATGGTCGAGCCCGATGCCGTGAACAACGGGAACGAGTCCATCGCGCCGTTGTTGTACGCGAGCTGTTCGGCCGCGTACGCGTGGTTCTGGCTCGACGTATTGGCTTGCGCGCGGTCCAGGCGGAACGGCAGCAGGTCGGCGGCCGGCAGGCCGAGACCCGCGATCGCCACGCTGCCGACCGTGCGGCCCGCCGTGTTCGGCGAGGTGGCCAGCGCATTCGGGTTCGCCGCGATCAGGTTGTTGCTGCTGAGGTTGTTGACCGTCGGCGTGCCCGATGCCGCGGTGAATTGCGGTTCGCCGACCGGATTGGAGGCTTGCGGGTAGGTCGCGAAGTAGTGGTCGAACGAGACGTTCTCGCCGAAGATCACCACCACGTGCTTGATCGGCGTAGCCGTCGCGACGGCGTCCTGTGCCGACACCGCGGCAGTCGGCGTCGACGCGCCCGACGACGTGGCCGCCGGCGAGCTCACGCTATTGCTGCCGCATGCGGCGAGCGTCAGCAGCGCGGCAAACGGAATGGGTAAGAGGGTTCTACGGAACATTTATCTGGCTCCAGATTCGACTTCGCCGGTCAGCGTTTCCATCGACAAACGTTTGGAAGTTCGCTGGGGGATATTTTTAGAATACTGCTTGTGGTGTTACCGCTTAAAACTGCGCGCATTGGACCATTCGATGATTAAGATTTCGGGGCGCGAGCATTACGTTGGCTCTCGATCGCCATTCAGTTGCGTAACCATTGCTATCGTTATGCTGACATCCGGTCTGTCATGAGAGGCGTTCCTGCCGTCACGCATCGCGTATCGCCGCACGTTTTTCCCATACCGTTTGCCGTTTTATTTGCAACGCAAAATTACAGCGACGGATTTCTCGCGCTGCCGCGTTCAAGAAGAAACGGAGCCGCTTCGGGCTCCGCCTCTTATGGGAGAAACCAACATGACATCGACCCGACCGGTCCGCCTTCCTGGTTCCATGCTTGCCGCCGCGCTGTGCTGCGCCGTCACGCTGAGCGCTTCGCCCGCGTTCGCGCAGGTCGTGACCGTCGCGCCGCTGGCGCCACCGCCGCCGCGAGTGGAGGTCGTGCCCGCTCCGCGTGCCGGCTATGCGTGGGATCAAGGCCGCTGGCGTTGGGAGCACGGCCGTTACGTGTGGGTGCCGGGACACTGGCAACCGGTGCGCGTCGGCTATCACTGGGTACCCGGTCACTGGGCGCAGCGTGGGCCGAACTGGCGCTGGATCGAAGGGCATTGGGCGTGAGTGGAGCGTGCTGCGACGCTTGACGACGACGCGCTGTTGCGTTCCCCGCATCTTCCAGCCAGGCAGGTTGCTATGAAATTACTCGTGATGATTTTGCTGGCGGCATCGCTCGCTGGCTGTGTGGTCTACCCGGCACGGCCGGCCTACTATCGGCCCGCGGTCGTCGTATATTGATCGCGACAGGAGCAACGCGCGACACGCTGCGATTCATCGTTCGAGCGTGCTGTTCGACGCGGTGCGTGTGCAACGATCTATCTGTTGAAGGTGAAGCCGGCAGTGAACTGCATCGGAAGGAGCGGGGGCAAGTGAATCACGTTCGTCGTGTGAGGCGATCCGCTGGGCGCGCCGGATTCGAGCGTGCATGGGTCTCATGGCGATGGCTCGAACCACAGTGCCCACGGCCATCCACGCGCCGCAACGAATCCGCGCCCAGGAGCGCCATGCCTTGAGCCCGAGCGAACGCGATCCCGACGCCGAGTTGCTCGAACAGATCGGCCGGCAAGATCCGGCCGCCGTCCGCTCGCTCGTCGCGCGCAAACTGCCGCGTCTGCTCGCGCTCGCGATGCGCATGCTCGGCGATCGTATGGAAGCAGAAGACGTCGCGCAGGAAGTGTTCGTGCGGATCTGGAAACAGGCGTCGCGTTGGCACGAAGGCGACGCGAAATTCGACACCTGGGTGCATCGCGTCGCGCTCAATCTCTGCTACGACCGCTTGCGCGGCCGGCGCGAAGACTTGCGCGACGAACTGCCCGACGAGGTCGATCCTGCCGCGCTGCCCGACGCGCGCCTCGAAGCGCGTGCCCAGCACGAACGGGTCCGCGCGGCGCTCGCCGCGTTGCCGGCGCGGCAACGCGAGGCGCTGGTGCTCAGCTACTACCAGGAGATGTCGAACCTCGACGCCGCCGCCCTGATGGGCATCACGGTCGATGCGTTGGAAAGTCTGCTGGCTCGCGCGCGCCGCAATCTGCGCGCTCAACTGGCCGGCAGCGGCCTTAGCAAGGACAAGTCATGACGCCCGAAAGGTTTAATCAGATCGTCGAAGCCTACGGCGCCGATCCGCGTCGCTGGCCGGCACAGGAGCGTGCGGCGGCGCAGACATGGGCGCAGTTGCATCGCGCCGAAGCCGACGCCGTGCTGAGCGACGCGGCCGGCATCGACGCGTGGCTTGCCGCCGACAAAATCGATCCGCCGGGCGCGGCTTTGCAGCAGCGCATCGTCGAGCGCGCGCCGCTGCGGCAGCCGGTGGATCGTTCCGGCCGGCGGCGGCTGTGGTGGTCGGGCGCGGCGGTCGCCGGGGTCGGGTTGCTGGGCGGCGTGGCCGGCGCGTTCGCGGTGTCGTTCTTCGTGCTGACGGAGAGCGTGCCGCCGGTACACGAGTCCTCTTATCTAACTTCGAGCTTCGGTGGAACAGCCGCCGATTGGAGCGGCGAATGAACGGCCGGTCGTGGAAATTCGTGCTGGTGGCGTCGCTAGTGCTCAACGTGTTTTTGATCGGCGCGATCGTCGGTGGTGCTTATCAATGGTTCGCGGCGCGCAGCGCAAACGCGCCGCTGCTTGCGCAGCAGCGCACGGCGCTGCGCTTCGCGGCGCAGACGCTGCCCGCTGAGCGGCAGGAAGCCTTTATCGACGGTCTGAAGAATGCGCGCCGCGAGGGACGGCAGTTTGCGCGCGATGGCCGCGAAGGGCGCCGCGAGGTGTTGCGTCTGCTGGCGGCGCCACAGTTCGATCGCGCGGCATTGGATGCCGCGCTGGCCCGCACGCGCGCGGCCGACAGCAGCCTGCGCGCGCAGGTGGAAGGCAGCGTGGCGGATTTCGCGGCGACCTTGTCGCCCGAGGAGCGCATCCGGTTCGCCGATAGCCTGAAGTTGAGCGGACAGTGGCGTGAACCACAGCCAGCGGCGAATGCGCGGAATCAGCCGAACCCGGCGAACCCGGCGAACCCGGCGTCGGGCGAAGCTACGGGCGATTGAAAAAGACCGACGCCGGCGACGGATTGTCGAGTGACGGCCGTTTAACGAATATCCAATGCAGCAGAGGGTGGTATGGCCAACTCACCGAACCTGAATGCCGCGGCGATTGCGCTGAACCGCTTCGGCCTCGGCGCGCGTGCCGACGACACGCCGCCCGTCGATCCGAAGGGCTGGCTGCTCGCGCAGTTCGAGCAGTATCAGCCGCGCCCGGCGGCGTGGGCAAGCCAGCCTGACGCGGTGGCGTTGTCGACCGAACTGGCGCAGCAGCGCATGCAGATCAATCAGCAGGCGCGGCAGAATCCGGGCGAGGGTGCGGGCGCCAATCAGGCGGGCGCGCGGATCACGGCGCCGGGCAGTGCTCAAACGAACGTTCAAACCGACGCTCAACCAGGCCTTCAGGCGAACCAGCAAACCAACCCGCAAACCAGCGCCCAAGCTCCCGCTCAAGCCAATAGCCAAATCGCCAAACAGGCCGAACGAAAAGCCCTGCGTGGCGAAATACTCGACATGTACCGGGCGTCGGTGAACGCGCGCGTGACAAGCGCACTGACCACGCCGACGCCCTACATCGAACGGCTCGTGCATTTCTGGGCCAACCACTTCGCGGTTTCCACCGAGAAGCCCGGTGTCGCCGCGCTGGCGGGTTCGTTCGAAGCGGAAGCGATCCGCCCGCACGTGCTCGGCCGCTTTGAAGACATGCTGGTGGCGGTCGAACGTCATCCGGCCATGCAGCTGTTTCTCGATCAGACCCGTTCGGTCGGACCGGACAGCATGGCGGCGCTGCGCGCGGCGCAACGCAACCCGGAGCGCAAGCGCGGTCTGAACGAGAACCTGGCGCGCGAGATCATGGAGTTGCACACGCTCGGCGTGCGCAGCGGTTATAGCCAGGACGACGTCACCGAATTCGCGCGCGCGCTGACCGGCTGGAGTCTCGCCGGCAATGCGGGCAATGCGGGCAACCTCGGCAATCCTGGCAACGCGAACCGCCGCGGCCTTCAGCAGAACGCCGCGCCCGGCACCTTCGTGTTTCGCGCGGCGCTGCACGAGCCCGGTTCGCGAACCATCATGGGACGCCGCTACGACCAGCCCGGCGAAGAGCAGGCGCTCGCGATCCTGCACGACCTCGCGAGCGCGCCGGCGACCGCGCAGCATATCGGCGTCAAGCTGGCCCGTCACTTTGTCGCCGACAATCCGCCGCCCAGTGTGAGCGAGCATCTCGCGAGCGCGTTCGAGCGCAGCGGCGGCGATCTGCCGACCGTGTACCGCACGTTGCTCGACACGCCGCAAGCGTGGTCGCCGACAGCGGTGAAGTTTAAAACGCCGTGGGAGTGGACCATTTCTTCGATGCGCGGACTCGGCTGGCAGGACCTCGGCAATCTGCAGAGCGCGCCGATCCTCACGCAGCTCGGCCAGCCGGTGTGGCGCCCGGGCTCGCCCGCCGGTTACGACGACATCGCCGCGAGCTGGGCCGCGCCCGATGCGCTGGTGCGTCGTGTCGAGGTGGCGCAGCGTTTCGCCGCGCGGGTCGGCGACCGGCTCGACGCTCGCGCGCTCGGCCAGACCTTGCTGGCCGGATCGCTCAGCGCGCCGACGGCCAGTGCGGTATCGCGCGCGGAAAGCGCGTCGACCGCGATCGCGCTGTTGCTGGTCTCGCCGGATTTTCAACGGAGATGAATGCCATGCTGTCACGCCGCCAGTTTCTGAGCGTCGCCGCTGCCGCTGCCGGTGCGGGTATGGGCGCGCTGCTCGTGTCGCCGCGCATCGCGTTCGCGAGCGTCGCCACCGAGCGCCGTTTCGTGTTCGTGATCCAGCGCGGTGCCGCCGATGGTTTGAACATCGTCGTGCCGTACGCCGAACCCGCGTACGCGACACTGCGCGGCGCGCTCGCGATCGATACGTCGAACGCGCCCAGGCTCGACGGCACCTTCGCGCTGCATCCGGCGCTGGCGCAAACCGCCGCAATGTATGCGAACCATCAGGCGCTGTTCGTGCACGCGGTGGCGTCGCCGTATCGCGACCGCTCGCACTTCGACGGGCAGAACGTGCTGGAAACCGGCGGCGCGTCGCCGTATCAGTTCAAGGACGGCTGGCTCAACCGGCTCGTCGCGCAGTTGCCCGCCACGCGGGAGAACGCGATCGCGTTCGCGCCGACCGTGCCGATGGCGCTGCGCGGCCCGGCGGCGGTGACCTCGTATGCGCCTTCGGCGTTGCCGCAGGCGCCCGACGATCTGCTCGCGCGGGTCTCGCAACTCTACGAGCAGGACGCGCAATTGCGCCCGCTGTGGGAATCGGCGATGACGGCGCGCGGGCTTGCGGGTGACGCCGGTGCGCGTCAGGATCCGGCGAGCCTCGGCAAGCTCGCCGCCGGCTTTCTGTCACGCGACGACGGTCCGCGGATCGCGATGATAGAAACCGGCGGCTGGGACACGCACAGTGCGCAGAACGCGCGCCTTGCCAATCAGTTGAAGGCGCTCGACACGATGCTCGCGGCGTTGCGCGACGGCATGGGCCCGTTGTGGAGCAGGACCACGGTGCTGGTGGCGACGGAGTTCGGCAGGACTGCTGCTGCGAACGGCACGGGCGGCACCGATCATGGCACCGGCTCGGTGGCGATGGTGCTGGGCGGTTCGGTGCAAGGCGGGCGCGTGATCGCCGATTGGCCTGGTCTTGCGCCGCGCGAGCTTTATGAAGCGCGCGATCTGAAGCCGACTACTTCGCTCGATGCATTGATCGCAGGCACGGCGAGTGAGAGTCTTGGGCTCGATCCTCAGCGTACGGCGGCGGCGCTATTTGGGCAGGCGGGGGCGGTGCGGCCGTTGACGGGAGT
This sequence comes from Paraburkholderia ultramafica, assembly GCF_902859915.1. Lineage (GTDB taxonomy): Bacteria > Pseudomonadota > Gammaproteobacteria > Burkholderiales > Burkholderiaceae > Paraburkholderia > Paraburkholderia ultramafica. Next base: position 57,994 of record NZ_CADIKK010000012.1, read on the forward strand.
TGTGCGGGTGTAATCGCGGCTGAAGCTCGCCCAACGTACGCATGCGATCTCATCACCGAAGCGCAGGTTCTCCTACCCGGCCGACGCAGCAGCAAGCGCACCCGCTTCAACCGCATGCGTCGCGTGCACCGAGCGCTCACCAACCCGATGATATCGGCGCCCGTAGTAAATCAGCGCGTCCCCAGCGGCATGCGTATGCGCGGCCTTCACCGCGCAGAAAAAGACCGTATGCGTGCCGACTTCCGTCACCGATTCGATCTCGCAGTCGAGCGACGGCGAGGCGAGTCCTACCGCGACGGTGCTCGGGCGTTTGTCGGGGGCATTCGGGCTGACCTTGTCGACCTTGCTGGCGCTCGCCGAACAGACCGGCGAGCGGCTCGTGCGCCGTGCGGACCAGGCGCTCTGGCAGGACCCCGAAACGGGCTATACGCGGCGGCGGATTTCACCGCCTACCGGCGGCGTGCTGGAGTTGCTCGAGATCGAGCTGCCCGTGGGCGTGAAGGTGCCTTACCCGTCCGATGCTTTTGTGTTTCAGCATCAGCAGATCTGGGTCACGCAAGGAGTGTTGACGTTTCGGGAGGGCAGCCAGACTTACCGGCTCGAAGCGGGGGATTGTCTGCAACTCGGCGCACCGGTCGAGTGTGAGTTCCTCAATGCGGGCGACGAGGTCTGCTGCTATGTTGTCGGCCTCGTTCGACGCTGAGGATTCCAAATACCAGGACAAACGAGGACAACGGGCGGCACCCCACGCGCGCGGTTCGCGGCTAGCGGCGCCATCCGTCGTCATTCGACCAGGCTTTGGGCGTTCAACCTCAACCGCCTCCGCCTCCGCCCTGCACGCCAAGGGTGAGCCGGTTGGTCACCGACGTCACGCCGGGAACCCCTTTTGCCACGTCCGCCGCCTGCTGGATCTGTCCTCCGACGGGCACCGATCCAGTGAGTGTCACCGCGCCGCCGCGCGCGCGGACAAACACGTTCGACACGTTAAAACCCGGTGTTTTCGCCAAAGCCCGCCGCACAGTCCGACCTAGCGCGCGGTCCGCCTGCTTCGTCGACTTTGCGCCGGTAGCCGGCGCCGCCATTTCGCCCGATGCCATCGCGGCGCTGGCCTGGGCATAGGCGCTAGATGCGGTTGCCACACACAATGCAATACCGAGCGCCTTCAAAAGATTGACTGTTTTCACGTTTTCTCCATCCTCGATAGGTTGATGTCGCTGAGCTGCATGCAAAAAACCGCGCGCTGGGGAGCATGTGCTGGCTCACGAGGAGCGCCTGTCTTGTAGAAGAGTGCCGCTGGCGCGCTCCCGGCGCGCTTAAACAATACTCCAGCCAACGCGCTCATGCTGGAAAAACTGGTGTGGGTGTTGCGTCGCGTAACACGTGCGTGGTCGCGGGCTTCACTCGTCAACAGTCCACACTAAATGTGTTCGACGAATCAGACTATAATTCCGCGGCCCGGATCAGCCTCGATCCGAGGTCACGGTTTGTCCTTCAGATGCAGCCGTTTCGCGGGAGCGCGTTCCGTTTTGAGCAAAACCCATCACAGCCCGGCCGACGATCCGATCGGCAGCCCGAGCGTCGACGCTGGATCGGCGCGCGCGCCTGTCCTCGCAACCCGAACGGCGCACGAAGCGCACAAGGACGACCGCCACTTCGTCACGGCGCTCGCCCGCGGGCTCGAAGTGCTGGCCTGTTTTCGCTCCGGCGACAAATCGCTGAGCAACCAGGAACTGGCGTTGCGTTGCCGGCTGCCCAAATCGACGGTCTCGCGCCTGACTCACACGCTGACGCTGCTCGGCTATCTGATCCATCTGAAAGAGAGCGGCAAGTACCGGCTCGGCACGGCGTCGCTCGCGCTCGGCAGCGCGATGCTGGCACGCCTCGACGTGCGCAAGATCGCGCGGCCGGTGATGCAGGAACTCGCCGACATCTCCGGCGCCACGGTTTCGCTAGGCACGCGCGACCGGCTCTCGATGATCTACGTGGAAAATTGCCGGGGCTCGGTGGCGCTCACATTGACGCTGGAAGTCGGCTCGCGCATTCCGGTCGCGACCTCCGCGATCGGCCGCGCGTGGCTCGCGGCGATCCCCGAACACGAGCGCCTCAGCTTCATGGAGCAGGTGCGCGAGCTTGATCACGTCGCGTGGCCCAAGACGCGGCGCGGCATCGAGCAGGCGCTCGACGACTACCGCACGCTCGGCGTGACGACTTCGTTCGGCGACTGGCAGAAAGACGTGAACGGCATTGCGCGCGCGTTTCAGCCAGGCGGTGAATTGCCGATCATGGCGATCAACGTGGGCGGCCCGTCGTTCAAACTCTCGAAGGAATTCCTGCTCGACGAAGTGCGGCCACGCCTGATCGACGTGGTGACGCAACTCGAAATCGCGCTATCGCATTGAGCGGCCGCGCTCAGAACCATGGCGGCGCCATCTCGAGCGTGGTGTCGTCGAGACTGCGCAGCGTTGCGAGCATCAACGCGACGCGCGGCAATTCCCAACGGAAGAACCACTGGCACGCGTGCAGCTTGCCGCGATAGAAGTCCGTGTCCGTTTCGCTGCGCGCGTCGGGTAGCGCGGCGTTCGCGACAATCGCCTGCCTCAGCCACGTCCACGCAATGACGATATGACCGAATGCTTCGAGAAAAGCATTCGCGTTGGCGAGCGCACGTTCGGTTTCATTGGCCAACGTGGGCAGCAAGGCTTCCACCGTGCCGGTCAGGTCGCGCCATGCGTTGCCGAGCGCGTCCGCGTGAACCTGCAGCGGGGCATGGCTGCGCGCCGCTTCGATGGTTTGCAGTATCTCGCGCGCCAGCAGCCTGAGCGCGGCACCCTGTTTCATCACGACCTTGCGGCCCAGCAGATCGATTGCCTGAATGCCGTGCGTGCCTTCGTGAATCATGTTCAACCGGTTGTCGCGATAGAACTGTTCGACCGGGTACTCGCGCGTATAGCCGTAGCCGCCGTGAATCTGGATCGCGAGGCTATTCGCTTCGAGGCACCACTGCGACGGCCACGATTTCACCACTGGCGTCAGCAGGTCGAGCAGCAGGCCCGCGTCGGCGCACGCGGCGTCGCTCTCGCCGGTGTTCTGTTCGTCGACGAGGCGCGCCGCGTACAGGCATAGCGCATAAGCGCCTTCCACATAGGCCTTTTGTGCGAGCAGCATGCGGCGCACGTCCGCGTGTTCGATCAGCGGCAATTGCGGATCGAGCGGATTCTTGTTGTCGGGACGGCGTCCTTGCGGCCGCTCGCGCGCGTAGTCGAGCGACGCCAGATAGCCGCGATAGCCGAGCATGACCGCGCCCAGACCCACGCCGATGCGCGCCTCGTTCATCATATGGAACATAGTGGCGAGACCGTGATGCGGTTCACCCACCAGCTCGCCGATACATGCGCCGTGTTCGCCGAACGACAGCATCGTCGACGTCGTGCCGCGCCAGCCCATCTTGTGAATCAGCCCCGTCAGCGCGACGTCGTTGCGCGCGCCGAGGCTGCCGTCGTCGTTGACGTGGAATTTCGGCACGGTGAACAGCGAGATGCCTTTGACTCCCGGCGGCCCGCCCGGAATGCGCGCGAGCACCAGGTGAACGATGTTCTCGCTCAATTCATGATCGCCGGCTGAAATAAAAATCTTGTTGCCGCGAATCGAATAGGTGCCGTCGTCGTTGAGCGTGGCGCTGGTGACGAGATCAGACAGGCTGGAGCCCGCCTGCGGTTCGGTGAGCGCCATCGTGCCGAACGCGCGGCCTTCGAAAAGCGCCCTCAGGTACTTGCGTTTTTGCGCCGGGCTGCCGAAGCGCTCGATCACGTTCGCGTTCGCGGTGGTCAGCATCGCGTAAGACGAAGTCGCGATGTTGGCGCTCTTGAACAGCGACAGGCAAGCAAACGAAATGACCGACGGCAACTGCATGCCGCCCCACTCATAGTCTTTGCCCGCGGCGAGGAAGCCGGTGGCGCGCAACGCGTCGAGCGCGTCCTTCACTTCGGGCGGCAGCGTGACCCGTTGACCGTCGAATTGCGGTTCGTGCTCGTCCGCCAGCCGGTTGTGCGTCGCGAACTTTTCGACGGCCACCGCGTGCGCGGTTTCGAGCGCGGCGTTGAAGGTCTCGCGGCTGTGATCGGCATGGCGCGCGCGCCGTGTGAGCGTCTCGGCCTCGAGTACTTCGAACAACTGGAAATCCAGATCACGCGTGTTGATGATCAGCGCATCCTGCATGGAAGAAGACCCGTTCAAAAGTAAGCCGCTATGCAGAACAACTACGTGGGACGCGGCGAAAACGCGTCCTTGCGTATGGGCACAGCTCGGTTGAAAAGCGCGGTATGCGGGTAAGTCCCGATGATCCGCCCGGCGTTGATGCGTGTCAGTTTATAACGAAAGTGAATGAGCGTGCTTTTATTTACACGTCGAATTTCGGCACGTATGATGGTCGGAAAATATGGAATCCAAATCTGCATAGCAGAACAAACTGGAGGAGCGACGCAATGTCTGTGAAAGACCTGTTTCAACTGGACGGCAAAGTTGCCTTGATCACCGGAGGCTCGCGCGGACTCGGCCTGCAAATGGCCGAAGCGCTCGGCGAGATGGGTTGCCGCGTCGCGATCACCGCGCGCAAGGCCGATGAACTCGCCGAAGCGAAAGCGCATCTGCAAAGCCGCGGCATCGAGGTGCTGACGGTGGTGAACGATCTGCAGCGCTTCGAGGGTATCCCCGGCCTTGTCGATGAAGTGCTCGGCCTGCATGGCCACATCGATATCCTGGTGAACAACGCGGGCGCGACCTGGGGCGCGCCGGCCGAAGACTATCCCGACGAAGCATGGCACAAGGTGATGAACCTGAACGTCAACGCGCCGTTCTTTGTCGCGCGCGAAGTCGGCAAGCGCAGCATGATTCCGCGGCGCGCGGGGAAGATCGTCAATATCGCGTCGGTGGCCGGGCTGAAGGGCTCGCCGCCCGGCATGAACACGATTGCGTACAACACGTCGAAGGCCGCGGCGATCAATTTCACGCGGGCGCTGGCGGCCGAGTGGGGCAAGTACAACATCAACGTCAACGCCATCTGCCCGGGCTTTTTCCCGTCGAAGATGTCGGCGGGACTGCTCGACAAACTCGAAGGCACGATCGTCGCGCGCACGCCGTTGCAGCGTCTGGGCGGCGATGAGGATCTCAAGGGCCCTGTGGTGTTTCTCGCGAGCGAAGCGTCGCGTCACATTACGGGCCAGTATTTCGCGGTGGACGGCGGCTCGATCATCGTCTGAGTCCGGGCGCACCGTTGCATGTCAAAACGCAGCGCGATCGGCACATCGCGCGAGCGCGCTGCGCTTACGTAAAAAACAAGGAGACGCCGCATGGATTTTCAGCACTCGGACAAGGTCAAGAGTTTGCAGAAGCGCCTGAACGCTTTCATGGACCAGCACGTCTATCCGGCCGAGGCGGTTTTCGACGCGCAGATGGACGCCGCGCGCGAGTCCGGCAATCGCTGGCAACCGGCGCCGGTGATCGAGCAACTGAAGGAGAAGGCGAAGTCCGCCGGTTTGTGGAACCTGTTTCTGCCCGAGTCGAAATACGGCGCCGGGCTCACGAACCTCGAATACGCGCCGCTGTGCGAAATCATGGGCCGCTCGCATATCGGCGCGGAGCCGTTCAACTGTTCCGCGCCTGACACCGGCAACATGGAAACGCTGGTGCGTTACGCGAGCCCGGAGCAGCAACAGCGATGGCTGCTGCCGCTGCTCGACGGCACGATCCGTTCCGCGTTCGCGATGACGGAGCCGGAGGTGGCGTCGTCGGACGCGACCAATATCGAGGCGCGCATAGAACGCGACGGCGACCACTACGTGGTGAACGGCCGCAAATGGTGGACCTCGGGCGCGAACGATCCGCGCTGCAAGATCCTGATCTTCATGGGCAAGTCGAGTCCGGATCATACGAACCGGCATCAGCAGCAGTCGATGATTCTGGTGCCGATGGAAACGCCCGGCGTCAAGGTGCTGCGCCATCTGCCGGTGTTCGGCTACGACGACGCGCCGCATGGCCACGCGGAAGTCGCCTTCGAAAACGTGCGCGTGCCGGCGGGCAACATGCTGCTCGGTGAAGGGCGCGGCTTCGAGATTGCACAGGGCCGGCTCGGACCGGGGCGCATCCATCACTGCATGCGCCTGATCGGGCGCGCCGAACGGGCGCTCGAAGCGATGTGCCGCCGCTCGCTCGAGCGCGTCGCGTTCTGCAAGCCGATCGCGGACCAGGGCGTGACGCGCGAACGGATCGCCAATGCTCGCATCATGATCGACCAGACGCGTTTCCTGGTGCTCAATGCCGCGCACAAGATGGACACGGTCGGCAACAAGGACGCGCGCCAGGAAATCGCGATGATCAAGGTGGCCGCGCCGAGCATGGCTTGCCAGGTGATCGATTGGGCAATGCAGGTGCACGGCGGCGGCGCGGTCAGCGACGACTTCGGCCTCGCGCGCGCGTACGCGAGTTCGCGCACGCTTCGTTTCGCTGACGGTCCCGATGAAGTGCATCGCAATGCGATCGCGAGTATGGAGCTTGGGCGTCATCTCGGGCGGTGACGACGCGTGAGGTCTAGCCGCGCCGTACGTGATGAGGCAAACGCGAAATCAGGCGCGGAGCCACATTCAAACGCGCCCGACAGTAAAGCAGCAACTATCCTGCATGGGACCAGAGTAAGAGCTTTGCATGGGCCCGGAGTAAGTGCTAAAGCACTAACTCCGGCCGACAGCTAAAGGCGCTAACTCTGGTCACCGCACAAGTGCATGGGACAGGAGTGGGCGCTAAAGCGCCGACTCCTGTCGACACTGGAGACGCCTATGAACGAACGCCATCATCCACATTGGCCGCCACAAGTGCCGCTGCATCTGACGCTGCCGCAAACCAACCTTTTCTATAACGCCGAAGTCTCGGCGGCGCGCTTTCCCGACAAGCCGTTTATCGTTTTCTACGACACGCCAGTCTCGTTCGCCGAGTTCAAGGACGAAGCCGAACGGATCGCGGGCTTTCTGCAACGGGAGTGCCACGTGAAGGCGGGCGACCGTGTGCTGCTCTACATGCAGAACAGTCCGCAGTGGATCATCGCTTACTACGGCATTCTGCGAGCGAACGCGGTCGTGGTGCCGGTCAATCCGATGAACATGAGCGCCGAGCTCGCGCACTATGTCGAGGACAGCGGCGCGACCACGATCATCGCGCCGCAGTGTCTGTTCCCGAACGTCGAGCCGCTGATCGGCAACGGGCCCGGCCAGGGGCTCGAGCACGTGATCGTCGCGACGTATAGCGATTATCTGAAGCGGCCAGCGCCGATAGCCGTGCCCGAATTCGTCGCGGCGCCGCGCAAGACGTTCAATATCGACGGCGTCACCTCGTGGCAAAGCGTGCTCGAACGCCACATCGCACCAGGCCCGCTGACCACCGGCGCCGACGATCTGTGCGTGATGCCCTACACGTCCGGCACCACCGGCAGGCCGAAGGGCTGCATGCACACGCACCGCAGCGTGATGAGCACGCTGCTCGGCGGCTGTGTCTGGTTCGCGGCGCCGGCGGACGGCGTCTATCTGTCGGTGTTGCCGTTTTTCCACGTGACCGGCATGCAGGGCGGCATGAACTGCGCGGTCTATTCCGGCGCGACGATCGTCGTGTTGCCGCGCTGGGATCGCGACGCGGCCGCGTTATGCATGCAGAAATATCGCGTCACCGCGTGGCAGTCGATCTCGACGATGATGGTCGACTTTCTGTCGAACCCGAGGCTCGGCGAATACGACCTGTCGAGCCTGAGCGGCGCGCGCGGCGGCGGCGCGGCGATGCCGGACGCGATTGCGAAAAAGCTCAAGGCGCTGACCGGGCTCGATTATGTCGAAGGCTACGGCATGTCGGAGACGATCGCCGGCACGCACATCAATCCACCGCATCGTCCGAAACCGCAGTGCCTGGGCATTCCCGTGTTCGACGTGGACTCGCGCGTGATCGACCCGATTACGCTGCAAGAGTTGCCGCAAGGCGAGACCGGTGAGATCGTCGTCAACGCGCCGCAGGTGATGCAAGGCTATTGGCGCAATCCGAAGGCAACTGAAGAGGCGTTCATCGAACTCGACGGCAAGCGTTTTCTGCGTACCGGCGACCTCGGGCATATCGACGAAGACGGTTATTTCTTCATGACCGACCGCCTCAAACGGATGATCAACGCTTCGGGCTACAAGGTCTGGCCGGCCGAGGTCGAAGCGCTGATGTACCGGCATCCGGCGATTCACGAAGTGTGCGTGATCGGCGTGAAGGACGACAAGCGCGGCGAGACCGTGAAGGCGCTGGTGGTGCCCGACGCGGCGCATGCGGGGATGATCGGCGCGCAGGAGATCATCGACTGGGCGCACGAGCAGATGGCGGCGTACAAGGCGCCGCGCATCGTCGAGTTCGTCACGTCGCTGCCGAAGTCGGGCAGCGGCAAGATTCTGTGGCGCAAATTGCAGGAAGAGGACGCGGCGCGTACGGCCGCGGCCGGCGGCGGCAACGAACGCAACGGCAGTGGGGGCGCGGCGCAATGACATGGCTTGAAACCCTACTGGACGAACCGTTCGTCTGCATCACCGACATGCTGCGCCGCTTCGGCAAGGAGCGCGGCGAGCACCCGGCGCTGATCTGCGGCGGCGAAGTCGTCAGTTACACGGCGCTCGATGCGCGCGTCGACCGTTTTGCCGCCGCGTTGCAGCGCGACGGCATCCAGCCGCGCGATGCGATTGCGTTGTGCGCGAGCGCGTCGGTGGACTACGCGGTCGCGTTTCTCGGCGGCTTGCGCGCGGGGGCGGCGGTCGCGCCGCTCGCGCCTTCGTCGAGCGCGGCGAGCCTCGTCAGCATGATCGGCAACTCGGACGCGCGGCTGCTGTTCGTTGATGCCGAGGTCAAGCGTCTGCTCGAACCGGTCGCCGCTGAAATCGGCGCGGTGCCGATCGCGCTGGACGCGCACCCGGGCAGCACCGCGCTCGCCGCGTGGCTCGCGCCGCAGGGCGCCACGCCCGCAGCGGTCCCGATCGATCCGGCGTGGCCGTTCAACATCATCTATTCGTCCGGCACCACGGGCACGCCGAAGGGCATCGTGCAGTCGCACGGCATGCGCTGGGCGTACGCGGTGCGCAGCATTCAGCGCGGCTACGGACCCGACGCGACCACGCTGATCTCCACACCGCTGTATTCGAACACGACGCTCGTCAGTTTCATGCCGACGCTGACCTTCGGCGGCACCGTCGTGTTGATGCCGAAGTTCGAGGCCACCCGTTATCTGGAACTGGCACAGCAGTACCGCGCGACGCACACGATGCTGGTGCCGGTCCAGTATCAGCGCCTGATGGCCCATCCGGACTTCGACCGCTACGACCTGTCCAGCTTTCAGGCGAAGTTCTGCACCAGCACGCCGTTCGCGGCCAGCATCAAGGCGGACGTGGTGCGCCGCTGGCCCGGCCGGCTCACCGAGTACTACGGGATGACCGAAGGCGGCGGCTCATGCCAGCTGGAGGCGGACGAATGGCCGACCAAGCTGCATTCGGTCGGCCGGCCGATGGATGGGCACGACATCCGTCTGATCGACGAACTCGGCAACGAGGTGGCGGCCGGTGAAGTCGGCGAGATCGTCGGCCATTCGCCGGCGATGATGACCGGCTACTACCGGCAGCCCGACAAGACCGCGCAAGCGCAGTGGTACGACCCGAGCGGCAAGCGCTTCATTCGCACGGGCGATATGGGGCGCTTCGACGAGGACGGTTTTCTGACGCTGCTCGATCGCAAGAAGGACATGATCATTTCGGGCGGCTTCAACGTGTATCCGAGCGATCTGGAGGCGCAAGTGAGCCAGCATCCGGAGGTCACGGAGGTGGCGTGTTCGGTGCTTTGTCCGTACTTTGTTCCGACCGGGATTGCGCAAGCGCATCGCAACCGTCCGTCCGAACTCGCCAACGACACGCCGCCGACCTTGTCGCAACGCGTGTCGCGCGCGCTGAGCGAGAAGGCGGTGAGTTCGGGGAAGATCAGCGCACAGGAGGTCGCGGCGATGGTGTTCGATGCGGTCCGCGACGAGCAGTTCTATATCTTCTCGCATCCGCACGCGCTCGGCGCAGTGAAAACCCGCTCGGAAGATATCGTGTCGCCGCGCAATCCGACCGATCCGTTCGTCGAACGGCCGCACGTGCGCGAGCAGATTATCGAAGCGTTGAAGGGGTGAAGAGAGGGGCGGGGAGCAGGCAGGCTTCGCGCTCAAAACTTGCGAGCTTCAAGTAGCAAAGGCGCCATGAACATTCACGGCGCCTCTTCTATGCGTTACTGAACACTATCACTTCGCCGCAGTCAGCGAACTCAACGCCGCCGACTTCAACTGCCCACCCTGAACCACCGCCGCGAGCGGATTGCCGATCACGAAGCCGCCGCGTTCATCGACCCCCGTCACGCTTTGCGGATTGTTCTGCGGCGGCAGTGCCTTCACCGCCTTGTCGAACTGATTGCGGATCGCGCTCGCGTCGCTGACGCTGCCGGCCAGTTTCATCGCGAGCGCCGTCGCGTAGACCGCCGTGTAGTTCAGCGACACTTCCTGGCTCGGATCGCGCCCGCCATGACTCTTGCGGAATCGTTCGACGAAGGCCTTTGCGTTCGGCGTGTCTTCGCTGGCGAGCGGCAGCACGCCGATCGCCCCGTTCAGCGGCGCATAGCCGTTCGTGACCTTGGCCACCTCATCGAGCTTGGCCTGATCCATCACGATGAAGCCGCCCTTGAAGCCCAACTCGCGCGCCTGCTGCGCCACCAGGCCGGTCGGCTCGGACGGCCCGCCGATAAACATCACATCGGGCTTGGCCGCGAGCACGCGGCTCACGCCGCTGTAGAAATCGGTCGCGCGGTTATACGACATGGCGTTGTCGGCGACGATCGTGCCGCCGGCCGCTTCCCACGCGGGCTTGAACGCCGCGACCCAGACCTTGCCGTAGTCGGTATCGGTGGCGGCCAGCGCGACCTTCTTGCCGTAAGTCGCCATTTCATACTTGATGAACGAGTTCAGATATGACGTGAACGCGGGCGGAATCCGCACAGTCAGCTTGTTGCCGCGCTCGCTGATCTGCGGGACGCTGGTGTACGACAGCAACAGCAGCTTCTGCTGCTCGTTGCTGGTCTGCACCGCGAAGCCGCCGCCGGAATGCGGCACGAGCACCACTGCGGCCTGCTGTTCCTGCGCGAGACGCCGCGCGTTGATCGCGGTTTCGCTGGGGTTGTACTTGTCGTCGAGCGGGACGATTTCGAATTTGATCTTCTTGCCCGCGACTTCGATGCCTGCCTGATTGACGTCGGCGGCGGCCATCTGCATGCCGTCAAGCACTTCCTGGCCGTACTTCGCCGCGCCGCCACTCAAGGGGCCGGAGAAGCCGATGTGCACCACCTGCTGCGCCATCGCGGCGCCGGCGCTCATCAGTGCGGTCGTGGCGATGGCCGCAAGCAGTCCAGCGCGGCCGCGCAAGCGTTTGTTCGTCATATGTGTGTCCCTCCGGGAATGATGGAATGGTTAAATGCGCCGGCGCCCATGACGTGCCCGGCAGTGCATCGAATGCGTCAGCCGCCGACGTACACGCGCCGGATCGCTTCGTTGTTCATCAGGCTCGTGTGATCGCCTTCGAGCACGATGCGTCCGTTCTCGATCACATACGCACGGTGCGCGATCTTCAGCGCCGCGAACGCGTTCTGTTCGGCGAGCAGCACGGTCGTCCCCGCGCGATTGATCTGCTGGATCACGTCGAAGACCTGCTTGACCACCAGCGGCGCGAGACCGAGCGACGGTTCGTCGAGCAGCAGCACCCTGGGCCGCGCCATCATCGCGCGGCCGATCGCGACCATCTGCTGCTGGCCGCCCGACAGCGAGCCGGCCGCATGGTCCTTGCGTTCGGCCAGCAGCGGAAACAGCGCGAACACCTGATCGAGATTGCGCTGATTGCCGGCCTTGTCGCCGCGATGCACGTAAGCGCCGAGCGTGAGGTTCTTCAGCACCGACATGCCGGGAAACAGCTTGCGTCCCTCGGGGCACTGAATCACGCCGCTGCGCACGATCTGCGCGGGCGTCATGCCGAGCAGCTCGCGATTGCCGAAGCGCAGGCTGCCGCTCGCCGCGCGGCGCAAGCCGCTGGTTGCCAGGAAGATCGAGCTTTTGCCCGCGCCGTTGGCGCCGAGCAGCACGACCAGTTCGCCGTCGTCGGCGTGCAGGTTGATGCCGTCCAGCGCGCGAAAACTGCCGTAGTCGAGCGCGACGTTGTCAAACTTCAGCATGCTCGCTCCCCAGGTAAGCGTCGATCACAGCCGGGTTCGCGCGAATCTCGGCGGGTGTGCCCTCGGCGATTTTCTTGCCGTAGTTCAGCACCATGATGCGGTCCGCGAGCTTCATGATCATGTTCATCTTGTGTTCGACGAGGCACACCGTCACGCCGTGTTTCACCAGCTTGCGGATCAGCTCGGCGAGGCCCTCGGTCTCTTCCGGATTCACGCCGCCGGCCGGTTCGTCGAGCAGCATCAGGCTCGGTTCGGTGGCGAGCGCCAGCGCGACGGCCGCGCGTTTGCGCTCTTCCTGCGAGATGTCGCCGGCCATCCTGGCGGCCATCGCCGACAGGCCGACGAAGTCGAGCGCCTCGCGCGCCTTGTCGCGGCAAATGCGTTCCTCGTGCTTCAGCCGCTGCGAATGCGTGAGCACGTCCCACAACCCGGAGCGCGTGCGCAGACGGTGGCCGACGATCAGGTTGTCGAGCACGCTGGCCCGGTCGAACAACGCGGTGGACTGGAACGTGCGCGCGACGCCGAGGCGCGCCATCTGATCGGCGCCGAGCTTCGTGACGTCGTGACCTTTGAAGCGGATGCGGCCCGAACTCGGCAGATGGGTGCCGCTGATCAGATTGAAGAAGGTGGTCTTGCCCGCGCCGTTCGGCCCGATGATCGCGTTGATCTTGCCGGCTTCGATGTGCGTGCTGACGTCGTCGACCGCGACGAGACCGCCGAAGCGCTTGCTGAGCGAGTCGATTTCAAGCATGACCGTCGCCTCCGGTGGGTTGCGGCCGGCGCGCGGCCATCCCGCTCGCCGGCGCCGAGCGTTGCGAGCGCCGGACCTTCCTCGCCAGATACAGACCGACGATCCCGTTGGGCAGGAAGATCACCAGCAGAATCAGGATCGGCCCGAACACGACGAAGCGGTACTCCTGCAGAAATTGCAGGTACTGCGTGAGCCACGGGATGATCAGCGCGCCGAGCAGCGGACCCGCGAGCGTGCCGATGCCGCCCACCAGCATGTACATGGTCATGTCGAACGTGTGTTCGACGCCGGCGAGGTCCGGGCCGAGAAAGCGCACGGCGCCCGCATACAGTCCGCCCGCGAGCCCCGCATACACGACCGACAGCACGAAGGCCAGCACCTTGTTGCGCATCAGGTTGATGCCGAGCGACTGCGCGAGTCCGTCGCTATTGCGGATCGCCATGAAGGTTCGGCCGAGCAGCGAGTTGACGATGCGATGCATCAGCCACACGCCGAGCACCAGAAACGCGAACACCAGGTAATAGAGCGCGCGCGGACTCTCGAACGACACGAGGCCGAAACCCGAGGGCGCCGGAATGCCGATGATGTCCGCCACGCCATGCGTGAGACCGTCCCATTTCTCGATGACGAGAAACATGATGTAGCCGACGCACAGCGTGAAGATCGAAAAGTAATGGCCGCGCAGACGCAGCGACACGAGCCCGACCAGCGCGCCGAGCACCGCGGCCACCACGCCGGACGCGATGAACGCGAGCCAGAACGGCACCTGATGATCGACGGTCAGAATGCCGACCGTGTACGCGCCGACTGCCATGAAACTGCCGTGCGCGAGATTGAACTGCCCGGTGTAGCCGGTGATCAGGTTCAGCCCGACGGTGGCCAGCGCGAAGATGTATGCGGTGGACATCACAGTCAGCATGTAGTCGTTGGTGGCGACGAAAGGAAACACCAGTCCGAGCACGAACAGCAGCGTCCATCCCCGTTTGCCCTCGAATAATTTCATGATGCGCGCAGTTCCCTGGTGAAGAGCCCCTGAGGACGAACCGACAGAATCACCACCAGCAGCACGAACGCGATGATGTCCTTGTAATCGGTTGAGATATAGAACGCGCCGAAGCTCTCCGCCATGCCGATGATCAGGCCGCCGACGATCGCGCCCGGCACGCTGCCCATGCCGCCGAGAATGATGATCACAAAGGCTTTCAGAATCACCAGCTGGCCCATGGCCGGATAGACCAGGTTGATCGGCGCGTAGAGCGTGGCGGCCACCGCGGCGAGCAGACCCGAGATGCCGAAGGTGAGCATGGTCACCTTGTTCGCGTCGATGCCCATCAGCGACGCGCCTTCACGGTCCTGCGCCATCGCGATGATGCTCGAGCCGATCACCGTGAATTTGAGGAACAGTTGCAGCAGCACCACCAGCGCGAACGCGGCGCCGATGATCAACAGGCGCTGCAACGGCGCGCTCACGCCGCCCAACTCGACGATGCCCGCGTAAGGCGTGGGCATGCGGTGAAAATCGGCGCCCCAGATCGCCTGCGCGCCGGCTTCGAGAAACAGCAGCAGGCCGATCGCGGCGATCATCGGATGCAGTTCGGAGGACTTGCGCAGCGGATGGAACACCAGCCGCTCGGCGAGGATCGCGAGCACCGCGACCGCGAGGCCGGCCCCGATCATCGCGAGCCAGTAGTTGAGGCCGAGCCGGTTCATCAGGTAGAACGACACGAACGCGCCGACCATGTAGAACGCGCCGTGCGCAAAATTCGGCACCGCGAGAATGCCGTAGACCAGCGTGAGGCCGAGCGCGACGAGGCTGTAAATGCCGCCCAGGGTCAGCCCGTTGAGGACTTGCTGCAAAAACATATCCACGCTTTGACACCCTCCAACTAGGCACGTGGCGTGAGCGCGACCCTGGCTTCAGGGGAGGCCGCGCCAGGCGCCTGACTTGCGGACGGGACAACAGCCGCTGCTCGAACCAGACGACGGTTGCCAACGGTTGAAAACACGCCTTTGCGGCGTAGACTTCTAAACGCGATATGCAGTGGTGCGGGAGAAATTTGGCACGGGCGTTCGCTTTGCGTCAATAGGGTTTTGCATTTGCATGTTCTGCATTGCAGATTATTAGGGAAGTCACTTAGATGGCTGGCGACGCGCGTCGACCGCTTCGATGCGCGTTGCGCGAATGCAGGGAGAGGCGCGCCTTGACTTGCATTCGGCCCGGATCGACGGCTTGCGAACAGTGCGGCATAGCGAGCACGCGCGTGCATCGCGAAGCGACTGTCCCCACGCAGTGTCTCTGCTCTCATCAAGGTCCCTCATGAACTCCACACTCGACATTCCCAGTGTTCGCCAGATGGTGTCGCCAGAAGAGTGGCAAGTCCGCGTCGATCTCGCGGCCGCGTATCGGCTGGTCGCGCTGTTCGGTTGGGACGATCTGGTGTTCACGCATATTTCGGCGCGCGTGCCGGGGCACGAGCATGAGTTTCTGATCAACCCGTATGGGCTGTTCTTCGAGGAGATCACCGCGTCGAGTCTCGTCAAGGTGGATCATCAAGGACACCCGGTCATGCCGACGCCGTTCGACGTGAATCCCGCCGGCTTCGTGATTCATAGCGCCGTGCACGAGGCGCGGCCCAACGTCAATTGCGTGCTGCATACGCATACGGCCTATGGCGCCGCCGTTGCCGCGCAACAGGACGGCTTGTTGCCTTTGTCGCAGCAAGCGGGCTTCGTGCTGACGAATCTCGCGTATCACGACTACGAAGGTGTCGCGTTGCGTGACGCGGAGAAGGCGACGCTCGTCGCCGACCTCGGCAGCGCCAATTTCATGATGCTGCGTAATCATGGTTTGCTGACCTGTGGTCGTTCGGTCGCCGAAGCATTTCAGGCGATGTATCTGTTCGAAACGTCATGCCAGATTCAGATCCTTGCGCAGGCAGGCGGCAAACTGATCGAAGTGCCGCAATCGATCATCGCGACGATGGGCGAGCAGGCGCGCGAAGTGAGTAAAGGCAAGGGCGCCGATCTGGTGTGGCCGGGCTTGCTGCGCCGTCTGACGCGGCGCAACCCTGGCTTCGACCAGTAGGCAGCGACGCGAACGCGAATACGACCGCGCGCATCACGCTGCGCGCCGCTCATGCGGCGCATCGGCCTGCTGTGTCCGGCATCGGCTGGAACACCCCGGCTAGAACGTATGGCGGATGCCGACACTCGCACCGGCCGTCGTGCCGGTCGGGAGGTTCAGCGCGTTGTTGACCGAGAGCCCCGTGTGCATGCGGCCGTGATTGGTCACGAAGCCGACCTGCCCATACGTCAGGGTCGCCTTCGACAGCGAATACGTCAGCCCGGTCGACGCCAGCACCGAATTGTTCGACGACTCGTTCGCGTCGCGCGTGACCCACACGCCCGCGTCGACGTTCAACGCCGGCGTGATGTGATAGCTCGCGCCGCCTGAATAGACGCGATTGTTGAACGAACCCGCCACCTTGTACTGCACGTACGAGGCTTTCACCGTCAGATTGTTGAATACGTAGCTCGCGCCGAGCGCGCGGCCGTTGAATTCGACCACGCTCGGCACCGGGATCGACGCCGCGCTGCCGCCGGGATTGCCGCTGTAGAGCGCGGCATCGACCGTCAACGAACCGAGGTGGTAGCGCAGGCTCGCCGAGTACTGGCGGCCCGCCTGGAAATCGCCGGCGGCGCCGCCGAGCGCCAGCAATGCGCTGGCCTGCAGCCCGGCAATTTCCGGCGACGTGTACGAAATGCCGTTGGGGTTGAACATGCCTGTCACATAGACGTTGTTCAGGTAGGTGATGAGACCGCTGCCGAAGTACGACATCTCGCGCGGGTCGAAGTCGTACACCGCGAGGAAGAAGGGTGAGAACTGCAAGCCGGCCTTCACCGTGCCGTAGCGGCTGTTCACGCCGACCCAGGCCTGGCGGCCGAACAGGTTGCCGTTCGAATTGTCGAACCCGCCGTTGGCGACGCTGAAGCCGCTTTCGAGATCGAAGATCGCCCGCATGCCGCCGCCGAGATCTTCGGCGCCGCGCATGCCGAAGCGCGAGCCGGACAGGCCGCTGTCGGTGAACGAGTATTGATGGCCGGCGCTCTGGCCGTTTGCCGGGTTGAGCGTCTTGTTGGTATAGAGCAGCGACGCGTCGACGACACCATACAGCGTGACGCTGCTTTGCGCGTAAGCGCTCTGGGCCGGGCCCAGCGCGCACGCGCCCATCAATCCGAGAAAGACTCCAACCCTGTTGCGATGACTTGCCTGCATGCTGCGTGTCTCCTTGTTTTTGGAATCGAGTGAACTGGTGAAGTAGGTCTGGTGCTGCACGGTTCTGGCGATCTGTTGCGCGTTGCGTTCTTTCGATGGACGACAGCGAGCCGTCGCAATCTGATCAGGGATGCGAAATATCGGGTCTGCTGGTATGCGCCTGAGTTGAATGCGCGTCGCCTCGGGGTCTCCTGATTGCGGGGCGGGTCAGCGCTGGGGCACGCTCATCGATCGCGTGCTTGCGCACAGGATGCAGGCGCAATTTGGCACGACCGTTCGTGCTGTGTCAACGGGAAAAATCATGGATTGGACTGCAATGCAGGCTTGAATAGGGAAAACACCTGGCGAGGGCTCCCAGCCTGAATTTTCAGATAAGCACTTGTAATAACGGGAAATAGTTCGATCGGTCGAGTTTGAATCTGTCCGCAATGAGCCATTTGATGGTTCTGCATAGCAGAACTAACGCCGGATTGGATCAGCGCCCGTTGCGTAAGGCTTGGTCATCTCCACCCCGTATCGCGAGTTGCAGCCGATTTTCCACCCCGCATTGCAACATCCGCTTGTTCAAATCGCGCAATTTGCCTGTAAGCTCTAACCGGCGAGTCCATGCCGAAGATCGCGTGTGGCTCGCCACGGTGGATAGAGATTCGCAGACAGGCTTCAATGCTATTGCCAACTTTCCAGAGGGGATATCAGATATGAAGAGCTTTGCCATTAAACGAATCATGCTCGGGGTTTCGGTCATCGCTTTGGTGGCAGGCAGTATTCCGTTTGCCGCCGCGCAGGACGCTAGCGAGGTCTCGGCTGCCCCACAAGGCAAGCCGAGCGGCGCGAAGCCGACCAAAGCCGAGCGCAAGGCGGCCCACAAGGAGGCCCGCGCGAAGAAGAACGCCGAGTTGAAGAAGCTCGAAGATGCAGGCTACCAGCCGGCCGCGAACGACCCGAACTATCCGAACAAGCTGCAGCAGGCGGAGAAGAAGGCCGGTGTGGGGGCAGCCGCAAGCCAGTAACCGATAGAAGAGAAGCAGACGCTCGGCGCGATGCAGTCCGGTTTTCAACGCGCGCCGGGCGTCTCGGCCAGCAAGTCGACGAACGCCTTGACCCGCGCGGTGATCTGTAACTGCTGCGAATACAGCGCGGAGATGTCCGCGCCCGGCGTGCGATAGTCGGGCAACAGATGGGCGAGCCGGCCAGCGGCGAGATACTCCGCGATATCCCACTCCGCCCGCATCAGAAAGTCGAGTACGTTGCTGTCTGGCGCGGGCCTGCTTGCAACTCGTAGGCCGCGCGCCAATGCGATGGCGCCGACATGCGGCTCATCAATGATCGAACAGCCGCGAGTTCTTGCCGACGAAATGCACGGCTGACGATTGCGACGATCCAGTACCAGGCGCACCGTAGCCCGAGTTATCGCTGTAGCCCGAGCTGTTGCGCGAAGACTGCTGATAACGCATGCCGGCCTCGTTGTTTTGCATGTGCTGCATCGACGCAGCGGGCGCTGTCGCCGTGTCGTTCATCGGCGTATTCATTTGTTGCGCGAACGACAAGGTCGGGATAGCGACGATCGACGCGATGAGCATGACATGTCTGAGTACTTTCATGAGGATTCTCCGAGTGTGTGTTGAAGCCGCGCCAGCCTGTTCGGTCGATGCGTATGGACAGAATAAGCAGTCTTCCTTAACTTCTCCTTAGCGGGGATATCACGCACCGATCTGTTTTTCGACGCATCGAAACGACACCGAAATGACATCGAAATGACATGACACACGTACTGAACGGTGATGAGAACAGCAGGCGTTCTCGCTCGAGACGTGCTTTCGGGGCTTTACGATTGCTGTGCCTGAATCAGTTACGATTTGAGGTGAGCAAAGCGACCGGCAGGGGGCGTCACCATGGCAACACGGCATGAAGTCAAGCGCTACAAGGCGAATCTCTCCGACGAGCTTCATAGCGCCGCGCTGTATGAGGCGCTCGCGAGGGTCGAGAAAGACGACACCCGCAAGCAGGTCTACAACGACCTTGCCCAATCCGAGCGCGAACATGCGCAGGTGTGGGCCAACAAGCTGAGGGCCAACGGGGTTCGGCCGAAGGGCTCGGGCCATGCGGTGAAAACGCGCCTGATGAAAGGGCTGGTCCACGTGTTCGGCGCGGACTTCGTGCTGCCCACGCTCGCCGCGGCCGAATACGCGGACCGCAATAAATATCACGGGCAACCGGACGCGGGCCGCATGTCGGCCGACGAGCATCATCACGCGGCCGTGGTGCAGAAGCTGGCGCGCGGCGGGGGCGATCCGAACCTGTCGCAAGGCGCGCGGATCGCCGCGGCGGAGACGTGGCACCAGGGCGCGTCGTCAGGCAACGATCTGCGCGCCGCCGTGCTCGGCGCCAACGACGGCCTCGTGTCGAACTTCTGCCTGATCATGGGCGTGGCCGGCGCGGGCACCGGCAACAAGGCCATTTTGCTGACGGGGCTGGCCGGGCTGATCGCCGGCGCGTGCTCGATGGCGCTCGGCGAGTGGCTGTCGGTGACGAATGCGCGCGAACTGGCCAGCACCCAGATCGCCAAAGAGGCGCAGGAGCTGGAAGAACAGCCGGAAGCGGAAGAGCACGAGCTCGCCTTGATCTATCGCGCGAAGGGGCTCGACGCGAGCGAGGCCAAACTCGTGGCCTCGCAAATGATGCGCGACAAGGACAAGGCGCTCGACACGCTGACGCGCGAAGAACTCGGGCTCGACCCCGCTGAGCTGGGCGGCAATCCGTGGTCGGCGGCGGGGGTGTCGTTTTGCCTGTTCTCGGTCGGCGCGATTTTTCCGGTGATGCCGTTTCTGTGGACCCACGGCTTCAGCGCGATCGTCCAATGTATCGCGTTGAGCATGCTTGCGCTGGCTTCGATCGGCGTGTTCACGTCGCTCTTCAATGGGCGCAGCGCCGGGTTCTCGGCGCTGCGGCAGATCATCATCGGTCTGATCGCCGCGGCGTTCACATTCGGCGTGGGGCGGCTATTGGGCGTGTCGATCTCGTGATCGCGGGCGCGGCGCTGGCGGCAGCGCCGCATGCCGCCGCCAATGCAGATGTGTCAGTCTTCGTCCCAGCCGCGGCGCTCGCGCCGTTCGCGTTCGTGCTCATGATGGCGCCACTGCCGTTCACGCCACTCCTGGCGCTCATGCCAGTCGCGCTCGCGCCAGTCCTCGGCGTAGCCGTAGGCGGCCACCGGCGCGGGCGCATAGACGACCGGCGGCGGCACTTCATAGACGGGCTGCGCGGGGACCAACACCGGCCCCGGAATGCCAATGCCGATACCCACATCCACGTGCGCGGATGCCATTGAGGAAGCCACCAACAGCGCGCCGCCCGCAATCACTGATAGCAAATTCTTGTGCATGATTTTCTTGTCGCCCGAGGTGAGTGGCGATGACAGTGAAGATGGAGCGCAGTTTAGGCAGCGCTGAGCAATGCAGGTGCAAGAGGGATGCGATTTTGGTAACGCCAGGTAACGGTGCGCGGCCTTAAGGTTGCCATAATGATTGGCGTGCAGGATACGCCGTTTTGGACCGTCGGCATCCCTTCAACGCGCTATTGTGCGGCGTTGCTGGCGGCCCGAAGCGGCAACGGATTGCCGTCGATACGGCGATCGATACGACAAATGACAACGGCAAACAACAACGCAAACAATAGCCGACACGCACCGTGGACATTTTTGTCAGCGGGCATTCATGACTGGGGGAACAATGGGCTTTTCTACCGAAGTTTGGGCGCTTGCGCGTCTGTGCTGCATGTACCCGGTGCTGGGCGGAATGGCGATCTGGTATCTTTCGCGCGCCGACCGTCTGCTGGAGGCGGTACGCGGCCGCCACGAATGATCGACGTCGCCGGCGCGCGGGTCCGTCGCGATACCCGCGTCGCATAGCGCCACGCTGCTGCACAACCGCAAACGCAAACGCAACCGCAACCGCAACCGCAACCGCAACCGCAACCGCAACCGCAACCCCCCGACACCCCGCCGCACCCGCACTTTTGCGCACCGCGTCAGCGCCACTTGCTCTGGCGCGACATCCCCGGCCAGACCCTTCGCCTCCGCTAAACCCTTACCCAACAAGGCTCCCGCCGCCCGCCGGCGGCCCGTGCGCGGCGCAGGTGTCGCATTTCCTCATGTGGTTGTCGCAAATAGTCGGCAACGCGTACTTTTTTCTGGCAACTATGTATGCACAGCGCGGACGGTCGTCCGCCACGTCAGCAAGTATCTTGCATGGGACTGGAGTAAGAGCTTTGCATGGGCCCGGAGTAAGCGCTAAAGCGCTAACTCCGGCCGACAGCTAAAGCGCTAACTCCAGTCGACAGAGGAGAGCATTCAATGAATTCCCCGAAAGTCGTGGTCGAAGGGTTGTGCAAGGTGTTCGGCACCAACCCGAAACAGGCGATCGCCATGCTGGCCAGCGGCGCAACGAAAGAGGAGGTGTTCGCGCGCACGGGTCAGATTGTCGGCGTCCACAACGTATCGTTCGAAGTGAAGGAAGGCGAGATCTTCGTGCTGATGGGCCTGTCCGGCTCCGGCAAGTCGACGCTGATTCGCCTGATCAATCGGCTCGTCGAACCGACGGCCGGCAAGGTGCTGATCGACGGCCGCGACGTCGCGGCCGTGCCGCGCTCGGAACTGACGGCGCTGCGCCGCAAGGACATGAGCATGGTGTTCCAGTCGTTCGCGCTGATGCCGCAGCGCACCGTGCTGTCCAACGCGGCGTTCGGGCTCGAAGTGGCGGGCGTCGGCCGCAAGGAGCGCGAGCAGCGCGCCATGAGCGTGCTCGAACAGGTCGGCCTCGCGCCGTTTGCGGAAAAGCTGCCCGCCCAGCTCTCGGGCGGCATGCAGCAGCGCGTGGGGCTCGCGCGGGCGCTCGCGGTGAACCCGTCGCTGATGATCATGGACGAGGCGTTCTCCGCGCTCGATCCGCTCAAGCGCAAGGAAATGCAGAACGTGCTGCTCGATCTGCAACGCGAACAGCAGCGCACCATCCTGTTCGTGTCGCACGATCTGGAAGAGGCGATGCGCATCGGCACGCGCATCGCGATCATGGAAGGCGGCAGGGTGGTGCAGATCGGCACGCCGCAGCAAATCATCACCAACCCCGCCGACGATTACGTGCAGGCGTTCTTCGAAGGCATCGACACCAGCCGTTATCTGACCGCCGGCGATCTGATGCAGACCGACGCCGTGCCGCTACTGCAGCATTCGCCGCAGATCGATGCGTCGAGCGTCGCCGCCACGCTCAACGGCAGCGCCGACTACGCGTTCGTGGTCGACCGCGAACGCAGGATTCGCGGCTTCGTGTGCCGCGATGCGCTCGGCAGCGCGTCGCCGCAGCTCAACCGGATCGAGTGCATCCGCCGCAGCACGCCGCTCGACGACGTCGTCGAACGCGTGGTGGCGAGCCGCGCACCGTTGCCGGTCGTCGAAGCGGACGGCTCCTACTGTGGTTCGATCAACAAGACGAACGTGCTGAACGTTCTTACGCGCCATCGAGGTTCCCATGTCTGAAATCATTCCACTTGGCGCCTGGGTCGATCACGGCGTTCACTATCTGCTCGACCACGACGCCAAAACGTTCGACGCGATCGGCAAGGTCATCGAGAGTTTTGCCGCGCTCGTCGAGCATGGCTTGCAGTCCGTGCCGATGTGGGCACTGATGGCGTTTTTCGTCGGCATCGGCTTGTGGCGGGTGGGCTGGCGGTTCGCGCTGTTCACGCTGCTGGCGATGCTGCTGATTTACGGCACCGGCTTCTGGGATCAGATGGTGATCACGCTCGGGCTCACGCTGTCGTCGACCGTGATCAGCCTCGTGCTCGGCGTGCCGCTCGGCATCTGGACCGCCAAGAGCCGCACCGTCGAGATGGTGGTGCGACCCGTGCTCGATCTGATGCAGACCATGCCCGCGTTCGTCTACCTGATTCCGGCCGCGATGCTGTTCGGCCTCGGCCGCGTGCCGGGGATCCTGTCAACGGTGATCTTCGCAATGCCGCCCGCGGTGCGGCTGACGTCGCTCGGCATCAAGCACGTGAACCGCGAGATCGTCGAAGCGGGCCAGGCGTTCGGCTGCACGCCGTGGCAATTGCTCTACAAGGTGCAGTTTCCGAATGCGCTGCCGTCGATCATGACCGGCGTGAACCAGACCATCATGATGGCGCTGTCGATGGTGATCATCGCGTCGATGGTCGGCGCGGGCGGGCTCGGCAACGACGTGCTGGCCAGTATTCAGCGGCTCGATATCGGGCTCGGCTTCGAAAGCGGCCTCTCGGTGGTGATGCTCGCGATCATTCTGGACCGCATCACCGAAAGCTTCGGCCGCGCGCCGGGCATGGCGCGCGCACCGCTGCTGTCGGGCTTGCGCAGCGTGATGAAGGTGCGCCGCGCGCCGACCGCGCAGCACGGCTGAGGCGCCGATGAAGCGCGACGCGCTCACCCCCGTCGAGCCCCAGGCCGATGCGCCGCTGGCCGGGCTCGCGCATGTCGGCTTTCTGACGCTGCCGAACTTTTCGATGATCGCGTTCACCAGCGCGGTCGAGGTGCTGCGCATGGCCAACTACGTGGGCCGCGCGCAGCACTACCGGTGGTCGGTCATCACGCCGGACGGCGAGCCGGCGCGCGCCAGCAACGGCATCACGGTGAAGCCCACCACGACGCTCGCCGAAGCCGGGCTGCCGGACGTGCTGTTCGTCTGCGCCGGCTGGCATGTGCGTGATTACGTCGACGACGCAGTCGTCGCGTTGCTGCGCGACGTGGCCGCGCAGGGCATTCCGCTTGGCGGCATCTGCACGGGACCGTATGCGCTGCTGGCCGCCGGCCTGCTCGACGGTTATCGCGCGACCGTGCATTGGGAAGACATGTCGCCGTTGCACAAGAGCTACCCGCACGTGCGTTTCGCCGACGAACTGTTCGTGATCGACCGCGACCGGATGACCTGCACCGGCGGCACCGCGCCGCTCGATCTGATGCTGAAGCTGGTCGGCATGCGTCTGGGCCATGCGGTGGCGGCGCAGGTCTCCGAGCAGTTCATCGTCGAACGGATTCGCGGCTCGACCGACTATCAGCACATTCCCGTCGACGCGCGGGTCGGATTTTCACGCGCCGAGCTGATCGAAGTGGTGCGGCTGATGGAAGCGAACATCGAGGAGCCGTTATCGCTCGACGAACTCGCGCGGCTCGTGCATCTGTCGCAACGTCATTTGCAGCGCATGTTCAAGATGTTCCTGAGCGTGTCGCCGACGCACTACTACCTGACGCTGCGTTTGCGGCGTGCGCGTGAGCTGCTGCGCAATACGGACGCGTCGATTGCGCGGGTGACGGCCGTGTGCGGCTTTCATTCGCCGTGTCATTTCAGCAAGGCTTATCGCGCGCAGTTCGGGCATGCGCCGAGTGTCGAGCGGCGGCTGTCGTCGTAAATGCGCGGGTTTAGGAACATCGGTCTGAACAAACCTGTTCGGTCAAACCAGTCGAGTACCCGTCACCCGAATCCACCACCCGAGGGAACGCCATGAAACGTTTGTGGGCTGCGTCATTGTGCGCGCTGTCTGTGTCGTCCGTGTTGGCCGCGGAACCCGCCACCTGCCGCAACGTCCGCTTTGCCGATGTCGGCTGGACCGATATCGCGGCGACCACCGGCCTCGCGTCGACACTGCTCGAAGGGCTCGGCTACAAGCCGACCAAGACCATCGCGTCGGTGCCGATCACGTTCGCCGGCGTGAAGAGCAAGCAGATCGACGTGTTCCTCGGCTACTGGTCGCCGACCATGGACCCGATGATCGAGCCGTTCAAAAAGGGCGGCCAGCTCACCGTGCTGCCCGCGCCGAACCTGACCGGCGCGAAATACACGCTGGCGGTGCCCGATTACACGTATCAGGCGGGCATCAAGACGTTCGCCGACATCGCGAAGAATTACGACAAGCTCGACGGCAAGATCTACGGGATCGAGCCGGGCAACGACGGCAATGCGGAGATCAAGAAGATGATCGACAGCAATCAGTTCGGGCTCGGCAAGTTCAGACTGGTGGAGTCGAGCGAGGCGGGCATGCTGGTCGAGGTGAACCGCGCGATCCGCGACAGGAAGCCGATCGTGTTTCTCGGCTGGGAGCCGCATCCGATGAACGTGCAGATGAAGATTGACTATCTGTCCGGCGGCGACGCGGTGTTCGGTCCGAACTACGGCGAAGCGAAAGTGCTGACGGTCGTGCCGACCGACTACTCGACCCGTTGTCCGAACGTCGCGAAGCTGGTGTCGAACCTGCAGTTCACCACCGACATCGAGAACCACGTGATGCTGCCGATCATGAACAAGACCGATCCGAACAAGGCCGCGCGCGAGTGGCTGAAGGCGAATCCGGGCGTGCTGGACAAGTGGCTGGCGGGCGTGAAGACGTTTGACGGCAAGGATGGGTTGCCGGCGGTGAAGGCTTATGTAGCAGGAAAGTGATGGTTTTTTGCCTTCGCGTTGCCTCTGCGGCGCGAAGGCTGAATGCCAGCAGCTCACAGCGAAGACCCGACCGTGAAGCCGCGTTGAATCTGCGTTCAAGCGGCCCGCGTCAAATCGCCTGCGCCCGCCCCGGAAACGTCTCGTCATAGCCCGAGCCGTCCGCCACTTCCGCCGCCGTGCCACGCTGCTCGCGATACATGACCGGCGGCAAGCCGAACTGCTTGCGGAACTCACGGCCCAGATGCGATGCGTCGGAAAAGCCGCAACTCGACGCGATGTCCGCGACGGTCTTGTCCGAACTCGTCAGCAGCCACGCGGCGGTGCGCAAACGCACCTGCTTCGCGTAGGCCTGCGGCGCCTTGCCGGTTTGCGCCTTGAAGAGCCGTTCGAGCTGGCGCGGCGACAGGTCGAGCTTGCGCGCCAGTTCATCGAGCGACAACGTACGGCCGACGTGCTGTTCCATCAGCAGGATCGCGCGCTTGACCTTCGGATGCGCGGCGGGCGCGAGCCCCGGCGGATGCGGCTGCGGTGCGTTGCCTTTCTGCATGTCGTCGACCAGCAGGATGCGCAGCGCCTTCTGCACCGTGGCGGTTTCGAAATGGCGCAACAGGATTGCCGCGGCCACGTCGATCGACGCGCGTCCGCCGGAACACGTAATGCGCCGCCGGTCGATCACGAAGAGGCGATCGGCGACCAGCGCTTCCTCATTCACCGACGGAAAGCGCTCGATGAAATCCCAGTAGTGAAACCAGCTCACGCAGATGCGGTAGCCGTCGAGCACGCCCGCGCGCATCAGTGAGAACACGCCGGTGCACATGCCGACCAGCGTCGCATCGGTAGCGGCCGCGCGGCGGATGAACGCGAGCGTCGCGTCGCTCGCGGCCGGCCCGGAATGCAGCAGGCCGCCGACCACCACCACGTAGTCGAACGGCTCGGCGTTGTCGAAGGTCTCCCATGGCGTGATCTGGATACCGCAGCTCGCGCGCACCGGTGCGAGGGTTTCCCCTAGCACGCTCCACGAGCAGCGCACGGGTTTGCTGAAATCGCCTTCGTCCGCGGACAGGCGCAACAGGTCGACGAAACCCGAGAACGCCGTCAGCGTGAAGTTCGGCAGCAGGATGATGCCGAAGCGGATGCGCTGCTTCGAAGTGCCGTCGATCGATTGAAGGGGAAGCGGGTCAGCGGAATTCATGCGTGCAGCCAGCAAGGAAAGGTGGAAATGGGTGCAGTCAAGCATAGCACTGGGGATCGAGGGCGCTTTATTGGGCAGCTTCTTTGCGCGGCTCGTCGGGGCATGTCGCGACGCCGCTACTTCGCTATGTCGTCATCGCTGCCATACCAGCTTCGCCAGCCGCAACGCGCGCGCCTGTCGAAAATGCGTCAGAAGTCATCGCAAACACGCCGCCGCGCTTTGCGGGCCGCCCGCTTGACGCCACTATCCCACTGTCATGCCGTTTTTATTCTATCGATTCAAACCGGCGTGCGGTGCAATAGAGGCTAATCCACCCAGGCATCGCAACGCACAAGGCACGCCATGAACGTCAGCGTTTTTGATCTGTTCAAGATTGGTATCGGTCCTTCAAGCTCGCATACGGTCGGGCCGATGATCGCCGCATGCCGCTTCGCTTCGCATATCGAAGACGCGAACCTGCTCGGCTTCGTGCGCCGCGTGAAAGTCGAACTGTACGGTTCGCTCGGCGCAACCGGCAAAGGGCATGGCACGGACAAGGCGGTGCTGCTCGGGCTCGAAGGCAATCTGCCCGACCAGATCGACCCGGACCTGATCGAGCCGCGGCTGCGGGCGATCCGCGAGACGAAGCAACTGGCGCTGCTCGGCAAGCATCCGGTAGGCTTCGACGAGCGCGAACACCTCGGCTTCTTCCGCAAGCTGATGCCGGGCGCGCCGGGCTCGGGCATCGTGCACCCGAACGGCATGCGCTTCCAGGCCTTCGACGAGAACGGCCAGCTGCTGGTGGAGAAAGAGTATTACTCGATCGGCGGCGGCTTCGTGGTCAACCGCGAAGGCGATCGCGTGAACGGCGTGCGTGCCGGTGCGGAGGTGCCACATCCGTTTCGTACCGGCGACGACCTGATGCGCGTGTGCCGCGAAACCGGCTTGTCGATCGCGCAGGTGACGCTGCGCAACGAATGCGCGACGCGGCCCGAGCACGAAGTGCGCGAAGGCCTGCTGGCGCTCTGGCGCACGATGTCCGCTTGCGTCGAGCGGGGCTGCAAGGTGCGCGGCGAGTTGCCAGGCCCGATGCACGTGAAGCGCCGCGCCGCCGATCTGTGCGCGCAATTGCGCTCGCGCTCGGAAGAGTCGCTGCGCGATCCGCTGTCGATGCTCGACTGGGTCAACCTGTATGCGATGGCCGTCAACGAAGAAAACGCGGCGGGCGGCCGTGTCGTCACCGCGCCGACCAACGGCGCGGCCGGCGTGATTCCGGCGGTGCTGCATTACTACGTGAAGTTCATGCACGCGTCGAGCGACGCGGGCATCGTCGACTTCCTGCTGACCGCCGCCGCGATCGGCATCATCTACAAGGAAACCGCATCGATCTCCGGCGCCGAAGTGGGCTGCCAGGGCGAAGTGGGCGTCGCGTGCTCGATGGCCGCCGCGGCGCTCGCCGCCGTGATGGGCGGCACGCCGACCCAGGTGGAGAACGCCGCCGAAATCGGCATGGAGCACAACCTCGGCATGACCTGCGATCCGGTCGGCGGGCTCGTGCAGATTCCGTGCATCGAACGCAATGCGATGGGTGCGATCAAGGCGCTGAACGCGGCGCGCATGGCGATGAAGGGCGACGGCCAGCATTACGTGTCGCTCGACAACGTGATCAAGACGATGCGCGAAACCGGCGCCGACATGAAGACGAAATACAAGGAGACGTCGC
Organism: Paraburkholderia ultramafica; assembly: GCF_902859915.1. Taxonomy (GTDB): domain Bacteria; phylum Pseudomonadota; class Gammaproteobacteria; order Burkholderiales; family Burkholderiaceae; genus Paraburkholderia; species Paraburkholderia ultramafica. The sequence continues at coordinate 86,671 of NZ_CADIKK010000012.1, forward strand.
GCGGCGGGTTGGCCGTGAACGTCATCGAGTGTTGAACCCGCTTTGAACCTCGCTTTGAACCCGTTACGAAGCAACCAGCATTAGCACCGACAGCACCGACAAGGACCAACGATGAACCGCTATTCGATATTCAGCCTGTTGCGCAACGGGATGTCCTATCACGAGAACTGGGAGCGACAGTGGAAGAGCCCCGAGCCCAAACGTGAATACGACGTCGTGATCGTCGGCGGCGGCGGGCATGGTCTCGCCACCGCGTATTACCTTGCGAAAGAGCACGGCGTGCGCAATGTCGCCGTGCTGGAGAAGGGCTGGATCGGCGGCGGCAATACGGCGCGCAATACGACCATCGTGCGCTCGAACTATCTGTGGGACGAATCGGCCGCGCTCTACGAAAAAGCGATGAAGCTGTGGGAAGGGCTCTCGCAGGATCTCAACTACAACGTGATGTTCAGCCAGCGCGGCGTAATGAACCTCGCGCACACGCTGCAGGACGTGCGTGACACCGAGCGCCGCGTGAACGCGAACCGGCTGAACGGCGTGGACGCCGAGTTCCTCACACCCGAACAGATCAAGGAAATCGAGCCGACGATCAATCTGAACAGCCGCTATCCGGTGCTCGGCGCGTCGATCCAGCGGCGCGGCGGCGTGGCCCGGCACGATGCGGTGGCCTGGGGCTTCGCGCGCGGCGCGGATCAGGCGGGCGTCGACATCGTGCAGAACTGCCAGGTCACCGGCATTCGCCGCAACGGCAGCCAGGTGGTCGGCGTCGATACGACGAAGGGCTTCATCAAGGCGAAGAAAGTGGCGGTGGTGGCGGCGGGCAATACCTCGACGCTCGCCGACATGGCCGGCGTGCGCCTGCCGTTGGAGAGCCATCCGTTGCAGGCGCTGGTGTCCGAGCCGATCAAGCCGGTCGTCAATACGGTCGTGATGTCGAACGCGGTGCACGCGTACATCAGCCAGTCCGACAAGGGCGATCTGGTGATCGGCGCGGGCGTCGATCAGTACACGGGCTTCGGGCAGCGCGGCAGCTTCCATATCATTGAAGGCACGCTCGAAGCGATCGTCGAAATGTTCCCGGTGTTCTCGCGTGTGCGGATGAATCGACAGTGGGGCGGCATTGTGGATGTGTCGCCGGATGCGTGCCCGATCATCAGCAAGACCGATGTGAAGGGGCTGTACTTCAATTGCGGCTGGGGTACAGGTGGCTTCAAGGCGACGCCGGGTTCGGGCTGGGCCTACGCGCACACCATCGCGAAGGATGAGCCGCATCCGTTGAACGCACCGTTCTCGCTTGAGCGGTTCTATACCGGTCATTTGATTGACGAACATGGCGCTGCGGCCGTCGCCCACTAGGAGAATCACATGCTGCTGATTGAATGCCCGTGGTGCGGACCCCGCGCCGAAACCGAATTTTCCTGCGGCGGCGAAGCGGACATCGCCCGTCCGCTCGACACCGACGAACTCACCGACAAGGAATGGGGCGACTACCTGTTCATGCGCAAGAACCCGCGCGGCGTGCATCGCGAACAGTGGCTGCACACGCAGGGCTGCCGCCGCTGGTTCATCGCGCAGCGCGACACGGTGAGCTACGAGATCCAGGGCTACGAGACGTTCGAGCGTCCGCTGCTCTCAATGGACGGCAACGACGCCAAAGCGCAAGCGAAGGCACAAGAGGGCAAAGCATCATGAGCCAGAAAGACCGACTGCCCAACGGCGGGCGCATCAACCGCGCGATTGCGCTCACCTTCACGTTCAACGGCGTCAAATACCAGGGCTACCAGGGCGACACGCTGGCCTCCGCGCTGCTCGCAAACGGCGTGCACTTCGTCGCGCGCAGCTGGAAGTATCACCGGCCCCGCGGCATCGTGACGGCGGGCGTCGAGGAACCGAATGCGGTCGTGCAACTCGAAACCGGCGCATATACGGTGCCGAACGCGCGTGCGACCGAAGTGGAGCTGTACCAGGGACTCGTCGCCACCAGCGTGAACGCGAAGCCGAGCATCGAGAAAGACCGCATGGCGATCAACCAGAAGTTCGCACGCTTCATCCCGGCGGGCTTCTACTACAAGACCTTCATGTGGCCGCGCAAATTCTGGCCGAAGTATGAAGAAGTGATCCGCGACGCGGCCGGTCTCGGCAAGTCGCCCGAGCAGCCCGACGCGGACCGCTACGACAAGTGCTTTGCGCATTGCGACGTGCTGGTGGTCGGCGGCGGCCCGACCGGCCTCGCGGCCGCGCATGCCGCGGCGTTGTCCGGCGCGCGCGTGACGCTGGTCGACGATCAGCCGGAACTCGGCGGCTCGCTGTTGTCGTGCCGCGCGGAGATCGACGGCAAGCCCGCGCTGCACTGGGTGCAGAAGATCGAAGACGAATTGCGGCAAATGCCCGACGTGAAGATCCTGTGCCGCAGCACCGCATTCGGCTATCAGGACCACAACCTCGTGACGGTGACGCAGCGGCTCACCGAACATCTGCCGGTCTCGCAGCGCAAGGGCACGCGCGAACTGCTGTGGAAGACCCGCGCGAAACGCGTGATTATCGCGACCGGCGCGCACGAACGGCCGATCGTGTTCGGCAACAACGATCTGCCCGGCGTGATGCTGGCGTCGGCGGTGTCGACCTATCTGCATCGCTACGCGGTGCTGCCGGGGCGCAACGCGGTGGTGTTCACCAACAACGACGACGGCTATCAATGCGCGCTCGACCTGAAGGCGGCCGGCGCGCAAGTGACGGTGGTCGATCCGCGTGCGGGCGAATCGAAGGGCACGCTGCCCGCGCTCGCCCGGCGCCATGGCATCAAGGTGATGAACGGCGTGGCCATCACGGCGGCGCACGGCAAACTGCGCGTCGCGTCGGTCGACGTGGCGTCGTATTCGAACGGACAGGTCGGGGCGCAGCAGGGCGAGTTGCCGTGCGATCTGCTGGCGATGTCGGGCGGCTGGAGCCCGGTGCTGCATCTGTTCGCGCAATCGGGCGGCAAGGCGCACTGGCATGACGACAAGGCCTGTTTCGTGCCGGGCAAGGCGATGCAGGCGGAGACGAGCGTCGGCGCGTGTGCGGGCGACTTCACGCTGGGCCAGGGCATCCGCTTTGCCGTTGATGCGGGCGTCGAGGCGGCGCGCGCCGCCGGCCACATCGTCGCGCGGCCCAATCCGGTCCAGGTGGCCGAACTGGCCGAGGCGAAGATCGCGCCGCTGTGGCTGGTCGGCGGCCGCGAGCTGGCCACGCGCGGGCCGAAGCAGTTCGTCGACTTCCAGAACGACGTGTCGGCGGCGGATATCTTCCTCGCCGCGCGTGAAGGCTTCGAATCCGTCGAACATGTGAAGCGCTACACGGCGATGGGCTTCGGCACCGACCAGGGCAAACTCGGCAACATCAACGGCATGGCGATTCTTGCGCAGGCGCTCGGCAAGACGATTCCCGAGACCGGCACCACGACCTTCCGGCCAAACTACACGCCGGTCACGTTCGGCACGTTTGCCGGCCGCGAGCTGGGCGAGTTTCTCGACCCGGTGCGCAAGACGGCGGTGCATGAGTGGCACGTCGAAAACGGCGCGGCGTTCGAGGATGTCGGCAACTGGAAGCGCCCGTGGTACTACCCGAAGGCGGGCGAGGACCTGCACGCGGCGGTCGCGCGCGAATCGCTCGCGGTGCGCACGAGCGTCGGCATTCTCGACGCGTCGACGCTCGGCAAGATCGACATTCAGGGCCCCGACTCCGCAAAGCTGCTGAACTGGGTCTACACGAATCCGTGGAGCAAGCTGGAAGTCGGCAGGTGCCGCTATGGCCTGATGCTCGACGAAAACGGCATGATCTTCGACGACGGCGTGACCGTGCGTCTGGCCGATCAGCACTACGTGATGACCACCACCACCGGCGGCGCGGCGCGCGTGCTCACCTGGCTCGAACGCTGGCTGCAAACGGAGTGGCCGGACCTGCGCGTGCGGCTCGCGTCGGTCACGGATCACTGGGCCACGTTTGCCGTGGTCGGTCCGAACAGCCGCAAGGTATTGCAGAAGGTCTGCCAGGACATCGACTTCGCGAACGCGGCCTTCCCGTTCATGAGCTATCGCGAAGGCACGGTGGCCGGCGCGGCGTCGCGCGTGATGCGCATCAGCTTCTCGGGCGAACTCGCGTATGAAGTGAACGTGCCGGCGAATGTCGGGCGCGCGGTGTGGGAAGCGCTGATGGCCGTGGGCGCCGAATTCGACATCACGCCGTACGGCACCGAAACGATGCACGTGCTGCGCGCGGAGAAGGGCTACATCATCGTCGGCCAGGATACGGACGGCTCGATGACGCCGTACGACCTCGGCATGGGCGGGCTGGTCGCGAAGTCGAAGGACTTTCTCGGCAAGCGCTCGTTGACGCGCTCGGACACCGCGAAGGCAGGGCGCAAGCAACTGGTCGGACTGCTCGCGGACGATCCGTCGTTCGTGATACCGGAAGGCTCGCAGATCGTCGCCGGTCCTTTCCAGGGTGATACCGCGCCGATGCTCGGCCACGTCACGTCGAGCTACTACAGCCCGATCCTGAAGCGCTCGATCGCGATGGCGGTCGTGAAGGGCGGTCTCGACAAGATCGGCGCAACGGTCACGATCCCGCTCTCGAGCGGCAAACAGATCGCCGCCAAGGTCACCAGTTCGGTGTTCTACGACAGCGAAGGAGCACGTCAAAATGTGGAATGAAACAGGGGGAATGGTGACGGTCGTGGATCGCACTGTCGGCGGAAAAACGGGCGTGTGGCAGGAGTCGCCGCTGGTGGGCGCGGGCGCGTTGCTGAAGAAGCATCAGGCGACGGCGTCCGCTGCATTCAGGTTGAACGAGCGGCCGTTTCTGGAACTCGTAACCGTGCGCGGCGACACGCGCGACGCGGCGTTCGTGAGCGCGGTGCAGAGCGTGATCGGCTGCCGGCCGCCGGAGCAGGCGAACACCGTCGCCCGTGGCAACGGCTATGACATGATGTGGCTCGGTCCGGACGAGTGGCTGGTGCGTTCTGCCACCGCGCACGACGCCACGCGCACCGCGCCGCTGCAGGCGAAACTCGGCGCCGCGTTGAGCGGCGTGTTCGCGTCGGCGGTGGATGTCGGCAGCGGCTATACGGTGCTCAAAATCTGCGGCACGCGCACGCGTGACGTGCTCGCGCGCGGTTGCCCGCTCGATCTGCATCCGAAGCTGTTCGGCGCAGGGCAATGCGCGCAGAGCCATTATTTCAAGGCATCGATGACCTTGCTGCCCACCGGCGCGGATAGCTTCGACATCGTCGTGCGCCGCAGCTTCGCGGACTACTTCGTGAAGATCATGCTCGACGCAGCTGATCCCTTGTTGTCGTAACTCATGTCGTCACGCGCGGCGAGCGGTGTTCGCACGCACCGCTCGCGGCTCATCCGACTCTCGCAGCCACTGACCGCCATGACGTCGACGCGTCTAGCCACCGCGCGCCTCACCGAGCGCGCGTGTCACGAAGGCGATGCCGATGCCGCGCTCGCATTGCTCGATCAGAGTATCGTGCTGCGGCACCGGCGCATCGCGCTGATCCGTTATCTCCTTGCGCAACAGCTCGGTGCGCCGTTGCAGGCGCGCCATCACGAATACGTCGAGAAAATCGCCGCACGCCTGAGTGCGGACACGCTTGCGCGGATTGCCGGCGCCGCGCGTGCGCGACTGCGGGCGTAACGCGCGCTGGCCGCGTGACCGGAGCGAAGTTCTTGCCGGCGAGCATGACGATCCCCACGCGCGCCAGGCGGTTCATATTCGAGCGGCGGATTTAAACCGTAGTCGCCTGACGCTTTCTCGAAGCCATCCCATTCGCGACGAAGTACGGCGTATCGATACGCGCCAGCGCTTCACGTCCGCGAATCCGGTCGGCGATCTTCTCGGCCAGCATGATGGTCGGCGCGTTCAGATTGCCGGTCGTGATCCGCGGCATGATCGACGCATCGACCACGCGCAGCGCTTCAATGCCGTGCACGCGGCCCTCGTCGTCGACCACGGCCATCTCGTCATAGCCCATCTTGCACGAGCACGACGGATGAAACGCCGTTTCCGCGCGCATCCGTACGAAGCTGTCGAGCTGCTCGTCGGTGCTCAGCTCGGCGCCGGGATTCAGCTCGCGTCCGCGATACCGGTCGAGCGCCGGCTGCCGCATGATTTCGCGCGTGATGCGAATGCCGTCGCGGAACTCGCGCCAGTCGAGCGGATCGGCCATATAGTTGAACAGGATGCTCGGGTGCGCGTGCGGATCGCGCGAGGTGAGTTTCACGCGGCCACGGCTCGGCGAACGCATCGAGCCGACGTGCGCCTGGAAGCCGTGCATTCTGATCGCATTCGAGCCGTTGTAGTTGATCGCGACCGGCAGGAAGTGATACTGGAGATTCGGCCACGGGTCGTCGTCGCGCGTGCGGATGAAGCCGCCCGCTTCGAACTGGTTGCTCGCACCGATACCCGTGCCGTTCAGCATCCATTCGAGTCCGATCGCAGGCTGGTTCCACCACTGCAGTGCAGGGTAGAGCGACACCGGCTCCTTGCACTCGTACTGGATATACATCTCCAGATGGTCCTGAAGATTCTCGCCGACCCCGGGCAGGTCGTGGACGAGCGGCACGTCGAGTTCGCGCAGCCAGCTCGATCGACCGACGCCGGAGCGCTGCAGCAATTGCGGCGACGCGATCGCGCCGCTGCACACCAGCACTTCGCGGCGCGCATGCACCTTGACCGCATAGCCATCGTGCAGATACGTGACGCCGACCGCGCGCTTGCCCGCGAACAGCACGCGATCGGTGATCGCATGCGTGACGATCGTCAGATTCGGCCGCGCCTTCGCGCGATCCAGGTAGCCGCGCGCCGTGCTCGCGCGCCGGCCGTTGGCCGTGACCGTGCGATCCATCGGACCGAAGCCTTCCTGCTGGTAGCCGTTCAGATCGTCGGTGCGCGCAAAGCCCGCCTGCACGCCGGCCTCGACCATCGCGGCGAACAGCGGATTGTTACCCGGCTTGCTGGTGCTCACATGCACCGGCCCGTCGCCGCCGTGATACGCGTTCGCGCCGATGTCGCGCGTTTCGGCCTTGCGGAAATACGGCAGGCAATCCAGATAGCTCCAGTTCTCCAGGCCCGGGCGCGCGGCCCAGCCGTCGTAATCGAGCGCATTGCCGCGGATGTAGCACATGCCGTTGATCAGCGACGAGCCGCCGAGCCCCTTGCCACGCCCGCATTCCATCCGGCGGTTGTTCATGTGCGGCTCGGGTTCCGTTTCATACGCCCAGTTGTAGCGGCGTCCTTGCAGCGGATACGCGAGCGCGGCGGGCATCTGCGTGCGGAAGTCGAAGCGGTAGTCGGGACCGCCCGCTTCGAGCAGCAGCACGGTCACGTCCGCGTCTTCGCTCAGGCGCGACGCGAGCACATTACCCGCCGAGCCCGCACCCACGATGATGTAGTCGTATTCATTCGAGGCCATCGCCGCCACTCCTTAGAACACCGGTTGATACGCGCCGAGTTCGACCTGCACGGACTTGATGCGCGTGTAGTGTTCGAGCGTGGTGATGCCGTTTTCGCGGCCGACGCCCGATTGCTTGTAGCCGCCCACCGGCATTTCCGCGGGTGATTCGCCCCACGTGTTGATCCAGCAAATGCCGGCTTCCAGCCGATGAATCACGCGATGCGCGCGCGCGAGGTTCTCGGTGACGACGCCCGCGGCGAGGCCGTATGCGGTGCGGTTCGCGCGCGCGATCGCTTCGTCCTCGTCGTCGAACACGAGGATGCTCATCACCGGGCCGAAGATTTCTTCGCGCACGATGCGCATGTCGTCATGGCATCCGGTGAACACGGTCGGCTCGACGTATTGGCCGCGGCTGAAGTGCCCGTCGGTCAGGCGCCGGCCGCCCGCCAGCAGCCGCGCGCCTTCCTGCACGCCGCTTTCGATGTAGCCGAGCACCTTGTGCAATTGCGCGGTGCTCGCGAGCGGGCCGAAGTTCGTGTTCGGGTCGGTGGGCGCGCCCACGCGAATGCGCTTGACCCGCGCGAGCATCAGCACTTCGAATTGCTCAAGCACGCTGCGTTGCACGAACACCCGCGTGCCGTTGGTGCAGACCTGGCCCGCGCTGAAGAAGTTGGCGCTCATCGCGATGTCGGCGGCGCGCTCGAGGTTGGCGTCGTCGAACACGAGCAGCGGCGACTTGCCGCCAAGCTCCATCGTCACCTCTTTCAGCGATGATGCGCCAGCCATCGACATCACCTTCTTGCCCGTTTCGACGCCACCCGTAAATGAAATCTTCGCGATGTCCGGATGCGCGGCGAGCATCGCGCCGACCCGGCCATCGCCCTGCACGACATTGAATACGCCTGCCGGCACGCCGGCTTCGGTATAAATCTCAGCCAGTTTCAATGCTGACAGCGGCGTGATTTCGCTCGGCTTGAAGATCATCGCGTTGCCGGCCGCGAGCGCGGGTGCCGACTTCCAGCACGCGATCTGGATCGGGTAATTCCATGCGCCGATGCCCGCGCACACGCCGAGTGGCTCGCGGCGCGTATAGACGAACGACGAGGGCCGCAGCGGAATCTGCTGTCCTTCGATCGCGGTGGCCAGCCCCGCGTAGTACTCGATCACGTCCGCGCCGGTGACGATATCCACTGCGAGCGTCTCCGCAATCGGCTTGCCGGTGTCGCGTGTTTCGAGCGCGGCGAGTTCGTCGTTGCGCTCGCGCAGCAGTTCGACCGCGCGGCGCAGAATGCGCGAGCGCTGCATCGCCGTGAGCGCCGCCCACTCGCGTTGACCGGCTTGCGCCGCTTGCACCGCGCGCTCGACGTCGGCCGCCGACGCCTGCTGCATGCTCGCGAGCGTCTCGCCGGTGGCGGGGTCGAGCGTGTCGAAGGTTTCCCCGCCGGTCGCGTCGACGTAACCGCCACCTATGTACAGACGTTGCGTTGCGAATACCGCCATGACCTGCTCCTTTCTAAAAACGCTGCCGGCTTAGTCGCGTGCCGCCAGCATCAGATCGATATAGTCGTTCGCGACGCGCAGCGCCGCTTTCGTGTCGAACGGCTCGCCTGACAACGCGCCGCGCAGCCATAAGCCGTCGATCAGCGCCGCCAGTCCGCTCGCCGCTCGGCGCGCCGCCGCGCGCGGCAGCGCCTTCGAAAAATCCGCGCACAGGTTCGAGTTCAGGCGGCGCGTGTTCACGTATTGCAGCCTCCGCAAGTGCGGCTTGTGCATGCTCTCGGACCAGAACGCGAGCCAGGTTTTCATGACCGGGCCGCTGGTCTGCGCGGTGTCGAAATTCGCGGCGACGACCGCGCGCAGCTTCGAGCGCGGGTCCGCCTTCGCCGCGCGGCGCCGGCTCGACGTGGCCTGCCAAAGATCGCGCAGCACGTGACGCATGGTGGCTTCGAGCAGGCCGTCCTTGTCGCCGAAATAGTGGCTGACGATGCCGGTCGAAATGCTCGCGCGCTGCGCAACCGAAGCGAGCGTCGCGCCGGCGAGACCGGTCTGGTCGATCGTGAGCAAGGTTGCGTCGATCAGTTGCGCGCGACGGATTTCGCGCATTCCGAGTTTGGGCATGGTGCTGGGGTTGGCTTTTGGCGTCGGCGGCGGGCTCACGGCAAGCCCGGCCGGGTAGGTTCGATAGCGCATCGTAGTTTTTTTATATTGAACGGTCAATCAATAAAAACGGGCCTGTCGTTTCCAGCCAAACTCATGTCGTGTTCGCTGCATGTCCTTTGTTGCGGCGCGCGCTACGCTCGTTGAACGGCGTGGCACGCGGAGTCGCTCACGCCGCTCACAAGACATGGAGACAGACAATGAGCAGCAATCGCGGCGTCGTGTATCTCGGGCAGGGCAAGGTGGAAGTGCAGTCGATCGACTATCCGAAGATGGTCGATCCACGCGGCCGGTCGATCGGCCATGGCGTGATCCTGAAGGTGGTGAGCACGAATATTTGCGGCTCCGATCAGCACATGGTGCGTGGCCGGACGACCGCCGAAGTCGGCCTCGTGCTGGGTCACGAGATTACCGGCGAGGTGATCGAGGTGGGCCGCGACGTCGAAACACTCCAGATCGGCGACCTGGTCTCGGTGCCGTTCAACGTCGCGTGCGGACGCTGCCCGACCTGCAAGGCGCAGCATACCGGCGTGTGCCTGAACGTGAATCCGTCGCGCGCGGGCGGCGCGTATGGCTACGTGGACATGGGCGGCTGGATCGGCGGCCAGGCCGAGTACGTGATGGTGCCGTACGCGGACTTCAATCTGCTGAAATTCCCCGACCGCGCGCAGGCGATGTCGAAAATCCGCGACCTCACGTGCCTGTCCGACATTCTGCCGACCGGCTATCACGGCGCCGTGATGGCGGGCGTGAAGCCCGGCGCGACCGCTTATATCGCGGGCGCGGGGCCGGTGGGCATGGCGGCGGCCGCGTCGGCGCGCCTGCTGGGCGCAGCTTGTACGATCGTGGGCGACATGAACGAGGCGCGCCTCGCGCATGCGCGCAAGATGGGCTTTCAGACCATCGACCTGTCGAAGGACGCGACGCTCGGCGAGCAGATCGAGCAGATTCTCGGCAAGCCCGAAGTGGATTGCGCGGTGGACTGCGTCGGCTTCGAGGCGCATGGTCACGGCAGCAGCGGCTCGCATGAGGAAGCGCCGGCAACGGTCCTCAACTCGCTGATGGAAATCACCCGCGCGGCCGGCGCGATCGGCATTCCGGGCCTGTATGTGACCGACGACCCCGGCGCCGCCGATGCCGCCGCGCGCAAGGGCAGCCTGAGCATCCGCTTCGGACTGGGCTGGGCCAAGTCGCACTCATTCCATACCGGGCAGACGCCGGTGATGAAGTACAACCACAATCTGATGCAGGCGATCTTGTGGGACCGGTTGCCGATTGCCGATATCGTCAACGTGACGGTGGTGTCGCTCGATGACGCGCCGGAAGGTTATCGGCAATTCGATGGAGGCGCGCCGAGGAAGTTTGTGATCGACCCGCATGGGTTGCTGAAGGCGGCTTGATGGTGTGCTGAAGCGTGAACTGAATCACGATCACGTCAAACGCGCCGAGCGGTTTTCCGTTCAGCGCGCTTATTTTTTCAGCCGTGGGTAGCGAGGAGCGGGTCGTACAGGGGACACGCAAGCGACGCGACTCAAGCATCGCCCTAACGCGCGCCTCAAGCCGCCATCACCGGCGCCGCGGCCAGCGACGGCGCCTGCTTGCGCCTTTCACGCGTCGGCGCCGTGCCGAACGCATCGCGATAGCTCTTCGAGAAGTGGCATGCGGACTGGAAGCCGCACGCCATCGTGATATGCATGATCGACATATCGGTTTGCAGCAGCAGCTCGCGGGCGCGCCGCAACCGCAGCGTCAGATAGTAATGCGTGGGCGTCATCCCCAGGTGCTCGCGGAACAGCCGCTGCAACTGCCGTTGCGACATCCCCGCGAGGCGCGCGAGTTCTTCGCGTGACAGCGGCTCTTCGATGTTGTTCTCCATCAGCGAGATCACTTCGAACAGCGACTTGTTGGCCGAACCGAGCCGCGCGACCAGCGGCATCTTCTGTTGCGCGCTGGTGTCGCGCACATGTTCGACGATGAACTGTTCGGCGATCTGCGTGACGCGCGCCGTGCCGACGCGCGGTGCGATCAGGTTCAGCATCATGTCGAGCGGCGCGACGCCGCCGGTGCAGGTGACGCGATCGCGATCGATCACGAACAGCTCTTTCAGAAAGCGCGTATCGGGAAACTCTTCCTTCAGCGCCGACATGTTCTCCCAGTGAATCGCGCACGCATAACCGGCCAGCAAGCCGGCGCGAGCGAGCGCGTAGGTGCCGGTGCACAGACTGCCGAGCACGCTGCCCATCCGCGCGAAACGGCGCAATGCGGACAGGTGAGCGGGGGTGGTCGCGCGCTGCACGTCGATGCCGCCGACCACGAACACGATGTCCGGCTGGCCGACGCATTCGACCGGGCCGGTGTCGACCGCCAGGCCGTTGCTCGCGGTGACCGGACCGCCATCGGGGCTCACGATCGACCAGCGGTAAAGCGTTTGTCCTGTCAGGTAGTTCGCCATGCGTAGCACTTCGATCGCGTTGGTGAACGCGATCATCGTGAAGTTGGGAACCGGCATGAACGCGAAGTGCGACAACGATGCCGTGCGATCGGTGGACATGGGGGAATGATTCCTTCGAATCTGTAGTGTCGCGTCGCCATGGGGAGCGGCGAGTCTTCTAATTTTGAGTACTAGCGCAACTCCCATGCCATCAGGCTAAACCCTCGGTTGCGGGCCACCAGGCTTGGGTCGCTGAACAAACGGCACCAGAACGGAGCCGCTAACGCCATTCATCGGCACTCGAACGGCGCATGACGATCGACCGCAGTGCAGCCACGCGCGGCGTTTCTTAAGCAGTTACCGCGCGGCTATTCACAGCACGCCCTCGCCGACTTGTCGAAAAAGGACGCGTATGGCGGAAAAGGCAAAGAACGCGTCTGAATTCATAAATTGGCGCGCGAGGCGAACGTCAAGAATAGACCCATGCAGACCGGTATTGGCAGTGCATCAGCGCCGCTTCCGGCCCTCCGTCAACGACCCCACGGACCTTCCATGTCGAACCCGAATCCTTTCTTCGCAGACTCGCTGACCACGCACGATGCGGCGGTGCGCGGCGCCATTTTGAAAGAGCTCGAGCGCCAGCAGTCGCAAGTCGAACTGATCGCGTCGGAAAACATCGTGTCGCGCGCAGTGCTCGAAGCGCAAGGCTCGGTGTTGACCAACAAGTACGCGGAGGGGTATCCGGGCAAGCGTTACTACGGCGGTTGCGAATACGTCGACGTGATCGAAACGCTGGCACTCGATCGTATCAAGCAACTGTTCAACGCGAAGTTCGCCAACGTGCAGCCGCATTCCGGCGCGCAAGCGAACGGCGCGGTGATGCTCGCGCTGGTCAAGCCGGGCGACACGGTGCTCGGCATGTCGCTCGACGCGGGCGGCCACCTGACCCACGGCGCGAAGCCGGCGCTGTCGGGCAAGTGGTTCAACGCGGTGCAATACGGCGTCAAGCGCGACACGATGCTGATCGACTACGAGCAGATCGAAGAACTCGCGCAGCAGCACAAGCCCGCATTGCTGATCGCCGGCTTCTCGGCTTATCCGCGTGCGCTGGATTTCGCACGGCTGCGCGCGATTGCCGACGGCGTCGGCGCGAAGCTGATGGTCGATATGGCGCATATCGCCGGCGTGATCGCGGCGGGGCGTCACGCGAATCCGCTCGGGCGTGCGCACGTGGTTACGTCGACCACGCACAAGACCTTGCGCGGTCCGCGCGGCGGCTTTGTGCTGACGAATGACGAGGAGATCGCGAAGAAGATCAACTCGGCGGTGTTCCCCGGCTTGCAGGGCGGCCCGCTGATGCACGTGATCGCCGGCAAGGCGGTCGCGTTCGGCGAGGCGCTGCAACCTGGCTTCAAGACCTACATCGACAACGTGCTCGCGAATGCGCAGGCGCTGGGCGACGTGCTGAAGGCGGGCGGCGTCGATCTGGTGACGGGCGGCACCGACAACCATCTGCTGCTGGTCGATCTGCGGCCCAAGGGTCTCAAGGGCAATCAGGTCGAGCAGGCGCTGGAACGCGCCGGCATCACCTGCAACAAGAACGGCATTCCGTTCGACACCGAAAAGCCCACGGTCACCTCGGGCATCCGCCTCGGCACGCCGGCGGGCACGACGCGCGGCTTCGGCGCGAGCGAGTTCCGCGAGATCGGGCGGCTGATCGTCGAGGTGCTCGACGCGCTGCGCGATTCCCCCGAAGGCCACGCCGCCACCGAACAACGCGTGCGCCGCGAGATTTTCGCGCTGTGCGAGCGCTTCCCCATCTACTGAGAACGCGTGGAGCAAACGATGAGCACATTGCACGACAACAGCATCATCATCGACGGTCTGAACATTTCGAAGTTCGAGCGCTCGGTGTTCGAGGACATGCGCAAGGGCGGCGTGACCGCGGTGAACTGCACGGTCTCGGTGTGGGAGAGCTTCCAGAAGACCGTCGACAACATCGCCGAAATGAAGCAGCAGATCCGCGAGTACGGCGAGATCCTGACGCTCGTGCGCACCACCGGCGACATCTTGCTTGCGAAGAAGGAGAACAAGACCGGCATCATCTTCGGCTTCCAGAACGCGCATGCGTTCGAGGACAACCTCGGCTATATCGAAGCGTTCAAGGATCTCGGCGTGAACGTGGTGCAGCTTTGCTACAACACGCAAAACCTCGTGGGCACCGGCTGCTACGAGCGCGACGGCGGCCTGTCCGGTTACGGCCGCGAAGTGATCCAGGAGATGAATCGCGTCGGCATCATGGTCGATCTCTCGCATGTGGGCGGCAAGACTTCTTCCGAAGCGATCGCCGCATCGAAGAAGCCGGTGTGCTACTCGCATTGCTGCCCGTCGGGGCTCAAAGAGCATCCGCGCAACAAGAGCGACGAACAACTGAAGGAGATCGCCGACGCGGGCGGCTTTGTCGGCGTGACGATGTTCGCGCCGTTTCTCAGGCGCGGCCCGGACGCGGCCGTCGACGACTATATCGAAGCGATCGACTACGTGGTGAATCTGATCGGCGAAGACCAGGTCGGCATCGGCACGGACTTCACGCAAGGCTATAGCACGGAGTTCTTCGACTGGATCACGCACGACAAGGGCCGTTATCGCCAGTTGACGAACTTCGGCAAGGTCGTGAATCCCGAAGGCATTCGCACGATCGGCGAGTTTCCGAACCTGACGGCCGCGATGGAGCGCGCCGGCTGGAGCGAAACGCGCATCAAGAAGATCATGGGCGAAAACTGGGTCCGCGTGTTCGGCGAAGTCTGGAAGGTCTGAGCCTTCAATCACCCAATTGCACCCACCAGCACACATCAAGCGGAGTCTCCCCATGCAGCCCCAACTGCCTATCGACGTCGATGCGAACACCGGCGTCTGGACCACCGACGCATTGCCGATGCTGTACGTGCCGCGTCACTTCTTCACGAACAACCACACCGCCGTCGAGGAAGCGCTCGGTCTCGACACTTATGCGGAGATTCTCTACAAGGCCGGCTACAAGTCCGCGTACTTCTGGTGCGACAAGGAAGCCAAACAGCAGGGCCTGGCCGGCATGGCGGTGTTCGAGCATTACCTGAAGCGCCTGTCGCAACGCGGCTGGGGCCTCTTTACGATCACCGAAGCCGATCCGTCGAGCTCGCGCGCTCGTATCGAACTGCATCATTCGTCGTTCGTGCTGGCGCAGCCGGGCAAGGTCGGCAAGCTCTGCTACATGTTCGCCGGCTGGTTCGCGGGCGCGATGGACTGGGTCAACGACACCGCGCCGGATGCCGCGCGCAAAGGCCCGCCGTCGCATTCGAAAGAAGCGCGCTGCGCGGCGGAAGGCCACGAACACTGCGTGTTCGAAGTGTCGCCGCTCAAGTCCTGACGACACACAGCCGCACGGCAAAGCGCAACAAGCCTATTCATTCCGAGGTCGATCGCGATGCGTTACCCGAACCTTTTCAAGCCTCTCACGCTGAACCAGCTGACTTTGCGTAACCGCATCGTCAGCACCGCGCACGCGGAGGTCTATGCGGAACCGGGCGGCCTGCCCGGCGACCGCTATATCCGTTACTACGAAGAGAAGGCGAAGGGCGGCGTCGGGCTCGCCATATGCGGCGGTTCGAGCCCGGTGTCGATCGACAGTCCGCAAGGCTGGTGGAAGTCGGTGAATCTGTCGACCGACAAGATCATCGACCCGCTCGCGCGGCTCGCCGAAGCGATGCACACGCATGGCGCGAAGATCATGATTCAGGCCACCCACATGGGACGCCGCTCGGCGTTTCATGGCGAGCACTGGCCGCATCTGATGTCGCCGTCGGGCGTGCGCGAGCCGGTGCATCGCGGCAACGCGAAGATCATCGAAGTGGAAGAGATTCGCCGCATCATCGACGACTTCGCGGCGGCCGCGAAACGGGTCAAGGATGCGGGCATGGACGGCGTCGAAATCTCGGCGGCGCACCAGCATCTGATCGATCAGTTCTGGAGCCCGCGCACCAACTTCCGCACCGACGAGTGGGGCGGTTCGCTTGAAAACCGTCTGCGTTTCGGCACCGAAGTGTTGAAGGCGGTGCGCGCGGCGGTGGGCGCGGATTTCTGCGTCGGCCTGCGCATGTGCGGCGACGAGTTCCATGAAGACGGGCTCGATCACGAGCAACTGAAGGAAATCGCTCAGGCGATGAGCGAAACCGGCCTGATCGATTACCTCGGCGTGATCGGCTCGGGCGCGGACACGCACAACACGCTCGCCAACTGCATGCCGCCGATGGCGCTGCCGCCCGAGCCGTTCGTGCATCTCGCGGCCGGCATCAAGTCGGTGGTGAAGCTGCCGGTGATGCACGCGCAAAGCATTCGCGACGCGGGCCAGGCCGAGCGGCTGCTCGCCAGCGGCATGGTCGACCTGGTCGGCATGACGCGCGCGCAGATTGCCGATCCGCATATGGTCATCAAGATCCGCGATGGCCGCGAGGACGAAATCAAGCAGTGCGTCGGCGCGAACTACTGCATCGACCGCCAGTACAACGGACTCGACGTGCTGTGCGTGCAGAACGCCGCGACCTCGCGCGAAGCGACCATGCCGCATGTGATCGCGAAGACGCGCGGGACCAGGCGCAAGGTCGTGGTGGTCGGCGCGGGTCCGGCGGGACTCGAAGCGGCGCGCGTCGCGAAGTCGCGCGGTCACGACGTGGTGCTGTTCGAGAAGAACGACTACGTGGGCGGGCAGATCATGCTGGCCGCGAAAGCGCCGCAGCGCGAGCAGATGGCGGGCATCGTGCGCTGGTTCGACATGGAGACGAAGCGCCTCGGCGTCGACCGGCGTCTCGGTGTCGCCGCCGACGAGAAAACCATCATGGCCGAGAAGCCGGACATCGTCGTGCTCGCGACGGGCGGCTCGGCGTTCACGTCGCAAGTCGCCGCGTGGGGTGTCGAAGACGGTCTCGCGGTGAGTTCGTGGGATGTGCTGTCCGGCAAGGTCGAGCCGGGCAAGAACGTGCTCGTGTATGACGGCGTCAGCACGCATGCGGGCGCGGGCGTCGCCGATTTCATGTCGAGCCGCGGCTCGAACGTCGAGATCGTCACGCCGGACGTGAAGGTTGCCGACGACGTCGGCGGCACCACGTTCCCGATTTTCTACCGGCGCCTCTACGCGCAGGGCGTGATCCACACGCCGAACTACTGGCTCGACAAGGTCTACGAGGAAGACGGCAAGAAGATCGCCGTGATCCGCAACGAGTACACCGAGGAGCAGGAAGAGCGCGCGGTCGATCAGGTGGTGATCGAAAACGGCAGCACGCCGAACGACCAGCTTTACTGGACGCTCAAGCCGGAGTCGGTGAACCGTGGCCAGGTCGACGTGCACAAGCTGTTCGCGTCCGAACCGCAGCCGTCGCTCAGCGAACAACTCGGCAACGGCCGCTTCCTGCTGTTCCGCGTCGGCGACTGCATTTCGATGCACAACATTCACGGCGCGATCTACGACGCGCTGCGTCTTTGCAAGGATTTCTGACGATGAGCCCCGTGTTTGTCATCACCGTCCTGCTGTGGGTGTCAGTAGCCGGTCTCGCATTCGCGCTGGCCAAACGTGCCGCTTACTGGCGCGAAGGCCGCGCGACCGCGGCGGGCGCCTACGGCTGGACCAATCTGCTGGCGATTCCGAAGCGTTACTTCGTCGATCTGCATCATGTGGTGGCGCGCGATCCGTATATCGCGAGGACACACGTCGCCACTGCGGGCGGAGCGATCCTCGCGATGGCGCTGGTGTTCGTCAACTACGGCCTGGCGATCTACTCGCCGTGGCTCGACAAGCTGATCTTCCTCGCCGCGCTCGTGATGCTGGTGGGCGCAGTGTTCGTCTGGCGCCGCCGGCATGGCGCGAAGGCGGTGCCGGCGCGGCTCTCGCGCGGCCCGTGGGATCATCTGCCTCTGCTGCTCGGGTCGTTTGCGCTCGGCCTCGCGCTGTTCATCGTGCTGCCTGCGGCGGCGATGTCCGGTGCGCTCGCGGTTGTCGTCGCGCTGCTGATCGCAGCGGGTGCCTTCACGATGACGTTCGGCGCGGCGCGTGGCGGTCCGATGAAACATGCGCTCGCCGGTCTGCTGCACCTTGCGTTTCATCCGCGTCAGGAGCGCTTTGCCGAACGCCACGACCAAGACGCCGTGCCGCCCACCGCATTGAAGGCGCCGCTGCTCGACGCGAAGGACTACGGCGTCGGCAAGCCGGTCGAATTTCGCTGGAACCAGTTGCTCGGTTTCGATGCGTGCGTGCAATGCGGCAAGTGCGAAGCGGCCTGTCCCGCGTTCGCCGCGGGCCAGCCGCTCAATCCGAAGAAGCTGATTCAGGATTTGGTCACCGGCATGGTTGGCGGCACGGATGCCGAATACGCGGGCAGCCCGACGCCTGGCATCGAGATCGGCAAGCATGCAGGTGCGCCTGGCAAGCCGCTGATTTCGAGTCTGATCGAAGCGGACACGCTGTGGTCCTGCACCACCTGCCGCGCCTGCGTGCAGGAGTGCCCGATGTTGATCGAGCACGTCGATGCGATCGTCGACATGCGGCGCAATCAGACGCTGGTCGAAGGCAAGGTGCCGGGCAAAGGGCCGCTCACGCTCGCGAATCTGCGCGAGACCGGCAGCGCGAATGGCTACGACATCGGCGCGCGTTATGACTGGGCGGTTGATCTGCAGGTGCAGGTCGCACAGCCGGGGCGTCACGTGGACGTGCTGCTGATCGCCGGCGAATGCGCGTTCGACATGCGCTATCAGCGCACGCTGCGCGCGTTGGTCAAGGTGTTGAACCGCGCGGGTATCGACTATGCAGTGCTGGGCGGCGTCGAAACCGATACCGGCGACACGGCCCGGCGTCTCGGCGACGAAGCGACGTTCCAGCAACTCGCCCACAAGCTGATCGGCACGCTGGCGCAGTACTCGTTCGGCAAGATCGTCACCGCCGATCCGCACGTGCTGCATAGCCTGCGCAACGAGTATCGCGCGTTGGGCGGCTTCTACGAAGTGCAGCATCACACGGCGTTGATCGAGGAACTGGTCGCGGGCGGCAAGCTGGCGCCGCGCGCGGTCGCCGCGTTCGCGGAGCGCAAGATCACCTATCACGACCCGTGCTATCTGGGCCGCTATAACGGTGAGACCGAGGCGCCGCGCCGGCTGTTGAAGAGCATCGGCATCAAGGTGGTGGAGATGGAGCGCAACGGCATGCGCGGGCGCTGCTGCGGCGGCGGCGGTGGCGCGCCGTTGACCGATATTCCTGGCAAGCGGCGCATTCCTGACATCCGCATCGACGACGCGCGCGCCACCGGCGCGGAGATCGTCGCGGTGGGCTGCCCGAATTGCACGGCGATGCTCGAAGGCGTGGTGGGGCCGCGTCCGGAAGTGCTGGACGTCGCCGAACTGGTTGCTGCGGCGCTGGAGTAACGCGATGAACACGCTCAAACGAATCGATCCGCGCCGTCCGTTCACGATGACGGCGCAAGGACTCAAACGCATCACGCTCGGCGTAACGGGCGTGGCGGGTGTGATGGAATTCAACGCGCCTGGCGCTGCGCATCGTGGTGAGCCGCCGAAGCCGCGCCGCACGACCGGCGTGCCGCAACACGTGCTGCTGGTAGCCGTGCACGCTGACCGGGGCGCGCTGGACGACCATGCTCGCCAGACATTGGCCGCTGCCGCGTTGGTCGCCGACGCGACGACCGAAGTCGTGCTGCTGGTGTTCGGCGAATTCAGCGGCGACGCCGCCGCGCTCGGCGCCGACAAATTGATCGGGTTGCCGATGTTCGACCGCCGCACGTTCGCGCCGCTCGATGAATTGAACGCGCTGGCCGCGTGCGTCGCGGCTTATGCACCGGTGCATATCTTCCTGCCCGACAACGCGACCGGCGACGGCGACCTCGGCCGCCGTTATGCGGCGGCCGCCAACGCCAGCGTCGCGACGCACGTCGTCGAGATCGATGCCGCGCATGTGGCCGCCTATATCCACGCGAATACGGCGCTCGCCGCGCGTACATTGCCCGAAGTGGTACTGCTCGCGCCGAATGCGGTCGAGCCGAAGCTGCCGTTTGTCGGCGCCGGCGAGCAGGTGGTGTGGCGTTTCGACGGCGCCGCCGCTGCGGCGCGAGCCGTCATCCGCGATCTCGGCATCGAGGAAATCGACGCGGCGCAACTGGCGCTCGAAGAAGCGGATTTCATCGTCTCGGCGGGCAACGGCGTGAGCGACGTGCCCGCGTTCGAGCGGTTGGCGGCCACGCTGGGCGCGGCGATCGGCGCGAGCCGCGTCGCGGTGGACGACGGCAAGTTCACGCGCGACAAGCAGATTGGCGCGACCGGCAAGACCGTCGAGGCGAGCGTGTATATCGCGTTCGGGATTTCCGGCGCTGTACAGCATCTGCAAGGGATCAAGGATTGCCGCCATGTCATCGCGGTGAATCTCGACGCCAGCGCACCGATCGCGAAGCGCGCGAATCTGACCGTGATCGCTGACGCGCAGGAAACCATCGCGGCGCTCAACGAAGCGGCGGGCGCGGCGCGCACTGCGCGCGGCACCGGTGCTGGATGGTTCAACTCAACCGCTGTCGCTGAAGGAGCGCTCGCATGAAGATCGCCGTGCTGGTTTCGGTGGGCCGCCATCCGGTCAGCGGCACCGCGCGCTACAGCCGCAACGACGCCGCCGCGCTGACGATGGCGCTGTCGCTCGCCAAAGCGCACGACGCGACACTCGACGTGCTGCACGCGGGCGATCCGGCAAACCCCGCGTTGCAGGAATATCTGGCACTCGGCGCGCGTGCTGTCGAAGTGCTTGAAATTGCAGACACGCCCGCATCGCAGGCCGACGCGGTAGCGCTGCTCGCCGCGCGTCTGCGGGGTTACGACCTCGTCTTGACCGGCACTCGCGCGGAAGGCGCGTTCGACAGCGGCATGCTGCCGTATCGCGTCGCCCATGCGCTGGAGATTGCGCTGGTCGGCGCAGCCGTCGACCTGAGCTTGCGCGACGGCTGCGCGGAAGTCCGTCAGTTCATGCCGAAGGGCGTGCGCCGGCGCGTCGAAGTCCAGTTGCCGGCGCTGATCGCGGTTCATCCGCTGGCCAACGCCGCGCCGACTTACGCCTATGCACGACTGCGCGAAGGCTCGGTGGTCCGCCTGGCCGCTTCGCAAAGCGCAACAACTTCGCACGCACGCAACCCCGACGACCACGCGTGGTCCGTCCGTCCCGCGACCGCCAAACCGGTGCGCCTCGCCGCCGCCGAGAAGCGTTCCGGCCACGCCCGCATGCTGTCGGCGACGACGACCGAAAGCCGCGGCGGCAGCGTCGTAATTGAAGGGAGTTCCGTCGAAAAAGCACAAGTGATCCTCGCGTATTTGCGCGAGCATCAACTTGTGGATTACTGAATTCCGGTTCGGGCCAGCATGCGACCAGGAGGGCCTGGCGCGGCGCCAGACGTGATATGCAACGGAGCAAACAATGAAAGTTTCGGCAGACGTTCGCGCAATGATCGAGCGCCGCAAGAAGAATTACACGCTGGAAGCGCCGTTCTATACGAGCGAGGCGATCTTCGCGCTCGACATGGACGCCATCTTCCGCCAGCACTGGATTCAGGTCGCGGTGGAACCGGACGTGCCGGAACCGGGCGACTACATCACAGTGGAGATCGGTCAGGATTCGATCCTGATCGTGCGTGACGACGACATGCAGGTGCGGGCGTTCCACAACGTGTGCCGCCATCGCGGCGCGCGTCTGTGCAATACCGACAAGGGCTCGCTCGGCAACATCGTGTGCCCCTATCACAGCTGGACGTACAGCCTGAACGGAGATCTGATGTTCGCCGAGCACATGGGTGAGCAGTTCGATCGCTGCAAACATAGCCTGAAGTCGGTGCATGTCGAGAATCTCGCGGGCCTGATTTTCATTTGCCTCGCCGAGCATCCGCCCACCGACTTCGCCGTGATGCGCGCGGCGATGGAACCGTATCTGCAGCCGCACGATCTGGCCGGCTGCAAGATCGCGGCGTCGATCGACATCATCGAAGAGGGCAACTGGAAGCTCACGATGGAGAACAATCGCGAGTGCTATCACTGCGTCGCGAACCATCCCGAACTGACGATTTCGCTGTACGAATACGGCTTCGGCTATCAGCGCACGCCCGCCAACGAAGAAGGCATGGCCTCGTTCGAGGAAACCGTCGCGCGCCGCACCGCGCAGTGGGAAGCGATGCAGTTGCCGTCGGCCGAGATCGACCGGCTTGCGGATCTGGTCACCGGCTTTCGCACCCAACGCCTGCCGCTCGATCGCGACGGCGAATCGCAAACGCTCGACGCGAAGGTCGCGTCGAAGAAGCTGCTCGGCGGTTTCGAGCAGGCCGATCTCGGCGGCCTGTCGTTCTGGACCCAGCCGAATTCGTGGCATCACTTCATGAGCGACCACATCGTCAGCTTCTCGGTGATTCCGCTTTCGGCGGGCAAAACGCTGGTGCGCACCAAGTGGCTCGTGCACAAGGACGCACGCGAGGGGATCGACTACGACGTCAGCAATCTGACCGCCGTGTGGCGCGCGACCAACGATCAGGACCGCACACTCGTCGAGTACTCGCAGCGCGGCGCGACCAGCAGCGCGTATGAGCCGGGTCCGTATTCGCCGTTCACCGAGGGCCTCGTCGAGAAGTTCTGCGAGTGGTACATCGGCCGTCTCGCGGATTACAGCAATGCACCGCAAACCCATGACGCCGGCGATACCGCGCCGGCTTCGCACGGCGAAAAAGTCGTGTCCTTCATGCGCTGAGCGCGACACCGCAACCAGGAGCGGGAGAAAACCATGATGCGCGATCAGGCGACGTTTCAGCTCGGCACCGAGCCGGCCCCACAGCGCGCCGCGAGCCGTGTCACCCAGCCGCGCTTCTGGGAGACCTTGCCCGCGCGCTGGAACAGCGATGCCGACGACACGCTGGTGTGCTGCCAGGTGCGCGACGAAACGCACGACGTGAAGAGCTTTTTCTTTCGCGCGCCGTCCGAACGGGCGTTCGTGTTCGAGCCGGGCCAGTTCATTACGCTGGAGCTGGAGATCGACGGCGAAGCGGTCAATCGCTGCTATACGATCTCGTCGCCGCCGACCCGGCCGCATACGATCTCGATCACCGTGAAGCGCGTGCCGGGCGGCACGGTGTCGAACTGGCTGCACGACAATCTGCATGCGGGTATGCAGGTTCGCGTGCTGGGGCCGTCCGGCGAGTTCACCTGTGCGCGGCATCCGGCGCGCAAGTTCCTGTTTCTGTCGGCGGGCTCGGGCATCACGCCGCTGATGTCGATGAGCCGCGCGCATCACGAACTCGGCGAAGATAGCGACATCGTGTTCGTGCATAGCGCCCGTACACCGGACGACATCATCTTCGCGCGCGAGCTCGATCTGATCGCGTCGAACCAGGCGCATTTCCGCACGGCATTCGTGTGCGAGCGCATCGGCGCGCGCACCAACTGGCCGGGCGTGACCGGCTTTCTGACCTTGCCGCTGCTCAAGCTGATCGCACCGGATTTTCTGGAGCGCGAGATCTTCACTTGCGGGCCCGCGCCGTATATGCAGGCGGTGCGCAAGCTGTTGGACGAGGGCGGTTTCGAGCGCAGCCATTATCACGAGGAAAGCTTTTCGTTCGAGACGGTCGGCGAAGTGGCCGCGCAATTGACCACGCTGCACGTCGCGGATGTATTGCAGCACGCGAGCGCGCCTGCCACTGCGGAGAGTATTGTCGAAACGCGTGCAGAGGCGGCGGGTTTCGGACCCGCGCGCGCACCGGTCGAGACGGAAACCCGTTTCAAGGTGAGCTTCGCCAAAAGCCATCGCGAGATCGAATGCGGCAGCGGTCAGCATGTGCTCGACGCGGCGAAGAAGGCGGGTGTGCGGTTGCCGGCGTCATGTACGCAAGGCATGTGCGGCACCTGCAAGGTCAAGCTCGTCTCCGGTGAAGTCGCGATGAAGCACGCGGGCGGCATTCGTCAGCGCGAGATCGATCAGGGCATGGTGCTGCTGTGTTGCAGCAAGCCGCTGACCGATCTCGTCGTTGACAAGTAAGACGAGAAGCAACACCAGAACCGCAATCGAAGTCGCGTGCGGACAACTGGATGTCGCAAATCAACGCTACCCGGTAATTCTGGCTGGCGATTCTAAATGCTCAATGGGTTGTTTTGACGGCAAACGGGAGAACGGCGATGAGACTGATCAGGAAGATTTTCGTGGCGAGCGCTTTGGGCGCGGCGCTGGCGGCAAGCAGTGTGAGCGTGTCGGCCGAGACGAAGCCGACCATCAAGATCGGCTACGTGGAAGGCTGGGACGATAGCGTCGCGACCTCCAACGTGGCTGCACGCGTGATCGAAAAGCGCCTCGGCTATCAGGTGCAACTCGTGCCGGTGGCGGCCGGCGTGATGTGGCAAGGCGTGGCGCGCGGCGACCTCGACGCGACGCTGTCCGCGTGGCTGCCTATCACGCACGGCGCGTACTGGAACAACTTCAAGGAGAAGGTGGTGGACCTCGGGCCGAACTTCAACGATGCGAAGATCGGCCTGATCGTGCCGGACAACGCGGATGTGAAGAGCGTCGGCGATCTCGAGGCGAAGAAAGCGGAGTTCGGCTCGCGCATTGTCGGCATCGATGCCGGTGCGGGCGTGATGCAGAAAACCACCGAGGCGATCAAGGCCTATGGGCTCGACTATCAGTTGATGCCGAGCTCGGGCAGCGCGATGACCGCAGAACTGGCGCGCTCGGAAGCGGCGAGCAAGCCGATCATCGTGACTGGCTGGAAGCCGCACTGGATGTTCGCGAAGTACAAGCTCAAATTCCTCGACGATCCGAAGAAGGTGTTCGGCGAAGCGGAGCACGTGGATAGCGTGGTGAATCCCGAGCTCGAGAAGAAGGCGCCGCCGGTTGTCGCGTTCCTCAAGAAGTTTCAATGGAAGCCGGGCGAGATCGATAGCGTGATGCTGGCGACGCAGAATGGCGAGAAGCCGACCGCCGCCGCCGATGCGTGGATCAGCGCGCATGGCGATCGTGTGGATAGCTGGGTGAAGTGATTGCGGTGATGAACACCGTGCCCGTGTGAATGGATTGCCGCTTTGCGCAAGCAAGCGGCAATTCCAAAGCAACTCCAAGGCATCTCCAAAGAAAGCGCCGCTTTTCAGCGGCGCTTTCCGCTTACTGCACTTACTGCAGCACGACGGTCCGGTCGCCGTTGATGAACACCCGCCGCTCGACGAACGCCTTGACCGCCCGCGCCAGCGTGATGCATTCGACGTCGCGTCCGGTGGCGAGCAGCCGCTCCGGGCTGTACGAATGATCGACGCGCTCGACGACCTGTTCGATGATCGGGCCTTCGTCGAGATCGTCGGTGACGAAATGGGCGGTGGCGCCGATCAGTTTGACACCGCGCGCATGTGCCTGGTGATAAGGCTTCGCGCCCTTGAAGCCGGGCAGAAACGAATGGTGGATGTTGATCGCGCGCGCCGCCAGCGCACGGCTCGTTTCACCGGACAGGATCTGCATGTAGCGCGCGAGAATCATCAACTCGGCGCCCGAGGTCTCGAACAGATCGAGCAAACGCGCTTCCTGTTGCGGCTTTGTCTCGGCGGTAATCGGCAAATGATGGAACGGCAGGCCGTGCTGTTGCGCGAGCGGTTCGAGATCGCGATGATTCGAGCCGATGCCGACGATATCCATCTTCAACTCGCCCATCCGCCAGCGGAACAGCAGATCGGCGAGACAGTGTTCGAGCTTCGAGACCATGATCAAAACCTTCGGCCGGGTGCCGACGTCGTGCATCGCCCAGGTCATCCGAAAGCGCTCGGCGATCGGTGTGAATTCGCGCCTGAGCGCTGCGACGTGCAGCGTTTCGTCGCTATCGACACCGTGAAAGACGCAGCGCACGAAGAAGCGTTCGCTGAGATCGTCGTCGAACACGGTCAGTTCGTCGATATAGCAATGATGCCGGTCGAGAAAGCCGACGACGGCGGCAACCTGGCCCGCCGCGCTCGGACACGCGACGGTGAGAACCAGTTGAGCGGGACGGGAATCGGCGGACATGCGCTCTCCACATAAACGATAGGGCGACGCCGCGGGGCGCGGCATCCATCATCGCAGTAGAGCAAATTGGGGGGCGGGCGGATAGAAGCTAACCGCCGTCGCGCTGGAACGGGAACGTCAGCGCCCGGTTGGCGTGCTGATTCGGACGGTGGTGTTCCGCACGATGAAGTCGGAGCGACTGTCAGGTCGCTACGCGACAGATTCATGGCGCTTTAGCTCGATTCGCTATAGATCTGGACCCGTATTCTTGAGCCGTCGATGCAGGCCTCGCAGATGATCGCGTGCAGTGCGGCTCGCGTCTATCCGTTGCAATCAGTCTCAGCCGGTTTCGAACTGCCCGTCGGGCGAGAAATGCCGCGCGTACCGCGACGACGCGCAGCAGGGATCGCTTTATCCAACGAAATACACAGGCAAAGAGCAGGGGGAGTGTCAAATGAAGAAGAAAAATGCCGTCGGCCTTTCTCGACTCACTCTTGCGGCCAGCGCCGTTTGCATGCCGGCTGCCGTTCATGCTGAAAGCAGCGTCACACTGTATGGCATTCTGGACGCCGGCATCACCTACGTCAGCAACGCGGGCGGCGCTCACCAGTTCAAATTCGACGACGGCATTTCGTACGGCAACCGGATCGGCTTCAAGGGTGAAGAAGATCTCGGCGGCGGCTCGCAGGCCGTGTTCGTCCTCGAATCGGGCTTTCACCTGGGCAATGGACAATTGGGGTTCGGCGGCGCTCTATTCGGACGGCAGGCTTACGTGGGTTTGAAGAACGACTGGGGCACGCTGTCGCTTGGCAACCAGCTCGACATGACCGAAGAGTTCGTCTACCTGTACAACATCTCGGCGTGGGCGAGCGGCTATGCGATCCATCAGGGCGACTTCGACCGGATGAACGGCGACCGGCTGCCGAACTCGATCAAGTTTCTATCAAACGATTTTTCAGGCTTTACGTTTGGCGGCATGTATTCGTTCGGCAATACCGCGGGCGACTTCCATGAGAAGAGTGCGTGGAGTGTCGGCGCGCACTATGAACACAACGCGTTCAACATGGGCGCCGCCTATACGCAGTTGAACAACCCGTTCGGCATCTATGCGTTCGATCCGTTCGCGATGATCGGCGTCCATACCTTTCTCGGCCAGCCCACCGTCTCCGTCGATCCGGCGACCGGCGAGATAACGAGCCTGTATAGCTCGTCGCCGTTCCCGGTCGACAAGCAAGGAGCGTTTGCGGTCGGCGCGGCCTATACGATCGACAAGTTGATGCTGAGCGGCAACTTCACTTATACGACCATCAAGGGCTTCGGGCAGACCTCGCATATGCAGGTCTATGAAGGCGGAGCCGCGTACACGTTCACGCCTGCGCTGGTGTTATACGGCGGCTATCAGCACACGCGCTTCGAAGGCAACCACTGGAACCAGGGCTCGCTCGGGCTGCATTATCTGCTGTCCAAACGCACCGACGTTTATATCTCCGGCGACTATCTGCGTGCATCGGACGGTGTGAATGCGGTGATCGGCTACAGCTTCACGCCGTCGAGCTCGAACACGCAGGCCGACGTGCGGATCGGGATGAGGCATTCGTTCTGACAACGCGTCAACGGATCACCGCATCATGCGGCGCCCGCAAGCCGCTTCTTGAGCGTTTCGATCAGCGCGCGCACTTTCGCC
This sequence comes from Paraburkholderia ultramafica, assembly GCF_902859915.1. GTDB lineage: Bacteria > Pseudomonadota > Gammaproteobacteria > Burkholderiales > Burkholderiaceae > Paraburkholderia > Paraburkholderia ultramafica. The sequence goes on from NZ_CADIKK010000012.1 coordinate 114,440, forward strand.
GGTGGATGGCTGGTGGGTGGAAACACGGCCTGGATGCTCGCGGAATCGGCCGCCCATGCGGGCAGCAGGCGGATCAGTCGTCCGGCCGCGATATCGCCGCCAATCGAAAAATCCGTCAACAGGCCGAAGCCGCCACCCGCGAGCGTCGCCGCGCGGCACGCGTCGGCGGTGTTGGTCAGAAGCGCATTTTCGCACCGCACGCTTTCGGTTGAGCCGTCGTCGTGCCGCAAGTCGAGCGTCAGCGGATGCGGCAACACCGTCAATGCGCAAAGGGGCAGTGCCGACAAGTCGGCCGGTGTCCGCGGCTTGCCCCATGTGTCGATGAACTGCGGACTGGCGACGAGCCATTTGACGAAACTGCCGAGTTTCACCGCCCGGTAATTCGAGTCCGCAAGCCGGCCGAGGCGGATCGCGACGTCGATGCCGTCCGCGATCAGATCAACGTATTGATCGCTGCAGAGCAATTCGACCTCGAGTTGCGGATTCGTGCGACGCAGTTCGACCAGCGCGGGCGCAACGACCAGCGCGCCATAGTCGATCGGCGAACTGACGCGCAACATGCCGCGCACGGGCGCCGTTTCTCCGCTGACCGCATTCAGCGCTTCTTCGGTGGCACGCAGAATCTTCACGCTCGCTTCGTAGAACGCGCGGCCCGCTTCCGTCACGCCGAGCCGGCGCGTCGTGCGCACCAGCAGGCTCGCGCCCACTTCGGCTTCGAGCCGCTGCATGTGCGTGCTGACCATCGTTTTGGCGAGCCCTAGCCGGGCAGCCGCGGCGGTCAGCGAGCCTGCGTCGATGACCGCGACGAAGATCGCCAGACGGTTCAGGTTTACGTCGCGTACGTCGGCCATGGTCGATTGTCCACCTTCGATTGAATCTGTTTCCCGGATTATCAGGCTTCCGCAAGGTGGCGCGTGCGCCTTATGCTCGCTACACACCTCATCGAATCCGGAGCCTGACATGCCTGTTGCCAAACCTGCCCAACCTATCCGGCTGTTTACGACGCTGCTTTCCGGGCACGGGCATCGGGTGAAGCTGTTTCTGTCGCTGCTCGACCTGCCGTTCGAAATCGTCGAACTGGACATGAAAGCCGGCCTGCTCGCCGCGTGAGCGGCAGTTTTCTTCTTCTGGCTGGAGTCGATCATGTCTGCTTTTATCCCACTGGATGGCTGGGGCGCGGAGGTTTCGCCATTTCATGCGGGCGAGCAGGCTGTGCAGCAGCGCGTCGGGGTGAGCAGCCAGGCGGAATCGATGGGACGCCGGGGGATTCGCCGTTATATGCCGGAGCAACATCGACGGTTTTTCGCCGGGCAACCGTTCATGGTGTTCGGTGGCGTCGATGCTAGCGGTCAGCCGTGGGCGACAGTGCGTGCGGGTGCGCCGGGTTTCGTGTCGTCGCCGGATGCGCAGACGCTTCGCATCGAAGGCGGCGTACTGCCCGGCGATCCGCTCGCGGGCCGCTGGCAGCAGGGTGCGATGATCGGCGGACTTGGGTTGCAACCGCAGACCCGGCGTCGTAACCGGATCAACGGCGTGGTGCAGTCGGTGCAAGGGGAGACACTCCTGGTTGACGTGACGCAGAGCTTTGGCAACTGCGCGAAGTACATCCAGAGCCGCACGCCGACTTTTGTGGAGCAGGGCGCGCGGCTGCCTTCGATGCCGCCCGAGGTGGCGACGCAACTCAGCGACACGGACCGCGCGCTGTTGATGCGTGCGGACACGTTTTTCATCGCGAGCGCGAATCTCGGCGAAGAGGCGGGGCTCGCGCGCGGAGTCGACGTTTCGCATCGCGGCGGTGCGCCAGGCTTCGTTCGCATCGACGACGCGAGCACGCTGACGACGCCCGACTACAGCGGCAATCACTTCTTCAACACGATCGGCAATCTGATCCACGATCCGCGGGCCGGTCTGCTGTTCATCGACTTTGCGACAGGCGATCTGGTTTATCTCGCGGTGCGGGCGGAAATCGTATGGGACGGTGTCGAACTGGCGGCGTTCGAAGGCGCGGAGCGACTCGTACGTTTTCACATCGAGGAAGTGCGGCGCAGCCGTGGCGCATTGCCATTCCGGTGGTCCGAGGTCGAGTTCGCGCCACAGTTCGCATCCGTGGTGCGTGCGCCGGTTAGTGACGCTGCTCTCATCCGCGAACGTAATGAACCGAGATGACGTCCCGAATCGAACGTCACACAGGCGTCACGTCAGACCACACCGAGAAGCTCCTTCAGTTGCGCTGTCCTCGAGCGGCTGACCGGCACCTGGGACTGTTGCGCATCGTCCATGACGAGATTGACGCTCTCGTCCAGTTTGACCAGTTCGAGCGCGTATTGAAGGCTTACGATGTGGCTGCGATGAACACGCAAATAGATGCTGCTGTCGAGTCGCAGTTCGAGATCGGCCAGCGAAAGATTGGAGAGGTAGCGCTCGTCTTTCGTGACGATCGTCGTGTAATGGCCATCGCCCTGGAAGCGCACGATGTCCTTCAGATCGATCAGGATCACACGGTTCTTCCGGTACACAGGAATCTTGAAGAGGCGGCGTGGCAACGGCACGTCGCCGCCTGCCGGATGGCTGGAGGGCTCGGTGGTCAGATCGGTTACATCGTAGAAGATCATGCAGGTGCCGCAGGCGCCCCCCGCGCCAGTCATTTTGGACACCTTGATCATCAGGATCCGGTCCGGGATGTTGATCATCATCGCCACCGGCGGCGGCGACTTGACCGGGCAGCCGCCCACGTCCTTCGACTGCAAAAGAAAGCGCAGCTTGTCGCGGCTTTTCTCCGGGTGTAATTGCACCACGTCGATCCCGAACAGATGATCTTGTGTCACGCCTAGCGATTGCTCGCCGGCCGGCCCGAGAATCTGCAGCGCGACGTCGTTGAATGCCGTTACGTGACCCTGCGGATCCAGCCAGACAATCCCCGGATTGAACTGCTCGAGCTTGTGCTGGAACGTCTCCGCGCGGCGCTCGAAAGCTGCCACGGCGGTGGGCTCAGACGATTTCATGCGGGTCTCCCCATCTTTCGACGTATGTCCCTGTCGATTTTCGCGCAATTTTCCGGGTCGTTCACGCAGGTAAACCCGCCATTCGGGAAATCGTCATCTCAATGACGCATCGCGTCGTGAAATCGCCGCTCCACCCCGCATGGACAACGCGCCGCTACGCCGAAACCGTTCCGTAAGGTCGCGTTTCAGGTGCGTTTTCCGCTAGTTGGCGCACGTCATCCACCGTTCGGGAAATGCCGTTGAATTGCTGCATTGCATTGTGAAATCCTCCTCACAGGCCGATGACGCTCCCGGTCGTAGGCGAACGATAACAAGGAGGCCAGTGTGATCCCTCGTCCATTCGAATACCACGCTCCCAAAACTTTGCCGGAAGCCATCGCGCTGCTCAACGAGTATGGCGAGGGGGCGAAGCTGCTGGCGGGCGGTCATAGCTTGCTGCCGATGATGAAGCTGCGCTTCGCCGAGCCCGCTCATCTGATCGATCTCGGCAAGCTCACGGAACTCAAGGGCATTCGCGAAGCCGGCGGCGAAATCCGCATCGGCGCGATGACGACCGAGAACGAATTGATCTGGTCGGAACTCCTGCAAACGAAGTGTCCGTTGATCGTCGAAGGCGCGCGGCAGATTTCCGATCCGCAGGTGCGCTACCGTGGCACGCTGGGCGGCGACCTCTCGCATGGCGATCCGGGCAACGATCACCCCGCGCTGATGATCGCGCTCGACGCCTCGTTCGTACTGACGGGCGAGCAGGGCGAGCGTGTCGTGCCGGCCGACAGCTTCTTTGTCGGCACGTACACGACGCTGCTCGAACCCGGCGAGATCATGACGGAAATCCGTATCCCGACCCCTGCGGCGGGCACCGGCTATTGCTACGCGAAGCTCAAGCGCAAAACCGGCGACTTCGCGACGGCGGCCGCGGCAGTCACGCTGCGCATCGGCGCGGCAGGGGTCAGCGACGTGCGGATTGCTCTGACGAATGTCGCCGAGACGGCCATCCGCGCAATCGATGCGGAGCAATACCTGCGAGGCAAGCCGCTGGATGAACCCGCGATCGCCGAAACCGCCCGTCTGGCGATGGCGGCCTGCGCGCCGGTCGCCGATCTGCGCGGCGACGCCGAGTACAAGAGGGCAATGGCGGGTGAAATGACACGCCGGGCCCTGACTACTGCTTACGCGCGCGCAGCGCACTGAACACGCGCATTGAACCCGCACATTGAACCCGCACATTGAACCGATTGCCTGGAGACAGCGACATGAGCAAAAAAATCATGGTGTCGTTCAAACTGAACGGCAAGGAAACGGACGTGGTAGTCGAACCGCGCGAATTGCTGATCCACACGTTGCGCGAAAAGTGCCTGCAAACCGGGCCGCACATCGGCTGCGAGACATCTCATTGCGGGGCCTGCACGGTCGACTTCGACGGCATGTCGGTCAAGTCCTGCACGATGCTGACGGTGCAGGCTGAAGGCGCCGACGTACTGACCGTCGAAGGCCTTGCGCAAGGCGGCGAACTGCATGCGCTGCAAGAAGGCTTCATGCAGGAGCACGGGCTGCAATGCGGCTTCTGTACGCCGGGCATGCTGATGCGCGCATACCGCCTGTTGCAGGAAAACCCCGAGCCCAGCGAAGAGGACATCCGTTACTGGATGGCGGGCAATCTGTGCCGCTGTACGGGCTATCAGAACATCGTGAAGGCAGTGCAATACGCGGCGCGCAAGCTGCGGGGCGAGGCGGTTGAAACATCGCATCCGCTGATGACAGCGGATACCCACTGACGACCGGGAGAACGTGATGGGCAATCTCGACACCAATCTCGATCGTCTCGCCGCGCTGGAAGGGATGGGCTGTTCGCGCAAACGCCGCGAAGATCCGCGCTTCATCCAGGGCAAGGGCACCTACGTCGATGACGTGAAGATGCCGGGCATGCTGTTCGGCGTGATGGTGCGCAGTCCGTATGCGCATGCACGCGTGAAAAAGATCGACAAGTCGCGCGCGCTCGCGCATCCGGGCGTGCATGCGGTGCTGACGGCCGACGACCTGAAGCCGCTCAAGCTGCACTGGATGCCGACGCTCGCCGGCGACGTGCAAGCCGTGCTGGCCGATGAAAAGGTCTGCTTCCAGAATCAGGAGGTCGCCTTCGTCGTCGCCGACGACCGTTATGTCGCGGCCGATGCGGCGGAACTGGTGGAAGTGGAATACGAGGAACTGCCGGCCGTGGTCGATCCGCTGGCGGCGCTCGCCGCGGATGCGCCGGTGATCCGCGAGGACATCCGGGACAAACAGGCCGGCGCGCATGGTGCGCGCAAACACCCGAATCACATCTTCACCTGGCAGATCGGCGACAAGGACAAGACCGACCGCGTGTTCGACAACGCGGAAGTCGCGGTCAGGCAGGACATGCTGTACCCGCGCGTGCATCCATGCCCGCTCGAAACCTGCGGCTGCGTCGCGTCGTTCGACAAGGCGCGTGGCGACCTGACGGTCTATATCACATCGCAGGCGCCGCACGTCGTGCGCACGGTGGTCGGCTTGCTGTCGGCGATTCCTGAGTCGAAGATCCGTATCATCTCGCCGGATATCGGCGGCGGTTTCGGCAACAAGGTCGGCGTGTATCCCGGCTATGTGACGTCGATTGTCGCGTCGATCGTGCTCGGACGGCCGGTCAAGTGGATCGAATCGCGCGCCGAAAACCTGAGCAGCACCGCGTTTGCACGCGACTATCACATGACCGGCGAACTCGCGGCGGATCGCGACGGCCGCATCAAGGCGCTGCGCGTGCACGTCACCGCGGATCATGGCGCGTTCGACGCGTGCGCCGACCCGACCAAATGGCCCGCCGGCATGTTCCATGTCTGTACGGGCTCCTATGCAATTCCGAATGCGTTCGTGTCGGTCGATGGCGTCTATACCAACAAGTTTCCGGGTGGAGTCGCGTACCGATGCTCGTTCCGGGTGACGGAGGCGGTCTATCTGATCGAGCGGATGATCGACGTGCTCGCGCAAAAGCTCGGCATCGACAAGGCCGAGATCCGTCTGCGCAACTTCATCCGCAAGGAGCAGTTTCCGTACACGACGCCGCTTGGGCTCGAATACGACTCGGGCGATTACGAACCGGCGCTGAAAAAAGTGCTCGCCGCGGTCGACTATCCGGCGCTGCGCGCCGAGCAGGCCGCGCGGCGCGCGGACCCGAATGCCGAATGGCTGCTGGGCATCGGCGTCGTGAACTTTACGGAGATCGTCGGCGCAGGGCCGTCGAAGATGTGCGACATTCTCGGCGTCGGCATGTTCGATTCGTGCGAAATCCGCGTGCATCCCGACGGCTCGGCCATTGCGCGGATGGGCACGATCACGCAAGGGCAGGGCCACCAGACCACCTACGCGCAGATCATCGCGTCCGAGGCCGGCATTCCGGCCTCGGTGATTACGGTCGAAGAAGGCGATACGTCCACCGCGCCGTACGGCCTCGGCACTTATGGCTCGCGTTCGACGCCGGTGGCGGGCGCCGCGGTCGCGCGCGCATCGCGCAAGATTCGCGAGAAGGCCCGGCAGATCGCCGCGCATCTGCTCGAAGCCAGCCCGAACGATGTCGAGTTCGATCTCGACCGCTTCGTTCTCAAAGGCTCGCCGGGTCAGTTCAAGACCATCAAGGAAGTCGCGTGGGCGGCGTATAACAACGTGCCCGAAGGGCTGGAGATGGGACTGGAGGCCGTCGACTACTACGACCCGCCCAACTTCACGTTCCCGTTCGGCGCGTACGTGTGTGTGCTCGAGGTGAATCGCTATACCGGCGAAACGCGGGTGCGCCGGTTCTACGCGCTCGACGATTGCGGCACGCGGATCAATCCGATGATCATCGAAGGACAGATTCACGGCGGCCTGACCGAGGGCTTTGCGGTCGCGATGGGCCAGGAGTTGCCGTACGACGAGGCCGGCAATCTGCTCGGCGGCACGCTGCTGGATTACTTCGTGCCGACTTCGGCGGAAACGCCGCATTGGGAGACCGATTTCACGGTGACGCCGTCGCCGCATCATCCGATCGGCGCGAAAGGCGTCGCCGAATCGCCGCACGTGGGCTCGATTCCGTGTTTCACCGCGGCGATGGTCGATGCGTTCGCGCATCTGGGCGTCACGCATATGAACATGCCGCACAACGCGTATCGCGTCTGGCAGCAATGCCGCGCGCTTGGGCTCACGCGGGAGTGACGGTGACGGTGACTGTCTGTGACCGTGACGATAGAGCAGCGGCGCGCAACGCACGCAAACCGGTGCGCTGCGCGCCACACATGCAAAGGGTGGTCCGATGAAAGTCGTACTCGAAAAGGTGTTTCCGCTGGCCGCCACGGCGGACAGCGCGTGGCAACTGATGCAGGACATCGAGGCGGTGGCCGGCTGCATGCCGGGCGCGAAGATTACCGAACGCATCGACGCCACGCATTACAAAGGGACGATCACGGTGCGGCTCGGGCCGGCCACGATGTCGTTCAAGGGCGATATCGAAGTGGTGAATCTCGATACGGCAGCGCGCAGCCTGCATCTGATCGGCAAGGGGGCGGATGCGACCGGCACCTCGGCGGCCTCGATGGATCTGGTCGCCGCGGTGCAGCCAACCGGCGAGACCTGCGAGCTGACCGGCAAGAGCGAAGTGACCATGAGCGGCAAGGCCGCTTCGCTCGGTGGCCGGCTGATGGGGCCGGTGTCGGAGCAGATGCTCAAACAGTTCGTGGCGCATTTCGCGGCGCGGTTGCAGGCCGTGCAGGCGCAGCAGACTGCGGCTGCCGAGGGGGCCGCGCCGGATGGGACGCAGGCGCCTGGCGCCGCGCCAGAAACCGCCGCGCCGCCTTCCGAACTGAACGGCCTCGCGCTCGCATGGGCGGTGGTGCGCGACTGGTTGCGCGGGATTTTTTCGCGCAAGACAGCTTGAGGACGCGAAGCGATCATGGCAACCGACCGCATGCATGATGTCGTCAATCTGCAGGCGCAGCTTGCGCGGCACGGCTTTATCGCCGAGCGCAGCTTTGCCGCGACCTTGCTGCTGACGATGGAGATGCGCCGGCCGTTGCTGCTCGAAGGCGAGGCCGGGGTCGGCAAGACGGAAGTCGCCAAGGCGCTCGCACGCCTGTTGGACACGCGGCTAATCCGGCTGCAATGCTATGAAGGTCTCGACGCGCATGCCGCGCTCTATGAATGGAATTACCAGCATCAGCTGCTGGCGATCAAACTGCTGGAGCAGGACGACCGGTCGATTCCCGACAAGGAGCAGGACATCTTCTCCGAACGCTATCTGCTCAAACGGCCGCTGCTCGAAGCGATTACCACGACACCGGCGCCGGTGTTGCTGATCGACGAAATCGACCGGACCGATGAGGCGTTCGAAGCCTATCTGTTGGAGCTGCTGTCCGACTTCCAGATGTCGATTCCGGAGTTGGGCGTGATCCGCGCCGCCGAGCGGCCGTTCGTGATTCTGACGTCCAACGGCACGCGCGAAATATCCGATGCGCTGCGCCGCCGCTGCCTTTATCAGTATGTCGACTATCCCAGCTTCGAGAAGGAACTGCTGATCGTGCGCACGCAGATTCCCGACGTGCCGGAGAAACTCGCGCGGCAGATGGTCGAATTCGTCCAGTCGGTCAGGCAAATGGATCTGCGCAAGAAGCCGGGGCTTGCAGAAACGCTCGACTGGGTTGCCGCTTTGCTGCGCCTCGGCGTGAGCGCAATCGACGCGGACGGCGTCGAACGGATCATGGATTCACTCGCGGCGCTCGTCAAAACACGCGAGGACCAGGCGGGCCTGACGCGGCCGGTCGTCGAGAAACTGGTGGCGTCATGCTGACCGGCATTGACTGCGCCGCCGCGCGACGCCCGCCACCACCGGACCTCGAAGAGGCTCTGGTGGCCCGCTATGCCGGTTTTGCAGGCTGGCTGCGCGCGAACGATTTTCATGTGACCAGCAGCGACGTGGCCGCGTCGATGGAGGTGGCGCTTCGCATGGGCCAACTGGACAGCGAGCTGTTGCGCTGGAGCCTGCGCGCGTTGCTGTGCTCGCGTGCGCAAGAGTGGCGGCGCTTCGACGAGTTGTTCGACGCGTATTTCTTCGCGCCGAACCGCCGCAGCCTGGTCGAAACAAGGGCGAGCGGCGCAGGCCGGATCGAACCGGACCAAAGAGCTGGGCAGCGCGACCGCAGCGAAGGCACGCCGCTCTCGCTGGCGGCGGGCGGCGGCGCTGCGGCGCAACCGAACGGCAGTACGGCCGAGCAGGGCGCTTCGGTCGAGGAGTCGCTGGCGCACGCGGATTTCCGCCATTTGAACCAGCCCGACGAACTGTTCGCGATCGACGCCGCGATCCGCCGATTCGCGCAGCGTCTGCAGGGCATCCAGTTGCGCCGCGAACGGCGCGCGAACGTGGGCCGCGTGATCGACATGGCGTGGACCGTGCGCCGCAGCGTCTCGCGGGGCGGCCTGCCGCTCGACCTCGGCTGGCGCCGCAAGCGGCGGCTGCGGCCGCGCATCGTGTTGCTGCTGGACGTGAGCCGCTCGATGAGCCTGTACAGCTTTTTCTATCTGCGGCTCGCGCGCGTGCTGAGCGCGCGGGTGTCCGACGTGCATTGCTTTATCTTCCACACGCGGCTGGTGGGCGTCGAGCAGGCGTTGCGCGACCCGGACCCGTGGCGCTCGCAGGAGCGCCTGCAACTGCTGTCGGCGGGATGGGCGGGCGGCACGCGCATCGGCGACAGTCTCGACGAATTCAATCAGCAACATGCCGCGCGGCTGCTCCACTCGCGCACGGCTGTCGTGGTGGTCAGCGACGGTTACGATGCCGGCGAACCCGAACGTCTGCAGCAGGCGCTCGCGACGATGCGGCGCCGTTGCCGGTGTCTCGTGTGGCTCAATCCGCTGGCGAGCCGTGCGGATTTCACGCCGGCAAGCGCGGGCATGCAGGCAGCGCTTCCGTATATCGACCTGCTGGCCGGCGCACGCGATCTGACGAGCCTGGAGCGCGTGCTGCCGCAAGTGCTAACGGTTTTGCAGTGAGGATTCTGCAATGAGGTTCCGGCGATGAGCGACGCAACCCTTCTCCAACTCGAACAACGGCTGATCAAAGAGGCGCGGCCGTTCGCCGTCGTGACCGTGATTCGCGCGGCGCCGCCCACTTCGGCGTGGGTCGGTGCGCAGGCGCTGGTCGAAGGCGACGGCGCGCTGCATGGCTGGATCGGCGGCGGCTGCTCGCGGGCGATCGTGATCGAGGCTGCGCAGCAGACCATCCGCGCTGGCCAGCCGAAACGTGTGCGGATCAGCAACGAGCCAGGGAGGCCGGAAGCGGATGTCGAAGCGCACGCAATGCCGTGTGCGAGCAACGGCACGCTTGAACTGTTCATTCAACCGACCTTGCCCGCACCGGTGGTACTGGTGCTGGGCTCGACGCCTACCGCGCTCGAAGCCTGCGTGCTGGCGCAGCGGGTGGGCCTGCGCGTATGCGCGGCGGCGAGCGTGACGGCGCCGTTGGCGGCGCTTGGTCTGCCGCGGGTGATGCAGGGCTTTGACGTGGCCGCGTTCGAGCAGATCAAGCCCCGGTTGATTCTGGTCGCCACGCAAGGCGACAGTGATGAAGAAGCGCTCGAAGCCGCGTTGCGCAGTTCGGCTGCCGCAGTGCTGCTGGTCGCGAGCCAGCGCAAAGCGGACAGGTTGCGCGACGCGATGCTCCTGCGCGGTATCGCGCCGGAGCGGCTTGCTGCGCTGCATTCGCCCGCTGGTCCGCATATCCATGCGCACACGCCGCAAGAGATCGCCTTGGGCGCGGTCGCGGGGCTGGTGACGATGCGGCGCGAACTGGAGCAGGCGACGGCTGCCGAGGCCGGCGCGCTGCATCCCGTCGGCGGCGAGACGGTGGCGGCCTTGCCGCCGTGTGAAACGCCCGATTCGATTGAAGCGTCCGGCGCACGCTATCTGAATCCGGTATGCGGGATGGCGGTCGAGATCGCTTCGGCCAAACATGTGATCGACTACGGCGGCGAGCGCTTCTATTTCTGCTGCGACTGTTGCAAGCTCGAGTTCGAACGTGAGCCCGAAAAATATCTGGCGATTGCGCAGGGCAAGGTCCAACTGGAGAAGACATGAGCGACACGCACGCATGGAAGGTCGCCGCGCGTCGCGAGGCGCCGACCTTCTCGGCGGTGGTGCTGGCCGCCGGTCTGTCATCCAGGATGCAGGGCCAGCACAAGCTGCTGCTGCCGGTCGAAGGTCAGCCGGCCGTCAGGCGCACGGTGAGCGCGCTGGCCGGGGCGGGGCCCGCGGAAATCGTGGTGGTCACCGGCTACAAGGGGCGCGCGGTGATGGAAGCGCTCGACGGGCTGCCGGTCACATTCCAGAGCAACCCGCGTTATGAGGAAGGACAGATGACCTCGGTGGCCGCCGGCGTGGCCGCGCTCACGGCGCCCTGCAACGTGGTGATGGTGTGCCTCGCCGATCAGGTGCTGCTCGATGCCGCCGATTACCGCGAGTTGATCGACGCGTTCACCGCGATGCCGCGGGGCTCGATCCTGGTGCCGTTCTTCAAGGGACAACGCGGTAATCCGGTGGCGTTTTCCGCAAGCTATGCCGCGGAGGTGGTCAGCGGTCACGTGAATCCGGGATGCCGCAAGCTGATTGCGGAGCATCCCGAGGAAGTGTTTGTCTATGAGGTCGCTCACGACCGCTTCACGGTCGATATGGATACGCCGGAAGACTATGCGCGCATTCAGGAACGGTTGAGTGATGCAAGCGAATGCGCCAGGCGGGCGTTGTCGTAGTCAGCGGTGCGGCGCTACCCCGGCACGGTCGATATCCACGACCTGATGCAAATCGGTGCTGCTCGAAAGCGCGCCTGAGATGCAGCAGCTTTTGCGAGGTGATGCCGTGCATGCGTCGGCAGCGATGCTCTACGTGCCGGGCAGCGTGGATTTCCCGCGGCGCTTGCGCGGCTTCGTCTCGACACCCACACGAGAGTCGCGTGCGAGCACGAGCGCCGTCATTCTTTCCACGATGATTTCAAACGCCGGATCGTCTTGCGATATATAAAGCCATTTTCCAACTACCGGATGTGGCTGCAAAGCCGGCATTTCTTCAACGAGCGCGGCGTGGCGCTCTTGCGACGTGCACACCAGCAGCCCATTCCACGGCTCGCCGCGATCGGCAGCGACCAGGCACAACAGGCCGTCGATATAGGCGGCATCGCAGCCGAACATCCGCCTGAGAATGTAGGTTGAATCGCGCTCAAACGCGTCGAAGATCCAGACGAGAGAATTGCGAATCGAAGAGGGCATCGGCGTAAAGTCCCTGGTGGGTGAGGGCGAAGATGAGCTTACATATATTCGCCGGACGTGGCAGCCACTTTCGATGCCATTCTGGCATGTCGTGGCTTTGGATATTTCGACGGCTATCCGATGCCGGGGCGGGACGCGTTCGCGCATAGCGGAGCTGCGCCTGCGCGCCTATCTATCATGCACGGATCACGTAGGCGCAGGTTCCGACGGAGCACGACCGCCTGCGTGCCTCGCATGCTCCTCGGGAGATAGTTGCACGGGAGCCGCTCTCGGATCGGCATACTCCTGTTCACGCTCAAGGCTGAGACGAAACTGCTTGCACCCAAACCAGAGCAGCGTGACGGCGAGCAGACTCGCAACCAGATTGACTATCGAAATTGAATCGCCGACCGCTCGCGGCGAACCAAACAGCTTGTCGGTCAGAAGCGCAACGACCGTAGTGCCGATGCGATGAGCAATAAGGTTCGATATCAACAGAAACACCGCGCTTTGAAGCTGGCTGATGGCTCCCGCAAGCTCTTTTCGCGGAAGCCCAATGTCGGCGCCTACGTGCGCGCCAGCCAGTGAGCGCCGGAGCAACGCGTCACGCGGCGGCGCCCGGCCGGGCAGACACGTTCTCGTACCATCGCTGAAACGCGGTGTGTTCGGCTGGAATCGGCATCTTCAGCGCGTTGGCTGCGAAGTCGGCCGTCACGAGCGTCGTGATGTCCGCCGCGGAGAAGTCATCGCCGGCGACGAACCGGACTGTCTCGAGCCGCTCGTTGAAGTCGGCGAAAAAGTTGGCCACGCGCTGTTTGCTTCGCTCGATCAGTTCGGGAATCTGGTCATAGGCATGCGGACCTGACAGCGCACGGCCGCTCAGTCCGGCGGCCGCGTTACGCACGCCTTCCATGACCGGCGCGAAGCCGTCCAGTTCCGCGCGGCGTTCCCACATCGTGACCACGGCCTTCGACGTTGCCGTGGTGCCCAGCAATGGGATCTGCGGGTACGCTTCCTCCAGATAACGCCAGATGGCGAGCACTTCTGCGATGACCGGACCGTTGGCGAGAGCCAAAGCCGGCACCTGGCTGCGCGGGTTGATGGCGCGGTAGGCATCGGAAAACTGTTCTTTGGCGCCCAGGTCGACTGGCTTCGTCCGGATGCTGACTCCCTTCTCCGCGATGAAGATGCGCACACGGCGTGCATTAGGGGAGCCGCTGGATTCGTACAGTATGGGTGTAGCGGTGGTCATTTGAATCGTCCTTTTTGATGCTTCGTATAAGTACGGATGCCTTATTAATGTGGTTTCATGAAGACATTGAAATTGGGGTGAATCCGTTCGGGCTGGAGTTTCGAGTCCTGATAGACCTTTGTCCGGACTCAACCTATTGTCTTGCCACCGTCGACGGAGACGATCTGGCCCGTCATGAACGACGCCGCATCGGATGCGAGAAACAGAATCGCGCGGGCGATATCGTCGAAGCGGCTCGGTCGCGCGCGGTAGGCCAGCAATGGGCACAGACGGTCATCGTTCCTGGGGGCGCTATATTCGAACGTTGTCTGGCAGGACTGCGCCATGACGTCCCCGACTCAGTCCGGCGTAACGACGCGTATCGGACGCGTTCCGATCCTCGCTCCCGTTACTTCGTCGATGGCGATCGCCTTGATTTCCGTTCCCGTCTCCGCGTCGAAAAAACGCATCAGCTTGCCACTGCCAAGGTGTTGGCGTCCCCACTCGCCGATCATGAAGAGCACCGGCAGGAAGTCGCGGCCGGCCTTTGTCAGCAGGTATTCGTCGCGAGGCGGTCGCGCCGAGTAACGGTGTTTCTCCAGCAGTCCCGCCTCTGTCAACGAGACCAGCCGCCGCGTCAGGATCGTCGGCGCAATGCCCAGACTCTTGCGGAACTGATCGAAGCGCGTGAGGCCGGCATGCGCATCTCGAAGAATCAACATGCTCCACGCGTCGCCGATAGAAGCGAGGCTGCGTGCGATCGGACACGGGTTATCGCAAGGATTCTTGTTGTCCATACTGTTTTGATAGTGACTTGCTTTCAAAACGGTAGTATAGTCCATTTCAAATCGATAGTAACTCGTGGCGACAGACAGTCTGCCCAACCTGGAGGTTTGGATCATGAACAAGCATGGCATGGGAGTCGCCCTGGTCACCGGGGCGTCGTCAGGCATCGGCGAGGCTACTGCAGAGTGGCTCGCCAAGGCGGGCTATACGGTATTCGGCACCAGCAGGAAAGCGGCGCCGGCAAGCCAGCGAGCCTTCGAGATGCTGGTCCTCGACGTAACCGACGACGAGTCCGTCGGGGCGGCAGTCGGAGAAGTGATGCGACGCGCGGGCCGTATCGACCTGCTCGTGAACAACGCGGGCTTCGGTGTCGCTCCGGCCGGCGCAGAAGAAAGCTCGATCGCTCAGGTCCAGTCGATCTTCGATACGAACTTCCTGGGCGTCGTCCGCATGACACGCGCCGTCCTGCCGCATATGCGCCGGCAAGGCAGCGGGCGCATTATCAACATCGGCTCGGTGCTCGGTTTTTTGCCGATGCCATACGGGGCACTGTATTGCGCGACCAAGCATGCGATTGAAGGGTATTCAGAATCGCTCGACCACGAGGTGCGAAACCAGGGCATCCGTGTTTCGGTCATCGAGCCGGCCTATACCAGGACGCCGTTCGACGCAAACTTCCTGGAAGCCGATGCAAAGCTGGATGTGTACCGGGAAGCGCGTGCGGTCGTGAGCAAACGCGTGAACGCAGTCATGGCTGCCGCCACCGAGCCGCACGTCGTGGCCGAGGTTGTGCTAAAAGCCGCCGTCGCGGCTCAGCCGAAGCGCCGGTACCCCGCCGGTGGTCTCGCGCACCGTCTGCAATGGCTGCGTAGACTCGCACCTGCGAGCATGATGGATGCGGCGCTGCGGAAAGACCTACAGCTCGATACGGTACCCCTGACGCGGTCCGGCGAACAGGCACTGCAAAAATAATCTGCGCATACTGGGGAAGCAAAACATCATGAAAGCATTCACCATCGAGCGCTACGGGAACCAGGATTGCGTGCGCATGAGCGACTTGCCCGAGCCGCAATTGCGGGACGACGACGTATTGGTTCAGATCCACGCCGCAGGAGTCAATCCTCTGGACGCCAAGATCCGGGCCGGCGAGTTCAGGCAGGTTTTGCCGTATCGCTTGCCGCTCATCCTCGGCAACGAGATGGCGGGAATCGTGACCCGGGTTGGATCCCGCGTGCAGCGGTTCAAACCAGGCGATGAAGTCTATGCGCGGCCCGCCAAGGATCGAATCGGCACGTTTGCCGAGTTTATTGCGGTGAGCGAAGCGGACCTCGCAATCAAGCCGAAAACGCTTGTCATGGAAGAGGCTGCGTCGCTCCCTCTGGTCGGCCTGACCGTCTGGCAGGCACTCATTGAGAAAGCGCATCTGAAGCGGGGAGAGAAGGTTCTCATCCACGCGGGGTCCGGCGGCGTCGGAACGTTCGCGATCCAGTTGGCAAAGCATCTAGGTGCGTTCGTTGCGACGACGACAGGCACGGCGAATGTCGAGTGGGTGAAGGAACTCGGCGCAGACATCGTCATCGATTACCGGAAGGACGATTTCGACAAAATCCTTCGCGACTACGACGTGGTAGTCAACAGTCTGGACGGAAAGACGCTCGAGAAGTCGTTAAGCGCCCTCAAACCAGGTGGGCGGCTCATCTCGATCTCAGGGCCGCCCGATCCTGATTTTGCGAAGGAGATCGGGTTGCCCTGGTATATGGGCCTGATCATGCGACTCTTGAGCTATCGGATCCGGCAGAAAGCAAAGCGCCGCGGTGTGAGTTATTCCTTCCTGTTCATGCGCGCAAGCGGAACGCAGCTGCAGGAAATCACTTCACTCGTCGATTCGGGCGCCATCCGTCCGGTTGTGGATCGCAGCTTTCCGTTCGAATCGACCAAAGAGGCGATGGCTTATGTCGAAACCGGACGGGCCAAAGGGAAAGTCGTTGTCAAGCTACGTTGAATATGACCGGTACGGGCAACGACGGTCTGTTACGGCTTTTCAGCAGCCGTTGCGCATTCAGGCCGGCCCTCGGCGACAGCGCGACCGCTACGTGCGGCGGATTCAACCGGTCGATGCAGTAGTTTGATGGAATCGTTCGGACCGGACGACAAGATCCGGATTGTCTGGCTGTCGCCAGACAATCCTGTACTCAGCCCGCAGCCATCATGTCGTTGAACTGGTTGACCCACGCGTGCTCGTCAGGTCCCGGATTGGCGCGCATGGCTACCGCCGGACCGACCAGGATCTCGTTGGCCTCGGTGCCCAATTGTTCGATCGCGCCCGCGATGAACGTTTCAAGCGGCATCGCGCGCTCTTCCTCGCTGCTGTTCATCAACTCGGTACGCACCCAGGGCGGCGCTATTTCGATCAGTGAGACCCGGCTGTCCCGCAGCAGATACCGTTGTGAGAGCGTGTACGAATGCAATGCCGCCTTGGTCGCGCTGTACACCGCCGTGAGTGCCAAGGGCACAAAACCAAGCACCGATGTCACGTTTGCCACAACCGCACCGTCTCGAGTCTTCAGGTGCTCGATCAGCGCCGATGTCATGCGGATCGGACCAAGCAGATTCGTCGCGACGGTCGCGCTCAGCAGTTCGTCGTCGACCGGGCCGTCAGCGCCATCGGGCAACATGATGCCGGCGTTGTTGATCAGCACGTTCAGCCCAGGATGGTCGGCAATCAGCCGGGCAGCGACCGCCTTGATATCCGCCGGATCGGTGACGTCGAGCGCAACCGCCCGCATGCCGGGATTCGCGTCGATGGTCGCTTGCAAACGCTCCGCGCTGCGGCCGGAAATGATCACCTGATTGCCGCGCTTGTGGAGCGCTTCAGCCAGGCCGCGGCCAATGCCCGAGCCGCCGCCGGTGATGAAGACTGTGTTACCTGTGAGTTTCATGATTGGCTCCTGTCGAAATGACGAGTGGAATTAGCGCGGAAAGCGGTTCCCGAACATCGGCAGGCCACTTTGGGATTCGGCCTCGGTTGCCTCGTCCTGCAGCACGTCCCAATGCTCGGCGAGCACGCCGTCCTCGATGCGCAGGATGTCGGCTGCGATCCATGCGACGGGGCGCCCATGGCCTGAAAAGCGCCCATGAACGATCACGTAATCGCCCTCCGCCACGATCACACCGGGTTCGTACCGCAAGGTCGGGGGCAGGGTCTTGATCAGGTTGAACAGTCCGTCGCGCCCCGGTGCAATATGCGCGCTGTGCTGGATATAGTCGGGCGACCAGAAACGCTCGGCGGCGGCATAGTCGCGTTGGTTGAAGAGGGTGTCGAACGCTTCGAGCACGAGGGCCTTGTTGGTGACTTCGGCGGCATTCGTCATGATGGTTCTCCTGAGATGTGAGTGGCGTGGCGGCGTGTCATGCCGGCACAGGCTGAAAGGCGCCCGGGATTCGCCGCGCGCATGCGCGTCAGCGGTGCCATGACGACGCGATTGGGCAAAATGAGCTCCCCCAGCCGGATCGGCTTGAGCAGAGGCTGGTTGCTTTCGATGCTCATGAGGATTTCCTGTGAAGTTTGAAGGATTCATCCAAACACGATGGTGATTGACATTGAGTTTGGTGGAGTGGTCCGGAAAAGTCAATGTCGATCACCATTGTATTTTTCGAGGCCAGCTATAATTGCATTGACAACGGCGTGGAGCATTGAACGATGGGAGTCTCAAAAGAGCAGGCGGTGGAGAACCGGAAGGCCATCATTGCGGCTTCGGAGAAGTTGTTCCGTGAGCATGGAATCGATGGTGTGGGCCTGAGCGCGCTGATGAAGGCGGCAGGCTTCACCCAGGGCGGCTTCTACAACCACTTCGAATCGAAGGAGGCGCTGGCCGCCGAGGTGGTGGCGAGCGCGATGGACAAGGCCAACCAGGACCTGAAAGAAGCGATTGCCGCGCCGATCAGGCGAGGCGGCAACCGGCTGAAGCGCCAGGTGGACTTCTACCTGTCCGGCACGCATTGCAGCGACATCGAGCAGGGTTGCGCGATCGCCGGCCTTACGGCGGACGTCCGCCGGCTCGGCCATGAGGCACAGGCCCACTTTGCGGACGGCTTGCAGGCAATGTTTGAAACGTTGACGGGGCTTGTCGCGCAACAGCGCGGCGAAAGCGGCGCTACGGACGAAGCTCGCCGTGAGGCCATCGCGTTCTACAGCGAGATGGTCGGTGCGCTCATTCTGTCGCGGGCGGTCGCGGGCGCCGATCCCCAGTTCGGAGAAGAAATACTGAACGCGAGCCGTGAGACGCTTCTCAGGAATGTCGCGCAGAGGGCGGGACAGGGCAAGCGCTGAAGCCAGGACGGCTCATCAGGCCGAGGTGAGCTTGCGCCCCCTACCTTGGCATTCGTGATATTCAGCGCAAGCACGAGCGGCTATTGCATAAAACTGGAGTCAAACCTGTATTCGTCAACGAGAACGGATAGCGGGGTGGCGAGGTGAAGAAAGCTGGCGCGCGATGGAGTCTCGCTTGTGCTCCCGGCGGCACCGCGTTGGTGGAACATCGGAATGATGTGATTTAACTTTAAAAGGGTGACATCGCCCCGATTGCACAACGGCCGTACCCGCCCCGCGCCCCTTGCAACGCGGCGGCACCCTCGAAGCTCCCCTATTCAGGGGATGGTTCTACCCTCCGAACAAATCGAAAATGGCGTCACTCGGGAAGCCACCGTGCGCGACATGCACCGACGGACCTGTGTCAACCCGATCCATTTCTCGACTTCAGGAGACGTAAATGCAGGACGCCGTGCAGGGTGCGACGCCATCCCCCTATGCCTATCCGCTGCTGATCAAGCAGCTGCTGCATACGCCGTTCGTTCAGGCGCCCGACCAGGAAATCGTCTACCGCGGCCAGTTGCGGATGACCTATGCGACGCTGCGGGAACGCATCGCGCGGCTCGCCAACGGCCTTCACCAACACGGCGTGCGGCACGGCGCCACCGTGGCAGTGATGGACTGGGACAGCCACCGCTATCTGGAGGCGTACTTCGCGGTCCCGATGATGGGCGCCGTGCTTCAGACGGTCAATGTGCGGCTGTCGCA
Source organism: Paraburkholderia ultramafica (assembly GCF_902859915.1). GTDB lineage: Bacteria > Pseudomonadota > Gammaproteobacteria > Burkholderiales > Burkholderiaceae > Paraburkholderia > Paraburkholderia ultramafica. The sequence continues at coordinate 133,811 of NZ_CADIKK010000012.1, forward strand.
GGCGGAGATCGCCTACACGATCAACCACGCTGGCGCCGAGGTGCTGTTCGTTCACACCGATTTCCTGCCTGTGGTCGAAGCGATCAAGGATCAGCTTGAAACGGTGCGCACATTCATCTGGATCGACGAGCCGGGTAGCGACGCGTGCGCGCACACGATTGCGTTCGCCACCGAATACGAGGCGATGCTCGCGGCGAGCGCGACGAGCTATGAGTTCCCCGACTTCGACGAGAACACCCGGGCCACCACGTTCTACACCACGGGCACCACGGGCCTGCCCAAGGGCGTGTACTTCTCGCATCGCCAGCTGGTCTTGCACACCATCACCTTGATGGCTGCGCTGGCGAGCCCGGTGTCGGGACAGCGCTTTCACCGCGGCGACGTCTATATGCCGCTGACGCCGATGTTCCATGTGCACGCATGGGGCATGCCCTATATCGCGACGGTACTCGGCGTGAAGCAGGTCTATCCGGGCCGCTATGTGCCCGAGCGTCTCGTGCAACTGGTGCGCGACGAAGGTGTCACGTTTTCGCACTGCGTCAGCACGATCCTGCACATGCTGCTCTCGTGCGATGACGCGAAGCACGCGGACTTCAGCAAATGGAAGGTCATCATCGGTGGCGGAGCATTGCCGCACGGCCTTGCGCGCGCCGCGCTCGATCGCGGCATCGACATCTTTGCCGGCTATGGCATGTCCGAGACGTGTCCCGTACTGAGCCTCGCGCAACTCCCGCCCCACACCGGGCCGCTCGATCTCGATGAAGAGGTGCGCCTGCGCTGCAAGACGGGCTTTCCCGTTCCGCTCGTCGATGTGCGCATCGTCAACGAAGACATGGAAGACGTCGGGCACGACGGCAAGGCCTACGGCGAGATCGTCGTGCGTGCGCCGTGGCTGACACAGGGCTATCTGAACAATCCGGAAGCGTCCGCCCACCTTTGGACCGGCGGCTATCTGCATACGCAGGATATCGCGAACATCGACACGACCGGCAACATTCAGATCACCGACCGTATCAAGGATGTCATCAAGTCAGGCGGCGAGTGGATCTCTTCACTCGAAATCGAGAGCCTGATTTCGCTGCACCCGGGTGTCGCGGAAGTCGCGGTGATCGGGATCAAGGACGAGAAATGGGGCGAACGGCCGGTCGCGCTGGTGGTGCTCAAGACGGACGCGATCGTCACCGAAGACGACGTCAAAGCGCACGTGATGGGATTCAGCAAGACAGGGCGGATTTCGAAGTACGCGGTGCCGCAGATCGTCAAATTCGTCGACGCGCTGGAGAAGACCAGCGTCGGCAAGATGAACAAGAAGTGGTTGCGCGCGCAGTTCGCCTGACCATCGCAAGGAGCAAACACGATGAGCATCAAGGAATACCGCGTCGCCACGATCGACGACTTCGTTGGCCGCGAACTGGGACTATCTGACTGGGTCGTCGTCGATCAGGCGCGCATCGACGCCTTCGCCGCATGCACGGGCGACCGGCAGTGGATTCACGTCGATGTCGAGCGTGCGAAACGCGAGAGCCCGTTCGGCGGCACGATCGCGCATGGCTATCTGACGCTGTCGATGCTGGCGGCGCTCGCCATCGAGATCGGCCTGATTCCTGAGGACGCATCGGCCGGCCTGAACTACGGGCTGGACAAGGTGCGCTTCATGACGCCGGTGAAAGCAGGCGCGCGGGTGAGAAACCGCGTGACGCTGGTATCGGTGGAAAAGAAGGGCGGCGGCCGGATCATCGTCAAGACGATGAACGAACTGCAGATCGAGGGTGAGGAGAAGCCGGCGCTTATCGCCGAGACATTGGCGATGCTGGTCGCGTAAGCGACCGTGTCGACGAAGCTGATAGAGATGTTGGAGGAGCAGCAAGATGGCGGCAACTAACGAAAGAACTGCGGAAAGAACTGCGGAAAGAACGACGGAAAGAACTGCGGAAAGAACGACGGAAAGAACGACGGAAAGCAGGACGGAAAGCACGGCCCAAAGCACGGCACGGAGCGAGCAGCCGGACGACCTCGCGGCCTCGGCCGCGGAAGGGATGCTGGGACCGAACCCGTTCGTGGGGCTGCGTCCGCGCGATATTCTGGCAACCGCGCAGCAGATCGGCGTCCAGGCGCTGCGGCAACCCGCGTTGCTCGTGGAGCAGGAGGCGGCGCTCGCCCGCGATCTTATGGCCGTGCTCGGCGGCAGCGCGGACTGCACGCCGCCGCAAGGCGACAAGCGCTTCACCGACCCTGCGTGGCAGAACAATTCGCTGTACCGCATGGCGTTGCAAGGCTACGTCGCGTGGCGTAACGCGCTGACGGGGTTTGTCGAGCGCTCCGCGCTCGACTCGAAGAGCAAGGAACGCGCGCAGTTCGTGTTGTCGCTCTTCACCGATGCGCTGTCGCCGACCAACACGCTGCTCGGCAATCCGGCGGCGCTCAAGAAGATCATCGATTCGGGTGGTGCCAGCCTGCTGGGCGGCGTCAGAAACCTCCTGACGGACATGCTGCAGAACCAGGGCATGCCCGCGCAGGTCGACAAGACGGCGTTCAAGGTGGGCGAGAATCTCGGCACGTCGCCGGGCGCGGTGGTGTTTCGCAACGAGGTGCTCGAGCTGATCCAGTACGCGCCGGCCACGGAGCATGTGTACGCCCGCCCGCAGCTGATCGTGCCACCGCAGATCAACAAGTTCTACGTTTTCGACCTGTCCGACGGCAAGAGCATCGTCGACTACCTGGTGAAGAGCGAGTTCCAGGTGTTCATGGTGAGCTGGCGCAATCCCACCGCCGCGCAGAGTCACTGGGATCTCAATACCTATGTCGCCGCGCTCCTCGAAGCGATCGCCGCCGTGCGTGACATTACCGGCAGCGACGACGTCAACCTGCACGGCGCCTGCTCGGGGGCGATGACGATTTCGGCGCTGCTCGGCCACCTCGCAAGCCGTGGTGACAGGAGCGTCAATGCGGCCACACTGATGGTCGCCGTGCTGGACAATACCACCGACTCGCAGCTCGGTCTCTTTGCAACGCCGGAAGCCATCGCGGCCGCCAAGCAGAACAGCACGTCGAAGGGCGTGCTCGCCGGCGAAGAGATGGGCCGGGTGTTCGCGTGGATGAGACCCAACGACCTGGTCTGGAACTACTGGGTCAACAACTATCTGCTCGGCAAAGCGCCGCCCGCGTTCGACATCCTCTATTGGAACAACGACGCGACCCGGCTGCCCGCGGCGATGCATGGGCAACTGCTCGATATCTTCACGGGCAATCTGTTCAGCAAGCCTCGCGCGCTGACGGTGCTGGGTACGCCGGTCGACCTGTCCGAAGTGACATGCGACAAATACGTGGTCGCCGGCATGACCGATCACATCACGCCGTGGAAGGGCGTGTACAACACGGCGCGCACGTTCGGTGGCAACACGCGCTTCGTGCTGAGTTCGAGCGGTCATATCCAGAGTCTGATTAATCCGCCGGGCAATCCGAAGGCCAAGTTCTTCCTCAATCCCGATTTGCCGGCGAAGGCCGACGCGTGGCTCGCCAGTGCCCAGCCTGAAAAGGACTCGTGGTGGAGCAACTGGCGCACGTGGCTCGCGAACCGTTCCGGCGATCAGCGGCCCGCACCGGCGACACTCGGCAACCAGCGGCACCCCGCGGGGGTGAAGGCGCCGGGAACCTATGTCATGGAAGCATGACGTGCACCGTTGGCCGCATGGCGGCCGTCATTTTCTTAACGCAGTTTCTCTGGAGTAGCGATGATGGATTCAACCAATTCGAACAGCATTTTCACCGGGTATAAAAAGCTTATCGGACAGTTCAAGCTGCCCGGCATCGACGTGAGCGCGATCCTCGAATCGCGCCGCAAGGACATCGAGGCGATCGCCGAAGCCAACACGACCGCGCTGGCAGGCGTGCAGTCGCTCGCTCAGAAGCAGTCGGACATCCTCCGCACCACGCTGACCGAATTCCAGTCGCTCGTCACGCGCACCGCCCAGCCGGCAGGCCAGCCCGCCGCCAATACCGGCGAAGTGGTCCAGCAGACTCTGCGCAAAGCGCTGGTGGATATGCGGGAGCTTGCCGACACGGCTTACCGTGCGCAGTCGGACAGCTTCGCCGTGGTCACGAAGCGCGTCGCCGAGCACGTCGAGGAACTGAAGACGCTCCTTCAGCCGAAGAAGTAATGCGGCGCAGCCGATGTGGCCTGCCGACGCCTCGAATGAAGTATCCTTCCTGAAGATCATCCGGAAACGAGAAATGCACACGAGCCTCGAGTCTGCTTGCAGCATGCAGATCCAGATGATCGATCTGGACGGTCAGACGCTGCGTGTCGCCACGTGGCGTGGCAGCGACGCTTCGCCGCCGCTGCTCATTTTCAATGGCATCGGCGCGAACCTCGAACTGGTGGAGCCGTTCGTCACGGCGCTCGAAGATGTGAGCGTCATCATCTTCGACATTCCCGGCGTTGGCGGCTCGCCCGCGCCGCTCGTGCCGTATCGCTTTTCGACGTTGTCCGTGCTGACCGACAAGCTGCTGACGCGGCTCGGCCATCACGGGGCCGTCGATGTGCTCGGCGTATCGTGGGGCGGCGCGCTGGCGCAGCAGTTTGCGCGTCTGTATCCGGGGCGTTGCCGCAGGCTGATTCTCGCGGCAACTTCGCCCGGCGTCTTCATGGTGCCGGGCAAACTGTCGGTGTTGTCGAAGCTGATCGGGCCGCGTCGCTACACCGATCCCGCCTACCTGCAACAGGTGGGCGCGGAAATATATGGGGGCGCTTACCGGCGCGATCCGTCGCTGCTGAAGGCGCACAGCCGGCATATCCAGCCACCGCGCGGCCGTGGCTACGTTTATCAACTGCTGGCCGTTTCGGGCTGGACCAGCCTGCCGTGGCTCGGTGCATTGCGCCAGCGGACACTGGTCATGCACGGCAACGACGACCCGATCGTGCCGCTGGCCAACGCGAAGATTCTCGCCGCCCGCATCCGCGATGCGACGCTCTATGTGATCGATGACGGTCACCTGTTTCTCATCTCGCGTGCGAGTGAAGTCGCGCCTGTGGTGCGCCGATTTCTCCGCCAGGAGGCGAGTTGAGTTTTTTCGCGGACGGTGGCGATGGTGCGCGGCCTGCCACTGCTCATGCACGCGAAGACCACAAGGCAAGAGGCTTGCAGCGCATGCGGCGAACGGCGGTGTGCCTGCTCGTGGTCGGCGTGCTGCTGCACGCCGCCACACTCGTCGTCGCGCGGTGAAACGCGCGGCTGGACCCGCACTAACCGGCTGCAACCAGTCCCAGCGCCTGCGCGCGCGCAACGGCGTGCGCGCGCTTGTCCACTTCCAGTTTCACGAAGACGTTCTTGACGTGGGTCTTGACGGTTTCAGGCGCAATCCCGAGGGTGCGCGCGATCTCCTTGTTCGACTGCCCCTGGGCAATCAGCTCGACGATGCTGCGCTCCCGTGCGCTCAACGGCTCACGCTCGGCGTCGCGCGCTGGTTTGGCGTCGGGCTCGTACAACGCCCGCCAGCCATCCAGCAGACGATCGACATACGCGACGCTCTCCTTCGTCTGCGGACTGGATCGCGTGTCGTCGCGCACCGCACGCAGAAGCTGTCCGATTTCCGGCCCCTGGTCGAGAATCGAGCGGTAGATGCCGCGATTGGCGTTGAGGACTTCGCGAAAGATTGCGACGGCGCGGGTCTGTTCGTTCGCGCGCAACCAGACGAGCGCGAGCACGGTGCGCAAGCGTAGCGCGAGATAGTCGCCATGCCGGTTTTCCACGCTTCGTAAAGCGGAGGTCAACGATTCGACCGCTTCCTCTGTGCGGATCTCGACCATCGCCACCCAGGCCACCGCCATGGCGCGATAGGTTTCGATCTCCGGCGAGACGGAATGCGCGGCGGAGGAACGGGAGCCCACCAGCTGATCCAGTTGCACGACACATGCCGACGCTTCCGTCGTCCTCCCTTCGGCAAGATAGAGCCGCGCGCGCTCGACGAGAACGCCGGCAATCAGCCGGTCCCAGCCGCGTGCATAACCCAAAGCCTGCGCCCGATCGAGCAACGCATAGGCCTGCCGGGTGTCGGAGCGCGAGGCGGCGATCCGCACGAGCACGCGATAGGCGATCAATGTGCTATCGAGCAGAACCGCCAGATCGATCACCGGCATCAGATCGACAAGCAACGCTTCCGCTTCGTCGAGCCGCCCTTGCTCGTACCAGATCTGCGCAATCATCGGTGCGCACAGCGCGGCCGAGACGGATTTCGGACCGGCATGCCGCTCGGCCAGCTGTTTCGACTCGGTGAAATAGCGCTCGGCAAGCGTGAAGTGCATCTGCTGCATTTCCGCGTGGCCGAGCAGGCATAGCCGGTAGACCGAAGCGAAGACGTTGCGCTGGTCTTCCTCGAGCGAATAGGGGATCCACGGTGTCGCGTACAGCGCTGCGAGGTTGCCTGCTTTCCAGTGGCCGAAGCGCACGACGTTGGAGACGACGTTGGTGGTCCAACTGTCGGTCGACGGCCGCTCGAGACAGGCTTGTGCGATTGCAAGGGCGCGCGGCGGGTCGTCCTGCAGCGCGGCCACTACCGAGCGGATCGCCTGACATTCCCAGCGGATGTCATCGGGTGTGTCGCCCGCGGCGGCGCCGGCGTCGCGCTCGGTCGCATCCAGCATCGCGAGCGCTTCGTCGAAACGCATCGCGAGTGACATCCCCCACGCGATGGCGAGCGTGATCTTGATCTGTCCGCGCATCAGATGCGCCGGGAACTGCCGTTGCCAGCCGAGCAGCGTGAGCAGGTCGCCTTTCGTGACGAGCGCCATCGCGCAATGGCCCATCAGGGAGACGGCGTGTTCCGTATCGTTTGCGGCAAGCGCGTGCTTGACAGCGTCCGTCCATAGCTCCTGTGACGCGTACCACCGGCACGCGCGGCGATGCAGGTCCGCCACTTCATCGCGATGCTGCATTTCCAGCCGCCGCTGCAGGTACTCGCCCATCAGATGGTGATAGCGGAACCAGCGTCCTTCGATGTCGAGCGGTTCGAGCAGCAACTGGCGTGCAGCGATGGTGTCCAGCATGCCTTGCTCAGCCGCGATGCCGGTGACCTCTTCGCATAGCGACGCTGTCAGGCGGTCGAGTATCGACGTGCGCAACATGAACCCGACCATGTCGGCCGGCAAACGCTTGAGCATGTCTTCGAGGTAGGCGGCGAACGGCCGCGAAGCGCCGGACGGCACACTCACGTCCCAACCCGGCCTGGATTCGTCTCGCGAGAGCACCGAAGCGGAAATACGCAGCGCCGCGGCCCAGCCTTCCGTGCTCGCGAACAGTGACTTGACGCTGGCGGCGCGCATTCCGCCGGGGCATTCGTGTTCGACAAAGCTGCGGGTTTCGTCGAAGTTGAAACGCAGTGTCGACGCGTCGATTTCCAGCAGGTCGTTTCCTGCTCTCAGGCTGGCGAGCGGCAATGGTGGATCGCCCCGCGTGCAGATCACGACATGCACGTTCGACGATGCATTCGCGATGAAGTACGACATCGCGTCGTGAATGGCGGGCAGACTGATCAGGTGATAGTCGTCGAGAAACAGATAGACCTCGTCGTCGACCTCGACGAGTTCGTTGATCAGTGTCGATACGACCGGGTGCGCGGGCACGAGCGACGCCTCGCTTGTCAGGCTGATCGCGGACGCGCCGACGCTCGGGCACGCGTTACGCAATGCCTGTGCAAGGTGATGGAAGAAGCGCGCGGGTTCGTCGTCTTCCGTGTCGACAGAAAGCCACGCGACAAATGCGCCACCTGCATGCAGCCGGCCGAGCCACGTGAGCGCAAGCGATGTCTTGCCGAAGCCGGCAGGCGCCTTGATGACCGTGAGCCGTTTGTATTCCGCCTGCCGGCCAAGCGAGATGAGCCGTGGCCGCTCGATCAGTCCGGCGGGAAGGCGTGGCGGCAAGACCTTCGTCGCGAGGAAGAGGGGTGGCGGGTTCGGCGGCATCGCTGCTATCACGTGCATCGGCTGCTCCAGGCGCTCGGGTTGACCCTGACTGCCGTTCCCCATCCATGCAGTCTCGCTCCCCTGTAAGGGGGATATTGTGCCGCGCCGCACTGAGACACCATGGATACCAGCGCGGAGATCGAAATTCCACCACCGGCAACGGTGCGGCACGCCGGCTGGTCATGGGTGATTGCCCCTCGGCGGGCGCGACCTGAACCGGTGCGTTGCTCAGGAAATGATACGCCAACCAAAGGAGGAGACATGTCTGGCGCATTGGTTCGCATTGCAGTGCACAACCTCTGACCTGGGTCGAGTACTTCCGCAATCCCGAAGCCTCGGCGAAGAAGTGCAAAGACGGTTGGCTGCAGATGGGCGACGTCGTGCGCGAGGACGGGAACGGCTGGCTTTTCTTCGAGTATCGCAAAGGCGGTGGCATTCGCCATGACGGTGAGTTCATCAACCCGGCGGCTCAAAGCGAGTTGCGTCGTCACCTGGGTTGAGGTCGTTCCGGAGATTCCGAAGACCGCGTCCGGGAAGCCACTGGAACGCTATCTCGTCGACATGTTCGAGGAGCGGCGCGAGCGCGTCTTCACCGGGCAAGTGTGACTGCCGTGGCGAGCTGAACGCGACAGCATGTGCGCCGCCTCGTGAGCGGCCGGCACATATCCCCGGCATACGAAGCGACACCTTCGACCGACCCATCTGGCCGGCGGGTGGAGCCTTTTATCCAAAACGGAGCAGGCAATGAAAGTACTGGTTCCCATCAAACGCGTCGTCGACGCGAATGTGAGAGTCCGCGTGAAAGCAGACGGCAGCGCCGTCGACATCGCGAATGTGAAGCTGTCGATGAACCCCTTCGACGAAATCAGCGTGGAAGAGGGCGTGCGTTTAAAGGAAGCCGGCGTGGCGGCAGAGGTGGTCGTCGTGTCCTGCGGGGTGCACGGCTGCCAGGAAACGCTGCGCACGGCGATGGCGACAGGCGCCGACCGTGGCGTCCTCGTCGAGACCGAGGCCGAGTTGCAGCCGCTCGCCGTGGCGAAGCTGCTCAAGGCGGTGGTGGACAAGGAGCAGCCGCAACTGGTGTTGCTCGGCAAGCAGGCCATCGACGACGACGCGAACCAGGTCGGCCAGATGCTCGCCGCGCTGCTCGGCTGGCCGCAGGCGACCTTCGCATCGAAGCTGGGCGTCGAGGCAGGCAAGGCGACCGTGACGCGCGAGATCGACGGCGGACTCGAGACGATCGAGGTCGATCTGCCGGCCGTCGTGACCACCGATCTCCGCCTCAACACGCCGCGCTATGCGACCTTGCCCAACATCATGAAGGCGAAGAAGAAGCCGCTCGACGTCGTGACTCCCGATGCCCTCGGCGTCGACATCGCGCCGAGGCTGTCGACGCTGAAGCTCGCGGAGCCGCCGAAACGCGAGGCCGGCATTCGCGTCGCCGACGCCGCGGATCTCGTGGCCAAACTGAAGAACATCGCACACGTCATCTGACAGGAAGGGGAGAGACATGTCCATACTCGTTATTGCAGAGCATGACAATCAAACGCTGAAGGCAGCGACGCTGAACACCATCACCGCCGCCGCGCGTCTTGGGGACGAGATTGATGTTCTCGTCGCCGGATCGCAATGCGCGAAAGTGGCCGAACAGGCCGCGAACATCGCCGGCGTGAACCGCGTGCGGGTTGCCGATGCGCCGCACTACGCCCATCCGCTGGCCGAGAACCTGGCCACGTTGATCACTACGGTTGCCGCCGAATACAGCCACGTGCTGGCGCCCGCCACCACAACCGCGAAAAACGCGCTGCCACGTGTGGCTGCGTTGCTCGACGTCGCGCAGATCTCCGACATCGTTGCAGTCGAGTCCGCCGATACGTTCGTTCGCCCCATCTACGCAGGCAACGTGCTGGCGACGGTCCGAAGCGCGGACCCCATCAAGGTCATCACCGTCCGCACGACTGCCTTTGCGGCGGCGCCTGTTGAAGGCGGCACCGCGGCGATCGAACCGCTCGCGCCGACCGTCGAGGTCCCGGGCTCGCGCTTCCTGAGCCAGCAATTGACCCGCTCCGGGCGGCCCGAGCTGACAGCGGCGCAACGGGTGATTTCCGGCGGCCGGGGCATGGGCTCCGGCGCAAACTTCGCGCTGTTGGAAGACATCGCCAACAAGCTGGACGCGGCAGTCGGCGCGTCGCGCGCAGCCGTGGATGCCGGCTTCGTGCCGAACGATTATCAGGTGGGCCAGACCGGCAAGGTCATCGCGCCGCAACTTTATATCGCGGTGGGCATATCCGGTGCGATCCAGCATCTGGCCGGGATGAAAGACTCGAAGGTGATCGTCGCGATCAACAAGGACGAGGAAGCGCCGATTTTCCAGGTCGCCGATTACTGGATCGTCGGCGATCTCTTCAAGGTATTGCCCGAGTTGTCCAGTGAACTGGACAAGCTGCAACAGAACTGATGCTGGAGTCGATGATGAGCACTTATATTGCACCCCTGCGCGACATGCGCTTCGTGATGACGGCTCTGGGCACGATCGGCTCGAATTTGCAGACAATTATGGAAAGCCCGGCTTCACATCGAACAGATGTGGCTTTATATCATTGTTTCTTGCGGCGACATTACATATCGATGTAATGCAAAATGCCTCTTTCGGCGTTATTGTGACGATTTGGATGGCGACGCTTTGTTGTCGCTTCTCGACGCGTCGTAAAGCTGGCGTCACATCTTTTAGTGCGCGCGAGGGAAAAACGCATCGGCCTATCTGCAAGGTGTAACACGATTCCAACAACAGGGACTGCTTTGAAACGGCACACTCCACTCGCCAGAGGCAGATGTCCAAAGCGCGCAATCGGCATGGCCGCGATTTGCGCGACTCCGTTGTCGGGGTGCGTGAACGCGCCGTCCATTGGCGTGCTCGGCGCGTACTTTCCGGACTGGCTGTTCTGTATCGTCGCGGGCGTTGTGCTCGCGGTCGTCATTTATCTGATTCTTAAGCGTTTTCAGGCCGACCATCTGCTGGGACCTTCAGCAGTGGTGTATCCCACGCTCGTCACATTCCTCGCACTTGCTGTCTGGTTGATGCTGTTCCAGCATTGAATCTCCTTCAGGACCGATGCAATGGCGACGACTGCCAACAAGACAAAGAACAGAGCATGGCCGGCCATCATCCTGGTCGTGGCGACGCTCTTGCTGCTGGTTTTCGTCATCCGCCAGCTGGACCGCGCGCCGCGCACCGACGACGCCTACGTCTACGCGGATACGATCGATGTCGTGCCCGAAGTCAACGGCCGTATCGTCGAGCTGGCGGTGCGCGACAACCAGGCGGTGAAGCAGGGCGATCTGCTGTTTCGCATCGATCCGCGTCCGTACCAGGATGCGCTGACGCGGGGCAAGGCGTCCCTGATCGCGCTCGACCACCAGATCGAACTGACGCAGCGCACGGTCAATGCGCAGCAGTACAACGCGCAGTCGGTGCGCGCCGCTGTCGAGCGCGCGCGAGCGGCGGCCGGCCAGGCGTCCGACACGCTGAACCGCATGGAGCCGCTGCTGTCGCATGGTTACGTATCGGCGGAGGATGTCGACCGCGCCCGTACCGCGCAACGCGCCACCCAGGCCGAACTCAGCGCCGCGCAATTGCAGGCGCAGCAGGCGGCAGCGGCTGTGAGCGGCGTCGACGCGCTGGTCGCGCAACGTGCCGTCGTCATGGCCGAGATCGCGATTGCTGAGCTGAACCTCGAATATGCGACCGTGCGGGCGCCTTTCGACGGACGTGTCGTGTCGTTGAAGACCTCGCTGGGGCAGTTCGCGTCGGCGCTCAAACCGGTCTTCACGCTGATCGATACGCGCAACTGGTACGTGGTCGCGAATTTTCGCGAGACCGAACTCAAGGGCATTCGCGCGGGGACGCCCGCCACGGTCTACCTGATGATTGATACAGGCCAGCGCTTCCAGGGCACCGTCGATTCAATCAGCTATGGCATCGCATCCGACGAAGGCGGCCTGGCGTTGCCGGGCGGATTGCCACGCATCCAACGCACGCTTAACTGGGTCCATGTATCGCAGCGGTTCCCGGTGAAAATCCGCGTCGACAAACCGAACCCGGAACTGTTTCGCGTCGGAACATCGGCGGTGGCGGTGCTGCACCCCGGGCGCGGCAGCGATGGCGCAGGCCACTAAGGGACGCCACTGAGGAACGCCACTGAGGAACGCCGATGGCTGCCGCCGACTACCTGCCCGCTATGCCCGTTATGCTGCGCGATGCCGGCGCTTTCCTCGCGCGCGAGCTTGCGCCTTTTCCGGGGCGCCTCAACGTGATGTTGCGCTGCATGCTGACGAGCGCCATCGTGATCGTCGTGTCGATGGCGCTCGAGGTGCCGTCGCTCGCGCTGTCGCTGCTGGTGGTGTTTTACGTCACGCAGGCCAACGTGGTGGTGACGCGGCTGGTCGGCCTGATGTTCATCATCGGATCGACGCTTGGCATCGGTCTGTCGATCCTGCTGCTGAAGTTCACGTTCGATTACCCGTTAGTGCGCATCGTCGTCGCGAGTCTGCTGTTCTTCGGCAGCGTGTACCTGTTACGGGTTCTGAAAATCGGCGTCGTGTTTTTTATCGTCGCCATCGTCATCATCTACGTGCAGAGCTTCGTCGACCAGACCGATCAGGCCGACCTGCTGATCCGGACGGTGCTGTGGGTCTGGGTCGCCGTCAACTATCCGATCGCGCTGACGCTCGTGGTCAATACGCTGCTGTTGCCCGCCGAACCGCAGTTGCAACTCAAAGCGGAAATCCATCGGCAACTGACGGTGCTGCAAGCGCGGCTGACGCAACTGATCGACGGCGGCACGAACGCCGCGCCGATCACGCTGGCGGAGGTCCAGCAAGGCGCGCTGACGCTGCAAAAGCTGCTGCGGTTCACGACGATGCGTGACGCGCACTATCGCGAGCATCAGGCGTTGCAGCTTGCGTGCATTGCCACGGTGTCGCGCCTCTATCGCGGCGCGAGCGAATTGCCCGTCAGCGGGCCGGGCCCCTCGGCTGCGCAAGCGATGTTGCGCGAGCTGCGCGCGAACTGCACGGCGCTCGACGAAGCGGTCATGAGCGGCGAGCCGTATCGCTACGTGCGCACGGCAACCCCTGAAGAGCGCGCTGCCGCCGATACGTTTCCCGCCGCAGCCGAATTGCAGCGCGCGCTGCACGCATTCGCGGATCTCGTTGCGAGCGGCGCGGCACCCGGTGCCGCTCCCGATAAGCCGCCCGCGAGCGAGCCGATGGTCGTGCCCGACGCATGGACCAATCCGGCGTACCTGCGCTTTTCGCTGAAGACGCTGCTGGCCGTGCTGGTCTGCTATGTGTTCTACAACGCGGTCGACTGGCAGGGCATTCACACGATCATGCTGACGTGCCTGATCGTCGCGCTGCCGAGCCTCGGCGCATCGATGCAGCGGGCCTTGCTGCGCGTTGCCGGGGCAGCCACCGGCAGTGCGCTGGCGCTGTTCATGGTCGTGTTCGTGATTCCGCACCTCGACGACATTGTCGGGCTGCTGCTGATGAGCTTGCCCGTCATCGCGCTCGGCGCGTGGCTAGCCGCCGGTTCCGAACGGATCGCCTACGCGGGCATCCAGGTGGTGTTCACCTTCTCGCTCGCGTTGCTCGAACAGTTCTCGCCGACCACCAATCTCACCGAAATCCGCGACCGGATGGTTGGCATTCTGCTGGGCGTCGGCGTGGCGACCTTCGTGCAGATGTCGTTCTGGCGTGAGGGCGAAGGCGACGTGCTGCGGCAGAAACTCGCCACGATGCTGCGCGCCATCGCCGCGCAACTGCCCGCGCCACGCCAGGGCGTCGAGATACCGGATCAATTGCCCGCTGCGCAGCGTCAGTTGCAGGCATGGGCCGCGCTGGCCGATTGCGAGGCGACGCTCTCGCGCGTCGCACTCGAGCCCAGCTGGCAGGAAGGCGAGCAGGCGCAACTGACACTGCGCGCGCAAACCGTCCTTGCGCAAGGCCGGGAGATCATGCTCGCCGGCAATGCGCTGAGTAGCACGCTGGCCGCGCAAGCTGGTTCGGCAAGTCCGCAAATCGACCACGCAGCGCGCGCCGCGCAGGACCAGGCCTGCGCGGAAATCAACCGATATGCGGACGACCTTGCCGCCAATCCGCCCGTCGCCCACGCGCCGCGACGGGTCGACATCGCCGCGCAGCCCGCCGAAACCGCCGACATGCCGCTGATCGCCGCAGCGCAAGACCTGGCGCGACAGGTAGCGGGGCTACCCGACTGGCGCCTCGAGGCTCCCGTCACGGCGTCCTCTTCAGAGGCTGTCCAGACATGAACGCGCACATGAACGCGCGATCCGGTCTCCGCGTCAGATCGTGGCGTCGCTGCGCCCTGTGCATCGCGTGGTCGTTGTGCATCGGCCTGCCGGGTTGCGCGCTGATCCACAAGAACGGCACGCCGTATGCCGAGATTTCGCCCGAGCAGATCAATCTCGCCGACGACATCCATCTTGCGCGCGATGGCTGGCCCGCCGCGCGCTGGTGGAGTCGTTATCGCGACGAGCAGCTCGACGCGCTGATCGATCAGGCGCTCGCCGATGCGCCGACGATGGTGATTGCGCGAACCCGCGTCGCGCAGGCGAAGTCGGACGTCGAGCTGGTCAGAACGGGGTCGAGCCTTCAGGTGGTGGCGCTTGCCTTCGTGGATCGCGAGCATGTTTCCGCGAACGGCTTTCTCGGCCCGTTCGCGAAGAACGAACCGGAGTTGGGGCTGACGGGCCCGTGGTACACCGAGGGTGTGGTCGGGCTGGGCGCCAGTCTGAACGTCGACATCTGGGGCAAGCAGCGCGCGCAGGTCGCCGCGTCGCTCGGCGTAAGCAATGCGCGGCTTGCTGAAACGTCCGCCGTCGAACTCGAAATCTCTGCCGACGTCGCGCAGTTGTACTACGGCATTCAGACGACTTACCAGCTTATCGATCTGCTCAACGAGTCGCACGAGGTAGCGGAGTTCTCGGTGCAAGCACACGACGCGCGGGCGGTGCGCGGCCTCGAGCCCCGAACCCAGCTTGAGGAAGCCCGTGCGCAGCAACTGGCCATCGAACGGCAGATCGTTGCAGCGCAAAACCAGATACAGCTGTATCGCGAATCGCTGCGAGCGCTGGTCGGCACGGGACCCAATGGCTTGCCTCCAATCGAGCCTGTCGCGTTGCCGCGCTCGCACGCGGCCTTGCCCGCGACGCTCTCTTATGAACTCCTGGCCCGGCGGCCCGATCTGCAGGCGATGCGCTGGTACGTGGCGGCATCGTTCGACCGGATCGATGCGGCGAAAGCGGCGTTCTATCCGAGCTTCGACATCAGGGCATTCTTCGGCTACAACGCATTGCATCTGTCCGACCTTTTCACGCATGCGAGCCAGCAGATCAACCTGATTCCGGGCCTGACTCTGCCGATTTTCGATGGTGGCCGGCTCAACGCGAACCTTAGCGGCGCGCGTGAGGGCAGCAATCTGTTGATCGAGCAGTACAACCAGGCCGTCCTCAATGCGGTACGCGATGTCGCGCAGACGGGCAGCCGTCTGCAGGCCCTCGATGCGGAGACCGCGTTGCAGAAGCAGCGGATCGAATCGGTTGCGTTCGCGCGGGACAGCGTTGAAGCGCACTATCAGCGTGGCCTCACTAGCCGCCTGGCGGCGCTCGAGGCACGTCAGCCGGTGATCGCCGAACAGGTCGCGCTGCTCACGCTCCGCGCTCAGATGCTCAGTCAGGAGATCGCGTTGACGAAGGCGCTCGGCGGCGGCTATCGTGCCGATCCGCCCGTCGAACTCAAGCCGCGTTGAACGCGCAAGTGAGCAGGGCGTGAGCGGGTTTCAGAACTGCTGCGCGCGTAGCGAGTCGAATTCCGCGCGGCACACGTCGCCAAACTTGCCGAGGATGTCGATCGAGCCATCCGCGAGCATTTCGCGAATCTCGATGAAGGTCTTGTCCGGCGCAAGGTAAGTGTCCACGATCTTGCGTCCGATCACGTCGGCTTCATCCGCGACTTCGCGCGATGACCAGACCCGCATGCGGCCGATCTTCGCATAGAGGTTGCCGAGCGCAGGGAGATTCGGCTCGTTGTGTTGCAGCGCGTCGACATAGCAGTTCGTCGCTTCTTCAATGAACTCCTTGTAGAGCTCCTGCCGCCGGGCGCGGTCATGCGCCCGCCACTCCGCGCGAACCTGGGTGCGTTGGGTCAGCCATGATGCAAGTACCGATGTCAGGCCGCCAATCGCAGCGCCGACAAGTGCAGCCAGGGCGGAGATGACCGACGGATTCATGGGGCATCCTTTGGTTTTTGGTTTCCATTCACGCTCATACATATTAGTGCCGGCGCGTGAACTTCTCAGGTTGGCATGCTGATGTCGTGAGCAGAGATGGGTGAAGCCGAAGGAAACGTGTTTCGTCGCGATCGGCAAAGCGCAAGCAGTTGTCCTTTTGCGCATTGAGGAAGAGTTGACCCGCGGCACGGCATCCTCACAGTCATGAGCCCAGTCGGTCGATAGATATTGCTCGTCTGATACGTGGCGCGCGCGGAATTGGATGGATTCGTGATGGTTGCGGACATGGACAAGTTTTTGTGTACGAGCACTGAGAGCACGTCGAGCGCGGGCTTATTCCGGATTATATTTGACATAATATAAATTATCACCGGACATGGTTGTAGTAGCATTTCTAGAAATGCCGTGAGTGCATCCACGTAAAGTGCATCGATATCACCACGTAATTTCCGTTGGTAATCGCTCTCTGATTTCCGACGCGATTTAGGTGAATTGAGCAAGTCCGATTTTTCGGGTCCACGGCAAGCAGTGAATTCAAGTCTCGCGTAGCGTCAGTTCGACATGCTTGAGGCGCCGTATGATTCGCTCGACGAACTCCAGTGTCACGTGCGGCAAAGCACGCTGATTCGGGACGATGATGCCGACCGTGAGCGCGTTCACGTTTTCATCGTCGAGCGGACGCCACACCACGTCGCCGCGCGACAGTTCGTCGAGGAAAGCCAGTTTGGAGAAGAACGAAATGCCCCGGCCGGACGCAATCAGCCGCTTGAGGAGTGTCGTGGAGTTGCAGGTCACGCTGGGTTGCAACGATTCCCAGTACTCGGGGAAGTCACTCGTGACAACGCCCTGGATCGGCGAGCGGCCCTCGAGCCGCAAAAACGCATGGTTGCGGCACTCGTCGAAGCTGATTCGCTCCGTCTTCGCGAGCGGATGCGAAGACGCCATCACGACGCCCGGCGGCAGCGGCACTTCCGCCACAACATCAAGACCCGCGGGCAGCCTGGTGATGTATGAAATGCCGATGTCGTACTCGCCACTCACGAGCCGCGGCGGCACATCGTGCGGCGGCACCGCGACGATCGAATAGGTCACGGCCGGATAGACGTCCGAGAATTCCTCGACCGTGGCCGGCAGAAAGTCCACGAACAGCGAGTCCATCGCCGCGACCGACACGTGCCCCTTGCGTTCGCCCTTCAGATCGTCGAGTTCGCTGCGCATCAGATGGAAATCGTTCAGCGTCGCGCGAATGTGCTGCAGCACGCGTTCGCCGGCCGCGTTCAGGCGAATGCCGTTCGGCAGCCGGTCGAACAGTTCGGTTCCCATCTCGGCTTCGAGCTTCAGGATTTGCCGGTTCACCGCGCTGGACGCGACATAGAGATTCTGTGCCGCCTTTCGGATCGAACTGCACCGCGCCACTTCGACAAAATATTTCAGGACGTTCGCATGCATCGTGTTGCCTCAATTCGTGGCCCGCACCGGCCACGCCGCGACCTCGGGATGATCGCAGGCTACCCTACCCACGTCGCAAGCGCCACCCGGTGAACCGAGGGCGCTCACCCGCGCGCCGAAGAATTCACGGTTCACGGCGGCGAACGACGCCTCCGCGGGCGGGAGTTCTTCGTCGTGAAAGATGGCCTCGGTCGGGCACACCGACACGCACACCCCGCAACTGATACATTCCTCGGGATGAATGTAGAGGGTGCGCCCGCCTTCATAGATGCAGTCGACCGGGCAGCATTTCACGCATGCACCGTCTTTCACGTCGATGCAAGGCGAGGTGATAACGCAGGCCATCAGCGTCCGCTCCAGCAAGGCTGGCGCTTTTCCTGGAAGGCGCGCACGCCTTCGTGCGCGTCCTCGGATTGAAGTGCGGTAACCAGCGCGGGCAGCCGCAGCGCCTGCGCTTCCGCCGCCGACAGCGTGGCGGTGCGCCTGACCACCTGCTTGATTGCCTGCAACGACAACGGCGCGCACGCCAGCACAGCGTCGACCCAGCGTTGAACAGCGGCATCGAGTTCGGCGCGCGGCACGACCTCGTTGACGAGGCCCATGTCAAGCCCTTCGCGTGCCGAAACCCGCCGGCCAGTCAGAAGCATCGCCATCGCCTGGCGATACGGAATCTGGCGTTGCAGCAGGGTCATGCCGCCGTCGAGCGGCATCCGGCCGACCAGCGCCTCGGGCAAGCCGAAACTCGCCTCCTCGCACGCAATCACGAGATCGCACCCCAGCACCATTTCGAAGCCGCCACCGAGCGCATAGCCATTGACACGCGCGATCACCGGCACATTGAGGGTCTCGCGTAGCGCAATGCCACCGAACCCGCCGGGACGCGGCGCGGCCCAGTATTCAAGGCCGCTCATCGACGGGTTCTTCAGGTCCGCGCCGACACAGAACGCCCGCTCGCCCTCACCGGTCAGAACCACGGCGCGCACGTCGCGGTTATGCTCCAGTTCGGTCCAGATGCGTTGCAGTTCGGCTTCGGTCACGAGGTCGACGGCGTTGAGCGCCTCCGGCCGTGCGAGTGTCACGGTGGCGACATGCTGATCGACAACAAGGCGTACGCTCATGCCGCCTCCGTGGCGACACCGCCGCACAATTGCTGAAGCACTTCCTCGGTGTGCTGCCCGAGCTTCGGCGGCGCGCGCCGCAGGCCGACCGGGGCGAGCGACAACTCGATCGGACTACCGATGAAACGCACCGGCTGCCCTTCGCCCTCGCCTTCGATGATCAACTGGTTATGCACCGTCTGCGGATCGACGAGCGCTTCGCGCAGATCGCGCACCGGCGCGCATAGCAGATCCTGCTCGTCGAGGCGCGCCAGCCAGAAGTCACGCGTATTGGCCGCGAAGCGATCGCGGAAGATGCCTTGCAGCACCGCCTTGTGGACGAACTGCTGTTCGAGGTTGCGAAAGCGCGGATCGGCGGACAGGTCGTCGATTTGCAGCGCTGCGCAGATGTCGCGCAACGGGTTTGGCTTGAAGGCGCCGACCAGCACGAGCGCACCGTCCTGCGTGTCGAACACGCCGGAGAGCGGCATCGCGGCCCAGTTCACTTCCGAGTCGGCCATCATGATCATCGCGGCCTCCTGCATCTGCATGGCGAGCATCGAGTTGTAGAGCGACACGTTGACCTTTTGGCCTTCGCCGGTGCGCTCGCGATGCAGCAACGCGAGCAGAACGCCCTGCACCATGTGCATGCCGGCCGAATAGTCGGCGAGCGCCGTCGGATACACGGAGATCGGCAGCGAGTCGTCGGCGCGGCGCGCCATCACGCCGCTCATCGCCTGCGCGAGCACGTCCTGTCCGCCCTTGTGCGCATACGGGCCGGTTTCTCCAAAGCCCGATCCCGCCGCGTAGATGATCCGCGGATTGAGGCGGCGGCAATCCTCATAGCCGATGCCCATGCGGTCCATGACGCCCGCGCGAAAATTGCTGGCGACCACATCGGCCTCGGCGATCATGGTCTTGAGCGCCGCCATCTGTCCGGCGTCGCGCAGATCGAGCGCCACGCTGCGCTTGTTGCGGTTCAGACTGCAGAAGATCGGGTTGTCCGCGCCGGCCACCGGCTCGAACGTCGAGCGGCTCAGGTCGCCCGCGCCCTTTCTCTCGACCTTGATGACATCCGCGCCGTAATCCGCGAGCATCTGGGTACAAACCGGCCCCATCATGACCTGCGTCAGATCGATGACGCGCACGCCGGCGAGCGGCAAGTCATGGGTCTTGTTCGTGTTGTGCGTGACACTCATGCTGCCTCCCTCGCATCGACGTGAACGGCGAGCGCCGGGACGTCGGCGTTGCGGCCGGTCTGGTCACCGGGATCGGCGCCTTGCGTGCGCAGTGTCTTTTGCAGCGCGCGCACATCGACGTTACGCACCGATACGCCCGCGCCGAGCGCAAGCGCGGCGGCCACGCCGGCGGCTTCGCCCATGGCCATGCATGGCGGAATCTCGCGCGACATCTTCTGTGCCTGCGAAGTCGCCGAGTAGTGCCGCCCTGCGACCAGCAAATTGTCGACCTGCTTCGGCAGCAGCACACGATACGGCATGTAGTAGTCACGCCCGCGTGCAATGCTGTCATCGAAACGGGTGCGTTGCGCGAGGTCGTCCTTGGTCATCACATATTCGCCTTCGAGCAGGCGCGTCTGGCGCACGCCCGTCTGCGGCGCGACGTCGATCACGTAAGCGTGCTCGAAACCGGGTAACTTCTCCCGCACGAAATCGACTACCGCGTGAATGTGCTTACGGCCCTGTACTTCCGCACGTGTCAGGTCTTCGGGCTTGAGTCCGTCGAGACCGGCCATGTGCGGGCAGTTGCACCACACCACGCCCGGCAGCGGCGTCTTGAGCCACCAGTAACCCCACGAGCCGCCAAGAATGCGCTTGATCTGGCGATCGAGCGCAGCAAACGCTTCCGGCTCTTCGGCTTCGAAGCGCTCGGCCGCGTCGGTATCCACGCCGCCGAGGCGGAACACCGTCGTCGTAATATAGGTGCCGCCCACATGCGGCACGCCCGCCGACGCCGCGACATCGAGGTCGCCGGTCGCGTCGATCACGACATCGGCGAGGATCGCTTCACGGCCGCTCTTCGTATCGCAGATGACGCCTTTCACCTCGCCGTCCTCGACCAGCGTGCGTGAGAACCACGAGTGCAAACGCAACTGGATGCCGAGCGATTCCACCATTTCAAGCGCCACGCGCTTCATCGCATCTGGATCGAACGCCGCCGCGAAGCACACGGGATGCGGCGTTTTCTGGCTATGGAAATCGAACGTGCCCCACCGGCCCCACTGACGATACGCGGCCGGATCCTCGCCCCATTCGTGCGAGCGCGGGAACATCGCGAGCTTGCGCGCCGCCATGCGCTCGATGAAGGTCATGCAGGTGCCGCGCACCGAAATTTCCTGAAGGTGGCTGTCCCACATGTCGTCGAGCACCAGTACCATGCCGCCCGAAGCAAGGCCGCCGAGGTGGTTGTAGCGCTCCAGCAGGATCACCTGCGCGCCGTTGCGCGCCGCGCCGATCGCCGCCGACAGGCCTGCGGGACCGCCGCCGACCACGACGACGTTTGCCTTGGCCGCCACGCGCACATCGCGCGCGGGTTCCTGAATCCAGTCACTGATCATGTTCATTTCGTCTCCTATCGGAACGGGGTGTGTCGCTCGTTATCAAAGGGCGTCGGGTTGCCACCGGATGAGCCAGCGCTCGAGCACAGCGATCACGAGGAAAAAGAGGCCGGAGAGGACGGCGCTCATGATGATCGCCGTGTACAGCAAGGCCGAATCGAAGCTGTAAGTCGCCTGAATGATCATCGCGCCGATGCCTTGCGTCGCGCCGATCCATTCGCCAACCACTGCGCCAATGACGGACATGGATGCGGCGATGCGCAGCGCAGAGAACAGATAGGGCAGCGATGCGTAGAGGCGCAGCTTGAAGAAGATCTCCCGCTTGCTTGCCGACAGGATCTGCATCAGTTCCATGGCCTGCGGGTTCACCGCCTGCAGTCCGCGGACCATATTCACGAGCGTCGGAAAGAAGCAGACGATTGCCGCAATCGTGATCTTCGGCTCCAGTCCGTTGCCCATGATCAGCACGAGGATCGGTGCTTTGGCAACCACGGGGATCGAGTTGATCATCACCGCGACCGGGTAGAAGATGTCCTGCAACGTCTTGTTGTGCACGAACACTGTTGCGAGCAGGATCGCCGCGAGATTGCCGAGCAGGAAGCCCGCGGATGCCTCGATGGCGGTCGGCACCAGGTTCTGCAGCAGCACGTCGCTCTTGCTGAAAAGCGTTTGCAGTACGAGCAACGGTGACGGCGCGATAAACGGCTTGACGTGGAAGCCCGCCACGATCGCCCACCACGCAAATAGCAGCCACGCGACACCGAGCGCGGGCAGGATGCGCGCGCGCCACACGCGTTGACGACGGCGCGCGAGCCAGGCCTGCGCTTCAGGATCGGCCGTCTGGGACGACAGGTTCAATTGAATGTCGGACGTGGCCATCAGCAGGTCTCCAGTACGCGCCGCAGATAGGCGGCGAGTTCGACAAATTCGCGGCTCTCGCGAATATCGAGCGTGCGGTCTTCAGGCAGCTTCACCGGCACGATCTCCTTCACGCGGCCAGGGTTGGCCGCCAGCATCAGCACGCGCTGACCGAGAAACGCCGCTTCATAAATGCTGTGCGTGACGAAGAGCGTCGTGAGGCCCATCTCCTTCCACACCCGGCGCAGTTCCTCGTTCAGACGGTCGCGCGTGATTTCGTCGAGTGCACCGAACGGCTCGTCCATCAGCAGCACTTTCGGATCGCTCACGAGGGCTCGCGCAATCGCCACGCGCTGCCGCATGCCACCCGACATCTCATGCGGGTAAGCGTCCTCGCGGCCCTTGAGACCAACGAGCTCGAGCAGTTCGCGCGGCGTGGCGCGGCCCGCACGAGCCTTGCCGCCCGCAACTTCAAGCGGCAACTGCACGTTCTGGATCGCCGTGCGCCACGGTAGCAGCGCCGCATCCTGAAACACGAAACCGATGTCGCGGCGCTCGCGTGCCATTTGCGGCGCGGCGCCGAGCACACTGATCTCACCACGGCTCGGCTTGATGAGATCGGCGACTACCCGCAGGAACGTCGACTTCCCGCAGCCCGAAGGACCCAGCAAGGTCAGGAACTCGCCCGCAGCAACGTCGAGGCTCAGCCCTTCGATCGCCGTCACGCTGCGCCGCTCAGTGAAGAAGCGCACGTTTATGTTGCGGCAGCTGATCGACAGCCCCGCCTCTGACGGCACGCCGAAAGGCGCACCGGAGCGCTCCGCGCGCGGCGGATTCATAGTGGCAGCATGCATGGATTACACCGTGAGGCGGGAAGATTGGGTGGCCTTGAGCACGTCCATCGTCATGACGTCCTCGACCTTCGGCTGATGGGTACGGAACTGACCGAGCTGGCCAAACATCGTGAGCTGCTCCTCCCAGACCTTCGCGTCCATCGTGCCCCAACCTTGGGTTTTGGTGGTCTGGTCGAACGCGTAGCTCATCAGCGAATCGATCGCGACCCGCTCATCGGTACGGTTCAGATTCGGGTATTCCTTGACTAGCAGATCGACGGCCTGGTCACGATGCGCATTCGCGTAGGTCCAGCCGCGCGCCGTTGCCCGCAGAAAGCGCGCGACAGTGTCGGGATGATCCTTGAGTGTATCCGTCCTCGCGTAGTACGGCAGCGCATAGAGGCGCACACCTGTATCCCACAGACGCAAGTCGACACGTTCCGCGCCGAGCGGCTTGAGGGCCGTGGTGTTGGTTAGCCAGCCCGTCACCGCGTCGACCTGACCGCTCAGAAGCGGCATCATGTCAGCGCCGATCGGCACGATGTTGACCTGGCTCTCGGGGATCTTGTTCTTCGCCAGCAACGCCTTGAGGAGCACCATGCCCGTGGACTGGATGCCGATGCGCTTGCCGATCATGTCGTGCGGCGTACGGATCGGATTCTTCGCAAGCGAAAAGAAACTATAAGGGTGCTGCTGAAGACCGACCGCGATGCACTTGATCGGCAGACCCTCTGAGACCGCCAGCATGATCGATGGACTCGATGAAATTTCGCCGGCCTCGCACCGCCCCGAGGCGACGATCGCGACGCCATCGATGTTCGGTCCGCCGGGCTGGATATGGAAATCGATCCCCTCCTGCTCGTAGTAGCCGAGGCGTTTCGCCACCACTTCGCCGACCTGGTTGCCGCCCGGCACCCAGCCGAGCTGCATGTTGACGGTTGTCCTGTCGCCCGCGAACGCACGCACCGAAAGCAGTGCACCCGTTGCGGCCATGCCGCCCGCCGCCAGTGTCATCCGCAGCAGACGCCGGCGAGCGGCGTTCTCGATTTCTGACATCTCTATCTCCGAGGGTCCTTCATGGGTTCAAGGAATCTGGTCTTTTTTGTTCGCGGGGTTGCCGGTTGAACCCATTCTCAGCAGCCAAAAGTGTCCCCACAAGCATTAATTTTGACGCCCAGTGATGCCGAAATTAGAGCACTAATACGACGCACGATCTGCGCGATAGCCGCGAAACCGTGCGCAATTCGTGCGCCTTTGGTGCATCGACGCGCGAAAAATTCGTTCACCGGGAGTCAAATTCAGTGCTAGGCGGCGCGAATTTTGTTCCGCAAGAATCTGCCCGAACACGGTGTAAGCGCAAATTTTTGCCCACCGGGTGACAGCCCGCGTTCACATTCAAGCCGCGGTGACGCAGGCGGACAGCGGAGCAGGATGAAGTTTGCAAAAGAGTCGTTCAGTCAACCGTTCACTTCGTGATCCTAATTCACCAAACGGTTCACATACTCATTTTCACGTTTGCATGCAAGCACCCAGGGGAATCATGAATCGACGTGTCTTTGTTGCCGCCGTAGCCGCACTTGCCTGCCAGGTCGCATCCGCCCAAAGCAGCGTGACGCTGTATGGCCTGATCTCGACGGGCATCGTCTACGCGAACAATCAGAAAGGAACCGACAAGCAGGGGCACGCCACCTGGCAGTTCGCAAGCGGGCCGATGCAGACGCCTCGCTGGGGCATGAAAGGCGTGGAAGATCTCGGCGGCGGCCTCGCGGCAATCTTCACGCTGGAAAGCGGCTACAACGTGGGCAACGGCACGATGTCGCAAGGCGGGCGGTTATTCGGGCGGCAGGCTTTCGTCGGTCTATCGTCGAACAACTTCGGCACGGTGACATTTGGGCGCCAATACGACGAAGCCGTCACGCTGTGCGTGTTCTCGTCGGCGTGCCAGTTCGCGGCCTACGGCGCGCATATCGGCGACAATGACAACGTGTTCGACACCTTCCGCATCAACAACGCAGTGCAGTACAAGAGCGTCGAATACCGGGGCCTCCAGTTCGAAGGGCTGTACGGTTTTTCGAACAAGGCGGGCGGCTTCTCGGACAACAGTGCGTACAGCGCGGCCGCGCAGTACCGAAGCGGGCCGCTGTCGCTTGGGGTGGCATACCTTCAGGTCGACATGCCGAATGACCCCAACAATCCCAACGGCGCGGTGGTCGGCGACTACGGGTTTTCATCGCCGTTCGTGACGAATCCGGCTACCGCTTCCGGCGTGAGCAAGCAACGGATGTTCGGTGCGGGCGGCGCATGGGCGTTTGGATCGGCGAAACTTTCGCTGCTCTATACCAACGTGCGATTCGAATATCTCGATGCCTCCCGTCTCACGCTTCAGAACGCCCAGATTTCACTGACCGATTATGTGCGGCCTGATCTTTTGCTCGGCGCCGCGTACATCTTCACGACCGGACAATATCACCCGCAGGACAATAGTCCGAAGTGGCATCAGGTGAACGCCGGTGTCGACTACCTGCTCAGCAAGAGGACCGATCTGTTCCTTGTCGGCATTTATCAGAAGGCAGCCGGCGACGCGCAGTACGCGCAGATTTACACGCTATCGCCGTCCACCACCAAGACGCAGGTTTCCGCTGTGATCGGCTTGCGGCATAAGTGGTGAGCTTTAGACCAACGGAAAACGGCTCAGGCGAATGACGATCCGTTGGGCTTTTTGCTCCCAGCAGCAGGAGCGAGATAGTGTCGAACCACGGGCGGAGCATCACCGACGTGGAACGCAAGAGCCTGTTGCTGGACATCGCGGTCCGCGACCGTCGAACGCTCATGCTGGCGCAGGTGCTCGAGCCACGACGCAACGAGGAAATATTCCAGAAAACGACCCGGCTGCGCAGCGTCCTCGAAGAGTCCCCACGCGTAGGCCCCATCGCGCCGGCGTGCCTCGCTCAGTTGATCGAGCGTCGCAACGAACTCGGCTGATTGCGACGTGTCGATGTGGTAATCGATCGTCACCATCACCGGACCGCGGTCGTGGCTCATCGACGCATCGACGACGGGCGCGGGCCAGTGCATCGAAGGCGCAAGACCGCCGGAATCGCCTTGCTGCAACTTGAAGCGCCATGTCAGTGGAATCGCGAGCAAGGCGCCCGCGCTCGCGGCGAAGAGCGCCGCCGGAATGCCGAGATGACTCGCCACCTGTCCCCACACAAGGCTGCCGGCACTCATCGAGCCGAAGAACACTGTCACAAAAATCGAGAGTCCGCGCGCCCGCACCCACTGCGGCAGGCTCACCTGAGCGGACACGTTGAGCGTGGTTAGCACGGCAATCCACGACGCGCCCGCGATGAAGCTCGCCGCCGCTGCCACCACCGGGTTGCGCACGGTGGCGAACGCGAGCAGCGTGAGCACCGTGCCGATGGTGCCAAGCGCGACGACGCGGTCGGAACGGAGCGAGCGGCGCAACGCGGGCAGAATCAATGCTCCGAGGACAGCACCCACGCCGACGCTCGCGAGCAGGACGCCATAGAGCTGGGCACCGCCGCCGAGCACCGTACGCGCAATCAGCGGCAACATCGCCCAGTACGCGCTTGCGAAGAGGAAGAAGGCAGCGGCGCGCGTCAACGTGGACTTCAGGGGACGACTGTGCCACGCATATCGGACGCCTGCGGCCATCGCGCCCAACAGGTCCTCGGGTGGCAACTTTCGCTCCGTGCCCGCCTGAGGTCGCCACCAGAGGAGCGCGGCGACCACCAGCGTGTAGCTCACTGCGTTGATGAGAAACGGGGCTGCCTGCCCAATGGCCGTGATGATGTAGCCTGCAAGGGCCGGACCGATCGCGCGGCTGATGTTGACGCCCACGCTGTTGGTCGCCACTGCCTGCTGCAACGTGTCACGCGGCACGAGATCGGGCACGATCGCCTGCCAGGCGGGCATCGTAATCGCAGCGCCCACACCCATTGCGAACGTGAAGCAAAGCAGCAGTAGTGGACTGGCCGCGCCGAGGTAGACGACGATGCCGAGCGCAGCCGCGACGACACCCAGCACGAACTGCACGATGACCAACATCCTGCGCCGGTCGGCGATGTCGGCGAGCGCGCCGGCCGGAAGCGCCAGCAGGAATACCGGCAACGTGGTAGCCGTCTGCACGAGGGCCACCCAAACCGGCGAAGGCGACATGCCAGTCATCAGCCAGCCGGCTCCGACGTCATGCATCCAGGTGCCGATATTGGAGAGCACCGTGGCAAGCCACAGTACGGTGAATGCCCTATATGCGAAAGCAGAGCGCGGTGCGACCGGCCTGCCGGGCGCCGTGCCCGTCGGGTCGGGTGTGGCTTTGCCGTCCTTCAATCATTGCTCCGGGTTTCCGGGACCTTGACGCGCTTAGGGCGAATCTCCGCAACAAGGCCCTGTCGGATCGAGACACGCGCCAACGAAAGCCCGATACAACGGGGCACGGTGGCGCGCATCCGCCACCGATTACCTGGCGGGCACGGCTGCAAGTACCTCATGCTCGCTCGCGGTCCGCTGCTTCGCCTTGTGGACCATCGTATAGGCGTAGTCCACGCCCATGCCGTATGCTCCCGAATGCTCCTTGACGATGGCCATCACCGCGTCGTAGGTCTCCTTGCGCGCCCAGTCGCGTTGCCATTCGAGCAGCACCTGTTGCCACGTCACCGGCACGGCGCCCGCCTGGATCATGCGTTGCATCGCAAAGTCGTGCGCGTCTTTCGACGTGCCGCCCGACGCATCCGCCACCATGTAGATTTCGTAGTCGCCCTCACCCATTGCGCACAAGGCGAACGAGTTGTTGCAGACCTCGGTCCACAGGCCCGAAACCACCACCTTCTTGCGCCCGTTCGCGGCCAGCGCGTCGCGCACCTTCTGATCGTCCCATGAGTTCATCGACGTGCGTTCGAGCAGTTTGTGCCCCGGAAAGACGTCGAGCAGTTCAGGATAAGTGAATCCGGAGAAGCTCTCGCTCTCCACCGTCGTAATGATGGTAGGAATATTGAAGACCTTTGCGGCCTTGGCGAGGCCGACCACATTGTTCTTGAGCACCTGGCGGTCCATCGACTGAACGCCGAATGCCATTTGTGGCTGCTGGTCGATGAAGATCATCTGGCAGTTCTGAGGCGTCAGGACTTCGAGTTTGGGATTGCTCATCGCGGAACCCCCATCCATGGAAGAAAGAGTGAATGTCACCATCCGATCAGGCGACACGACACAACCACAGCGGCAAAGACAGGCTACCCCGGCGTCGCGCGCTACATGACCCATTCCTGCTACAGGCAGCCCACGATCAAGACTAGAAAGCCGCCGGAAAAAAGGCAAGCCATTCGCTGCAACATGGGATCCTGCATGCCCCCGGCGACTGATCGAAGACATCGACTGCTACGCCGCAAACGAAAAAGAAGTTTTCCTTGACTATTCCCTTGCAATGCCATAGGGATCGCCCTTCGATGGTCTTGACCACACGATCAACGCAGGCGATGCCATCGCCTGCATTTACTCAGGTCACTCTCTGGCGACCATCTTCCAGATTTTCCGCCTATCATTCATGCTGCAATCAAGGCATCGCGGACGGGGCTCGCGCTTCGCATGAACCCTCTTCCATCGCTGCCGTCCGCCCGTCCGCCGTTGCTTCTCCTGATCCGTTCAACTCGCTGTCGTGCTGTCGTACCAAGCCGTCGTCTCGTTCGATCACGTGCGCTCCCTGTTCTTCAGAGGCGCAACATCAAGGGGTCAAGCCGATGAAAATGTATATCTTCTCCCTTCTCGCCGGCCTTCTTGTCGGCTTCATCTACAGCCTGATCCAGGTACGCTCGCCGGCGCCTCCGCTCGTTGCGCTCGTAGGGCTGCTCGGCATTCTCGCGGGCGAACAGATCATCCCGGTCGGCAAGCAGATGCTGGCGGGAAGTGGATTTCATACCGCCTGGCAAGAGTCGAAGTGCAACCAGCACATGTTCGGCACGCTGCCCGGCCGCAATGCTGGCGAGCCGAAAGGTGTCGCCTCCGCGAATGCACCGGAGAAACGCTCATGAGCACTTCTACGACGAAAGGCCCCGCTCTGATTCTTCATCACGGTCGCTTCACAACGCTCGACAGACGCAACCCGCAAGCGGAAGCGGTTGCGATCCGGGACGGGGTGTTCACCGCCGTGGGAAGCGACGCTGAGATCCTGCCGCTTGCGGGCGACGCCACGCAGATGATCGATCTCAAAGGTAAACGCGTGCTACCGGGCCTGATCGACAATCATCTGCATATCATTCGGGGCGGCCTGAACTTCAATATGGAACTGCGCTGGGACGGCGTGCAGTCGCTCGCCACCGCGATGGACATGCTCAGGCGTCAGGTGGCTGTCACGCCAGCGCCGCAATGGGTGCGCGTAGTGGGCGGCTTCACGGAACATCAGTTCGCCGAAAAGCGCCTGCCGACAATCGAGGAAATCAACGCGATCGCGCCCGACACGCCGGTCTTCATCCTGCATCTTTACGACCGCGCAATACTCAACGCCGCAGCGCTGCGCGTGGTGGGCTACACGAAGGAAACGCCCGAGCCGCCGGGCGGCGAAATCGTGCGCGATGCCGAGGGCAACCCCACCGGTCTCCTGCTCGCGAAGCCCAATGCCGCCATCCTGTACGCAACGCTGGCGAAGGGTCCAAAGCTACCGTTCGAATACCAGATCAATTCCACGCGTCACTTCATGCGCGAACTGAACCGCCTCGGCGTGACGGGTGCGATCGACGCCGGTGGCGGCTTCCAGAACTATCCGGAAGATTATGCGGTGATCCAGAAGCTTTCCGACGAAGGCCAGCTCACCATCCGTCTTGCGTACAACCTCTTCACGCAGAAGCCGAAAGCCGAGAAGGAAGACTTCCTGAACTGGACACAAACCTCGAGGTACAAACAGGGCACCGACTATTTCAGGCACAACGGCGCGGGTGAAATGCTCGTCTTTTCGGCCGCCGATTTCGAGGACTTCCGCCAGCCGCGCCCCGACATGCCGGGCGAGATGGAAAGCGAACTGGAAGAGGTGGTGCGCATCCTCGCGCAGAACCGCTGGCCGTGGCGCCTGCATGCCACTTACGACGAAACCATCAGCCGCGCGCTCGACGTGTTCGAGCGCGTGAACCGCGAGACGCCGCTCGCGGGCCTGAACTGGTTCTTCGACCACGCCGAAACGATCTCCGAGCGCTCGATGGATCGCATCGCCACACTCGGCGGCGGCATTGCAGTGCAGCATCGTATGGCGTACCAGGGCGAGTACTTCGTTGAGCGTTACGGCGCGCAGGCAGCCGAAGGCACGCCGCCCGTCGCGCGGATGCTCGAGAAAGGCGTCAAGGTGTCGGCCGGCACCGATGCGACGCGCGTCGCTTCGTACAACCCGTGGGTGTCGCTTGCCTGGCTCGTCACGGGCAAAACGGTGGCGGGCATGAGGCTCTACCCGCAACGCAACTGCATCGATCGCGAAAC
Organism: Paraburkholderia ultramafica; assembly: GCF_902859915.1. Lineage (GTDB taxonomy): Bacteria > Pseudomonadota > Gammaproteobacteria > Burkholderiales > Burkholderiaceae > Paraburkholderia > Paraburkholderia ultramafica. The sequence continues at coordinate 164,364 of NZ_CADIKK010000012.1, forward strand.
GGCGCTGCGCATGTGGACGGAGAACGTCACCTGGTTTTCGAATGAAGAAGGCAAGAAAGGACGCATCGAAAGTGGCCTGTTCGCCGATCTGATCGTCCCTGACCGCGACTTTATGTCGTGCCCTGACGCCGATATCTCCGACACGACGTCGACGCTTACGGTCGTCGGCGGCAAAGTCGTGTTCGCGTCCGGCCCCTTCGCGGAACTCGATACGCCGATACCGCCTGCGATGCCCGACTGGTCTCCGGTACGCACGTTCGGCGGATATGCTGCCTGGGGCAACGCGGGCGCGCCGCTGCAACGCAGCGCGGTGCAACTTTGCGCATGCGCGAGCCCTTGCGGACTGCATGGTCACGCCCACGCCAAGGCATGGTCGAGCACGCTGCCCGTGTCCGACCTGAGGGGCTTCTGGGGCGCCCTGGGATGCGCCTGCTGGGCGGTCTAGATGGACTTTGGCGGGAACGGTCGCGTTCGCCCTCGATGCGGGCTTGTGCTTCGCGCCCGCCTCCTGCGCTTACCTTCACTCAAACGGAAAACCAACGATGCGCACACCCGTCGTCACTGCTGCGTTCGTCAGCGCCATGGTGTTCGGCACTTGCGCCGCAACCTTGCCCGCGCTGGTACTCGCCCGCGAGGCCACGGCGACGCCGGCCGTCGCCGTGGCGCCGCAATACGGCACGACGCATGTCTACGTCGCGCCGGAAGACGTCGATCGTTTTGCTGCGAGCTTCGTTGCAACCTTCGGCGGCCAGAGCACGAAGCAGGTCGTCGCGACAGTCACGCCGACGCCGAGCAGCACGACATCGCAACTGTTGCAGACACCGGCCGGCACGGTGTCGCTCTTCGGCTTCAGCACGCCGGTGCCTTATCCCTTCGGCCTGGAACGCAACGGCGTTCTCGTGAGCGATATGGACGCCGCCGTCCGCGCGGCGCAGGCGGCGGGCGCGAGCGTAGTCGTCGCTCCGTTCCCCGATCCGATTGGCCGCGACGCGGTCATCCAGTGGCCCGGCGGCATCAACATGCAGATCTACTGGCACACGACGAAGCCCGCCTACGCGCCCTTCAGCACCGTACCCGAGAATCGCGTGTACGTGCCAGCCGATCGCGTGGCGTCGTTCGTGCGCGGCTTCCTCGCGTTTTCGCACGGGCGGGTTGAATCCGAAAACGCACGCGCGCCTGGCGTCGAGATCGGGCGCCCGAACGACACTTATCGGCGCATCCGCATATCGTCTGCCTTCGGCAGGATGGCCGTGCTCGTCACCGACGGACACCTGCCCTACCCGTACGGTTACGAGATGACCGGATACGAAGTCGCCAATCTCACCGACACGCTCGACAAGGCCAGGGCAGCCGGCGTGCGCATACTCGTCGAGCCTTACCGCAGCGAGGGACGGGAAGCTGCCATCGTGCAGTTTCCCGGCGGGTACATCGCGGAGATTCACGCGCCGGTCAGCCAGTAGCGCGGTCGAGGGGCAAAAGTAATGACTCGGCACGCCCCCGCATTCCGGCGCCCGCACAAGCAAAACCCGTCGGCAGGTCGCGTTTGCGATGAATCCCGCTCCCGCTGGGCCTGGCTCGTGTGCGCGCTGCTTCTTTGCATAGCGCCCGCGTCAGAGGCTGAGGAAACGGACATGACCATCGCGCCGGGTGCAGTCCCGGCGAAGCGCCCCGCTATCATGAGCAACCGCTGGCAGGAAGACTGGTCCGCGCTCGCCAACCCGGCGCTTCGCACCCAGCCATTGGATGCGCTGAAGTACATCCCGCTCTCGGCGACCGATCCGCAGAGCTACGTCTCGCTCGGCGTGACCCTGCGCGAGCGCTTTGAGTCATCGGATGCCGCCGGTTTCGGCGTAAATAACGTGGCCGGCGACTCATATCTGTTGCAGCGCCTCCAGTTCCACGTCGATGTCCACTTCAACAGCGAATGGGAGTTCTTTACGCAATTGGAGGACGTGCGCGCATATGGAAAGAACATCGTGACGCCAGTCGACAAGAATCCGCTCGACCTGCGGCTCGCGTTCCTCGCGTACGTGAAATCGTTCGACGCGGGCACGTTCAAGGCTCGCGTCGGCCGGCAAGACTTCTTGTTCGATCTTCAGCGATTCGTGTCGTCGCGCGACGGCCCAAACGTCAGGCAGTCGTTCGACGCGATCTGGGCCGACTGGGAGACGGGCCCGTGGCGTTTCATCGGCTTCGTGAGCCAGCCGGTCCAGTACAGCGACGTCAATCCGTTCGACGATACATCCAACAGCCACTTCCGCTTCCACACGCTGCGCGTCGAGCGCCATGTGCTTGGAACAAACGAGCTGTCGGCGTACTACTCGCTCTACCAACGCGACAATGCCAGCTATCTCGATGCGAGGGGCAGCGAACATCGCAATGTATTCGATGCACGCTTCGCTGGCGCGATGAACAGATTCGACTGGGACCTCGAAGCGATGGGCCAGACGGGTACGGTCGGACCGAAGGACATTCGCGCATGGGCTGCGGGCTCGCGTGTGGGCTACACCTTCAGCCATACGACCTGGACCCCGCGTATCGGCGTCCAGGTCGACGCCGCCTCCGGCGATCGCCATCCGGGGGATGGCACGCTCGGCACGTTCAATCCGCTCTTCCCGAACGGCTACTATTTCACACTGGCCGGCTTCACCGGCTACACCAATCTCGTCCACGTGAAGCCCTCCATCACTGTCAAGCCGATCGCGAAGCTCACGCTGCTGGCCGCAGTGGGCTTCCAGTGGCGCGCGACGACCGCCGACGCGATCTACACGCAGCCGAACGTGCCGATTGCCGGCACTGCCGGTCGAGGCAGCCACTGGTCGGGGGTCTATGGTCAGTTGCGCGCAGACTACGCATTCAATCCGAATCTGACCGGTGCGATCGAAGCGGTTCACTATCAGGTCGGCAGCGCAATACGCGACGCCGGGGGCCACAACGGCGATTACGTCGGCGCCGAACTCAAGTTCGGTTGGTAAAAGGCCGCCGCGACACGGCATTGCACATGCATCCAATCAGCTACCCGTTCGGGTGGTGTGCGCCGGTTGTCGATCTGCCATCCTGAATCCGCCCGTCGCCCCGTACTTGTGAAGGATCCGTGCGCGATGGGCGGCGTGAGGCACGAGCCGGTCGTGTCACTGTGGCAGGAGACTTCAGATGGAAAACGCATCGTCTAGCGGAAATCCGTTGCCGGAGCTGTCGGACAATCTGGCGGGAATTGTCGAGCGCGTCGGACGCGGCGTCGTCGCGGTACACGGCCGGCATCGGATTCCGTCAAGTGGGGTAATCTGGCGGAATGGCGTCGTCGTCACGGCTGCGCACACCCTCAAACGGGAGGACGGGATCGAGGTCACGCTGAGCGATGGCCGTACGGTCGCCGCAGTCCTCGCGGGCCGGGATACCGGCACCGACGTCGCCGTGCTGAAACTGGACGGCGTGGAGCTGGACCGGGTTGAGTCCGGCGATGCCCGCCTGCTCAAGGCGGGCCACCTTGTGCTTGCAGTCGCGCGGGCGGACGGGTTCAGCGTCAGCGCTGATTTTGGCGTGATCGGCAGCGCCGGTGGTCCATGGCGCACCTGGAGGGGCGGCCAGCTCGATGCGCTCGTGCAACTGGACGGCGGCCTGCGTCCAGGTTTCTCCGGCGCGGCCCTCGCGGATATGCGCGGCCAGGTCATGGGCATCTGCACATCCGCGCTCGCGCGTGGCGCCGGCATGGTGGTTCCCGCAATAACCGTGGAGCGCGTCACCGATGAACTGCTGGCTAAAGGGCGTGTCTCCCGGGGCTACCTTGGCGTCGGCACGCAGCAGGTAATCCTGTCGGATACGTGGATCAAGAAATTGAACCTGACTTCCAACCGCGGATTGCTGGTCAACTCACTCGCGCAGGGCGGACCCGCAGAACGGGCGGGCGTGCTCGTCGGCGATGTGCTGATTGAACTGGACGGCGCGCCTTGCCGAGGCATGGACGACCTGTACACCGCACTTGGCTCCGGCAGCATTGGACAGAGCTTGAAGATCGCGCTGATCCGGGGCGGCGAACGCACCGAGTGTTCCGTAACCGTTGGCGAACGCCCGCAACGGAATTCATGCCGGTGAGCGCCAGGCACCGGTCAAATGTCAGATGGACAGGTGGCATAGATGGGGCCGGTCCGGGTTGCGGTTGTCGCGGAATCGCCGCAGACGCGCATAAGCCTGCAAGCGCTTGTCGAGGCTAGTCCGGCACTCGCGTTCGCAGGTAGCGCAGCTGATGCCGACATGCTCGTCGATTGCCTTGCCGGTTCAATGCCGGATGTGGTCGTGATCGACGCGGAGCCACTGGCGAGCGACGCGCTCAAGGCTGCATTCGACCTGGGGCACGCGCCACCTGCGCTCGTCGTGTTGACCGACGACGCGGACACCGACTCGATCTTCGACGCTTTAACGGGCGATGCCACAGCGATCCTGCTGCGGGACACGATGCCAGGCGAAATCGTCGCGTCCATCGAAGCTGCGGCCGCGGGCCTTTGCGTACTGTCGCCGGAGATTCTCGCGAGGCTGCTCGACGGACGGAAACCGCCGCGTCAGACAGCATCCCGAGTGCCATTTGAAACTCTGACCTTACGCGAGATCGAAGTACTGGCGATGCTCGCTGAAGGGCTGGGCAACAAGGAGATCGCGCGGCAACTCGACATCTCGGACAACACGGTGAAATTCCACCTCTCCTCCATTTTTGGCAAGCTGGGCGCGACCAACCGCACCGAAGCCGTGATGCTCGGCATGCGGCACGGATTCATCATGGTGTAGCGTGTCGGCGCAGCGTCGATGCGGCTGGCTCGTCTATGGGCGGCCGTAGGCCGATCCAGGCGGATCATGTCGACCCGAAGCGGTCTTACCTGCTTACGATTGGCGGCCGCTTCCAGGGGGAAGCCGTGATTCGCCCTCTCGCTTCAGCTGGCAAATCCTCCCGTTGGACCGGTCGAGCACGGCCACCGGCATACGCCAATAGTCGAAAAGACTCACGACGCCCGCAACTCACGGACCCCCTTGCCTAGCCGCCGCCGCAGTAGCGTGCGCAATGTGACGCCGTCTGCGTAGCCGACCCGCTCCGCGATACGGTCCACGCTGTCCTTGCTCGTCTTCAGCAGATGAACGGCGCGTTCGACCCGCAGATCCTGTATGTACTCTACGGGCGTTTTACCGAGCACTTCATTCAGGCGTCGCGTCAAGGTCCGCTTGCTCGTCGCCAGGGCGTCCGCAGCGTCGTCGAGTGCAATTGCCGTGTCGAGGTGTTCGCGCACCCAGCGGTCGAAACGTGCGACGAGCGGGTCCGAATGGGACAGGTGATCGGAGATCGCAAAGGCGGACTGCGACGGCCGCGAATCGAATACAAGGTAGCTGGCCACAAGCGCCGCAAGCTCAGGGCTGTTGTTGCGGATCAGCCAGAGCGCCAGGTCCAGATGGCCCAGCGCGGCCCCCGCCGTCACCATGCTGCCGCTGGGCACGACAATGCGATGCGCGTCCAGGTGCACCTCGGGGTAACGCTGCCGGAACACCGGCGAGAGCCACCAGGTGGTCGTGGCTTCGCGCCCATTGAGCAAGCCGCTTTCGGCCAGCACGAAGGTTCCCGTACAGGCGGCTCCGAGATGGGCGCCGGCACTGTGCCACGTGCGCAAGGCCCCTAGCGCATCGATCACGTCGGCCCGGCCGAGCGAAGGCACGAGCAGGTCCGTCGTCGTCCTGTTGAGCGCCGGTACGACGACCCAATCCGGGGCGGGGGCGTCGGTCATATCGTGGACGGGAACCTGCAGTCCAAGCGCGGTGCGCACCTCTGGCCGCATGCCCGCCACGGTGATTTCGAAGCCCGGTGTGGCCATCCCCGTCGCGCGCGCGAGTTCGTTGGCCGTCGTCAAGGCATCGAGCACGGTGGTGAGGCCGGTGTCGAACACGCCCTCGAGCGCGAGAACAAAAATCCTCATGGCAGGATCGGTATCAAAATTGTCGATTGAGACAGTGTTCTCCAACACGCCGCGTTTGTAAAGTGCACTCATCGCGTGGCCCCTCACGCGGACACTGGAGAACACAGATGATCAAGCACGCTTTATTTGTCAGACTTGAAGCCAAGCCCGGTAAGGAGCAGGCGGTAGCGGACTTTCTTGCCGACGGCCTGGAAATGACGAATCAGGAGGCCACGACGCCGATCTGGTTCGCCCTCAGGCTGTCGCCGAACACGTTCGGTGTCTTCGACGCTTTTGCGAGTGAAGAGGATCGCCAGGCGCACCTTGCCGGCAACATGGCAAAGAGCCTGATGGCGCGGGTCGACGAGATGCTGGCACGCCCGCCTACGGTCGAGACGTTCGACGTTCTGGCCATGAAGAACGCGCTGGCCTGAAGCCCCTGTACATGAGTATGCGAAAGCAATTATGGAGATTGAAATGTTCGCACTACGGAAGATTGTTTTCGCTGCCGTCATGGTCGCCATGGGCAGCACGATGGCCCACGCCGAGACTGGCGCGGCGACGAAAGATATCGTCATTGTTCACGGCGCGCTCGTGGACGGCTCTGGCTGGCGAGGCGTGTACGACATCCTGTCGAAAGACGGCTACCACGTGAGTATCGTGCAGGAGCCGCTGACCAGCCTCGACGAGGACGTCGACGCTACCAAACGGGTCATCGACCGGCAACCGGGCTCTGTCGTGCTGGTCGGTCATAGCTATGGCGGTTCTGTGATCACGGACGCAGGCGCCGACCCGAAGGTCAGCGCACTCGTTTATGTCGCCGCCCTGCAACCCGACAAGGGTGAAGCCAGCGGCCAACTCTTGCAGAAGTTTGCCGCGCCAAACGATGCCATGCGCGCCACGCCGGACAAATACTTCTACATCCCGCCGGCAAAATTCCGCGAGACCTATGCGCAGGATCTCTCGCCTTCAGAAGCGCAATTCCTGGCGGACTCGCAGCAGCCACTCGCGCAGAAAGCCGTGGCAGCCCCTGTGCCTGTCGCGGCATGGCGAAGCAAGCCTAGCTATGCGGTGCTGACCACCCAGGATCATGTCGTGAGCCCCCAGCTTCAGCGCTGGATGTATCAACGCTCGGGCGCCAAGGTGACCGAAGTGAGCGCAGGCCACGCTGTCTATATCTCGCATCCGGACGCGGTCGCTCGAGTCATCGAGGCTGCCGCCAGGTAGGCCAGCATAGACGCCAGGGCGTGCTGTCCGCGGCCTTGCGCACACCGGGACATAACCCGGGCGTGAGGCCGTGCGAATCGCGCCATCAACCCACCATGGAAGTCGCTCCCATGCTCCTGCTACTGATCCTTGCTTACCTGGGCGGGGTACTCGCCATTCTGAGTCCCTGCATCCTTGCCGTGCTGCCTTTCGTATTCGCGCGCGCTGACCGGCCGATCGCGCGCAATGGACTGCCCATGCTGGCCGGCATGGCGCTCACCTTCGCCGCAGTTGCCACCCTGGCCGCTCTCGGCGGCGGCGGGGCCGTCCACGCGAATCAGTATGGCCGCATCGTGGCCCTCGCCGTGCTCGGCCTGACCTTGCTTTCGAAGCGCGTCGCCGAATGGATCACCCACCCGTTCGTGACGTTCGGCAATACGCTCACCGAGCGCAGCGGGAGCCAAAGCGATTCCATGCTCTCGGCGGCGGGGCTGGGCGTGGCCACAGGGCGGCTAGGGGCGCCCTGCGCAGGCCCCATCCCGGGCCGGCTGCTCACGGGTGCGGCCTTGAACGGCGCCAGCCTCACGATTACCTTCCTGCAACTCACCTACGCGGTCGGCGCAGCAACCTCGCTCGCGCCGGTCCTGCTGATTGGCGGGCGCGTCTTCGCCATCATGAAGCGTTCGCCTGGCGCCGGCGACCTGGTGCGCCGCACTTTGGGCGTGCTGGTGCTCGCGGGGGTGGCCGCCATTGCGCTTGGCCTGGATACGCACCTGCTGACATGGGTGTCGCTGGCGAGCACCGGCGGAATCGAACAGAAGCTGATCGACGCGATACATCTCGTTGGTCCCGTGCAGGCCGCTGCCAGAGCCGTGGGCGCGCTGCCGGTGGAAGGCGAGCTGCCTTCTCTTGCCGGCGCCACCCGGTGGCTCAACAGCCCGGCGCTCAATGCACAGTCGCTGCGCGGCAAGGCGATTTGATGAGCAACCACGCTGGAGGCATGTCCAGCCAGGTTTTTCATTGACTGCCCATTGACTGCGCTATGGAATCCACAGCAATGGGGGTGACGCGTACATCATAAGAAAGTCACTCGAGTGGAAGAGCGGTAAAAATGGTCTACGATTGATAAGGAACCGCCCCACCTCTCAGGAGGATTCGTCATGAAGAATTCTATTGTGGCCGTACTGGGCATTCTATTCGGCGCGGCAAGCATCGCTCCCGCAATCGCACAGACTTCCCCTTCCATGCCTTCGGATCCGTCGCCGCCTCTGACACGCGCCGACGTCAACGCCGACCTTGTCGCCTGGCGTGCCGCGGGATTCAAACCGCCAATCAATTTCGAACACTACCCAGCCAACGCTCAACAAGCGGGTCGAAGCGTCGCCGAACAGCGTGCACAGGCGTCGGGTCAGCACTAGCGGACCAGAAAGGCCTTCTACAGGGCACCGTTGGAAGCGCTCGTCCGGACTTCTTCTGCTTCGCAGTGCAGCATCGAATTGATATCCGCCGTGCGGCTGTTTCTGCACCGGCGGCACCGTGCAAAACAGTCGTGTTCGCTCATCGACCGGGAACAAGGGCGAGTACCCGAAGCGGACTACCAGAGCCTGCTTGAATTTTCAGCGGTGCGGCAAGAATCACGGCCCCAGTTGGCGGCAGTTCGTGCAGATTCTTCAGGCACTGCAACCCGTAACGGTTGGCCCCATGCATCAGCGTATGGCACGGATACGGAATTGGCCACGCATAAGATTGGCCAGCATCGGTGTTGATCGTTTCGACGCCAAAGCCGTGTACGTGCCGTTCGTGAATCAGCCACTCGACAGTTTCTTGCGTCGGCCCCGGCGTGTGTGCGCCGTCCTCACGCAAGTTGACGAATTCAGCTGGGTCTGTGCGTCTGGACCAGTCAGTGCGGAATAACACCCATGCGGACGCCGGTATCTTGCCGTGCTGCGCCTCCCAGCGCTGGAGGAACTCCCTGGTGAGCAACCAGTCGGGATTAGCCGCCACCTCTTGACTGGCGTCAATCACGACCGCCGGCGCAATGAAGTTATTCACGTCGATGGTGTCGACTGCATTGCGCGCGTGATTCTTGCCGCTAACCCAATGAACCGGAGCGTCGAAGTGCGTCCCGGTATGCTCGCCACACGAAAAATTGTTCCAATACCACCCCGGACCCTTTTCGTCGTACCGGCTGATCTGCTCCATCTTGAACGCCCACACCTGGCCGAATTCAGGCGGCAATGCCAAGGCGGGGAAATCCGGGGAAAGGGTCTGCGTCAAATCGACGACGCGAACTTTTTCGGCCGAGATTTCGCTGATGAGTTGTTCGAGAACTGTTGTCATATGGAATATGTCAGTTAAATCTGTGATAGGTGAACAGCACGAAGCGAAGAGAACACGATGCCGGCGGGATCGCACTCGGAAAAGTGGAACCGGTGCATGCGTTTGAATGAAACCTTACCCATCGCATTTCCGTATGGCGTTTCGATTCGATTTGTTGCTACGTCCACGCTTCGCGCTCAGGCCAACGCGTGCCGCCCGAGCGCTTCCTGCAGCTTTTTGCCGTGCTCGTCGGCGAGCGCCGCTTCGCGCAACTCACGCAGCGTGGCGGGCGCCAGCAGCGCGCCCGCGCGGGCCACGGCGGTCATCACCGTCTCGTAGTTGGCCAGCCCGCGCGCGTGCGTGTCGCTGTAGCCCTTGACGAGCCGCTGGCATTGGGCGACCTCGACGGCGAGCGCCGGATTGCGTTGCGCCGCGTCGAGCAGTTGGCTCAGCCAATGTTCGATGCGCGCATTTTCCACCTGGTAGCGCAGCGTGGCGCGGCGCCAGCCGCGCATGCGCGACACCGCGTAAAGCATTAGGTAGCCGCGCAGCGAGCTGGTGGTCACCACACGGCCCTCCCGCGTGAAACGGCGCACGAGGCGATGCACCCAGTGCGGACGCATCAGCCATCTGCCGAGCGACGCAGGCAGCGTTTCGCAGATTTCTTCGATCCGCGGATGCATGAACTCGTTGATCGCGAGGAGTTGATCCACTTGTGCGCGCACTTCGCTGCGTACCCGCTCGAAGCGTGAACCACGTGTCTTGAGATCGGCCACGCGGATGGTGTCCTCGTACGACATCCACAGCGCCAGGTGGCGCGCGGTCTCGCGCACGAGCACGATGTCCTGCTGCCTGAGCGCGCGCCCAACTTCGGCAAGGCGATCGAGATAGAGTCCTGCGTAGTCGGGATCCTGGTAGTCGATCAGGCGGCGCACACCCTCGGTCACAATTTGCTGGACCTCGACGGGGAATTGAGTGCGAACGCGTTCGACGAGAGCCGCCACTTTCGCGTCGCGTGGCTTCGCGTCGCTGCCGACAGTCGCGAATTCCGCGGCGGCGTCAACAGACTGCTCGACTTCGTTCGCCTTCAGATACGCCACGCCGAATGCGTGCAGGCTCGGCTTGACACCAACGCCGCGACGTTCGATTGTCGCCTCGAATTGCTCGCGGCTGAACGCTAGCACGCCCGTGCCGGCCAACGCGCCGAACAGCACAGCGCTGATCACGCTGCCAGAGGCTTCGGCCGCCTGAGCCATATCGAAGCGCACGAAACGCTTCGCCGACTTGCCGGCATGCGCGATCAGCGCGTCGCTATCCACGCGCCCATCGCCCATTGCTGTCTTCTCGGCAATCGAATAGACGCGGTGGGTCGAGGCCACGAGCGTGGTGCGATCCGGCGTCACGAGACCGCGCTGCACCGCACGACCGGCTTCCATCAACTCGGAAGCAAGCACGACGTCGACGTCGCCGGGCAGCGGCATCAGCGCGAGCACTGGCGCGCGGCCGGCATGGTCCGCGAGCTCCCGTGGAAACAGTTCGACGTAATAGATCGTCGCGCCGGTGCGTTGCGCCACACCCGGCACCGAGGTGGTCTGCGCGTAGTAGCCGTTGTGTTCGCCGAGATCGACGATCCAGTCGGCGAGCACGCCGCCGCCCTCGCCGCCCATGGCGAGAATGGCGATTTTGATCGGTTGGGCTTTCATAGTGGAACTCTCATTGATCAGAATGCGTAGCGCGCGCGGCGCGCCGCGTCACGTCGCTGCAGCCAGCCGATCAAACCGTCGCGCACGCGTTGCCGCAGACGGTCGACGCGGGTCGGGTTGCTCACGATCTGCGCGCGGTAAAACGACGGGCACAGCACGGCGGCATGGGACACTTCCCCGCACAGCCCGCAGCCCACACAGCTATCGAGCACGGTTGCAACCGGATCGGTGCGCAACGGGTCCGGGTTCTGTTTGACCGACAGCGACGGGCAACCGGACAGGCGGATGCACGAGTGATCGCCGGTACAGGTGTCCGAATCGACTCCAAAACGTTCGCGCACCACGCGCTCGCCGGCCGCGATCGCCTTGCGCACCTTCGGCTTCTCGCGGCGTTGTTTGTTCAACATGCACTCGCTTTGCGCGATCAACACCTTCGGACCTTTGGCCTGGGTGGTGAGCGCTTCCCTGAGCGTGGCCATCATCGCCTTCAGGTCGTAGGTGCGGCGAACGGTGCGCACCCAGTCAACGCCGACGCCGCGCACGGCCCGCTCGATTGCGTGCCCGGTGCTGCGGGTCGGATTGAGCGCAGTGGACGACAGGATGTCCTGCCCTCCGGTGGCCGACGTATAGCTGTTGTCGACGATGACGGTGAGGTTGTCGCTTTTGTTGAAGACCGCGTTTGCAATCCCGCTGGTCAGGCCGTTGTGCCAGAACCCGCCATCGCCCATGACCGAGATCGCCCGCTTGTCTGCGGGTGCGTTCAGTGCCGCCGCGCTTGCACCGCCGAGACCGTAGCCCATCGTCGTACTGCCGAGATTGAACGGCGGCAGGATCGAAAACAGATGGCAGCCGATATCCGCGCTCACATGGTGCGGGCCCAGTTCGCGCTCGACCAGTTTCATCGCCGTGAAGATTGGCCGCTCGGGGCAACCCGTGCAAAAGCCGGGCGGCCGCGCATGCACGTTTTCATCCAGCAGCGCGACCGGCTCCGCTGCAGGCGCGCCAGCGCCGACGGCTGAAGCGGCGGCGGCCGCCGGGACAAGCGGAATCACCTTGCGCGCGGCCGGTGCGACTGGCTGCGGCGCGAGCATGCCATAGCACTCGAAGAACGCGCGCAGACCCTGCATGACGGTCGCCGTGCTGTATTCACCGGCGAGCGGCAGCATGTCCTTGCCGTGCAGTACGGCCGCGCAATCGGCCTGGCGCAGGATCGCGCTGGCGTTCTGCTCGACGAAGTTCGGCTGCCCTTCCTCGATGACGAGCACGGCGCGCTTGCCCAGGCAGAACCGTTGCCACTCGGAATCGACGAGTGGATACGCCACGTTCATCACGTACAGTGGCACCTTCGACTCGCCGTACACATCGGCGAGACCGAGGCGTTCGAGCGCGCGCAGCACCGTGTTGTAGCTGCCGCCCTGTACGGCGATGCCGATATCGGCGGCGTTTGCCGAGAAAAAATCGTTGAGCTGGCGCTCCTCGATGAACTTCACCGCCGCGGGCCACCGCTCGTTGATCTTCTCCTGCTCGTGCAGGAAGCTCGCGGGCGGCAGCACGATGCGGCTCACGTCGCGATTCGGGTTCTCGAGGGCATCCTTGAGCGAAAATGCCGGGCGGCGGTTATCCGCGGCGACGAACTGCCCGTGCACGTGACACGCGCGAATGCGCAATTGCAGCATTACCGGCGTGTTGCTTGCCTCGGAGAGATCGAAGCCATCCTTCACCGCCTGGACGATGCACGGCAGGTTCGGTCGCGGATCGAGCAGCCAGATCTGCGATTTCATCGCGAAGGCGTGGCTGCGCTCCTGCATGATCGAGGAGCCTTCGCCGTAGTCTTCGCCGACGATGATCAGCGCCCCGCCCTTCACGCCGCCCGAGGCCAGGTTCGCGAGTGCGTCCGAAGCGACGTTGGTGCCGACCGTCGCCTTGAACGTCACCGCGCCGCGCAGCGGATAGTTCACCGAAGCGGCCAGCGAAGCCGCTGCGGTGGCTTCGCTCGCGCTGTTCTCGAAGCGGATGCCGTGATCGCTCAGGATGTCCTGGGCGTCGGCGAGCACGTCCATCAGATGCGAGATCGGGGCGCCCTGATAGCCGGCCACATACGCCACGCCCGACTCCAGCAGCGCCTTGGTCACCGCGAGGATCCCCTCGCCGCTGAAAACCTCGCCCGCGCCCAGGCGCAGCTTCTTCACTTCTTCGACAAATGACCGCTCGGCCATGGTGTTCCTTGTTGGTGATCCGATCGGACATGGCTGATCGAAGCCATGTCCCCGAATTAGCGCTGCAGTGGAAGAGCCGGTCCGTGGCCCTTTCACTGGGTTGCGCGCGCTTGCACAACCCGGCGCTCAAGACATTCAGGCGTTAGCGGCGTTAGCGACCACCGACTGCGCCAGTCGCTTGCGGTAGAAAAAATACACCACCGATATTGCGACCAGCCACGGCACGCCGACGATCCAGGAGATGTTCCAGAATTCGGTGTCCAGCCCCATGGTCACCAGAATCGCACCCAGCAATGCGATACCGGTAATTTGCGCAATCGGGAACAGCGGCATGCGCACCGGCAGCGTGCGGCCTCGCCATGCGCGGCGGAATCGCAGGTGAGTAGCGAGGATCACGATCCAGACGAAGATGCCGCCGAACAAGGCAATACCGAACAGGTAGTTGTACGCGAGCGGGCTGAAAAAAGACACCGCTGCTGCCGCAAGCACGCCGGCGCCGGAAATCAGCGTGGCGACGAGTGGGGTGCCGTTCGCGGTCAGCGAGCCGATCCAGCGCGGCGCGTAGCCGCCGCGCGCGAGCGAGAACAGCGTGCGCGAGGACAGGTAGATGTTGGTGTTCATGCTCGAGAGCGCCGCCGTGATCACGACGAAGTTCATCAGCCCTGCCGCGTGCGCGATACCTGCGTGGGCGAAAAGCTTCACGAACGGACTTTGCTGGACCACCTTCGCACCGGCTTCGGTCCACGGCAGGTATGCAACCATCAGGCCGAGCGCGAGAATATAGAACAGCGTGAGGCGCACAACCATCGATCGCAGCGCATGCGGAATGGCGCGCGACGGATCTTTCGCCTCGCCCGAAGTCACGGCCACGATTTCCACGCCGTAGAACGAGAAAATCGCCATCAACACGCCCATCCACACGCCGCCGAAACCATGCGGCATGAAACCGCCCGGCAAGCCGGTCAGATTGTGCAGCCCGATTGCGGGCGTGCCCGTGCCGAGACCAAACACTTTCGCGAGTCCGACCACGATGAAACCCAGGATCGCCACCACCTTGATCAACGCAAACCAGTACTCGAACGAACCGAAGTTGGTCACCGAGCGGCAGTTGACGTAGACCAGCGCTATGCCGAACGCTATGGACCACAGCCACACTGGAATGCCTGGGAACCAGAAGCCCATGTAGACGCCGACAGCGATTGCTTCGCCGCCGACCGCGACCACCTCGATGATCCAGTACGTGTAGCGCACGACGAAGCCGGCCCAGCGGCTCAGGTACATCTCCGCGTACGTGCCGAACGAACCCGCGGTCGGATGCGCGACTGCCATCTCCGCCAGGCTGAACACCATGATCACGGCGATCAGCGCGGCGATCGCGTAGCTGATCAGCACCGCTGGGCCAGCGTAACCGATCGCAATGCCGCTGCCCATGAAGAGGCCCGTGCCAATCGCACCTCCGATGCCGATCATCGTGATCTGGCGCTGCGTCAGGGCTTTGTGCAAGCCCTGTTCGCGTGAAGCAATACTTGTCTCTTCCATGTCTCTGTGCCCGTGTAATGGTTGTATTGCGTCAGTGGGTCAGACTGCGGGGAGCAGCGCCGACAGCGTATCGAGCGCCGCGTGGGAGGTCAGCATGCCGGGTGACATGCGCACGGCGCAGCCGCGCGTATCCACCAGAACGCCATGCTTCGCCAGAGAAATTTCCAGTTCGTGCGTGTCGACGTGCTCAGGCAGATCCGCCATCACGCTGCCACCGCGCTGCGCATCGTCGCGTGGTGATCGCAACCGGTATCCCTTGGCGTCGGCCAGCGCAATCAACCGGCGCGACAGCGCAAGGTTGTGCTCGCGCATGCCGGCCGCCGCGCTCGAGAGCCGCCACGCGAGGCCTGGGCTCGATGCGACGAACGGCAAGAACGATGGCGTGCCGGTGTCGAAGCGCCGCGCATCGGCGGCCAATGAGAAGCGCGTGAGATCCCAGTTGAATGGATCGGGTTGGCTGAACCAGCCCTGCACGAGCGGTGCCATGTCGCTGTCGAGCAGTTTCGGGTCGAGGTACGCGAGCCCGGTGCCCGGTGCGCCGCACAACCATTTGAGCGTGGTGCTCGCGACAAAATCGACGGCCGGCTGCATCACGTCGAAATCGAGGATGCCCGCGCCTTGTGTGATGTCGACCGCAATCAGGCTGCCCTGGGCTCGACCGTGCGCGGCGAGCCGCGTGAGGTCCGCTCGCTTCGAAGAGGTCGACGTGACCCAGGTGACGATGGCCAGCGCCACGTCTTCCTGCCAATGGGCGATGAATGCATCGTCGGTCACAAACGCTTCGCCGGGTGCGACCGGCACCGTGTCGAGCGTAAAGCCAAGCACGGGCTCGAGCCCGCGTAGCATGTAGTGCAGGCTCGGGAAGCAATCCCCGGCGATCAGCACGCGTCGGCCAGCCAGACGCCGGCGACCGAGCGCGCCGACAAAGCGCGCGAACGCGTCCGTGACGTTCTCCGACGCGAATACGGCGTGGGACGGCGCGTTGACCAACGCGGCCCATTGATCGAGCACCTGCCGTCGAGCGGCGAGACCGTAGTCCCAGCGCTGCAGATCGGGCCGGCACCAGTTCGACGCGAAGGTGTCGAGCGCGGCGCGCACGGCGTCTTCCTGGCCTGGAAACATGCCGACCGAGTGGTACAGCAGCCACCCCTGGCGATCGGGTTCAGCAGAATATGTCATGAGTCGTTCCTTGCAATGTTTCGACGGGCGCGCGTTAGAACATGTGGCGAATGCCGGCGGCAACGCCCGTCTGGTTATTCTTGCCGGGCAGCTCGGTGAACGCGCCGCCGTTGACGTGGTTGTAGTCGACCGTCGCATAGACCTGCGTGCGCTTGGACAGTGCGTACTCGGCCAGCAGGACGCCGGTGTAGCGCTGGCCGGTATTGCCGCCAAGGCCGTTGATGTTGTGCATGTCGTCGTAGTACGCGGCGCCCGTCAGGCTCAACGCCGGCGTCGCCTGATAGGTGACGCCGGTGTAGAACGTCATGTCGCGGCGCTTGTTGTCAGAGAACGAGCCGGTGGTGACGGTGCGGCCCGGATCGTTGAGCGCCCCGTCGACAAAGCCCGTGGCATCCTGGCCGCCCATGTAGCCGACGAACAGCGTGGCCGGGCCGACGGCATATTTCGCGCCCGCGCCCCACATGCGCTGGATGTTGTTGTTGAGGTCGCGCGTTTCCTGGTACGTACCGCCGAAGCTTGCCGGACCGAGGTCGTAAGACGCGCGCACGCTCCAGGATGAGTTCCTGCTCAGGCTGCCGGGCTGCTGACCAAACCCGTAGGTCGCGCCAAGATGCAGGCCGCCGAACTGCCCGGCATAGGTCGCCGCGTTGTCGATGCGGCCCACCGTCATGAAGAAGGGCCACGAGTTCGCCGTATAGTTGCCGACGGTCAGCGGATCGAAGTCACCGAAGAAATTGAATGCCTCCGTCCCCTGGCGGCCGAGCGTGAAGGTGCCGAGGTTGCCCGACAGCCCCACATACGCATAGCGGCCGAACAGCCGGCCGCCCTGGTTGAGTTTGCCGGTCTGCGGATCGAAGCCGCTTTCGAGGCGAAACACCGCCTTCAGGCCACCCCCGAGGTCTTCGTCTCCCTTCAAGCCCCAGCGGCTGTTGGTGATCGCGCCGTTGGTCAACTGCACCTGGTTGTCGTTCGCCGCATTCGAATTATTCGTGAAGCGCACGCTCTGGTCGACGATGCCGTACAGCGTAACGTCGCTTTGTGCGAAGGCGGTCCCCGTCAACCCGATCCCCAGGGTTGCTATCGCGGCGTGGAGTTTGCGTTGCATGATTTACTAGTCTCTCTTCTTGGGTTGGATAACCTGCTCGGCGGCGACGGCCGATCTTTGGGTGCTGCAAAATCCTGGCTGCGCAGGCTGGTCTAGGGCCGGCCGCGCAATAGCGTTTCGAGTCGATCCATGGCTTCGATCAGGCTGGCGTCGCTGCGCGCATAGCACAGGCGAATCTGGTGCGCCGACTCCTCGCCGAACGCAATCCCCGGCGCGAGGCCCAAGCCGGCTTCGTGCACTGCGCGCTTGCAGAACTCGAGCGTGTCGGCGACGCCGTCGATACTGAACATCAGATAGAACGACGCGCTGGTCGGCGTCACGTGCACACCCTTCAAAGCGTGCAGACGATCGAGCACGATTCGCCGGCCGCCACGGCAGCGCGCCACGAACGATTCGATGACCGGCTCGCCTTCGTCGAGGGCCGCCGCTGCCCCTGCCTGCAGGAACGCTTGAGCGCCACTGGTGTTGAACTGGATCAGCTTCTCGAAGGTGTCGAGCATTGAGCGCGGATAGACTAGCCAGCCCATACGCCAGCCGGTCATCAGCCACGCTTTGGAAAAGCTGTTGATCACGAAGACCGCATCGTCCGGCGTGGCGATTTCCAGCACAGAAGGCGCGTAGGGCCGGTCATAGACAATGCGCTGGTAGACCTCGTCGGCAAGGATCGAGATGCCGCGTGACCGTGCGAATTCGAGCAACTGCTTCTGCTGGCCGGCTTCCATCATCCAGCCGGTCGGGTTGCCGGGCGAGGCGTAGTAAATTGCCTTCGTGCGTGCGTCACAGGCGTCGAACAGCCGCTGCAGGTCGAGATGCCATCCGTCATCGCCGCAGTTGAGCGGTACGCTGCGAACGTCGGCGCCGGTAATCGTGACGGCGCGCAGAATGTTTGGCCACGACGGCGTCACGCAGACGACGTTGTCGCCCGGTTCGATGATGGCTTGCGCTACGAGCATCACCGCATTCATGCCGCCGCTAGTGACAGCGATGCACTCGTCTGCCACGCGGATTCCGGACAGCCTGTCGTAGTAGGCGCGGATCGCATCCCGCAATTGAGGGATGCCGCGATTTGGCGAATAAAACGTGTGTCCGGCGGCCAGCGCGCGACTGGCCGCGTCGCAAAACGCCTGCGGCGTCGGCAGATCGCTTTCTCCCGCCCACAAACCGATGACGTCACTGCGGCCAACGCCCAGCCGCCAGACGTCGATGATGGGCGAATCAGGCATCGTCGCGATCGCTTGTCTCGTGATACTCATTGCTTCCTCAGAGTGTTCGAACGATATGAGGGGCAGCCGTCCGGCATGAGCGGCGCACTTCTTCTCGTGCCGCCAGGAACCCTTGCTTCACCAGTTCAATGTCATTGGCGCACACGACCATCCGGTATCCGCTCTGCAACGCCCGACGCGCGGCGCTTGCGTCGCTGGTAAAGATGCCGCACGGCAAACCGCACTCGGTGGCAGCACGCAGGACCCGCTCGCAATCGCGGCCGATTACCTCGCTGTCGTTGGTGCCGCGTGACAGACAAAGATCGCCGGTGCCGATGAACAGGTAGTCAACGCCCGGCACCGCGGCGATGGCTTCGACGTTCTCGACGCCCTCGACCGTTTCGATCATCAGGCCGATTGCTACTTCGCGATCGGCGCTCAGCATCGCATCGAGCCCGGCCAGCAATGGGCGCACACCGCCTGCGGAACGCACGCCTGCTGGCGGGTAGCGCCCTGCCGACACCGCCTTGCGTGCGTCGGCCGCAGTTTCAATGAGCGGCACCAGCACCGAAGCGGCGCCTGCGTCGAGCGCTTGTGCGATCGCGCTGTGTAAATTTCCGGCACAGCGGGCAATCACCGGCACCTGCGCACCGACGGCGCCAATCGCCGCTTCAAGCGTGCCGCGCTCCCACAGGCCGTGCTGAAGATCAAGCACGAGTGCGTCCGGTCTCGCATGAGCGGCAAACTCCACCATCGGTGTGCTTCCAAGCGCCAGCCATATCAGGTCGAGGTGTCGATCACTGACCAGGCCCGGCTTCAGCGAGCGAAAAAACATCGGTCGAATCCTTAGTTACCCGTTTGGTCCACCGAGCAGTTGTCCCGGCCAATTTTCGCAAACTGAATTCAGTTTCGAAGTTGGAGAAACCTTAAGGTGGAAAATTTTAGATGTCAACTAATTGCAGCCGCCCGATTCCGGTCAATGATCGTTGTAACCCTTGTCCAACAACGATGGAGGGTTTTGCCGGAGCGGGTTTTCACTGACGGTTCGGGACCGTCCGACCGACTGGGCGAGTATCTTGACAACGGGCATGCAACACAGCGAAGATAAACGAATCAGAGAATTCTGAATTCAGATTTTGGAGCCGGCCATCATGACCATGCAGGTCGCAAAAGTTGCGAAGACGCCCAGTCGAACTGAGCTCAAACAGACCACGCTGACCGAGACGATTTACCAGGAGGTCCGCGCTCGGCTACAGCGCGGCGACGTTGGCGCGAACGAACGCATTCTCGACTATGAAATAGCCAACGAATTCGACTGCACGCGCATGCCTGTTCGTCAGGCTCTTCTGCGACTGGTCAACGAGGGATACCTGGTCGGGACCACGCGCGGCTTCGTCATGCCCATGCTGACGAACGGTGACATCCATGAGATTTTCGAAGTCCGCCGGTTACTTGAACCGAGCGCAGCAGCCGGCGCGACCGCTGCGCTGACCGACAAGCATGATGCTGCGTTAAAGCGTATCTACCAGAACGCCCGTCGAGCGTATGAAAAGCACGACGGCGCCGCCTTGATTGCTGCGAACGTTGAGTTTCGCGATGTTTGGCTCGGAGCCGTACAGAACAGACGGCTGCAGGAGACGATCAGACGCTTTACCGATCACGCACAACAGGTCAGATCGCTGACGTTGGCTGATTCGTCGACTCAGAAAATCGCACTAGATGGAATGTATGACTTGCTGAGCGGCTTCCTTGAGCGTGATGCGAAGCGTGTCAGGACGACGATGCTCGAATTTATCCTCAGTGCCGAGCAACGATATTTCGTGTTGGTGGACGGCCAGGAATGATGACCGGGACACGGTGCGCGCTCTCTCTTCGCCGGAATCCGCCTGCTCGTTCGGATGATCCTGATTCGCCCGTTCGTCTCCGCAACCCGGTCCGTCGATGCGTTGCCGGACAAGTTGGAAAAGTACCTTGAGCGTTCGCTTCCCAACATAGGTGGCCTGTGAAGAAGGCGATTCTGAAGCACGCGCAATGGTGGCGCACGGTGCTGGAGATAGTATCGGACGGGGGCCGTTTACGCGGTGAACTATCCAAACGATGCGCCTGACGATCCAGCTTTTCCGGCCGCGCAGGTGACGGAATTTGTCAACCCGCAGGACGCGCATGTGCTCGGGTGGAACAGCTACAGGATCGATGTGCAGGGGGACGTGATCAGCGTTGTTCTAAATGGCGCCCCCACCGCGCAGTACACGAACACCGACCCGAACCGCGGCCGTTTCGCTGCGGCGGAGCCGACGTTCGTTGGATTGCAATCTTATTCGAATCACAGCTTTACGACCGCCTTCCGCAACATCAGGATCACGGTCCTCTAAGGAAGTTCAGCCGTTCGCTGAAAACGACTAAGGTGCAGTAGCACCTTCGGCCTGGGGTTCCATGACGCGCAACGTTGCCTGCCCGCGCAGGCTTTTCAACGGGAAATAGGAGCGGTGTGTCGCGTCATCAATAGCCACGACATGGGCATTGGGCCCGACGCGACCCTCGCCGATCTTTGAGACTTTGCCAGCTTCGACGCTGAACATCGAGACGATTCCCGCTTCGCCTGCGACGTAGAGCAGATGCAGGCTCGGGTCGTACGCAAGCACGTCCGGATCCTTGCCCACATCGAAGGACGACATCATGCGCATCGTGCGCATGTCGAGCACGAGGAGCCTGTCGTTGTCCTCACAAGCGATGAAAGCCAGGTGCTGCCGCGGCTCGATCAGCAGTCCGTGATTGCCCTCTGCTCCCGGCAGATCGACCCGCGCAACGATCTGGTCGGTAGCCGGGTCGATTTCCACGAGCTGCCTTCGGGACTGCACGTTCACAAAAATGTGTCGGGAGACCGGATCGTATTGGGTATTGCCGACCTCGCCGCCGAGCGGGACCGTCGCCACTCGCGTGTTCGAGCGAACGTCGATCACTGTCTCCGTCTTACCCATCTCGTCGGAGACGTAGAGCTTATGCGCGTCGGGGGCGTAAGCCATGCCGTCCGGGTAGATGCCGCCCGGCATGCGCGCGGTGATGTTCAGCGTGGTTTCGTCGATTGCGACGATTTGATTTGAGCCGGTCGCCGACGCATACACGCGTGACAGCTCGGGAATTGCAAGTACGCCGTGGACCGAGGCCACCTCCGGAATCCGGGCGATCACGTGCGCAGTGCGCGTGTCGAAGACGACCACCTCGCCGTCGCCCAGATGCGCGACAAACAGGAGGTGGCGACCAGGATCGTAGCTTGCATAGTCTAGCCGGGTGGGCCGCCCGCCGAGCGGAACATCGGCGATCCATTTCAACGGCAGGCCGCCCTCAGGAGAGGTTTCATCCGTGCCCGACGCCACGAACGGGAGCGACCCGAGCGCGGCCGCAGCGACACAGGCGACAAGGTAAAGCAAAATCCAACGAGCGGTCGACCGCTTGTGAGTCGTGTTCATGAGCTCGGACTCCGTTACGTTTGTCGTGAGCGATCGACCGCTGCCAGGCTGGTATGCCGACAGCAGATCGGGTCAGTCGGTCAGTTCGACTCGTCGGAATGCACGCAGCAGCGTAAGGTCGTAGGCAATCTTCAACAGGCCGCACGCCACGAGCGGTGCACCGGTCCAGCCGAGCGCCAGCAGCGCGCCGGCCAGCGTAGGACCAAGTGCCGAAGCGAGACTTCTGGGTACGGCTGTAAAGCTTGCAGCCGCCGGGCGCTCGGGCGGCGTCACCACCGCCATCACATAAGCGGTACGGGTTGGCACGTCCATTTGCGACAATGCGCTGCGGACGAGCAGCAGCGTCAACGTAAGCGTCAGGGAAGGCGCGAATGCCGCGGCAATCAGGCAAAGGCTGGACGGGATATGGGTGAACACCATTGTGTTCAGCAAGCCGATCTTGCGAGCCAGCGGCACCGCAGCGAGCTGGGAGCCCGCAGTCAACAGCCCCGCCCAGAAAAAGAACTGGCCAGCGGCGGCCAGCGAAAGTCCAAAGCGTTGCATCAGCCACAGCGACAGCAACGAGTTCACCACCAGGCCACCGGCAAATGCATCCACGCTGAAAAGCAGCGCAAGGCGCGTGACGATCCCGCGCGACGGACCCAGCGGCGCGCTGCGCGCCCGCTCGCGCGTCTGTGGTTCGGGCAGCCGGCGATAGAGGAACCAGAGTGCGATACCGACCAGCGCATAAACGCCGAACATCGCGCGCAGGGCTGCGAGCAGTGTCAGGCCCGCATGCGCGACGAGCCAGCCAGGGATCGCTGCGGCCAGAGCACCTACCGCGGCGGACACCGCGCCGACCAGGCTGTAGCGGGCGAATATCGCAGTCCGGGCATCGCCTGCGGCCGAACCAGCGAGACGCGCCAGTTCCAGCGGCAGGAACAGACTGACGTCCCCCGAGCTGGGATTGAGCGTGCCGACAAACGCAACGAGCAGTAGCGGCCACAGTGCGGACAGCCCCACAAAGCCCATGCCCGTCGCGGCCATCAAGCCTGCCGCCAGGGTGAGCAGGCGACGCAGCGGATGGCGACCGGCGAACATCCCGACCAGGATCGTCGCCACCGCCGAGCCGATCAGCGTGGCGCTGCTGACCAGCCCCACGTCCAGTTGGCTGAAACCGAGCGCAAGCAGGTACGCCGGCAACAGCACGGCGACAAATCCGTCGCAGAAGCCGCGCAACCCGCGGCCGACCAGCAGGGGCAACGCGCCTACGTCCGCACCGGCAGGTAGCATCAGGCGTGAGATCGCACCGCGATCTGCGATCGAGGCCGCTGGCCTAGGTGTGCGCATTGCTCTGACACCACGCATACAACGCGTCGTATACAACCATGCCGTACCGCAACTGCTCGTGATCGTCGGCGAAAGTGCGCGATAGCCCCACGGAAATGGCATAGAGTCCGCTCGCTTCGGGAGCGAGGTCGAGCCGGCTGGTGTCCGCCCCGCGCACGATCCGAGCGAGTTTCAGCAGCGCCGGGTCGGTCAGTTGATACTTCTGCAGGAACGCGTCGAAACTGCACAGTTCGCCGTGGTGACCCAGTTCGACGTTCGGCACGTCGTAGGGAATGGCGCCGGTCGCTTGCGCCACACGCAGCACATCATCACGAGGCACGTAAAGGAACTCGGGCGCCTTGTCGATGAACCTGGCAATCAGCCAGGGACAGGCGATCCGGTCGACTTTGGGACGTTCGCGAGTGATCCATTTCATGACTTCACCTCTCTTTCATGGTGCGAAAAGTTGACGGACCATCGTCCAGTTAATCATTGGATCAACCCGACGGAATGGATAATCATCCCGGCTGCACAACAGCCCGCAAGCGTGGCCATCATGCCTGCCTTGAAGCGGAACAGCGCCAGCATCGCCGCTAGCGACAGAACAAGCGCCCAGCGATTGACGCTTGCCAGTTCAGGAACCTGGAGAACCATGCCGAAGGCGCGCACCACGTTGACCTGCCCAAAAAGCGTGTGGAGGGCGAACCAGACAGCAAGGTTGAGGATCACGCCGACGACGGCAGCCGTGATGGCCGAGAGTGCGGAATTCAGTGCCTTGTTGCCGCGCAGCGCTTCGACGTAGGGGGCACCGATGAAGATGAACAGGAACGAAGGCGCGAAGGTCACCCATTTTGCGAGCAGTCCGCCAAGCGTGCCGGCAAGAACCGGATCCAGAGATCCGGGATGGCGAAATGCCGCCATGAAACCGACGAACTGGACAACGCTGATGAGCGGCCCGGGTGTCGTTTCGGCCATCCCGAGGCCTGCCAGCATTTCACCAGGCGCGAGCCAGTGAAAATGCTCAACGGCTTGCTGCGCCACATAGGCGAGGATCGCGTAGGCACCGCCGAACGTGACGACCGACAGTTTGCTGAAAAAGACCGCGATGTGGGTAAAGACATTGTCTGGTCCCACCATCGCAAGAAACGCGACAAGCGGGCCAAGCCATAGCACAAGACCGATCGCCGTGACCTTGAGGGCTCGCCGGTGCGACGGGCGTACGTGCTCCGGAATTTCCTGAGCGAAGGCGACGTCGATGGCCGCAAGCGGCTCCTCGCCCTGAATGGCCTTGTCATGCGCCGAGGTTGTGCGCAAGGCGCTGATCCCAGCCAGATTGCCTACGATCCCGACCAGGGCCGCCGATGCGATGATGAGCGGGAACGGCACGGCAAAGAAAAATATGCCAATGAACGAGAGCGCCGCGACCGCGACCATTGCCTGACTTTTGAGCGCCCTGCGGCCTACCCTCACCACGGCTTCGAGCACAACTGCCAGCACCGCCGCCTTGAGGCCGAAGAACAGTGCCTGGACGATACCGACATTACCGTAGCTGGCATAGACCCAGCTCAGTATTCCCAGTGCAGCCAGGCCAGGCAAGATAAAGAGGATGCCGGCAACAAGACCGCCACGAGTCCGGTGCAGCAACCAGCCAACATAGACCGCCAGCTTGTGCGCCTCCGGTCCGGGCACGAGCGTGCAATAGTTCAGCGCATGGAGGAACCGGGTTTCGCTGATCCAGCGCTTTTCCTCGACGAGGATGCGGTGCATCACCGCGATCTGACCGGCCGGCCCGCCGAAGCTCAGGGCCGCGACCCGGACCCAGACCCAGAAGGCCTCGCGAAACGAGACGCCGTGACGCTCGTGTGCGGGGATCCGTTCGGCCGTCGATGCCAATGCTCCCGGAGGTTCAACTGCCTTCATTTCCATCGTTTTGCCTTACTTATCTGATTGCCCGGGTGAGTGACGCGTCCCGGTGTCCGTGGCTGTCGTCGTGCGGCCATGTGATTTCCCCTGGAGGCACAACCGCTTGTTACTTCATGATCTGGCTCCGCCGGAGGCACCAATCCAGGGCCTCTGTGCAGCGGTCGATAGATACCGTTCCAACGCGGCGGGGGCCACCTTCGAAGGAGCCCCGTAGCGTTCTTGCATGCGCTTCGGGCGAGTTGCCCCCAATCCCCAAACCGCTTCTCAACTTTTGCGCTCTCACCGCGCTGCGTGCGCTTTCCCGGTGCCCGTGGGTTCGATCGGGCCGGCCGTCACGCGCGAGTGGCCCTCACGTCCCATACGTCTTGCTAATTGCGGGCGTATCACCGCCACGCCAAGCGTTGTCGCCGCGCACAGGGCAACAAGATAGAGCGACATAAAACCCAGATATCCGAGCAAGGGCGCAATCGCGTTGGCGACGCCCAGAAAGGCTGCGAAGAGCCAGCTCGTCGCGCTGAACACGCCGAGCACCGTGGCCAGAAGGGCCGCCCGATCCGGATCATTCTGCACCTTGCGTAAGCGCGGGAATGCGAGCCGGTGCAACGCAAAGCCGTTCAACGTGACTGCGGTCGAGACCGTTAGCTTTGCAAGCAGCTTGCTCGCGTGCAACAGCACGCTGGCATCGAACCGCGTGTCGATCCAGATGACACAGAGCCCGGTGAGCCAAAGCGCGATCAACGCCCTGATTACGCCGGTAGCCGCCCTTTGCAGCAGTCCGATGTTGATTCGGCGTTGACCGAAGAGCGCAA
The DNA here is from genome assembly GCF_902859915.1 of Paraburkholderia ultramafica. Taxonomy (GTDB): domain Bacteria; phylum Pseudomonadota; class Gammaproteobacteria; order Burkholderiales; family Burkholderiaceae; genus Paraburkholderia; species Paraburkholderia ultramafica. The sequence continues at coordinate 190,270 of NZ_CADIKK010000012.1, forward strand.
AGTCACCTAGTCCGACGGCGGCAGCGGCAACTGCAAAAGCGAGCACATGGCTGAAAATGAGAGCCATACGCACAACGGCCGTGAGATCGGAAGGTTCCACGGTTCATACCCGCTATCTGTTGGTTATCGGCGACTCGCCCGAGCTCGCGAGACCGTTGTCGCTAGTGCACGGAACGCGTCGAAGCTGCACAACGCGCGGTGGTGTTCAGGTTCGACCTTGGGACGTTCGCGCGTGATCCATTTCATGATGTGCTCCGTATGCAATGGTGTGCGAGCGGCGCCCGCTCAATCGTCGTCGTCTTCGCCCGTGTTGGTGGCGACGACCTTTCCGCCTTCGTCGATCAGCAACTCCTGCTTCTGGTTGCCGGAACCCAGTGTGACGGCATAGCGGGTCGTGCCCTTAGCGGTCTGTTTTTCGATCTCGCCGACACTGCGGCCTTGAGCCTGCTGGTCGATCGTGGCCTTGACGGGTGCCGGCACCTGCGACAGGTTGATCGCCTCCTCACTCCGGCTCCCAGAAGGTTTTTCCGTGCATCCCGCGACCGCGAGCGCAGCGGCAACGACGAGGGCGGCGAACGCAAACTGCTTGCTGCGAATTAACATGATGTCCTCCTTATCGTGCCGCAAAGTGCGATCTTTTGTGGCTCAGGCGCGCAGCGAGTCGAATCGCGTCGCAACCCGTTCCCAGTTCACGTTCTGCATAAACGCATCAACATAAGCGGCAGCCTTCGCGCCGAAATCGATGTGGTAGGAGTGCTCGTACATGTCCAGCGCGAGAATCGGTGTGCCGTCAGCGAGGGTGTGCGCGTGATCGGAGGCCCACTGGTTGGTCAGGCGCCCAAGCCGTGGCGACCAGGTCAGCAGCACCCAGCCGGAGCCACCACCCAGCGCCTTGCCCATCGCGGTGAACTCAGCCGTCCAACGCTCGACGCTGCCAAAGTCACGCGTGAGCGCCGCCTGGAGATCGCCGGTGACGATGCCGCCATCGCCCAGACTGTCGAAGTACGTCTCATGCAGGATCACCGAGTTCGCCGCGATCAGCTCTTCGCGCTTGAGTCCGTTAAGCACGAAGACAGGTGCGCTGGCCATATCGATTCCGGCGAGCTGCCCGGTAATCGCGTTCAGGCGTTTGACAGCGCCGCCGTAGTTGTTCTCGTAGTGACTGACGATCAGCTGCTCGGACAGGCCCGCGAGTTTGGCGGGATCGCAGGCCAGGGGTTTCATTTCGCAATTCATGGACATCTCCTTTTGCATCAAACGTGTCTGTGCTTTCTCAACTCGCGGAATCGGACTTCCCGACTGCCCCGAATTTTCTTGAAAGCCAGTGATCAACCGACCATGGGCCGCTGCCGGCCCCCAGCAACTCGCCAAGGAGCAGCGCTACGCCGAAGTACATCGCGCCGTAGCCCCAATCGCCGTGCGGCACGATTACGCCGTTCACGACCTCGCGCAGCCAGGCGAATGAGTTCGCAGCATTGGCCACCGCCCGCACGGCAAAGATCGCCACAACCGGATATCCCGCCAGCCTTACGCCCAATCCCGCGATGAAACTCATTCCGGCGAGGATCTCAACCGCGCGAAGGATCATGCCGGTGGCAACCGCACCGAAAGACAATGCGGATGTGTCAGCGTGCCAGAACGCGAAGAGTTGCTGGATGCTCCCATCGATGGGACAAAGCAGCAGCACGCCGATCGCGAGCCGGGTCGGCACAACCCATTGCTGCCCTTCCGTGCTGACTGCGGCGAGCCATCTGGATCTGGCCAGAAACCCCATGCTTGCCTCCGTATCGTGTAACCATTCGGGCGGGTTCGGGACCCCTGTGGGTCATCCGTGTCAGGTCAGCCTTCGGGCAGGCAACGCCGCTTGCATTCTCTGCGCCGCGTTGTCCCAGTTGATGAGGCTAAAAAGCTGATTGACGTATTCGTTACGCCGGTTCTGGTACTTCAGGTAATACGCGTGCTCGAAAACGTCGAGGATGAGGATGGGCTGGATGCCCCAGGCGGTCAGTTTCTGATGGTTCTCGCACTGCAGGATCATCAGCTTGCCGGTGGCAGGATGGTGGCCAACGACGCCCCATCCAGAAGCTTCTATGGCGATCGTTGCCGCAACCAGCTGGCCCTTGAACTTCGCGTACGAACCGAAATCCCGGTCAATTGCCCTGGCGAGCTCGCCCTTCGGCTCACCGCCCTTACCCGAAATGCTGGTCCAGTAAATCGTGTGCAGGATGTGGCTGGATAGCTGGAACGCGAGCTCTTTCTGGTAGTACTTCACCAGCGAGAAGTCGTTTGAATCCCGCGCTTTCGCCAAGCCGTCTTCAGCCTTGTTTGCGGCAACCACCGCTGGCTTGTGATGAAAGTTGTAGTGCAGTTCGATGGTGCGCGCGTCGATGACCGGTTCAAGCGCGTCGTAGGCGAATGGCAACGGTGCAGCGACATACTTGCCGTTCGCATCGGTGAGCTTGTCGGTGTAACCGGTGTCTTCTGCGGCACGTACCGTTTGTGCCTGGGCCAGCATGATTCCCGCGCCAGCGGCGGCGGTGTTCTGCAGGAAGATTCGACGTGTTGCCATGATTGCGTTCCTCGTAGATTGCACGCATGCGCGTGCCGTCAGATGACGTGCGAATGGATGAGCGGATAGACAACCAGACCGAACAGGGCCGCCGCGATGACGATGACCGGCTCCTGCAACTTCCTGAATCGCCACAGCAGCAGGACGGTGACGAGCGCGAGCACAATAGTGGGCCAGTCGACGATGGACCTGCGCGCGATGACGATCACGGAGCCGGTGATGGCACCCACGGCGGCAGCCGTGATGCCGTCGACGAACGCCTTGACGCCAGGCAACCTGCCGTATTTCTTGAAGTACGGCGCGGGCAGCACCGTGAACAGATAGCAGGGGATGAAAGTGCCGAGTGCGGCGACGGTAGCGCCCGAAAATCCCGCAACCAGATAACCGATGAAACCGACCGTGATCACGACCGGCCCCGGCGTGATCATCGCGACGGCCACCGCGTCCACGAACTGCTTGTCGTTGAGCCAGTGATGTTCGGTTACGACGCCGCCGTAGAGGAACGGCACGATAGCGAGTCCCGAGCCGAACACGAAGGCGCCCGCCTTCGTGAAGAACAGGCCGATCTGGCCGAGCAGTGGCAGATCAAGACCACTGAGGACACCGCTCATGACCGGCACCTGCGTCACTGCGAGCGCATTCAGTCCGCCCTTGCTGAGCCATTTCGGCGGAGCACGCCAGAACCAGTTGAGCAGGCCCCCCGCGATAAACAGCCACGCGATTTCGGATTGAGTGACCACGGTCACGACCGCGACCGTCAGGTAGATCGCTAACAGGAGCCTGTTCTTGCCGACGGTCTTCGTGGTCAGCTTGTACGCGCTCATCGCGATGATCCCGACCACCGCCGCGCCCACGCCGTAGAAGACCGCCTGCATCCAGGAAAGCCCGCCGAACTGGGCGTAGGCCCAGCCCAGCGCGACGACCATCAGGAACGACGGCAGGACGAAGGCGATACCGGCCAGCGTTGCACCGACGATGCGGTAGTGCACATAGCCGAGATAGATGCCGAGCTGTGCGGCGAGAGGCCCCGGCATCATCTGGGCGAGCGCCAGCCCCTCCTTGTAGTCCGCTTCGCTGATCCAGCCCCGGCGCTCGACCAGGTCACGGTGCATGTAGCCGACCAGCGCCACCGGTCCGCCAAACCCGAAGGTGCCAAGGCGCAGCATGTAAAGGATCATCTGGCCAAGGCTGTAACCCGGCGCGGTCGTCGTGGTGGAGGTCATGAACGGCTCCCTGCGTTGTTGTTTTTCGTGCCCGTCGCAAAGTGCGCGTAGATCGAATCCAGCACGCGGCCGATTTCGTCGAGAAGCTGATCGTCGTCGGACGCACGTTGACGCGCACCGGCCATCACCGCTTCGAAGCCGATCGCCTCGGGTACTGATGCTCCGCCGACATCGAGCGCGTGCACCATTTCGCCGAGCCTCAGCAGCGCTGCGTCTTCTTCGAGGCCAAAGCTCGCGACCAATACCTCAAACGTCACGCGCTCGCCCACATGCGTAAAAGCTGCGCCATCGAAGTCGAATCCCAACGCATCGGGCGGGCACGCGTCGGGAGATGGAAGCCAGACGAAGCGCGCCTGCGGATCAATGAAGCGGCGGATCAGCCACGCGCTGGCGACGCGATCGACCCACAGGCGCTGACGCGTCGCCCATGTCCGGCGCTGGTACTCGTCGCGGCTCAGACGCCGGATCGACCCTTCGGCCCGGTGCGGCTCGCCGGGCGACAGGACGGTATCCACGAGCGCCACAAATTCCTGCCAGGCGACGTCGGCGCGCGTGGCGGCGTCGTTGGGGAAATAGTCAATCGCGCGGATCGTCTCGTGATCCTTTCGCAAGCGTCGCAGGAGCCTGGTCAGGTCAGCGGCGGACTGCCCCGAAATCGTCTTGCGCGCGTCTGCGAGCGTGCGGATGAAGTTCGCGTAGTCGTCGCTGCGATCAAAAAGCGTCCGGAACTCGGCGTCCTGCGACGCGTCCAGGCTTGGCGCGCGTAGCAGGTGTGCCGCGCCTCCGCTCTCGATGATGCCGTTCGCCACGTCGCGCAGACCGTCTTCGCGCTCGTCGGTGTAGGGCAACAGGTAGATGCCGTCGCGCAGGACGGCGCATCCCTTCGCTTTCAGCGCGCGCCAGGCCCGCATGCGCGCGGTCGCGTTCTCCGTGGGGAGCGTCAGAACCAGAATGGACCAGGTTGATAGAGGTGTCATGTCGCGTAAACTACAACATAGTAGCTCACTCTACAAGTTAACTTTTTGTATCGCGCAATGCGTTGCGCAGCAGGGCGCATCCAACGCCTGGCTGTTCATTCCCAGCGCCATTTTGCTCGGCGCACTGCATGGCCTCGAACCCGGCCACTCGAAGACCATGATGGCGGCGTTCATCGTTGCGATCCGCGGGACCGTTGGACAGGCTGTCCTGCCTGGGCTGTCGGCGACGCTGTCGCACACGGCCGTGGTATGGGCCGTTGCGCTGGTGGGCGTGTATCTCGGGCGTAACTGGAATCCCGAGGCGAGTGAGCCGTATTTCCAGGTTGCCTCCGCCGTGCTGATCGTCGGCGTCGCGGCATGGATGATCGGGCCGACGTGGCGACAGCAAAAGGCGGCGCACGATCATGACCACGAGCATGATCACCACCATCATGGCGAAAGCAGGCACATCGATACCGGCCACGGCGTGGTGCGGCTCGACGTGTTCGAGGACGGTGTGCCGCCGCGCTTTCGCCTGTACCACGAGGGCACGCGCGGCCACCAATGGGCCGCTGATCAGGTGCGCATCGAGACCGAGCGTGCGGATGGCAGTCGCCAGACCTTCCCTTTCGTGCAGCGTGATGGCTTTGTGGAGTCAGTGCAGGAGCACGCGCACAAGCATCACCACGACGAGCATCATCAACACGAGCACGATTTTCCGTACGACGGGGATGAGCCGCATACTCATCCGCATGCTCACCTGCCCATCACGCATTCGCACGCGCACTATCCGGACATCCATCATCGACACCAGCACTAGTCGAGGAGATGTTGCGTGATGAAGCTGGAGCGCATATGGAATTTGGTCGCGGCAGTCGCGGCGGTTTTAACGGTGACCGCCCTGGGAGCCGCGTACTCCATGATCTACGCGAACGCCGACTGATCATACGCCGGCCGTATCACCGTCGTGTCTCCGGCAGCGAGCTCCGCCAGGCAAAGTACCAGACTGGTTCCGGAGAATCGTTGATTGTTATATCCAGTCTTGCGTGTCGGAAAATGTCTACTGAAAAGCATTCGAACAGACAGTGGTTGGAGACTAACGGAAAACAGCAATGGGTCGGCTACGGCCGGGCGCGTCGGGCGGCAGTCGGCCGGGGGCTTACTGAACGGCGCAGCTATTGCCGTCGTCCTGATGTGTCGTGGATCGACGGGCGGGATGGATATCGTCTGCGTGGTGCTGTCTCGCAGGTACCCGCGTTTTAGCATTGGCCAATTTTCGCTTCTCCTGAATACATTGGTGATCGCGATTTCCGGGGTTTTTCCTGGATGGGCAAGTATGTTGGCCACCCTGATCGCGATATTCCTGGCGGGAAAGGGAGTTGATCGGGTTATGCAATTGGGCAGTCGCTGGCAGCGTGGTTTGTAACAGCGAGGACGCGAAAGAAAATAAACTCGTCACTTGACGCACCCCTGGGCGCGATGGTGGGTTATCGCGGGAGACAACTGCGCGCGGATAGGGCGTGGCGGGAGGTGAATTTTTCCACGGTTTCTGTGAATGCACTCCGGCTTGCAAAGGAGACGTTCAGACGCCTGATGACAGACGCGGGTCTGTGGGTGCCCCGCCGGCAGCACCCGCCGAAGGTCTACCAGCCACGCGCGCGGCGTGCGTGTCCAGGCGAGCGCGCACGGCAACTCGGCGGCTTCGTGCTGATCGATAGCACTCCGGACGGTCAACGCCGCCCGCCGGCGGCCGCTATCAAATACCCGGCATGATCGGATAAGGTTCCGTATGGTCTTCGACGCCCTTCACGCCGGGGATACTCTCAGCCGCCACACGAACCGCGTCTACTGACTCCACCGAGTGAAACACGCCCCATAGATGGATCACGCCGTCGCTGACCACTATGTTGCGTCCCGCGAATGCCCACTTGTGGCCGGCCAGTTCGCCCATCAACATCGCACGAATCTCCCTGTCCGTGACCGCGGCGCCGCCCTCGCCCGCAGGCTCCTCCGCAAGACTGGCCAAAGCCTGGATCAGGTTGGCCCGGCTGACGATGCCGCTCAGCTTGCCCGCCCTCGTCACCGGCACACGTTTGATACGCTGCGTTTCGAGGAGCGTGGCGACTTCGCTGATCGGGGTGTCTTCGTCCACGGAAACGACTTCGCGCGACATCACGTCCTCGACTTTCATTCCATGCGACTTGATATAGTCGCGGGCGTCGTCGCTCGCGGAAAACAGGTCGAGCCATGACGCACGCCTGCGCTTGTCGGTGCCGAGCTCAACGCGTCGAAGCAGATCGCCTTCGCTGATTATGCCGACGATATCGCCGGCCGCGTCGACCACCGGCGCGCCGCTGATTCTCTTCTCCACGAAAATTCTCGCGACTTCGCGCACGCTCAGATCGGGCCTGACGGATACAACGTTACTGGTCATTACGTCGAATGCTCGCATGGCAAGTCTCCTGACTGTTGCGTTGAGTGTCGTCTGTCGCCTGAACCGACAAGGTCTTCGACATCTTGAGCTGCACCCACACCATCCCTTCGCGCAGCCCGGCGAGGACTGCCTCGCGTTCGCTCGGAAAAATGGTGTCGTGCCTGAACTCGTGCGTGAAGACGCCTTCCGCGGTGGTGTGGCTGAGCTGGATCGAGCAGTCGAAACCGCCCGGCGCAGGGTGCGTCACGACCGATACCGACCAGTGACCGTCGCAAACTTTTCCGGAAAGCGTCATGAGTTCCTCCTGATCTTTCACCAGATGAAGTGACGCGCACCGCACGCAAAGGCGCCCCGGCCGCGCGCCGCCAGTTAGCCCACGGTCAGATTGTCGACGACCGCATGCACACCGGGCGCCGCCCACGCGGCCCCGCGCGCAGCTGAGCGCTCCGCAGCTGAATCGACCCTGCCCGTCAACGTCACGGTGCCGTCGTGCACCTTGATCGCGATATGCCTTGCTTCGCGGTCCGCGTGACGCTGCAGTGCCTGGCTGATCTGCTCGCCGATATCCTGCGCGGCCGCTGCGCCGCCGATACCGATCATGTCCGTTACGCCCGTCACGCCGCGCATATGCGAAACGGTGCGGGTCGCGACATGGCTTTGATAGGCGCTATCGACTTCGCCGCTTAATGTCACCCAGCCTTTTTCGACCTGCACCTTCAGGGACGCTTCGCTCAACCCGACGGTCCAGTGCAGAATCGTGCGCACGGCCCGGGCGATGTCTTCGTCGGTGCGTACATCAGTATGATGCAGGCGCACATTCATTTCCACCACCACGGCTTGCACGCCCGCGACGCGTTGCGCCGCTTTCTCCGCCGCGATCTTTTCGGCGTAGCTGACCGGGTGGCCGGACAGCGTGACGACACGGTCGCACACTTCGACGCCGATATCCGTGATGCTGACTGCCGGATCCCACGCCAGCTCGTCTTCGACCTGGCGCTTCAATTCCATGTCGGACTTCATGGCCTGCTCCTCGATGGCATGCAAGGATTGCAGCTGCGCCGGGACGTGCAGCCGTGCGCCCGGCGCCGCGTCAATCAGCTGATCGTCAGGCGTTTGCGCTCGGAGGCCGCTTTCTTGGGCAGCGTCAGCGAGAGCACGCCGTCCTTGTACTGCGCGGCCGCGGTGGTTTCGTCGATCTCGCTCTGAAGCGAGAACGAACGGCTAACGGCGCCCGAATAGCGTTCGCGGCGAACCACCCGTTCGCCATCCTTCAGTTCCTGCTTACGCTCGACCTTGGCGCTGATCGATACGAGATTGCCGTCGATCTTTACGTCGATATCGTTTTTCTCGACGCCAGGCAGTTCAGCTTTGACCGTGTACTGGGTATCGCTTTCCGTCACATCGATCTTGATGTCGGCGAGCGGCGCCTCCCCCCCTGCGCCACCGCGCAGCGGGCGGAACAGGCCCTGAAAGAGATCCGACATGGGTTCGATTGCAAACGGGTCAAAACGGGTCAGGTTGCTCATTGTGTCACTCCTTGAATCATCCATGAACGTCATGGATACGGGACAGCGTTGAGTGGCATGGCGCGGGCGCGCATGCGTCTCGGCTGAAGGTGTCGCCAGCGACGGTTTTACGTCTTCGAACGCAAAGCGGTTGATCGAAACGACCTTCCCATACGAGCGACTTTAGGCTGGCTCCCGGCGCACCGATTGACATGTATCAAGCGATCTTCATCAGCCGCCGCCTGGCCGAATGAATGACCTCCGTCAACCGCCGCGCATCCCCCACACGAGTCGAAATTAGTCACGTCGGCTTCGTACGCATGAAAGCGGCGACCGGCGCCCCGGTGCTGCATCAGCGATGTGGCGACGTGATCGTTGCACTCCGAATGCGACATGGCGACGCCCATGCCGGCGTCGTGAAGACGCCGGCTATTGGCGGCGCCGAGTCCGCCATGTCACCGGTGATGAAGGCAACGCGCCTGGTTGACATGTTGTTCTCCCGCTCGCGCGCAGCGGCGTGCGGTCGCGAGCGCGGCGCCGCCCCGAACACGGCGCGCCTGTCGGGACGATGCTCAGGCGTCGGCGGCGCTTTCCCGAACCAGCAGCACGGGGCACGGCGAATGCCGCACGAAACGTTCGGCGACGCTGCCGAGCACCATGCGTCGCATGCCGTGCCGGCCATGTGTGCCCATCACCACCAGATCCACGGCGCGCCGCTCGGCACAGCGGACGATGCAGCTCGCGATGTCTTCGGCAATGCCCTGGGTTTCGATGATTTCCGAATCGCCGGCCACGTCGAGCGCTTTCATTTTCGCGAGCGCGTCGTCCAGCAGGCTTCGTCCGGCCTCGCGCGCGGCCTCGGTCAACAGATGCGGGTCGCACGCGCCCGCGTAGGTGAAGGCCGCCGACTGGTCGATCGCATACACCGCCGTCAACTTCGCCCGGGCGAGCTTCGCCATGCGGATCGCCTCATCAAGCGCGCATTTCGCCGCTTCGCTGCCATCCACGGCAACCAGAATGTTCTCGTACATGACTGTCTCCTTGTCGAGCATTAAAAAACGATGCCGTCGCAGCACTCGCTGCAATGATCAGGACCGGGTACGCGCCGGATTGAGCGCCAGTTGCTGTTCGGCGCAATCGAATGCCGCCTGGACCGCCACTTCCGCGTTGGCGTCGAGGCAATGTCTGATCGGCACGAGCTCGCCGCTGCGCATGATCAGGTCCAGCCGGGCGTCGAACATGGGAGCGCGTGGCTCGCCCGGCGCCGCATTGGCCCGGTAGTCAGGGAGCGCGGCCCGGATGGATTCGATCGCCAGGTGACAGCCCGCGATGGACTGGCTGAAACGCTCCAGGCGCACCAGTTGCGAAGCGGCTTCGGCTTCGATGTGCGACGTCCCGGCAAAGCCGAGATAGACGATTTGCATGCCGACTCCCATCTGCTCTCTCCCAGGCCTTCCGCGGTTTCGCGCGGGTTCCGTAGCGAAGTCGCCCGCCGCGGTCGCATGGCTGAGCGAATGAGCCGCGAACGGCGGGGATGATTGGATCATCGTCGAGAACGGCGCGAGCCGCTTGACGTGCGTCAAGCATTGAGCGGACTCGACTTTTCCTGATCGCAGCAAGAGGCTGTTCATGGCGCGCCGTCCGCGTCACGCGTGCACGCCAGCGGATCGCGCTTGCCCGTGCTATTTTTCAGGCCGGTCCCCGGCGCCCGGGCAATCCAACCGCCACACTTCAACGCCCGGAAATCCGTTTCGACCGCGCGTATCAGCACGAACCAGTACGAATCAGCACATCCATTCGAACTCGCTGGACCACGCCAGGTGCCGTTTGAGTGCGCCGACAAAGTCTGCCAGCTCGGCATGCACGCCCTGGTGCGCCGCGGCCGCGGTGATCCTGCATTCGGCGACGGCCGGCTTGCCCGCCAGTACGCTCATCTCGCGAAGCGCGGCAGCGGCGCCGTGTCCGCCGCAACTGCAAAAGAACGCCACCTGAGGCAGCCGCGCACGGTTCTCGATGAGATACGAGCGCACCGGCGCCGATACCGAACCGGCCCACACCGGCGAGCCGATCACGACGAGGTCGTACGCCGACACGCTCAGGCCGGCCGGGACGATTTCAGTGGGTCGCTTGCGGATCGCATCGACCAGCGAACGCAGGTAGCCGCCCGGCCCTTCGCGGTTGCTGCGGTCGCAGATTTCCTCGAGATCGGCGGCCAGCATCTTTGCAATCGCCGACGCAAGCAGGCGCGTGGTCCCGGTGCGTGAGAAATAGACGACAAGAACTTTCGCTTCGGACATTTCAGCCTCCGTACCGAACGCACGCTGTGGTGGACGGATAGTTGGGGTTCGCACTGCATGTCACGAGCATAGGGGCGGCCGGGCGAGTTCTCATGATCCATATCAAGCAACGAACCTGGCCGTTGTTACGGCTCATCGCGAGTTCGCTGCATGCGTCCAAACGCTTCGCCGACGCGCTGTGCAATACCGTCGGGCCGCACGTATCTGCGTGACGGAGCGCGAGAGGGCCGCCGCACGGCGCGGCGCACCACCATCCTGACGGTGAACGGCGTTCGCGCAGAAGCGAACCCGCGTATTCCAGGCGCCGACATCGCGACGGTCATCGCGCGGCACGGCATCCGTGTCGAAGTCAGGGACGTCGAAGCCGGTGCAGGCGCGTCGGTTGGCGACACGCTGTTATCGGAAGCCGCCGGGCTCGATGCCGACCTGCTCGTAATGGGCGCCTACGGCCATGCCCGCTGGCAGGAACTGGTGATGGGCGGCGCAACCCGCACGGTGCTCCAGTCGATGACCGTGCCGGTGCTGATGTCGCACTGATTCGAGCCGGGTTCGCGATGTGACGGTTTTCAGGGCGCGTCTTTTTGTCCGCGCTCCGCGTGCCGAACCTGCACGGTCAAAGCCGTCAAAGACCTGGCGGAATCTCGTCCAGATCCCGCTCGCGCCGAACCAGCAGGACCGGCACCTCGGTGCGCCGCAAGACGGCTTCTGCGACACTGCCGAGCAGCAAGCGCCCTATCCCGTGCCGGCCATGCGTGCCCATCACGACGAGATCAGCTTCGCATTCGTCGGCGATGCGGCAGAGCACGCCCGCGATGTCCTCGCCGTACGCGTCGACGATTCGCGTCAGGCCGCGCACGCCGCGCTGCTCGAACAGCGCGCGAGCGTCCTCCAGTGTGGCCATGGCGGCGTCGGCCGACGCCGTCGTGCGCATCTGCTGATCGAGCAGGCCGGTGCCGATGTCGACCATCTGCGCACCCTGTTCGGCGACGAATACCGCGTCACGGTCGACTGCGCCGCCTCCGCGATTTTCAGCGCTTCCTGAAGGGCGAGTTGCGCGGCCTGGCTATCGTCGATTGCTACGAGAATCCGCTTGTACATGACATGCTCCTGGAGCTTGACGCATCACTAACGGCTGCCGGCGAAATGCGCCCGGGAGTTCAGTCTGCGGTTCAAGCCCGAAATACGCTTGATGCGGATCAAGCCCCGGGCGCCTCGCATCGACCACGTTTCGTTCAGACAGCGCTCTGCTCGCCATCCACCGCGACTACTGGCATGATCCATGCGGATCGCGCAGAATAAACAACGCAGCAGGTTCTGCCGCCCATCGCCAAGGCTGAACGCAACGAACTGAATCTGAAAGACGCCGTGGCACTCGTGATCCAATGGGCACCGGCCATCGGTCGGCGTCGTGAGTTATCCGTCATTCATAGAGGCGCGCATGCCCCTTCGCGATAAAACGCCCCTCGCGTCCGGATCGTCATCGCGGGCGCGAGTCGCGACCTATGTGCGACACCCTGTGTTCGTCGGCACGCTGGCCTTTGTCGTCGCATTTGTGTTGGCGCTTGGCGTATGGCGCTGGCTGGCGGACCGGTCTCTGCGCGACGCCTCCGTCAGCGAAAACAGCTTGTTCGCGGCAAGCATCGCCGCCGCATGCCTGTTCGCCGTCGTAGCCTTTCTGATGGCCCGCGCACGCGGCCTCTCCACCGCCACGAGCGCGGCGCACAGCCAGTCGAGCGTCAACGAGGCACGCATGATGGCGATCATCCGTTCGTCGATGGAAGCCATCATCACCGTCGATGAACGGCAGAATATCGTCATCTTCAACCCGATGGCCGAACATGTATTCGGCTGCAGCGCGGCAGACGCGCTTGGCACTTCGCTATCGCGCTTCATTCCCGAGCGTTTTCGCGCGGCGCACGAGCGGCATGTCGACCAGTTCGGCGTCACGGGCGTGTCCGAGCGCCAGATGGGCAAACAGCAGCGCGTGCTATTCGGGCTGCGCAGCACGGGCGAAGAGTTTCCGATCGAAGCGTCGATTTCCCAGGTGTCCGACGGCGACAGCAAGCTGTACACCGTCATGTTGCGCGACATCACGGAGCGGGTCAAAGCGGAGAACGCGCAACGCAAATCGCGCGAGGAGTTGCGCGAACTGTCCGCCAATCTGCAGAAGGTTCGCGAGGACGAAAAAACCCGCATTGCTCGCGAATTGCACGACGACCTCGGGCAGCAGTTGACCGCGCTGAAAATGGACCTTTCCTCGGTCGAGCAGGCGCTTGAAGCCACCGCCGAGCCCGGGATTCTGCGGCGACTCAGCGGCATGCGACGGTTGATCGATGCGACGGTCGCGTCGGTGCGCCGGATCGCGGCTGATCTGCGCCCGGTCATGCTCGACGATCTGGGCCTGATCCCGGCCATCGAATGGCTCGCGAACGACTTTACGAACCGCTATGGCATCGAGGTGAAACGCGACATCGAAGTCGGCGACACGCGCTTCACGCCGGCAGGCGCAACCACACTATTCCGGATCGTGCAGGAGGCGCTCACCAATGTCGCCCGCCACGCGGAAGCCACGGTCGTTACGCTGACGGTGCGCGTCGAAGAGGACACCTGCATCGTGCAAGTGGCGGACAATGGTCATGGCGCGAGCCGTTCCGGTGCGCCCGCCGAAAAATCGTTCGGCCTGCTCGGGATCCGCGAACGTGCGCACATGTTAGGCGGCACGGTTGAAATACATACGTCCAGCGGCAAGGGTTTTGCGCTGACCGTCACGTTCCCCGCAGCGGCCGTGCAACGGCAGGAGACGCTAACATGATTCGCGTGCTGATAGCCGACGATCACGCGCTGGTGCGCGATGGTCTGCGACATATTCTGCAAAACGCAAGCGGTTTCGAAGTGGTTGGAGAAGCCTGCGACAGCGCCACTACGATCGCGCTGGTTCGCTCGCATCCGGCTGAGGTGCTGGTGCTGGATCTGTCGATGCCGGGGCGCAACGGCGTCGAGCTGATCCGACAGGTCAAGGACGAACTGCCGGCGCTGCGCATTCTCGTGCTCACCATGCATGCGGAGCAGCAGTACGCCGTGCGGGCTTTCAAGGCCGGCGCATCGGGTTATCTCACCAAGGAAAGCGCCAGCGCGGAACTGGTCTCCGCAGTGACCAAGGTTGCCTCCGGCGGCGTCTATGTCAGTCTCGCAATGGCCGAACGCTTTGCGCAAAGCCTCAACGAGCCCACCGACACGCTGCCCCACCAGCGCCTGTCCGACCGCGAATTCGACGTGTTCCGGCGCATCGCCGCAGGACAGACCCTCACGCAAATCGCTGCCGAGTTGTGTGTCAGCAGCAAGACGGTCAGCACCTATAAAACCCGCATTCTCGAGAAAATGCAGATGCCGCACGAAGCCGCTCTGGTGCGCTATGCGGTGCGCCACAAACTGCTCGCGGACGACGACGAGATCTAGCTCACCCAAGTGCGCCTGCCGCCGGGCGCGCCGATCGTTGCCTCCATCGCCGCGCTCGCGGCTGCTTCGCCATCCCTCAATGCGTGTAGGAAATTCCCTACACGATGTCGTGTTTGCCTACCTGAAGCTCGTTCCCGGCCGATTTAATTTTGAGATAACGCGGCCGATACTTTGAGCCATGGACTCAAGCCTGTCACGACCAGCCCTGCGCGTGTTCCTCGTCGAGGACGCGATTTCGATCAGGACACGGATGGCCGCGCGTTTGGGTTCAGGCAGGCGTGCCTTGCCCATGGTGCGCGGTACTTCTTCGACAAGACCAGCGAATTCGACCTTACATCCAGCACCATCCAGCGAATCGCCCGCGGGCGTTGCGCACGTGGCCTCTCTTATCCCGGAGCACACCATGTCTGACGTTGCCGAATATCCCGAAGCTCGAACCATCGCGCAGATCCCGCTGCACGCGCTGCAAGACACCGGATTCGCGACGACCCAGCCAAAGCGCGCCGGCGCCAACTGCTCAACCTGCGCGATGTACCCTTTCTGCCTGCCGGAAGGCCTGACGCCGGCGGAGACTGAGCGGATCGAGTCGATGATCTGCCCTTCCCGCACGATTAAAAATGGCGAGTCCCTGTTCCGCGCGGGCGATTCGTTCCAAAGCATCTATGCGGTTCGCGCGGGTTCGTTCAAGACGGTCGTCATGCATCGCGACGGCCGTGAGCAGGTCACCGGCTTTCATCTGGCCGGCGATGTGCTGGGCCTCGACGGCATCTGTTCAGGCAGCCATAGCTGCGACGCGCTCGCCATCGAGGACAGCAAGGTCTGCATCATCCCGTTCCATCCGCTCGAAACGATGTGCCGCGACGTCAAGGCGGTTCAGCAGCATGTGCACCGGCTGATGGGCGGCGAGATCGTGCGCGAGGCGACCCTGATGCTGCTGCTCGGCACGATGTCCGCCGACCAGCGGGTCGCGACGTTCCTGCTGAACCTGTCCAGCAAGCTCAAGTCGCGCGGCTACTCGCCGGCCGAATTTCATCTGCGTATGACACGGGAGGAGATCGGCAGCTACCTCGGTCTGAAACTCGAAACCGTCAGCCGCATGCTGTCGAAGTTCCAGAAGGACGGTCTGCTCAATACGCATGGCAAGCAGATCAGAATCCTCGATATGGAAGCTCTCGCCCGCGTGTAGCCGCGCGCCATCGCGGCCGTTGAGTCAAGCTTGTATTGTCGGGCAACTGATGGCGGACCCCGCTGCAGGTGAACAGCGGCACCTCGAACGAGGTGTGCTCGGGCAGCGTGATTAGCCGCCTTTTTCCGCCGTTGCGATGTGTCGGCGGGACAGCAATGTGCTAGCGGATCGACAGCACTGCCGCCCCGGTCAGCCTGCCGCAGCGTAGATCGTCGAGTGCCTGATTGGCGTCGCCCAAAGCATAGGTTGTCGTTTCGATCCGCAGCCGGGTCCGCGCGGCGACCTGCATGAACGCGGCGCCATCCTCACGCGTCAGATTCGCAACCGACACCACGCGCCGTTCGCCCCACAGAAACGCGTACGGAAACGACGGGATGTCACTCATGTGAATGCCTCCGCAAACCACAGTCCCGCCTTTCGCCACGGCCTTGAGCGCGAGCGGCACCAGCGCGCCGACCGGCGCGAACAGCAACGCCGCGTCCAGTTCGTCGGGCGGCGGCACGTCGCTGTCGCCGGCCCACGTGGCGCCGAGCCGACGCGCGAACTGCTGGCCGACGCTGTCGCCTGGCCGGGTGAAGGCATAGACCTGCCTGCCCTCGTGACACGCAATCTGCGCGACGAGATGGGCTGCCGCGCCGAACCCGTAAATGCCGACGCGCCGCGCATCGCCGGCCATGCTGAGCGTGCGGTAGCCGATCAGTCCAGCGCAGAGTAGCGGCGCAGTTTCGACGTCGGAATATTGCGGCGGCAAATGAAAACAATAGCGGCTGTTAGCGACAGTGTGCTCGGCGTAGCCGCCGTCGAGGGTATAACCGGTGAAGCCTGGGTCGTCGCACAGGTTTTCGCGCGCGCTTGCGCAATAGCGGCAGTGGCCGCAGGTGTGCCCGAGCCACGGCACGCCGACACGGTCGCCGACCGCGAATCCCGCGACGCCCGCTCCGAGTGCCGCAACCGTGCCGACAATTTCATGGCCCGGAATCACCGGCTGTTTCGGATCCGGCAGTTCGTGATCGATCAGGTGCAGGTCGGTGCGGCACACGCCGCACGCATGAATATCGATCAGCAACTGCCCCGCGCCAGGCTGCGGATCGGGCACCTGCATGTCGCGCAGCTGCGAACTGCTACCGTCGAACACCATTGCGCGCATTTCGACCTCCTCTCGCGAAGCCATGCGGCTGGCGAGATCCACGCCAGGGCGGCTGCGCCGTGCAACTTACCGTAATAAGACCACCAGGCGGCCACCATGACCTGATTTGAGTCAAGCGCGCCAGACGGCGGTCTGACACGATGATCCGACGCGGCACAGCCGACCCGGCGCGATCTGGATCGCCGCTGCGCCACGACTGATCCGCATCGGCCGTGGCGGCGCGACGCCGAGCCGCAGTCTGCTTACCGAAGTGACGTCCTGGCGCGGCGCCACCCAGGGGCCGACGGCGGGCCGGCCGCACAGCTTCAATCGCAGAAGCGGAAGTAGCCGCTGTGCATCATGACCGGCTTCGCGCCCACTTCATTCAGCAGGTCTCGCGCGGCTTCCTCGATGGGCAGCCGGTGTGCGTCGAATGCTTCGATCAGATCGTCTTCACGCAACGACGGCGCGCCGAAATGATCTTCCAGCGCTTCCGCGGTAATGGCGCACTGCACGCGCGTACCGTCGACCTCCGCCGGAAAGACGATCACGAGATCGCGCGCGCAGTATTCGGGACGTTCCTGTGGGAAATGGATAGTCATGGCGGCTGCCCGTAAGAGTGCGTGGCGTCGAACCGCGCCGTGGGACGAGCGGCGCAGAAAACGGGAGTGCGGCCACGCCTGGCACTCCGATGTGATCAACATAGGCGCGCTTGACACGTCGCCAAACGGGCGGCGGCAATCATGCTTGACGCAGGTCAATCGAGCGACGAGGCAGAGACCGAACCACGGACCGCTTCGCCGTCGTGAAAGCCGGTTGATATGCGTCAACTACCGCATCACACCCGACCGTACACTGAACCGGAACCTCTCGTGGAGTGTGTCCCGTGAATGCCTCGTCCGCGCATCTTGCCGCCGCTAGCGCGCTGCTGTTGTCGCTGACGGCAAGCGCCGCGGCGCTCGCACAGTCCGAGCCGGCCGCGCTCGTCGATCAACACCACTGCATGTTCTGCCATACCCGCGATGCGCCATTTCTTGCGCCTTCGTTCCAACAGATCGCGCAGCGCTATCGCAACGTGCCGGATGCACAGCTGGTGCTCGAGCAAAAGCTGCGGGTCGGCGGCACGGCTCATTGGGGCGACATGGCCATGCCGCTGCCGCCCGATCGCGGCGGACCGCTCACACCCGAGGACGCCCATACGTTGATCCGCTGGGTTTTGAGTCAATGAAGCAACTGGCTGCTTACTGCGAACCGACCCGGTACACCCGCTACAAACGGAGAAAATCATGCGACTGACTATACACCTCGATGCGTTCGACCGTGCCAATCCGATGGCATTTGCCATCCTGTGGCTCGATCGGGAAACGCGCCAATGGTCGCGCGAAGGGCATATGGGCCTCGACCTGCCCGAGTGGGGCACGTTGCACGTCGACTGCGGCAACGCGCTGGTGTGCGGGCCGAACGACCCGGTGCCCTGCCGCGTGCTCGAAGGACTCGATCTGAACACCGCCGACGGCCCGTTCGAAGGCGAGACCGGCCGCGCGCAATGGTGCGCCAACGAGGCCAGAACGCTGATGACGGGTCATTGGCACATCCAATGTGTCGATAACGATTCCGTCGAGCCGGAACACAGCATCTTTGCCGGTGAAGAGACCCCCTGAACCCTATCGAAACCGTCACCGCAATCAGGTGCGACGGGGGGACTGACCGCGGATCGGCATGGTCAGCGCGGTGTCACGCCGATTGCGGGAGTTCGTTCAAAGGCGTCACGGCATCGAGATCGTCGATCAGACGCAGCGCGGATTCGTAGAAATCCGAGAGAACGCGCAGCCCGTTGGAGATTGACACTTGCAAGAAGATGGCTCCTTCTGGCATGGTGGGCCATCCCATCACGATGCGAGTTGCTCACGGCCGCAAGGAAGTTGTTGAAGGTTCCGACTTTGAAGAATGATATGAACGCCTCCCACCCGTGAGCGGTGGAAGCGAAGAAGGAAGGTGGACCCTCACGGGCCGACGGCATCAAAGTGCCCAAGGTGGAAGATCATGCAGATCTT